>NZ_BAAILK010000046.1:642348-704098 GCF_054589475.1 Rhodococcus sp. no. 34
ATCGGGATGTCGCGGGCGGGGACGGCGGATCCGAGGTAGCTGCCGATGATGGTCCGCGCTTCGGCCACCAGCCCGAGCGGCGAGATCGACGAGCGCGCGTCAGGCGCAGGCAACCCGACCGTGACGGTCGTGCCGCCAGCTGCCGTCGCAGCCACGGCTGTCTCGAACGCCCGAGCATTTCCCGCAGCTTCGACGACGATGTCTGCGCGAACGCCACTCTCGGACAGGCCGGACGGTGTGAAGACCTCGGTCGCGCCCAGTTCCAGTGCCTGAGCCAGCTTGGACTCCAGTGCGTCGACGCCGATGACGTTCTCGACCCCGAGTGCCCTCGCCGTCAGGATTGCGGCCATCCCGACGCCACCCAAGCCGACCACCATCACGGTGTCTGCCGGGCGAGGCTTCGCCGCGTTGAGGAGCGCTCCCCCACCGGTCAACACCGCGCAACCGAGTACGGCTGCAATTTCGGCCGGGATGTCGTCGTCGACGGGAACAACCGACTTGGCGTTGACCACAGCATGCGTCGCGAAACCCGAAACACCGAGATGATGTTTGACGTTCTCGCCGGAGCGCCGCAGTCGTTGCGCGCCACCGAGCAAACTGCCGTCGTTGTTGGCAGCGCTACCCACCGTGCAAGGCATCCGGCCGTCAGTGGCGCATCCCGCACATTCACCGCACCGTGGAAGAAAAGTCATCACGACGCGGGTGCCCACCGACAACGAATCAACTCCGTCGCCGAGTTCGATGATTCGACCTGCCGCCTCATGGCCCAACAACATCGGCACGGGTCGTACCCGATTCCCGTCGACCACGGAGAGGTCGGAGTGACAAAGCCCGGCAGCTTCGATCTTGACCAGGATCTCACCCGGGCCCGGGGATTCGAGGTCGAGTTCCGAAATCGAAATCGGAGTCGACTCTGCGAAGGGACGCTTCCGGCCGATCTCTTCGAGCACTGCACCACGGATCTTCAACTGCACACCCCGATTTCGATAGTTCGAACTACTTGCCCACGATCCCGCGTACCGACGCGGGGAGGTCACGAACCCGCTTGTACGGACCCACGACGGCGGCTGCAAACGGCCTCGTCAAGAGCACCTGCGCCACCTCGAGCACCTCTTCGGAGGTGACTGCGTCGATGGTCGCGAGCGTCTGCGCAACACTGCGATGGTTGCCGTAGTTCAGTTCACTGCGACCGATACGGTTCATGCGTGAGCCTGAATCTTCCAGTGCCAGAACCAATCCGCCGCGCAGCGATCCCTTGGCGCGGGCGATCTCGGCATCGGTGATTCCGTCCGTCGCCACGTTCGCGAGTACCTCGCGGATCACCGTGGCAACCTCCCCGAGGTTCTCCGGCTGGCAACCTGCATACACGGAGAACGCTCCGGTGTCCGCGAAGGTGTCGACGCCCGAATAGACGGAGTACGCAAGCCCGCGCTTCTCCCGAATCTCTTGGAACAGACGAGAACTCAGCCCACCGCCCACTGCGGCGTTGAGCACCGACAGCGCCCAGCGATGGCCCTCGTGCCGGCCGAACGCGCGTACCCCGAGCGCAAGGTGGACCTGCTCGCTGTCGCGGTGGGTCAAGCTCAGTTCAGGCATCGTTCGCAACCGCAGAGTGCCTTCGCGCCGCGGCGCCGGCTTGACCCCGCGCTCGAGATGTCCGGCAAATGCACGGCGAGCGAGCGTCACAACCTGCTTGTGGTCGACGTTTCCCGCTACGGCCAGCACCATCCGCTGCGGTGTGTAACGCCGAACATGGAAGGAATGCAACTGATTGCGCGACATCGACTCGATCGATTCGACGCTACCGATGATCGGACGGCCGACAGGATGATCGCCGAACAACGCGGTCAGGAACGCGTCGCCGAGCAAGTCTTCCGGATCGTCGTCACGCATCGCGATCTCTTCGAGCACTACTTGCCGCTCGACGTCGACGTCCGCGGTTCTGCAACGCCCTCGCAGCACGACGTCGGCGACAAGGTCAACCGCCATCGGAAGGTCGTCGTCGATCACGTGCGCGTAGAAACAGGTGTGTTCCTTCGACGTGAATGCATTGAGTTCGCCGCCCACACCATCCATGACCTGCGCGATGTCCAACGCCGTCCGTGACGGCGTCGACTTGAACAGCAGGTGCTCGAGAAAATGCGCGGCACCGGCCACACTCGGCTGCTCGTCGCGCGAGCCGACTCCGACCCACACACCGACGGAGGCGGAACGCACACCGGGAATGAACTCGGTGACGACGCGCAGGCCGCCGGGAAGGACCGTGCGCTGTACTCCGGATTCGGGAGTCGCATCGATCGGCGATTTCAGCACAGCGCTGCGGCTGCGCGTGGTGTTGGGAGTGGTCTTTGCCATGAAAAGGTTCAGCAGTCCTCGGTGCAAGTGGTCAATCAGGTATCTACAGGCTCTGTGTCTACAGACAGTACAGATGCGGCCCCGCACGGAAATCCGCGCGGGGCCGCATCAGAGTACGAAGTGAGATCTACTCGGAAGCAGCCTCGTCGGCGGCCGGAGCGGCAGCCTCGTCGTTGCCCTCTTCGACCGGGATCAGCGAGATCTTGCCACGTGCATCGATGTCGGCGATCTCGACGCGGATCTTGGATCCGACGTTGACCACGTCTTCGACCTTGGCAATGCGCTTACCGCTGCCCAGCTTCGAGATGTGCACCAGTCCGTCGCGTCCCGGCAGGAGCGAAACGAAGGCACCGAAGGCGGTGGTCTTGACGACCGTGCCCAGGAACCGCTCGCCGACCTTGGGGAGCTGCGGGTTGGCAATGGCGTTGATCATGTCGATCGCGGCCTGTGCAGACGGTCCATCGGTGGCGCCGACGAACACGGTGCCGTCGTCTTCGATGGAGATGTTGGCACCGGTCTGCTCGGTGATGGAGTTGATCATCTTGCCCTTGGGGCCGATGACCTCACCGATCTTGTCGACGGGGACCTTGATGGCCGTCACGCGGGGAGCGAACGGGCTCATCTCGTCCGGGGTGTCGATGGCTTCCGCCATGACCTCGAGGATCGTGGTCCGTGCGTCCTTCGCCTGCGAGAGTGCACCGGCGAGGACCTGCGACGGGATGCCGTCGAGCTTCGTGTCCAGCTGCAGGGCCGTGACGAAGTCCTTGGTACCTGCGACCTTGAAGTCCATGTCGCCGAAGGCGTCCTCGGCGCCGAGGATGTCGGTCAGCGCGACGTAGCGGGTTTCGCCGTCGACCTGGTCGGAAACCAGACCCATGGCGATACCGGCAACCGGAGCGCGAAGCGGCACACCGGCGTTGAGCAGTGCGAGCGTGGACGCGCACACCGAGCCCATCGAGGTGGAACCGTTGGAGCTCAGCGCCTCGGAGACCTGGCGAATCGCGTAAGGGAACTCTTCGACGCTGGGCAGAACCGGCATGAGAGCGCGCTCGGCGAGTGCACCGTGACCGATTTCGCGACGCTTCGGCGAACCGACGCGGCCCGTCTCACCGGTGGAGTACGGCGGGAAGTTGTAATGATGCATGTAGCGCTTGGTGGTCTCGGGACCGAGCGAGTCGACCTGCTGAGCCATCTTCACCATGTCGAGAGTGGTGACACCCAGGATCTGGGTCTCGCCACGCTCGAACAGTGCGGAGCCGTGTGCGCGCGGGATGATCGCGACCTCGGCGGACAGCGAACGGATGTCCGTGACGCCGCGGCCGTCGATGCGGAACTGATCGCGCAGGATGCGCTGGCGAACCAGCTTCTTGGTGAGCGAGCGGAACGCTGCTCCCAGTTCCTTCTCGCGGCCTTCGAAGTTGGGTGCAACCTGCTCGAGAACCTCGACCTTGACCTCGTCGGTCTTGTCGTCGCGTTCCTGCTTGCCGGCGATTGTCAGTGCGGCATTGAGCTTTTCGGACGCAGCAGCCTCGACGGCAGCAAAAACGTCGTCCTGGTACGCCGGGAAGACCGGGTAGTCACCCGTGGGCTTTGCAGCCTTGGATGCAAGTGCTGCCTGTGCAGCGCACAGGCGTGCGATGAACGGCTTGGCGGCCTCGAGGCCCTCGGCGACAATGGCCTCGGTCGGTGCCTGAGCGCCGTCGGCGATCTTCGCGATGACGTTGTCGGTGGCCTCGGCCTCGACCATCATGATCGCGACGTCGGCGTTGTCACCGCTACCGGAAACGACGCGGCCGGCGACGACCATGTCGAAGACGGCGTTCTCGAGCTGATCGACCGTCGGGAATGCAACCCACTGGCCGGTCTTGTTCTCGTCCGAGACGATGAGTGCAACGCGCACGCCACCGACGGGTCCGGAGAACGGCAGGCCGGCGATCTGCGTCGACGCGGAAGCGGCGTTGATGGCCACGACGTCGTACAGATCCTGGGGGTTGAGGCTCATGACCGTGACGACGACCTGGATCTCGTTACGGAGACCGTCGACGAAGGACGGGCGCAGCGGCCGGTCGATGAGGCGGCAGGTCAGGATCGCGTCGGTGGAGGGGCGTCCCTCACGACGGAAGAACGAACCGGGGATGCGGCCCGCTGCGTACATACGCTCTTCGACGTCCACCGTCAGGGGGAAGAAGTCGAAGTGCTCCTTGGGGTGCTTGCTGGCGCTCGTGGCGGACAGCAGCATGGTCTCGTCGTCCAGGTAAGCAACGACGGCGCCGGCGGCCTGCTGAGCAAGGCGTCCGGTCTCGAAACGGATGGTGCGGGTACCGAAGGACCCGTTGTCGATCACGGCGGTGGATTCGAACACGCCTTCGTCGACCTCTACTACGGAATTCTCTGTCATTCTTTTCTCTTCACTTCCCTCTCGTCTTCGCCGTACCCGCGCGGGCGTTTCCACCCTCCTGGTGGAAACTGCGCACCGAGGGACGTCCCCCTCTTGAATTGCAGACGCTCCTTGCGATGCGAGCGATTTCTGCTTCGGGACGTCACGACGTTCGGGCGGCCGTCGATCGAAGTCCGCCGGAGCTTTCGGGCACTTGCCCGGTCCGGAGAACCACTACCGACAACCGACACCACGTTCTCTGGTGCATACGGTGTGCTGGCTGCGCACTGCACAACTGCGCCTAGACAACTGCGCCTGGACAACTGTGCATAGCGCCGACAGCGGAAACTGCCTTGCGGCAGCTAACGCCGAAAGCCAGCGAAGCCCAGTATATGCGTGGCTTCGCCGGCTGACGGAGTGTTCGGCAAACCGAAGCATGCCGTGTTGCTTTCGATCAGCGTCGTGAGAAAGATCTAGCGACGCAGGCCGAGACGCTCGATGAGCGTGCGGTAGCGAGCGACGTCGGTCTTTGCCACGTACTTCAGCAGACGACGACGGCGACCGACCATCAAGAGCAGTCCACGACGCGAGTGGTGGTCATGCTTGTGGGTCTTGAGGTGCTCGGTGAGATCGGTGATGCGCTTGGTGAGCATTGCCACCTGAGCTTCAGGCGATCCCGTGTCGGTCTCGTGCAAGCCGTACTCGCCGAGAACGGCCTTCTTTTCTTCCGTGGTCAATGCCACTTGATTCACTCCTGTGATGACGTTTGCGTGAAAGGAACTAGATCGGGCGCGGCCACCGCAAACCGCAGCACGCACCGAGAGAAGATCCTACCAGCAGCAATGAGGCGCTCTCGCCCACCTGGAGCGAATGTGGCGGCCGCCACTGACACAGGAGGAACTCAACCGACGCTGCGTTCTGCATCCTCACTCAGAATCCGGCGTGCGCGTTCGACATCTCGGTTCATTGCCGTGATGAGCGACTCGATCGAGTCGAACTTCTCCATACCGCGAATCCGCGAAACCAGGTCGACCGCGACGTGTTGTCCGTACAGGTCTGCTTCGGTGTCGAGAACGTATGCCTCGACGGTTCGGGTCCGGCCGGAGAAGGTCGGATTGGTACCCACAGACACCGCGGCTTGGTATCGGCGACCGGGAACGACGGTTCCGAGTTCCTCGCCGGCACCGAGCACCGTGAACCACGCCGCGTACACGCCGTCGGCCGGAATCGCCGAAAACATCGGCGGTGCAACGTTGGCCGTCGGGAACCCCAACTCGCGTCCACGCTTGTCACCGTGGACGACCACACCTTCGACACGATGTGGACGGCCCAGAGCTTCGGTAGCCGCTTCCATGTCGCCTGCGTCGACGCACGAGCGGATGTAGGTCGACGAGAACGTCACGGCATGCTCGGCGAGCAGCTGGACGCCGTCGACGGCAAAGCCGAAGCGAGCGCCCATTTCACGAAGAAGATCGACATTGCCGAGCGCCTTCTTGCCGAAGGTGAAGTTGTCCCCCACCACGACCTCGGCGACATGTAGACGTTCGACGAGAATCTCGTGGACGTAGCGCTCCGGCGTCAGCTTCATGAAATCAGCGGTGAACGGCATCACGCAGAACACGTCGATGCCCAGATCCTGAGCCAATTCCGCACGCCGTTGCAGCGTCGTCAACTGGGCTGGATGACTACCCGGCCGCACAACCTCCATGGGATGCGGGTCGAACGTCATCAACACGCTCGGAACACCACGTTTGCGGGCAGCGGTAACCGCTCTCGCTATCAATTGGGCATGCCCACGATGCACACCGTCGAACACACCGATAGTGAGCACACAACGACCCCAATCGGCCGGAACTTCGTCGAGACCACGCCATCTCAGCACGATTGGCAGCCTACGGGTCCACTAGCGGCGGGTCACGTTCGGACCCGCCCAGCGAATCACCGCTGTGCTGCCGCTCACGTACGGAAGTTCCGGATTTCGTAGCCTAAGCTAAGCGTTGTGGCAGCTCACAAGACCGGAACCTCGGAAGCATCATCGGCGTCGGACAGCGACAACACTTCGGCGCACGACGCGGCAATCGACACGCTCGCGCTCTCGTCGGTGGCTCAGGACTACCTCAAGGTCATCTGGACGATTCAGGAGTGGTCCCACGAACGGGTTTCCACCAAGCTCCTGTCCGAGAAAATGAGCGTCTCGGCCTCGACGGTGTCCGAGGCGATCCGCAAACTCTCGGACCAGGGCCTGGTCGATCACGCCCGCTACGGATCCATCGCCCTGACCGACAGCGGCCGCGCCGCCGCCGTCTCCATGGTCCGGCGCCACCGGTTGATCGAGACCTATCTGGTTCAGGAACTCGGATACGGCTGGGACGAAGTCCACGACGAGGCCGAAGTCCTCGAACACGCCGTTTCCGATCTGATGATCTCGCGGATGGACGCCAAACTGGGCTTCCCCGAACGTGACCCGCACGGTGATCCCATTCCCGCCACCGACGGTTCGGTGCCGACTCCCCCGGCCCGCCAGCTCAGCGACTTCGCCAACGGTGAGCGGGGCCGCGTTGCCCGGATCTCCGATTCCGATCCCGAAATGCTCCGGTACTTCGATTCCGTCGGCGTCAGTCTCGATGTCGAGATCACCGTCGAGGAGCGCCGCGATTTCGCCGGGACAGTGTCCGTTCGACTCGGCGACAGCCCCAACACCATCGACTTGGGAAGTCCAGTCGCTCAAGCAATTTGGCTCGTCTAGCCGAGGTAGTCAAAGCGGCAGTCGGTATCGGCGTTCCACGGGCCGGACGCCGTCGGTCCGGGTCCAGTCGGCGAGCCTCTCGTCGACGTACACCCACCCTCGACGCTCGTACAGTGCGATCGCCGGCAGAGCGTCGTCGACGACGGCGAGCACCAGTTCCAACCGACTCTCGGCTGCGAAATCCGTCACGGCATCGAGTAGCGCATCGCTGAGGCCGTTTCCACGTGAGCCAGGATGAACGAACAATCGCGACACGGCTATCGATCCCGCGGTTGTGGGCGCACCTGCGACCTCGCTGTCGACGGCCACATGACCGACAACACGACCGTCACTCTCACCGACCCACGCCTTCACCACCGTGGGCGAACTGAGCCAGCGGCGCGGGTGTTCCGGCCACGTGTTCGGATATCCGTCGCACTCGTGGACCTGTGCCAGCGCATCGACGCAACCGTCGAGGTCGCCGTCGACACGCTCGCGGACGATCACCCGCGAAGCGTCGCCGGTCGCACGACCATCACCGAACTGGCGCGTCGACCCTTCTCCTGCAGGAGCGCAATCGTGTGACCGGTGGGATCGATCGCCGCACAGATCCCCTTCATCCCGATCGGCTCGAGCCAGCGCCCCTGGCTGATCGCCTCGGCTTCCTCCGCCGTGATCTGCCGATGCGGAAAAGCCGTCTGCGCGGCCTGATCGATGTCGAGGCTCACACCCGGCTGATGCGCCAGATCTTCGAGCGTGCGCGCATGTTCGAGAGTGAACGGCCCGACGCGGGTGCGGCGCAGTGCCGTCAAATGACCGCCGACGCCCAATTCACGACCGAGGTCGCGGGCGAGCGAGCGGATGTACGTACCGGACGAGCACTCCACGTCGACGTCCAGATCGACGAATCCTCCCGGGACATCTCGCCGCGCCAGAACCTCGAAAGTCGACACCGTTACCGGGCGAGGCGCGAGTTCGACGGTTTCTCCGGCTCGCACCAGCGCGTGTGCGCGCTGACCGTCGACCTTGATAGCACTCACGCTCGCCGGGATCTGCTTGATGTCTCCGGTCAGCGTGGCCACGATCGCCGCGATCTCCGCGTCCGTCACTTGCGATGCGTCTGTGGAAGTCAGGACCCCACCCTCGGCGTCGTCCGTGTCCGTCGCTGCACCGAGGCGAATGGTCGCCGAATACGCCTTGGTGGTCAGCGCCAGGAGTCCGAGCAACTTGGTCGCACGCTCCACACCGAGAACAAGGACGCCGGTCGCCATGGGATCCAGCGTCCCGGCATGTCCCACTTTGCGGGTGTTCAACAACTTGCGGCACCGAGCGACCACGTCGTGGCTGGTGATACCCGCCTCTTTGTCGACAATCAGAATTCCGGCGCCGACAAGACCGGAGGAAGGCTTTTCACGAGCTGACACGTGTGCCGATTCTGCCAGTCGCGCTCACTGCACCGAAATTGCCGTCAGGATGAGTCCGTCCGACACCAACCACCTGCCGTCGAAAGAGGTGAGCGGCGGACCGGACGTCGCCTCACCGGGGACCAGCAGACGCGAGTTGAAAGTGCCGGACGTTTCCGACTCCGCCTCAAACGTGATGTGGGCGTCCTCGAAACCCAACCAGCGCCCGGTGAGCGGAAACCACGCCTTGTACGTGGCTTCCTTCGCGCAGAAGAGCACTCGATCCCAGTGCACCGGACCGCCGGTTTCCTGAGTGTCCAACCACGTTCGTTCCGCCTCGATGCTGACCGCGGGCAATACCCCGTCCGGCAGCGGGCCGTGCGGCTCGGCGTCGATACCGAGTGAGCGGACCTGCATGGAGTACGCCAGGACAGCGCCGCGGTAGCCGTCGCAATGGGCGAGGCTCCCGACCACTCCCTGCGGCCAGAGTGGGGCACCACGCTCGCCGCGCATGACAGCGGCAGACGGAACACCGAGCTTGCCCATCGCCTGACGCGCAAGGTGCCGGGTAGTCACGAACTCGCGACGACGCTTCTCGACCGCGCGGCCGATCAACGCCTCCTCACTGGGGTGCGGAACCAGACCGGGCGGATCCACGAAGGCCTCGGCCGTCGCAACTCCACCGGGAAGAATCTGTTCGATCACGTAGCGATACCTCTCAGCGTCCGGCGCGCATGCGCTCGACTTCGGCTTCCTGCTCCGGCGTGACCTTGAAGTGGCCACCCCACTTGTTGAGCGTTCCCGGCGGGTACTCCGGAACGGGAAGAATCTGACGCAACAACTTCTCCGGCAGTCCACGCCGACGCCACTCGCGCGGGTATCCGAGTGAGACTTCCTCGAAGCGGACGCCGTCGTAGTACGTGGTTCGAGGGATGTGCAGGTGCCCGTACACCGAGCACACCGCGTTGTACTTCACGTGCCAGTCGGCGGTAGCGGTGGTTCCGCACCACAGTGCGAACTCCGGATACATGAGTACGTCCGTCGGCTGCCGGACCATCGGGAAATGGTTCACGAGAACGGTTCTTGTGCCTTCGGGAAGCGCATCCAACCGCGCCTGGGTGTACTCGATCCTCGCCCGGCACCATGCGTCGCGCGTCGCATACGGCTGCGGTGAGAGTAGGAACTCGTCGGTGGCGACGACGTTCTTGTCACGCGCGATCTCGAGCCCGTGTTCCTTGTCTCGCGCACCTTCCGGCAGGAAGGAGTAGTCGTAGAGAAGAAACATCGGGACGACCGTGACCGGTCCCTCGTCTCCCTCCCACACCGGGAACGGGTCCTCAGGTGTGATGACGTCGAGTTCGCGGCACACGTTGACCAGGTACTCGTAGCGCGGCGCTCCGTGAATCTGAACCGGATCCTTGGCGGTCGTCCACAGTTCGTGGTTGCCCGGAATCCAGATGACCTTTGCGAATCGGCTGCGAAGGAGCTTCAACGCCCACCGAATGTCGTCAGTTTTCTCGGAAACATCTCCGGCGAGAATGAGCCAGTCGTCAGGCGAATCCGGGAACAGTTCCTCCGTCATCGGCTTGTTGCCGTTGTGACCGACATGAATGTCGCTCACCGCCATCAGCTTTGCTGCCACGATCCCTCTGCTTCCTCAGTTGAACTTCCGCGCTTCGCCGTCGCCGGACCTGTCACTGCCCACTTGCCGGAAAACGCTCGCCACGACACCGCGACCATCCGAAGTACTACGAACACGGTAAGCCCTGCCCAAATTCCGGCGAGCCCCCAGTCGTAGGCGAGAGAGAGCCAGATCGCGGGCAGAAACCCGAGAACTGCGCACAGCATGGTCGCGTTGCGCAGAAACACCACGTCCCCGGCGCCGAGTAGAACACCGTCGAGTGCGAAGACGATTCCCGCCACCGGCATGATCGCGACGAAGAACCACCATGCGATCGACATCTGACCGAGCACCTCGGCGTCGGACGTGAAGAGTCCGGGGATCACGGAGTGGCCGGCTGCGAAGAAGATCGCGAGCACCACGGCAAATACCGTCGACCATGCGGTGATCCGCCAGGTCATCCTTTTCGCCGCGGCTGCGAATCCACCGCCGAGCGCCGCTCCGATCAGCGTCTGAGCTGCGATCGCCAAGGAATCGAGAAGGAGCGAAACCAGGTTCCACAGTTGGAGGACGACTTGGTGTGCACCGACTACAGCCGCACCGAACCTCGACGCCACAGCAGCCGCGGAAACGAAACACGCTTGGAATGCGAGGCTGCGCAGAATCAGGTCACGGCCCATCAGCATCTGCGCCCGCATGATCGCAAAATGTGGTCGAGCCGAAACCGGTTCACGAAAGAGCGCCCAGGCGAACAGCACACCCGAAACACTCTGGCCCACCAGATTCGCAACAGCTGATCCTTCGAGTTCCAGACGCGGAGCACCGAGCAAGCCATGCACCAGAATCGGACACAACACCGCCGAAATACCCAGGCCGACAAGGACGAACCGCAGCGGTCGCACCGTGTTCTGAACCCCGCGCATCCAGCCGTTGCCGGCCAGGGCCACCAGGATGAGTGGAACACCCAACACCGCTATCCGGAGCCAACTTTCCGCAGCCGCGGCGATGTCGGGAGTCCCGGCCACCGCCGAAGTCAGCGGGCCGGCGATCACCTGCACGATCACGACCAAGGCCAAGCCGATCGCGGCCGCCAGCCAGGTCGCCTGAACACCCTCACCCACCGCGTCGCGCTCGCGGCCCGCCCCGTGAAGCCGTGCGGCCCGCGCCGTGGTGCCGTACGACAAGAAGGTCAGCTGCGTACTCACCAACGACAGGATCAGACCACCGACTGCCAACCCGGCCAGCGGGAGTGCCCCGAGTCGGCCGACCACGGCGATGTCGAACAACAGATAGAGGGGTTCGGCTGCCAGCACCCCGAGTGCCGGAAACGCCAGGGAAAAGATTCGTCGCCCAGTGACTTCGAATTCAGCTGCCGAAGATCCCGCCGTGGTGGCGTCAGATTCGCTCAATGCCGCGGATTCAGCCGAGTGCCGCGACGAGCGCGGCAACAATCTCGTCGCTGGAACTGGTCGACGTGTATCCGGCCGACAGCCGATGTCCGCCGCCACCAAGACTTTCAGCGACCGCCGACACGTCGATCGCCGACTTTGCACGCAACGAGATCGACCAACTTCCGGAAACCGACTCCTTGAGTACCGCGGCAACTTCGGCTTCCGAAGTGGTTCGCACGATATCGACGACGCTCTCGATCTCCTCGGAGCGAAGATCGCCGATGTCACTGCGTCGGATCACCGCGTACACCAGCCCACGGCCGTCCGCGGCTTCCGGAACCAGCACCGCGGACCCGAGTACCGCGCCCAGCATCGGCAACCACCCGAACGGATGGGTGTCGAGCAGCTTTCGCGCAATCGCGTCGCCGTCGATGCCGGTCGCCAGCAAACGCGCCGCGAGCACGTGCGGAAGCGGACCGCCCCACCGGAAGGAGCCGGTGTCGGTGACCAGTCCGGCATAGAGACAGTGCGCGATATCGCGATCGATCGAGACTCCCCACGCATCGAAGAATCGTGCGATGAGTGCCGTAGTCGAGGCCGCGGTTTCGTCGACGACGTTGATGCTTCCGAACTCGGAATTGGAGCGATGGTGATCAAGGACGATCGTGCGATTCGCGCCGGCGAGGCGACTCGCCAACTCACCGAGGCGGCCCTCGCTGCCGACATCCACCGTCACCAGTACATCGACACTTTCCCGAACATCAGTGGGCGCCACGAGCAAGTGGAGACCGGGGAAATCGCGCATCGACTCGGGCAGCGCCGACGGCCGACTGAACGCGACCTGCACCGAAACTCCCCGACGCTCGAGAACGAGACCGAGTGCAAGTCCGCTGCCGATCGTGTCTGCATCCGGTTGCACATGGCAGAGGATTGTCACCGAATGTGCTGCTTCGAGAACCTCGGCCACCTGAGCGAACTTCGCCTCGCAGGGGTCGACGTCCGAAAGTGCGGTGATCGTCATTCTCGGTGCGCGTCAGTCGGCTTCACGAACATCTGGCGACGCTTCGTCTTCGTCCGAAGCCACTCGCGGCTCCTTGTACGGATCTGCATCTCCGGCCGGCTGTGCATTCTCACGCGCCTTGGCGACCTCGTCGTCGGCGGCTTTGGCACGGGCCAGCAGTTCTTCCATATGACGCGCGGTGTCGGGAACGGTATCGGCGACAAACGTCAGAGTCGGTGTGAAGCGAACTCCGGTTCCGGCACCGACCTTCGAGCGCAGAACACCCTTGGCCTTCTCGAGACCTGCGGCGGCGGCTTCCACATCGGGTGCGGAATCGACCTTCTCGCCCATGACTGTGTAGTACACCGTCGCGTCGTGCAGATCGTTGGTGACCTTGGTGTCCGTGATGGTCACGAATGCGAGTCGCGGATCCTTGATCTCGTGATCGATCGCCGTCGCGACGATGGTTCCGATACGCTTTGCCAACTTGCGTGCCCGGGCTGGATCTACCATGACTGTCAGTCTCCTCTACCTGGCCACTCGAATCGAGGTGACTCGATCGATCAAAGTTCTGGTTAACAAGAATTATTACCGACAACAGTCTCGTCCATCGGCTACCCGGCAACCAAATCACCATCGGTAGAGGTCTTCGACCACGAGCCACCGCCGCCAGGGCCGTCGTCGATCTCCCCAGTTGTCGCATGTGTCGAGCGTGAGCACAGACACCGCCACAGTTGGTCCCGAAGCCACCGAATCCCTTGCCGACGAACTCGATTCGGTACGCCGTCTGGAAGAGTGGCTCAGCGACACCGCCCGATGACGCTCAGTCTTCCGGGCCGAAGATTCGCCTTCGCACAGCCAGCAACTGAATCTCCGGACGCTCGGCGACCGCCCGCTCACAATGATCGAGAACGTCGTGCAGGTGATCGACGGACGAACTGACCACACCGACGCCCACGAGCGCACGACGCAGGCGTCCCTGCTCCCCCGCCTCCGCTGCACTCACACCGAATCGACGGAGTTCCGTCAGGATCGGCGACAGCATCGAACGCTTTTCCTTGAGTGAGTGGACATCGCCGAAAAGGATGTCGAACTCCAGTGCCCCTACAAACATTTTCCCCCTAGACAGAGCCGAATGGACTCTCTCGGACTTGTATGTTCAAGTCCGAGAGAGTCCATGTCAGCTAGTACTCACGTGCGTCCGCCCCAACGCCCGTGTCGACATAATCAGTCGCGCGGCTTCTCGCGAAGCTCGTAGCACTCGAGAACGTCACCGATCTTGATATCGGAATAGGTGACGGTCAAACCACATTCATAGCCTTCGCGAACCTCGGTAGCGTCTTCCTTCTCCCGCTTGAGCGAGGAGATGGTAACCGTCTCGGCGATGACCTTGCTGTCGCGGATGAGACGTGCCTTGGCGTTGCGACGGATGCTGCCCGACGTGACCAAGCAACCGGCAATGTTGCCGATCTTGGACGAACGGAACATGGCGCGGATCTCTGCCTTGCCCAGCTCGACCTCTTCGTACACCGGCTTGAGCAGACCCTTGAGTGCCTTCTCGACCTCGTCGATGGCCTGGTAGATCACCGAGTAGTAGCGAATGTCGACGCCCTCGCGGTTCGCCAGCTCCGTTGCCTTGCCTTCGGCGCGGACGTTGAAGCCGATGATGATCGCATTGGACGCAGCAGCCAGGTTGACGTTGGTCTCCGTGATGCCACCGACACCGCGGTCGATGACGCGCAACTGCACCTCGTCGTCGATCGGAATTCCGAGGAGAGCCTCTTCGAGGGCCTCCACGGTTCCCGAGTTGTCACCCTTGAGGATCAAGTTCAGCTGTGAATGTTCCTTCAGAGCTGCATCGAGATCGTCGAGGCTGATGCGCTTACGACTCTTCGCTGCAAGCGCGTTGCGCTTACGTGCGTTGCGACGGTCCGCGATCTGACGAGCGATACGGTCCTCGTCGACCACGAGCAGGTTGTCGCCTGCACCGGGGACCGACGTGAAGCCGATGACCTGGACCGGACGTGAAGGCAGTGCCTCGTGGACGTCCTGACCGTGCTCGTCCACCATGCGGCGGACGCGGCCGTAAGCATCACCGGCAACGATCGAGTCGCCGACCCGCAGCGTTCCGCGCTGAATGAGCACGGTAGCGACGGGGCCGCGGCCACGGTCGAGGTGCGCCTCGATGGCAACACCCTGAGCGTCCATGTCCGGGTTGGCGCGCAGATCCAGGGAAGCGTCGGCCGTCAACAGCACTGCTTCGAGCAGTGCGTCGATGTTGAGACCCTGCTTCGCCGAGATGTCGACGAACATGGTGTCTCCGCCGTATTCCTCGGCCACCAGTCCGTACTCGGTGAGCTGCTGCCGGATCTTGTCCGGGTTCGCGCCTTCCTTGTCGATCTTGTTCACCGCGACCACGATCGGCACGTCGGCCGCCTGGGCGTGGTTGATCGCTTCCACCGTCTGCGGCATGACGCCGTCGTCGGCTGCGACAACAAGGATCGCGAGGTCGGTGGCCTTGGCACCACGAGCACGCATGGCCGTGAAGGCCTCGTGACCCGGGGTGTCGATGAACGTCACGAGACGCTCGTTGCCCTCGAGCTCGGTCAGCACCTGGTAGGCACCGATGTGCTGCGTGATGCCGCCGGCTTCGCCCTCACGGACATTCGCCTTACGGATCACGTCGAGCAGACGGGTCTTACCGTGGTCGACGTGGCCCATGACGGTGACCACAGGCGGACGGGACTCGAGGTCCTCTTCTCCGCCGGCGTCCTCGCCGTAGGTGAGGTCGAAGCTGTCGAGCAGCTCGCGATCCTCGTCCTCCGGGCTGACGACCTGCACGACGTAGTTCATTTCGCCGCCGAGCAGCTCCAGCGTCTCGTCGTTGACCGACTGAGTTGCCGTGACCATCTCACCGAGGTTGAACAACGCCTGCACGAGTGCTGCGGGGTTCGCGTCGATCTTGTCCGCGAAGTCCGACAGAGATGCGCCGCGAGCAAGACGGATGGTCTCGCCGTTGCCGCGTGGCAGCCTGACGCCGCCGACTGCGGGAGCCTGCATGCTTTCGTACTCGGCGCGCTTCGCCCGCTTCGACTTACGTCCACGGCGAACTGCTCCGCCGGGACGACCGAATGCACCTGCCGCTGCGCCGCGCTGACCGGGACGGCCACCGCCGCCGGGACGACCGCGGAATCCACCGGCCGGAGCTGCTCCACCGGGAGCACCTGCACCGGCACCGGCGCCGGGAGCGCCGCCACCGCGGTATCCACCGCCGCCGCCACCCGGGCGACCACCGGGAGCGCCACCGGGACGACCCGGACGTCCGCCGCCACCGGGCGCGGGACGAGCGGAACGAGCAGGCATTGCACCCGGGTTCGGGCGAGGAGGCATGGAGCCGGGGCTGGGACGGGGTCCGCCCTGACCTGCAGGCGGACGGGGTCCACCCTGGCCGGGAGCCGGACGGGGACCGCCCTGACCGGGAGCCGGACGAGGTCCACCCTGACCGGGAGCCGGACGGGGACCGCCCTGACCCGGAGCCGGACGAGAACCGCCCTGACCTGCGCCCGGACGCGGTGCGCCGGGAGCCGGACGAGGTGCCGGACGCTCGGCGGGTGCCGAGGAGTACGGGTTGTTACCGACGCGAGGTGCCTTCGGTCCCGGACGCGGTCCGCCGGGCTTTGCGCCGGTGGACGGTGCGGCCGGAGCCGCGGGGGCTGCCGGTGCCGACGCTGCGGGAGCAGCCGGAGCCGGACGTGCCGGCTGTGCTGGTTTCGGAGCGTTGAACGTCGGGGTGGGGACCGGCGCTGACGGTGCTGCCGGAGCAGCGGCTGCGGGAGCCGCGGGGGCTGCCGGGGCCGGAGCTGCGGGAGCAGCCGGTGCGGGTGCGGCCGGCTTGGGGCCGGGACGCGGTGCGCCAGGCTTTGCAGCCGACGGCGACGGTGCGCCGGGCTTTGCCGCGGGGCGAGCCGCCGGAGCGGCTGCGCCGGTCTCGGACTTGGTTTCTGCTCCGCCTGCCGACGGGAATGACTCCCGCAGACGACGGGCGACGGGCGCCTCCACTGTGGATGACGCAGACTTCACGAACTCGCCTTGCTCCTTGAGCGTTGCGAGTAGTTCCTTGCTGGTGACACCGAGTTCTTTAGCCAACTCGTGCACGCGGGCCTTGCCTGCCACTGCTCTCCTCACTGATGAGGTCGAGCAGGAGGCATCCCACAGATGTGGGTCCCGCACGACCTCGGGTTATCGCCGATGGACGTTCATCGTTGGTGCTTCACGGTGTGCTCATGAGTGCTTGTGCCTGTTCTTCTCGAGAGGTACTGCTTTTGTGTGAACTGCGTCGACCAGCTGGTCGACAGCGGACGTGTCCAGATTTCCGGACACTCGCAGTGCTCTGCTGAATGCTCGGCGCCGCTCTGCCAGGCTCAGACAACTCGGATCCAGGTGCAGCCATGCACCTCGACCGGGGAGTCTTCGCGATACGTCGGGGACGAGCGGGGAACCCTCCGGCCCCTGCTCACCAACCACGACCCTCAACAGATCGACAGCCGACCCTTGTTCCCTGCATCCCACACACGTTCTGACCGGCGAACCGGGTTTCACGCGCGCAGAATCCGAGGACTCACGTCGAACCATTGTCCACTCTACCGCCGAACCGTCTCGATCACTGCATTCCACCGTTATCCGTTGGACGTGGCGGGCCGGTCGGACGCGTCGCCAACGGGTGCCGCATCGCTACGAATGTCGATACGCCAACCCGTCAACCGCGCAGCCAGGCGGGCATTTTGACCCTCTTTTCCGATGGCCAACGAAAGCTGGAAATCGGGCACGATGACACGGGCCGCACGAGCCTCGCGATCGACGACAGTGACGGAGACCACTTTCGACGGGGAAAGTGCGTTGCCCACAAACGTCGCGGGATCTTCGTCGAAGTCGATGATGTCGATCTTCTCCCCCGCGAGTTCGCTCATGACGTTGCGGACGCGCTGACCCATCGGGCCGATGCATGCACCCTTTGCGTTGAGCCCCTGCACACGTGAGGCAACGGCGATCTTGGAACGATGCCCCGCTTCGCGCGCGACGTTGATGATCTCGACGCTGCCGTCCGCAATCTCTGGAACCTCGAGTGCGAACAACTTGCGAACCAGGTTCGGGTGGGTCCGCGAGAGGGTGATCTGTGGGCCGCGGGCTCCGCGAGCAACCCCGACGACGTAGCACTTGATGCGCTCACCGTGCTCGTAGTTCTCGCCGGGAACCTGTTCTGCAGGCGGCAACAATCCTTCGGCGCCATTGGATTCGCTGCCGATTCGGACGACGACCATTCCGCGGGAATTCGCACGCGTGTCACGCTGAATGACACCGCCGACGATTTCACCCTCGTGGGTCGAGAACTCACCGAAACTGCGCTCGTGCTCGGCGTCGCGCAGACGCTGCAGGATGACCTGGCGTGCGGTGGTGGCCGCGATGCGTCCGAATCCCTCGGGAGTGTCGTCCCACTCCTCACCGATCATGTTGCCGTCGGCATCGGTGTCGTGCGCCATCACTCGCACCGAACCGGTCTTGATGTTGACATCGATCCGAGCGTTCTGCTTGTGCCCCTCGGTGTGGCGGTACGCCGTCAGCAGCGCGGTCTGGATCGTGGCGATCACAGTTTCGATCGAGACACCTTTTTCGGCTTCGATCGCTCGCAACGCTGCAATGTCGATATTCACTTGTCGAACCCTTCTTCGTTTCCTACGTCTTCTAATTCTGCTTCGTCGTCTTCGACACTGTCCACGCCCGAGTCCTCGGTGAGGTCAACCGCATCGGAGGGAACTGCGCGCCCCTCCGGGATGCCGCCCGCGAGTTCCAACTCCGCCTCACTGGGCTTCGAGAACTCCACCTGAACTACAGCCTTCTGAACGTCGCCCAGTGCAATCTCGCGCACGGTCAGTCCGCCACGGCCACCGATGACAACTGCCACGGAATCGCCGTTCAACGTTCCGATACGGCCCACCACGGTCTCGCCGGCCAGATCGATTCGCGCTTTACGTCCGCGAGCCCGACGCCAGTGACGATCGAGCGTCAGTGGGCGATCGATTCCCGGAGAGGTCACCTCGAGGGTGTACGGCGTTTCACCGATTTCCTCGAGGGTGTCGAAAAGTTCCGAAACGAGTCTGCTGATCTCCGCGGCGGCATCGAGCTCGATCCCGGCATCGCTGTCGACCATGATGCGCACCGCGCTGTGCTTGCCCGCACTGGTCACGACAACGTCTTCGACGTCGTAACCCTGGGCGTGCACGAGTTCGGAGATCAGCTCGATCACCCTCTCCCTGGATGGCACCGGCATCTCGCGAACTCCTCATTTCAGTTGTCGTCGATTGTCCGACTTGTGTCGACTGTCGACGTGGGCGGCTGCGAGCATGAAAAGACACCAGGTGCCACATGCTGCAAGCATCCAAGAGTACCGCTCATTGCGCGTCTCCGTGACCAGAGTGCCCGACGCACGTCACACTTGAACACGTCACGCGGATTCGAACGATCGGCCGACCACCTGGCACGATGGACTGGTGCTGACGCCCATGACTACTACCCCACTCTCCCGGCGGAGTGCGCTCAAGATGACGGGAACCGCAGCAGCGTTGGGCGCTGCGGCCTTCTCGTTGTCCGCCTGCACCGACAACGGCACAGCGGAGGCGGCTGCAGAAGTCGACCAGCTGACGGCCCAAGCCGATCGAGCCCGCTCCGACGCGGCAGCCGCAACCGCCGCCATCGCTCTCGCGCCGGACAAGTCGGCATCACTGACCACGATCAGCGCCGAACGCACAGCGCATGCACTCGAACTCGACGCCGAGATTGCGCGAGCAGCGGGCAGCGGCGCCTCTGCGACCACAGCGCCCCCGTCGACCTCGGTCGCAAACGCTCCTACGGGCGTCGAAACCTTGAGTACCTCGCTGGCCGATTCGGCGCGCAGTGCCGCGGATCTCGCTCGGACGATGTCCGGCTATCGCGCGGGCCTGCTCGGTTCGATCAGCGCGTCGTGCTCGACTCAGGTTGCGGTGTTGCTTCCGTGATCACTTCGCACACCCGTCGATCCGAGAGTTCTGCCTTGCTGACCGCAATCGAATCAGAGAATGCCGCGATCTTCGCTTACGGAGTGGTTGCCGCGTTTTCGAATCCTGCCCGTGTCAACGAGGTTGCCACGCACACAGCAGCGCACCGCGCACGACGTGATGCGCTGGTTGCCCTGTCGACCGACGCGGGCGTGACCCCGCCGACAGCCGCGGCAGCCTACGAAGTCCCGTTTCCGGTGACGGACGCCGTTTCCGCGGCACAGCTGGCAGCACAGATCGAATCCGACACCGCCGTGACCTACCGGGCATTCGTCGAACAGGTCGATACCGACCAACTCCGCACGTTCGGAATCGACGGCCTGACCGATGCGGCAATCCGCGGCGCCGGATGGCGGTCCGCGCTGGGAACCGCTCCGGCCACCTCAGCGTTCCCGGGGGACCCGACTTCGTAACTGCTGTGCGCCTTTATTAACCGCCGGCGGTTAATAAAGGCGCACAGCAGTGCTCAGCTTTTGCGATGCGAGGGCACGAACCACGCCGCGACCACGGCCACCAACACGAAGCAACCGCCGACGCGCAGTGCAGGTGTCAGCGCATCTCCGTACCCGAGTGGCGTGAGGGCACCGCCGGCGGCAAGGAAGACTGCAGTGAGAACCGCGATTCCCAGTGCAACACCGATCTCACGAAGCGTCGAGTTGGTCGAACTGGCCGTTCCGTGATCAGGCTCGTCCATGTCGACGAGTACCGCCGTCGAGCTCGGCGCGAAGGTCAGGCCCATGCCGATGCCCGCCATCAGTAGAGCCGGAACCAGCGACCCGTACGTCACGTCGGGACCGATCAACGCTGCCAACCAGAACAATGCTCCGGCCTGGAGCAACAGACCGGTCAGCAGAAGCGAACGGAGCCCGACCTTCGGCGCCAGAAAACCGGCGAGAGGCGCGAAGATCATCGGCGCTGCCGTCCACGGAAGCGTCCGCAGGCCTGCTTGGAACGGGCTGTAGCCCATCACGATCTGGAGGTACTGCGAGAGCAGGAACACCGCCCCGAAGATTCCGATCGAGAAGGTCAAGCCGATGACGTTCGCCATCGAGAAGCTGCGTGAGCGGAACAGACGTAGGGGCATGACCGGATGCGAGGTCTTCATCTCGCGAAAAACGAACAGTGCCAACGCGACTGCGGAACCGACCAACGACGCAACTACTCCAAGCGATCCCCAGCCGTCGTCGTTGCCGTGAACGATCCCCCACACCGCCAGGAACACACCGAGTCCGGCGAGTGCGACACCGGGAAGGTCGAGAGGTTGTGTGCGACCGGTCGATTCACGCAGCGCGTACATCGCGAGAGGAACAGCGACGATCGCGACCGGCACGTTGATCCAGAAAATGCCCTGCCACGAGAACCCGTCGACTACCGCTCCACCGACCACGGGCCCCATCGCGATCCCCAGGCCGGAGACGCCACCCCACACGCCGATTGCCATGGCACGCTTGGCTTCCGGTACCGCTGCCACGAGGAGAGTGAGTGAGAGCGGCATGATCGCGGCAGCGCCGGCGCCCTGAAAGGCTCGGGCCGCGATGAGCAGGCTTGGTGTCGTCGACAACGCCGAAGCAATCGACGCCGCCGTGAACAGCCCGATCCCGAATACGAACATCTTGCGGCGCCCCCACCGATCGCCGAGCGTCGTCGCCGAAAGCATCAGCGTCGCAAAGCAGAGCGTGTACGCATTCATGAACCACTGAAGTTGCCCGACGGACGCATTCAACTCTTTCTCGATCACCGGCAGCGCGCTCGTCATCACGAGGTTGTCGAGGGTGGCCATGAACATGGGCAGAGAGGCAGCAACCATCGCTATCGCGATCGGAACCTTACGTCCTCCACTGCTTTCCGACCCGGATGCGGCGTCCGATCCGGACTTCGTCAAAACGGTCATCGTGATTCCTCGAGTGAAGGTGCCTTAAGGCATCGAATGATTACTTAAGTCGAAACTAAGCTATCCGGTGATAACGTGTCAACATGTCGATCGGTGCAGCTGAACCACGTACCCGCAGGATGAGCGCACCGGAACGTCGCGCGTTGGTCCTTGCCGCGGCAACGCGAGCATTCGCAAAGGGTGGATACTCGGGGACCAGTACGGACGCCGTCGCCAAGGAAGCCGGTGTCTCGCAGCCCTACGTCGTGCGCATGTTCGGAACCAAGGCAGATTTGTTCCACGCAGTGTTCACGCGCGCGCTCGACGAAATCGTCCGCACCTTCAACGACAAATTGGATACGGTCACGATCGATCCGAGCAATCCGCAGTTCTGGGCCGAACTCGGATCCGCCTACGGCGAGCTGGTTCTAGACCGAGATCTACTGCTTGTCATGTTGCACGGCTTCGCCACCAGCACCGATGATGTCGCCGCCGTCTCCCGGAACGCCATGTCCGGCATCTACACCTTGCTGCGCGAGCGCACCGGTTGCACACCCGAGCAAGCGCGTTTGTTCATCGCGAACGGGATGCTGATCAACAATCTGCTCGCAATGATGGCGCCCGAACACGCCGAAGAAGATCCAGCCCTCGGCGAGCTCTGGGGCAGCGTCTTCAGCGACTCGACTGCGATCACGCTCACCGGCGACGAATCCTCGAGCGAAACCGACACCGATTCCTGACCGGTCACTGGGAAAAACTACACACATGTGACTGAGGACACCCTACAGTCGATCCGACATGTCTCCGGGAAACCCAGACGAAAAGGACCGACGTTGGATCTCGCACAACGCCTCGACGCGCTCGAACAGATCGAGGAAATCAAGAAGCTCAAGCACGGCTACTGGCGAGCATGTGACGCCAAGGATCCAGTTCAGTTCCGCAACAGCTTCATCCGTTCCGGAGCGTCGATCGACTACGGCCGCCTCGGCGCCTTCGACGACGCGGGGCCTATGGCGGACATCTTCGAGAAGATCGCTCTTCGCAAGGTCGACGGCCGGTACGCGGTCCTCGACATGCATCACGGATTGCATCCCGATATTGCACTGACCTCGGAGACTTCCGCGGTAGGTCGATGGACCCTGCAGTTCCGCCAGGTCGACACCGTCGGACGCACCGAGAAGTTGATGACCGGGGAATACGACGACAAGTACGTAATCGAGGACGGTGTGTGGAAAATGAGTCAATGCCATTTCACGGAGACGTGGTCGATCACCACTCCCCTGTCCCCGGACGCTGACATCGCCGAGGGTTCGTTGGGTGGGCCGCGATGACGACGAACGGAAAAGTTGCGCTCGTAACCGGTGCCAGCCGGAGCGTCGGCAAGGGCATTGCCCTCGCTCTGGGAAGCGACGGGTGGACGGTGTACGTGACGGCCCGAGGAACCGTCGGCGACGACGGCCCACTCGATCGCACCGCAGCCGAGATCACCGAGCGCGGTGGTCACGGCATTGCCGTGCAGTGCGATCACGCCGACGATCAACAGATCGTCGACCTGTTTGCACGCATCGCCGAGGAACAGTCAGGCCGCCTCGATCTTCTGGTCAACAACGTCTGGGCCAACCCGGCGGGCTATGCCGGCTTCGCCGATCCGTTCTGGAAGAGGCCGATCGACGATTGGGATTCGCTGATCGGAATCGGACTGCGCGCCCACTACGTTGCTTCAGTGGAAGCGGCGAAGTTGATGGTTCCCCGGGGCAGTGGAGTGATCGGCAACATCTCGTCGTTCGGCACCCGCGGGTACCTGCACTCTGTCCTGTACGGGATGTCGAAGGCAGGTTTGGACAAGATGGCCGCGGACATGGCTGTCGAATTGAAGGGGACCGGCGTCACCGCACTTTCCTTCTGGCTCGGGTTGATCCGCAACGAACGCATGGAGGCGAGTGGGATCGAGAGCTTCGAAGGCTTCTCACTGGCCGAGGCCGAAACCCCGGAATTCGTCGGCCAAGTCATCACTGCATTGGCCAACGATCCAGAAGTGAACGCGCGCAGCGGTCACACACTGATCACCGCCGAGACGGCCGTCGAGTACGGAATCACCGACGCCAACGGGAAACAACCGGCGTCACACCGCAGTGCCTTCGGTGGCGGCCCGCTTTTCTGATTCATCAGTAGCAGTGGTCGCGTCGCGTGCCGGCACAGCACGCGGCGCTGCCACTCGAGCCTTCAGGGCAAGCCAGGCACACCCGATGACGACGACACCGCCGGCCACGATCGAGGGTGACAACGTCTCACCGAGTATCAGCGCCGACCAGGCAATGCTGAGCACCGGTTGAACCAACTGTGTTTGGCTCACAGTGGAAATGGGACCGATCGCCAGACCCCGGTACCAAGGAAAGAACCCGAGAAACATACTCACGCATCCCAGGTAGGCAAACGAAAGCCACGAATTCACATCGGCAGAGACCGGAGCCTGGGCCATGGACGCCACCGTCAACGCAATCGTGACCGGCAGTCCGAGAATCAATGCCCAGGCAATCGTCTGCCACGACCCGATCTCGCGGGCCAGCAACGCACCTTCCGAATATGCCAGCGCTGCACACACAACCGCGGCGAACAGAAGAAGATCAGCGAGATGAAACGAGCCGAGTCCGCCGTTTGCAATCGCCACGAACCCTACGACCGATACCGCGCCGGCGGCGCTTGCCCACCAGAATCCCTTACTGGGACGCTCTTTTCCTCGGACGACCGCAAATACCGCGGTCGCAGCGGGAAGTAGCCCGATCACGACTGCCGCGTGACTCGCCGGCGATGTCTGCAACGCAAACGTGGTGAACAGTGAAAACCCCAGTACCGCACCAACAGTCACGAGTGCGATGCGAAACCACTGCCGAAGCGTCGGAAGCGTCGCGCGAGTAACCGACAGCATCACAATCGCAAGGGCCCCGGCAACGACAGCGCGGCCCGCACCGACGAACAGGGGGTCGAGATCCGCGACGGCGACCCTCGTGAGCGGAACGGTGAACGAGAACGCCAGCACACCGAGCAAGCCCCACCACAAACCGGATCGAGACGATGGCATCGGTAGCGGTTCCTGCGGCGCGACGATAGCGCTACTCTTTATACTCATGTTTTACGATAGCAGTAGCACGCCAACCAGCGAAACTGGTATTTCAGATGCGCACCCGTGTGCAGGAGATCGAAATTGCACCGAGCAGTCCGACGAGCGCGAAAGCGTAGAAGCCCCACGGCACGGCGTAACCCGCACCCAGGAGGACTCCGCCCAGGATCGGGCCACAGATCGCACCGACCCGGCCGACACCTGCCGACCATCCGAGCGCGGTCGCGCGAATCTGAGGCGGGTGATTGGCACTGGTGAAGGCGTAGACCAATACCTGCGCACTGAATACGAAGCATCCGGCGAGGAAGACCATCACGTAGATTCCGAACGACACCTTCACACTCAGAAGCGCCAGGAACAGTGCAGCTCCGGCGAACCACACGATGGCTGCAGTCCGCGGGCCGATCTTGTTCGCGACGCCCCCGGCGATCAACAGCCCGACGACGGCGCCGGCATTGAGGATCAGAAGGAACGTCAACGACGCCCCGAGGTTGTAACCGGCCTCACGCATGATCGTCGGAAGCCACGTGTTCAATCCGTAGACGAGCAGCAAGCCCATGAAACTGGTGATCCAGATGGCGATGCTGTTGCGCAGGAACTTCGAAGAGAACAGTGCGCGAACGGGATTGGCGGCTTCGGCGCGCTCAACTTCGGACGTGGGCGCAATCTCGAGTTCGACTCCGTAACGGGCAGCGATTTCCTCGGCTTCGGCACGCTTTCCGTGAGCGAGAAGGTACGACGGGGATTCCGGCAGATACCGCAACATGAGTGGAATCAGGGCGACGGCAGGAAGTGCGCCGACAACGAACATCGCTCGCCAACCGAAAGGTTCGATCACGACGAGCGCCAGCGCTGCGGTGGCAACGGCGCCGACGTGGTAGCCGGTCATCAGCATGGTCGACGCAGATCCACCGCCTTGTTTCTTCGAGAATTCGTTGACCAGAGCCAATGCCGTCGGTAGGGCGCCACCCAGCCCCACACCGGCAAGGAAGCGCAGCAGCCCGAAGATGAACGGATTGGGCGCAATTGCGCACAACAGAGTCAGAATCGAGAATGCGGCAACGGCGTACAGCAGCGCGCGGCGTCGACCGATGACGTCGGTGAGAGTGCCGATGACGAGGGCGCCGATGGTCATGCCGATGAGCCCGAAGGTCGAGATCATCGTGATCATGCCGGTACTCAAACCCCACGCGTCGTAGTCGAGAAGCGAAGGAATGACCGCGCCGAGTACGACCAGGTCGAATCCGTCCAGAAGCACAGCGATCCAACACAACGGTGCTACCCACATTGCGGCACGCGCCCCAGGCGAACCGGTGATTGAACTCGACTGCGTATGCGGTGCGGTCATCGGATCCTCGACATTCACTGCTTGTGGGCGTTCGCGACCGGTTGGGATCCAGTAGTTCGGATCGAAACGTGTTCGCATTGCGAACGCCTGTTCATAATGAGCACATCGATTGTGTACGGAGTCACAACGCCATGTCAAACGTCGCGGTAATCTCGAGGAATGGCACTCTCCGAAAATGAGCGTGAACAGTTCCTGGCCGAACCCCACATCGGGGCGCTGTCCGTGGCGGACGGCACCGAGCGCGGTCCGTTGACCGTCCCGATCTGGTACCTGTACTCACCCGGTGGCAAACCATGGATCCTCACGGGCAAGGATTCGCGAAAGGCACGACTCATCGAGTCGGCCGGGCATTTCTCGTTGATGGCCGAAAGGCTTGATCCGACAATCCGTTACGTCAGCGTCAGCGGATCCGTCGACAAGATCGTTCCGGGCACCGACGAGATGCTGGTCGAAGTCTCGCGGCGTTACCTGGCCCCGGACAAGGTCGACGGGTATCTCGAATTCGCGCGATCGCAGTTGGGCGAACAGGTAGCGATCTACATGAATCCGCAGCACTGGTTGTCTGCCGATCTCGGGGCGATCTGACAATTCTCAGAAAAGCGAAGGCTCGGCGCGCCGGAGTGGCGCGCCGAGCCTGACCTGCATGTGGAGGGCTCTATGTCAGCTCTCGGTGAAGAAACGCACCCGATTGAGTCGATGACCGCTCGCCTCGAAGCCGAACAATGCGATGGCCGGTTCCCCGCACACGATTACGCTCGCCGTCACGGTGCGACCGGCAACCAGCATCTTGCTCTTCGTCACGCCGGTGAGCAGAGCGTTGACATCAGCGTTGGACACCTGCGTCCCCGCCGGAAGCTCGACGGGTACCGGCGGCGTTCGGCCGACAGCGGCCGCATCGAGGAACCGCGACGCTGCCTTCTTGCCTTTGTCTCCGACGCCGAAGATGCCGCGCGAGAACCCGAGCGCCCCGCCGATCCCCTGGTTCGAGATCAACTGCGGCGTCAACTTCGCGGCCGCCTTCACCCCCGCCACACCAGCAGTAGCGAGCTGGCTCAACATCGTCGCCAATTCCCAATGCGCATAGAGGGTTCCGATCCGCAAGGAATCGGGCTCTCCCACCAAGTCGTAGCGCAAGTGCATCGGAACGTCGAGAACGACTCCGGTCGACATCTCGGTAGCGAGGCTCAGATCGCGCCACACCGTCCGGCCGCACACGATGTCGCGCTCGACATGGAAGGTGATCGAATTGGGGGCGATGAACGTATCGTAGAAACTCTCGATCGCCGCCTGACCGTTGTGCGGACGTGAACCTACAGGGTCATTGACCTGTCCGTCGCCGGCAAACAGGGCCACCCAGGTCGAGCGGTCATGCGCGCCGACGGCTTTCGGGGATCCCTCCACGACGGCCATCAACTGCTCGCGCGTCACCGGCGCGGTCATGCGCGCATCTCGTATGCACCGTCGTACGCCTTGACCTGCTGCCACACCCGGTCGAAGCGTTCACTGTCGACAACAGGCTTCCGCACCGCGGCCAGGGCCCACTTCTGCTGCTCGGGTGTCGACGACGGCTTTCCGTACAGTGCGATCGCGTATCCCGAGAAGTCACGAATCTGGAAGTCGAAGATCTGATCGACAACGTCGGCGTCGAGCCCGCTGATCTCGGCCTGTTCGAGAATCAGATGACCGTAGACGACGAGAGAGAACAGGTGCCCGACGTTGAGCATGAAATCGAGATCCTTCTGCTGCTGCGCGTCCGGCGCTGCAGCAGTGAGCAATTCGGTGAGCGCGATCGCCTGCTCGTAAAAACGAGCGACGTTCGGAATCGAAGAGTGCTTCTCGTAGACGGGCTTCCACTCGTGGAACTGAATCTTCGCAGCGCCGCGGGTAGGCCCCTGGTTCCAGAAGAACTCGTCGTCGGCGGCGTCGTCGCGCGTGACGATCTCCGGGAACTGCGCCGAGTTGAACAGATAGTTCGGCAAGAACTTGAGAATCAGGCCGACGTTGACGTGGACGGTGCCCTCGAGCTTGGGCAGCGTGCCGATCATCTGCGCTGCCTCGCGGAAGTACGTGGACTTCTCGTATCCCTTGGCTGCGATCACATCGTGCAGCAACCCGACCACCTTCTCACCTTCGGAGGTGACCTTGGCCTTGGTCATGGGATTGAACAGCAGGTAGCGACGGTCCTCGAGGCTGGCGCTGCGGAAGTAGTCGACCGCCCGCGCACTGAACTGCTTCATCGCGATCAGACGTGAGTACGCGTCGACGAAGGCGGCGCGAACGTGGGCGAAGTCCGTGACGGGATTGCCGTACAGAATTCGATTCTGCGCGTGGGTGATTGCCTCGAAGAACGCATGCTCGGTGATGCCGATGGAGCCGGTGCAGAGGTTGAACTTTCCGACGTTGACCGTGTTGAGCGCGGCCTCGAATGCGGCGACGCCGGTGTGCAGAATGTCTTCCTCGCGCACCGGGTAATCGTCGAGGCGGAAATTGCTGACATACATCTGCCCGCGCAGGACGTTGTCCACGAGCTGATAGTTCGGATGTGCACTGTCGGCGACGAAGAACACGTAGCCTTCGGGGCCCTCGACGTCGGTACGACGCCCGAACACAGACACCATTCCGGCCACGTTGCCGTTTCCGATGTAGTACTTCTCGCCGCTCGCGCGGAAGGCGACGTCGCCGTCGGTGGGAGTGAGGAGCATGTCGGTGGAGTACACGTCGGCGCCGTGGTCGCGCTCGGACAGCCCGAACGCCATGACACCACCGTCGGCAAGTTCCTGCGCTGCACGCTTCTTCGCAGCGTCGTTGTCACTCATCCAGATCGGTCCGAGTCCGAGGATCGTGACCTGCCATGCGTACCAGTACGCCAGCCCGTAGAAACCGAAGATCTCGCTCAGAGCTGCGTTGCGGGCACCGTCCCAACGACGATTCTCGTCACCGTCGGCGAATGCCGCCGGAGTCTGGAACGTCGCGAACAACTTCTCCTTGCCGACGAACTCGAGAAAGTCGGAGACCCACACGGCGTCGAGGTCGTCCTGAAGCAGTTGCTTCTTGCCGCGGCTCTCGAACCATTCGATGGTGGCTCGCAGCAAACGGCGGGTCTCCGGATCGAACTGAGCGGGGTCGTAAGTATGGGGGTTGAAGAGCAATCCATCGGTGCCAGACACGTCATTACCTTTCGTCGATGACGCTAAACTACCAGCGGGTAACTTTCCGCGGTGCGATTCATGGAAGACCTGCGATTCTTCGCGAATGCCACAGGTCCATCGGATTCCACGTGCCGGCCCGAGCGCGCGTGATCGGGTAGCACGCCAACCCGAGCAACAACGCAGACATGTGGCCGATGGCGGTGAAATTGGTGGCGAAAATCAGAGGTACACCGTAGAAGAGCAGCAAGCCCGCGAGATAGACGTATCGCCACGGGTCGACGATTCGGTATACCAGAATCCCCATGATGCCGGCCAGACCGTAACTCACACCCACGTCGAGAGTGTTGACCGCCGACTCCGCCACGTATCCGTGCCGAATACCTTCGTACAGAACACCTTCGCTGATGTACGTGGCTCCGACGTGGGCGACGACGACAACACACAGCCACCGCCACGTCCCGAGCCAACGCTCAGCCGTCGCATGAAAGATGGTGAAGAGAACCAGGTATCCCAACCAACCGCCACCTTCGAGCCAGAAGGCACTCGAGAACAGGACTCGTAGCGGGTCTTCGGCCAGGTGATGCAGATTGGTCGAGCGCTTGCCGAGAAAACGCTCCTCGACGTTGTCAGGCAGATGCCGCAGGAACAGTGTGGTGAACAGCAGGGCCAGCAACCAGACGTAGGTACCGGGAGCACTGCGCACCCATCGCCATGCCGCCTTTGCTGCCCCCAGCATCCTCACCGCTTCGAGTCTGCGCTCACTCGTTCACTACTGCAACGGCAAACCCGTCCCATCCCTTCGAACCCACGGTTTGAATGGCGGTGCCGTCGAGTTTCGGCTCGGCCGCGATCATCTCCAACACCGCTCGACTCGCTTTGACGCGCTCGTCGTCGATATCCGGGTTGGACACATGTCCCCCACGCACCACGTTGTCCACGATGATGACGGTTCCGGGATGCGAAAGGGCCAACGCCCACCGCACGTACTCGGTGTTGTTCTCCTTGTCGGCGTCGATGAAGACCAAGTCGAAAGGTCCCAACTCTTCCTTCGCGATCGACGGGAGGCTGTCGAGCGCGGCCCCGACGCGGATGTCGACACGGTCAGCCAGTTCGGCGCGCTCGATATTCGCCCGAGCGACATCCGCGTGGGTGGGATCGAATTCCAGCGTGATGACCTGGCCCGAGGGGCCGACCGCGCGAGCGAGCCAGATCGTGCTGTATCCGCCGAGCGTTCCGATCTCGAGAACATTGCGCGCCAAGCACATTCGCGCCAGAAGATTGAGGAGCTTGCCCTGGTTCGGCGCCACGTCGATGGGCGGGAGACCGGCCTCGGAGTTGGCGGCGAGTGCCGCGTCGAGAACCGGATCTTCACCTACCAACGTGGAGACAAGGTAACCGTCGACTTCTGCCCAATCCGGTTCGCGTTCCATAGCCACGATTGTGGCAGAAAAGAAGGGCCGCCGCAGACACCTCTGAAGGTGGCTGCGGCGGCCCAGACGACTAGTCGAATCAGCCGCGAACTGCGCTGATGATCTCCTCGATCGCCGAGTCGGCGTCGATCTCACGGCTCTCGCCAGTGAAGCGGTCGCGAATTTCGACCTTGCCGTCGGCCCAACCGCGTCCGACGACAACGATCAGCGGAACGCCGATCAGCTCGGAGTCCTTGAACTTCACGCCCGGCGATGCCTTGCGGTCGTCGAGGATTACTTCGAGTCCGGCACGGTCGAGTTGCGCGGCGAGGCCTTCGGCGCCTTCGCGCGCGGTCTCGTCCTTGTTGGCAATGACGAGGTAGACGTCGGCCGGTGAAACCTCGGCAGGCCAGCGCAGGCCCTTTTCGTCGTGATGCTGCTCGGCAATGACGGCCACCAGACGCGAGACGCCGACGCCGTACGAACCCATGGTCGGGCGGACGGGCTTGCCGTTCTCGGCGAGGACGTCGACGGTGAAGACGTCGGTGTACTTGCGGCCGAGCTGGAAGACGTGCCCGATCTCGATACCGCGAGCCGAGACCAGCGTGCCGGCTCCATCGGGAGAGGCGTCGCCGTCACGAACCTCGGCGGCTTCGATGGTTCCGTCGGGGGTGAAGTCGCGACCGGCAACGAGGCCGACCACGTGCTTGCCGTCTTCGTCGGCGCCGGTGATCCAGCTGGTGCCGTCGACGACGCGCGGGTCGACAAGGTAGCGAACGCCGTTGGCCTGCAGAGCCTTCGGGCCGATGTAACCCTTGGCCAGGAACGGGTTGTTCTTGAAGTCGGTCTCGGTGATCATCACGAACTCGGCCGGCTCGAGCGAAGCTTCGAGGCGCTTTTCGTCGACCTCACGGTCGCCGGGGATGCCGATACCGAGCAGTTCCCACTCGCCGCCGGGCAGGCGGGTCTTGACCATGATGTTCTTGAGTGTGTCGGCGGCGGTGACGGTACGGCCGAGATCAGCGCCGTTCGCCCAGTCCACCAGGGTGTCGATGGTGGGTGTGTTCGCGGTGTCGTAAACCTTGGCTTCGGGCAGCCCGTCGAACGGAATCGAATCGGGAACAACAGTCTTGACGGCCTCGACGTTGGCGGCGTAGCCGGATTCGAGGCAGCGGACGTAGGTGTCTTCGCCGATCTCGCTCTCGGCAAGGAACTCCTCGGACGCGCTGCCGCCCATCGCACCGGAGGTGGCCGAGACGATGACGTACTTGACGCCCAGACGCGTGAAGATCTTCTCGTAGGCGCCGCGATGCGCCTGGTACGACTCCGTCAGGCCTTCGTCGGTCAGGTCGAAGGAGTAGGAATCCTTCATCAAGAACTCGCGGCCACGCAGAATGCCGGCACGCGGACGCTCTTCGTCGCGGTACTTGGTCTGCACCTGGTACAGGGTGACCGGGAAGTCCTTGTAGGAGTTGTACTCACCCTTGACCGTCAGAGCAAAGAGCTCCTCGTGGGTCGGGCCGAGCATGTAGTCGTTGCCCTTGCGGTCCTTGAGGCGGAACAGGTTGGGGCCGTACTCGGTCCAGCGGTTCGACGCTTCGTAGGGATCGCGCGGGAGCAGCGCAGGCAGCAGGATTTCCTGTCCGCCAATGGCATTCATTTCTTCGCGGACAACACGCTCAACCTCGCGCAGCACCCGCAATCCCAGCGGCAACCACGAGTAGACGCCTGGAGCGATACGACGCACGTAGCCGGCACGAACCAGCAGTTTGTGGCTGGCAACTTCGGCGTCCGAGGGATCGTCACGCAGGGTACGCAGGAACAGGTGGGACAGACGGGTAATCACGAGGTGTAAGGATAGTCGCCGCAGTCGGCCGAGCGGGCCTCGGTACGGTTACAGCGTGCTTGTACTGCTGCCTCCCTCAGAAACCAAGTCCGACGGCGGCAAGGATGCGCCCCTCGATCTGGCCGAACTGTCGATGCCACAGTTGACCGAAACGCGCGAATTGCTGGTTCAGACGCTGGTCGATCTGGCCGCTGACGTCGAGGCGTCGTGCGAAGCGCTCGGGCTCGGTCCGACGCAAGCAGACGAAGTGGAACGCAACGCCAAGCTGTGGGTGTCCGCGACGCGGCCCGCGCTGCAGCGCTACACCGGGGTGCTCTTCGACGCCCTCGACGCCAAGTCGTTCACCCGTGCCCAGAAGGCCAAGGCTCTCGATCGGATCGCGATCGGCTCCGCTCTGTTCGGTGCAGTCCGTGCGGGAGATCTGATCCCCGCCTACCGCCTTTCCGGCGGGTCCAAGCTGCCCGGGATGGGCACGCTCCGCTCACTGTGGAAGCCGGAGTTGCCGAAGGCCTTGGCGGCCGAAGCCGACGGCCTTGTCATCGATCTACGGTCCGGCACCTACCAAGACCTCGGACCGGTTCCGGACGCACTGATCGCAACGGTCCTCACCGAGAAGCCGGACGGCACCCGCACTGTCGTCAGTCACTTCAACAAGCACCACAAAGGTCTGCTCGCCCGTGCGCTGGTGGTCTCGCGTGCCGAACCGACCGATATCAAGGGTGTTGCGCGGGTGGCGTCGAAGGCGGGCTTGCGCGTCGAAATCGCGTCGGAGCGTGAATTGATCATCCTGACGGATTGATGGCTTCGTCTGTCAAGTGCCACAGAAGGTTTGGAATGTTTCGCTGAAAGACTGCGGAGCCGCCTCGGTGTAGTCAGCCCACTCGTCGCGTCGGTCGAATGGATGCGTGACAACCTCCAGCAGCTTCTCGAATGGAGCGAGGTCGCCGTCGGTCGCGGCGCGCAGGGCAGCGTCGAGCCGATGATTACGCGGAATGTACAGCGGGTTGACGCGATCCATCGCGCTCGCGGTCTCCGCGGCCCCGTGTCCGTTTTCGGTCAGGGCTCCCTGCCACCGCTGCAACCAGGGCGCGATGTGCTCCCGTGGCACGAGGTTGTCGAGAGGCACCGAATTTCCGCGCAATTCGTCGGCGAGAGCGCGGAAACTGCCCGTCCAATCAGCACCGTGTTCCGCCAACAACGTCAGCAGATCGTCGACGAGCGCCCGATCGACAAACGGCTGGGCCAGACCCAGCTTTGCCGCGAGACCGGCCGCGTAGTGACCCTCGTAGCGCTCGTCGAAGGTCTCGAGAACTGCTGACGCCGCGGAAATTGCTTCGTCGGGTGTGGAATCGATCAGTGGCAACAGTGTTTCTGCCAAGCGCGCCAGGTTCCACTTCAGTACAGCGGGCTGATTGCCGAACGCATAGCGGCCCCCGTGGTCGATCGAGCTGAACACTGCCGCCGGATCGAACGCGTCGAGGAAGGCGCACGGACCGTAATCGATGGTCTCCCCCGAAATTGTCGTGTTGTCGGTGTTCATGACCCCGTGCACGAAACCGATGAGCATCCACCTCGCCACCAATGACGCCTGCGCCTCGACGACCGCCTCGAGGAACCTCAGGTAGCGATTGTGTGTACCCGTCGACGGAAGTTCGGTCAGCTCCGGGTAGTGCCGGGCAATCGCGTAATCGGTGAGCGGGTGCAATACCTCGCCCTGCCGGGCCGCGAACTCGAAGGTCCCAACGCGTAGGTGACTCGACGCGATCCGTGCAAGCACGGCACCGGGTTCTGCGCCGTTGCGGCGAACGTCTCGGCCCGTCGCCACCACCGACAGCGCGCGCGTAGTGGGGACACCGAGGGCATTCATCGCCTCGCTGACGAGATATTCGCGCAGCATCGGCCCTACGACCGCATACCCGTCGCCGCCCCGAGAGAACGGCGTGCGCCCGGAGCCCTTCAGATGCAAGTCCACTCGCTGCCCGTCACTGCTGACGAGTTCGCCGAGTAACAAAGCCCGACCGTCCCCGAGAATTGGTGCGTACCCACCGAACTGATGACCCGCATACGCCATCGCCACCGGTGTGGCCCCGACCGGCACCGTCGAGCCGGACAGGACGCCGATCCCGTCCACACTTCGCAGCGCTGCTACGTCCAATCTCAACGACGCAGCCAGCTGCTCGTTCACCACGAGCAACTGCGGGTCAGGGGCGGCAGCACCTTGCCACGGCACCGTCAGAGCGCCGAGTTCGTCCGCGAAAGTACTCTCCAGGCCGGCCACGATGGTGACCGTGTCTGCTGTGGATTCCTCGATTGCAGCCATCACACGAGAGTAGTCACCGTGCGATGGACTATCGATCAGCCCTGATCGATGTACGACTCGAGCTGATCGCGTTCGCTCTTGAGCTCGTCGATGCGGCTCTTCACCACGTCACCGATACTGACGATGCCGAGGAGGTTGCCGTCCTCGATCACCGGCAGATGCCGGATTCGACGCTCGGTCATGATCGCGGCAATGCTGTCCACCGCGTCTGCCGGAACGCACGTGTACATCAGAGCGGTCATGACCTCGCAAACCTGGATCCCGAGAAGGTCCGGGCCACGCTCGTGCAGGCGTCGAACGACATCGCGTTCAGAGATGATGCCGACCACCGCGTCGTCGTCGACCACCACCATGGCTCCGATGTTGTGGCGGGCAAGATCGCACAGCAACCCGTTGACCGTCGTGTGGGCGTCGATCGTGACGATGCTGTTGCCCTTGTTTCGCAATATGTCCGCGATCCGCATCACGGCACCCCGATCCGTCGAGACTCTCGGCACGTCCTGCAACGATCGTATCGGCTAGCGAAGCGGAAAAACAGGACTGATCAGGCGATTCCCTGAGCTGCCTTCTCCGCAGCCTGTGCCTGGGCTACCTGAGAAGGTGTGAACCTGATGCACAGCGCCGCGATACCGGCGAACACGGCGCAGACCGCGCAGCCCACAAGTGCGAAGGTGTATCCCTCTCCGAGTGCGATCAATTGCGCCGGATTCATGTCCGCTGCCTTGCCCGAAGTGCCGCCGAGCGAGAGCGTCTTGGACGTCGCCATTGCACCGATCACCGACAGCGCCAGTGGCCCACCGAGCGTCTGGGCAACCTGAGCGATGGCCGTCAGCGGGCCGATCTCGGTCTCCGGGACACCGGCGATCGCGCACAGTGGCAAGGGCACCATCGCGAGGCCGATACCGAATCCGATCCCGATCACGGGCACGAACAAGTTGGCCAGGTAGGTGGAATCGGAATCGAGAGTAGATCCGTAGAGGAGTCCGACGATCATGATCACGACGCCGGTGAGGACCAGCCAACGGGGTTGAACCTTCACGGCGAGCTTGGAAGCAACCGACGCGGCGGCGCCCAATCCGAACGCGAACGGAATGAACGCGATACCGGCACGCAACGGCGAATACTGCATGATGTCCTGCACGAACAGCGCGACGAAGGCCGTCATGCTGAACATCGCGCCACCAACGAAGAAGATGGCGAGGAACGTCGCGACACGGTTGCGATCGGCGAACAACGAGAAGGGCAAGAGCGGGTTGTCCGCAGTTCGCTCGACGAAGAGGAAGGCGGCGAGGGCGACCAATCCGGCCGCCAATGCCCCGATGACGGCGATACTCCCCCATCCCATTTCCGGGCCTTCGGTGAGAGCAAAAACAACACCGGTGCACCCGAGAGTCGCGAGGATCGCGCCGGGGACATCCAAAGCCAGACGCGTCTGATTCGTCTCGCGAAGGGCGCGGAACGCCATGCCGACGAGCGCGATCCCGATCGGGACGTTGATGAGGAAGATCAGTCGCCATGACACCTCGGTCAATGCGCCGCCGATGATCAGACCGGCGATCGATCCGACGCCCGTCATGGCGGCAAAAATCGCGATGGCCTGATTACGAGCCGGACCCGCGGCGAAAGTCGTGGCAACAAGGGCGAAGGCGGTGGGCGACGCCACGGCTGCGCCGACACCTTGAAGCGCCCGCGCTGCGATCAACATGCCCTCGTTCAGGGCGAGACCACAGAGCAACGACGCCACCGTGAACAGCGAGACTCCCGCGATGAACATCTTCTTGCGCCCATACGCGTCACCGAGGCGACCACCGAGGAGCATGAGCCCACCGAACGCAAGCGCGTACGAAGTCAACACCCAATTGCGACCACTGTCGCTCAGCCCGAGGTCTGCCTGCAATGGCGCCAGCGCGAGGTTCGCGACGGTGCCGTCGAGCACCACCATCATCTGCAAACCACTCAGGACGATGATGGCGAGCCCGATGACTCGAGTCGCTACCGGGGCATTCGCCGAAGCGGTTTCAGATGTTGGGGAATCAGACACAAGACTTCACGTTACCCAGCGTCGACGGAAAAGCCCGCGACCGGCCCGATCACGATGATCGCCGGAGGCTTGATCTCCTCGTCCTTGACGCGCTGAGCAACGGTCGCCAGATCGGCCCGAAGTTCACGCTGAGTGCGCAGCGTGCCCTCTTGGATGACGGTGACCGGCGTGGTTGCCGGGCGTCCACCGTCGACGAGTGCCTTCGCGAACTGATCGATGCGCTCGACCGCCATGAGCAGCACGATCGTGCCGCGCAACTTGGCCAGCGCCGACCAGTCGACCAGCGAATCCGGATGATCCGGAGCCACGTGCCCACTGACGACGACGAACTCGTGGGTGACGCCGCGGTGGGTGACCGGGATGCCTGCGGCCGACGGGACCGAGATCGCGCTCGTGATTCCGGGCACTACGGTCACCGGAACGCCGGCAGCGGCACACGCTTCGAGTTCTTCGTATCCCCGTCCGAAGACGTACGGGTCCCCGCCCTTGAGGCGGACCACGAACTTACCTGCCTTCGCGTTGTCGATCAGCGCGGCGTTGATGGCCTCCTGAGCCATGGCACGGCCGTACGGGATCTTCGCGGCGTCGATCACCTCTACGTCCGGACCCAGTTCGGCGAGCAACTCCGGCGGAGCCAATCGGTCGGCCACGACGACGTCGGCGCGGGCGAGCAAACGGCGTCCGCGCACGGTGATCAGATCGGGATCACCGGGGCCACCACCGACGAGAGCAACACCCGCAGCGGCAGGCTCGGCCGTATCGGCGAGCACGCCCGACTGAAGACCTTCGACGACGGCGGTGCGGACTGCTGCCGAACGACGGTGATCGCCGCCCGCCAGAATTCCGATGCTCATACCGTCGTACTCGGCGCTCGCGGGAGTGACGGCGGTGCCGTGCTTCGCGTTGTCGGCGCGCACGCAGAAGATGTGGCGACGCTCCGCTTCGGCGACGATCGCCGCATTGGTTTCCGGCTCGTCGGTCGAGGCGATGGCGTACCACGCACCTTCGAGGTCGCCGTCGGCGTACGGACGCTCTTCGACCGTGATCTGCCCGGCCGTGGCCATACCTTCGACGGCCGGAGTGAACGCGCGGCTGATGACGTGAACGCGGGCACCAGAGGCGACCAGCAGTCCGAGTCGGCGCTGAGCCACAGTGCCGCCACCGAACACGACCACGCGTCGATCGGTCAGGTTGAGGCCGACCAGGTAGTTGGTCTCGTCTGCGGTGGACTCGCTCACTCGCACTCCGTTTCGTTGTCAGAATTGGTCAAGCTGGAGGGAACTTTACGGGCCGCGGCCACGGTCACTCCATCCCTGGCAGTCTTGGCCAGCACAAGTCGGCCGCCCCCGGACGCGAGGATCGCAGCCGCTTCCGCGACGCTTGCCGTTCCGACGGCGTTCTCGACGCGAGGCGATGGTGACGGAACTTGAACTCGCGCAAGTACGTCCGAGGCGAAACTCACAATCGGGACGTCCAGTTCATGGGCCGCTGTCAGAAGAGCCGAAGACTCAGCTTTTGCCGCCACAGTGGCGAGTACCACGATCTTCCCTTGCGCCGCGGGCACAGCCTTCACCGCAGCGACGATGTCCTTCGCGGTGACACTCGTCGTGAATCCCACGCCTATACAGAGGTCATCGCCGTGCGGCATCGACGAACTTCGCGATCGATTCGGGCTGCCCCACCGGATGAGTGTGCAGATACGACGCGTGGACGCCACCGCGAACAAACCCTTCGCGGACACTGCCGCCGTCCCAGGGCCGCCACCCCCACGCACTTCCGCAACCGTCCGCGTCTGCCGAGACGAGAGACGTTCGGTGGAACTCGTGACCGGTGACGCGGGAGCCTGCGTCGAAGAGGCTGGAGTCGCTGATCGCGACTGCTTCGCGATACCCGAGGGTCAGGCGTTTCCCGAACGTCGCATCCACTCCGACCACACCGGCCATGCTGTGACCGTCCAAGCTGCGAGCGAGGTAGAGCAGGCCCGCACACTCTGCATGAATCGGTGCACCGCCGTCCGCCAGATCGCGAACCTGCTGCAGCAGAACGGTATTGGCCGCAAGGTCTACCGCGTGTTCTTCCGGGAAGCCACCGGGAAGGACCAGAGCGGCAGTTCCCGCAGGAAGCTCGTCCCGCAACGGGTCGAACACCTGCACGTCCGCGCCGGCGGCAGTCAACAGCTCCCGGTGCTCGGCATAGCCGAAGGTGAAGGCCGGGCCACCCGCCATGGCAACCACAGGCCGAGACTCTGCGTGTGCGCCGACCTCGGCAACCGGATCCCATGCAGCTGCACTCACGTTCGAGGCGGCCAGTGCGCGAACAGCACCCAGATCGACGTGCGAGGCAATCAAGTCGGACATCGCGTCCACTGCGGCCACAGCGGCGGCGCCGTGCTCGGCCGCCGGAATCAGGCCGAGGTGCCGGGAGGGAACTTCGAGTTCCGTCAACCGTGGCACAACTCCGAGCACTGCGACGCCGACCTTGTCGCACGCATGACGCAACACCTGCTCGTGACGAGCGCTCCCGACGCGATTGAGAATGACGCCGCCGATGCGCACACCTGCGTCGTAGGTCGCGAAGCCGTGGAGTACGGCGGCCAGACTCTGACTGTGCCCACGGGCGTCGATCACGAGCACTACCGGCGAACCGAGGATCGACGCGACCTGCGCCGTCGATCCCTCCGCCGACGGCTGCGAGTTTGCCTCGTCGATCTTCCCGTCGAACAGACCCATGACGCCTTCGACCACGGCGATGTCGCAACCAGCGGTTCCATGCCGGTAGAGCGGTCCGATGCGATCCGGGCCCACCAGAACAGTGTCGAGGTTGCGTCCGGGCCGCCCTGCCGCGAGTCCGTGATAACCCGGGTCGATGTAGTCCGGCCCCACCTTGAAGGGTGCAACGCTGCTACCGGACCGTCGCAGCGCGCCGATCAATCCCGTTGCCACCGTGGTCTTTCCGCTACCCGAGGCAGGAGCGGCGATCACCACGGCCGGAGTGGAAGGACTTACCATTCGATGCCCCGTTGGCCCTTTCGGCCGGCATCCATCGGGTGCTTGATCTTGGTCATCTCGGTCACGAGGTCGGCGGCATCGATCAACGCCTGCGGGGCGTCGCGTCCCGTGATGACAACGTGCTGGTTGCCCGGACGATCGCGCAGTGTCTGCACGACCTCGTCGACGTCGACCCAGCCCCACTTGAGCGGATAGGTGAACTCGTCGAGGACATAGAATCGATGTTCCTCGCTCGCAAGCCTTCTCGCGATCTCCTGCCAACCCTCCGCAGCGGCAGCAGCATGATCTTCCTCGCTACCGGCCTTGCGTGTCCATGACCAACCTTCGCCCATCTTGTGCCACTGCACCGGCCCACCGACGCCGGTTTCGTCGTGCAGGTTTCCGAGCGCGCGGAACGCGGCTTCCTCTCCGACCTTCCACTTGGCACTCTTCACGAACTGGAACACGCCGATGTCGAACCCCTGATTCCAGGCACGCAGCGCCATGCCGAAAGCGGCGGTGGACTTACCCTTTCCCGGGCCGGTGTGCACGGCAAGTACCGGCGCGTTACGACGCTGACGCGTGGTCAGACCGTCGTCGGGAACTGTCTCGGGAACACCCTTGGGCATCGTGAACTCCTGAGCTGGGATCTAGGCTGCGGCGCGGACGACACCCGCGACCTGCTGCGCTGACAATTCGGCAAGGCGGACGTATCCGCCACGTAGTTCTCGCGCCAACTCGGCCGCCAGCCCCAGACGCACGAGGCCGGTCTCGCAGTCGACGACGATGGACGCGACGGACGCGTCGGCGAGAAGATGCGCGGCGACGCGGGCGCGGTGCAGCGCGTCCTTGCCGCCGGTTGCCCGGCCGTCGGTGAGTGTGACGACGAGGGCGCGACGCTGCGGGTCACGAAGTCGTTCACGCAGAACCACTTCGCGAGCACGCAGGAATCCCTCTGCGAGTGGGGATTTGCCGCCGGTACGCATCGACTGCAAGCGACGGACAGCGATGTCCACCGAAGATGTCGGCGGCAGTACGAGCTCCGCTTCACGACCACGGACAGTGATGACGGCGACCTTGTCGCGGCGCTGATAGGCGTCGCGGAGCAACGAGACAACCGCACCGGTGACCGCGGAGAGGCGGTCGCGTGCTGCCATCGACCCCGACGCGTCGACAACGAAGACGATCAGATTGCCTTCTCGCCCTTCACGTATCGCGCCGCGGAGGTCAGCCGGTGCCAGCCGCAACCGTCCAGCAGTGCGACCACGGGCAACTTGAGACTCGGCTGCGGCAAAGACCGTGCTCGTCAGATGCAATCCGTGCCCACGCTCCCGCGTGGACCGCACAACTCGTCCACGGGACGACATGGACCGCGAGCGTCGTCCCGGTGCACCTTCACCGACTCCCGGAACTTCGAGGAGCTTGGCCTTGAATTCGCCCGCCGGTGGAGCCGAGGGACGATCGGTGGCGCGTACTCCCCCACCAGGTCCGTCTGGGTCGTCCGGGCCGTCGTCATCAGGCCCGTCGTCGTCCGGCCCTTCGTCTCCGGGACCGCCGTCATCGGAGCCGCCATCTTCCGGGCCACGGTCTTCGGGATTCTCGGGAGGTTCGGGCTCTCCGTCGCGCGCGTCGTCCTCTACCTGCGACTGAGCATCCTGATCGGCCTGCTCGAGCGCATCGTCCAACTGCTGCTGATCCAAGCCGGGCTCGTCGAACGGATCGCGGCGGCGGCGATGCGGCAGCGTCAGTTCCGCCGCTACTCGTACGTCCTCCGCAGTGACTTCACTGTCGCCACGCCAGGCAGCGTGGGCCGTCGCGGTGCGCGCCAGCACCAAGTCCGCGCGCATACCGTCGACGTCGAACGACGCACAAAGCGAGGCGATACGACGCAGCTCGCGGTTGCTCAGCTCGACCGAGTCCAATTTCTCACGCGCCGTGAGGATTTCGGCCGCCAACTCCTCATCGGCGGATACGTACCGAGCGACAAATGCCTCGGGGTCACGCTCGTAGTCGAGTCGGCGACGCACCACTTCCATGCGAATGTCGACGTCGCGGGAAGCGGCGACGTCGACAGCCAGACCGAAACGGTCCAGAAGTTGCGGACGCAGTTCTCCCTCTTCGGGATTCATCGTGCCGACGAGTACGAACTTGGCCGGATGCGAATGGGAGATGCCGTCACGCTCGATGTGAACCCGGCCCATCGCCGCGGCGTCGAGAAGCACGTCGACCAGGTGGTCGTGAAGCAGATTCACCTCGTCGACGTACAGAACACCCTGGTGAGCGGCGGCGAGCAGTCCGGGTTGGAATGCGCGCTCACCGTCACGCAGAACCTTCTCCAAGTCGATCGAACCGATCACCCGGTCTTCGGTGGCGCCCACGGGCAGTTCGACCAAGCGGGCCGGTCGTCTCGTTCCGGCGTCGTCGACCGCGGGCAGCAGCGCAGTCAGCGCGCGCACGACCGTCGACTTGGCAGTTCCCTTCTCACCGCGGACCAGGACCCCGCCGATCCCTGGATGCACCGCACACAGGATCAGCGCCAATCGCAATTGATCCTGGCCGACCACAGCACTGAACGGGAAGCCCGCCACTGGTCGATCTTCTTCACTTCGCACGTCGATATCCCTCCACCTCTCGGTTTCCTCGCCGAGAATTTGGCTGCACTCGAATGTCGCGGCAACCTGGCTGAGATCTCCCGGTCTATCGGTAGAGGAGAGATCTTTCACAGTGGCGGGACCGCGCCTGGATCGAACAGGACTTCCCCGCGAACATTCGGTATCGAAAAAACCCTAGTCGGCTCGCTTTCCCACGAGCCGACCAGGGTCAATTCTCCGACAAACTAGCTGACGGCCACGAAAGGCTCTCCCCCACCACGACGCATCGGGGTGTGCGGGATGCCGTCTTCGATGAACTCTTCGCCGTCAGCCTTGAATCCGTGCTTGGCGTACATCTCGACCAAGTAGGTCTGGGCGTTGATCCGACACGGCGCTTCGCCGACCTCGGCAAGTGCGGCCTGCAGGAGGCGGGTCGTGTGGCCCTGGCCGCGAGCCTGACGCGACGTGCAGAGGCGTCCGATTCGGAAGCTCTTGTTTCCGTCGTCGTGCTCTTCGAGCAGCCGGAGCGTGCACACCACCTGGCCGTCCTGCTCGAGCCAGAAGTGGCGTGTTTCCGTCAGCAGGTCCCGCCCGTCCAACTCGGGATACGGGCAAGCCTGCTCGACGACAAAGACCTCCACTCGAAGCTTCAACAACTCGTAGAACGTCTTGTTGTCGAGATCGAGTGCCCATGAACGCTTCAAAGCTGCTGTTGCCGTCATGGGTTGGACTATCACACAGTCGCGGCGGTATCCGCGACCGGAGCCGATTCGGAAGCACCGGCGGAATCGAGCTCGAGAACCTTCGAGGACCAATCCCAGACCTGGTTGAACAGGCCTTCGTTGTCGGTGAGCTTGACGCCGATGGACGGAACCATCTCGCGGAGCTTGCCCTTCCAACCCTGGAACTCGGTCGGGAAGCAGCGCTCGAGTACGTCCAGCATCGCCGGGACGGCCGTGGACGCACCGGGCGAAGCACCGAGCAGACCGGCGATGGAACCGTCCTCAGCGGCGACCACAGCGGTACCGAATTCGAGGACACCACCCTTGCCCTTGGCACGGCGGATCACCTGGACGCGCTGGCCCGCGGTGATGAGTTCCCAGTCCTGGGCCTGCGCCTTGGGCGCGAACTCACGCAGATCCCAGATGCGACCGGCTTCGTTCTTGGCAAGCTCGCTGACCAGGTACTTGACCAGGCCGAGCTCGCTGACACCGACACCGAGCATCGAGAGGATGTTGTTCGGCTTGACCGAGCCGGGCAGGTCGGTGACGCGACCCTGCTTGAGGAACTTCGGCGACCAACCAGCGTAGGGACCGAACAGCAGACCCGGCTTGTTGCCGATGACACGGGTGTCCAGGTGAGGCACCGACATGGGCGGGGCGCCGACGGCAGCCTTGCCGTAGACCTTGGCGCTGTGCTGGTCGATGAGTTCGGGGTTGGTGCATCGCAGGAAGGCACCGCTGACCGGGAAGCCACCGAAGCCCTTGGCTTCCTTGATGCCCGACTTCTGCAGCAGGTGCAGGGCGCCGCCACCCGCGCCGACGAACACGAAGCGCGAGCGAACGGTGCGCTTTTCACCGGTACGACGGTTGGTGACCTTGACGGTCCAGGACTTGTCCGAGTTCTGGGTCAGGTTGGTGACCTCGTGGCCGAAGTACATCTTGCCGCCGGTCTTGCCGATGTAGCCGATGAGCTGCTTGGTGAGCGCTCCGAAATCGACGTCGGTGCCGTCTTGGCTCCAGTTCAGGGCGATGGGATCGGAGAAGTCGCGTCCCTTGGCCATGAGCGGCAAACGCTTGCTGAACTCGGCCGGATCGTCGATGTACTCCATACCGCGGAAGAGCGTGTGGCCGGCAAGTGCGTCGTAACGAGCACGGAGGTACTTGGCGTTGGCCTCACCGTGAACGAAGCTCACGTGCGCGATGGGGTTGATGAATTCCTTGGGCTGCGTCAGGACGCCCTGCTCTACCGCGTGTGCCCAGAACTGGCGTGACACCTGGAACTGTTCGTTGACGTTGACGGCCTTCTTGATGTCGACCGTGCCGTCCGAGTTCTCAGGTGTGTAATTGAGCTCACACAGGGCTGAGTGACCGGTTCCCGCGTTGTTCCAGGGGTCGCTGCTCTCGGCTGCGACGGCATCGAGCCGCTCGAAGGTCGAGATCGACCAATCGGGCTGCAGCTGGCGCAGCAATGCACCCAGCGTGGCGCTCATGATGCCTGCGCCCACGAGCACTACATCCGTCTTCGTCTCTACCGCGTTCTGATTCGACACTGGAGAATCGACTTCCTTGTCATTAGCCGTGCGCGCATCCGCCTGCTGTGTTACGCCGAATAGGTTACCCGTGCGTACACGCGCGGTTCACCACCCCCAATTGTGCTCTACAACGCGCACTCGAAACGACGATTAGATTGTGATTTGTGACTACTTGGGTTCCAGACGTCCTCGGTGACGGATATCAGCAGCTGACGATCCCGCTCGGAACGGATCCGGACGGCGAAGGCGAGGTGGACGCAACACTGGTCCGCTACCAACCGCAGAAGGAGGCGGTGAAGACACGCCGTGCCGTTTTGTACGTGCACGGCTTCACCGATTACTTCTTCCAGAAGCACCTCGCCGAGCACTTTGCCGAGCAGGGTTACGCCTTCTTCGCACTCGACCTGCGTAAGTGCGGCCGCTCCCTCAAACCGGGGCACACAGCTCATTACGTCTCCGACCTTGCGCTCTACGACGCCGAACTGAACGAAGCGCTGCGCATCGTCCGCAGCGAGACCGAGGGCAGCGAGGTGCTGCTCATGGCGCACTCCACCGGCGGTCTGATCGTTCCGCTCTGGCTGAACCGTTTGCAGCGCAAGCCCGGTGGCAGCGACGGCGCCGGAATCTGCGGGCTGGTCCTCAACAGCCCCTGGTTCGACCTTCAGGGTCCCTCAGTGGTGCGCAACGTCGGTACTACGGCGATCGATGCGCTCGGACGGGTATCGGCGAAGACGGTGATCCCGGGAACTGGGCTACCGACTTACGGTTCCAGTCTTCATGTTTCGGCCAACGGCGTCTGGGATTACAACCTCGACTGGAAGCCACTGGCCGGCTGCCCCGTTACCTTCGGCTGGATGCGGGCCGTCCGAGCGGGTCACGCAAAACTTCACCGCGGCCTCGACATCGGAGTGCCCGCGCTGATTCTGCGCTCGAAGAAGTCGCAGTTCGCGAAGGCGTACAACCCGAGCGTCGACCTCGCCGATTCCGTGCTCGACGTCAAGCAGATCGCACGTTGGGCCGGTTGCCTCGGCGATCGCACCACCATCGTCCCGATCGACGGCGCCCGTCACGACGTGTTCCTTTCGACCGAGAAGCCCTTGGCCACAGCCTTTTCCGAACTCGACCTGTGGTTGGAGTGGCTCGACGGCCACCTCACCCCGGCCGCAGAAAATTCGGCAAGCACAGCAAGCAACACACAGGAGATCGCGCAGTGACGCACTACGACCTTGCAATCATCGGCAGCGGATCCGGAAACTCGCTGCCCGACGAGCGGTTCGACGGCAAGAAGATCGCAATCCTCGAAGAGGGCACCTTCGGCGGAACGTGCCTCAATGTCGGGTGCATCCCGACCAAGATGTTCGTCTACGCCGCCGAGGTGGCACGCACCGTCACCACTGCCGAGAAGTACGGCGTCGACGCCACGCTCGACGGCGTTCGTTGGTCCGACATCGTCAAGCGCGTCTTCGGCCGCATCGACCCCATTTCTGCAGGTGGTGAGCGGTACCGCAGCGAAGACAGTCCCAACACCACCGTCTACCGCGGCCACGCCACGTTCACCGGCGACAAGACGATCGACACCGGAACCGGCGAGACGATCACCGCTGACCAGGTGGTCATCGCAGCCGGTTCGCGTCCGATCATCCCGGACGAGATCGCGTCGAGTGGTGTGAAGTACTACACCAACGAAGACATCATGCGACTGCCCGAACTTCCCGAGCACCTCGTGATCGTCGGCTCCGGATTCATCGCCACCGAGTTCGCACACGTGTTCTCCGCGTTGGGTTCTCGCGTGTCGATCATCGGTCGCAGCCAGCGACTGCTGCGGCACCTCGACGACGAGATCTCCGAGCGCTTCACCGAGTTGGCCGAACAGAAGTGGGACGTCCATCTGGGCGCCCCCCTCACGTCGGTACGCGGCGACGGCGACAACATCGCCGTCGAACTGGCAAACGGCACAGTCGTTTCCGGTGACGTTCTCCTCGTCGCGGTCGGTCGTCAGCCGAACGGTGACCTACTCGGTCTCGACAAGGCCGGCGTCGAACTCGACGACAAGGGCTCGATCGTGGTCGACGAATACCAACGCACCACCGCCGAGGGCGTCTTCGCACTCGGTGACGTCTCCTCGCCGTACCAGCTCAAGCACGTCGCCAACCAGGAAGCGCGCGTTGTTCAGCACAACCTGCTCCAGGACGCGTGGAAGGACACGTCCGGGCTTCGCAGCACCGATCACCGCTTCGTACCGGCAGCCGTGTTCACCGACCCGCAGATCGCCGACGTCGGAATGACGGAGAAGCAGGCTCGCGACGCCGGACTCGACATCACCGTCAAGGTGCAGGCTTACGGCGACGTCGCGTACGGCTGGGCGATGGAGGATCAGGAGGGCATCTGCAAGGTGATCGCCGAGCGCGGCACCGGACGCATCCTCGGCGCCCACGTCATGGGTACGCAGGCTCCGACGGTGATCCAGCCGCTCATCCAGGCGATGAGCTTCGGTTTGTCAGCGCAGGACATGGCGCGCGGCCAGTACTGGATCCACCCGGCCTTGGCCGAAGTGGTCGAGAACGCGCTGCTCGGCCTGGACATCTGAGCCCCGCAGCCCTAATGACGCCGAAAAGGCGGGCACTCCTCGCAATGGGAATGCCCGCCTTTTCGTCGGTCAGAGTTTCACCAGGGGCTGGTACGCAGCACGATCTCGGTTGCGAGTTCGGCCGGTGCCGACTTGACGACGTCGTCGACACCCGGAAGTTCCGTCACGCGGAAGTCGGAGTACACGAAACGACCGCTGGCGTCGGCGATGGCCCGACCTCCACTGCCCACGACTACGGTGGTCGGAACCTCGACCGGCGGTACGCCGGCAATATCGCTCGCCGACGGATGTCCACGGTCCACCGCGATCAAACTCGCGAAGCGGCCGAACTGACGTGCAGCCAACAGCCACGCGAGATCGGCGCCCTCCCGGTGACCGACCAGATTCACCCAGGCGATGTTCAACTCGTCCAGAAGTACCACTGCCGAGGTCTCGTCGAGATTCTCGATCGATTCCACCGCGACGGTCCGCAGATCCGAATGGTGCAGTCGCTCACACACATCGTCGTACAAGTCGACGGGGTCGCCCTTGCCGGGGAGCAGGAGTACCGCATGCTTGCTGACCGGCCCGTCGATCCGAACGGTGCACGAACCACTGCCCACCGCTACTCGAGTCAATTCCATGTCTGGAAACGGTACGCGATCCACACTGTGGAGGACCCTGGAGTCGACAGAAGTATGACCACTCATACATTCACGCGCCGCTACGGGCCCGAATTGTTCGCTCTGCACCGCCTCTCCCCCGAGCGAAAGTGGCTTTCGGCGCATCTGAGGCGACCGATGTACCGTTCGCTCGAGTGGGGGTGGGCCGAACTCCAGTGGGGCGCGGCTCTAGGTACCGGACGGCTTGGGGAGCCTCGTCATTCCGTAGACGTGATCAGCGCGCACCGTGAGGATCTGTCGACGCTCCGCAACCATCGCTTCGCGGTACTCCTCCCAATCGGGATGCTCCTGACCGCTGATGTCCCGGTACAGCTCGACCAGGGCGTCCGACACTTCATCGTGAGGATCGGCCGCGACGGGTGTCACCACGGCAAGTCCTTCGATCACGGCGTAGCTCCAGAAGTCGGGCGCGCTGACGTGAAGGGAAACCCGCGGATCGCGGATCGCATTTTTACTCTTGGCGCGATCGGCCGTGACGGACACGGAAGCCGTCTTCGACTCGTCATCCCAGCGGTAAATGATGTTGGACAACTGTGGGCGGCCGTCACGCTTTACGGTTGCCAGCACACCTTGTTTTCCCTCGGCCACGAGTGCGAACAACGCGTCGTCGGTGTCTGTGTCATTGCTCATGTCTGCACCAACGACGCCGTGCGGCCGGTTTGTTCCGGAGGCAGTCCAGTTCGAAGATCGCGGACCGCAATCGCGCGATGTCTCTTCCCCCGATGGACGACAGCGGACAAAGATGGTCGACATGGCAACTTCTCGCGACATCCTCCGGCTGACTGCGTTCAGTTCGGATCCGGCCGGCGGTAATCCGGCCGGCGTAGTGCTCGACGCGCGTGGACTCGACGACTCCGAATTACAATCTGTTGCAGCCGAAGTCGGGTATGCCGAGACGGCGTTCCTCATCGAACCGGTACTCGGAGGCAACCCGCGCCACAGCCGGATCCGGTACTTCTCCCCTATCGCCGAAGTACCGTTCTGCGGTCATGCCACTATTGCGACGGCCATCGCTCTCACCGAGCGAGACGGTGACGGAACCTTCACATTCGAAACACCGATCGGACCGGTATCCATCGACACGGCGACCGACGAGGACGGAACGTCCACCGCGACCTTCACCAGCGTCGAACCATCGGTCTCGCCGATCGATCATGCTGTACTGACAGCACTGCTCGGGCTCATCGGCGTCGATTCGTCTGCGCTCGACGCGCGGTATCCCGCAATGCTCTCGTACGCCGGCAACACGCACCCGATTGTCGTACTTCGTGATCAGGCAGCCTTCGACGAGTTCACCTTCGATCCATCCGCAATGCGAACTCTGATGGACGCGCAGGGGTGGGCGGGCACGGTGACGATCCTGCATCCCCTCGACGACAACACCTTCGAAGCTCGAAATCTGTTTCCGGTGGGAAACATCGTCGAGGATCCCGCGACCGGGTCCGCAGCGGCGTCGACCGGCGGTTACCTGCGCAAACTCGAACCCGCGGCCACTCCGCGGCGGATCACCATCCACCAGGGCCGACACGTCGGGCGACCCAGCGTTCTCGCGGTCGAGATCCCGGTCGACGGCGGTATCGCGGTCACCGGCACCGCCGTGCCGACAGACGACCCCCGGTAACCACCAGCGATGAGTTTCTCCCGGCCGGCGGGTCTATTCACCAGAGCGACGTCACAAGACCATCGCATCGAGCCGGGAGAACATCATGTCTGCAATCGCTTCAACCGCACACAACCTCCACCTCACCAAGCCGCGCGCCGTACTCGGGGCCACGGTCATGGCCCTCGTCGCCAACCTGATCCTGTGGTTGATCGGCCTGGCATCGGGCGGATCGTTCGAGATGACAGATCAGGGAAAGGTGGCGAGCGTAGCTCCCGGCGGGGTCATCACACTTACGGTAGTGCCGTTGCTGGTCGGTTTGTCGCTCGCAATGTTGATCTCACTGAAGTGGGAGCCGATCATCCGCATCGCTCAAGTCTTGGGTGCAGTGTTTGCGCTCGGCACCATCGCCCTGACGATCGCCGCGGACTTCGACGCCGCCAGCACGGTCACGCTCGCGCTGATGCACGTGGTTGTCGCCGCGAGCGTGGTCGTCGCGCTAGAGGCCGTACGTCGGTCTCCGTCGAACTAGACCGCGGTAGGCGGCGCGGAATACGTCTCGACGATCTCGGCTGCCACGTCACGCAACTTGGTGTTCGTGGTCTGAGACTGCCTGCGCAGCATGTGAAATGCGGTGTCGGCGTCGATCCGATGGATGGCCATCAGCATGCCTTTGGCCTGTTCGATCGGCGCCCGAGTCTCGAGCGCGCGTTGCAGGGCGTCAGCTACGGCCTTGGCAGATTTGAAACGGGAGAAGTCTCCGATCGCGCGTGAGACTGTGGTCGTGAGAATCTCCATGACTTCCGCGTCGACGCTGTCGAAGGCCGCTGGGGCACGTCCGTACAGGTTGAACGAACCGAGTCGCTGATCCGGCGTGAAGAGCGGCGCCGCGAGAAAGGACTTGATCCCTTCGTCCTTCGCGGCCGCCGCGAACCGCGGCCAGCGTTCTGCGCTGGTCTCGGAATCAACGACTACGGTTTCACCGGTTCGAGCCGCATGCAGACATGGTCCGTCGCCGGCGTCGTATTGCTCGATGTCGACGCGCAGGGTCCGCGAATCGGTGTGAACGGCGGTGTAGGTCTGCCCGGCAAGATCGATGGTGACGCCGATGCTGTCGGCGCCGTCGATGGCGTCGTTCGCGATTTCGACGGCGCGCTGGAGCAAAACCACGAGTTCGTCCTCGTCGCCGATACTTCCTCCGAGCGCTGCCAGCAACTCCCGGACCGCGCTTGCAGTCAGCCGAGTTTCCGCAGCCTCGACGGCGACGTCAGCACCCGTTGCCGTCGCATCGTCCGGCATTACCGACGGCACCGAATCCTCGGTTCTCGGGTCGAAGCCTCTGGGGTCGAAAGCGGTATCCACGACGAAGCATTCTTCCAGCTACCCGGGCCGTCAGGAGAGTGAGTTCGGTGACAGAACCCGGCAAACCGCCGAGTCGTCATCGCCATCGGTCGAGCGCGAGACCCAGATTCCGCCTCGCCCGAGTGTGTTGGCCACGAACCGCGTCCGGACTCAGTTCCAGGACAACTGCGATCTGTGGATACGTCATGCCCTCCACTTCCCGCAAGACCCAGGCGGCGCGCTGACGCAGCGGTAGACGATCGAGTTCGGCTTCAAGAGCGTCGAGAAATGCTGTGCCGCAGACTTCTTCGCTCGGATCACGCAAACGGGGATCAGCTTCTTCCCGGAGTTCGTCCAGATCGGCGGCGCAGGAGCCGACTTTTCGATAGAAATCCGAGATCTTGCGAGAACAGATCGCGAACAACCAGGTCTTGGTGCTCGAGCGCCGCTGAAACCCCGGAAGTTGGCGCCACGCAGCGACGCAGGTTTCCTGGACGATGTCGTCGACGTCACTCTCGCTCGCGAGCAGTCGACGGGCAAATCGATACAAGTGCGGGCCGTATCGGCGGACGATGACGTCGAAGGCCGCGTGATCGCCGAGCATTGCCGAGTCGACCAGCACCTCGTCACTGAAGTCGGTCAGCAAGCCGTCGAATTGATCTGTCACCGCGCACACTCCTACTAGGGAGCCGTCGCGGGAGTGAGGCCTGGCTATTCTACCGCGTCCACGTCGACGCCCGCGGGAGCGCTCTCAGGCTTCGAGTGCGGAGGCAATGACGGGAAGCCCGATAGGCGCCCCACCGTTGATCAGTTTCTCGAGTAGATCCTGATCGAGGTGCTGCTCGACGAGATCAGCGAGAAGGTCGAGTTGTTGTTCTCGCACCGCGGCAACCGCGGTGTCGGGTGCAGCAACAAAACCGGGAACCGCGAGCTCACGCAGCAGGCTGCGCCGAAAGTCGTCACTTTCCAGGAGACCGTGCCAGTGTGTCCCTCGAACAGGCCCTCGCACACTGCCTTCCGGCATACCGCTCGAGTCCGCCAGCAATGGGAGGTCCCCGTTGCGCACGACGCGTCCGTGATGAATCTCGTACCCGGACACCGAGATACCGTCTGCCGTACCGGTCATCTGCGCCAGCACCTTGTCCGGAGCGAACTCGACATCGAGGTCCAGCAGACCCAGTCCCGCGGTGGTCCCTGATCCTGATTCGACGTCGTCGACGATGGAATTACCCAGCATCTGGTAACCGCCGCAGATTCCCAGGACTGCTTGCCCGCGACCTGCTCGCGCGACGATCTCGTCGGCCAGGCCGGTACTTCGCAACCACTCGAGGTCACTCACGGTGGACTTACTACCGGGGATCACCACGAGGTCCGCGTCGCGAATCCGCGACGGATCGGTCACCCACGAAACTGCCACGCCCGGTTCACATGCCAGTGCCTCGACGTCCGTGGAGTTGGAGATGCGCGGGAGCCGAACCGCAGCAACGGTGAGCCAGGCCGAACCGACGGGTGGGCCCGGGCGCCCTACCGGGGCATTGCCGGTGACGCCAAGCGAATCCTCGGCGTCGAGCCAAAGATCGTCGGCAAACGGGATCACTCCGAGAGTGGGTCGACCGGTGAGGCTGCGCAGTTGTTCCAGTCCGGGTTCCAACAGTGCAACGTCACCGCGGAATTTGTTGATCACAAATCCCGCGATCAATGCCTGGTCGCTCGGCGAGAGCACAGCAACGGTCCCGAACAGATGGGCCAGGACGCCGCCGCGATCGATGTCACCGACGACGACGACCGGAATCCGCGCAGCCTCAGCCAATCCCATGTTGGCAAGATCCGTTGCGCGCAAGTTGATTTCGGCCGGTGAACCGGCGCCTTCACAGATCACGACGTCGAACTCGGATCGAAGCGATTCGAGATCTTCGGCCACGACGGCACGAAGCCACTGCCGATGCTGCATGTAGTCGCGAGCACCCACTGTGGTCATCGCCTTGCCCCGAACGACCAATTGCGACGTGCGGTCACTTCCAGGCTTGAGCAGCACCGGATTGAATCGAACACTCGGCTCCAGACCGCATGCACGCGCCTGAAGTGCCTGCGCACGGCCGATCTCTCCGCCGTCCAGCGTGACCACGGAGTTGTTCGACATGTTCTGCGCCTTGAACGGCGCCACTCGGACGCCTCGACGCGCCAACATGCGACACAATCCGGCCACCAGAACGCTCTTGCCTGCGTCGGAAGTAGTGCCTGCTACCAGCAGAGCGCCGCGCATCTCCGAACTCAAGGCAGGGTGAGAATCTCTGCACCGGTCTCGGTGACCACCAAGGTGTGCTCGAACTGCGCCGTCCACTTACGGTCCTTGGTGACGACGGTCCAACCGTCCTCCCAGATCTCGTAGTCGATACCACCGAGGTTGATCATCGGTTCGATCGTGAAGACCATGCCCGGTTCGATGATCGTCTCGACCGCGGGCTCGTCGTAGTGCAGGATCACGAGGCCGTTGTGGAAGGTCTCGCCGATTCCGTGTCCGGTGAAGTCCCGGACGACGCCGTACCCGAACCGATGGGCGTAGGACTCGATGACACGTCCGATCACGTTGAGCGCGCGGCCGGGCTTGACGGCTTTGATGGCCCGCATCGTTGCCTCGTGTGTGCGCTCGACGAGCAAGCGGTTCTCTTCGGACACGTCACCGGCGAGGAATGTCGCATTGGTGTCGCCGTGTACCCCGTTGATGTACGCGGTGACGTCGATATTGACGATGTCGCCGTCCTGGATCACAGTCGAGTCGGGGATTCCGTGGCAGATCACCTCGTTGAGAGACGTGCAGCACGACTTGGGAAAGCTCTTGTAGCCCAACGTCGACGGGTATGCACCGTGGTCGAGCATGAACTCGTGTGCGATGCGGTCGAGTTCGTCGGTCGTGACACCGGGAGCGACAGCCTTGCCGGCTTCCTGCAGCGCGCCTGCAGCGATCTTGCTGGCGATGCGCATCGCCTCGATCGTTTCCGGCGTCTGAACCCAGGGCTCGTTGCCCTCTTTGGCGGTCGGCTTCCACGCGTACTCGGGCCGCTCGATCTTCGAGGGCACAGCGAGGACGGGAGAGACGGTTCCAGGGACCAATGGGGTACGCACAGACATGCAGAACAGCCTAGACCTCGCGTCGCGCGTCAGCCGGATGCACTCCAGTTCCGGAAAACCGGGTCGACGAGAATTCTGACGGGGGTCGACATCGTCTGTCCGAATTCCTCGAAGAGCACGTCGCGAGATTCGAAGGTGCCCAGATCGCGGTCGACGAATTCGGAGAAGTCCAAGCAATCACACGAAACAGACTTGCCCCAACTGATCGGAGCGCGTCCGATCGCGTCGAACAGTGTCTCCTCGCCGGTGTTCGTGAACGGTTCGAGCGCTGAGACCACCGCAGGTGAAACGATCTCGGAGATGTCCTGCCAGCGTCCGTCGACCAGAAATTCCGGCCACGCCAGCAGCACTGACTTCGGAATCACCGCATGTAGACGCCGAAATCTCGGGTACCAGAATTCCCCGCGTAGTACGAGACCGCGTACTCGGGTGGCGATTCCTCGGCGGCGAGCCAACGCTTCGACGACAGCCAGTCTCTGACTGCAGGATCCGCGCCCTCGACTCAATGTCACCGAGACGGGTTGCCGGTCGTCGAGGCCGTACACCGGCCGAATATTTGCAGCGACGCTGCGATGCGCCGACACCAGGAACTCCTGCGCCGACTGGATCGCACCTTCTGCAATGTCCTCGTAGAGGCGGGCCACGTCGTCGTGGCCCCAGTCGAGGATCGGAGTTGCGGCCACATCGCCAACCGACGCGTCGTGGCGGATGTCACCTTTGCGGATTCCACCGAGCAGTACGCACGTCATGTCTCAACCGTAGTGCGCGACCGGAATCCGTGGAGCCTGACAGAATCCCAACCGTGAAGAAATGGCTGTTGTTGATCACCGCGATCCTTACCGAGGTGTCTGCGACGCTGTCGTTGCGCGCCGCCCTCGATCACCCGGCTTGGTACATCGTGGTCGTCGGCGGATATCTCGCAGCATTCACCGCCTTGTCGTTCGTCCTGCGGGAGGGCATGGGACTCGGTGTTGCATACGGAATCTGGGGCGCAACCGGAGTTGTCCTGACCGCAGTATTCGCAACGGCCCTTTTCGGAGATCCTCTGACGGCCACCATGGGCGTCGGGATTGCACTGGTCATCGGCGGAGTGCTGTGCGTCGAACTCGGCTCTCAGGCTGCCGCCGACAGCGGGCCGGCGGACCCGGCATGACCTTCGTATTTCTGATCGCTGCAATTATTTCCGAGGTCACCGCGACATTGTCACTACGGATGGCGTCGCAGGACGGCAGCGACAAACGATGGCTCGCGGTTGTCACCGTGGGGTATCTCGCCGCTTTCGCCTTCCTGACCCTCGCGCTCGACGCGGGCCTCACCATCGGCGTCGCATACGGAATCTGGACCGCATGCGGAGTGGCGTTGACGGCAATCGCATCCCGTATTCTCTTTCGCGAACCGCTGACCAGGCTCATGATGGTCGGGATCGGCCTCATCGCGGCAGGCGTGCTTCTCATCGAACTCGGTGCGAGTCACTGATCGCTGCCCACATCAGTGTAAGGTTTACCTAACTTTGCTCTGGAGGTAGTCCACGGTGCTGATCCCTGCCCTTCGTGAAATCGACGACGGTCCACAGCTGGACGACGATTCCCACTTACGGGAATCCGACCGCCACACTCCGATGGCGCGCGCCGTCCCGGCGCCGTTCCAACTCACGACGTACATCGTCGAGACCGACCACATCACCCGGTGGCCAGAGCACGCTCACATCGAGCACGAACTGATCTGGTCCGACCGCGGTGTCGTCAACATGATCATCGACAATCAACTCTGGACCGTCACGCCCGGCGTCGGCCTGTGGATCCCCCGCGGGGTCCTCCACGAAGGTCAGGCAAATCCCCACGTCGCATTCCGCGCCACGCTCTTCACCCCCGAGCTGTGGACCCCCGCCTGGAACGAACCGTGCATCGTGACACTGAGTGAGGCAGCCCGGGCACTGCTGATACACCTCGCCCACACCGGAATGCCTGCAGAACAACGCCTTCGGGCACAGCAGGTTTGTGTCGATCTCCTCACGCCGGCATCAGCACCTCACTTCGACGTACCGATCCCCCGAGATCCGCGGCTACGGATGCTCGTCGACAAAGTGCTGTCGGATCCCGCCGACGATCGATCACTCGATCAGTGGGCTCACGTTCTCAATCTCAGCCGACGTACGGTCACCCGGATTTTTGCCGCGGAACTCGCCTTGAGCTTTGCGCAGTGGCGCACTCTGGTTCGTATGAGCACGGCCCTCGGCATGCTCGGGACCGGAATGAGTGTGAACGCCGTCAGCCGCCGTGTCGGTTACGGGACGTCGAGTTCCTTCATCGCCGCTTTTCGCAAGACGGTCGGCTACACCCCCGGCAATGCGCTCGCCGCTGTCAACTGACTCGAGCCTGACCTGTTGTCGACATCGGCTGGCCCCTTCGCTACACGCACGCGCCCTACATTCACTTAGGTAAGCCTGCTCTCATGCGCGTACTGCGCTGAGTCGTGCAAGCACTTCCCTGATCAATCCCGAGGAGTTTCGCGTGTTCAGATCTGCCCGTCAGAGAATTCGTCCCCAGCGGAGGCGACGAATCGTTGTTGCGCTCATGCTGGCGGCGGCACTGCCTCTGACCGCCTGCACACAGTCGTCATCGGACGCCCAGGAAAACAATTCATCGGCATCCGCCGTCGAGGACGGCGCCTATCCCGTGACGATCAAGCACGCTTTCGGCGGGACCACCATCGACAAGGAGCCGACACGGATCCTCACCCTCGATTCCGCAGCGGCAGACACGGTCATCGCCCTGGGTGTCACTCCGATCGCGATGCAGAAGGACTCTTGGGCCGGCGACGCCGACGGGTTCCTGCCGTGGACCCGCGCCGAACTCGAAAAGTCGGGCCAGACGCTGCCCACGCCTGCGCCGTACTACTCCGACAGCGGCGAGCTACTGTTCGAGCAGATTCTCAATGCCGCGCCTGATTTGATTCTTGCCCCGTACTCGGGCTTCTCCGAGCAGGATTACCAGCGCCTGAGCTCGATCGCCCCGACCCTCCCGTACGACACCAAGCCGTATCAGCCCAGCTCGTGGCAAAACCTCGCCACCGATGTCGGCAAGGCACTCGGGCGTCCCGCTCAAACCGCGGCGCTGATCAAGTCGGTTGAGGAATCGGTCCAGGAATCGAAGGCGAGTCATCCCGAATTCAACGGAGTCACTTTCGCCTTCGGTTCCTACATCCGTGAAGGAGAAACCGAAACCGCCATCTACGGTCCGGACGATCCGCGCGTCAAGTTTGTCGAAAACCTCGGGCTCACAGTCGCTCCCGACGTGGTGAACGGCGCCAAGAACTTTGCCGGCGACTCGTTCCTTTTCGGCATCAGTATGGAAAAGCTCGACACGATCGACACCGACGTGTATCTCGGTTGGGCAAGCGATCAGTCGGAAGTCGACAGCACATTGGCCAACACTCTGTTCTCGCGGTGGCCGGTCATCGCCAACGGCAAGGACCTGTGGATCACCGACAATCGCCTGACTGCAGCGACAATGTACGTCAGCCTTCTGAGTGTTCCGTGGGCGACCGACGAACTCGTGCCACAGTTGACCGAACTGGTCGCAAAATAGCAGCCCGCTCGGTCTGATCAAGCAACTGAAGGCCACTCACCGCGAAGTGTCGCGAAAACCACGGTGTCGGTCCACTCGTTCTTGATCCACGCGTTCTGCCGAAAACGTCCCTCTCGCCTCATACCGATCCGCTGCGCGAGTCGCGCCGAGGATTCGTTTCTCGAATCCATTCGCGCGACCACGCGGCGCAATCGGGGTGTCGCGAACGCGAGGTCGATCAGAGCGGTCACTGCTTCCGTCGCGAATCCTCGGCCGCCGAACTCGGGCGAAAATGCCCACCCGAGTTCGGCGGTGTGCTCGACTTCGGCTGTGCAATCAGATTCTTCGACTCGCCAAGCACTCACGCTTCCGACAACCCGGCCCCCGTACTCGACAACAAGTGCCACCGCGCCCGATGCCAGGTCGCGGCGAGACATTCTGGTCTGCACGGCCTCCCGAGCCTCCGCGAGACTCCAGGGTTCGTTGAGCAAATATCGGCATACGTCGCTGCGCCCGTAGAAGGTGAGAAGATCCCGGTGATCGCCTGGGCGGTAGGTACGGAGCACCAGCCGGTCCGTCCGGATCACACCCGGTGCAGGCCTCATCGCCACACCTACGTCCCCATATCCATACCGTCACGGTAGGTTCTTTCGAATTCGTAGGCGAATGAATATCGCAATGCTGTGCAGCGCTCAATGTTTGATTTGCCCTCCGACGGGCTACTTCACCACCGTAAAAGGTCGGGACAGGGAAATATGCCAGGCTATTTCGCGCTTGAAATCTAGGGGCGGTCATGTCCGAGGATTCACTGGTAAAGCAGGGTGTGGCAAAAGGAAGCGCGCTGGGCGGAGCCGTTCTCCTCATCACAGTCGGCGTGCTCGAAATCCTCCAAGGCATCTCGGCGATATCGGAGGACGACGTGACAGTCGTCGGCCCGGAATACACGTACCAATTCGACCTCACTTCGTGGGGATGGATCCACCTCGTACTCGGTGTGCTCGTCACCGCTGTCGGAATCATGCTCTTCACCGGCGCGACGTGGGCACGGGTAGGCGCGATAGTCATCTGTTCTCTGTCGATCCTCGCGAATTTCCTGTGGCTACCCCACTCGCCGTGGTGGTCGATCATCATCATCGCGCTCGACGTATTCGTCATCTGGGCCGTCGCGACCTGGAATCCCGAGGTCATCTGAGGTCACCCGCCGAATCATCTTCGCAGTTCAGCATTTCAACTGTGCGCCAGTAGTTTCCGTCCCGGGAGGACCATCATGGCAAACGGCACGAGCGACGGACCACTCCAGGAGGACGAACGTGCCGAACTAGCCCGGTTGCGCGAAGAGGTAGCAACACTTCGCGAGCAGACTCCCAGCGCCCGCGAAACGACCGTCGAGAAAGTCTCCCGACCACCTCGACATGGGCTGCGGTGGACCGCGGTGACAATCCTGCTGGTGCTGGTCGCACTGCTCGCAGTCTTGTCGGTAACCACCCGCTTCGTACGTAGTCAGATCCTCGACACGGACCGCTACGTCAGCACGGTAGCGCCACTGGGTGAGAATCCAGCCGTGCAAGCGGAGATCACGAATCAAGTCACGGACGAGATCTTCGATCGCGTCGACGTCGAAGGGCTCACCACCGAGGCACTCACAGCATTGACGGACGTGTCGAATCTCGAAGCCAACGCCCCTCGCGTGGACCAGGCGTTGGTGGGTTTGGCACCGGTGATCGCCGGCCAGGCGAAGAGTTTCGTCCACGACACAGTGGCCTCGCTCGTTCGGACGCAGCAGTTCGAAGACCTTTGGATTCAGGCGAACCGAGCGGCGCACAACTCCCTCGTCGCCGTCATGACCGGAAACTACGGACCCGACTCGGTCGAGGTCGACCAGAGCGGAACGGTCAGCATTTCACTGAGCACGATCATCGACCGGGTGAAAACGACGCTGACCGACCGCGGCTTCGCTTTCGCAGACAAAATCCCGTCCGTGGACAAGGAGTTTGTTCTCTTCCAGTCCCCCGAGCTGGTGAAGGCGCAGCGAGCCGTCTCGGCACTCGACAAGGTCTCGGCGGTGCTGCCGTGGTTGGGAATCGCTTGCGCAGCAGCCGCTGTCGCCGTTGCGCCAACCGGTCGCAGGCTTCGTACGCTGTCCCTGGTCGGTCTGTCGATTGCGTTGGGAATGCTTGTTCTTGCGATCGGAATTCTGATCGGACGTGCAATCTACCTCGACAGTGTCCCTACCGATATCCTCTCGCCAGACGCCGCCACCGCTGTCATCGACACAGTTCTGGTTCCGCTTCGGACGAGCCTTCGCGCGGTTGCGCTCCTCGGTGTGGTGGTGGGGCTCGGCGCCTACCTGATCGGTGGGTCGTCGTCGGCGATCGCCGTTCGTCGAGGCTACGGGCAGGCGTTGGACTTCGTCCGGCATTCTGCAAGCGGCCGAACGCCGAATCAGGTGGAGCGGTGGGCCAATCAGCTTCGTGTCCCACTGCGCTGTGCCATCATCGGCATCGCCGCCCTGTTGCTGCTCTTCTGGCGCTACCCCACCGGATTGGTCGTTGGTTGGATCGTCGTCATTGCGCTCGTTGCTCTCGTCGCACTGGAAGTATTGGTTCGTCCCGCACGCGCCGCCGCGCAGGACGCCGGGCCTGACGACGGCGGAACCGACGACGCCAGGCCCGGGGCAGAAGATACGAAAACTACGCCAGCGCCTTTGCCTTGATGGCCTGGAATTCCTCTTCGTTGATCGCGCCTGAGTCGAGAAGCTCTCTGGCGTCGGCGATCTGCTGAGTCGGCGATTTCCCGGCGACCTTTCGAATGTAATCACTCCGCGCGTGTATGTGCTGTTGAGCGGCTTCCATCGACCGCCTCGTCATTCCGTCATTCTTGACGACCACGTAGATCATCGCGGACAGGAATGGAATGACGAAGAGGAATATCATCCACAACGCCTTGGCCCAGCCCGAAGTCTCGTGATCACGGAACAAGTCGGTGATGATCGAGAACAACACGCTCAAGTACGCCACAAAGGCAAAGCAGACGAAGATGAACCAGAAGAATTCCCAGAAGCCTTCCATGTCAACGCTCCCTGTACTCGGTTTTACACATCAGGAGTTCGGGAGGCTGACGTTCCGCGCCTGAGCTCCTGCATTCGGCCAGAACTCCCTGGTCCAAGGTCATTTCAGTATGCGCCGACGATCCCCGTTCCGGCTACAGTTCGAGAGAGTTCAGACTCGCCGACCGCTCATCCATTATCGGAATCACGATTCTCCGATCCGAGATCTCTTGTCTGGCCGCTTTTTCGACCAGAAGAGGCACGAAGTCGCGGATCCGACATCCCGCAAAACGCTGGTGAATTGTTCGCACTCTGTTTTCGATCTCCGGTGGAGGAACGGCGGGATAGCGGGAAATCAGGCGAGTGATCACCCGCTCGACGTGGAGCAACTCTTCGTCGCCAGTCATCCATTAATGGTCGTCCGTCCAGCCGAGCACGTCAAGACTCGGAAAGGGTTCGAAAACAACACGATTCGGGTCTCGATTGCGAAGAGAATAGGTTCACCGAATATGGGGCATACACATAAGGGCGGACGGTTCCCCGCGCGCTCGCGTTGCGCTCATGATGCCAGGGAGTGGAAGTGGGAAAGAACGCTCGGATTCTTCACGACGACACCCCGTCGACCCTTACCGACGACGCGCCGCCCGTGGCAGAAAAGCCGATGAAGAACAAGGTGTACCGCCGCAAACTCAAGCCGTTGCACGGCGAACTCGTGGCTTTGCAGGAGTGGGTCAAATCGTCTGGAGCCAAGGTCTGCATCGTATTCGAAGGTCGAGATACCGCGGGGAAGGGCGGTGTCATCAAAGCCATCACCGAGCGAGTGAGTCCGCGAGTGTTCCGGGTCGTTGCGTTACCCGCCCCGACCGAGCGAGAGCATTCGCAGATGTATGTCCAGCGCTACGTCCCGCATCTTCCGGCTGCCGGTG
>NZ_BAAILK010000046.1:704169-739962 GCF_054589475.1 Rhodococcus sp. no. 34
AGATCGTCATCTTCGACCGAAGTTGGTACAACCGTGCCGGTGTAGAACGAGTAATGGGCTTTTGCACCGAAGAACAAGCACATCAATTTCTCCAGCTCATTCCGACCGTCGAACGCGCGATCGTCGAATCGGGAGTCATTCTGCTCAAGTACTGGCTCGAGGTCAGCGAAGAACAGCAACTCTTACGTCTGCAGAGCCGGATCGACGACTCTCGAAAGATCTGGAAGCTGTCGAATCTCGATCTGAAGTCGTTCAGTCATTGGTACGACTACTCGCGTGCCCGCGACGAGATGTTTCGCTTCACCGACACCGGCTGGGCGCCATGGTATGTCGCAAACAACAATGACAAGAAACGCGGACGACTCAACATCATCAGCCACATTCTGAGTCAGATCCCCTACGAGCCCGTGCAATCCACGGACATCACCCTGCCGAAACGGCAGAAGGCTCACGGCTACCAGACGCCCAAACAACCGCTGCACTGGATTCCGACCCGGTATTGACGATCGCCAAGGAAAGGATGTGCGGTCATGAGCCCCACGCCGTGGCATGCGCAGAGTGGCGAATCAGTCGTGTCCGTACTGCAGTCGGACCCGGAGCGCGGACTGCAGTCGGATGAGGCCGACCAACGGCGACGACGCTACGGGTCGAACGAAATCACCTCGACGCCACCGCCGTCGACGTGGTCGATCGCGCTGTTGCAGCTGAAAGATCCGATGAACTTGATGCTCGTCGCCGTGGCCGCGGTCAGCATCGCCATCGGTGAAGTGCCGACAGCAATCGTGGTGGCGGTGCTCGTCGTGCTCAACATCGTCCTCGGAACTCGACAGGAGTTGAAGGCACGGGCCAGCGTCGACGCCCTCGCCAAGATGCAGACGCCCCAAGCACGGGTCATTCGTGACGGGAACCTGATTCAACTCGACGCTACCGAACTGGTGCCGGGTGACATCGTCCAAGTCGAGGCAGGAGACATCATCGCTGCCGACGGACGGTTGCTCGCCACCACCACCCTGGAGACGCAGGAAGCCGCATTGACCGGGGAAAGCGCGCCGATACCGAAGGACCCGAATACGCTGAACAACGCGGATATTCCGCTCGGAGACCGCAGCAATCTGGTCTTCCAGAACACCTCGGTCACCCGCGGCACGGCGACCATGGTGGTCACCGAGACCGGGATGCAGACGCAGATAGGCCGGATCGCGTCGATGTTGTCGGCGGTCGCCCCTGGCAAGTCGCCACTTCAACGTGAATTGGACTCTCTCACCAAACTTCTCGGAATCATCGCGTGGACGGCGGTGATCGTCATCGTTGTCATCGGGCTCCTTCGTGGGCAGGACCTGACTACGCTTCTGCTCCTTGGTATCGCAATGGGAGTGTCCGCGATTCCGACCGGCCTGCCAACATTCGTCCAGGCGATGCTGGCCTACGGTGCCCGTCAACTGGCCGACGCCAAGGCCGTCGTGAAGAACCTGACCGACGTCGAAACACTCGGCGCGACCAGTGCAATCAACTCGGACAAGACCGGCACGCTGACCATGAACCAGATGACCGTCCGATCGCTGTACGTCCACGGCCGTTGGTACACAGTCGACGGCGAAGGCTACGCCAAAGCGGGAAGGATCACGCAGGTTGCCGGCGAGGCACCACCCGACTTCACCCTTCTCGCATACGGACTGTGTCTCGACAGCGATGCAACGGTTTCCGATTCCGGGGAAGTTGTCGGCGACCCGACCGAGGCCGCGCTCGTGGTGCTCGCGGCAAAGATCGGTGCCGACGCCCCACTGACCAGACGGACCTACCCGCGGGTGGCGACGGTTCCGTTCGATTCCGCGTACAAGTTCATGGCCACGTACCACCACCTCGACGTCGACGGCGAAAGCCAGTTCGTCGGATTGGTCAAAGGCGGACCCGATGTCGTCCTCGCTCGGTGTTCTTCGGCCTTCCTCCCCGGCCGCCGACCGGTACCGATCGAGGAAGTCCGAGAGGAACTCACGGCCGCAAATCAGTCCATGTCCGAAAAGGGTCTTCGGGTGCTGGCATTCGCGGTCAGACGCCTCGACGGACGGGAAGACGCTGTCGTGGCCGACCCCATGTCCTGCGTCGAGGACCTGACGTTTGTCGGCATGGCAGGCATCATCGACCCGCTACGCCCGGAGGCGGTCGATTCGGTGCGCACCGCACACCGGGCCGGCATCGATGTCCGCATGATCACCGGCGACCATGCCATCACCGCCGCAGCGATCGGTGCCGAACTCGGACTCGGCCCGGGCTCGGTGGGCGGAGGCGAGTTGCAAGCGATGACCGATGAAGAACTGTCGACCGCGTTGCCGAACCTGCACGTGTTCGGCCGCGTCACTCCGCAGGACAAACTTCGCTTGGTCGATGTCATGCAGAGCGGTGGCGCCGTCGTCGCGATGACCGGAGACGCGGTCAACGACGCCGCCGCGTTGAAGAAGGCAGACATCGGCGTCGCCATGGGCTCGGGCAGTGAGGTGACCAAACAGGCGGGCAAGATGGTGCTCACCGACGACAACTTCGGCACCCTCATCACCGCGATCACTTTGGGCCGCAACATCTACGGAAAAATCGTCTCGTACATCCGCTACCAGATGTCGAAACTCTTCTCCTTGGTTCTCCTCTTCCTCGCTGCGAGCATCTTCAACATCAACGAGGGTGTGGCACTGACGCCACTGATGGTGCTGTTCCAGCACTTCTTCATCACACTGTTCCCCGTCGCCGTGATCATGCTCGACCCGCCGCCACCGGATCTGATGAACAAGCCTCCGCGCGATCCCAAGATGCCGATCGCACATCGAAGCGCAGTCGCTCAGTGGCTCGCGTACGGTGTCCTGCAATTTGCCGTGACACTCGCGGCGATGCTTCTCGCACCCGGTGAAATGAGTACTTCCGAGGCGAATGTTCCCATGACCACAGCATTCGTAGTGCTCTCTCTCGGTTCGATTCTCGCGGGGCTGACCATGCGGCGTGATCCCGAGTCCGGCGTGGTTCCACCGGTTCTCGGTGCCATCAAGATCTTGACGATCCCCACGGTCGTGACCGTATTCGCCGTCGAGGCGGGCGTCCTCCAGGACCTCCTCATGACAACCTCACTGACCGGCGCCCAGTGGCTCGCCTGCCTGGGTTGGTCGCTGATCATCCCGGTTGTCGTCGAGTTGGACAAGGCAATTCGACGCCGCCGCCTCGCACAGGCACCTGCGCCCCTCCCTGCGACCACCGCGGTTGCCCCCGAGCGCGCCCGTTCGCTCCACTGAGGGAGGACAATCAAACGATGATGTGGGCGGAGAGTCTAGGTCGGCTACCGGGCGTCGCGACTGCCCGTGGGTATCGCCGCGAGTGGTTGCGAACAGACGTCACTGCCGGACTCGTCTTGACTGCCCTGCTCATCCCGGCAGGCATGGGCTACGCCGAGGCCGCCGGGTTGCCTGCGTACGCCGGGCTGTACGCCACCATCGTGCCTTTGCTCGCCTACGCGGTAGTCGGGCCCTCGAAAATCCTTGTACTCGGACCTGATTCGTCACTGGCGCCGCTGATTGCCGCCGCGGTCATACCGCTGGCAGTGGTCGGCGATTCGGAGAATGCGCTTGCACTAGCCGGTGTTCTCGCCATTCTTGTCGGACTCATCCTCGTGATCGGCGGATTCCTTCGTCTCGGCTTCGTGACCGAACTCCTCTCGAAACCGATCCGCCTCGGCTACCTCAACGCCATTGCACTCGTCGTCGTAGTTGGTCAGATTCCCAAGCTGCTCGGATTCTCCGTCGACGCGTCCGGTCTACTCGGTGAAATCGGCGGGATCTCAAAGGCCCTGGTGGGTGGCGACGTCGACCCCCTCGCTGCCGCCATCGGTGTCGGTTCGCTAGTCGTCATAGTCGCCTTCCGGCTCTGGGTACCTGTTGTTCCCGGCGTTCTGGTGGCCGTTGTCGCGGCCATAGTCTTGTCCGCTGCCGCCGGTCTCACCGATGACATCGGCATGGTCGGCGCACTGCCGGAAGGACTCCCCCTCCCTTCCGTCGGTGGAGTCACGTGGCAGGACGTCGGCCATCTGATCGGGCCCGCCGCCGGTATCGCATTGATTGCCTTCGCCGACACCGGCGTTCTCTCGCGCACCTTCGCCGCCCGCCACGGCGAGGACGTGAACGGCAGTACCGAAATGAAGGCGATCGGTGTCGCGAACGTGGCCGGCGGGCTGTTCGGCGGGTTCCCGATCTCGGCGAGCGGGTCACGAACTCCGGTAGCCGAACAGAGTGGGGCGCACACACAATTGGCCGGCGTCGTCGGGGCGCTCGCGGTCCTGGTGTTCGTCCTCGTCGCTCCCGGACTCACGGCATATCTGCCCGATGCAACACTGGCCGCCGTCGTCATCGTCGCCGCGTGTGCACTGATCGACGTGGGCGGCATGGTCCGCATGTGGCGCATGAGCACCGTGGAATTCGGCCTCGCCGTCGCGGCGTTTCTGGGCGTCGCCCTGGTCGGTGTGCTACAAGGCATACTTGTTGCGATCGGACTGTCCTTCGCAGCGGTCATCGCGCAGGTATGGCAGCCACATCGAACCGAACTCGTCGAGACGGGCGAACCCACCGGATTCCACGACATCGAACGCCATCCAGATGGGCATCGCATCCCCGGCCTGGTGTTGGTGAGGTTTGACGCGCCACTGTTTTTCGCGAACGGCGAGATCTTCGACGAGTACGTTCGCTCCGTCGTCGCCAAGGCGCCAGATCCGGTCGACTGGGTGGTTATAGCCGCCGAACCGATCACCGGACTCGATACAACGGCAGTCGACGAACTCGTCGATCTGGATACATTCCTCGAAGGCAAAGGAATTCGGTTGGCATTCGCAGAGATGAAAGGTCCGATCAAGGATCGACTCATCCGATTCGGAGTCGGGGATCGATTCGATTCGACGCACTTCTACCCGACCGTCGAAGCCGCCGTGAACGCATTCCGCACCCGAACCGACGACTGACAAACGCCAGGCAGTCGGGAGCCGTGGCTGCATTGGGTACCGTTTGGTATGGGATTCACGACGGACAATGTTCCGGCACGCCGTATCGCTCAGGTCGCCGGCGTGGGCGGTATCGCCGTCGGCGTTGTCTCGCTGATCGCGTTGTACTCCACCAAGCCGATCAACCCGTTGATCGCCGTGGCCTCCTTCGTCCCGATACAGCTTGCGGTCACACTCGCAGCGTCCCTGATATGCCTGATCTTTCGCCGCTGGATCCTGCTGGCGATCTCGGTGGTACTGATTGCGGTGGGCGCGTCGGTGATCAGTCCACTGTATGTGGCAAACAGTTCCGAAATCGACGGGCCGACTCTGCGCGTAATGCAAGCAAACCTTCTCTTCGGGCAGGCAGATCCCGCCAGTTTGACTGCGACGGTGCGCGAGAAGGCAGTCGACGTCCTGACGGTTCAGGAACTGACCACATCACTCGAAGGCTCTCTCAGAGATCAAGGACTCGAGCAACTGCTGCCGCATCACTACTTGGTACCGGACGAGGCCGGCGGGGGTGGCGCCGGTATTTACAGCCGTTATCCGCTGACGGAAACTCGGGAATTGAACGGATTCGGACCGACCAATCTTGTTGCCGAAGTCGGCTTCTCGACTCCGTTCACCCTTCTGGCGGTTCACCCCGGACCGGCGTACGTGACCCCGCCCGACGTGTGGACTGCCGAGCTGAGCACTTTGCGAAACGCGCTCGACGCTGCTGCCGCCGAGGAAACCGTCATCGTCAGTGGCGACTTCAACACCACATTCACGCACAAGCAATTCCGTGACCTCCTCGATGTCGGCTACTCCGATGCCGCAGACCAATTGGGAGTAGGCATCGTGCGCACCTATCCGGCGGACAAGAAATTTCCCGCGATCGTCGGCATCGACCATGTACTTCTGCGGGGCGGACAGGCGAAGTCACTCGAGCGGATCGAGATCGAAGGTTCCGATCACTTCGGCTTGATCGTCGACGTGGCGATCCCCAACTAGTCGGAGAGCACCCGACCCGAGCGAACGAGTTGCGGATCACCCGTGCTTCGGCATGCTTCGACCCGACACATCGATCGTCCGATGCAGGTGATGCGGCGTACGCAGGACGATCGACCGGTCCACCACGGATACGCCCGGAAACTGCTCGGCGAGATAACCTTCCAGACGCTGCACGTCGTCGATCGAGCGCAGCCACACCGCCAATGCGATGTCGTAGCTGCCGATCGTAGAAGCAACAAGCCTCGCCTCACGCAGGTGCGAAAGACGCTGAGCAATTGCCTCCTTTCGCCCGTCGAGACGTAAGAAGTACCAGGCGTAGACCGGCCAGCCGGAGTAGGGCCGAGCAATCTCCGTGCGGACGACCAGTCGCCCCGTCGACAGCTCGTGAGAAAGGAGCGCCCCAGCGCGAGCCGGCGTGACTCCGAGGGCCGCAGCGAGTGCCGAGACGGTGACACGTGGTTCGCGAGAAAGAATGTCGAACAGCTGCGACTGTTCCTCTTCGCCGGCGCGTACACCACGAATCTTTCCCGCCGGGGCCGACTCGAGCGCGGCAATTTCTTCCGCATCGAGAGCACGTAGACGCCAGTTCCTCGCGTCGGAGTTCGCCGAGGACACGATCTGAGTTCGCATCGCGGTGATCATCGGCAGGGATTGTGTTCGCTCCAACACGTACCTGGACAATTGATCGAGGTCAGTGCAGGTGAGCGTGACGAGCAGATCCCGATTGCCGGTTGTGAGATCGACTGTGAGAACTTCGGGATCGTGCGCGATCTGTTCGGCAACGCTCATGGTCTGTGCCGGTGCGCATTCGATCTCGAGAAGTGCGGTCGCCGACACGATGGGTCCACCACGGTACGCAGCGATCCACGCTATTCCTTGCGAGTGCAGACGCTCCCAACGCCTGGTCAGGGTGACCGGGTCGGAACCGATCGCGCGTGAAAGCTCGGACCACGACGCTCGCGGCCTGATCTGCAGTGCGTTCAACAGCCGAAGATCGTCGTCCTTGAGCATCTGATCCTGCACCGAGGACCTCACTTTCAAAAGAATGCTGCACCGAAACAGGATCGAAACGCGTCGATCCTAACTTCATCACATCAATAGTCCACCAAATCCTGAGCCTCGAGAACCCTTACTTCTTGCGTTCGTTCGCCCCCTCGAGAAAGACACCGACATGACCGAAGCATTCCCTGTCTCGCATGACGATTCCCCAGTCAGCGATCAAAACGCGACGCAAAAAGTCGTTTTCGCCATGCAGACGCCACGCCTGTGGATCGTGGTGACTTTGCTCCTCGGGCTTGCGGCAGGCGCGCAACTGATCGGCCCCGCAGTGATTCCCGTCGGCGCTGCCGCCATCACGATCCTGCCCATGGTGTGGGGACTGATTGCCGGCGGTGTCGTCTCGAGCCAGAAGTGGAAACCACTCGGCCTCGACCTTCAGGCTGCGGCCTCGGCAATCATGGGCCTGGCTGTTCTCTTGCTTTGTGCAAGGTTGTCTTTCACCATCGGCCCGAACATCCAATTGTTGTTCGAGGCGGGCCCCGCACTGCTACTGCAGGAATTGGGGCACTTGTTCGGCACTATCGCTCTCGCACTCCCGCTGGCGGTACTCCTTCGGATGGGGCCGGCCACCGTCGGAGCAACCTTCTCCATCGACCGCGAGGGTTCCTTCGCGATGGTCAGCGAACGCTACGGCCCCGATTCCGACCAGTACCGTGGAGTCCTGTCGATGTACGTCTTCGGCACTCTGTTCGGTGCCGTGCTGATCAGCCTGATTGCGTCACTGGCTACATCCTTCAACATCTTCGACCCCCTCGCATTGGCGATGGGTGCCGGCGTCGGATCCGGCTCGATGATGGCTGCCGCTGCCGCCAGCGTCGTTTCGGCGCACCCCGAGATGGCCGACCAGGTACTCGCCGTGGCGGCCACATCCAACATCATCACCGGCCTCCTCGGCGTGTATGTCGGCATGTATGTCGCACTCCCCCTTGCTGATCGAATCTATGGCGCACTCACCAAGCGCTCGAAGACGACCAGCGAACGGAAAGCCGACACTGCCCCACGAGCGGTTGCGCCGAGCGTCACCGTGCCGCTGACCACGATCGTTCCGATTCTGTTCGTCGGTGGGGTCATCGTCTCCTCGATCGCAGCGGGTGGCGTATCTCGATCGATCATCGTCGGTTACTTGATCCTCACCGGATTGTTGCTCCTGGGCGTCGGCGTGGCCCGCCTGACCCGCGGCAAGATCGCGGCGATGATCGCAATCATCACCATCGGCGCCTTGGCGACAACACCGTGGTCCCCCATCGGTGATTTCGTCTCGAGCACCGTCGGGACTGTCGACTTTCTCTCGATCTGCACCCTCACCTTGACTGTCGCAGGTCTCAGCCTCGGCAAGGACCTTCCCTTGCTCAAGACGATCGGCTGGAAGATCGTGCCCGTCGGAATCGTCGCGATCCTCGCCTCTTACCTACTTTCCGTGGTCGTCGCGGAGTTCGCGCTGGGCCTCTGGCACTAGAACTGCACCCGAAGACGCTGAGAACCGAAGACACCGCGATCCGAAGACACAGAGAACCAAAGATGTTGAAAGGAAGCAATACCCATGTCCATCGCTGACACCCTCACCCTCACCCTCACAGACACGGTTTCGAGCACGATCGAGAAGTGGGCATCACGCCTCATCGATGTCAGCCACACGATCCATGCTCACCCAGAGCTGGCATTCGAAGAGCATCGGGCATCCGCCCTCTTGGCGGACGCCGCACAGGAAGCCGGCTTCACGGTTACTCGCGCCGCCTACGGCCTCGAGACGGCATTCGAAGCGGTGCGGGGCTCCGGCCCCTTCCGCGTCGTCGTCTGCGCCGAGTACGACGCCCTTCCCGACATCGGTCATGCGTGTGGACACAATGTCATCGCCGCTGCCGGACTGGGAGCAGCGATCGCGCTCGGAGAGGTCGCGGAGGAACACGGTCTGACCGTCGTCCTTCTCGGTACGCCGGCCGAAGAACATGGCGGCGGGAAAGTCTTGCTGCTCGAACGTGGCGCATGGGAGGGGGCGGCGATGTCGATCATGGTCCACGGCGCTGCAGGTGAAGACGTCAGCTGCACCGTCACCGGAACGCAGGCAGTCGACCGGTTCGACGTGACCTACACCGGAAGAGCCGCACACGCGGCCGCTGCGCCACACAAGGGTATCAACGCAGGCGACGCCGCCACGATCGCCTTGGTCGCCATCGGACTTCTCCGTCAACAACTTCCGTCCGACGTCAGGCTCAACGCCTATGTCGAGCACGGCGGCGAAGCAACAAACATCATTCCGGCCTCGACGTTGGTGCGAGCGGAAGTTCGGGCCGCAGAACTCGACGTGCTGTTGGACGCCAAGCGTCGTATGCTCTCCTGCTTCGAGGGCGCAGCTGTGGCCAGCGACTGCTCCTGGTCGACCGAACGCGCCGAACCGCGCTACGAGGAGCTTGTTCAACATCGCGTGCTGGCGACGATCTGGGACGAGGAGATCGCGAGCCTGGGCCGCACCGCGGCCGCCCGAACTCCCCTGACCGGCGGCTCGACAGACATGGGCAACGTGTCGAAGGTGGTTCCCTCGATCCACCCGATGATCGCGTTACGCGGCGTTACCGGAGTTCCTCACACGATCGAGTTTGCCGCTGATGCCCGCTCCGCAGCGGGCGACGAAGCTGTTCTGCACGGAGCAATTGCAATGGCACGCACTGTGATCCGAGCCGCCACCGGGGACTCGCGCTCCAACCTCCTGACGATTGCGGCCCAGCGCGAGTCAGGAGCGACTACCGTCACGAGCGCCGAATGAGCACCACCGGCGTCTATGTTTCCGCGCTCGAATTTTTCTCCATCGGCATCGGGCCCTCCAGTTCACACACGGTCGGTCCGATGCGAGCCGCCCGCACTTTTGTCGGCGAGCTCTCCGCCGCCGGCTTGACCGCGTCGGTCGACCGAATTCGCTGCAATCTGCACGGCTCTCTCGCCGCCACCGGAATAGGGCACTGCACTCCCGACGCGGTGATCGCGGGACTTCGTGGGTTGGATCCTGAAACGTGCGAGCCGAACGACGTTCACGGGCGTTGGGCCGAGCTCTCGGACGGCGGATCGGTGAAGCTCGTCGGCGGCTCACTCGGGCACGTTGTGTTCACTCACGAGGACATGGTGTTCGAGCCGCTCGTTCGCCGTCACGGGCACCCCAACTCGATGACACTGACCGCCTTCAGCGGTCGCGAAATCGTTTGTACGAGTACATATCTGTCGATCGGTGGCGGATTCGTACTGCGCGCCGGAACGGCGACGCAAGCAAGCGCGCATTCGATCAACTCACGCTATCGAACCGCGAAAGAGCTACTGGCGGAATGCGGCTCCGGAACTATCGCCGAGTTGGCACTGTCGGACGAAATCGCGATGCACGGCCAGGATCGGGCATTCACCGGCATCGACGCGATCTGGTCCGCGATGCGCACATGCATCGAACGCGGCACCCAGACCGAAGGTGTATTGCCCGGGCGTCTCGGAGTTCGCCGAAGAGCACGGTCTGCGAACATTCAACTGGAACAACGTAACTGCGCCCCCTCCTCACGCGAGTGGCTGACCGTCTACGCCATGGCGGTCAACGAAGAAAATGCAGCAGGTGGCCGCGTGGTAACGGCTCCGACGAACGGCGCTGCGGGCATCGTGCCGGCGGTGCTCTATCACCACATACGCGCTACGGGCGCCGGCGTTCACGACGTTCGAACCTTTCTCCTCACCGCTGCCGCAATCGGATCGATCATCAAGGCGAATGCCTCGATCTCGGGCGCGGAGGCGGGGTGCCAAGGCGAGGTCGGAGCTGCCTGCGCGATGGCGGCAGCCGGCTTGTGCGCTGTCATGGGCGGATCACCACGACAAATCGAGAATGCAGCTGAGATTGCCATGGAACACCATCTGGGGCTGACCTGCGATCCGGTTGGTGGCCTGGTCCAAATCCCCTGCATCGAACGAAATGCCGTAGCCGCCTCGACTGCAGTCACCGCAGCTCAGCTCGCATACCTCGGTGACGGGACGCATGTGGTGAGCCTCGATACCGTCATCGAAACCATGCGCCAAACCGGAAACGACATGTCCGTGCGTTACAAGGAAACAAGTGAAGGCGGGCTCGCCGTCAATGTCGTCGAGTGCTGAGGAGGATGTCGACGGCAGCGGCGAGGGCGGGCGGACGCCGTCGCAGGAAATATCATCCTCTCGAACGATGAAGTCCGGTATACCGATTTCTACACTCGGTGACATGACTTTGTGGACGGTGACCAGATGATCGCTCATCACGCTGGAGGAACCCCACTGCACAATTCTTCACGGCACAACACTGCGGGGCCGTCGCGCTCGACGCAGTCCTCAGGTCGCAAGATCGCCGCGTTGATCGCGTTGGTCGCCGGTTTCTCCGCTGCCTTCGTTCTCGCCCCGGGCATGCTGACGAGTAGGCCGGGTGATGGGTACGCAGACCAGGGAGAACTCGTCGAGACGGTCCGCGCCGCGTTCGTCGAATACTGGAGTTCCGGTGTCCAAGCCTTCTCGCCGAGCTTGGAGTCCGCTGTCGACTACTGGCTGCGGTACCACGTGGCCAAGGCCGTGATCGCGGTAATCCTGCTGACGGTTCTGCTCGCACTCGGCCGGATGCTCAAGGCGTCGTTCGTGAACGCCGGCCCCCTGACGGCTGGAAAGAAACTCGCATTCGTCTCGGCGGGAGGGCTGGTCACGCTCCTCGCGATGTTTTCCTCGGTACTCGTGATGGCAAATATCCAAGGTGTCGTTGCACCCTTCTCTTCGCTGATCTCGATGTTGCCCGTGGCCCAGACGGATGGGGCACTTGGCGACACTGTCGGGCAGGTCCGCCAACAGCTCGCTCAGTCGACGGGCACCGGAAACCAGCAAAGCCCTGTCCTCGAACTGATGATCAGCGACTTCGCGCGGTATCACTTGGCCATGGCGGTGATCGCGCTGATCGCGGCAGCAATATCACTGACCGTGACTGTGGTCGTGTGGGCACGCTTCGCGAGAACGGCACGATCCGAGCGACGGACGAGATTCGTGTCGGGGTCGATCGGTCTTCTCACTGCACTGTTCACGCTGGGATTGATCGTTGTCGGCGTAGCAAATATGGGCACCGCGGCAGACCCGGCACCCGCGCTGGCGGCGTTCTTCGACGGCGGACTCTGACCCAAGTCAAGGGTTCAGGCCAGGGTTCCGTAGTCCCCCGGTACCGGTTGAGGAGGTACCTGGGGACTGCGTCTGCCGTACCCGGGGTCGATGTGTGAGTGCCCTCGGACAGGCAGAGTTCGACTCATGAAAACCGGAGCAAGACGCATCATGCTTGTCGGCCTGTGCAGCGCCATGGTTGCCGGCGCTGTAATCAGCTGCAGCACGGACAAATCCGCAGACAATCCCACATCCACCACTGACAAGGTCATGGACTCTGCGATCACCGGCCAGCTCGATTCGATCATCGACGCTGCGGTGAATTCGACGGGGATTCCCGGTGCGATGGTGGGCATTTGGGGACCAGACGGCAACTATGTGAAGGTTGCAGGAGTCGCCGACACTGCAACCAAGGCACCGATGGAGACCGACTTCTACCACCGGATCGGTAGCGTCACCAAAACATTTACCGTCACCGCCCTGCTGCAATTGGTCGACGAGGGAAAGATCGGTCTAGACGATCCGATCTCCCAGTACGTCGACGGCGTCATGGAAGGCGATGCGATCAGCCTGCGCCAGCTGGCGGGGATGCGCAGCGGCCTCGTGGCCTACACGACGTCCGAACAGTTTGTCATGGATGTTCTTTCCGACCCTCGCCGATCATTCACATCCGAAGAGCTCTTCGGATACGTCAAGGACCTCCCACTCCAAATTCGACCAGGAACCACTGTCGATTACTCGAATACCAACACCCTTCTGCTCGGCATGGTCATCGAGAAGGTCACCGGCTCAACACTGTCGGACGTCATCGACACCAAGATCACCACACCACTCGGAATGGAGCACACCAGCTTTCCCACCACCAACGCGTTCCCGAACCCCCACGCACAGGGATACACCAACCAAACACTCGACGAATCCGTGACCGCAGCAACGGACTGGAACCCGTCTTGGGGAGGCGCCGCGGGCGCAATGATCTCGTCGTTGGACGACATGCGCATCTGGGTTCCGGCCTTGGCCAAGGGCGATCTCCTCGCCGACGACACTCAGAAGCAGCGCCTGCACACCGAGCCCCTGGGCGAAGGGGACGACAGCTCCGGCTACGGACTCGGTTTGTTCAACAGCGGCGGCTGGATCGGTCACAACGGAAGCCTGCCCGGCTACAAGACAGTCTCGGTCTACTTGCCCGAGAAGGACACAACCCTGGTCGTCTTCATCAACACCGACATCGACGGAGAGACCGACCTGACCAGTGCTTTGATGGTGCCGATCACCAAGTTGATCAGCTCGGGCAACGTCTACGGCTGATCACCTCGGGTCCGATCCACAATTCGGACGAAAGTGACATCTCGGGTTTCGATCTGTCGATAGGCTCGACCGTCGGCAGATCGAAACCCGAAAGAGGCACTCATGGGATCGTTGAACGACTGGCTTCTCGACAGCGACAGCCCGCTCGTGGGGATTGTGGGTGGCATCCTACTGACGATCGCAATGCTCTCCGGCGGTACAGGCATGTAACCCACCGCTCCCGATATGGCTCCGCACAGCGGTGGACGTTCAGTGCGTGATCCAACGAACATGTTCGTTACGAACATGTTCGTGTACGGTGAAATCATGCCCACTCAGCCAACAGGTCCGTCGAGCCGTCGCAATCGTCCGGCCAAACCCGCTCTGACACGCGAGGGCATCGTCAGTACCGCGGTGGAAATCTTGCGATCGGAGGGGTTGCAGAAGTTGACCATGCGTCGACTCGCCCTCGAACTCGACACCGGGCCGGCATCTCTGTACGTGTACGTTCAAAATACCGCCGAATTGCACGCCGCCGTTCTGGACACACTTCTCGGAGTGGTCGACCTCGCCGAAAATTCTTCCGGCACTTGGCAAGCTCGCCTTGAACGGGTGTTGACCTCGTACACGGCCGTGCTGTTCGATCATCCCGGTCTCGCCCAGTCGGCACTCGTTTCCCGACCCAGCGGAGTTCACTACGTGCGCCTGCTCGAGCGCCTGCTGGCATTGCTCGACGAAGGCGAAGTCCCTCCAGGTCAAGCCGCGTGGGGCGTGGACTTGCTACTGCAGTACGCGACATCCACTGCTGCCGAACACTCGGCGCCGAACAATTCCGCCGACGCGGATGCCCGATGGAGCGCGTTGACCGACGCAATCCAGAACGCAAACCCGCAGACGCACCCACTCGTCGCAAGACATGCAACAGCTCTACTTGCCGGTGAACCCACCGCGCGCCTCTCCTGGGGATTCCGCACGCTCATCACGGGCATCGAGAACACCCCACTCACTTCTTAGGAACCCACCATGAACCACTACCCCATCGCAATCATCGGCGCCGGCCTCGGTGGCCTCACCCTCGCCCGAGTCCTCGATCTCCGCGGAATCGATTCGGCGGTATTCGATCTCGAATCCGGACCGACAGCCAGAACTCAAGGCGGGATGCTCGACATCCACGAAGACTCGGGTCAGATCGCGCTTCGTGCCGCCGGCCTCTATGAGGAGTTCCGCGGCCTCGTCCATCAAGGCGGGGAAGAGACACGCGTCCTCGATCGAAATGCCGTCGTGCACCTGAGCGAGCAGGACACCGGAGACGGCGACCGCCCGGAAATCGACCGCGGCCAGCTGCGTGACCTACTGCTCAGCTCAATTCCGAAGGAAACACTCCACTGGGGAGCCAAGGTCCGCAGTGCTCATCCGTTGCCGGATGGTCGACACGAAGTTCACCTCGCGGATGGCACCCACTTCACCACCGATCTCCTGGTCGGCGCCGACGGTGCGTGGTCGAAAATCCGTCCATTGGTTTCAAACGACACTCCTGCGTACACCGGAATATCTTTCGTGGAGTTCGACCTCGACGACGCCGACAACCAGCACGTGGATGCCGCTGAAACCGTCGGCGGCGGAATGATGTTCGCACTCAGTGCCGACAAGGGCTTCCTTGCCCACCGTGAGACCGACAACAGTCTGCACATCTATGCCGCCCTGCGAGTTCCCGAGAACTGGTCAGCGAGTGTCGACTTCTCCGACGATCACATTGCGAAGAAGGTTCTGCTGGAACACTTCTCGGGCTGGGACGAGTCGCTGCGGTCACTGATCGTCGAAGCGGACAGCTCGCTGACCCCTCGCCCCATCCATGCTCTTCCCATCGGGCACAGTTGGAGCCGTACTCCCGGGGTCACTCTGCTCGGGGACGCGGCACACGTCATGTCGCCGTTTGCCGGAGAGGGTGCGAACCTGGCAATGCTCGACGGCGCGGAACTCGGCCAGGCGATCGCTTCGCACAGCAGCACGGAGGAAGGGCTAGCTGTCTACGAAGAGCGCCTCTTCCCACGCAGCGCCGCATCGGCACAACAGTCCGCCGATGGACTGGACATGTGCTTCGGCGAGAACGCACCCCAGGGGCTCGTGGACATGTTCAACTCACACCCTTGATCGAATCGAGTCGACTGCAATCACTCCCGCAACGTCGTCAAGAAGGCAATGCGGTCGCCGCGATAGAGCGAGCGAACCCGCTCGATCGGCACACCATCCGGGTCGACAGACGTCCGGTGCAGCAGAAGCATCGGCATCGAGGTCGTGGACTCGACGAGCGTTGCCTCCCGCGGTGAAGCGAGCACCGTCTCGATCCGTTCGGTTGCGGAGGCAAAGACCACGCCGATGGAACGGATAGCCGCGTACAGCGACGTCGTCGCATCGAAAGCGTCGAGCATCTCACCGAACCTGCTGTCCGGCAGGAACGTTGATTCGAGTCCGATCTTCTCTCCGTCGGCGAAGAGAACACGCTCGAGATGAACGACGCTGTCACCTGGTTCGATACCCAATTCCGTGGCGAGACCGTCGTCGGCCGACATTCGTTCGAAGGTCACAACCTTACGACTGGGTACTCGCCCAGCGCTCAGAGCACCTTCGGTATAGGAACGAATCGATAGCGGCTGAACCAACTTCGGACTCGCGACGACAGTGCCCCGCCCCCGCCGCTCGATTCGCCCTTCGACAAGAAGATCACGAAGCGCTTGACGGACCGTCTCGCGAGCGACTGTGAACCGCGCCGCCAATTCCCGCTCGGACGGGACTGCGTCGCCCTCCTCGAGCCCACTGAGAATGGTCTCGATCTCGGTGCGCACCCGGTAGTACTTCAACTCCGGTTCGATCACGACGCTCGAGGTCCCCGGCCCGGTGGACGTCTGCTGATTCATGGCGCAAGCGTACAAGAATTCGGTCTATACCAATTGTTAACCTGGAGTTCGTCTCGATTCCCCCTATTGGTCTAGACCAAACGTCACTATCTCTACATGCGAATTTTGATTGTGGGCGGAGGGATCCTCGGAACGGCGCACGCCGACGAGGCAATCCGTCGGGGACACGACGTCATCCATCTCGAACGTGAGCCCGAAGCCCGCGGTGCCACGGTACGGAACTTCGGCCTCGTTTGGGTATCCGGGCGAGCCCCGCACGAACTCGAAGCTGCGCTGCGCTCGCGCGAACTGTGGGCAGACCTTGCCGCCCGTGTCCCCGGCGTCGGATACCGCCCAGCCGGCTCCATCACCCTCATGCGTACCGAGGAGGAGGTCGCGGTCGCGCAGGAAGCGTTCTCTCGGCCGGACGCTGACACCAGAGGGTTCGCGCTCCTGGATCCCGACGCCGTTCGCGTCGTCAACCCCGCGCTCCGGGGCAAGTTTCTCGGCGGACTGCACTGCACGCTGGACGCCGCTGTCGAGTCACGGCAAGCGCTCCCCGCCATCCGTTCTTACCTCGAATCCACCGGCCGTTACACCTTCCACGCCGGAACGGAAGCCCGCGAGATCACGACGACCACCTCCGGCGCACACATCCGCGACGACCACGGTCGCAGCTTCGACGCCGATCTCGTGATCGTCTGCCCCGGAGCGACACTCGGCGGATTGGCTCGCGATCTCGCCGGCGATCTCCCGTTGCGCCGTGTGCGCCTGCAGATGATGCAGAGCGCCCCACTCGGCGAAAAGCTCACCACCGCAATCGCTGACGGTGACAGCTTCCGCTACTACCCGGGTTTCGCCGGATCTGCCCTCGATCACCTCCGCAAAGTGCAGCCGCAGGAACCGACTGCCGAGGAACACCGCATGCAACTCCTGTGCGTGCAGCGCTTGCACGGCGGGCTGACCATCGGCGACACCCACGAATACGAGGAACCCTTCGACTTCGATGTCGACGAGGCGCCCTATCGCCATCTGTCCGGAGTCGTGGAAACACTTCTGGGACGCGATCTTCCGCCAATCGTCAAGCGTTGGGCGGGCGTCTACAGCCAGTGCATCGACCCCTCACAACTTGTACACCGCGCCCAAGCCGCCGACAACGTCTGGGTGGTTGCCGGCCCCGGTGGCCGCGGTATGACGCTCGGCCCGGCACTGGCGGAACAAACCGCCGACCAGCTCGGTCTCTGAATCTCTCCGACAAGAAAGACTTCTCATGTCTCCGATCACCCTTGCCGTTCTCGACATGGCCGGCACCACCGTCGCCGACGACGGACTGGTTCTTCGCGCCTTCGCTGCCGCCGCTGAAGCCGGCGGACTGCCCGCCGAAGGCCCGGAAGCCGACGCCGCTCGCCAGTACGTCCTCGACACGATGGGCCAGTCGAAGATCGTCGTGTTCCGGGCGATCTTCGGTGACGAAGACCGCGCCCAGGCCGCGAACGCCGCCTTCGAAACCACGTACGACTCCCTCATCGACCAGGGCCTGGCCGAGCCGATCCCCGGCGCCGAGAAAGCCATCACCACTTTGCGCGAGGCCGGCATCAAAGTTGCCTTGACCACCGGGTTCAGCCGATCGACCCAGGACAAACTCCTCGTCGCGCTCGGCTGGAAAACCCTCGCCGATCTCACCCTCTCCCCCGCCGAGGCCGGTCGCGGTCGACCGTACCCGGACCTGATTCTGACTGCCCTGCTCAAACTTTCGATCGACGACGTCCACCAGATCGCCGTACTCGGCGACACGTCCAACGACGTGCTCAGCGGCATTCGTTCCGGCGCATCCATCGTCGCCGGAACTCTGACCGGCGCACACGACGAGCAACAGCTTCGCGACGCCGGAGCCACCCACATCGTCCCGTCGGTGACGGAGTTCGCCGAACTCCTCACCCACTCCTGATCTCACCTCCGAAAAAGGAATCGTCATGCGTCTACGCCCGAGCATCGCTGCGGCCGCTCTCGCCGTGTCCGTCCTTTCGTTCACCACTGCCTGCGGTGGCACCGGCACTGCTGCCGGATCAGATACCGAGACCGTCACCGTATACAGCGCCGACGGCCTGTCCGGTTGGTACAAGGGAAGATTCGACGCCTTCACCGCGCAGACCGGTATCGCCGTCAACCTCGTGGAAGCCGGATCCGGCGAGGTCGTCTCCCGCGTCGAAAAGGAGCAGTCCAACCCACAGGCAGACGTGATCATCACGCTGCCCCCGTTCATCCAGAAGGCCGACGCCCAAGGTCTGCTCGAGCCCAGCGGAATCGACACCTCCGCCGTTCCTACCGACGAGAAGGACGACGCCGGCAAGTACGTACCCGTCGTCGAGAATTACCTCTCGTTCATCGCCAATCCGACTGCATCACCCGCCCCACAATCTTGGGACGATCTGCTCACTGACCAGTTCAAGGGCAAGTTGCAGTACTCCACGCCCGGCCAGGCCGGCGACGGCACCGCGGTGCTCTTGCTGCTCCAGCACCTGATGGGTAAGGAAGGAGCACTCGACTACCTCGGAAAGCTCCAGGCCAACAACGTCGGACCCTCGTCTTCCACCGGAAAGCTCCAGCCCAAGGTCAGTAACGGAGAGCTGCTGGTCGCCAACGGTGACGTCCAGATGAACCTCGCCTCCATCGCCGACGACGGATCGAAGTTCGACATCTTCTTCCCCGCTGGAGCCGACGGCACTCGCACCACCATTGCACTGCCCTACGTGATGGGCCTCGCCAAGAGCGCACCGAGCAGCGAACAAGCCAAGAAGTTGATGGAGTTCCTGCTTTCCGAAGAATCCCAGAAGACCGTCGCCACCGATGCACTCGGCGTATCGGTCCGCGAGGACGTCCGAAGCGCTGCCGGTGAATCCACCGACAAGAACACGCCTTCCGGAGTTCTGCAGGGCGTCAACGTGTGGACCCCGAACTGGAACGACGTCCTCAGCTCGCTCGACGCCGACATCGCCGCTTACCAGAAAGCCACCGGGAGCTGATCATGGCAAGAACCAGACTGGGGCGGACGCTCCCCGAGACCGTCGGTGTTCACGGAGCGATCGAACATTCTGCTCCGGCCATCACCTTCGATCGCGTCAACGTCGCCTACGGCCGCGGGAAGACCGCAACCCATGCACTCGTCGATTTCAATCTACGAGTGGCGCCGGGTGAAACTGTGGCACTGCTGGGGCCCAGTGGATCCGGCAAGTCGACCGCTCTGAAGGCCCTCGCGGGATTTGTCCGCCCCACGTCCGGTTCCGTCAAGCTCGGCACCCGAGACATCACCAATCTGCCTCCCGCACAACGCGGTATCGGCGTCGTCGTTCAGTCGTACGCTCTCTTCCCGCACATGCGAGTATCCGAAAACGTAGCCTTCGGACTCCGAGCCCATCGCGTGCCGCGGTCGGAGATCGGCACTCGCGTGGCCGAAGCCCTCGACATGGTCGGGATGTCGGCGTACGGAAAGCGGCTTCCCCGTGAACTTTCCGGCGGTCAACAGCAGCGAATCGCCATTGCCCGAGCGTTGGCAATTCGCCCTGGAGTACTCCTCCTCGACGAACCACTGGCCGCCCTGGATGCTCAACTTCGCGAGAGCATGCTCGGCGAACTGGCGAGACTGCGCGCAGCACTACCTGACACAGCCATGCTCTATGTGACGCACGATCAGAGTGAAGCCCTGGCGCTGGCAGACCGAATCGCAGTGATGCGCAACGCCAGACTCGCGGACATCGACACCGCTGAGGCCTTGTGGAAACGTCCGCCGTCCAGCTTCACCGCGGCGTTCCTCGGGGGTGCCAACCTGCTGCCTTGCACCGTCACACGCGTCATCGGCACCTCCGCGCTGGTCTCGATCGGTGGCACGCCGTTCACTGCTCACGCCCCGCAGCCCGAGATCGGGCACATCGAATGGGAGTCCGACATGGACGCCTACCTGTGTGTTCGTCCACACGCGGTAGCCGTAACCGGTGTCGGCGCACGAGGATCATTCCCGGCGCGCATCGTCTCGAGCGTCTGGCGCGGTTCCACGACGCGTCTGACGCTGGCTGTACGTGGCCTCGACGACGTCCGCGTCGACGCGGATGTTCCAGGGCACGACGAACGACCGGTCGACACCGAAGTGGGCGTCGTCCTGCCCACGGACGGCAGTGTCCTGGTTCCGGCAGATCGCCACCCATGACGACAACCCTGGAACGCCCCGAAACCGCTGCGCCCCAGCACAAAGACCCGATCCCGTGGCGCCGGATCGGCTGGACGCTGCCACCACTGCTTCTTGTCCTCGTGTTTGCTGTCTATCCCACTGCGCGTGTCCTCACGGAATCTCTGAGCACCGCAGATGGCACCGGGTTGTCCACGTGGTCGTCCGTGCTCGGTTCGGAACTGTTCAGAACCGCGCTCTGGCAGACCATCCAAATCGCCGTGGCGTCGACCCTGGGTTGCCTGATCCTGGGAACCTTCCTCGCCTTGGTGCTGGCCTTCGTTCCGTTCGCCGGATCCAAGGTGGTGGGGCGATTGATCGACACGGTGCTCGCCCTGCCGTCTTTCCTGATCACGCTGGCGTTCACGTTCCTGTACGGGACAGCCGGCGCCGTCAACGCCTTGATCGTCCGCATCACCGGCGATGCGAGCGGCCCACTGAATTTCCTCAACACTCCGTTCGGTGTGATCGCGGCCGAAATCACTTTCTTCACACCCTTTGTCGTGCGTCCGCTATTGGCAGCGTTCACCCAGATTCCGCGTGAACAACTCGACGTGGCAGCCAGTCTCGGCGCGTCACCCGTCCGAGTTCTGCGGCAGGTGGTGATGCCGGAAGCGTGGCCGGCCCTCCTGGCCGGTGGATCGCTCGTACTTCTGATGACACTGAATGAATTCGGCATCGTGCTCTTCACCGGAGCAAAAGACGTCGTAACTCTTCCGGTCCTCATCTACACCCGCGGCATTGTCACCTTCGACTTGCTCGGCGCAGCAGTGATCGCGACGGTCCAGGTCGCACTCTCACTCGGCCTGTACTGCCTCTACCGATTCACCTTCAACAGATTGATGGGAGGCAGCCGTGCTGCTGTGGACACGAAGCTCTAGGGCCCTCGTACTCGGATTCTTCACCCTGGTCGTCGCGGTGGTTTTCGTCGCGCCCATCGCCACCGTCGTCGCGGCTGCCTTGGCCGGATCGTGGACCGGTCCACTCCCGTCGAATCTCGGCGGCAAGAACTTCTCCACGGCGCTGTCCGACGAGAACTTCGCCAGCCTGATCGTCAGTTTGCAGACTGCATTCATCGCGGGGGCATTGGCATTGATCGTCGGAACGTGGGCCGCGCTGGCCTCGCGTGAGGCACCGATGTGGCTGCGGCGCATCACCGATGCCGTATTCCATTTACCGATTGCGGTTCCGTCGGTCGCGATCGGCTTGGGTCTGCTCATCACTTTCAACGAGCGCCCGCTACTGCTCGGCGGCACCAAGTGGATCGTGATTCTCGCTCACACGGTTTTGGTGCTTGCCTTTGCCTTCAGTTCCGTATCGGCCGCGCTCGAACGGCTCGATCCCGCCTACCGTCAAGCTGCCGAATCACTCGGCGCCGGCCCGGTGCGGGTGCTGACACGGGTAACGCTACCGCTGGTGCTCCCAGCGTTGGGTGCGGCTGCCGGGCTTTCCATCGCACTGTCGATGGGTGAGCTGGGCGCAACGGTCATGGTCTACCCGGCGACATGGAAGACCTTGCCGGTCAGCATCTTCGGACTCACCGACCGTGGCCAGGTATTTCTTGCCGCAGCAAATACGACACTGCTGCTTGCAGTCACCCTGATCGCCCTCATGGTGGTCGGCAGAATTCGTCGGCGCTGACCTTGCTGTGCGCCTTTGTTAACCGCCGGGGGTTAATAAAGGCGCACAGCAGGGGTTTATCCCTTCCTCAAGATGTACCGCTGAACCTTGCCACTCGGGGTCTTGGGCAGGTTCGGAACAAAGTGCACCGTGCGCGGGTACGCGTGCGCGGCGAACTTCTTCTTCACCAACGTCTGCAGTTCCTTCTCGAGTTCGTCGTCGCCGTCGACGCCTTCGCGAAGAACGACGAACGCCTCGAGAACCTCACCACGCAACTCGTCGGGCATGCCCACCACGGCGGCCTCGATGACGTGCTCGTGCATGACCAGCACGCTCTCGACGTCGAAGGGACCGATGCGGTAGCCCGCCATGATGATGACGTCGTCGTCGCGCGAGGAGAAGAAGAAGAATCCGTCCTCGTCCGTCATTCCCGCATCACCGGTGATGTACCAGCGGCCGTCTTCGCTGAATCGCTGCTTCGTCTTCTCCGGCGCATCGACGTACCCGGTGAACCACATCAACGGGCTGTTGTGAGTATCGATCGCCACGCGTCCCTGAGTGCGGGCCGGTGCAATGTCATCCGAATTGTCTTCCAGCACAGCGGCAGACCAACCCGGCAACGGACGGCCCATGGATCCGGGACGGACATCGTCGCGAAGTCCGTCGGCCCAGGCGTTGACGATGAACATGCCGTGCTCGGTCTGGCCGTAGTGATCACGGACCTCGACGCCCAACGAGTTCTTCGACCACGCAACAACATCCGGAGTCAAGGGCTCACCGGCCGAGGAAGCGCGGCGCAGCGAGATGCCTTCCGGAACGGGAGCCTTGTCGGCACGCAGACTGCGGTAGACGGTCGGAGCGGCGGCAAAATTGGTGACACCGAACTTCTCGATGATCTGCCACGTCAGCGGCGCGGAGAATCCGGCGTGCAGCAGAAGGCTTCGCGTGCCGGCGGCAAGCGGGCCGAGCAACGCGTAGTACAGCCCGTACGCCCAGCCCGGGTCTGCGGCGTTCCAGAACACGTCGTCCTCTCGGACGTCGAGGCCGAACTCCTGGTAGGCGTGGAACGAGGCGAGCGCGCGCACCGGAACCGGCACGCCCTTGGGTGTTCCCGTGGTGCCACTGGTGAACAACTGCACCATCGGTGCGTTGCCGCCGACTGCCTGAGCAGCGCCCTTCGGGTCTTCGGCATCCTGAGCTGCGACAAGTGCGTCGAAGTCCAACTCGTCACCGGCCGCGCCGCCCGCGACGATGACCTGCCACGCTGCGTCGGCGGGGATGTCCTCTCCCGGCGCGAGCTTCTCGAGCTGATTGGCGTCGGAAATGACCACCTTCGCGCCGCTGGCCGTCAAGCGGAAAGCGATGGCCGGCGAAGCGAACGCCGTGAACAAGGGCACGTGGACCGCTCCGCGGCGCCAGATTCCGAGGAGCGCGACCACCAGGTCCGCAGACTTACCCATCAAGGTCGCGACGTTGTCACCCGGCTCGACTCCGAGGTCGGCCAGAGCTGCCGCGAAACGCGCCGACTGCTCACGTAGATGACCGTAAGTGAGGTCCACCGAGCTAAGGTCTGCCTCGACGACGGTGAATGCAACGCCATCCGCGGGATGCCGATCGCAGAGCAATTCTGCGGCGCTGGCATGCGGGGTGTCGTACTGGTCCAGCAGCTCGCGCACCCGTGCGGTGGGATCGGTGCTCATCAACTTGCTCCTTATCGATCGTCGTATGGTTGGCCCGACCGGTTACGTTGGCGGCTCGTCATACGTACTGTTCACCCCCTATGATCTAGCTCACAAGAGAACTTCACTACCCCCAGAAAGGGGTACCTGCGTGAACCGACATGCTTCGTCACTTCTGCGCCCCCGCGACGGGGACGCAATGCGAGGTGAACTCCGAACAATCGCAGCTCAGGGCGTTGTTCCCGTGCTGTTCGGAGGCGAGGTCCAGGACGGAACCCTGCACCTGAGCGAATTCGTCGGCACCCGCACCAACAACCTCAAGGGCTTGGCCATCCCGCCGCGCTCGGGCATGGGCGGACGCGTCGTAGCCCAGGGTTCACCGATCACCGTCAACGATTACGGCAATTCGCAGTCCATCACTCATCACTTCGACCGTCCTGTTCTCAGCGAGGGCCTGCATTCGATCATCGCCGTTCCGGTCATGGTTTCGGGAAAATCGCGCGCTGTGCTCTACGCCGCGATCCGCGATTCCGCTCCGTTGGGTGACCGAACAGCAGACGTCATGGTCGGCGCATCCCGGCGTCTCGGGATGGAGTTCGCCATCCGCGACGAAGTCGATCGTCGCCTGCAACTACTGCAGGCCGCCGCCGCGACTACCGCCGACGGTATGTCTTCGGAAGAGATCCGCGGAGTCCACGCCGAACTACGCAGTGTCGCCCAGACCGTCACCGACACCGACTTGCAGACCAAACTCCGCGGACTCTCCCAGCGTTTGGCCAACCTGCTGCGTCCCACCGCCGACGCCGAATCCGACGTCACGCTCACCCCGCGCGAAGTGGATGTTCTCTCTCAGGTCGCACTCGGCTGCACCAACATCGAAGCCGGCCAACGGCTTTCCCTTCGCCCTGAAACAGTCAAGAGCTATCTGCGAAGCGCGATGGGAAAGCTGGATGCGAGCTCACGCCACGAAGCCGTGGTGACCGCCCGGCGGTTGGGACTGCTCCCCTGACGGGTCAGTAGCCTTCAGGCAGGGCGGTGAGCATGTCACGGGTGACTGCGACGGCGTTGTCCGAACTTCCGCCCCGCACAACCAGAGTCGCGAAGGCCAGGTTCCCGCGATAGCCGACGAACCACGCGTGCGATCCCCCTTCGACCTCGGCTTCACCGGTCTTGCCGTACACCTCACCCTGATCTTCGACGCGTTCTGCAGTACCGCTGGTGACCACGAGTCGCATCATGCCGCGCAGGCCGTCGACCATGGCGGGCGAGATCGCCGGGCGCTCACCGTCGATGGTGGTTTCGCGCCCTGAAATCAGTTGCGGCACCGGAGTCGAACCGTTCGCGACCGTCGCCGCTGCCATCGCCATTCCGAACGGACTGACCACGACCTTTCCCTGACCGAACCCGTCTTCGGTCCGCTGCACCAGGTCCGACGCCGGCGGCACCGAACCGGAATCGATCGGCAATCCCACCACGTTGTAGTCCTGGCCGATGCCGAACTGCGCTGCGGCAGTGGTCAACGTGTCTGGTTGCATCTCGCTGGCCAGCTTGGCGAAGGACGTGTTGCACGAACGCGCGAAGGCCGTTGCCATCGGCACCGTGCCGAGTGAGAACTCGTTGTAGTTGGGGACGCTGCGCTCACCGATCTCGATCCGGCCAGGACATGGCACCATCGTGTCGGGGGTCGCCTGACCGGTCGAAATTGCGGCGCCTGCCGTGATGATCTTGAACGTCGAACCGGGCGGGTACTGACCCATCGTCGCGACCGGTCCGTCGCGGTCTGCTGCCTTGTTCTGTGCGACAGCCAGGATCGCCCCACTCGACGGTTCGATGACCACCATCATCGCCTGATCCTTGTTCACGTTCACGGCACGCTGAGCAGCGATCTGAATGTTGCGATCCAAACTGATACTGAACGACGGAACAGGTTGCGGCGCAGTCTCGGTCAGCACATCGGTGTCGACGCCGTTCTGGTTGACCGTGACGACACTCCAGCCGGCTTTGCCGTCGACCTCGTCGATGATCGTCTTCTTGATCTGCCCGAGAAGGTCGGGCGCGAACTCCGGGTCCGTCGAGATGAGATCCGATTCGTCCGAGACAGATACTCCCGAGATGGCTCCCAGTTGCGCCGATACCTGGTCGTAGTCGTCACTGCGCAGGCGGGTCACCAGATAGTCGCCCTTGACGGCCGTCGAGGATTCGGCGATCGATTGACCCGTCAGCGAAGAATCGAACCGACCGAGAACACTTGCGAGACTGTTCGCGGAACCGATGATGTCGTTGCTCTTGGAGCGATCGAACTTCACTCGGTAGACAATTCCCGGCACCAGGACATCCGTGCCCGAATGCTCGTTGACCCGCGCTCGCGGCGCCGCGGTTGCCCGCAACGACATCGTCTGCTTGTCACCGAGGCGCGGGTGAACGTCCGTCGAACTCCACCGGACGGACCAGTCGCCGTCCTTGCGTCCCATCTGCAGCTCGCCGTCGTACGTCCACACGCGGTCTTTCGGAAGGTGCCACTCGTAGGTGTAGCCGACCGTCGCAGTGTCACCGTTCATCTTCACCGACGTGGTCTCGGCAGTCATCGACTCGGCCTGGAGCGCATCCCAGGTGTCACTCAATACAGGACCCGCGGAATCAGGCCGGTCCGTCAGTTTTGCTGCCTCGTCGATATCCCTGTCACCGAACGCACTCAGGAACTGCTGCGCGACGGGCTCGGGGCCGGCGGGTTTCGGAGTACACGAACTGATCCCCACCGCCAAGAAAATCACGGTGCAGGAGGCCAACAGTTGGGCCGAGCGACTACGAGAGAAATGCCGAGTGTTCATCGAGCCCCATAGTAGGGCGACAAATGCTCCACCCAGCGTAGGCGCGACCATTGCACGCAGCTTGTACGGTCAGTCGAGCAGCACCGTCGAGAAGGTCGCGACCTGTCGGAACCCCACCCGCGAATAGGTCGACCGCGCAATCGTATTGAAGCTGTTGACGTACAGGCTCGCAATGCGACCGGTCGCCATGATCGACTCCGCTACAGCCGCTGTACCGGTCACGCCGAAGCCCTGCCCACGAAATTCCGGGTTGACCCACACACCCTGGATCTGGCCACAGCGAGCAGACATCGAACCGACCTCCGCCTTGAAAACGACCTGGCCGTCCTCGATGTGCGCCCACGCTCGACCAGCGGCGATCAGGCTAGCGACACGGTGCCGGTATCCGCGCCCACCGTCGTTGGCACGCGGGTCGACTCCGACCTCTTCGATGAACATCGCGATCGCGGCAGGCAGATAGATCTCGAGTTCGTCCGAGCGAACCTGCCGGACCAGTGGATCCGACGGGCACGCCAGCGGCTCGGAAACCGCGAGCAACGGCTGTTCGGGGCGAACCTCCCGCGCAGTTCCCCAGTCGAGCTCGAGCATCTCCCACAGCGGCAACGCCAATTCGGCGCGGCCGACCACCGACGAGCACATGCGCGGAATCCGACAGGCACGGTCGGCGAATGCCCGAATGTCATCCGGATCGCCTCGAAGCGGAACCAGGTTCGCCCCGGCAAAGCACAGTGAGGACAACGGCCCGCCTCGACTCCACAGCTCGCCGTGAATCATTCGTGGGTCGACGCCGCATTCTTCGACGCGCGCGGCAATCATGCAGGCCGCCACCGGATCGGCGTCGAGTACCCGTCGGACGTCTTCGAGATCTCGACTTCCGACCTGCTTGGCTCCGAGGAGTTTGAGCATCCGTCAACCCCCTCGACTCGACTGCGCGTCCACGAATATCACTACCCGATCATGATGCACTCAGATTGCCACGAACCTGACACCGACGGGGAAGATTCATCCGGCAATCACTCAACTCACGGTGACGACCGGCGCACCCTCCGAGGCGTCACCCTCCATGCTTTCGGCAATTTTCATCGCCTCTTCGATCAACGTCTCGACGATCTGCGCCTCGGGCACCGTCTTGATGACCTTGCCCTTGACGAAGATCTGGCCCTTGCCGTTGCCGGACGCCACACCGAGGTCGGCCTCACGCGCTTCGCCCGGTCCGTTCACGACGCAACCCATGACTGCCACGCGCAGCGGGATCTCCATGCCTTCGAGGCCGGCGGAGACCTCGTCGGCAAGTGTGTAGACATCGACCTGTGCACGGCCACACGAGGGGCATGAGACGATCTCGAGCTTGCGGGGACGCAGGTTCAGAGACTGCAGAATCTGGTTACCGACCTTGATTTCCTCGGCCGGCGGGGCCGAGAGCGAAACCCGGATCGTGTCGCCGATACCCTCCGCGAGCAGCGCACCGAAGGCGACCGCGGACTTGATCGTGCCCTGAAACGCCGGCCCTGCCTCCGTGACGCCGAGGTGCAACGGGTAATCGCATTTGGCGGCGAGTTGGCGGTAAGCCTCGACCATGATCACCGGATCGTTGTGCTTGACGGAGATCTTGATGTCACCGAAGCCGTGCTCTTCGAACAACCCGGCCTCCCACAGCGCGGACTCGACCAACGCTTCGGGCGTCGCCTTGCCGTACTTCTCCATCAACCGAGGATCGAGCGATCCCGCGTTGACACCGATACGGATCGGAATGCCTGCGTCACCGGCAGCCTTGGCCACCTCTTTGACACGGCCGTCGAATTCCTTGATGTTGCCCGGATTGACGCGCACCGCAGCGCATCCCGCATCGATTGCCGCAAAGATGTAGCGCGGCTGGAAGTGGATGTCAGCGATAACCGGGATCTGGCTCTTCTTCGCAATGATCGACAACGCGTCCGCGTCTTCCTGACGCGGGCAAGCGACACGAACGATGTCGCAACCGGACGCGGTCAGTTCCGCGATCTGCTGCAGCGTTGCATTGACGTCGTGCGTCTTCGTGGTGCACATGGACTGCACCGAGATGGGGAAATCGCTGCCCACACCTACCGTGCCGACCTGCAGCTGCCGTGTCTTGCGTCGAGGAGCAAGAATCGCTGCGGGTGCCGAGGGCATTCCCAGTCCGATAGGGATGGTCACGTCTGTGCCTTCTTTCATAGCTTCACTGCAAGTTTAGCCGGGCGATCGCCGCACTACCGCGCGGCAGCCGTCACCCTTCTCACACGGTCAGAAGATCTTGATCGGATTGACGATGTCAGCCGTGAGTGTCAGCAACATGAACGCGCCACCGATCACGATGAATACGTAAGTAATCGGAAGGAGTCGCGTGTAGTCGACCGGGCCGCCGGGAATCAAGCCTCGGCGGGCGCGGAACCAATCACGGATCTTCTCGTAGAAGACCACCGCGATGTGACCGCCGTCGAGCGGCAACAGCGGCAAGATGTTGAAAACACCGAGGAAGAAGTTGATCGATGCGAGCAGTCCGACGAACATCGGCCACTCGGCTCGATCTGCGGCCTCGCCACCGATCACGCTGGCACCGACCACGCTGATCGGTGTGTCCTGGGCGCGTTCGCCGCCCGTGATCGACTCCCACAGAGACCCCACCTTCGAAGGAATGTCAGCCAACGCCTTCACCGAGTCGACCATGATCTGGCCGGTGTAGTCGAAGGCTGCCGGAACAGCCGTGAGAGCGTTGTACTCGACCAGCGCCGAGCCCGGTCCACCGATTCCGACAGCGGATACTTCCTGCTTCACGGGAACGCCACTGGCCGAGTTCACATATCGCTGGACTCGTTCGGGCACGACCGTGATCGACAAGGCCTCTCCGTCGCGATCAACCGACAACACGATCGGACCATCCACACCTCGAATAGCTGCTGCCACCTCAGGGAAGGTGCTCGTCGACTTTCCGTCGACTGCGGTGATCCGATCTCCCGATTGCAGGCCCGCATCTCCCGCGGGGCCCCCACCCGAGCACTCTGTCAGCTCGAAGTTGCCGTCCTGGCCCAGCTGATCGGGGGCCACACACGTGACCTCTTGGACCACTGGCTGAGCGGGCTCAGTTCGGCCCCAGCCGAGAAGCAATGCGTAGATCAGGAGGAACCCGAGAACGAAGTTCATCGCGATACCGCCGGACATGACGACGACGCGCTTCCACGCCGCCTTCTTGTACATCGCGTGCGGCTCTTCTTCAGGCGTCATCTCGTCGAGGGCCGTCATGCCCGCGATGTCGCAGAATCCGCCCAGCGGCAGCGCCTTGAGGCCGTACTCGGTCTCACCTCGACGGAACGAGAAGATCTTCGGTCCGAAGCCGATGTAGTAGCGGCGAACCTTCATTCCCAAAGCCTTGGCCGTCCACATGTGACCGGCTTCGTGCAGGGCGATGGACACGCCGATGCCGAGGGCAAACAGCACTACGCCCAGTGCAAAAACCATGAAAGCTCTAGCCCTCCTGCTTCACGAGCTGACGCGCTCGTGTGCGTGCCCAGCCGTCTGCGGCCAGAACGTCGTCCACGGTAACCGGTTCTGCGGACCATTGACCTGCATCGTCGAGAACAGCAGCCACCGTGCGGACGATCGCCGGGAAGGAAATGACACCGTCGAGGAATGCCTGAGCCGCCACTTCGTTGGCCGCGTTGTAGATCGCGGTGAAGCAACCTCCGGATTTGCCTGCGCTTCGCGCCAGATCGACGGCGGGGAACACCGACGAATCGAGCGGCTCGAATTCCCAGGTGGAGGCGGTGGTGAAGTCGCATGCCGACGCCGCACCTTCGATGCGGTCCGGCCAGCCGAGAGCGAGAGCAATCGGGAGCTTCATGTCCGGTGGACTCGCCTGTGCCAGCGTCGATCCGTCGAAGAAGGTCACCATGGAGTGCACGATCGACTGCGGATGCACGGTGACGTCGATGCGGTCGTAGTCGATCCCGAACAGCAGGTTCGTCTCGATCAACTCGAGGCCCTTGTTGACCAGAGTTGCCGAGTTGAGGGTGTTCATGGGGCCCATCGACCAGGTGGGGTGCGCACCTGCCTGAGCCGGATTCACACTTTCGAGATCCTCGGCGCTCCAGCCACGGAACGGCCCACCCGAAGCGGTGAGAACCAACCGGGCCACCTCGTCGCCTGTTCCACCACGTAGGCACTGGGCAAGCGCCGAATGCTCCGAGTCGACCGGCACGATCTGACCGGGGGCGGCGGCTTTCGTCACCAGCGCTCCGCCGGCGACAAGCGATTCCTTGTTCGCCAGCGCCAGGCGCGCTCCCGAGTTCAAAGCCGCCAGTGTCGGTTCGAGTCCCAAAGAACCGACGAGCGCATTGAGGACAACATCGGCACCGCTGTCCCGAACCAGTTCTGTCACGGCGCTCGGTCCCGAACGGGCGGTTACCGATTCCAGCGCCGATGCCGCTGCAGGATCGGCGACTGCGACGTCCGTGACGCCGGTTGCACGAATCTGTTCGGCCAACAACTCGACGTTGTTGCCGCCCGCTGCAAGACCGACTACTTCGAAACGGTCGGGGTTGGCAGCGATGACCTCCAGCGCTTGGGTACCGATCGAACCGGTACTGCCGAGGAGGAGGACGCGGGTACGTGTGGTTTCCTGCACTCGCCCATTGTTCCTGATAACACCTGAGAACAACCTTATCGACGCCCAACTACGTACGACAGGCAGTCGTATGTCACCATATTGGGCAGTAGTGCAACCGAATGAGCAGGAGGATCGACCGTGGCCGATACCCAGTTGGACGTCAAGTCCAGCGCCCCCGTCGTGGTCTCGCACGTCGATGAGGCCGAGGTTCCCTCTGCCGCATGGGGGTGGAGTGGTGAAGGACTCAAGTTTTTCCGTTTCCTCGGATGGTTCTTCGCAATATTCCTGCTTCTGATGATGATCGGAAACCATCACGGCAAGGTCGAGGATCTGTGGCTCATCGGCACCGCCGGATTGATGATCTTCATTCTGGTCCGCGACATCGTGATCCGTCGCCGCCCGCGCTAGAGACCTGACAAAGAGAAGGCCTCCACGAACGAAAGTTCGTGGAGGCCTTCTCTTTACGTGTTCAGGCCTGGAACGTTTCAGTTCTCGGCTGCCAGCTGGCCACAGGCTGCGGCGATTTCCTGACCGCGCGTATCGCGCACCGTGCACGAGACGCCCTGGGCGATGACCCGACGCACGAACTCACGCTCGACGTCCTTGGGGCTCGCGTCCCACTCGCTACCCGGAGTCGGGTTGAGCGGAATCAGGTTGACGTGCACCAACCCGCCGAGTGCTTTCTTCAGCTTCTTGCCCAGCATGTCCGCGCGCCACGGCTGATCGTTGACGTTCTTGATCATCGCGTACTCGATGGACACACGGCGACCGGTCTTGTCTGCGTAGTACCGGGCAGCCTGAAGTACCTCCGACACTGACCAGCGATTGTTGACCGGCACAAGTGTGTCGCGCAGTTCGTCGTCCGGTGTGTGCAGCGATACCGCCAGCGTGACGCTCAGGCCTTCGTCAGCGAGCTTGCGGATAGCGGGAGCGAGGCCGACGGTCGAGACCGTGACGGACCGCTGAGACAGGCCGAGCCCGTCGGGTGCGGGCGAGGTGATGCGTCGTACCGCTGCCACCACGCGCTTGTAGTTCGCCAAAGGCTCGCCCATACCCATGAACACGACGTTCGAGAGGCGTCCGGGGCCGCCGGCGACTTCGCCGTCGCGCATGGCGGCCGCTGCCTCGCGAACCTGATCGACGATCTCGGCGGTCGAGAGGTTGCGGTCGAGGCCGCCCTGACCCGTCGCACAGAACGGGCAGGCCATTCCGCAGCCCGCCTGACTCGAGATACAGAGTGTCGCCCGATCGGGATAACGCATCAGGACGCTTTCGAGCAGCGTTCCGTCATGTGCCTTCCACAGGGTCTTGCGAGTGTCGCCCGAATCGCACGCGAGGTGCTTGATCGGGGTCAACAAGGTCGGGAACAGCGACTCCCCCACCTTCTCGCGCACCGATGCGGGAAGATCGGTCATCTTCTCCGGATCGGCTTCGAGCCGCGCGTAGTACTGACGCGCCAGCTGATCAGCCCGGAAAGCCGGAAGGCCGAGCTCTTTCACCGCTTCTTTGCGCTCGGCGGAATCGAGATCGGCGAGGTGCCGTGGAGGCATTCCGCGCTTGGGTGCAGTGAAAACGAGGGGAAGAGAGGCAGCCATAGTTACACCATTGTCCCATTGTTTTGGGGTGCTACCCCACTGCCACCCGATTGTGGCCGGATTACCCGTGCAACTTTGCGCAGGTTGCGTGATGATCATGTCATGTCAACCACACCAGAGGATCCGTCGAACTCCCCCGTGTACGGCCCCGCCGACGGTTTCGGTCCCGATCCGGAACTTCCGAAGGTGGGCGAGGACAAGGCAGTGGAAAAACACGATCCGGAACCGACACCGACGCCTGAACCGGTGCCGACCGGAACGTCGGTCACCGACCGAACCAGGGCTGCGACGACCTGGGTTGGCCTGGTCATAGGCGCAATTGTGCTGATCTTACTGCTGGTGTTCATCCTGCAGAACCTCGAGAGCGTCTCCGTCAAGATCCTCGCCTGGCAGATCGACTTTCCGCTCGGAATCACGATCCTGCTTTCCGCCATCGCGGGCGCGTTGATCATGGCGTTGGCAGGTGGCGTTCGCATCATTCAGATCCGGCGCGCAGCGAAGCGGCAGATGTGACTGAAATCTAGTTACGCAATTGGGTCGATCGATGGGCCAGCAGGCATCATTGATGTCGTGGAAATCACCGGAAAGGCCCTGATGTGACTACTCACATGGAGAGACCTGTGACCTCGCGAATTGCCCCGCAGCAGGCAAGATCCTGGCTCCTCGTCCCCGCGTCCAAACCGGACACCTTCGACGCCGCACTCGCGAGTGCGGCCGACGCCGTCATTCTCGACCTCGAGGATGCCGTCACCGCACCCGACAAACCAGCTGCCCGCCGCGATGTCGCCGCATTCCTGAGCGAACACAATCACGCCTGGGTTCGGATCAACGACGCCACGACACCGTTCTGGGAAGAGGATCTGGCCGTACTCGCGGGCCTCCCCGGACTCGAGGGTGTCATGCTCGCAAAGACCGAAAGCGGTCAGCAGGCCGACGCCACGGCCGAGCGACTTCCCGACGGCACCAAGATTCTTGCTCTCGTCGAATCCGCGGTGGGACTCGAGGCTGCGCCCGAGATCGCACGCACTGACGGCATCTTCCGTCTCGCATTCGGCAGCGGCGACTTCCGGCGCGACACTGGGATGGACGACTCCCCCACGTCGATGTCGTACCCGCGTTCGCGGCTCACCATCGCCAGCCGCGCGGCACGCATCGCTCCGCCGATCGACGGTCCCACGCTCGGCCCCGATCTGGATCTGCTCGCCCGAGACTGTGCGATCACCTTGTCACTCGGCATGGCCGGCAAACTCTGCATGACCACCGCGCAGACTGCCCCCGTCAACGCAGGACTGAGTCCGTCCGTGGCCGACGCGATCTGGGCTCAGAATGTCATCGACGATCTCGGCGAAGATGGCTCACGCGTGCGCGACGGCAGCGACTTGCCCAAGCTCGCCAAGGCGAAGAAGATTCACAAGCTCGCCACCCTGTTCCACATCCCCACCGATCACTGATTTTTTTACTACTGAATCGGTGCAGAAAACGTCAGGCGCTCAAGTTGGAGCGCCTGACGTTCGTCTTTTGAGCCGCCTTCACGCAAGTTCGAGTGATCGTGGTTTGGACCGAACATGGATCCGGTATCGCACCGTGAAGCCCAATCCCGTTACTTGCGAGAACGCACGCTCGGCAGTCTTCTCGGTGAACTCGATTCCGAGTACCCGCCGCATATCGTCTCGATTCTCGAACTCCCACCGGGTGTCGACGCGCGTGAGCGAGAACCCTTGAGCCTCGAAGAATCCTTCGACCGCCGCGGGATCGTATTTGGGCAGATCCGCCCTCATCCACTCTCCGTACGGGCCGGCGCTCACATCGAGATCCACGATCAGCAGGGCTCCCCCTGGCCTCAGGATGCGCATGGCCTCACGAATTCCCGGGCCGCAGCCTTTGCCGAAAAAGTACGCCGTACGGGCATGAACGAGATCGACTGAAGCATCCACCAGACCCGTGGACTCTGCTGAACCCTGGACTACGTCGATCGACGCCGAATCGCGGGTTCGTTCCCGCGCGGCCTTCACCAGCGGTGCATGCGGCTCCACTCCGACAACACGACGGGCAGTACGAGCGAACTCCGGTAGATGGAACCCTGCCCCACAGCCGACATCGACGACATCGCGTCCAGACCAGTCGACCCGGGCTCGCATCGCAGCCCAGAGGGAACCGTCGACGTCCTGCGCGCGGTTCTCGATTTCGTACACGTCCGGCCAATGCCAGATGTTCGGACTGGGGATCGGCTTGGATCGGCCGGAGAAGAAATCACGCACGAGAAATCAGACGAGTGCGTACAGAATCAGCCAGGTGACAAATGCCGACGGCAGGAGTGAATCCAGGCGGTCCATGATTCCGCCGTGACCGGGAAGCAAGGTTCCCATGTCCTTGATGCCGAGTTCACGCTTGATCTGCGATTCGATCAGGTCGCCGACCGTCGCGACTACCACCAGGACGACACCGAGCAGGACGCCGATCATCGAATTCGCGTCGAGGATCAACGTCACCGAAAGCAGACTGCCGATGACGCAGAAAATGAGGGAGCCGACGAATCCTTCCCAGGACTTCTTCGGGCTCACAGCCGGCACCATCGGGTGCTTCCCGAACAGCACTCCAGCCGCGTAGCCGCCGATGTCGGAGCACACGACACCGATCATCAAGACGAAGACGCGACCGGGGCCGTCGTCTTCGAGCACCATCAACGCACCGAATGACGCCAACAGCGGGATCCACGCCAGAACGAACACCGTGATGGAGGTGTCTCGCAGGAAGTTCTTCGGGGTCGCTTTGAGCCCGTGGTCGAACAACCGCCACACCATGCACACCAGAACGGTCGCGGTGAATCCGCTGAGCACCCCGACCGGTCCCCACGGCCAGCCGAGCC
>NZ_BAAILK010000046.1:740033-757562 GCF_054589475.1 Rhodococcus sp. no. 34
AGATCGTGGCTTGCCCGCCGACGAGAAGCGGAATTCGCGGCACCTCGATGTCGGCTTCACGAAGCCGCGTGGTGACCTCCCACGTCGCGATGAACATCGCGATCGCGACGACAGCGATCCATCCCGGGGGCAGGAAGATCAAAGTGCCGATGACCAAGGCGCCGAGGCCAGCTCCGACGCCGATGGCGGCAGGTAGGTTCCTGCCCGCCTTCGACTTCGGCGGTTGCGCGCCCTCAGCGCCGCCCGTAGGCCCGTCCGTGACGGGACCACCGGCGGTTCCCTCTTGTGCGTGCACCCAAACTCCCTGATCTACTCCCGACGACAAACACTGCAAATGAGGAGGCTATACCTCCATCAACTCTGCTTCCTTGTGCTTGACGAGTTCCTCGACCGTGTGCACGTACTTCGCCGTGGTCTTGTCGAGTTCTTTCTCTGCGCGACCGACCTCGTCCTCGCCGGCTTCACCGTCCTTCTGGATCCGGCCGAGTTCGTCCATCGCCTTGCGGCGGATGTTGCGCAGCGTGACCTTCGAATCCTCGCCCTTGGACTTGGCCTGCTTCACCAGTTCACGTCGACGCTCTTCCGTGAGCTGCGGAACCGAAATGCGGATGATGCTGCCGTCGTTGGACGGGTTCACACCGAGATCCGAGTTGCGGATCGCCGTCTCGATCGCGTTGAGCTGCGAAGCCTCGTACGGCTTGACGATGACCATGCGGGCCTCGGGGACGTTGATACTCGCGAGCTGCGTGATCGGCGTGATCGAACCGTAGTAGTCGATCACGATGCGCGAGAACATACCGGGGTTCGCGCGTCCGGTGCGAACCGAGCCGAGATCGTCCTTGGCTACCGTGACAGCCTTTTCCATCTTCTCTTCTGCCTCGAAGAGCGCTTCATCGATCACGGCTGTTCCTCCATGTTGTTCTGCATCATTTTTTGGGTGTCACTCACGACTTGATCAGGGTGCCGATCTTCTCACCGGACACCGCGCGAGCGATGTTTCCTTCGGTGAGGAGGTTGAACACCATCATCGGCATCGAGTTGTCCATGCACAGGCTGAATGCCGTCGCGTCCGCGACCTTGAGCTCACGTTCGATGACCTCACGGTGCGTGATCTGTTCGTACATCGTCGCGTCCGGGTCGAGACGCGGGTCGGCCGAGTAGACGCCGTCGACAGCCTTGGCCATCAGCACTACCTCGGCACCGATCTCCAGCGCGCGCTGCGCAGCAGTGGTGTCAGTCGAGAAGTAGGGCATACCCATCCCGGCACCGAAGATGACTACGCGCCCCTTCTCGAGGTGCCTACGTGCGCGAAGGGGGAGGTACGGCTCGGCGACCTGGCCCATGGTGATGGCCGTCTGCACGCGAGAATCGACGCCCGCCTTCTCCAGGAAATCCTGCAGAGCGAGGCAGTTCATGACGGTGCCTAGCATGCCCATGTAGTCGGAGCGCGCGCGATCGAGGCCACGCTGCTGCAGTTCCGCTCCGCGGAAGAAGTTTCCGCCGCCGATGACCACTGCAACCTGTACGCCCGATCGAACGACCTCTGCGATCTGCTCAGCCACCTTGGTGACCACGTCGGGATCGAGACCGACTTTGCCGCCTCCGAACATTTCGCCGCCGAGTTTGAGCAGGACCCGCTTGAATCCTGGACGTTCGTTGGCTGGTTCGGACATTGTTCTCCTCAGTTCGATACAAGACCTTGTAGGTCCTTCATTCTTCTTCTGCCGCCGAATCGGACACCGCGGCATAGGAAAGCCCCCGGGACTCGTCCCGAGGCACTCTCATCCTGCCTCATCGGAGGCCCCAGGTACACGTAGACCCCGCCGGTAGAGCAAATGCTCTTCAGGCGGGGTCCATGTGCGCGGGCTCCGAATTAAGCGGAGGCGCCGACCTCGAAACGCACGAAGCGCTTGATGGTCACGCCTGCCTCGTCGAGGATCGCCTTGACGGTCTTCTTGGAGTCCGTGACCGAGGACTGCTCGGTCAGAACGACGTCCTTGAAGTAACCGTTGACGCGGCCTTCGATGATCTTCGGCAGTGCCTGCTCGGGCTTGCCTTCTGCGCGGGCGGTCTCTTCGGCGATGTGACGCTCGGAAGCGACGATCTCCTCGGGAACCTCGTCACGCGTGACGTACTTCGCCTTGAGTGCTGCGACCTGCATTGCAGCGCCGCGAGCGGCCTCAGCAGCAGCATCGCCTTCACCGGTGTACTCGACGAGAACGCCGACAGCGGGCGGCAAGTCGGAGCTGCGCTTGTGCAGGTAAACGGCAACGGGGCCGTCGAAGGAAGCGACGCGGCTCAGTTCGAGCTTCTCACCGATCTTCGCGGACTGCTCCGCAATGACGGTGTCGATGGTCTTGCCGTCGAGCTCGAGCGCCTTGAGAGCGTCGAGGTCAGCAGGCTTACCAGCAGCAGCGACGGTCACGATCTCGTCGGCCAGCTTGATGAACTCGTCGTTCTTGGCGACGAAGTCGGTCTCGCAGTTGATCTCGATCATGACGCCGTCCTTGGCGACGACGAGACCCTCAGCGGTGGTGCGCTCTGCGCGCTTTCCGACATCCTTCGCGCCCTTGATGCGCAGCTGCTCGACGGCCTTGTCGAAATCGCCGTCTGCATCTGCGAGTGCGTTCTTACATGCCATCATTCCGGAGCCGGTGAGCTCACGGAGCCGCTTGACGTCAGCGGCGGTGTAGTTCGCCATGATTAGCGAGCCTCCTCATGTGTCTGTTTCGGACCTAGGACTAACGGTGAAGCACGGCCTAACGGTGAAGCACGGCCTGACGGTGGTGCTCGGGCCTAACGGTGAAACGGCCCTGACCAAAAGAACTCTTGGTCAGGGCCGGTTTCAACGAATCAGGCCTCGGTGGCCGGTGCCTCTGCGGCGGGGGCTGCCTCAGCCTCTGCAGCCGGAGCTGCCTCAGCCTCTGCGGCCGGAGCTGCCTGCGAGAGCAGTTCCTGCTCCCACTCGGCGAGGGGCTCGCCTGCGCCGGCTTCGGGCTTCGCGTCCTTGTCGGCGCTCAGTCCTGCACGTGCCTGCACACCTTCGGCAACCGCGGAAGCGACAACCTTGGTCAGCAGTGCTGCGGAACGGATGGCGTCGTCGTTGCCCGGGATCGGGTAGTCGACGAGGTCGGGGTCGCAGTTGGTGTCCAGGATCGCGATGACCGGGATGTTCAGCTTGCGAGCCTCGGCAACTGCCAGGTGCTCCTTGTTGGTGTCGACGATCCACACCGCGGAAGGCACCTTGGCCATGTCGCGGATACCACCGAGGGTGCGATCCAGCTTGGTCATCTCACGCGTGAGCATGAGGATTTCCTTCTTGGTGCGACCTTCGAATCCACCGGTCTGCTCCATTGCCTCGAGCTCCTTGAGGCGAAGCAGACGCTTGTGAACGGTGGTGAAGTTGGTGAGCATGCCGCCGAGCCAACGCTGGTTGACGTAGGGCATTCCGACGCGAGTCGCTTCGGAAGCGATGGACTCCTGCGCCTGCTTCTTGGTACCGACGAAGAGAACGGTGCCGCCGTGGGCAACGGTCTCCTTGACGAACTCGTACGCCTTGTCGATGTACGTCAGCGTCTGCTGGAGGTCGATGATGTAGATGCCGTTGCGGTCGGTCAAGATGAATCGCTTCATCTTCGGGTTCCAGCGACGGGTCTGATGTCCGAAGTGGGTTCCACTATCGAGCATCTGCTTCATGGTTACGACAGCCATGGCTGTGTACCTCAAACTTTCAATCCGGTTGATGCAGGCGATCGGGTGATCCCTGCCCTGGCACCCGCACGGCCGTCGGACCTGTTTCGTGAGAACCAGGACCAGCCGAGGCCGGAAAACGTGCGCGGGCGCGCGAAGTCGGACTGTGCGAGCACAGACCGCTCGACAAGTGTACGTCCTCGTCCCCCGATGCCATAACCACCCCGGAAGCAACAGACCGAACCGGCGGTTGTGGATCGGGGGCTACCTTGTGGATTACCCGTCTGATCTGCATTGAAGCGCGCGCTACTCCACGCAAGATCAAGGAATGACGATGTTGCGCGGAGCTCGACGAGGCGTGGTCTTTGCCGTGATCTCCTGCTGTGTCGCCGTAGGCACGGCGTCAGCAGACACGCGATTCGACTGGCCGCTAGCTCCTCGGCCGCACGTGGAACGCGCTTTCGACAAACCGGCCGAGAACTGGCTGCCGGGTCATCGCGGGGTCGATCTCGGCGGCAGTGCCGGCCAATCCGTCCTCGCGGCCGGCGACGGCATCGTGGTGTTCGCGGGAGTGGTCGCCGGAAAGCCGACGGTGTCGATAGATCATTCCGGCGGCCTACGCACGACCTACGAACCCGTCACCGCAGTCGTTCGCACAGGTGAACGCGTCGCAGACAGGTCCGTGATCGGAACCCTCGAAACCGGGCACGAAGGGTGCGCTGTCGAAGCATGTTTGCACTGGGGCTTGCGCAGAGGACGCGAGTATCTCGATCCACTCGGACTGGTTCGGTCGCAACCGCTCAGGCTCAAGCCATTGAAAGGAGGCTGATCGGTCGCAGAAATCGGTCGCAGAATCAGTGCCACTCGGAAACGGCGTGCCGACCCACAGCGTCCGCGAAGTCGTCGGCCACCATCGCTGCCAGTTCCATGAACGCTCGTCTGGTGGCCGGTCGCATCAATTCGAGGTCCATCACCGACCCCTCCGCGAGATGCTCGTCGAAAGGAATGACCTCGACGGCGCGGCATCGACGCATGAAATAGTCCACCAACGCGTCCATGTCGATGACGCTCGACCCTGGTCTGGCGGCGCTGATGACGACGACGGTCCGCTCGACCAGATGGCCGTATCCGTGCAACTGAAGCCAATCGAGCGTTGCCGCCGCACTGCGCGCTCCGTCGATTGCCGGCGAACTGACCAGAACCAACGAATTGGCAAGATCCAGAACGCCGTTCATCGCCGAGTGCATGATCCCGGTACCGCAATCAGTGAGGATGATGTTGTAGTAGACCTGCAAGATGTCGATGACCTGGCGATAGTCGGCCTCGCTGAATGCCTCCGAAATCGCCGGATCCTGCTCACTCGCCAGCACCTCGAGACGACTCGACGACTGGGATGTGTGCACTCGAACGTCCGAATAGCTCTTTATGTCCGGTCTAGCAGCAATCAGATCGCGCACTGTCGAATTGGTCTGCAGCGGAACACGTTGTGCCAAAGTCCCGAAATCGGGATTGGCGTCAACCGCCACGACGCAGTCACCACGCAGCGAAGCAAACGTCGCACCGAGTCCGACCGTGACCGTCGTCTTGCCCACGCCCCCTTTGAGCGAGAGCAGAGCGACTCGGTAGTCGTTGCGGATCGGCTGCTCGATTCGGGCGGCCAGTGCACGGTTGCGCTGTTCGTTGGTCGAATCCCCCAGATTGACCACACCTCCGGTCGCACGATGCAATCCCCTACGCCAGCCGCCACGCGGCGTCCGTTTCGGGCGTTTCAGTAAAGCTTCGGCAACCAGATCCTGGTTTGTCACCTGCTGTTGGCTCGACGGTGGCGGTGGCGCGGACCAGACCTCTTGCAGTCGCGCCACAGGCTCCGGCGTCGGCGTCGGCCCGGGAGCCGGTTGCGGCGATTCGGACAGCCAGGCTGGTTGGCCGCTGTTCGGCAGGTGCTTCACATCTTGGCGGTTCACGAATCCCCCGGATATCGCATGTAATCGAGTGTCTCGACACGACGATCGAACTTTGCCGATTGTTCACTCTTCTGAGCTGCGACGCTACCAAATACCAGCCGAGAACTCGCGTCGCTCCACAAATCAGGCGCGCGGATGGGCCTGATCGTGGACGGATCGAAGCCGTTCGACCGACACGTGCGTGTACAGCTGAGTGGTCGCCAAACTCGAATGACCGAGGAGTTCTTGGACCACACGAAGGTCCGCACCACCCTCCAGCAAATGTGTCGCAGCCGAGTGCCGAAGCCCGTGCGGACCCATGTCGGGAGCCCCTGGAATTGCAGCCATGGTTTCGTGGACCACCGAACGCGCCTGACGCTGATCGAGCCGGCCGCCTCGAACTCCGAGGAGCAACGCTCGCCCGGACCGATCCGAACACAGCGCGGGTCGTCCGTGCTCCAGCCAGCCGTTCAGTGCCGATTCTGCGGGCAGGCCGTATGGCACCGACCGCTCCTTGTTCCCCTTGCCGAGAACACGAAGCAATCGTCGATCGGCATCGACCGACTCGACGTCCAGTCCACACAGCTCGCCGACGCGAATTCCGGTGGAGTACAACAATTCCACGATGAGTCGGTCTCGCAGGGCGAGCGGCTCTTGTTGCTGCGCACCGCTTTCCGCCGCATCCATTGCGTCGAGGGCCTGGCTCTGACGCAGCACCGTCGGCAGCGTCCGGCGAGCGGGTGGAGCCGCCAGACGTGTGCCCGGGTCGACGGAAATGCGTCCGGTCTGCGCGAGCCACGCAGTGAACCCCCGCGCCGAAGAAGCCCGTCGAGCTACCGTCGTACGGGCTGTTCCTACGGCATTCTGGGCGGCCAACCACGAACGCATGACACTTAGGTCGAGGCGGTCGAGATCTGCATTCTCCGAACCCGCGGAGAAATGGGTCAGCAATGCCCGCGCGTCACCGACGTAGGCGCGGATCGTGTGTTCCGACCGGCCTCGGCTCAGTCGGAGGTGCTCGGCATACGCATCGAGGTGAACGCTCAAGCTCGCCGGCAATGCGTCAGTCATGAACACACGCTCGCCCGCCGCGATTGAAACTGCAAGCTCCCTCGCCGATAGGGTTGATCGGTGAATCGAGCAATTCCTCTGAAGATGTTGTGCGTACTGGCACTGATTTCCGCAATCGCTCCACTGTCCATCGACATGTACCTGCCCGGCCTACCGTTGATGGCGGATGCACTCGACACTACTGCGGCCAGCGTTCAGCTCACGCTGACCACCTTCATGGCAGGCCTCGGAATCGGCCAGCTGATCATCGGTCCGATCTCCGACGGACTTGGCAGGCGACGAATACTGCTGGCCGCGACAATCATCACGGCACTGAGCGGCGCGGCATGCGCGGTGGCGCCGAACATCGAGTTTCTCATCGGTGCACGACTCGTCCAGGGCTTGAGTGGAGGCGCTGCCATCGTTCTTGCCCGCGCTTGTATTGCCGACCGAGCGCGTGGCGACGACGCAGCGAAGCTCTTCAGCATCATGATGATCATCGGCGGTATCGCTCCCGTGGTCGCGCCACTGATCGGCGGCGCACTTCTCGGCCCCGTCGGGTGGCGCGGGATCTTCTGGGTCCTGGCGGTCGCGGGCGCTGTAATGGTGGCTGGTGTCGTTTTGCTCGTTCCCGAGACACTTCCGCCCGAGCGACGCCACGGCGGCGGATTGAAGGCCCTGATCTCGAATCTGCGATACGTGGTCCGCAATCGGCACTACCTCGGATATGCGCTCGCATTCGTCTTCGGATTCGGCGCCCTGTTCGCGTACATCTCCGCGTCACCGTTCGTCGTTCAGAACGTTCTCGGGCTGAGTCCGTCACAATTCTCGATCGTGTTCGCAGTGAACGCCACCGGAATGGTCACGGCAGCGATGATCACCACTCGCCTGCTCGGTCGCGTCGGAGCACGCACGCTGCTGCGTTTCGGGGTGTGCCTACTCCTCATGGGCGGCGCCGTATTGTTCTGCACCAGCGTGGTTTTCAGTTCCACGAATACCTGGTTGATCTTGGTCCCACTGTTCGTGGCAATTTCGAGCATCGGGTTCATCATGGGGAATGCGACCGCTCTCGCCCAAGGAGAGGTCACCAACGCGGCCGGGACCGGTTCAGCGCTGATGGGAGCGGGCCAGTTCGGCTTGGCGGCGCTGGTTTCGCCATTGGTGGGAATTGCGGGAGAAGACACGGCAGTTCCGATGGCAATCGCAATTCCCACCTTCGGAGTTCTCGCGGCCGTTGCGCTCGTGTTGCTGACTCGCGGCACGGCCGCCGCGAGTTAGTTTTCGGCCGCAGCGAGTTCGGACTTCCAGACCCGGAAGCCCTCTTCGGTGCGACCACGACGCCAATAGCCGGAAATGGAAGCGGCCGACGCCGGGACATTTCGTTCCTTGCGAATGTACGGCCGGAGGTTGTGCATGACGGCTTGCGCTTCACCGTGAATGAACACGTGCGGTTCGCCCGGCAACCACTCGAGAGCCTTGACCGCGGCGACAACCGGAGCGTTGTCGCCCGCCAATTCTTCGCCGACCGCGTCGGACGATGCCCCGCGATGCAGCCAGGTCACGGCAATACCTTCTGGGGCATCGAGCGCGATTTCGTCTTCCGGTCCACCGACTTCGACGACGGCGTAGCCGACCGCATCCGGCGCCAATCTCGCTATCGACGCGGAAATAGCGGGTATTGCGGTCTCGTCTCCGACGAAGAGATACCAATCAGCGGTTGGTGACGGCGAAAACGCGCCACCGGGTCCCCGCAGAGTAATCTCAGCGCCCGGCTGAACCGACGCGGCCCACGGACCTGCAACACCCATGTCGCCGTGGACGACAAAATCGATTGCAATCTCTTTGGCATCAAGATCGTACGATCGAATCGTGTAGGTGCGCAGTGTCGGCTGATCAGGAGTGCCGAATTCGATCTTTACATAGGAATCGCTGTATTCGCTGGGAGTGAACGACTCGAAACCTGGTCCCCCGAGAAACACTCGTACCATATGGGGGGTCAATTGTTCGGTCCGCAGAACCGTCAATGCAGTTGTCGGCTTGGCCACAGAAAGATCCTTCCGAAAGTTAGTGTTACCTAAATAATGTACACGACAATTGCAGCACGAGGGCGAAATACCTCGTCGGCGACTCCACGCAGCGCTCTGTCGACCTTTGTGCAGAGCGAAAGAAACCGACCAATCTGCTGGGTAAATTCGGTGCTGTTTAGACGAATTATCTGATCTGCTTCACACGGACGACCTCTTGGACAAAGCTGTCCGAGAACTCGGCAAAGCAACAGTAAAATACACCTCTGGCTCCCGGCGAGTTCGCCGAGAGCCAGAGGTGTATTTAATTCGATCTAGTGTGCAGCGTCGAAAGCGTCGATGATTTCCGCTTTGATACGCCCACGCGGAGCAACTTCGTAACCGTTCTTACCTGCCCAGTCACGGATGGCCTGGAGCGTCTCCTTGGAGCGTCCGGAACCTGATGTGGCCTGCGGAGATGCGGCCTGAGCCTTCTTGCCGCGCTTCCCGCTCACCTTCGCAGCAGCCTCGACGAACGGCTTCACCGCAGCGTCGAACTTCTCTGCATTGGTGGCGCGCAGATCGATCACGTAATCCGTTCCCTGGTAAGAGAACTCAATTCGATCACCGAATCCATCGTCAATCGGCTTACCATCAAGGTCGTCGATGAGTTGCCGAATCAGCTTCTCAGCCATTGCACTCCTCTTTCAATGATCGATTCAATTCTCCTTCACAATACACAGATAGAGCGTTGATGAACAAAAGAAGTTCGAAAGCCTTCACCGTTTCCGAACAGACTCAATGGTCCGAATTAGCAGCGGGTTAGCGGCATTGCCTCGACCGAACACGACCCTGAAAATTCTGCACATTCATCCCTCGGATGCCGGGTGTCAATCAATGCCCGCCGTCATCGTGATCCAGACTAATCGGACTTCCATGCACATTGACCTGAGGCTTTCCTGAGACCCGTCGAACTTGCAGGTCGGGTCGGCGAAACGCATCGAGAATTACATTGCACACAGTCGAGCAAATTCGTGAAAAATAGCCCTGACGTGCCATTTCCGATGCGCTGCGGGTATTGACGATTCACGGTCTTCGCAAACGATTAGTGAGCATCGCCACGCATGGTCTGACGGGCGCAGAAGTAGTTCACGTACTACCGCGTCCGAAACCAACCACTGGAATCAGAACTTGCAAATCCCTCCAGTTCGAGCAGAGGAAGAGTGGCACGAACTTGGGCTATGAGCAATCCCGATTCCTCGGACAACTCACGCGTACTGCGAGACCCCGTTCCCGGCAATGCTTCGTATACCAATCGAGAATTGCCTCGCAATGCGTCGATGTCACGCGTCGCGGCCGCATCCTCCGCGGAATCCCCGACACCAAATGGGCCTGACGCTTCGACTACATCCACGGCATTGGACACGAGTTGCGCTTCACCTTCTCGGATCATCCGGTGGCATCCGGTCGACGATGCCGAGGTAACCGGTCCGGGCACCGCCATCACGGGACGGCCTAACTTCCGAGCCCAATTGGCGGTATTGCGTGCACCACTGCGCCAACCCGCCTCGACCACCACTACTCCGTCCGACAACGCAGCTACCAGTCGATTCCTTGCCAGAAACCGGAACTTTGCAGGTGTTGTGCCCGGCGGATATTCACTTATCACTGCACCCGAACTCGCTATCTGTTTGAGTAGTCGCGCATGCCCTGACGGATACGCTCGATCCACGCCACAGGCCAAGACAGCCAGTGTGTTTCCACCTACGCCCAATGCAGCGCGGTGCGCGGCCCCGTCGATACCGAAGGCCGCCCCGGAAATCACGGTCCATCCGTCGACAGCGAGGTCACCGGCAATCTCTGCCGTCACGTGTTCGCCGTACGCAGTCGATGCCCGCGTGCCCACAATTCCAACCGATCTCTCGGTCAGATCAACCAAATCCCTGGACCCCAACACCCACAACACAAATGGCGCCGTCTCACCCCCGGAGGGATCGAGTCCGTCAAAGGAAAGCATTCGCCACGCCGGCCAATCGGCGCAGTTCGGTGTTACGAGTCTGCCACCCATCGCCTCCATCAGGTCGAGGTCTCGTTGGGCTGTGTCGATGTGAGCGCGGGCTCGCGTCTTCTCCTCGATCGCGGGTGGCAGATCGCCGTTGCGAACCGCCCTCGCAGTTTCTTCGACCCCGAGCTCGCCGATCAACATGGACATATATGCGCTAGGGCCCTGCACGACGCGGGACAGATATGCCCAAGCGAGTAGTCGTGGATCGTGTGCAGTCATTGGAATCCCCTGTCTCGAAAGTCGAGTGCGGTGACAACTTGGTCTGGTCCGGGCATCGCTTCACCTGCCAGATCGGCGACACTCCAGGCAACCCGCAACGCTCGGTCCGCCCCACGAGCAGTGATGACACCTTTACGCAGCGCCCGTTCCACCGGCGCCAGCGCTGCACGCGAGAGTCTGAACTTCTGTCTCAACGCCGGCCCTGGTACCTCCGCGTTGGTCCGCCACCCGTACTCACTCCACCGCTGGGCTGCAGTGTCCCGAGCCGCCGCCACGCGCGCACGAACATCGCTGGTGCTTTCCCCCACTTCGTCGATCAGCGCTCCGGTTGCTACCGCCTGCATCCGGACCCTGATGTCGACTCGGTCCAACAACGGGCCAGACAATTTCCCCAGGTAACGGCGACGCGCCGCGGGTGCGCAGACGCAGTCCGCGTCTCGCGGCGGCGCGCATGGGCACGGATTCGCGGCCAGGATCAGCTGGAACCGCGCCGGGTACCGAGCAACTCCGTCCCGCCGGGCGATTCGCACTTCCCCGTCTTCGAGTGGTGTGCGTAGCGCTTCGAGCACCTTCACCCCGATCTCGGCACATTCGTCGAGAAACAGCACGCCGCGATGGGCGCGGCTGACCGCACCAGGACGAGCCATCCCACTACCACCACCCACCAGCGAACTGACCGACGAACTGTGATGCGGCGCAATGAAAGGCGGCATATCGATCAACGGCCGATCCTCCGGCAACACCCCCGCCACCGAATGAATCGCCGTCACCTCCAACGACTCCCCCTCCGTCAACGGCGGAAGAATCCCCGGAAGCCTCTGCGCCAACATCGTTTTCCCGATCCCCGGCGGACCCGTCAACATCAAATGATGCGCACCCGCCGCAGCAACCTCGATCGCCCACCGAGCATCCGTCTGCCCGACAACCTCACTCAAATCCCGCACCGCCACCACACCAGCACGCTCGAAAACATCAGGAACAGCAAGCGCCAACTCCCCACGCAACCACCCGATCACCGCGGACAGATCGTCAGCGCCCAGCACCTCGATCCCCTTCACCAAGCCCGCCTCAGCCAACGCCCGAGCCGGAACCACCACAGTCCCCCACCCCGCCCGCTTCGCCGCAAGCACCGCAGGCAACACACCACGCACCGTCCGCAAACGACCGTCGAGCGCCAACTCCCCCAAAAACACAGTCTCCCGCAACAACTTCCGCGGCAACTTCTTCGCCGCATCGAGAACTGACAACGACAAAGCCAAATCGTAAACACTGCCCACCTTCGGCAACGTCGCCGGCGACAACGCCAAAATCACCTTGCTGTCCGGCCACTCCTCACCAGAATTGGTCACCGCCGCTCGAATCCGATCACGCGACTCGTGCAACGCCGTATCAGGCAGCCCCACCAAATGCACCGCAGGCAACCCGCGCCCGATATCCGCCTCGATCTCCACTATCTGCCCGTCCACACCACTGACCGCAACAGAATGCGCCCGCCCCAACGCCATCAGAACGCATCCACAAAATGCTCGACCGAAGGCACGCCGTCCCGGCCGATCAACACCGCCACCACATCGAAACGGACCCTCGACCACGACCGGCCCGAATCAGTGAGCCAGTGCATCGCCAACACCCGAATCCGACGCTGCTTCGCGAACGTCACCGACTCCGCCGGACTCCCGTACCCGGCACCCGAGCGAGTCTTCACCTCCACGAACACAATTCGATCACCGGACGTCGCAACAACATCCAACTCGCCGTACCGACAACGCCAATTGCGTTCGACAATCTCCAAACCCGCATCGATCAGGAACTCGACAGCCACATCCTCGCCCCGAGCCCCCAACGCCATATTCCTCGCCATCGCAGCCCCCACCACTCACACCCCGCGCCCGCCCATACGAAACGCGTCCCAACCACCACCCTCAACCCACCACCACAAAACCATGCCATCCGAAAACAACCTGTTCACAACTCGGAACCTGTGGAATTCGGCAGCGCGACACACCAACGGCGACCCGAAACCTGACAATTTTCTGAAATCAGCCACATCTTGGACGAAAGTCCAGTAGAACTAGTTACAGTTTTGCTCAAACCGTCACGCACCCCGCTGAATGGAGTTCTACATGGCCCGCCGCTCACTTCGCCACGCAGTAGCAACCACTACATCCCTCGTTCTCATCGCCGCCGGCGTCACTGTTGGACTTGGAGCCTCGGTGGCGCAAGCAGCACCGGCATGCGCGCTCAACCAGTCGGTCACCGACAGTTGGGCCGGTTCCCTCGGGACGCCGTACACCGTCAGCAAGGAGGTTGTCGGCGACGGCAAGGTCGCCCCGGGACAGACGGTCACCTACCTGACAAAGGTTTCCGGTTCGGGAGCACTCGTCAATCAGATCCGCGATTTCCACCCGGCAGGATTCCAGCTGGTCAAGGCTCGCCTGAACGTCAAATGGCTTATCGGCGACCAGAAGTGGGACGACGTCACCAAGACCGTCGTCGTCGGCAACAACTCCGTGGTGGCAAAGGGCGGCGGATGGACCACTGCTGGTGGCGGCATCATCGCATTGGAGACCACCTACAAGGTTCCCGATAACGCAGTTGTCGGCTCTCAGCTCGACAGCGGCGCCGGCACCAACATTGTGCTGGCGGCGGGCGACTGGAACATCAATCCGATGGGCGTGTGCGTCACCATCCGGCAGCCGAACCCCGTCGAGGCGGGCGCCGGAAGCCTCGAGGACATGGGCTTCGGCTCACTCAACTCCGGATCGGGCCAGGTATTCGGTTCCCTCACCGATCCGCAGGGGTCGATGACCAATGTCATCAGCGGTGTCCTGGGCAATGTGCTCGGCAACATGAGCTGACTCAGTTCGAATTAGAAATGGGCCGAGCCACCAGCACATGCTGGTAGCTCGGCCCATTTCTACGTTGCCGAACAAAGCTTTGCCGTCAACCGAGTTCAAGAAATCATCAGCAAATCACCGCGTCAGCTTTCCGCCGTACCGGGCCGGCGTCGTACCGAAGGTTTCCCGAAATGCGGCGATGAACCCGCTACTGGTTCGGTAACCCACCTGCGGGGCAACGTCGTTGACACCCTCACCCCGCGCGAGCATCTCGAGCGACGCATACATTCGGGCGCGAGTCCTCCACTGTCCGAAGGTAATCCCGGTATCGGCGACAAAGGCACGCATCAAAGTCTTGGAACTGACCCCGAGTTCACCCGCCCACTCCCCTAATGTTCGCGAGTCTGCCGGATCGGCAAGGATGCGGGCAGAAACCGAACTCGCCGCAGCATTGCGAGGAACCGCGAGGACGTCGTGCCGTTCGGGCGCGGCAGCAAGAATGTCGTAGAGCAACTCCTGACTCATCAACCGCCGAGCATCGTCGATGGTCCGATCTGCGAGATGGCGCAGCAATTGAGCGGACAGAGCATCGACTTCGAGAACCAGTGGCTGAGTCCACCTGGGCCCGCCAGGGCGTAGATCCGGACGCGCATAGGCCGCGATCATGCATCCCGCCGACAGAAGCGTCATGTCGTGGAGAACGGTGCCCGGCAACCAGACCAAGTGCTCGCTGTGCAGGTGCCACACGTTGCCCCCGGCAGTAATCTGCATCGTCCCTTCACTCATCCAGGCGATCTGATGCTCCGGGTGGCGGTGAGCCCCGTACGCGGTCACGGCCTCCACGACGTTGGTGTAGACCTGAAAATCTTTGAATGTCCGTCCGCGACTATCGGGCAGCGCTAGCAAGGACTTTGGGCGAGTCGAGTACTCGATAGTGGACATTTTGCGTCTTTCTGGGCGTATCCGAGTCCATCCTGAAGGATGGACCGACGATCCTGCAAAGGTTAGCCTCACTTTATTGCTGACGCGACCAGCTCAGCACTTCATGCGGAACTCAGATCACTTCGCCCACCACTTCGAAGGAGCATGCACGTGCCCTCACGTAGCACCCGAATCCTCGCCGCCTTATTCACGACGGCCGCGATCATCGGGTTCTCGACCGCCTGTGGAACCTCGCAAGGCGTCGACACCGCATCAGCGCGCCAGAGCAACGGCGCATTCCCCGTGACGATCGAGCACGCACAGGGTTCGACGACAATCGATGCCGAACCCCAGCGGGTAGTGACACTCGGATACACCGATCACGAACCACTGCTCGCCTTGGGAGTTGAACCCGTCGGCATGGCCGAATGGTGGGGGTCCGGCATGGATGAAAGCTGGCCGTGGACGAAGGATTACTGGAAGGGAAAGACTCCGACCTACATCAACAGCGGCGGAGACTTCAACTTCGAGCAAATCGCCTCCCTCGCACCAGATCTGATCCTCGCGCTGTACGCCGACATCGACACGGAAACCTACAAGAAGCTGACCTCGATTGCGCCGACTGTCGCGCAGAGCAAGGACTACGACGCGTACACAACGCCGTGGACCGACATGACGCTCACCGCCGGGCGCGCCCTCGGCAAAGGACCACAAGCTCAGCAACTGATCACGGATACCGAAAACGCGTTTGCCGCCGCCCGCGCTGCACACCCGGAGTTCGCCGGGCAAACCGCAACGGTTGTCAACCTCGACACTCCCGAGGGATACGTGTTCTCGTCGCACGACCCACGCGGCATTTTCCTCTCGTCACTCGGGTTCACCCTCCCCGCGACCGTCGACGCATTCGTCGGCGACCAGTTCGGCGACTGGATGCCGAACGAGCGATACGACATCATCGAACCCGTTGATCGTTTGATCGTGATGGCCGACCCGGAGGGAGAGAAGGCCCTCGCCGGCAACACGCTCTACCAGCGACTACCCGCCGTGAAGAGCGGAAATGCGATAGTCGTGCGGTACACCGCAGATCCACCCGTCGGCGCGGCGATGTCCGGCAATACCGTCCTGAGCATTCCGTATGCCATCGACCAACTGACAGCCACGTTGTCGAAGTAAACTACAGGGCAGGTATCGAAAATATGTTCGAAGAGTGTTAGCCTCGGGGTCAGGAAGCACTCACGGACATCGAGGATCACCATGGACGAGGTACCGGACACCGCGTTAGATCTGGCTCGACTGGTCGACGAGCTGACGGTTCTCGACCAGCGACGCGTCGACATCGGCGAGAGTTTGGTTCATCTCGAGTACCTCTACTCCCAGATGGGCGCACGGCAACAAGCAGATGCTGCCCGAAAAGCCTTCCAGGAGAAGTACGTCGGACGAATCTACGAACTCGCAGACGGCCTGCGAACCTGAAAAGGGGTTGCACACAACCACTGACCGAGCGCATGGTCATTCCTGCACGACACACCGGACCGATCGGTTCGGCTGTGAACTATGTGGGAGAAATCTGATGGAGAAGATCACCAAGAGGCTGTGGAACTGGGCATCGATACTCGACGAGAACACTCGCGAGCAAGCGCTGCGTACGTCCCAGATGCCTTTTGTCCGTCCACATCTGGCGCTTATGCCGGATGCGCACCTCGGTGCGGGAGCGACGGTGGGTTCGGTCATTCCGACGGAAGGCGCAATCATGCCCGCCGCCGTCGGAGTCGATATCGGCTGCGGAATGATCGCGGTCAAAACCCAGTTCAACGCACGCGACCTTCAAGGCCGCGACCTGAGCGTACTTCGCCACAGCATCGAACGCTCCGTCCCGCTCTCGGCAGGTGTCTACAACAAGACGCTGAGCGACACGGCGCAAATCCGCATCGCAGAACTCGAGGCGATGGCGGGCGATCGCCTGGCCTTCTACGACAAGTTCAAGAACAACTGGAGGTTTCAGCTCGGAACGCTGGGTTCTGGCAACCATTTCATCGAGGTGACACTCGATGAAAGCGACGGCGTCTGGCTGTTCCTGCACTCGGGAAGCCGCGGTATCGGAAACAAGCTCGCGCAGCATCACATCAAGATCGCCAAGGACTTGTGCGAGCGGTGGTACATCAACCTTCCCGATCCGGATCTTGCCTACCTGGTCGAGAAGACGCCCGAATTCGACTCGTACATCACCGATCTCAACTGGGCTCAGCACTTCGCTCTGCTCAACCGCGAAGAGATGATGGACCGCGTCGTGAAGGACTTCGCGCACTTCATGGGAGACGGCAAGCCCGCGATCATCGACGAAGTCGAGCGGATCAACTGCCACCACAACTTCACCCAGAAGGAGTTCCACATGGGCAGGGGTGTGTGGCTGAGCCGTAAGGGTGCGATCAAGGCCGACGAGGGCACGCCCGGGCTCATCCCCGGTTCGATGGGGACGGCGAGTTACGTCGTCGTCGGGAAGGGAAACGTACCGTCGTTCAAGTCCAGCCCCCACGGCGCGGGTCGGGTGTACGGACGTAACCAGGCACGCAAGACCTTCACCATCGAAGATCTCGACAAGGCAATGGTCGGCATCGAATACAAGCGTTCCGCGGCGTTCCTCGACGAGATCCCGGGTGCGTACAAGGACATCGACGTCGTGATGGACGACGCGAAGGACTTGGTCGAGATTCGACACACGCTGCGTCAGATCGTGAATGTCAAGGGCAACTGACCCCGCACAACTCCGCGAAATACGAAGTGCCCCGCCGATATCGGCGGGG
>NZ_BAAILK010000046.1:757692-831639 GCF_054589475.1 Rhodococcus sp. no. 34
CGATGTTGACGTCCTTGAAGGTCACGACGCGTACGTATTTCACGAATCGCGCCGGGCGGTACATGTCCCACACCCAGGCGTCGGACATCCGCAGCTCGAAGTAGATCTCCCCGTCTGAATTGTGGGGCAGCAACTCGACCGTGTTGGCCAGGTAGAAACGTCGTTCGGTCTCCACGACGTAGGAGAACTGTCCGACGATGTCCCGGTATTCACGGTAGAGCGACAGCTCCATCTCGGTTTCGTACTTCTCGAGATCCTCGGCACTCATCGGTTTAGCCAGTCCTCCCAGTTCGTCTGAACGTCCATCATCCCGTACGGCCCGCGCGTTGTTCCAACCGGACTCCCGCAGCCACCACGTTGGCATAGGTCATGCGGTGCTCGGGGCACGGCCCCAGCGCGTCGAGTGCGTCCATGTGCAGTGGCGTGCTGTATCCCTTGTGAATCGCGAAGCCGTATCCCGGATGAGTGTCGTCCATCTCGGTCATCACACGATCTCGGGTCACCTTCGCGAGAACGCTTGCCGCAGCGATACATGCAGCGGCGCCGTCACCGCCGATGACCGGTAGCGACGGAGCCGTCAGACCCGGAACCCGGAATCCGTCGGTGAGAACGTAGCCCGGTTCGAGGTCGAGGCCCGCAACTGCTCGCCGCATCCCCTCGATGTTGGCGACGTGGATGCCGATCTGATCGACTTCCGCAGCGGGAACAGAGATGACACTCCACGCCAAAGCCAAGCGCTTGATCGCCGGGAAAAGCTCCTCGCGCGCACGTTCGGTCAGCTTCTTCGAATCGTCGAGCCGCGCGAGGGCTGCTTGCGGTTTCGGCGCCAGGACACACGCTGCAATGACAAGTGGACCAGCGCACGCTCCGCGCCCGGCTTCGTCGACGCCGGCCACCGGACCGAGTCCGGTTCGCGCCAACGCAGACTCCATCGTCCGCAGACCTGCCGATCTGCGAATGACAACGCGAGGGGGCCAACTACTCACTGTCTCTGCCTACTCGGAACTACGCGAATCCATGTGTGCGGTCCGACAACTCAGTTGCCCTGAATATCAGGCGCATCGATGCCGCCCATTCGCGACGGGGGAAGGACGATGAATCGCGCTTGACCGATGATGTTGTCGATCGGGACGGTTCCCTGGAACTCGTCGTCGACGTGGTAGCGCGAGTCGGCGGAATTGCTGCGGTTGTCACCCATGACCCACACGTGGCCCTCGGGAACGGTGATCGGCCCGAAGCAGCGGCCCGACTTCAGTTCGGTGTCACACGTCTGTGTTCCCGGGGTGAACGGGAAATCCATCTTGATGTACGGCTCGTCGAGCGGCTTGCCATCGACCAGGACTCGGCCCTGATCGTCACAGCATTCGACGGTCTGGCCGCCGGTAGCGATCACTCGCTTGACCAAGTCGTTCTCGTCCGGCGGAACGAGGCCGACCCACGAACCGACCTCTTGAATGCCGCGGACGACAACGTTGTCGGACCGATTGGACACATATTTCGTGTTCCACGAATCGGGTCCCTTGAAGACGACGACGTCGCCGGGTTCCGGATCGCCGAAGCGGTATCCGATCTTCTCCACCACGATGCGGTCACCGGTACATCCCGCACAGCCGTGCAGTGTCGGTTCCATCGACTCGGATGGGATGAGAAAAACTCTGAAGACAAATGCCTGAAGGACGATGCTGAGTACCAGCGCTACGCCGATCAGAACAGGGAGTTCTCGCAGAAACGATCGCTGTTTCTTCTGCGGCCGATGTGAGGTCGGTTCCGCGGAACCGCTTGATCCCTCGTGATTCTCGGGTCCGGACGACAATGCCTGCTCCTTCGAAGAATCTGCCACAGAAACCAGATTAGCCCGACACCGCGCGTACGCGGTGCCGGGCTCATCGGAAAGATCAGCGCTTTTCCTTGATCTTCGCCTTCTTGCCACGAAGCTCACGGAGGTAGTACAGCTTGGCGCGACGGACGTCACCGCGGGTCAGAACCTCGATGGAGGCCAGCGTGGGGCTGTGAACCGGGAAGGTGCGCTCGACGCCGACGCCGAAGGAGACCTTACGGACGGTGAAGGTCTCGCGAACGCCGCCGCCCTGGCGACGAATAACGACGCCCTTGAAGACCTGCACGCGCTCCTTGGAGCCTTCGATAACCTTGACGTTCACGTTGAGCGTGTCGCCGGGACGGAACTCGGGGATGTCGTCGCGGAGCGACTTTTTGTCCAGGAAGTCCAGGGTGTTCATATGTCATCCTTGTATTTCGCAGGAGCAGAGGAACCGAGCGGCACGCGTTTCGGTCTCCCGAAACGGCGCTCGTCTGGTTCGTGCCCAGATCAAGTGCTGCTGCCTGGTCCAGGCAACCCGTCCATTGTGCCAGACGCGGATACCAGCGGGGAAATCGGTGGCGGCGGCGCTGCGTGGACGGTGTGGTCCAGTTCCTGCTCGGCCGCGGTCATCGCATGTTCGACGCTCGGCGATCCGGCTATCAGATCCTGAACGTAGATCTTGGCCCGGATGACGGGCCGACGCCATTTCCGTTCACGTTCGAGCGCGCGGTTCATCCGTTTCGGCTTGCGCGTGTACCGCCAGCGAGCCCACGGTGCACCCGGCCGGCTCAGGCGAACCGCTCCGATTACCAGCAACGGGAAAACGAACAGACCGACGAGCCCCGTCCAGATCTTCCCCTTGAGAATCACGATGGCGGCCAAGGCGAAGTTGATCAACGCGACGAAAACGAAGACCAATTTGATCCACGGATCGCGTTCTTCACGGAATCCGGCGACGTCGAGAAGTTCGAGCGGGCGGAAACCCAGCAGCACCAGACCGGTCACGGCGATCGCGACGAAGACCGCATCCACCGAGGTCCGACCTTGTTCGGACCAGTACACATCCTTCAGATAGAAGATCAGTGCGAACTCGTCGAGCACCAACGCCGCACCCATACCGAAGATCGCCGCCAGGACGGCACCGGTGGTCTGCGAACCATCGACGTAGACCGCGATCAACGCACCACCGGAGATCATCATGGCGATCACACCGAACACGACGTGATGCACATGCTGGCCTCCGGGCGCGATGTTGCCCGGCCACCATTTCACTTGCGCGCGAATCATCCGGACGCTGAGGCGGATGAAAAGGAAGGCGGACAGGAACCCGAGCAGGAAGAACAGCAACGGCAATCGGCCATGGGCGATGATCTCGCGCTCGAGCCACTCCCGCATCACTGTCCTCCCTTCACCGAATTCATGATCCGACCCTGATCGGATTCATACCCCCAACCGACTCGATTGTGACGATACGGACTTCGAAAACCCGGCGGACGGATTTACTTGCCGAAGCCCGCCTTGCGCAGAGCGTCGGCCATCGACCCGGCAGCAGGCGCGCGGTTGTCCGGTCGCTGCTCGCGTCCGCCCTGGCGTCCGCCATTTCCTCGTTGCTGACCCTGCCCCTGACGCTGGCCCTGCGGCTGGCCCTGCCGCTGAGGTTGCCCACCTCGCTGGCCTTCGGACTTGCGGGGCGCTCCCACCTCGTCGTCGAGACGAAGCGTCAGCCCGATGCGTTGGCGTGCCTCGTCCACTTCGAGGACCTTCACCTTGACGACGTCACCTGACTTGACGACCTCGCGTGGGTCCTTGACGAAGTTGTGTGACATCGCCGAGACGTGAACCAGACCGTCCTGATGAACTCCGATGTCGACGAAGGCACCGAAGGCTGCGACGTTGGTGACCACGCCTTCGAGGGTCATGCCTGGCTTGAGATGCGCGACCTTCTCGATACCTGCGGCAAAGGTTGCGGTCTTGAATTCGGGTCGTGGATCTCGTCCCGGCTTCTCCAACTCGGAGATGATGTCGGTGACGGTCGGTAGACCGAATCGCTCGTCGACGTAGTCGGACGCCTTGACCGATCGAAGTGCCTGCGAGTTTCCGATCACGGTGCGCACGTCCCCGCCTGCACTCGCAACGATCTTGCGAACCACCGGATATGCCTCCGGGTGGACGCTCGACGCGTCGAGAGGGTCGTCGCCGTCGGTGATCCGCAGGAAGCCTGCGCACTGCTCGAATGCCTTGGGTCCCAGGCGGGAGACATCCTTGAGACCCTTGCGGGATTTGAACGGACCGTTCTGGTCCCGATGCGCGACGATGCTCTCTGCAAGGGATCCTGCAATTCCGGACACCCGAGCAAGCAGCGGCACGGACGCGGTGTTGACGTCGACGCCGACCGAGTTGACGGCATCCTCGACGACGGCGTCGAGGGAACGCGAGAGCAGCGATTCGGTGATGTCGTGCTGGTACTGACCGACGCCGATGGACTTGGGATCGATCTTGACCAACTCCGCCAACGGATCCTGCAGGCGACGCGCAATGGACACCGCACCGCGAATCGAGACGTCGAGGTCGGGAAGTTCCTGCGACGCGTAGGCCGAAGCCGAGTACACCGATGCGCCTGCCTCGGAGACGACGATCTTGGTCAGGTTGGGCGCGCCGGTCTTCTTGATCAGTTCGGTAGCGAGCGTGTCGGTCTCGCGTGAGGCCGTGCCGTTGCCGATGGCGATCAGTTCGACGCCGTGTTCGGCGACCAGTCGGGCAAGCGTCGCGAGAGCCGCGTCCCACTTGTTCTGCGGCTGGTGCGGGTAAATCGTCTCGTAGGCAACAACTTTGCCGGTTCCATCGACGACGGCAACCTTCGTTCCGGTGCGGAATCCGGGGTCGAGTCCCATGGTGGGTCGGGCGCCGGCGGGAGCTGCGAGGAGTAGATCCTTGAGGTTGGTGGCGAAGACGTCGACGGCGTCCTTTTCGGCCGACTGCCGCAGACGCATCCGAGTGTCGATACCGAGCGTGACGGCGAACTTCGTCTTCCACGCCCACTTGACGGTGTCGAGAAGCCACCCGTCGGCGGCCCGACCGCGGTCGGCGATCTCGAACCGCGACGCGATGCGGCCTTCGTAGACCGTGCGCTCCCCCGGCGCGAGTTCTTCGGTGTCTGCCGCCATGTTGAGCGACAGCACTTCTTCCTTCTCGCCGCGCAGGACGGCGAGGATGCGGTGCGAGGGCAATTTGGAGAACGGTTCCGAGAACTCGAAGTAGTCAGCAAACTTCGAGCCATCGGTTTCCTTGCCCTTGCGGACCGAGGAGACGACCTGGCCGCGATTCCACATCAGCTCACGCAATTCACCGACCAGATCGGCGTCCTCGGCGAAGCGCTCGACGAGGATCGACCGGGCACCGTCGAGCTGCTCGTCCGAATACTTCGCGGGATCGGTGGTGGGATCTCCGATGAGAGCATCGGCGACGGGCTCGTGGCCGGCCTCGCGGGCGATCTGCGCCTTGGTGCGCCGCTTCGGCTTGAAGGGGAGGTAGATGTCCTCCAGCCGCGCTTTCGTCTCGGCCAGCATGATCTGACCGCGCAGTTGATCGTCGAGTTTGCCCTGAGAGTCGATCTCCGTGAGCACGGCGTCACGACGGTCGTCGAGCTCGCGGAGATACCGCAGCCGCTCGTCCAGGAGTCGCAGCTGGGCGTCGTCGAGCGTGCCGGTGACTTCCTTGCGGTACCGGGCGATGAAGGGCACCGTGGCTCCGCCGTCGAGAAGGTCGACTGCTGCTGCAACCTGGCCTTCGCGGACGTCGAGTTCCTCGGCAATGCGCTGGTTCACGGTCTTGAGAATCACGAGATCCGACCCTACCGCTATCCTGAGACAAGAAGATCGGCAACAGTGCCGTGTCAGGGCTACCGGGGGAAACAAATGAGTACGCGGTACGTCCGGATTGCCGCAATGGTGGCCGCAGTTACTTTTGCGGCTTCGTGCAGCGGTGGACAGAACCCGGATGATCCGATGCAGACCCCCGCCTTTCCCGACACCAATGTTCCGGTAGCCGAGACCCTCGACGGCCGTCTGGGACAGGCTCAGGTAGCTGCGCTCGGGCGTGGTGCGGACGTCTCCATCGCCATCCTCGACCGCTCCTCGGACAAGTACCTCGACGTCGCCGGTGACCAGCAGATCGAAACAGCCTCGGTGGCAAAACTTTTCATCGCCGAGGATCTACTTCATCAGGATGCGCGCGGTGAGCGACCCATCACGGACGACGATCGCACCCTCATGGCGGCGATGCTCGAATCCTCCGACGACACCGCAGCCAACCTCCTGTGGGACGAGGTCGGCGGCCAAGAGGTGATCACCCGCGTCGCCGAGCGTTATGCACTGACCGCGACGACGCCGCCCTGGGACGGAATGTGGTGGAACACCGAGACCACGACACGTGACCTGGTCACCTTCTACAGCGGTGTCCTCGACGACTCCGATCAACTCGGACCTGAACGGGTCGAGCAGTTCGTCGAGTACCTGCGGCAATCCACTCCCGAAGGAACCGACGGTTACGACCAGAGATTCGGCCTGCCCGAGGCCTTGTTCGGCGAGCCCGTCATAGGAGTCAAACAGGGCTGGATGTGCTGTGTCGAGGACAAGTGGATCCATCTGTCCACCGGCATCGTCGGTGACGACAACCGATACATCATCGCGATCGGTTCGCGAGAAGACGTCCAGTACACGGATGAGGACAGCTTCTATCCCGACACCTCGTTCACCGATGCCGTCGACGACGAAAGTGCATTGCACGCTCGCGACACGGTCACCGGCGTCACGCAGATTCTCTTCCCGAGCGGAAGCATCGACGACTGGGCAGCGGCATCCACGACCGCGGATTCGGCGATGCCCGAAGCTTCCGGGCCCTGAGTCGATCCAACGCGGTCGTGTTCGTCCTCAAGCCTGCTTGTACTCGAGCACCGAACCGATGACACGGTCCTGTTGTTCGAACGTGAGCATGGGCCACAGCGGCAGTCGAAGGATCGACGCGGAGAACTCGGCACTACGCACGCACGGCTGCGGTGTTCGTCCGTAGCGCACACCGGCCGCACTCGTATCGAGCGGAACGTAGTGGAACGGCGCCACGATTCCGTCACCGGCAAGGTGCCGAATCAAGCCGTCACGGCTCTCTTCGGTCGGCATCTTGAGATAGAACAGGTGCGCAGTGTGCTCGCGATCATCGGGCACCGCCATGGGCACGACACCGTTCGCGGCCGCCCACTCGCCCAGACTCACGCTGTAGGCATCCCAGACGCGATGCCTGGCCGCCTGAATCGCGTCGAACTCGGAGAGTTGTGCGTCGAGGACGGCGGCATTGAGTTCACTGGGCAGATAACTCGACCCGATGTCCTGCCACGAATACTTGTCGACCTGCCCGCGCAGGAAACGCGCACGGTCGGTCCCCTTCTCACGGATGATTTCGGCGCGAGTCATCAACTGATCGTCGGAGAGCAACAGCGCGCCGCCCTCACCGCAGTGAACGTTCTTGGTGTCGTGAAAACTCTGCGTTCCGATTGTTCCGATGGTGCCGAGCGAGCGCCCGCGCCACTTTCCGCCGAGTCCGTGAGCGTTGTCTTCGATCAACGCAACGCCGTGGAGTTCCGCGAGGTCGAGGAGAGGTTCCATGTCCGCGGCGACTCCGCCGTAATGCATGACCAGTACAGCTTTGGTGCGTTCGGTGATCGCCGCCGCGACGCACGCCGGGTCGATGTTGCCGGTACTCGGATCGATGTCGACGAAAACAACAGTGGCCCCGCGCAACGCGACGGCGGTTGCCGCCGAACTGAACGCGAAGCTCGGAACTATTACCTCGTCGCCCGGGCCCAATTCGAGCAGCAGCGCACCCAATTCGAGTGCATGCGTGCACGAGGTGGTCAGCAGAGCATGCGTGGATCCGGTGATCGCCTTGAGCGCTGCAGTCGCGGACTTGGTGAAACGTCCGTCACCGTGAATGTGGTCGGACTCCAGAACCGTTGCCAGATTCGACAATTCGTTCGATGCCCGATAGGGGCGGGAGAAGATGATGCGATCAGTGCTCACGACTACGCCGATCGATCGAGGTTCCGGGCCGCGGGGAGTCGACAGTCAGATACAGCGGCTTTCCGACAAGGACGTGCAGTGCCACACCGAGATATTCGGCAATGAGTCCGAGCGAGAACAGGATCGCACCCGAACAGACCAACAGCGCCATGATGATCGACGCCCATCCTTCGGGATCGTTGTTGTCGCCGGTCATGGCCCCGATGAAGATCACCGCGGCCATGATCACACCGGCCGACGCCAGGGTGACTCCGAGCAGGCTGACCAGCCGCAGACCGCGTGTTCCGCTACACAACACCATCTTCCAGAACAACGAGAACAAACGGCGGTAGTTGTACCCGGATTCTTCGCGGCCTTCGGCTCGAAGTGTCACCGGCGCCGTGGCCGTGTTACCGACAACCCACGTCAGCGCAACGTCCAGATACACGCCGTTGGCCGCGACGCCGGCCAACTGACGGCCGATGTCACCGCGGATCAGGCGATAACTTTCGAATCTCGTCGAATCAGGGAACGCGAATACCGTCGCCAAGACGATCTTTGCGCCGCGCGAGGTCAGGTTCCGCAAGAATCCGTGCGGGCGTGTGTTCGTGGGTTTGGAATACACGAGATCGGATCGCTCCGTCAGCGCGGTGTCGAGGAAAGCCCCGATGTGCACCGGGTCGTGCTGGCCGTCCTCGTCCATCGTCACGATCCACTGTCCAGTTGCAGCGGCCATGCCGGCGATGGTCGCCGCGTCCTGGCCGTAGTTGCGGCTGAGCCACACGACACGCACCTGCTCGAAACGGCGCTCCAATTCGAGTAACACGACGTCGGAGCGGTCCGGGCCGTTGTCGTGAACCAGCACGATCTCGTCGACGGAGAACTGCGCACCACCGGGCGTCGCACTCGGTGTGCCCAGGCCGTCCAACTCCTCGACGAGCGCCGTGATCGTCTTTTCGCCCTGATAAACGGGCACTACGACGGAAATCGAGTGCACTCGCTTCCACTCCCTTCAGGGGGCTCGACTGGCGCCGAGAGACAGGCACGATCGGGCCCACACCGTCGCGAACTTTAACACGCAGAGATGTCTTGACTTCGGATGCCGGCGGCGCGTGACGCGCTCGCGTCTCCGTACGCCCCACCTGCCCTGTTAAGGTCTGGAACTCGTGGTGGAAACTCGCACTCTCGCCCGGGCAGACGTGTACAAGTGGGGCGCCGTCACGGCGATCGGTGTCATCGCCGGTTATCTGGCCGTGGTGCTCGCGAATGCTCGTCACTTCTACACCGACGACACCGAGTCCCAATACGCGCCGCTGTGGGTCATGCTCGGCCGCAGTCTGCGAGAAGGACACCTCCCGGTGCTCGTCCCCGAGAACTGGATGGCGGGCAACTACGCGATCGAGGAAGCAGGCCTTCTCAATCCACCGCAACTCCTGATCGACCTGATCGCACCGTCCTTCGACAACCTGGCGTTGTACGCGACGATCGTGAAGTTGATCTTCGCGATCATCCTTGCACTCGGCGTCTATCGGATCTGCCTCGAGTACGGCTCGAAGCCCACGTGGGCTGCCGTCGCCGGCGTCTCGATTCCGTTCACCGGTTTCCTGCTGTTCTTCGACTCGGCCAGTTGGATGACTGCCTTCACCGGTACTGCCTGGATGGTTCAGGCGTGGGCGTCGGCAATCCGCTACGCCCGAGGTAAGAGCGGTCCGATCCCGACCTTCGTGTTCTTGTATCTCGCGATGTCGGTCCAATATGTTTTCCCCGCAGTCGAATCCGGCTTGATGATCGGCGCGGTCGCAATCGGCGAAGTTGTCTATCAGCGGCGTTGGCTGCCGTCACTGCGGCTTCTGGCGGTGTCCGCGTGTGCCGCTCTGGCCGGTCTCGCGACGTATCTGCCGAGCCTGCTCACCGCGGACGTCACCTGGCGCGGTGCATCCGAAGTCAAGAACGATGCATTCCTCGCCGTCCCGTGGTCGGAATCGCTGAACGCGAGCCTGCCGAGCACGATGCCCGCGTTCACCTCGTGGTGGGGATACATCCAGACCATGCCCATGGTCTACATCGCCTGGTTCCTCATACCCGCCCTGGCATTCATCGACTGGGGCAAGGCACGCGCCGCGGCACGCGAATTGACCGCCGTCGGGATCTTCACGGTCGCCGTCCTCATGTGGACTGCCGGGCCGAGCACGATCGGCCCACTGCGGTGGCCCGCGCGCGTACTTCCGATGGTGGCCATCGGACTCCTGCTTCTGGTGTGCATCCTGCTCGGGCGTTACGCCACGACCGAAAAGTTGCGCGGGCGCTGCGTTGCAGCGGGAATCCTCGTGGGCCTGCTTCTGATTCGGTCAGCCTCGGCAGCTCCCGGGCTCGCGAAATGGCATGTGATCTCAGCCCTGCTCGTTGCCGCACTCGGCGCCGCGATGGTCTGGCTCGGCCGTACCAAAGGCACTGCTTTCGCATGCCTCGTAGCGATCGTCGCGGTCTCCCCCATCGCCTACGCCCAGGTTCGGGCCGCGCAACCAACCCCGATGAGCTGGAACCTGCCCGAATCCCGCTCGGAGATGAAAGAGGCCTTCCCCGACTTCGAAGGCACGACACTGCAACTGGGCGACCGTGCACTCATCGCCCCCGGGGACAAAACCCTCGACGGAGCGTACGGTTCCCTGGCTTTCGGCAACTACCCCAAAGACCTCGAACTGACCTACACCAGCGGCTACACCCCCAACGGGCACTTCTACTTCGGTGATCTGCTCTGCATGCGCTGGGACATGAGCGTCTGCCCCGACGCCTTTCGGCGCGCATTCACCGTCGAACCCACCACCGGCCGCACCATCGTCGACCTGATGAACGTGGACCGCGTCGTACTTCAGAACGCTCTCTACCCCGATGCACGCAAGAACCCGGCTCCCGACGGATGGAAATGGGTCGACTACCCCGGACACGAGAACTACATCTCGGTACTCGAACGCGTCGACGGCCCCGTCTCGACACGCAACGGACGCATCGCCGACGCCCACGGCGTCGAGGCTACGTCGATCGCGGAATCGAACATGTCGAGCACCCTTCGTGTCAGTTCGGAGACCGGCGGCAAGGTTGTGTTCGCACGGCTCGGCTGGCCCGGATATCGGGCGAGCATCGACGGTCAGCCTGTCCCGATCGACGTCGTCGCGAAGTCCTTTGTCACCGTGGACGTTCCAGCCGGTACGAAAGACGCGGAACTTGTCCTGACGTGGCGTCCCCCGGGATGGAAGGTCGGCGGCGCTTCGATGGTCGCCGGAGTCCTCGGACTCGGCGTGCTCGAGTGGATGTATCTGCGGACCCGACGCAAGGACGGGATCAACACCGTGAAAACCGAGTCTTCATGACCGAAGACATCGCATCACCCGAGAACCCCGGCCCACTGCTTCGCGTGGTCAAGCATCAGCCCATCGCATTTGCCATTGTCGGAGTGGCTAATACGGCGATCGGATACGTGCTCTTCGTGGTCTGGTCACTGATCCTCGACAACAAGGATCTGTATCAAGTGGCTGTGATCGGCGCGTACTCCATCAGCGTGCTCATCGCTTTCGTTCTGCATCGGACTCTGGTTTTCCGCGTCCGCGGACATGTGGCACGCGACCTGGGAGCGTTCATCGTCGTCAATTCCGGTGGCCTGGTGCTGAATCTGATACTCGGAACAATCGCGGTGTCGATTCTGCATGCCCCGCCGCTTCCCGCCCAGGCGGTTGTCATGTTGATCGTTGCGGGTGTGAGCTTCTTCGGTCATCGATACTTCTCGTTCCGCCGCAAACCTGCCGAACGGCACTGACCTTCTACGATTCGCGGGGTAGCGCTCGATCCACCGCTGCCTCGACGATCGTCCGAATATCTTCCTCTCCGAACAGGTTCGGCAATGTGAGGCGATCCAGTGCGAGCCAGTTCAGCGACAAATAGAGCAGGCGAACGGTCATCGCATCACCCGGCACGCCCGACGCCAGATGATTGGCTACGTTCAGATCGAAGTCTTCTCGGATGCGGACGGTCAGCACCGCTCGCAGGTCCGGTCGACGCGTCGCCTCCAGTCGCAACTCCATGAGCGCGAGGAAACCCGTTCCGAACGAGGTGACGCGCTCGACCACGTCGAGCATGAGCGTCACCAGGCGCTCACGATCGGTGCCGTTGACGGGATCGATCATCCCTTCGAGGTCCTCCGGAATCAGTCGCTCGTAGATCCGGCCACCCGCTTGAGTGAGCAGGTCGTCGCGATTGGAGAAGTAGTTCGACGCTGTCCCGTTCGGCACTGCTGCCTGGGCGTCGACGGCTCGAAACGTCAAGCCTCGAGCACCCTCTCGGGCCAACACCTCGATTGCCGCGTCGATCAGGGCAAGCCGGCGTTCCGGGTTCTTTCGCACTTGACATCACTCCTGACACGGCCCTAGGTTAAACCACTACAAACATAGTACTACGAACGGAGCGCTATATGCGAAAGCTTGTGTACTACGTGGGAGCGTCCCTCGACGGATACATCGCGGGGCCTGGTGGCGAATTCGATTTCCTCCCGGTCTCCGAACAGATCACGGCCTGGATATGCGATCGATATCCTGAAACCGTGCCAACGCATGTGCGGCCCGCTCTCGGAATCGAGGACGCGCCCAACAGGACCTTCGACACGGTCGTCATGGGCCGCGGCTCCTACGAGCCCGGGCTGGCCGCCGGAGTGAAAAGCCCCTTCGCGCACCTGCGTCAGTTCGTCGTCTCCACAACCATCCCTGACGCCGAGGATCCCCCCGTCACCATCGTTCGCGCCGATCCGCTTGGGGTAGTCAGATCTCTCAAAGAGGAAGAAGGACAAGATATCTGGCTGTGTGGCGGCGGAACTCTCGCCGGCGAACTACTACCGGAGATCGACGAGTTGATCATCAAGAGGTATCCGGTAGTCGCCGGCGCAGGCATACCGATGATCAGAGGTAACTTCGAGCCGACACTGTTCACACCGACTGCAACCGAATCGCTCGACGACGGCGCAAGCATCACCTGGTTGAAGCGAAATACCTAAGGAAGAAGATCCGGTCGACGCTCGGCCGTGCGCTGCAGCGACTGCTCATGGCGCCACGCTTTGATCTTCGCGTGATCACCGGAGAGAAGCACCGGCGGAACTTCGAGGTCGCGCCACACAGCCGGGCGAGTGTAGCTAGGCCCTTCGAGAAGGCCGTCGGAGAATGAATCCTCTTGGTGTGACAGCTGATTGCCGAGAACGCCGGGCATCAGTCGCACGACAGCCTCGACCATCACCAGCACCGCTGCTTCGCCGCCGATCAGGACATAATCGCCGATGCTGACTTCTTCGACTCTGACCCGCTTGGCGGCGTCGTCGAAAACCCGTTGATCGATACCTTCGTATCGGCCGCAGGCGAAGACGAGGTGCTTGGCGTTGGACCAGCGGTGCGCGGTCTCCTGGGTGAACGGAACGCCGGCGGGAGTGGGCACCACCAGAATGGTCTCGGCATCATCGGGGCCGGAAGAATCGGAGCGCCCGATCACGTCGTCCAGTGCCGGGCCCCAGACGGTGGGTTTCATGACCATGCCGGGTCCGCCGCCGTACGGAGAATCGTCGACGGCTTTGTGTACGTCATGGGTCCACGACCGAAGATCGTGGACGTCGACCGAGATCAAGCCACGTTCGATTGCCTTGCCCAGCAAGGCAGCACGAAGCGGTTCGAGATACTCGGGAAAGATGGTGACGACGTCGAGACGCATAACAAACGATCAGTCGTTGTCTGAGTTCGAATTGTCGCTGTTCGACTTGTCGCCGAAGTCCGGGTCGAGCAGTCCCTCGGGAGGCTCGATCACCACGACACCGTCGGCGATCGACACCGAGGTGACGATGGCGGCGACAAACGGGATCAGCAATTCGCCGGATGCCTCACCGGTACGGCGAATCGAAAGCAATTCGCCTGCGGCGGAATGCAATACCTCGATGACCGAACCGACCTCGGCACCGTCCGTGAGGACGACCTTCAGTCCTTCGAGTTCGTGATCGTAGAACTCGTCCGGATCATCCGAAGGCTCGAGTTCGGAACTGTCGATGACAAACAGTGTGCCGCGCAACGCATCTGCGTCGCCACGGTCACTGACGCCTTCGAGGCGCAGCAGAAGCCGCCCGGAATGATCCCGGGCGGCTTCCACTGTGTACGACTTCAGTGTGGACTCGCGCGGCTTGCGCCCACGCAGCACGGAACCTACGGCAAAACGATCCTCGGGCTCGTCTGTACGAACCTCGACTACCAATTCACCTTTGATGCCATGCGACTTCGCGACACGACCGACTACGAGTTCCACCTGTTTACTGCCGTCTACTGATCGGTGTCGACGACATCAACACGGATACCGCGGCCACCGATGCCGGAGACCAAGGTCCGCAGAGCGGTCGCAGTGCGACCACCCCGACCGATGACCTTGCCGAGATCGTCTGGGTGCACGTGCACCTCGACGGTCCGTCCCCGACGTCCGGTGATCAGCTCGACGCGCACATCGTCGGGATTGGCGACGATGCCACGCACGAGATGCTCTACCGCATCAGCGACGACGGCACTCACTTGTCAGCAGCCTCGGCGTCTGCAGCGGGAGCCTCGGCGTCAGCCGCGGTGTCTTCTGCCTTGGCCTCGTCAGCCTTTGCAGCCTTCTTCTTCTTGGGGGTGATTGCTTCTGCAACCGGCTCGTTCTCGGCCTGCGCGAGCGCAGCCTGGAAGAGCTCGAGCTTGGTGGGCTTGGCTTCCTTGACGCGCAGGGTGCCTTCGGTGCCCGGCAGGCCCTTGAACTTCTGCCAGTCACCGGTGATCTTGAGGAGTGCCTCGACGGGCTCGGTGGGCTGTGCGCCCACGGACAGCCAGTACTGAGCGCGCTCGGAATCGATGTCGATCAGCGAGGGCTCTTCCTTGGGGTGGTACTTGCCGATGGTCTCGATCGCACGGCCGTCACGACGGGTGCGCGAGTCGGCGATGACAACGCGGTACTGAGCGTTGCGGATCTTGCCGAGGCGGGTGAGCTTGATTTTGACAGCCACAGCTGCAGTTCTCCTTCAGCGCGCACAACAGTGCTGCGCATGTCACGTGCAATTCAGCGACCCACACGATTTGTGAGCCCGGTTTTGCCTCTATCCTGTGACCGTCGCAGCGGTACGTAACCGGTTGCGACGAACAATGGTCCATTGTGCCAGATGGGTGGGCTCGTTCGGAAACCACCCTGTGCGCGCTTCGAGAGAGCGGGGACTCCCTAACCACTCACGGGGGTTCCGCGGAGGATCACACGCATCGGCTTCGCGAGCACATCGGGGTTTCCGCGCGGATCTTCGGAATAAACCACCAGGTCGGCGGGCGCTCCTTCTTCGATCCCCTGCGCACCCAACCAACTCCGCGCGTCCCAGCAGGCTGCGCCCAGCGCCTGATGCGCCGTCAAACCGGCAACTTCGAGTTCGGCGATCTCGTCGGCGATCCGCCCGTGCCTGATCGATCCGCCGGCATCCGTTCCGGCATAGATCGGAATCCCGGCCTCGTGAGCGGCACCGATCGTCCGATGTCGACGAGCGTGCAGATCCCGCATGTGCGCCGCGTAGATCGGATACCGCGTGGCAGAGTCCGCGATCTCGGGGAAAGTTGCGATGTTGATCAGCGTCGGAACCAAGGCCGTGCCGTGAGCGACCATCAACTCGATGGTCGCGTCCGTCAATCCGGTGCCGTGCTCGATGCAGTCGATGCCGGCGTTGATCAGGCCGGGCAGAGCATCCTCGGCAAAGACGTGAGCGGTGACCCTTGTGCCTTCGGCATGGGCGGCAGCGATGGCCTCGACCAGAATCTCGTCGCTCCACAACGGGGCGAGGTCACCGATGGAACGATCGATCCAGTCCCCGACGAGCTTGACCCAACCGTCACCGGCGCCTGCCTGACGCACCACCTCGGCCGGCAACTGAGATTCGTCGTCCAGGTCGACCGGCAGGCCCGGGATGTACCGCTTCGGTGCTGCGATGTGCTGACCTGCGCGAATGATCCGCGGCAGATCGAGGCGCTCGTCGATGAACCTGGTGTCGACCGGCGATCCGGCGTCGCGTAGCAACAGCACGCCCGCGTCACGTTCGGTCTTCGCCTGCCCCAGCAACCCGTCGACGGTTTCGCCGCCGCCACCGCCGTAGCGGATACCGACGTGACAGTGCGCATCCACGAGACCCGGTGTGATCCAACCCGATTCGACGATCGTCTCCGCACCGGACACCGGCTCGAAGGAAATCAGCCCGTCGACGATCCACAATTCGATCGGCTCGGCATCGGGCAGACCGATCCCCCGAAGATGAAGCGCAGCCACCGACTACTTCTTGGGCAGCTTGAGCTGAGAGAGATCGATGCCTTCCAGTCCGGGCGGCAACTGATCGAGACCCTTGGGCATGTTCGACAGGTCGGGCATACCGGCCGGCATTCCGCCGGGCATCCCCGGGAACCCGCCCATGCCGGGGAATCCTCCGCGCATCTTGGGCTGCGTCGGGCCCTTGCCGCCCTTCTTGCCCTTCTTGCCCTTCTTGCTGCGAACCTGCTTACGCGCGCCGGGCATACCCATACGGCCGGCCATGGCAGCCATCATCTTGCGGGCTTCGAAGAAACGATCCACCAACTGGTTGACGTCGGAAACCTTGACGCCCGAACCGTTCGCGATGCGCAGTCGGCGTGAGGCGTTGATGATCTTCGGATCGTCGCGCTCGGCCGGCGTCATACCGCGGATGATGGCCTGAATGCGATCGAGTTGCTTCTCGTCGACGTTGGCAAGCGCGTCCTTCATGCCGCCGGCACCCGGCAGCATACCGAGGAGGTTGCCGATCGGGCCCATCTTGCGGACGGCCATCATCTGATCGAGGAAGTCTTCGAGGGTGAGCTGACCGGAACCGATCTTCGCTGCGGTGGCTTCGGCCTGATCGGCGTCGAAAACCTGCTCGGCCTGCTCGATGAGGCTCAGGACGTCGCCCATGCCGAGGATCCGGCTGGCCATGCGATCGGGATGGAAGACGTCGAAGTCTTCGAGCTTCTCGCCGGTGGAGGCGAAGAGGATCGGCTGGCCGGTGACCTCGCGGACGCTCAGCGCGGCACCACCGCGGGCGTCGCCGTCGAGCTTGGTGAGGACGACACCGGTGATGCCGACTCCCTCACGGAAAGCGTCGGCCGTGCTGACCGCGTCCTGACCGATCATGGCGTCGAGGACGAAGATGGTCTCGTCCGGGTTGACGGCGTCACGGATACCGGCGGCCTGCGCCATCAGCTCCGAGTCGATACCGAGGCGACCGGCGGTGTCGACGATCACGACGTCGTAATGCTTGTTGCGTGCTTCTTCGACGCCGGCGCGGGCGACCTCGACGGGGTCGGCTGCGGAAACGCCCAGTGCGTTCTCGCCGCCGCCGATGGAGGTGCCGGGGTGCGGCGCGAAGACTGCGGCGCCTGCACGCTCACCGACGATCTGAAGCTGAGTGACGGCGCCGGGACGCTGAAGGTCACAGGCGACGAGGAGGGGCGTGTGCCCCTGATCCTTGAGCCACTTGGCCAACTTTCCGGCCAGCGTGGTCTTACCGGAACCCTGCAGACCGGCCAACATGATGACCGTCGGCGGCGTCTTGGCGAACTGCAGTCGACGGGTTTCACCGCCGAGAACCTCGACCAGTTCTTCGTTGACGATCTTGACGACCTGCTGAGCCGGGTTCAGTGCACCCGAGACCTCGGCGCCCTTGGCGCGTTCCTTGATCTTGGCGATGAAGCTGCGCACTACGGGAAGCGCGACGTCGGCCTCGAGCAGGGCAAGGCGGATCTCGCGGGCCGTAGCGTCGATGTCGGCGCCGGACAGACGACCCTTGCCACGCAGATCCTTGAGAGATCCGGTCAATCTGTCGGAAAGGGATTCGAACACCGAGTGCGCTCCTGAAGGTCGTGCGAGTTAGCCGTGGATATTCTCGGGCACCAGCCTAGCCGCTACGCCCGCACCGATCCCAGCCGATGCGGGCGTAACTGCCGAAACCGGTCCGTCAATCCTCTTTCTTCTTGGGTTGTGGCACCGGAACCACCGCCAGCACCGCCTCCTCGACGCGCTCTCGCGCCGCGCGGGTATCGGCCTCACCGAAGTCGAGGCAGAACGCGTCGACCACCGAGGAACCCAAGGTGGCGACCTTCGCCCACCGGATGTCGGCTCCACTGTGTTCGAGTGCTGCGGCCAGTCGGCAGAGCAGGCCGACGCGGTCCTCGGTACGCAATTCGAGGATCGCCTGACCGTCGCCGGGCGCGTCGAACCAGATGACCCGCGGTGGCGCCTGCGCATAGAGCACCGGAACCGCGGAATCCTTGTTGGTCTGGATCGGGTCGTCCCACTGCTCTGCCCGTGCCTCCTCGTCCTTCGCGTCGAGAAGTTCGAGCAAATTCAGTTCACCGGCCGAAGCCCGGATCAATTCCTGCCGGAGCAGCACCGCCTGCGGGGGTGTGCCGAACCTCGGCGTCACGACAAACGAGTTGACCGCCGAACCTGCATGCGACCCCAGCGATGCGGAATGCACCCGCAACGACTGCAGCGCCAGAACTCCGGCAGCCCGAGACAGCAGCCCGGGTGCGTCGGGCGCGATGACGGTCACGACGTAGGTGTGCGCATTCTCGGCCGGAACGAGCGAGACGTGAACCCCGCCCTCCTCGGCGATGGCCAATTGCTCGGGAGCGAGTGGATCGGGTTGCGGGAGCTCCTCCCCTGCCATCAGCAAACGACAACGACGCACCAGCTCGCCGATCAACGACGACTTCCAGTCGCCCCAGACACCAGGCCCGGTGGCCAGCGAATCCGCTTCCGCCAACGAATGCAGGAGATCGAGAAGGGTCCCGTCTCCCTCGAGTGCGTCGACCACTCGCTGCACGGTTGCCGGATCGTCGAGGTCGCGACGGGTGGCGGTTTCCGGCAACAGCAAGTGGTATCGCACCATCGCCGTCAACGTCGCGACGTCGGAAGGCCAGAGTCCCAAGCGATTTCCGATCGCGGTGGCCAATTCGGCACCGACGACGCTGTGGTCTCCCCCTCGCCCCTTCCCGATGTCGTGGATCAACGCACCGAGCATGAGCAGATCCGGCCGAGCGACGCGAGTGGTGAATCCGCTTGCATACGCGGCGGTTTCGACCAGGTGCCGATCCACCGTCCACGTATGGACGGCGTCGCGCGGCGGAAGATCGCGAATGGTCCCCCACTCCGGCAGGAGTCGACCCCAGAGCCCGGTCCGGTCCATCGCCTCGATCACCGGAACGGCACGCGATCCCGAACCGAGCACGACCAAGAGATCGTTGACCGCATTTTTCGGCCACGGCTCACGCAGCTCCGGGGCATTGTCGGCCAGGCGATTGAGCGTCGACGCGGAGATCGGCATGCCGTTGGTGGCCGCCGCTGCCGCGACCCGCATCACCAGACCGGGATCCTTCTTCGGCCTCGCATCGCGCGCCAGAACTACTTCGCCGGCATGCTCGACGACGCCCTCGTCCAGTGGTCGTCGCACCGGCGCGCGACGCAGCCGCGACAAACCACGCCGGGGCAAGGAGTTTCCGGCGGTACGGATACCGACGTCGACCGAATAGCTGATGGTGCGCGCCGATTCGCTGAGAAGGCGGGCCAGATCGAAGCGATCACCGATCCGTAGCGCCGCACCGATCTCGTCGGCGTCCTGTGCTCGCAGTTGGTCGCGGGCGCGACCGGCAACGCGGTGAAGTTCGGTGCGCACGTCGAGCAACCGCCTGTGCGCAAGTGCCAGACCGCCGCCGGGCGAGTTGGGTCCCAGCCCTGGCATCCCGTCGGTCAATTGCGCGATGGACAGGGCGTTGAGCAGTTGGACGTCTCGCAGCCCGCCACGGCCGCTCTTGAGATCCGGTTCGGCGCGATGGGCGATCTCGCCGCTGCGCTCCCACCTCGTACGGGTCTGGGTGATCAATTCGTCGAATCGGCTGCGGATGTCCATACGCCACTGTCGTCGGACACCACTGATCAACAGGTTGCTCAGCTCCACGTCGCCGGCAATGTGGCGTGCTTCGAGCATTCCGAGTGCTGCCGTCATGTCGGTGGCCGCAACCTGAAGCGCCTGCGGAAGCGTCCGCACGCTGTGGTCGAGTTTGATGTGCGCGTCCCACAGCGGGTACCACAGGCTGTCCGCGACCTGGGCCACGACGGCTGGGTCCATGTCGTCGTGCAGCAGAATCAGATCGAGATCGGAATACGGCAACAGTTCGCGTCGGCCGAGACCACCCACGGCGACGATGGCAAACCCACAATCCGGTTTGATGCCCAGTTCGGTCCCCTTGGTGGTCAACCAGAATTCGTGCAGATCGACCAGTGCATGTCGCAGCGAGGGGGCGTCGAGCCTCCTGTTCTTGACGCCTCCGGTGAGTAGGGCCTTGCGTGCGCGGGCCAGGTCCGCAGCTTCGTCGGATCCCCCTGACGAGACCGGCCCTGGCCCCGTCGCTTTCGCGACGGAACCAGGGCCGAAGTTCTCGGACCCTTTCGGGTCAGAGTGCATCGCCACCGCGTTCCCCGGTGCGAACCCGGATGACCGACTCGACTGGCGAGACCCACACCTTGCCGTCACCGATCTTGCCGGTTCGAGCGGCCTCGACGATCACCTCGACCACCTTGTCAACGGCCGCGTCGTCGACGACGACCTCGACCCGGACCTTGGGTACGAAGTCCACGGAATACTCCGCGCCTCGGTACACCTCGGTGTGGCCCTTCTGTCGGCCGTAGCCCTGAACTTCGCTGACTGTCATACCCAGCACTCCGGCCTGCTCGAGTCCGGTCTTGACGTCCTCGAGCGTGAACGGCTTGACGATTGCTGTGATCAGCTTCATGTGCTCATCCCTTTCCAAACTCTGAAGTGCCTGAATTCACTTTAATCACGTGCTGATCACGCGAGGTCGTATGCGGTCTCTGCGTGTTCGGTCTCATCGATGCCGCGTGCCTCGTCCTCGGCCGAGATTCGCCAGCCCAGGGGCTTGAGTGCGAAGCCGATGATCGTCGTCAGAACGCCGGTGAAGACGAGTGCTGCGAGTGCGATCACGATCTGAACCACCAGTTGCTTGTAGTCGCCGCCGTAGAAGAGGCCGGTTGCGGTGCCGAAGAATCCGATACCGATCGTGCCCCACAGGCCGGAGACAAGGTGAACACCGACGACGTCGAGCGAGTCGTCGAAGCCGAAGCGGAACTTCAGGCCGACTGCGAGAGCGGACAGGATGCCGGCTACTGCGCCGAGGAAGATGGAACCGACCGGGTTGAGCGCACCGGCAGCAGGGGTGATGGCGACCAGACCGGCAACCGCACCGGACGCTGCGCCGAGGCTGGTGGCGTGGCCGTCACGAATACGCTCGGTAGCGAGCCAGGCCAGGACTGCGGCACACGTCGCGGTGGTCGTGTTGACCCAGGCGAGACCGGCGTTACCGTCAGCGGCGAATGCCGAGCCGGCGTTGAAGCCGAACCAACCGAACCAGAGGAGTGCGGCGCCGAGCATCACGAAGGGCAGGTTGTGCGGACGGAAGGCGGTCTTGCCGAAGCCGAGACGCTTGCCGACGATGAGTGCGAGGACCAGACCGGCCATACCCGCGTTGATGTGAACGACTGTGCCACCGGCGAAGTCGATCGGAGCGACGTTGGCGACGGTGACTCCGTCGTCGTTGACCGTGGTGCCGAAGAGCTTTGCCGCGATGCCGTCCTCGGAGCCCGAGAGGAGTCCGCCGCCCCACACCATGTGTGCGAGCGGGAAGTAGACGACGGTGACCCAGATACCCGAGAACAGGAGCCAGGTGCCGAACTTGACCCGCTCGGCCAGGGCACCACTGATGAGGGCGGTGGTGATGATCGCGAATGTCACCTGGAACGCGATGTCGATGACGTTGGGGTAGCCCCAGGCGCCGGCGATGAAGTTGCCGTCAGCATCGGTGATGCTGTTCTTGAGGCCGAAGAACTCGAACGGGTTGGCAAAAATGCCCCCGATGTTCTCAGAGCCGTAGGACATCGACCATCCCCACAGAACGTAGATGACGCCGATGACGGCCATGGCCCCGAAGGACATCATCATCATGTTCAGGACGGACTTGGACCGAGACATCCCGCCGTAGAAGAAAGCGAGGCCGGGTGTCATCAGCAAGACCAGAGATGCAGCCATCAGCATCCATGCGGCGTTACCGGAGTTCGCCAACAAATCGTCGGTACTCACTTACTACCTCCTAGTCGCACGTGCCGGGCAGCACGTCGTTAAGGAGAAGAGTGCTGGGCTGGTGTTTCGTCCATGGCGCTGTCGCGTTTCGCAGACGTGAACCAATTGCCCAACTTTGTTGCAAACAGGTTTCGCCAGGGAGTTCTACCGACCCTGTGCGCCTTTTTGGTAGTTCGCGCTACCAAAAAGGCGCACGGGGGCGTCAGCCCAGCAGGGCGTCGACGAACGCACCCGGCTCGAACGGCGCCAGGTCGTCGGCACCTTCACCGAGGCCGACCAACTTCACCGGCACACCCAGTTCATGCTGAACCTGGAAGACGATTCCGCCCTTGGCGGTTCCGTCCAGCTTGGTCAGTACGACGCCGGTGATGTCCACGACCTCCGCGAACACTCGAGCCTGCGCCAATCCGTTCTGGCCGACCGTCGCATCGAGAACCAGCAGAACGTCGTCGACCGAGGCCTTCTTCTCGATAACCCGCTTGACCTTGCCGAGCTCGTCCATCAGACCGGTCTTGGTGTGCAGACGGCCGGCGGTGTCGATCAGGACCACGTCGACGCCGTCCGCGATGCCCCGTGAGACCGCGTCGAAGGCAATCGCAGCGGGATCGCCACCCTCCTTGCCACGAACAACTTCAGCGCCGACACGCTCGGCCCACGTCTGGAGCTGATCGGCGGCGGCGGCGCGGAACGTGTCCGCGGCACCGAGCACGACGCGACGACCGTCGGCGACGAGCACGCGAGCCAGCTTGCCGGTGGTGGTTGTCTTGCCGGTCCCGTTGACGCCGACGACTAGCAGAACAGCCGGGTGATCATCGTGCGGCAATGCGCGGATGGAGCGGTCCAGTTCGGGACGCAGTTCGGCGATCAACACCTCGCGCAGAAGGGCGCGGGCGGCAGCCTCGGTCCGGACGCTGCGGGCCGCCATCTGCTCACGAAGCTTCGTGACGACTTTTTCCGTGGTCGCGGAGCCGAGGTCTGCGATGAGGAGGGTGTCCTCGACTTCTTCCCACGAATCCTCGTCCAGATCGCCGCCACCGAGCAGACCCAGCAAGCTCTTGCCGACTGCTGACTGCGAGCGGGAAAGGCGCCCGCGCAGTCGGTCCAGCCGACCCTCGGTCGGGTCGATCTCGTCCAGCACGCGCGGTGCAGGCTCGACTGGCGCGGGAACGACGACGGGCTCGGGAACGACAACAGGTTCTTCGACAACCGGTTCTGCTACCGGCGCCTCTTCTACTACCGGCTCTTCGACAACCGGCTCCTCGACGGCGGCCGGCTTCTCCGCAACAGGTTCTTCGACAACCGGTTCCGCGACAGTTGGTTCCTCGATAACCGGTTCTTCGACGATCGGTTTTTCGACGACAGGTTCTTCGACGACGGGCGGCTTCTCGGCGACCGGAGGTGTCGGAACCACCGGAGGTGGCGCCGTTGCCGTCGACCCCTGACTGAAGTTGAACCCGCCACCGGCCTTGTAGCCGCCTGACTTGTCCTTCTCGGGGGCGCCGAGCTCCGGCTTCGTCTCGGGTGCCTTCAGCGATACCTGCCCCTTGCGGTAGCGCAGGAATCCGGCAACGAGAACGACGAGTAGTACGGCCGCTACAGCCGCGATGATGATCCAAGCCTGGGTAGTCACCGGCCCATTGTTTCAGGCTCCGACCCGGAAAGTGAGCAGGGCTTACGTCGAGGCCATGTCTTGACCGCGAAGTCGCTGCGAAATCACGGTGGTGATGCCGTCGCCGCGCATGCTGACGCCGTACAACGCATCGGCGATTTCCATCGTCGGTTTCTGGTGAGTGATCACGATCAACTGCGACTTCTCCCGCAATTGTTCGAAGAGTCCGATCAGCCGCCGCAGGTTGGTGTCGTCCAACGCCGCCTCGACTTCGTCCATCACGTAGAACGGGGACGGGCGTGCCCGGAAGATCGCGACCAGCATGGCCACCGCGGTCAACGACTTCTCGCCGCCCGACAGCAACGACAACCGTTTGACCTTCTTACCGGGCGGACGCGCCTCGACTTCGATGCCGGTGGTGAGCATGTCCGAGGGATCGGTGAGGACCAGCCGCCCTTCTCCCCCGGGAAACAATTTCTCGAACACTCCCACGAACTCACGCTCGACGTCGGCATAGGCCTCGGTGAACACCTGCAGAATTCGTGCGTCGACGTCTGCGACCACAGCAAGAAGGTCCTTGCGTGCGGTCTTGACGTCCTCGAGCTGAGTGGAGAGGAAGGTGTACCGCTCCTCGAGAGCTGCGAATTCCTCGAGCGCCAGCGGATTGACCTTGCCGAGGGTGGCGAGGTCCTTCTCGGCCCGCTTGGCGCGCCGTTCCTGAGTCGCGCGGTCGTACGGAAGCGGAGCGGGGGCGGTGACCTGCTCCCCACGCTCCTTGGCCTGCTCGTACTCCTCGATTTCGAGAGCGGTCGGCGGCAGTTCGACCTCGGGCCCGTACTCGGCGATCAGATCGTCGAGGCCGATTCCGTACTGATCGAGGATCGACTCCTCGAGTTGTTCGATGCGCAGCGCTGCCTGTGCCTTCGCTACCTCGTCGCGGTGGACGGCGTCGGTGAGCGAAGCGAGTTGTCCGGTCAGTGCTCGGACTGTCTCGCGGACCTGATCCAGCTTGGCCGTGCACTCGGCGCGGGCCCGAGCCAACTCGTCACGGTGGGCAAGAGCCGCAGCGACGACTGTCTCGAGTTCGGCCGCCACACGCTGTCCCGACTCGGCGACGGCAGCTGCAACTTCCGCAGCGTGCGCTCTGGCGCGCAGAGCCCGCTCGGCGCGAATCCGCGCTTCTCGTTCCGCGGCGGCCGCACGCCGAAGCGAATCGGCCTTTCCGCGTACGGATTCCGCACGCTCTTCGGCGGTGCGCACGGCAAGGCGAGCATCCATTTCGACGATGCGCACTTCGGCGAGCGCTGCTGCGGCCATTTCGCGATCGGCAGCGGTCGATTCCGCACCGTGTCCCGGTGCACTGCCGTCGGTTTCGGCGACGCGCAGACGTTCCTCCAGATCCGCGAGCTTTGTCAGCGACTCACCGCGGCCCTCCTCGGCACGCACTCGCTGGGCGGTCAACCGCTCGGATTCCGCGTGGGCGACTCGTGCTGCCTGCCCCAATCTGCCCAACTGCTCGTAGATGGCGGACATGGCGGCGTCCGACTCGTTGAGCGCTGCCAAAGTTTGCTCCGCGGTCTCGCGTCGAGCGGCTTGTTCGGCCAGAGCGCCGGACAGCGCCGCGTCGAGTTCCTCGGATCGGCTCTCCGTTGCCGCCAGTTCCGCTGCTGACGCGTCGATCGCCGCCTGCACCTCGAGCGTGCTCGGTTGCCGATCCGAGCCACCGATCATCCACCCCGAACCGTGCAGATCGCCAGAACGCGTCACTGCACGAATTCCCTTGTGGTCAGCAACAACTCGAATCGCGTCATCGAGAGTCTCGACCAGGACGACGCCATCGAGGATGGCGGTCAATCCGGCACGCAACTCGTCAGGGCAGTCGATGACGTCGACGGCCGGACGACTACCCGGCGCGATCTCGGCCTCGCGCTTGATCGCCGGTTCACCGCTCACGATCAGTGATGCACGTCCACCGTCCTGATCGGCCAGTGCTGTGACAGCGGAGCGAGCAGAGTCCAGCGACTGCGCCACGACGGCGTCCGCCGCCGGCCCCATCGCGGCAGCGATCGCGGCCTCGTAGCCGGGTTCGACGTGAATCAATCCGACCAGCGAGGTGATGCCGTCGTCGCCGCGGTGTTCGAGCAGCCAGCCGCCACCGTCCTTGCGCTGCAAACCCATCGACAGTGCCTCGATGCGCGCCCGGAGCGAAGCGATGCGTTGCCCGCTCGTCTTTTCTTCCTCACGAAGCTCTTCGACGCGCGCGTCGATCATCTCGAGAGCCTCGATGGCGCGTTCGTGATTGGTATCGAGGCCGACTTCACCGGCGTCGAGGTCCCCGATGCTTTCTTGCACCGTGTCGAACTCGGCCTGTGCGGCATCGCCACGCAGACGAGCCTCGTCGATCGCCTCGGTCAGCCGAGACACTTCCGCGTCGACGGATTCGACGCGGGTACGCAGAGTGTCGACCTGACCGGAGAGTCGAGCAAGACCTTCACGGCGGTCGGCGACGGCACGAACTTCTGCCATGTGCGCCCGTTCCGCTTCTGCTGCAGCATCTTCGGTGGCTGCGAGCTGGTCCCGAGCAGCTTCCGACGCCGCTCGCGCGATTTCGACGCCTTCGAGGAGTTCGGCCTCTTCGGCAGCAAGACGTTCGGCGCGCGCCTCCATCTCGTCCGGGTCCTGGCCGCGGTTGCCGACGGGTTCGGAGTCGAGATGACGCGCACGCTCGCGGGCGATGCGCACGGTGGCGTTGACGCGTTCGGCAAGCGCGGAAAGCTGGAACCAACTCTGTGCAGCCGCTTCCGATCCCGGAGTCAGACGAGCGAGAGCTTGCTCCTGGCGCCCGAGTTCGAGGTTGGCCTCGTCGAGCGCAGCCGCCACCTGGTTGTGCTGTTCACGGGCCGCTTTCTCGTCCTGCGCCTGGTCGTTCAACTGGTTTCGACGGGTCACCAGATCGTCAGCGGCCAGACGCATCTTTGCATCACGCAGGTCAGCCTGGACCGTCTGTGCTCGCCGAGCAACCTCGGCTTGGCGTCCCAGCGGTTTGAGTTGCCGACGCAGTTCCGCGGTGAGGTCACTGAGGCGAGCGAGATTGGCCTGCATGGAATCGAGTTTGCGCACCGCTTTTTCCTTGCGGCGGCGATGTTTGAGGACTCCCGCGGCTTCTTCGATGAAGGCGCGTCGATCTTCGGGACGGGATTCGAGGATCGCGGCGAGCCGTCCCTGCCCGACGATGACATGCATTTCGCGGCCGATGCCGGAGTCGCTGAGCAGTTCCTGGACGTCCATCAGACGGCAGGACGAGCCGTTGATCTCGTACTCCCCCGCGCCGTCGCGGAACATGCGGCGCGTGATCGACACCTCGGAGTACTCGATCGGGAGCGCCCCGTCGGCGTTGTCGATGGTCAAGGTCACCTCGGCGCGGCCCAGCGGCGCGCGGCCGGAGGTGCCGGCAAAGATGACATCTTCCATCTTGCCGCCGCGCAGGGCCTTGGCGCCCTGCTCGCCCATCACCCAGGTCAACGCATCGACGACGTTGGATTTACCCGAGCCGTTCGGGCCGACCACACAGGTAATTCCCGGCTCGAACCGAAGAGTCGTTGCCGACGCAAAGGATTTGAATCCCTTGAGTGTCAGACTCTTGAGGTGCATGGGGGGAAACTTTACCGCCAAACAGGTCAGCGTTCGACGAACCCTGTCAGGTCGCCCCTTGCGGTGTCCCAGCTGTCGACCACGAGATCCACCGAGCCTGGGGTAGTACCCGAGCGCAGCAGCTCCACCAATCGCTCGAGTTGCGTGCGTTCGCCCTCCGCCACGACGAGCACTCGACCGTCACGCTGATTGGACGCATATCCGATCAATCCGAGTTCGAGTGCGCGGGCCCTGGTCCACCACCGGAACCCGACGCCTTGAACGTATCCGTGAACCCACGCCGTCAACCGCACAGGCGCTGCTTCAGCCATGACGCTCAGCCCGCCACACGTTCGAGACGGTGAACGTCACCCAGGAATCCGGTGGTGTAGAGCGCGTTGGGATCCCAGCCCGGTCCGGCGCCGAACTTGACCGCAGATGTGAACGGCAGACCCGAGGCGATCTCACACGAAGATCCCGAATCCGGATCGACGCGAACAACTTTGCCGCCTGCATTGAATGCGACGTACAACGCGCCGTCCGGTCCGACGGTCAGATCGTCCGCCATGTTTGCCGGACCGAACCCGGGGAGCGTGATCGTTCGCATCGGCCCGCCCAGATCGTTTGCGTCGAGGATGTGGACGGCGGTGACCATGTCGAAGGTCGTGCTCACGTAGATCGTCGAACCGGAGCGTGCGAGGCCGTCGACGGTGCCGAGGTCTTCACGAACGATCGAACTGCTTCCGTCACTGTTGACGACCGTGAGCCCCGGCCTGGTGAGTGTGCGGGCAGTGAGGAAACGGTTATCGTCCAGCTGCACAAGCCCGTTCGGCATCACCAGACCGTCGGCGATCGTTGTCACCGACCCGTCTGCGACGTCGACCTTGCGGAGGCTGCCGTCGGCGATTCCGAACAGTCCCGAGACAGTCGAGTTGCCCGTGGTGAAGTACACGGATCCCTCACGCGCGACCAGACCGCCAGGTCCGGTGACGTCACCGACCAAAGTTGTCCGTGTTCCGTCCGGCGCCACTTTCAGCAGTGCACCCGGCCCGATCAGAGCCGACTGCGACAACACCATCGATCCGTTGCCGTCGAATTCGAGGTTCTCGAGCATTCCGGCACCAGTCGTCACGACGCTCGACGTCCATGTGCCGCAACTACCGGCCGAGCCGTCGGCCGGGACCGAGGCCTGCGCTGGAGCATTCAGCGCCACAACGGAACCCAGTGCGATCGCAGCGACAACGCTGCCGGCGCGGAACATCAGGCTTCCGTGTCGAACGACAGAGTGACCTTGGTTCCGGCCTTGAGCGTGCGCCCGACCGTGCATACCTTGTCCACGGAACGCTCGACGAGAGTGATGAGGCGCTGCTGTGCCTCGGCATCCAACTCGCTGAGATCGAGCTCGAGGACCTCGTCGAGCTGCGGGTAGACTTCGTTTTCACGATCGGCGGCTCCGGACACTCGGACCGTCGCATCGTAGTTGTCACCGAGCCGGCGCGAGATCGGGAAGTCGGAGCTCATCCCGGTGCATGCGGCCAGTGCAATTTTGAGGAGTTCGCCGGGCGTGAAGACTCCTGGCACCGATTCGGAGCCGATGAGAACCTCTGCGCCGCGCGAACTCTTGCCGGTGTAGAGGCGGGTTCCGGTTCGTTCGACCCAAAGCTCCGTGTGAGCCGGGGCGGTTGCAGTGGTGTCGGGAGTCTGTTCAGCCATGACGCAATCTTGCCACTCCGCCGAACCGAAGGAGCGGGAGACCTAGGCGATTCGCCGTGCCCTCGGGGTCGGCTGGCACCGCGGGCAACTGAACGACGATCGATTCATGAACTTCTCACGCTTGATCGGCGCGCCGCATCGCGGGCACGGGAGATTTTCCTGCCCGTACGCCGACAGCGACCGGTCGAAGTAGCCCGATTCCCCGTTGACGTTCACGTACAGCGCGTCGAAGGACGTACCGCCCTGATCGAGCGCTTCACCCATCACCGAGTGTGCCGCGGTCAACAGTTCTCGAAGTTTGGGCCTGGTAAGCGTTTCGGCGATACGGTTGCCGTGAATCTTGGCGCGCCACAATGATTCGTCGGCGTAGATGTTTCCGATTCCGGAGACCACCGTCTGGTCGAGAATCGCGCGCTTGATCTCGGTGTGCTTGCCCCGCAGGACTTTCACGACGGATTCGAGATCGAACGCCGCATCCATGGGATCGCGAGCGATGTGCGCCACCGACTCGGGCAGCATCGTTCCGTCGACCTCGACGAGGGGTGAAATCGACCAGCCACCGAAGGTCCGCTGATCGACGAATCGAAGATCGGCCCCGGAATCGAGGGCCAACCGAATGCGTAGGTGCTTTTCCCAGTCGACTGTCGGGGGTTGGACCAGCATCTGTCCGCTCATCCCGAGATGAACCACCAGTCCGACACCGGCAGGCTCGAGAACCAGCCACAGGTACTTGCCGCGACGCTCTGCCGAAGCGATGGTCTGCCCGGTGAGTTGGCCGATCAAGTCCTCGGAACCGAGAATGTGGCGCCTGATCGCGCGGGGATGGAGTACCTCGACGGCCTCGATCGCCGCACCTACAGCATGAGACTGTAGGCCGCGGCGAACGACTTCGACTTCGGGAAGCTCAGGCAAGAGTGAACTCAGCCGGCAAGATCAGGCGTGTCGTCAGCAGCGACTGCGGTAGCAGCGGCATTCTCCGACATCGTCTTCCATGCCGAACTTGCTGCCTTCTGCTCGGCTTCCTTCTTGGAACGACCGACACCGACACCCAAGGGTTTGCCACTGATGAGAACGGTGGCCGTGAATTCCTTGTCGTGATCGGGTCCGGTGGCGGTGATCTCGTAAACGGGAACTCCGGCACCGTGTTCTGCGGTCAGTTCCTGCAGACTCGTCTTCCAATCCAGACCCGCGCCCAGAAGCGGTGCGCGAGTGAGTAGATCGTCGAACAGATCGAGGACGACGCGTCGCGCAGTCTCGATGCCGTGCTGCAGGTGGATGGCGCCGAGAATCGACTCCATACCGTCGGCGAGAATGGACGGCTTGTCACGGCCGCCCGTCATTTCCTCGCCCTTACCCAGCAGCAGGTGTGCTCCGAGTCCACCTTCACCCAGAGTCCTGGCAACCTCGGCGAGTGCATGCATGTTGACCACGCTGGCACGGATCTTCGCCAGATCACCTTCGGATTTGTCCGGGTGGGACAGGTAGAGATTTTCGGTCACCGTGACGCCGAGAACGGAATCCCCTAGGAACTCGAGGCGCTCGTTCGTGGGCAGTCCGCCGTTCTCGTACGCGTACGAGCGGTGCGTGAGAGCCAGGGTCAGAAGACCGGGCTCTATATCTACGCCGACAGCGGCGAGGAGCTTGTCGTGATTGCCCTCGCCGCCGGCGGCTGAAACTGTATTTTCGCTCGTCATAGTCTTTCTCCGGGGAGAACTAGACAGCAGCGGTTACCTGGCGGCCCTTGTAAGTACCGCATGACGGGCATGCGATGTGGGGAAGGGTCTGCTCGCCACAGCCACGGTTGGGGCAGGTAACGAGGGTGGGCACAGTGGTCTTCCACTGGCTACGACGCGACCGCGTGTTGGATCGCGACATTTTGCGCTTGGGGACAGCCACTTCTACTTCTCCTCGGCTTCGGTGATCACAAGATTTTCGCTGGTGTTTGATTCCACGCCAAATTTGGCCGCGAGACCAGCCCAGCGAGGATCAAGTATGTCATGCCCATGCCCAGATTCCGCAATCGCCAGGCGAATGCCACATTCTGAGCACAATCCCAGGCAATCGTCACTGCACAGAGGCTGGAGCGGAAGCGCCAGCCCGACTGCATCGACGATGACCGGTTCGAGGTCGATTTCGTCGTCTTCGACCGCGTAGACCTCTCCCTCTTCCGTCGTCTCCTCGGTGGTGCTGTCCGGGTAAGCGAACAACTCCGTGAGATAGATGTCCACGGTGTCGGTGAAAGGTTCAAGGCACCGCGAGCATTCACCCTTGGTGGGTGCGTGCACGTTTCCGGTGACGAGAACGCCTTCGGACACTGCTTCGAGACGAAGATCGAGATCTATGTCCGCGCCCGCTTCGATCGCGATCAGATCGAGACCGATACGGTTCGGGGACTGAATTGTTCTCTCGACGGTACGCATCGACCCTGGACGACGACCGAGCTTGACCGTGTCCAGCAAAAATCCCGCATCACTTGACTGATGCGACGAACTACGACGATGCGTTGACAAAGAGAACTCACCTAACTGTTGAAACTGGTATGGGCAACCACTCCACAATACGGCAGCTACAAGGCAAATCCCAATTCGATCCACGAAAAAGTGGGCCGCCCCATATCGGACGACCCACCCTCGACTGACTTGTCTGCTCTATCGGCGCCGCTCGGAACGACGATCGTCGTCCTGGTAGTCGGGAACCCCCGAACCCGTTCGAAGCTGCTGACGACCACGCCCGACCGATCGAACCGTTCCGGTGAGGAACTCTTCGAACTCGGCCAACTTGGTGTCCACGTACAGGTCACACTCCGAACGCATCCTGTCGGACTCGGCATGAGCGGCGTCGATCACTCGCGCGGATTCCGCGTGAGCGGACTGGACAACCTCGGTCTGCGACACCAGACGAGCCTGCTCCGCCGTTCCCTCCGCCACCGAATGTTCGTACGAGGCCTGGCCGGACTCGATCATCCGATCGGCCTCGGCACGCGCCCGTCCGGTGACGGCCTCGTACTCACGACGGCCGTCGGTGACGGTCCGTTCCGCTTCTGCTTCGGCGTCCTCGACCAACTGATCGGCGTGCGCACGCGCTTCGGCAACCATGCGATCGGCCTGAGCCTTGGCATCGGACAGAATCCGGTCGGCGTCGTCGCGTGCGTTCTCCACAGTCGAGGTTGCCTCGGCATTGGCGCTGCTGACCGTCTTCTCGGCGTTTGCTCGCGCGTCACCGACCAATTTGTCGCGATGATCGAGGACGTCCTGAGCGTCGTCCAGCTCGCTCGGAATTGCGTCCCGGACGTCGTCGAGTAGCTCGAGTACGTCACCGCGAGGCACAACACACCCTGCGGTCATGGGAACACCGCGCGCCTCTTCGACAATTGCGACCAGTTCGTCCAGTGCCTCGAATACGCGGTACACAAGCAACCCCAATCTCTACCGGCCGAAATCGGCCCACATCGTCACCGGTCCACTCGGACCTGTGCCCGTTCCTGTCCAAGTTTGCCGGAAGAACGGCCAACGGGGTGTCGTCGTGGTCGGTGTGTCGGGGATCAGCTGTTTTCGGCTGCTCGCTCGGCGATACGTGCGAGTAGCCGAGAATGCACTTTGGCCGGCAACATGTCGGAGACGTCGCCGCCGAAAGTCGCGACTTCCTTCACCAGAGAACTCGACAGGTAGCTGTACGTCGGATTCGTGGCGACGAACAGTGTGTCGACGCCCGTGAGCTTCTGATTCATCTGAGCCATCTGCAGCTCGTAATCGAAGTCGTTCGCGCCGCGCAGACCCTTGACGATCGCGCTGAGGCCTTCTTGTTTCGCGTAGTCGACCAACAATCCGTGCCACGACGTGACGCGAACGTTGGGCAGGTGACTCGTCGCGTCTTCGAGCATCTCGATCCGCTCGTCGATCGTGAACATGCCACGCTTGCTCTTGTTGATCAGCACGGTGACCACGACCTCGTCGAATTGCGCAGCAACTCTTCCGATTACGTCGAGGTGACCGTTGGTCACAGGGTCGAAGGATCCGGGACAGACGGCGCCAGTCATGAGTCCAGACCGTAGCAGGTGGCCAGCTCGATGCGGGCTTCACCGTAGTTCTTGGCCTTGATCGGCTCGTAGCCCTGAGGCCACACGGTCTCCGGCGAGCGCGACGATCGTTCGAGTACCACGATCGTGCCCTCCCCCACCCATTTGTTGGCCTGCAGATCAGCGAGCATGGACACGACAGCCTCGTCGGTTACCGCATACGGTGGGTCCGCGATCACGATGTCGTATTCACGCGCGCTCGGACCCGAGACCACGGCCGCAACCGGAGCGGCGCGAACCGTCGCCCCAGGCAACGCGACAGTGCCGATGTTCGCCTTGATGACGGCAGCAGCCTTGGCATCCGATTCCACGAGAACAACGTGCTCGGCTCCCCGCGAGAGCGCCTCGAGGCCGAGAGCACCCGAACCCGCAAAGAGGTCGAGAACCGCGCACCCTTCGAGATCGATGCGCGCTTCGAGAGCACTGAACAGCGCCTCACGAACCCGATCCGACGTCGGACGGGTGCCGCTCGGCGGGACTCGCAGGCGTCGACCGCCCGCAAGTCCCGAGATGATGCGTGTCACTCTGCGGCGCTCTCCCCCGTCGAGACGACTACCAGCAGGTCTCCGCCCTCGACCTGTTGGACGGCGCTGATCGCGATCCGAGAGACGACGCCGGCGCGCGGCGAGGTGATCGCCGCTTCCATCTTCATTGCTTCGATCGTGGCCACGGTGTCGCCGGCCTCGATCTTCTGGCCTTCCTTCACCGCGAGCGTCACGACGCCCGCGAACGGTGCCGCCACGTGGCCCGGGTTGTTCTTGTCGGCCTTCTCCGCCACCGGTACGTCACTGGCAATGGAGCGATCGCGGATCGAGACCGGGCGCAATTGACCGTTCAGGATGCACATGACAGTGCGGTAGCCGCGCTCGTCGGGCTCGGAGATCGCTTCGAGACCGATGATCAGCTCAACGCCGGGAGCCAACTCGACGCGGTGTTCGTCGCCGCGCCGCAAACCGTAGAAGAACTGGTTCGCCGAAAGCCGCGACGTGTCACCGTACTTCTCGCGGTGTTCGAGGAATTCCTTTGTCGGGCCGGGGAACAGCAGACGATTCAGCGTCGCCTGACGGTCCTTCGACGAGCCCTCGAGCAGCACCTCGTCCTCAGCGGACAACGTCGCTTCGGGCTTGGCCTGGCCACGTCCTTCGAGTGCCTTGCTGCGGAACGGTTCCGGCCAACCACCGGGAGGCGTACCGAGTTCACCGCGCAGGAAGCCCACCACGGAGTCGGGAATGTCGAACTTCGCCGGATCTGCGGCAAACTCCTCCGAAGGCACGCCGGCGCCGACAAGGTGGAGGGCGAGGTCGCCGACGACCTTCGACGACGGCGTCACCTTCACGAGATGCCCGAGCATGCGGTCCGCGTCGGCGTACTTGGCTTCGACCTCTTCGAACCGGTCGCCGAGACCGAGAGCAACGGCCTGGGTCCGGAGATTGGAGAGCTGGCCGCCCGGAATCTCGTGCGTGTACACACGTCCCGTCGGCGCCGGCAGTCCGGATTCGAACGGCGCGTACACCTTTCGCAGCGCCTCCCAGTACGGTTCGAGGTCGCACACGTTCTGCAGGTTCAGCCCGGTGTCGAACTCGGAGTGCGCAGCGGCGGCAACGATGGCCGAGAGCGCAGGCTGACTGGTGGTTCCGGCCAGTGCCGCCGAAGCACCGTCGACTGCGTCGGCGCCCGCCTGCCACGCGGCGAAATACGTGGCCAACTGTCCACCGGGGGTGTCATGCGTGTGGACGTGAACCGGAAGATCGAAGTTGCTGCGTAGCGCCGTCACGAGCTTGGTGGCCGCCGGAGCGCGCAGCAGGCCCGCCATGTCCTTGATCGCGAGCACGTGAGCGCCCGCATCGACGATCTCTTCTGCCAACTTCAGGTAGTAGTCGAGCGTGTACAGCGTTTCGTTCGGATCCGACAGATCGCCGGTGTAGCTCAACGCCACCTCGGCGAGAGCCGTTCCGGTCTCACGCACCGCGTCGATGGCAGGGCGCATCTGGTCGACGTTGTTGAGCGCGTCGAAGATTCGGAAGATGTCGATGCCGGTGTCGGTGGCTTCCTGAACGAATGCGCGCGTGACCTTTTCGGGATACGGCGTGTAGCCCACCGTGTTTCGACCGCGAAGAAGCATCTGGAGGCAGATGTTGGGAATCGCCTCGCGCAGTGCGGCAAGCCGGTACCACGGATCCTCGTGCAGGAAGCGAAGTCCCACATCGTAGGTCGCGCCGCCCCAGGCTTCGATCGAGAGCAGTTCCGGCGTCAACCGCGCAACGTGCCCCGCTACTCCGAGCAGTCCGCTGGTTCGAACTCGCGTGGCCAACAACGACTGGTGCGCGTCACGGAAGGTGGTGTCGGTGACGCCGACTGCCTTCTGCTCACGCAGTGCCTTCGCGAAACCTTCGGGTCCGAGTTCGAGGAGGCGCTGACGGCTACCGGCAGGAGGGGGTGTCGAAAGATCGATCTTGGGCAGCTTGTCCTGCGGGTACACCGCCGAGGGACGCTCCCCGTGCGGCTTGTTGACAGTCACATCCGCGAGGTAGGTCAGGATCTTCGTGCCGCGGTCTGCCGAAGAACGCAGAGTCAGCAGCTGAGGACGTTCCTCGATGAAGGAGGTTGTCACGCGTCCCGCCCGGAAGTCCGGGTCGTCGAGAACCGCCTGCAGGAACGGAATGTTGGTCGAGACACCACGAATGCGGAACTCGGTGACCGCGCGGCGAGCTCTCGCCACAGCGGCTTCGAGGTCGCGACCGCGACAAGTGAGTTTGACCAGCATGGAATCGAAGTACGCTCCGACCTCGGCGCCGAGTGTGGCGCCACCGTCCAAGCGGATACCGGCTCCGCCCGGGGTGCGGTATGCGGTGATACGGCCGGTGTCCGGGCGGAATCCGTTTGCCGGATCCTCGGTCGTGATGCGGCACTGCAGCGCCGCGCCGCGAAGCTTGATCGTCTCCTGTGACAGACCAAGTTCTGCAAGCGTCGAACCGGACGCGATCTTGAGCTGCGACTGGACCAGGTCCACGTCCGTCACTTCTTCGGTGACGGTGTGCTCGACCTGAATTCGCGGGTTCATCTCGATGAAGACGTGGTTGCCGCGCTTGTCGAGAAGGAACTCGACGGTGCCCGCGCACGTGTATCCGATCTCCTTCGCGAAGGCGACGGCGTCGGCACAGATCTTGGCGCGCAACTCTTCGGAGAGATTGGGCGCCGGAGCGAGCTCGATCACCTTCTGGTGGCGACGTTGCAGCGAGCAGTCACGCTCGAAGAGGTGGATGACGTTGCCCTGCTCGTCGGCGAGGATCTGCACTTCGATGTGCCGGGGGTCGATGACGGCCTGCTCGAGGAAGACCGTCGAATCGCCGAAGGCCGATTCCGCTTCGCGCGCTGCGGCTTCGATCGATTCCTTGAGCTGTGAGCGCTCCGCAACACGGCGCATTCCGCGCCCACCGCCGCCTGCGACAGCCTTGACGAAGAGCGGGAAGGTCATGTCCTCGGCGGCTGCGAGCAACTCGTCGATGTCCGCTGACGGCTCCGAAGACGCGAGCACCGGGAGACCGGCGGCCTTTGCCGCTGCGATGGCCCGAGCCTTGTTTCCGGTCAACTCGAGGATCTCGGCGGACGGGCCGACGAACTTGATGCCTGCCTCGGCACACGCCGCCGACAAGTCCGGGTTCTCGGAGAGGAAGCCGTAACCGGGGTAGATGGCGTCGGCTCCGGCGCTCTTGGCGGCGGCGACGATTTCCTCGACCGAGAGATACGCGCGAACGGGGTGACCCTTCTCCCCGATCTGGTAGCTCTCGTCTGCCTTGAGACGGTGGATCGAATTCCGATCCTCGTACGGGAACACCGCGACGGTTCCGGCACCTAGTTCGTAGGCGGCGCGGAAGGCACGGATCGCAATTTCGCCGCGGTTCGCGACGAGCACTTTGGAGAACATTCGAGAAAACTACCCCGATTTCATCTTGCGTCTACATGCGGAGTCTCATATTTCGGACTGAATCGAGAAACCAACCCAGCGGTCCTCGTGCTATTCGATTTCAGCTTGTCGTCATACCCTTCACGACTTCTCGAGGTACTCGATCCGGTCGGAGTCCAGGGCAGCGGTCACCATGGACGCGAGGGCGGGATGACCGTCGAGCGACGGATCGGAGTCGACGATTCCCTGAGCGAACTCCCTGGCGGACTCGAGGATGTCTCCATGGGCCATGAGGGAAAGCAGCCGCAGATTCGAGGTTGTGCCCGACTGCGCCGCACCGAGGATGTCTCCTTCACGTCTGGTCGCGAGGTCGAGTTGAGCCAGTTCGAACCCGTCGTTGGTCGCTGCCACCGCCGAGAGCCGCTCGTACGCCGGTCCCCCGGGATTGCTTCCGGTGACGAGGATGCACAGTCCCTGGTGTTTCCCTCGACCGACGCGGCCACGCAACTGATGGAGCTGACTGACGCCGAACCGCTCGGCGTCGACGATCACCATCACCGTCGCGTTCGGAACGTCGACACCGACTTCGACAACGGTCGTACAGACGAGGACGTCGATGTCACCGACGTTGAACGCGCTCATCACGACGTCCTTTTCGTCGGAAGGCAGTCGACCGTGCAGCAACCCGACTCGCAGATCGGCCAGCGGACCACTCGACAGCTCTTCGAAGACGTCGACCGCCGACTTGGTCTCGGGCTGCTTCCCCTCGGTGAACTGATCTTCGCCTGCACCCTGCTCGCCGTCACCGATCCGCGAGCACACGACATACGCCTGACGGCCGTCGGCGACGTCCTCACGGATTCGTTCCCATGCGCGATCGACCCATTGCGGCTTCTGCTTCGCGGGCACGACACTGCTCTTGATCGGGGTTCGCCCACGTGGAAGCTCTCGCAGGGTCGAGACCTCGAGGTCGCCGAGCACGGTCATGGCGATGGTTCGCGGAATCGGCGTTGCCGTCATCACCAGCAGATGCGGACTCAGTCCTTCACGGGCACGTGATCGCAACTGATCACGTTGCTCGACGCCGAAGCGGTGTTGCTCGTCGACGACAACCATGCCGAGGTTGAAGAACTCGACGTTGTCCTGAATGAGCGCATGGGTACCGATGACGATCCCGGCGTCGCCGGTCACGGCTTCGAGCAGCGCTGCGCGCTTCGCAGCGACTGGCAGCGAGCCGGTAAGAAGGGCGATACGGGTGGAATGTTCGGCAGAACCGAGTTCACCACCTGCAGCCAGCGAGCCCATCATCTTGCGCAGTGATCGCGCGTGCTGATTTGCCAGGACCTCGGTGGGTGCGAGCAACGCGCACTGATAACCCGCATCGACGACCTGCAGCATCGCGCGCAGAGCCACGATCGTCTTGCCTGACCCGACCTCGCCCTGAAGAAGGCGGCTCATCGGGTGTGGGCGGGCAAGGTCGGTGGAGATCTCCTCCGCGACTGCTTGCTGTCCCTCCGTCAGAGTGAACGGGAGCATCTCCTCGAACTGGTCCGCGATCCCGCCGGCGACCGGAGCGCAGGCCGGAGCCACACGCTCGGAATTGTCGTGACGACGCATCGCGAGGACCAACTGCAGAGACAGCGCCTCGTCGAAACGCAGACGATCCTGTGCTCGTTCGATGTCTTCCTTGGTATCTGGCAGGTGAACGGTGCGCAGCGCCTCGTCCAAACCGATGAATCCGTGCTCGGCCCGAGTCTCGGCGGGCAACGGCTCCTCGATCGGATCGAGTTGGTCGAGCACTTGCCGCACGCACCGCATGATGGTCCAGCTCTCGACCTCGCGGGTCGCCGGGTACAGCGGGATCAATGCGCGGTCGAAGACGGACAGATCGAGTTCGGCGCCGGGATCCTGATTTGCGCGAGCCAGGCCCGCAAGGTCACCGGCTCCCTTGATGGATGCAAGCGGAACTACCGAATCCTCTTCGCCGACACGAGGTTCCGGGAGAATCAGGTAGCTCGGATGAGTGAGAGACCACTTGCCGCGGAAGTACTTCACCGTCCCGGAGAACATCGCCCGAACGCCGGGCTTGATGACGTGCCGCACCTTCTGCGGGTTGAAGAACGTGACGTCCACGGTCTGCGAATCAGTCGCCAGCGATACTCGCAACATCTGCCCCGGACGGTTCTTCATCTTCACGACGGCGGCCGACGCCACCCGCGCGATGATGGTGATGTGCTCACCCTCGGGCGGCTCCTTCTCGGCAAGCTCCTTGCCTGCCGACGCGTACCGGTGTGGGTAGTGACGCAGCAGGTCCTCGACGGTGCGGATCTCGAATGCCTCGTCGAGTGCGTCCGCGGTCTTCTTTCCCAGCAGCCGATCGAGTGGGTCGGCGAGCGTCGCCATCAGTTCCTCCAGCACAGTGTCGCGGTAAGCACATGTGTTCGTATATCAGCAGTCACCGACAGACCCGGTTCGATCACTCCACGCCCAACTGGAACAGGTCACCCGGCTGATCACCCTGATAGACGAGCACGTCGACGCCCGGGTGGTGCGCGACGACGTGCGCCTCGAGCTGCCCGGCCAGGTCGTCCGGCGCGTCTGCGCCCATGAGTAGGGTCACGAGTTCGCCACCGGATCCGAGCGCGAGGTCGACCAGTCGCGCACTCGACTCCGCGACGTCGGGACCGATGAGCACCACCTCGTGCCCCATCAGACCGATCGCGTCACCCGGATCACATGTCCCGACGTAGGTCAGCGAACGCTCGACCGCGATCCGCAACGATCCCCAGCGCGTGGCGGCCGCCGCCTCGGACATCGTGAAGCCGTCGTCGGCGACGTTGCGCTGAGGGTCGTGAACGGCAAGTGCTGCCAAGCCCTGGACCATCGACGACGTCGACAGCAGCAGAACCTGGTGAAGCGGATCGCGTGCAGCGGCACTGACTGCGACGAGTTCCTGAGCGGTCAAAGCTCCGTTCGGAAGCACCAGAACTTCGCTGCGTTCCATCTGACGAATGCGGCCGAGCAGTTGTGCGCGTGTCACCGGCGCATCGTCGCACCGAAGAACCGTCGCACCCTCACTCTCGAACAACGCCGCCGCGCTGTCACCGGCAACGACGGCCAGTACGCCGCGCGCGCCGGCCCCGGGGAATCGCCTCTCCGCCCGTGCCACCAACTGGTCGCGTTCGTCGACGAGAAAACTGCTGATGCGAATACCGTGAACCTTCCCGGCCTCGAGGCCGGCTTCCACGGCTGCACCGGCATCGCAGCAATGCACGTGCACCGACCAGCCGCCGAAACCGTCGCTGACGATGACCGTCGAATCTCCGAGGACGGACAGCCGCGTGCGCAGCGCCGTCATGCGATCGTCGTCGGAGTCGTCGACGAGGTACATGACCTCGAAATCCTGTTCCGAGTGATCACCACATTCGATCGGGCTCTTGTGAGCCCAATCGTGATCGAATGCGCTGACGTCGACAACTGCGCTCGACCTCGGGTCCGGCGTCCCCAGATCTTCGCGAACCTGCGGCTTCCCGGTCAGCACCTCGACAAAGGCGTCGAGGATCAGAACCAGACCGAATCCCCCTGCATCGACCACCCCGGCGGACGCGAGAACGTCCAGTTGCTCCGGCGTCTTGTTCAGTGCGATCGCAGCGGCGTCGGCAGCGGCGGCAACCACGGATGCAAGATCCTCGCCGCTCGGTGTCCTGGTGTCGACGCACTCCTGCGCTGCTTCTCCCGATGCGCGCAATACCGTGACGATGGTGCCTTCCACCAGATCGGAGACAGCCCGAGAGGCCAGCGTCGTCGCCGTGGTCAGCGAGTTCGCGAAGCTACGGCCGTCGATGTGCTCACCTTGAACGCTCTCGGCGATGCCCCGGATCACCTGGGAGAGGATCACTCCGGAATTACCGCGAGCACCGGACACGGCGCCCCGAGCCAGAGCGTTGGCGACGCGGCCCGCACTGCGGACGTCGTCCTCGATCGTCTCGGCGGAATCGAGTGCAGCCCGCATCGTGAACAGCAGATTGGTGCCGGTATCCGAATCAGGGATGGGAAAGACGTTGAGGCTGTTGATCTCACCGCGACGTTTCTGGAGGCTGTCGACCGCCCGGCGGGCCCAGCGCCGCAGCAGATGTCCGTCCGCGACGGATTCCGCTTCCTCGGCGACGCGTTGCACTTCCCCCACTGACGGTTCCCCTCGACGATGGAAAGACTGACGATGAAAAAGAGATCGGTGATCGGTGCAGTCGAGGGTAGTCCGACGCTTCTGCGCAACCGTCATTACCGGGCGGTTTGGCCATTCGGGCCGGATGCGGTTACTCTTACACGGTTGCCTCGAACGGGCTACACGAAATAATGCTGCACTTTGTTTGTTGCTGATTGACTGTTTTCACGTTCGGCTGCACAGTGAGCGGTCAAGGATCGGTTCGAAGTCGAGTATATTCGGATTGTAATTCTGGCTGCCCTACCGTGTAGGGTAACCACTTCAATATTCATTTCTAACAAGGAGTTCGCGACTATGGCTGCCGTCTGCGACGTATGCGCCAAGGGGCCCGGCTTCGGTAAGTCGGTCTCGCACTCGCACCGGCGTACCAATCGTCGCTGGAACCCGAACATTCAGTCTGTTCGTACCGAGGTTGCCCCGGGTAACACCCGTAAGGTCAACGTGTGCACCTCCTGCCTGAAGGCAGGCAAGGTCGCTCGGGGCTGATTGCCCGAGCACAAACTATTGCAGGCTCTGCCCCCGTCACTTCGGTGACGGGGGCAGAGCTGTATCTATGTGGCTGTATCTATGTGTCCCCGTGTTTCGTATGGCTGTCGGACACCCGTAATGTGCGTTGAGTGACTTCCATCGATGACCTGAGCAAAGTGACCCTCGACGAGGGCGTACTCCGCATCACCATTTCCACCGCCGCCAACGGCACCTCCCTCGACGACGAAGGACTGGTTCAGGGCGCGCAGGCGCTCGAGACAGTCGGAAACGACATCGGGAGCATCCTTCTGGTCGGCGAAGGCGCAAACTTCTGTGCCGGCGGCAACGTCCGTGCGTTCGCCGCAGCCCCTGACCGCGGCGAGTACGTGGCCGAGGTTGCCCGCGTCTTCCACGTGTTCGTTCGCGCGCTCGACGCTGCGACCGCTCCAGTGGTGGCCGGGGTCCACGGATGGGCTGCCGGCGCCGGAATGAGCCTGGTCTGCCTCGCCGACGTCGCAATCGGCGGCACCGGCACCAAGCTTCGCCCCGCGTACCCCTCCATCGGTTTCACCCCGGACGGCGGAATGTCGTGGACGCTTCCACGCATCGTCGGCGTGGCACGCGCTCGCGAGATTCTTCTCAACGATTCGGTGATCGGTGGCGACGAAGCCGTCCGCCTGGGGATCCTCACCCGACTCGTCGGCGACGACGAGGTCCAGGAAGAGGCAGCTCGCCTCGCCCGCGCTTTGGCCAACGGACCGAGTACGTCGTACTCGGGAATCAAAGCACTGCTGCGTTCGTCGCGGACGAACTCGCTCGCCGAGCAACTCGACGCCGAAGCCGCGTCCATCGCCATCGCAGCGAACAGCCCGATCGGACGCGAGGGCGTCGACGCGTTCGTCGACAAGCGTCGGCCCGATTTCACTTCCGCAAAGCAGGCCTAGTCAGCTGGCATGCCGAATGTCGTGTCACGACGTTCGGCATGCCGGGTAAGTGCAGACGCTGATCGATCAGCCCAGATTCCAGTCCACCGGGTCAGCTCCGAGTCCGGTCAAGAGTTCGTTCGCACGACTGAACGGGCGCGAACCGAAGAACCCGCGCGAAGCCGAAAGCGGTGACGGGTGCGCTGATTCGATGATCGGTGTGTCGCCCAGCATCGGCGCGAGAGTGGCCGCGTCACGACCCCACAAGATCGCCACCATCGGTGACGACCGCGCCACCAAAGCGCGGATAGCCTGCTCGGTCACCGGCTCCCAGCCCTTCTTACGATGAGAAGCGGCTTGACCCGGCTGCACGGTGAGTACGCGATTGAGAAGCAGCACACCTTGTTTCGACCACGGCGTCAGATCGCCGTTCGGCGGTATCGGCAACCCGAGATCCTGGTGATACTCCTTGTAGATATTACCGAGACTTCGCGGAACCGGCCGCACGTCCGGGGCAACCGAAAAGCTCAACCCGACAGCATGACCGGGCGTCGGATAGGGGTCTTGACCGACGATGAGCACCCGAACGTCGTCGAACGGATTCGTGAATGCACGCAAGACGTTCTCTCCCGCAGGCAGATACTCCCGTCCCGCAGCGATCTCTTCGCGCAAGAACTTACCCATCGCGGAGATCTGCTCCGAGACCGGTTCGAGTGCCCGCGCCCACCCTGGATCGACGATCTCTGCAAGCGGCGCCATCAGTCGAGCCTGCGCAACGCGTCGCGGTAGTACGCCGCATTGGCTGCGTACATCTTGACGTTTCCGTCGAGGTGGCCGAGCGGAACCTCGTATCCCGCACGGACCTTGGCGGGCACACCGAGTGCCATGCTGCGCGGGGGAACCTGCATCTTGTTGGCCACCACCGCACCCGCGGCGACGATCGACCCCGTCCCGATCACCGTTCCGTTGAGAACAACTGACCCCGACGCGATCAGGCAATGGTCCTCGATGGTCGATCCCTCGATGTGCGCGTTGTGGCCCACGACGCAACCGGAACCGATGACAGTCGCATCGACGGCGGTGCAATGGATGACGGTTCCGTCCTGGATGTTCGATCCAATTCCCACCGAAATGGTTCCGTAGTCACCACGCAATACCGCTTGCGGCCAGATCGAGGTACCCGCTGCGAGAGTCACGGCGCCGATCACCACCGCGTCCGGGTGGACGTATGCGTCCGGATGAATGTCCGGAACTCTGTCTCCAAGTGCGTATACAGCCATGAAAGCAACCTATACCGCGGTGGTACCGGTGGTCGAAAAGCTGTGCCAGCCCCCGCCGCTCTCGCGAAGCGAACCGTCGACGCTCACGCCCGAACCGGCGGCAACCTCACCGATCACGATCCAACCCGACGGAATCTCGACCTCAGGCCCGAAAGTTGCTGCAAATCCGTGATCTTCACCACCGGAGAGGATCCAGTCCAGCGGATCGACGTCGAGCGCCTCGGCCGCCGATGCGACATCGGGTGAGGTCGGAACCGCAGCCGAGAAGATGTCGAACCGCGCGTGCGAGGCCTCTGCGAGATGTCGAAGATCCGCGATCAATCCGTCGGACACGTCCGTCATGGAATGTGCTGATTCTGCGGCGTCCCATGCCGATTGATACGGAGGATTCGGAACGCGATGGGAGGCAAGCAAATCTGGAAAGTTTGCGGGCTTGTCGAGCAGTACGGCTTCGTCGAGCAGTAGTGCCAACCCTGCTGCCGAGCAACCGAACAACCCGGCGACCGCGATCTTGTCACCGATCTTTGCTCCCGAACGCAGAACTGCCGCACGGCCACCGAGATCGCCGAGCACGGTCACCGACACCACGATCACCGGTGACTGGACCAGGTCACCGCCGACCACACCAGCGCCCAGATCGGTTGCCGCGTCCCAGATTCCCGCGGAGATTGCGTCGACCACGTCGACGGGTGTCGAAGACGGGCACCCCAGAGACACCGTGAAGGCCGTCGGCCGCGCTCCCATCGAGACCACATCAGCAGCGTTCTGTGCCACTGCCTTCCGGCCGATGTCGCGTGGTGAAGACCAATCCATTCGGAAATGACGACCTTCGACCAACATGTCGGACGAGACAACCACACGGCCGTCTCCGGAAGTCACGATGGCGGCATCGTCACCCGGCCCCAATTCAGTGGTGACCGGTTGGATTCGGCCGAGAAGAGATCGCGCGATCACGTCGAACTCCCCCACCTGCTCGACAGTGGGCTCCGACCCGAACCCCGATGATGCAGCGAACTCCGATGATGCAGTGAACTCCGACGATGCGATGAGTCTCTCCAATGCCGACGCAATTCGCTCGTAAGCGGCCTGCGGTACCTTCTAGCTGTGGTCGTGAATGCTTCTGCAAGCTCACGCGTGTGTCGGCAATCCTACCGATTCACCGACATGCTCTCAGAAGTGACAAGACCGCTGATCGACTGGACCAGGACCCGAGCGAAGAACTGAGCATGGCAGAAAACACCTCCACCGCAGACAACGCCGACATCGACCCCGACGGCGACGACGATCCGTCAGAGCGCCGCAGTCCGGCGCTGATCGCCACCGCCATCGCACTCCCGGTAGCCCTGATCGTCGGAGTAGTGATCGCGGCCGTCGTCGCGGGAAACAACCCTGAACTCTCGCCGGTTGCTTTGGGACCCGTGCCGGCACCGGCAGCGGAGTCGCCGGCCTGCGTTTCCCTTCTCGGCGCGCTCCCCGACAAGATCGACGACTTCACGAAAGCCGAATTGGTAGAACCTGCTCCGGCCGGTGCGGCAGCGTGGCAGCGCAGCGAAGGAGAGCCGATCGTCTTGCGCTGCGGACTCGACCGTCCGTCCGAGTTCGACCAGGCTGCAGCACTACAGGTCGTGAACGGTGTCCAGTGGTTCCAGGTCTCGGGAACCGACATCGGTTTGGCGGCGAGCACTTGGTTTGCCGTAGACCGCGGTGAATACATCGGTATCACGATCCCCGACGGGACCGGTCCGACGCCGATTCAGGAAATCTCCGACACCATCACGGCGACTCTCGAACAGAAGCCTCTCGACCCGGCGCCGGTCGCGGTTCCCTGATCAGCGAAGGCCGGTGCCGCGAGCGACGGCGGTGTCGACCAGAGTCGAAATCAAAGTGCGGTAATCGATTCCGGTGGCGTTCCACATCTTCGGGTACATCGAGATGGAAGTGAACCCGGGCATCGTGTTGATCTCGTTGATCACCGGGCCGTCAGCCGTGACGAAGAAATCGACCCGCGAGAGTCCCTGGCAATCGAGTGCCTTGAACGCGCGGACAGCAAGCTCTCGAATCTGGTCGCTCACCGACTCGTCGAGTTTCGCGGGGATGTCGAATTCACAGACGTCGTCGAGGTACTTGGTGTCGAAGTCGTAGAACGCGTCCGAATCGGCGTCGGAATCCGGCATCCGGATCTCGGCGACCACACTCGCCTTGACGTCGCCGTTCGGGAATTCGAGGACACCGCATTCCACCTCGCGGCCGATGATCGCGCCTTCGACGATCACCTTGGGATCATGCAGGCGTGCATGAGCGATCGCCCCGTCCAGACCGTCCCAATTGCTCACCCGAGTGATGCCGATGGACGAGCCTCCACGAGCGGGCTTGACGAAAACCGGAAGGCCCAATTCCGCCTTCTGCTCTTCGGTCAGCGTTGCGGTTCCCGGTCGAAGCACGACCTGCAGTCCAACGGGAAGTCCTTCAGCAGCAAGAAGCTTCTTCGTGAACTCTTTGTCCATGCCGGCGGCGCTGGCCAGAACTCCGGGTCCGACGTACGGAACCCCGGCAAGTTCGAGCAGACCCTGGATCGTGCCGTCTTCGCCGTAAGCCCCATGAAGAACGGGGAACACGACGTCGACCGACGCGAGCACAGCACCGGCGTCGGAGCCGTCGAAGGAGATGACCTCGCCCTCGCGGGTGGGGTCCGCGCTGAGGACCACCGACGTTCCGTCTTTGTCGACCGACGGCAGCGCGCGCCCGCTGATCGCGAGGGAACTGGGGTCGCTCGAACCGAGCACCCAGGAACCGTCGACGGTGATGCCGATCGGTACGACGTCGTACCGATCGGGGTCGAGGTTGCTCAGGACGCTTCCGGCGGAAACACAGGACACTGAATGCTCATTGCTCCGGCCACCGAAGATCACGGCCACGCGGGTACGACTGCTGTTCACGCGTCAAACCGTACCGCCGAATCGACTGCGGCACGCGATCGGGCCGGACCGATTTCGTCGACCCGGCCCGTTTACGCGTCGAGTGCGCGCTCGATGTCGGCCAGGAGATCGGCGGTGTCCTCGATGCCACAAGCGATTCGGACAAACCCCGCACTGACCGGATCGCCCCAGCGCGCACGGCGATCCGCCGTCGTGTGGATCCCGCCGAAGCTGGTAGCAGCCGTGACGAGAGCGCTCGCTTCGACGAACGAGTGGAAGGCCTGAGCCGAATCCAACTCGACGCTCACCAATCCGCCGAATCGATTCATCTGACCGGATGCCGTTGCATAGGACGGGTCACCGCGAAGGCCGGGGTAACGAACGGACCGGACTGCTTTGTGATTTACCAACATCTCGGCAAGCGCCAGCGCGTTGTCGCACTGACGCCCGAATCGCAGGCCTGCCGTGCCGAGGCTCCGGTGCGCAAGCCACGTCTCGAAGGGGCCGAGCACCGTTCCCGAGAGAAGTCGCTCACGCTCGATTCGCCGACTCACTGCCGCATCGGAGGTGGCGACGTAACCCATCAGGAGGTCACTGTGCCCGCTGAGAGCCTTGGTACCGCTGGCCACCACGACGTCGGCACCCAATTCGAGCGGGCGCTGACCCAGCGGTGTCGCGGTCGTGTTGTCGACGATCAGCAGCGCACCCGAACGGTGGCACACGTCGGCGAGCACGCGAAGGTCGACCACGTCCAGCACCGGGTTGGACGGCGTCTCGGCGACGACGACCACGCGGCCCGGTGACGCGTCGAGCAGATCTACGAAGCTCGCGTCGCCCATCTGCAGAGTCGAAACCTCGCGAACGGTGATTCCCAACGGCGCGAGGCGCTCGTTCGCGTACAACCGCACTTGGTAGTACCCGTCCGAGGGCACGACGACGGTATCCCCCGCGACGAGGACGCTGCGCAAGGTAGCGGTGATCGCGGACATCCCCGATCCCATGACGAGGGCGTGGTCCGCTCTCTCGAGCGCCGCGAGCGCGGATTCGAGTCCGCGCCAACCCGGGTTCGACGCACGTGCATAGGTATCGGACTCGGAACCTTCGTCCGCCGAAAGTTGGTACGGCGCAGCGAATATCGGGCCCAGTTGCATGGGCTGACCCGCGGCGTGTTCGCGCGCGACGGCGCTCACGCTGCGCGTCGAATCCCCGTAATCCTCGAAGCGACCCACACCGATTTCACTCATTCCGGCTTCGTCCGGCGTCCGAGCAACTGACCGATCGCATCGCTGACGGCCATGCCTTCGTGGCACACCCGGTGGACCGCGTCGGTCAACGGCATCTCCACGTCGTATCCGGCAGCGAGTGCGCGTACCGACGTGCACGACTTCACGCCCTCGGCGACCTGACCGTTGGTTGCCTTCTGTGCCGACTCCATCGACCCGCCTCGTCCGAGCCGCTCTCCGAACGTCCGGTTTCGCGACAACTCGGACGTGCATGTCGCTACCAGGTCACCGACACCCGCCAAGCCTGCAAGAGTCGACGCCTTGGCGCCGAGCGCAACGCCGAGACGAATCGTCTCGGCGAGCCCACGGGTGATGATGCTGGCGACCGTGTTGTCGCCGAATCCACTGCCGGCGGCCATGCCGCAGGCCAGCGCGATCACGTTCTTACACGCACCACCGATCTCGCATCCGATGACGTCGGAGTTGGTGTACGGCCTGAAATAGCCGGTAGCACAAGCATCCTGGAGAGCGAGGGCACGCGAGGAATCCGAACAGGCGATCACCGTCGCCGCGGGCTGCCCGCCGGCGATCTCGTGTGCAAGGTTCGGGCCCGAGAGCACCGCGACGCGCCCCGGTTCCACGCCGGTCACCGACACGATGACCTGGCTCATGCGCATGAGCGTCCCGGTCTCGATTCCCTTGGCCAGACTCAGCAGAGTCGCATCGGGTCCGATCGAGCCTTTCCACTGCTCCAGGTTTGCTCGTAGCGACTGCGAGGGAACCGCCAGCACGATGAAGTCAGCACCTGCCATCGCCTCCTCGTGGTGGTGGGTCGCGCGAATCGACGAAGGCAAAGCAATGCCTGGCAGATAGTCGCTGTTCTCGTGCGTGGTGTCGATGCGCTTCGCGACCTCTTCACGCCTGGCCCACATCGTCACGTCGGTTCCGGCCTCGGCCATCACCTTCGCCAACGCCGTTCCCCACGAACCTGCGCCCAATACAGCTGCCTTACTCACACGCTCACCCCGTCTACCCGGCGAAGCGGGTCGCCGCCAGAAAAATCGTCTGCACAGAGTATCGCCTGTGGTGCACTGCGGTGGGCAGCCGCGGACACCGAGCGTGATGACTGGCAAGATCGAGGGATGGACAGCGCGGAACCCCCGTACCCACACGCCGTGGAGACACCGCATGCGCGCACGGAGATCGAACGCCCCATGCATGCGATAGTGGCCGTCAAGTCCTTGAGATCGGCCAAGTCCCGCCTCGCGGGCGAACTCGACTCGGACGCGCGTGCAGACCTCGTGTTGGCCATGCTTCACGACACCCTCGCCACAGTTGCAGCCGTCTCGGCCATCGACAGCGTCACAGTGGTCACCCCAGACCCCACCGTTGCCGCCCTTGCATATTCCGTCGGCGTGACGGTCTACGCCGATCCAGCTCCCGACGGCGCCCGAACCAACGGCGCAACACCGCGCACGGAGGAAACCCTCAACGCGGCGTTGAGTGCAGCGGCCGCCGATATCCGAGCCAAGCGCGGAGTGGTCGACCTCGTTGTGCTGCAAGCCGACTTGCCCGCCATGCAACCGAGCGAACTGACGGAGGCCGTGGCCGCGGCCCGAAGCGGCGGACGTTCAGTCGTCGTCGATCACCACGGCACCGGCACTTCCGCATTGTTTGCGTGCGGCGAAAGCGCACTCGACCCTCGGTTCGGGCCGGAATCCGCACTTGGACATGCCAATTCAGGTGCTCGTCCACTCAATGGCCAATGGCCGGGACTGCGCACCGACGTCGACACCCATGCCGATCTCGGCACTGTGAGAGCACTGGGAGTAGGCCCCGCGACATCGGCTTCGTTGACCAGACTCAAGGCCACGCCGTCGAACAGTCGATGAATTTTCTTTCATCGATTGTCGGACCGCGCGATTGTGGGGGATGATCGACGAGTGAGCAATGGCGAAGCACTCGAAAACCGTATTTCCGAAGACCAGTCGGACGGAGACCACAGCTCCGGCCGCCACGAGAACGGCGCGGCCACCTCGCCGCGATCTCAGGCCGTCGCGGTCGCCACCAACATCCCGGGCGCTCCCCCTGCAGCTACCAAGGCAGAGCTACCCGAATTGCTCGTCGGACTTCCCGAGGATCGTTACCTCAACCGCGAACTCAGCTGGCTCGATTTCAATGCCCGTGTTCTCGCATTGGCCGCCGACGAGTCACTGCCGTTGCTCGAACGCGCAAAGTTCCTCGCCATCTTCGCTTCCAATCTCGACGAATTTTTCATGGTCCGGGTCGCCGGACTCAAGCGCCGCGACGAGACGGGACTGTCGGTCAGGTCCGCCGACGGCCTCTCCCCACGCGAACAATTGGCGCTCATCGCGCGTCGCACCCAGGAACTCGCCGACAAGCACGCGCACGTGTTTCTCGACTCGGTCCGCCCTGCCCTGGCGGCAGAAGGCATTTCAATCGTTCGATGGGCCGACCTCAGCGCCGACGATCACGGCCGACTCTCGGCGCATTTCCACGAGCAGGTCTTCCCGGTACTGACGCCGTTGGCAGTCGATCACGCTCACCCGTTTCCCTACATCAGCGGACTGAGCCTCAACCTCGCCGTGACGGTGAAGGACTCCGTCACCCGCGGCGAACACTTCGCTCGCGTCAAGGTTCCCGACAACGTCGGCCGGTTCGTGCGAGTCAAGAGCACGACATCTTCGTCCACCATCGATTCTTTCCTCCCGATGGAAGAACTGATTTCGGCTCATCTGGACGTGCTGTTCCCTGGAATGGAAATCGTCGAACATCACGCTTTCCGAATCACACGCAACGCCGATTTCGAGGTCGAAGAAGATCGGGACGAGGATCTGCTGCAGGCACTCGAACGTGAATTGGCGCGTCGTCGTTTCGGTTCACCCGTTCGCCTCGAAGTTGCCGACGACATGACCGAGCACATGCTCGAACTGCTTCTGCGTGAACTCGACGTCGATCCGGCCGACGTGATCGAGGTTTCCGGTCTCCTCGACTTGTCCTGCCTCTGGCAGGTTTACGCCGTCGACCGCCCCGCTCTCAAAGACGCTCCGTTCGTCCCGGCGACGCATCCTGCGTTCGGTGAACGCGAGACTCCGAAGAGCGTGTTCTCGACCCTGCGCGAAGGCGACGTGCTCGTCCACCACCCATACGACTCGTTTTCCACAAGCGTTCAACGCTTCATCGAACAGGCCGCCGCCGACCCGCAGGTGCTCGCGATCAAGCAGACCCTGTACCGCACTTCCGGCGACTCCCCCATCGTCAATGCACTGATCGACGCCGCCGAAGCGGGCAAGCAGGTTGTCGCGCTGGTGGAGATCAAGGCCCGCTTCGACGAGCAGGCCAACATCAAGTGGGCACGCAAACTCGAGCAGGCCGGCGTTCACGTCGTCTACGGTCTCGTCGGTCTCAAGACTCACTGCAAGACGTGCCTCGTCGTCAGGCGAGAGGGCTCGACCATTCGTCGTTACTGCCACATCGGCACGGGCAACTACAATCCGAAGACCGCGCGCATGTACGAGGACGTCGGATTGCTCACCGCAGCACCGGAGATCGGTGCAGACCTCACCGACCTCTTCAACTCGCTGACCGGATACTCCCGAAAGACGAGCTACCGCAACCTTCTCGTAGCGCCGTACGGGGTTCGCCGCGGGATCATCGAGCGGATCGACAACGAGATCGCGCACAAGCTCGCAGGCCGCGATGCCGGTATCCGCTTGAAGGCCAACGCATTGGTCGACGAGCAGGTCATCGACGCGTTGTACCGCGCGTCCAAGGCCGGTATCCCCGTCGAGATCGTGGTTCGCGGAATCTGCGCGCTCAAGCCGGGCGTTCCCGGCCTCAGCGAAAACATCGAAGTACGTTCCATTCTCGGACGCTTCCTCGAACACTCGCGAATGTTCCATTTCCGCTCGGCCGACGAATTCTGGATCGGCAGCGCAGACATGATGCACCGCAACCTCGATCGCCGCGTCGAGGTCATGGTGCAGGTCAAGGACCCGAAACTGTCGAAGCAACTCGGTGACATCTTCGACTCCGCGCTCGATCCCCGAACTCGCTGCTGGGTACTGCATCCGGACGGGAGTTGGGTCGCTGCCCCCGAACGCGGTGAGGACGTACGTGAGCATCAACAGTCGTTGATGCGCAGCCGCACCGCCAGCGGGTCTTGACGGGCTCGGATCACACAATGAGCGACAAGCCGGTCAAAGCCAACATCTTTGCCGCAGGCGCGGTTCTGTGGCGGAAGGCTCCTCAGGATCCTTCCGCCATCGAGATCGCCGTCGTACATCGACCGAAGTACGACGACTGGTCATTCCCCAAAGGAAAGCTCGATCCCGGCGAGACCTTCTTGACCGCAGCAGTTCGCGAGGTCCGCGAAGAGACCTCGATCACTGGACGTTTCGGAAGGCACCTCGGTGGCGTGACGTACCCGATCCCGGGACATCGCAAACTCAAACGGGTCGAATACTGGTCGGCCGAAGCAGTGGACGGAGATTTCGGGCCGAATAGCGAAGTGGATGTTCTCTATTGGCTTCCGGTCACCGAGGTAGCCGATCATCTTTCCTACCCGATGGATCGAATGATTCTTCGCCGCTTCGTTTCCCTTCGGCCTGACACGAAAACGGTATTACTCGTCCGCCACGCAAAAGCTGGAAGCCGTAAGCGATACAAGGGCGACGACAATGTGCGTCCACTCGACGCCAAGGGCAAAGAGCAATCCGCCGCCTTGGTCGAACAGCTGAAAATCTTCGGAGCCGATTCGGTTTTCGCGGCTGACCGTACGCGCTGCATCGACACTGTGATGCCATTGGCGGAGGCATTGGGTGTAGAGATTTCGACGGAACCTCTTCTGACCGAAGAAGGTTACGAGGCCGATCCCGACGCCGCCAGGGCGCGTGCGCTGCAGATCGCCGCGCTGGAGGGCACTCCCGTAATCTGCAGCCAAGGAGGCGTCATCCCCGATTTGATGCGCTGGTGGGCTGATACGGCCGGTGTAACACTGCCCTCGGCGCGCAACCGTAAGGCGAGCACTTGGGTGCTCTCGTTCCTCGACGGCCGTCTGGTAGCCGCGGATCACCTCGACAGCCCGCTCCCCAAAGTCGCCAACTCCTGAGGGATTTGGACCAACCGACACCCAGCTCGATTCGGTAGTTTTGCAAAGCACTGAAACACAGGAGAATTCACACTTCTCCCAGACAGCAAAAAAAGAGGTGCAGCCGCGGATCTGATCCGCGGCTGCACCTCTTTGTCTTACGGCATCGGGTTTTTCACCCGAACGCGACTACTTTGCGCGCTTGGCCGGAGCCTTCTTGGCCGGAGCCTTCTTGGCTGCGGTCTTGGCGGGGGCCTTCTTGGCCGGAGCCTTCTTGGCCGGAGCCTTGGCTGCGGTCTTGGCCGGAGCCTTCTTGGCGGGAGCCTTGGTGGCAACCGTCTTCTTGGCTGCGGTCTTGGCCGGAGCCTTCTTGGCGGGAGCCTTGGTGGCAACCGTCTTCTTGGCTGCGGTCTTGGCCGGAGCCTTCTTGGCGGGAGCCTTCGCGGCAACCGTCTTCTTGGCTGCGGTCTTGGCCGGAGCCTTCTTGGCCGGAGCCTTCTTGGCTGCGGTCTTCTTGGCAGCAGCCTTCTTGGCTGCAGCCTTGGTGGCCGGTGCTGCTACGCCACGCTTGACTGCCGGGCCGGTGGCCGGAAGCTTCTGTCCACCAGCGATAACAGCCTTGAACTGCGCACCCGGACGGAAAGCCGGAACCGACGTCGGCTTGACCTTGACGGTCTCGCCCGTACGCGGGTTGCGTGCAACACGTGCTGCACGACGACGCTGCTCGAAGACTCCGAAGCCGGTGATGGTCACGCTCTCGCCACGGTGGACGGCGCGGACGATGGTGTCCACGACGTGCTCCACTGCGTCGGTCGCTGTGCGCCTGTCCGAACCCAGCTTTTCAGTCAGAACATCGATGAGCTCTGCCTTGTTCATTGAAATTCCTCCGCTAATTGTGGTCCACCGTCGGACCGACTGAGAACCACGGTAAACCTGATAACGGCAAGAGTCTATGTGCCACGCCAATTCTCATTCAACGTGACTGCGAAATGGTGACCTATTTCTCTTCCCGCGCGGAGTTGCGGATTTCGGTTCAGCCCTGCGAAATTCGGGCTGGAAGGGTAGTCGGTTTCCATGAAGGCCTTGACTTTTCGAACTCGGAAATCGCGTCTACCTGCCGCAATGTCAGTCCGATGTCGTCGAGACCCTCCAGCAGACGCCACCGTGTGTAGTCGTCAATATTGAACGGCACCACCGTAGTTCCGGCGCTGACGGTCCGATTCTCGAGATCTACTGTCAATTCCAATCCGGGCTGCTCTTCGAGCAACTTCCAGAGCAATTCGACGTCGCTCTGCTCGACCTGTGCCGCTACGAGACCGGCTTTTCCGGCGTTTCCGCGGAAGATGTCGGCGAACCGGGAAGCAATGACGACCCGAAATCCGAAGTCGGAGAGAGCCCACACGGCATGCTCACGCGAAGAGCCCGTGCCGAAATCGGGACCGGCCACGAGGACACTTCCCTTGTCGTACGGAGCCAGATTGAGAATGAAGTTGGGGTCGGTACGCCAGCCTGCAAACAGCCCGTCCTCGAATCCGGTGCGCGTCACCCGTTTCAGGTACACGGCAGGGATGATCTGGTCGGTATCGACATTCGAGCGTCGCAGCGGGACGCCGATACCCTTGTGCGTGGTAAAGGATTCCATCGAAATTCTCCTCGAGATGGTAAGTGGGTCAGACCAGATCGGCCGGTGCCGAGAGCGTTCCGCGGACCGCCGTGGCAGCCGCGACGAGCGGGGAAACCAGATGGGTCCGGCCGCCTTTACCCTGTCGGCCTTCGAAATTCCGGTTGGACGTCGATGCCGAACGCTCGCCGGGAGCAAGCTGGTCAGGGTTCATTCCCAAGCACATCGAGCAACCGGCCTGGCGCCATTCAGCCCCTGCCGCTGTGAAGATTTCACCGAGACCTTCGCTCTCGGCTTGAGCCCGCACCCGCATCGAGCCGGGAACGATGAGCATCCGAACGCCCTCTGCCACATGGCGACCCTCGAGCACCTCCGCCACTGCGCGCAGGTCTTCGATGCGTCCGTTGGTGCACGAACCGACGAACACGGTGTCGACAGAAACATCCCGAAGCGGCATACCGGCGTCGAGACCCATGTAGGTGAGCGCCTTCTCGGCTGCCTGACGCTCGCTCTCGTCGACGATCAGTTCGGGATCAGGCACACGGTCGCCGAGCGGCGCACCCTGTCCCGGATTGGTTCCCCACGTGACGAAAGGCGTCAATGCGCTTGCGTCGATGTGAACCTCGTTGTCGAATTCCGCGCCCTCGTCGGTCTTGAGCAACTCCCACGCGGCGACGGCTTCGTCCCACTCTGCGCCGGACGGTGCATGCGGACGGCCCTTGATGAACTCGTAAGTGGTCTCGTCCGGTGCGATCATGCCCGCGCGGGCTCCGGCCTCGATCGACATGTTGCAGATGGTCATACGAGCTTCCATCGACAGTTTGCGAATGGCCTCGCCGCGGTACTCCAGTACGTAGCCCTGGCCGCCGCCGGTGCCGATCTTGGCGATGACTGCGAGGATCAAGTCCTTGCTCGTGACGCCGGGAGGCAGCTCGCCGTCGACCGTGATCGCCATGGTCTTGAAGGGGCGCAACGACAATGTCTGCGTTGCCATCACATGCTCGACCTCGCTGGTGCCGATTCCCATTGCGAGCGCACCGAATGCGCCGTGCGTCGACGTATGACTGTCGCCGCACACCACGGTGGTTCCGGGCTGCGTCAGGCCGAGCTGCGGTCCGACCACATGCACGATGCCTTGGTCGAGATCGCCCATGCGGTGCAAGCGAACTCCGAACTCCTCGCAATTTCGGCGCAAGGTGTCGACCTGAGTCTTGGACACAGGATCTGCGATCGGCTTGTCGATGTCGATCGTCGGAACGTTGTGGTCCTCGGTGGCGATCGTCAGGTCGGGACGGCGCAACTGGCGTCCCGCCAGGCGAAGTCCGTCGAATGCCTGGGGGCTCGTCACTTCGTGAACGAGGTGGAGATCGATGTAGATGAGGTCGGGATCCTGCCCCTCCCCTTTCACGACAACGTGGTCGTCCCACACCTTCTCGGCGAGAGTGCGTGCTTTCTGTGCCATGTCTTCCACCTCTGTACGTAGCCTCGCGTCGGCGGACTACGGGCTGGCCCGCCGCGCGTGAAGTAGGTCCCCAGCCTTCACAGCAGATGCAGACTGTCCCGAGGAAATGCGCTATCCCTCCAGGAAATGCGGTAGCATCCCACTATGCGAGAAACTGGTATCGACCTATGAGACAGCATAGCGGCATCGGCGTCCTGGACAAAGCAATGGGCGTGCTTCATGCAGTAGCTGAGGAACCGTGCAGCCTCACCGAACTCTGTGCACGAACCGGTTTGCCGCGCGCGACCGCCCATAGACTCGCCGTCGGCCTCGAAGTCCATCGACTCCTCACTCGCGACTCGGACGGTCAGTGGTGCCCAGGGCCCGGACTCGCCGAACTCGCTGCCACCGCTAATGATCCACTCATTGCTGCGGCCGGACTCATCCTCCCCCGCCTTCGCGAAATCACCGGCGAAAGCGTCCAGCTGTACCGTCGCGAAGGCACACAACGCATCTGCGTCGCGTCGATGGAACCACCGACCGGCCTGCGTGACACGGTGCTCGTCGGAGCCCGACTGCCGATGAACGCCGGATCCGGCGCCAAGGTCCTTCTCGCATGGGCAGATCCACAAACCCAACGGACCGTCCTCGCCGATGCGTCGTTCGGCGAACGAGTGCTCCTCGAGGTTCGCCGGCGCGGCTGGGCACAGAGCGCGGCCGAACGTGAGCCCGGTGTCGCCAGCGTCGCGGCTCCCGTCCGAGACTCGGCAGGCGCTGTCATTGCCGCGATTTCGGTCTCCGGCCCCATCGATCGGATGGGTAGACGACCGGGAGCCCGCTGGGCGGCGGACCTTCTCGCAGCTGCCGAAGCGCTCCACAAGCGTCTGTAATTCGTGACACAGTAAGGCCTTCAGATCCTCGAGCACGTAGGAGTACGACGCGACCATGGCAGGAAAGCAGCGTAGTCAGATCACGATGACCGAGGCCGAAATCTCGAGCTTCGTCGAAAAGAGCCGTACGGCAACGATGGCGACGTTGAGCGCCGACGGAATGCCTCACCTGATCGCGATGTGGTTCGCGATAGTCGACGGCGAAATCTGGTTCGAGACCAAAGCCAAGTCGCAGAAGGCCGTCAATCTTCGCCGGGACGCCCGAATGTCCGTCCTGATCGAAGACGGTCAGACGTACGACACGCTCCGAGGAGTCTCGATGGAGGGTACCGGGGTCATCGTCGAAGATCCGGAAGCCCTCTTCGCTGTGGGAATCAGCGTCTGGGAGCGGTACACGGGCCCGTACACCGACGATCTCCGCCCGGCCGTCGACGCGATGCTCCACAAGCGCGTCGCGGTACGGTTCGTTCCCGATCGAACTCGTTCGTGGGATCACCGCAAGCTCGGGATGCCTGCGATGCCTCTTTCCGGCTCTACCGCACCGCCGCCGCAGCCCTGAGATTCGTGAGCGGAAAAATCACGAGCAATCGAATTCGGGCCGGCGTAGTTTCACCAACAGGCCCAACAACAAGGAGTGAGCATATGAGCGATCTCGACAGCAACACCCCGTCCGAACCCGAATCCCAATCGGAGGAAACCAAACGAAAGTTCCGTGAGGCCCTCGAACGGAAGAATCATCAGAACGCCAAATCGACCGACCATCGCGACGGACAGTCCAAGGTCCACAACACGCATGGCCCCGCCGATCACAAGCGAGAGTTCCGCCGTAAGAGCGGATAACCGATCGCGGACAACAGAGTGAGATGACGATCACCCCCAGTCGAATTCGACTGGGGGTGATCGTTTTTCGCATCGCCGGAAACATTTCCCGCACATACGAAAAGACCCCCCGATCAATGATCGGAGGGTCTTTCCTTTGTAGCCCCGACGGGATTCGAACCCGCGCTACCGCCTTGAGAGGGCGGCGTCCTAGGCCGCTAGACGACGGGGCCAGGACACGCTTTTAAACGTGGTATTTCAGTCTTGCTCTTGGATGCTCAGCAAGCTTAGCTTGTCTGAGTCCGGCCACAAAATCGACCGGATTTCCGCTGGGGTACCAGGACTCGAACCTAGAATGGCGGTACCAGAAACCGCTGTGTTGCCAATTACACCATACCCCAAGGTCTTGCTCACCAGCCTTGCTCGATCCGCTTCGCTGTTGTGCTCGGCGGCTCGTCTCCGGCCGAAAAGAAGATTACCAGTACCCCTGCCCCAAATACCAAATCGTATGGTCACAGGAGGTTTTTGCTTCATTTTCGGCCGGAAGACCGTCCGATCTAGGCGGTTACCGCTGCCCTACCGGCGCGCAACCGAGCGAGCGAGACCTCACGACCGAGCAATTCCATCGACTCGTACAGCGGAGGGCTGATGTGAGAGCCCGTGATCGCGACCCGAACCGGAGCGAAGGCCTTACGCGGTTTGAGCTCCAGATCCTCGATGAGGGCCTTCTTGAGTGCTTCCTCGATACTGGCCGCCGACCACTCTGAGATGGCATCGAGCGCCGCAAGAGACGCGTCCAGAACCGGACCGGCATCTTCCTTCAAGTTCTTTGCCGTCGCGGCCGGATCGAGAGCAAACGACGCCTCGTCGACGAACAGGAATTTCAGCAGATCCCACGCGTCGGACAGGACGACGATGCGCGTCTGCACGAGGTCCGCCGCAACAGTGAACGTCGCTTCGTCGACGTCGGCGCCGATGTGTCCGTGCTCAACCAGGAACGACTTCAGACGACCGGCGAAGTCGGCCGGCTCGAGCAGACGAATGTGCTCGGCATTGATCGCGTCGGCCTTCTTCTGGTCGAAGCGGGCAGGATTGGAGTTGACCTTGGAGACGTCGAAGGCCGCAACCATATCGTCGAGCGAGAAGACATCGTGATCGTCGGCGATGCTCCACCCGAGCAGAGCCAGGTAGTTCAGCAATCCCTCGGGAATGAAGCCCCGATCGCGGTGGATGAAGAGGTTGGACTCGGGATCGCGCTTGGAAAGCTTCTTGTTGCCCTGACCCATCACGAAAGGCAAGTGCCCGAACGACGGTGTGAAATCGGCGACACCGATACGAATCAATGCCTCGTACAACGCGAGCTGACGCGGAGTCGAGGACAGCAGATCTTCGCCGCGCAGTACATGGGTGATCTTCATCAACGCGTCGTCGACCGGGTTGACCAAGGTGTACAGCGGAATGCCGTTGCCGCGAGTCAGCGCGAAGTCCGGAACGGTGCCTGCCTTGAACGTGGTCTCGCCCCGCACCAGGTCGTTCCAGGTCAGATCATGATCGGGCATCCGGAGGCGAACGACGGGCTTGCGCCCCTCGGCGATGTAGGCAGCGCGCTGCTCGTCGCTGAGCTCGCGATCGAAGTTGTCGTATCCGAGCTTCGGATCGCGTCCGGCCGCCTTGTGTCGCGCTTCGACCTCCTCGTTCGTCGAGTAGGACTCGTAGGCCTCGCCCGCGGCCAGCAACTTGGCAACAACGTCGAGATGCAGGTCGCGACGCTCGGACTGGCGATACGGTGCGTGCGGCCCACCGACCTCCGGGCCTTCGTCCCAATTGAGCCCCAACCAGCGGAGGGCGTCGAGGATGGCCTGGTAGGACTCTTCACTGTCGCGCTGCGCATCGGTGTCTTCGATACGGAACACGAATGTGCCGCCGTGGTGTCGTGCGAATGCCCAGTTGAACAAGGCGGTGCGCACCAAACCCACGTGCGGGGTTCCGGTGGGTGACGGACAGAAACGGACGCGTACTTCGCTGTTGGTCATGGCTCACTTGGCTCGGCGATGATGGATGGTCGTACTACAGGTTAGTCCGGCAGCCCTTCCTCCATCCGGCCGATCACTTACCCGGCAGGACGTTGATGCGTGTCATGTCGCCGTCGTAGTAGGCCAGCAGTCGCTTGTCCATGACCTTTCGCCACAGCGGCGGCACCCACGCGCAGACGATCATGACTGCGTAACCCGCTGGAAGTTGCGGCGCTTCGGCCGCACTTCGCAGGCTCTGGTACCGCAGACGCGGATTCGCGTGATGGTCGCTGTGACGCTGAAGTTGATAGAGGAACAGATTGCTGACGACGTGGTCGCTGTTCCAGCTGTCCTCGGGCGAGCACCGGACGTACGAGCCGTCAGGCCGCTTCGCACGTAGCAAGCCGTAGTGCTCGAGATAGTTGGCGGTCTCGAGGAACGTGAAGCCTGCAATTGCCTGAACGGCGAGCCACGGCGCAATTTCCCAGCCGAACGCGGCGATCAGACTGCCGAACAGAACCACACTCATCGCCCACGCGTTCAGGATGTTGTTGCGGTAACTCCACGTCCGTCTCCCCTGACGCCTCAGACGAGCGCTTTCGATCCGCCATCCCGAGCGCAGGCCGCCGATGACGCTGCGAGGCAAGAAGAACCAGAAGTTTTCCTTGTACCGCGAGCTGGCCGGATCCTCCGGCGTCGCGACGCGGACGTGATGACCATGGTTGTGTTCGACGTAGAAATGGCCGTAGAAGGACTGCGCGAGCGCTACTTTCGCGAGCCACTTCTCGAGCTTCTCACTCTTGTGCCCCAATTCATGCGCCGCGTTGATCCCCACACCGGCAACCACGCCGGCAGTCATCGCGAGCGCGAACTTCTCCCCCGCCGCCATCGGCGCGTTCACCCAACACCACGCGACGAACACCAGCCCGACGTATTGGAGGGGCAGGAACAAGTACGTGCACCAGCGGTAGAAACGATCCTCTTGCAATTCAGGGATCGCTTCGTCCGGTGGGCTGTTACCGTCCTCGCCCGCCAGGAGATCGATCAGGGGAATGACGATGACGATCAGCCACGCCCCGATGGCCCAGAAGAGCCCGAGACTGAATTTGTCGACCAGGAACCACGCAGCGAACGGGCTGAGAGGAACCAGCAAACCCAGTGGCCACAGGTAGCGCTTCTTGTCTCGCCACACCGGCCGCTGCCCGTTCCGCGCTTGCCCTGCCGCTGTCCGGGAGGCTTCCGCGAAGGTCGTCATGTATCACCACGTTTCTGCGCAATCCACTCGATTGCCCCATCGGCTTCTATCCAGTTATCGGTCACCCTACTGCTCAGCGTTACATTTCAGGGAATTTGGTCTGTTACGGGCCGCGACAGCAAACCGTATGGCGAACTCTCCCAACCTGGCCAAATCCGACATAACGCCAGGAGGATCAGAGGCGAAGCTTCGCCTGGGTCATGAAACCCGCAGGTCAGTCCCGGAGCCTGATTTCTTCGAGTCGGTTGGCAATCCCGATCAATCCACTGGCGATAGTTACCATCTTGCAACTTTTCTGCGACAGACACCTCTCGACCTCACACCACGACGGAGGCCCCATCCGGTTGGATGGGGCCTCCGTAGTCGCGTGACTGAACGAACCGGGTCAGATCAGCTCTTGGCGGTCACCGGGTTCGTGAGCGTGCCGATCCCCGAGACCGTGACCGACACGGAATCGCCGTCGACGATCGGGCCTACTCCGGCGGGGGTGCCGGTGAGGATGACGTCGCCAGGCAAGAGAGTCATCACCGCCGAGATCCACTCGATGATCTTCGGAATGTCGTGGAGGAGAAAAGCCGTGCTGCTGTCCTGCTTGACCTGGCCGTTCACCTCGGTCTTGATATCGACGTCGGACGCATCCAGACTGGTTTCGATCCAGGGGCCGAGTGGGCAGAAAGTGTCGTGGCCCTTCGCGCGCGTCCACTGCCCGTCGTGACGCTGATGATCTCGCGCCGACACGTCGTTGGCGATCGTGTAACCGAGGACCACGCTCAACGCCTTCGCCGCCGGAACGTCCTTGCACGGTTGACCGATGACGACCGCGAGTTCACCCTCGAAGTGCACCTCGTTCGAGGTGGGAGGCAAGACGATCGGGGCACCCGGGCCAACTATGGACGTGTTTGGCTTGAGGAAGATCACGGGGTCCGCGGGAGCCTCTCCGCCCATCTCCGCGATGTGATCTGCATAATTCTTGCCGATGCAGATCACCTTGCTGGCGAGAATCGGAGCCAGCAGACGAACATCGGCGAGCGGCCAACTTCGGCCGGTAAATGTGGGGTTCCCGAACGGGTGCTCCGCAATTTCCTTGGCGACGAGGGCATCCTCTTCACCTTCGATACTGACGAACGCAACACCATCGGGACTGGCAATTCGACCAAGACGCATGCCGGCCAGTCTATCGGGGTGCCGGAAACGACTGACGCGCGCAAGCCGAAAGGCTTACGCGCGTCAGTCTCGTGAAAGAATTCCTTACAGCGCTGCAGTGATCCGGTCGCCGATCTCCGTTGTGGAGATGGGACCTTCGCCGCGGGTAGCCAGGTCGGCAGCGACCACAGCCTCGACCCGAGCGGCGTCGTCCTCGCGTCCGAGATGGCGAAGAAGCAGTGCGGCCGAGAGGATCGCGGCGGTGGGATCAGCGATTCCCTTGCCGGCGATGTCCGGAGCACTGCCGTGAACGGGCTCGAACATCGACGGGTTGGTACCCGAGGCATCGATGTTTCCGCTTGCGGCCAAACCGATGCCACCGGTTACGGCGCCGGCGAGGTCGGTGATGATGTCACCGAAGAGGTTGTCCGTGACGATCACGTCGAAGCGCGACGGGTCGGTGACCATGTAGATCGTGGCCGCGTCGATGTGGCAGTACGCGGTTTCGACGTCCGGGAACTCGGCACCGACGGTCTCGATTGCACGCGTCCAGATTGCGCCCGCGTTGGAGAGCACGTTGGTCTTGTGAATCAAGGTGAGGTGCTTGGACCGGGTCTGCGCCAAGGCAAATGCGTAACGCACCACGCGCTCGGCACCGAACCAGGTATTGATCGACACCTCGGTTGCGATCTCGTGATCGGTGCCGACGCGGATCGCTCCACCGTTTCCGGTGTACGGACCCTCGGTGCCTTCACGAACCACGACGAAGTCGATCTCCGGCTGGGCCGCCAACGGCGACAGCGCACCCGGATACAGCTGTGCGGGGCGAAGATTCACGTGATGATCGAGCTGGAAGCGCATGTTCAGCAGCAGACCACGCTCGAGGATGCCGGGTGCGACGATCCGCGGATCACCGATGGCGCCCAACAGAATTGCGTCGTGCTGACGAATCTGGTCCAGCTCGTCCGCCGGGAGCAACTCGCCGGTGGCGTTGTAGCGACGGGCACCGAGATCGTATTCGGTGGTTTCCAGATCCGGAACCAACTTGCCGAGCACCTTGAGCGCCTCGGCAGTGACCTCGACGCCGATTCCGTCACCCGGAATGACCGCAAGCTTCATGGAGTCCTCATCTCAGTAGAACTGTGCGCCTTTATCAACCGCGGGCGGTTGATAAAGGCGCACAGCAAAAACAATCAGGAAAGGTCGACCTGGGCGACGCGAGCGTCGAGCTGCGAGACGATTGCCTCGACCTCGGCGTCACCGACGACGCGATCGACGCGCAAGATGACAGTTGCGCCTTCGCCTTCGGCATCCTGGCTCAGTGCTGCTGCGAGGATGTCGACGCCCGCGTTTCCGAGGACGGTGCCGAGGACACCGAGAACGCCCGGACGATCGCTGTAGTGAACGACGATGTTGTGGCCCTCGGCGCGCAGGTCGAAGCTGCGTCCGTTGATGTTGACGATCTTCTCGACCTGCTGCAGACCGGTGAGTGCGCCCGTGACCGACGTGACCGTGCCGTCGGCGGCAACTGCACGCACCTCGACCGCGCTGCGGTGAGCAAGAGCCTCGGAGTGCTTCTCGACCGACACGGTCACGCCGCGCTGCTCGGCCAGTGCCGGAGCGTTGACGAACGTGACGGCCTCATCGCTGCTGGCGGAGAACACGCCGCGCAGTGCAGCCAGTCCGAGGATGTCGACGGTTTCGGCAGACAGCTCGCCGGTGGCGACAACCTGCACGGTCTGCACAGCTTCGGGCGACAACGTCGCAGCAAGGAGACCGAGCTTGCGGACGAGCTCGAGCCACGGAGCAACTTCTTCGCCCACGGGGCCGCCGGAGACGTTGACAGCCTCGGGAACGAATTCGCCTGCCAGCGCGAGGAGAACACTCTTGGCCACGTCGATGCCTGCGCGGTCCTGAGCCTCGGACGTCGATGCTCCGAGGTGCGGGGTGACAACGACGTTGTCGAGCTCGAAAAGCTTGGAATCGGTGCACGGCTCGGTGCTGAACACGTCGAGACCGGCGCCTCGGACCTTGCCGGAGACGAGTGCGTCGTAGAGCGCATCTTCGTCGATCAGACCACCGCGAGCGGCGTTGACGATGATGACGCCGTTTTTGGCCTTGGCGAGGCGCTCGGCGTTGATCAGGCCGGCCGTTTCCTTGGTCTTGGGCAGGTGCACGGAGATGAAGTCGGCGCGCTCGACGAGCTCGTCGATGGTGACCAGTTCGATGCCGAGCTGCGCTGCGCGCGCTGCGGGCAGGTAGGGGTCGTACGCGATGATCGTGGTCTCGAACGCAGCGAGACGCTGCGCGAAGAGCTGGCCGATGCGGCCGAGTCCGACGACACCGACGGTCTTGCCGAGGATCTCGACACCGTTGAACTTGCTTCGCTTCCAGGTGTTCTCACGCAGAGTCTTGTCTGCTGCGGGAATCTGGCGAGCGGTCGACATGAGGAGCGCGACAGCGTGCTCGGCAGCGGAATGAATGTTGGAGGTCGGTGCGTTGACGACCATCACGCCGCGCTCGGTGGCTGCGGGGATCTCGACGTTGTCCAGGCCGACACCGGCGCGGCCGATGATCTTCAGCTTGGTGCCGGCAGCCAGAACCTCGGCGTCGACGGTGGTGGCGGAACGGACGAGAATCGCGTCGGCCTCGGGTACCGCGGCGAGCAGCGCCGGGCGGTCGGGTCCGTCGACCCAACGCACCTCCACACCGTCACCGAGCGCCTCGACTGTGGACGGCGCGAGCTTGTCGGCGATCAGAACAACGGGACGGCCAGGCTGGCTCACGTGCAAACTCCCTGATTAGGTGGGTGTGAAGGTGGTTTAACCACCGATAGTTTAGTGCGCGCTCACTTGGAATCCACAACGCGGTAGGCAATACCACATAGTGGACACTTTCGCGGGCAAATTCTCGATGGAATATGAATCCGGACTCAGACGACCCGGAAACCGACTCCGGCCCAATGCCGCGCTGGTTCAACGTAATTGAACCGGCGCGGCATCAGGCCAGTGGAGACGTGGAGCGTGAAACTGCGAATTACGCGGTTTCGGTGATCGGACGATCGACCCAGCTCATCAGGTCGCGCAGCTTCTTGCCGGTGACCTCGATGGGGTGCTCGGCGTTGGCCTTGCGCAGGCCCTCGAGCTCGGTGTTGCCGTTCTCGACGTTGGCAACCAGACGACGGGTGAACTCGCCGGACTGGATGTCGGCCAGGATCGCCTTCATGCGCTCCTTGGTGTCGGCGTCGATGACGCGCGGGCCGGAGAGGTATCCACCGAACTCAGCGGTGTCGGACACCGAGTAGTTCATGCGGGCGATGCCACCCTCGTACATGAGGTCGACGATGAGCTTGAGCTCGTGCAGAACCTCGAAGTACGCCATCTCGGGTGCGTAGCCGGCCTCGACCATGACCTCGAAACCGGTCTTGACCAGTTCCTCGGTGCCGCCGCAGAGCACGGCCTGCTCGCCGAAGAGGTCCGTCTCGGTCTCTTCCTTGAACGTGGTCTTGATGACGCCTGCGCGGGTTCCGCCGATGCCCTTGGCGTAGGACAGAGCGAGAGCCTGTCCTTCACCCTTGGGATCCTGGTCGATGGCGATGAGCGCGGGAACGCCCTTGCCGTCGACGAACTGACGACGCACCAGGTGGCCGGGTCCCTTGGGGGCGACCATGCCGACGGTGACGAACTCCGGAGCCTTGATCAGGTCGAAGTGAATGTTCAGGCCGTGACCGAAGAACAGCGCGTCGCCGTCCTTGAGGTTCGGCTCGATGTCATTGGTGAAAATGCTCGACTGAGCGGTGTCAGGTGCGAGCACCATGATGACGTCGGCCCACTCGGAAACCTCTGCCGGCGTACCGACCGTCAGCCCCTGCTCTTCAGCCTTCTCACGCGACTTCGAGCCTTCCTTGAGGCCGATGCGCACATCGACGCCCGAGTCACGCAGGCTCAGCGAATGGGCGTGGCCCTGGCTTCCGTAGCCGATCACAGCAACCTTGCGGCCCTGAATGATCGACAGATCGGCATCGTCGTCGTAGAACATCTCGACTGCCACAGTTCTCAACCTCTCCTTGGATTTTTACGTGTCTAAAAGTACTAGCGGGTGGCCGTGATCGACTTCGGCCCTCGACCGACTGCCACGACCCCGGACTGAACGATCTCCCGGATACCGTACGGATCAAGCATCCGCAGCAGTGCATCCAGCTTGGACCGAGTACCGGTCGCCTCGATGGTGACGGACTCCGGGGAGACGTCGATCACCTTGGCGCGGAACAGGTTCACCGTTTCGATGACCTGCGTGCGCACGCTTGCATCAGCGCGCACCTTGATGAGCACGAGCTCGCGAGCGACGGATGCTTCACCGTCCTGCTCGACGATCTTGATGACGTTGATCAGCTTGTTGAGCTGCTTCGTCACCTGCTCGAGAGGGAACTCGTCGACCGTGACGACGATGGTCATACGTGAGATCTCGGGGATCTCGGTTCCGCCCACCGCAAGGGATTCGATGTTGAATCCGCGGCGGGAGAAGAGTGCGGAGACGCGAGCCAGCACGCCTGGCTTGTCCTCGACGAGAACACTGAGGGTGTGACTGGTGCTCACTTCTGATCCTCCCCTGTGCCCGCGGCGGGTCCGGCTTGCTCGCGTGACATGGCTTCGTGGATGACGGCGGGCTCGGCAACTGCCTCGTCGTCGTCGAACAGCGGCCGGATGCCCCGGGCCGCCATGATTTCGTCGTTGCTCGTTCCGGCAGCGACCATCGGCCACACCTGTGCGTCGGCGGTGACGATGAAGTCGATCACGACAGGCTTGTCGTTGATGGACTGCGCCTCACGGATCGCAGCCTCGACATCTTCTTCACGCTCGACACGAATTCCGTGGCAGCCCAATGCTTCTGCGAGCTTCACGAAGTCCGGGATGCGGATGGCGCCGTGCGTTCCGAGGTTGGTGTTGGAGTAGCGCTCTTCGTAGAAGAGTGTCTGCCACTGACGCACCATGCCGAGGTTGCCGTTGTTGATGAGGGCAACCTTGATCGGGATACCTTCGAGGGCACAGGTTGCGAGTTCCTGATTGGTCATCTGGAAGCAGCCGTCGCCGTCGATCGCCCACACCTCGGTGTCGGGCATGCCCATCTTGGCACCCATGGCTGCGGGAACCGCGTACCCCATGGTGCCGAGTCCGCCCGAGTTGAGCCACGTGCGCGGCTTCTCGTAACCGACGAACTGCGCGGCCCACATCTGGTGCTGGCCGACGCCGGCGCAGTAGATGGCATCCGGTCCGGCGAGCTTGCCGACGGTCTGGATCACGTACTCCGGGCTCAGCTGACCGTCGGTGGGACGGTCGTAGCTCAGCGGGTACGTACGACGGATGTCGTTCAGGTATGCCCACCACTCGGTGAGGTCGAACGTGGTGCCCGTGGCCATGTCGGCACGGATCGCCTCGATGAGTTCGGTGATGACCTCTTTGCAGTCGCCCACGATCGGGACGTCCGCGTAGCGGTTCTTGCCGATCTCGGCCGGGTCGATGTCGGCATGGATGACCTTGGCGTCGGGCGCGAAGGAATTCAACTGACCGGTGACGCGGTCGTCGAAACGCGCACCGAGGGTGATCAGTAGATCGCTACGCTGCAGAGCGGCGACTGCGGCAACGGTGCCGTGCATTCCCGGCATACCGCAGTTGAGGTCGTGGCTGTCCGGGAACGCGCCGCGGGCCATCAGCGTGGTGACGACGGGGATACCGGTCAGCTCGGCCAATTCGAGCAGTTCCGGCGAGGAGTCGGACTTGATGACGCCGCCACCGACGTACAGAACCGGCGACTTGGCGTCGGCGATCAGACGTGCAGCTTCACGAACCTGCTTGCCGTGCGGCTTGGTCACCGGGCGGTAGCCCGGCAGACGCATCTCCGGCGGCCACGAGAACGTGGTCTGCGACTGCAGGATGTCCTTGGGGATATCGACCAGGACGGCGCCGGGGCGACCGCTGGCCGCGAGGTAGAAGGCCTCGGCCATGATGCGCGGGATGTCGATCGCGTCGGTGATCAGGAAGTTGTGCTTGGTGACCGGCATCGTGATGCCTGAGATGTCGGCTTCCTGGAAGCCGTCGGTACCGATCAGCGAGCGCGCCACCTGCCCGGTGATCGCGACGATCGGAACGGAGTCCATCTGCGCGTCGGCCAGCGGCGTGACCAGGTTGGTCGCACCGGGACCCGAGGTGGCCATGCAGACGCCGACCTTGCCGGTCGCCTGGGCGTAACCGGTGGCAGCGTGGCCTGCACCCTGCTCGTGGCGCACGAGCACGTGGCGGACCTTGACCGAATCGAAGAGTGGGTCGTAAACCGGGAGCACGGCACCGCCGGGAATGCCGAATACCGTGTCGACCTCGAGCTCTTCGAGGGCTCGAACCACAGACTGCGCGCCGGTTACCCGCTCAGGCGGGAGCTGGCGACGGTTGGCCGTCTGGGTTGCGGCAGCCGCGGTTGTCGGGCTCGGTGTCCCTGACTTGCGCGGCGTAGGTTGAGGCCGTGCTGTTGGTGCGCTCACTGGGAAATCCTCTGATTCTGGCTCCGGGCAACAAAAAACCCCCGTCAGCATCTGCTGAGCGAGGGTGGCGCGTCGTTATCTGGTGAGTTGAAAAATCGACTCAGGCGACGACGCGCCGGCCGATTACGAGCAACTCATTCTGTTTCACGCACTCGACAGTAGAGGCGCTAGTCGCGAACGGCAAACTTGGTGAGTCGACCGTCCCAGAATCTGAGATACATCGGCTGCAATGCGAAGATGTAGAGGTGTCAACTTCGCAGCAGCCCGTGCCACCGGCTCAATCATCCCACACGCCGAAACCACTTCGGCACGTCATCCGCATTTCGCAGCTCGCTTACATGGCGTGCGCGTTCCTTCTGTTCGCGGTCAGCTTCCCGATCTTCGGGTGGCCCGTCGCCTTCAGCTGGTTGCTGATCCTTCCGATCATCGCCGTCTATCTCGTCGCGCGACTGCGCACCACCGTCAGCCCTGACGGCCTCGAGGTCCGCTCGACGTTCTCCAAGCGCACCCTCGCCTGGGACGACGTCAAGGGTTTCCGCTTCCCGAAGCGGAGTTGGGCGCGCGCGGAACTCACCGACGGAACCGAGGTGACCCTGCCTGCGGTCAGCTTCGTCAGGCTTCCCGAGATCGCGATCGCCAGCGGCGGCCGCATCACCGATCCCTACGCATCTGCCGCAGAAGCCTTCGCCGCCAAGGAAGCCGAAGAGGAAGAAGCAGCTGCAGAAGCAGAAGCAGAATCCGAGCTCGCCGAGAACACACAGGACCAGCCCGAAGAGAAGCGCCCGTAGCACGCGAGTAGCGTTGAAAGGCCCTCGCTTCTATTTGAGTGGACCAGCAACGATCACATAAGGAACACGCCCATGCCCCCGTTGAGGTCACGCACCACCACCATCGGACGTAATGCTGCCGGAGCCCGATCCCTGTGGCGCGCCACAGGAATGACGGATTCCGACTTCGGAAAGCCGATCGTCGCCGTAGCGAACTCGTACACCCAGTTCGTACCCGGCCACGTGCATCTCAAGAACGTGGGCGAGATCGTTGCCGAGGCCATCAGTGCGGCCGGCGGCGTCGCTCGTGAGTTCCACACCATCGCAGTCGACGACGGCATCGCAATGGGCCACGGCGGAATGCTCTACTCGCTCCCGAGCCGCGAGATCATCGCCGACTCGGTCGAGTACATGGCAAACGCCCATACAGCCGACGCACTGGTGTGTATCTCCAACTGCGACAAGATCACTCCCGGCATGCTCAACGCTGCAATGCGTCTCAACATCCCGACCGTCTTCGTCTCCGGTGGTCCGATGGAGGCCGGTAAGGCAGTGGTCGTCGGCGGCGTGGCCCAAGCCCCCACCGACCTCATCACCGCGATCTCCGCCTCTGCCAACGATGCCGTGTCCGACGAGGGCCTCGACGAGGTCGAGCGCAGCGCGTGCCCGACATGCGGGTCCTGCTCCGGAATGTTCACCGCCAATTCCATGAACTGCCTGACGGAGGCCCTCGGCCTCGCATTGCCGGGCAACGGCTCCACGCTGGCAACTCACAAGGCTCGTCACGCACTCTTCTCTCGTGCGGGCACCACTGTGGTCGAGGCTGCCCTCAAGTACTACCGCGACGGCGACGAGTCGGTGCTGCCACGCAACATCGCGACCCCGGCAGCGTTCCGCAACGCGATGGCTCTCGACGTCGCCATGGGCGGTTCCACCAACACCGTCCTGCACACGCTGGCTGCGGCGCAGGAAGGCGAGGTCGACTTCGACCTCGACACCATCGACGCGATCAGCCGAAAGGTTCCGTGCCTGTCCAAGGTCTCTCCCAACTCGGACTACCACATGGAAGACGTCCACCGCGCCGGCGGAATCCCCGCCCTGCTCGGTGAGCTTCGCCGCGGCGGACTCCTCGAAACCGACGTGTCCACCGTGCACACCAAGAGCTTCGACCAGTGGCTCGACGACTGGGACATCCGCTCCGGCAAGGCAACCGACGAGGCAATCGAACTCTTCCACGCGGCTCCCGGCGGCGTGCGCACCATCGAACCGTTCTCCACGGACAACCGTTGGTCTGCCCTCGACACCGATGCGGCCGGCGGCTGTATCCGCGACGTCGAGAACGCCTACACCGTCGAAGGCGGCTTGGTTGTCCTGCGCGGCAACATCGCACTCGACGGCGCAATCCTCAAGACGGCCGGCATCGACGAGGAACTGTTTTCATTCCAGGGCCCGGCGCTCGTCGTCGAATCCCAAGAAGAAGCCGTCTCGGTCATCTTGCAGAAGAAGATCAAGGCCGGCGACGTTCTCGTCGTGCGTTACGAAGGCCCCAAGGGCGGCCCCGGCATGCAGGAAATGCTGCACCCCACTGCCTTCCTCAAGGGCGCAGGCCTCGGTAAGGAATGCGCACTGATCACCGACGGTCGTTTCTCGGGCGGAACTTCCGGGCTGTCCATCGGTCACATCTCCCCTGAGGCTGCTGCAGGCGGAATCATCGGTCTCGTCCAGAACGGCGATCAGGTTCGCATCGACGTCGCCTCGCGCACGCTCGAGATCCTGGTCGACGACGACGTCCTCGCCGAGCGACGCGCGAAGATGGAGGCCTCGGAGCGCCCGTGGCAGCCGGTCGATCGTCAGCGCACCGTGACGACAGCACTGCGCGCCTACGCCGCTCTGGCAACGTCCGCCGACAAGGGCGCGGTTCGCTACGTTCCGTAAGTTCTGCCACGAATCGAAAAAGATCCCCGGCCGCCTTTCGGCCGGGGATCTTTTCTGTAAGCGTGCGTGCGGCTCGAGACGCGCGTAGCCGATGTGACAGTCACACAAGGTTTTCGGGCAGTCGGACGTGCGGCAACCAACTCAGCTCCACGAGAATGCTCGCCAACGGGCCACGGCAGAGGGTCGACAGAGTCGGGTTCATGTCACCTCGGAGAAGAACGCGGGACCGACTGCGTCCGAACACGCCATACTTCCTCCGGTGTTGTATGAGCTTGAACCACAACCCAATCCGATCATCCCGTCGCCGACACACTCTGCCACGACGCGTGATCGACGCTCGACCGGAACCAGGTACGCGGTGGTCCTCTCGCCTGTCGCCCAGATACGGGTGAAATGGGACGTGCTGGTACAGCGACAGTGCAACTCATCGACAGCAAGACCGACCGACAGGTACCGAATAACCGGGCGACACGCGGAGCACCAACGGGACGATATGAGCTATCAGACATTTCAGACCGAATCGCGCGTCCGGCTCGTGAGCGAATTCACTTGGACGTAGGGTTCCAGACACCAGCTGATCAATTCAGATACATGAGGGGGGATGACTTTCAGTCAGGTGATCATTTCGGTCAGTTCGAGCGAGCTGACTTGCACACGGCGCTCACCAGTGGTTCCCTCATCAGGTCGCTGAGACGCACATCACAACGACGACAGTCAGCCACCGCCCGTCACCCACAAGGTCGACGGGAAACAACCAAGGAGCAATACATGCCCGGAGTCGGCATATGGCGCACCAAATCCGTCGAGCAATCGATCGCGGACACCGACGAGCCTGAGACAAAGCTCAAGAAGGAACTGACCGCGAAGGACCTCACGGTATTCGGAGTCGCCGTCGTCATCGGCGCAGGCATCTTCACGCTGACTGCTCGAACCGCAGGCAATGTCGCAGGACCCTCCATTTCACTGGCATTCGTTCTCGCTGCCATCGCCTGTGGCCTCGCCGCGCTGTGTTACGCGGAGTTCGCCTCCACCGTCCCCGTCGCAGGCAGCGCATACACGTTCTCCTACGCCACGTTCGGGGAGTTCGCCGCCTGGATCATCGGCTGGGACCTCATTCTCGAGTTCGCTCTCGCCTCCGCCGTCGTCGGCAAGGGCTGGTCGCTGTACCTCGGCAACGTCATCGGGGCCAGCGGAAGCACCACCGCCCACATCGGGTCGATCAGCTTCGACTGGGGCGCTCTGCTCATCATCGGCGCGATCACGCTGATCCTCGCGATCGGCACCAAGGTTTCCTCGCGAGTCTCCGCAATCATCACCGCTATCAAGATCGCAGTAGTCCTGCTCGTCATCGTCGTGGGCGCGTTCTACATCAAGAAGGAGAACTACTCCCCCTTCATCCCGCCGTCCGAAGGAACCGAGAGTTCTGCAAGCGGAATCCATCAGACCTTGTTCTCCTGGCTGACCGGCGCAGGCGGAAGTAGCTACGGCGCTTACGGATTGCTCGCAGCCGCCAGCCTCGTGTTCTTTGCCTTCATCGGTTTCGACGTCGTCGCCACCACCGCCGAGGAAACCAAGAACCCGCAGAAGTCGTTGCCGCGAGGAATCTTCGGCTCGCTCGCCATCGTCACGGTTCTCTACGTTGCCGTCACGCTCGTACTGACCGGCATGGTCAAGTACACCGAACTCAAGGACGGCAGTCCGTTGGTCGGCGATTCCAGCGCCACCCTCGCAACCGCATTCGAGGCCAACGGCATCGGTTGGGCACAAACCGCCATCAACTTCGGTGGCCTGGCCGGCCTCACGACAGTTGTCATGGTCATGATGCTCGGCCAGACCCGCGTCCTCTTCGCCATGTCCCGTGACGGCCTCATGCCGCGCAGCCTGGCCAAGACCAACGCCAAGGGCATCCCGATGCGCATCACGTTGATCGTCGGTGGCATCGTTGCCGTCCTGGCAGCGTTCTTCCCCATGGGCACGCTCGAAGAGATGGTCAACATCGGAACGCTGTTCGCCTTCGTCCTGGTTTGTGTCGGTGTCATCGTCCTTCGCCGCACCCGCCCCGACCTGCCGCGCGGATTCCGCGTCCCGCTGGTGCCGTTCGTTCCGATCGTCGCCGTGCTCGCCTGCGGTTGGCTGATGCTCAACCTCTCGGTCGAGACCTGGATCCGGTTCCTCGTCTGGATGGCCATCGGTGTGCTCGTGTACTTCGCCTACGGTCACCGCAAGTCGGTCCTCGGTCGCAAGCTCAAGGACGGAACGGCCATCCCGTCCGCGAACGCCGACCCGGTACTCGTCAAGGACTGATCCTTCACAAACGAACCGCCGCTCTCCGATTCGGAGAGCGGCGGTTCGTTTTTT
>NZ_BAAILK010000046.1:831743-835759 GCF_054589475.1 Rhodococcus sp. no. 34
AGATCCAGGTGCAGACGCCGGCAGCGATACCGAGGATCAAAACCACGAGCGATCCGATAAGCGGACGAGTTGCCCAGCCACGACGACCGTCGAGCGCAATACGACCTGGTCCCGTCAAAATGATGACGCCCGCACAGATTCCGAGCAGCATCTCGTACTCGGTCCCGGCCGGGGCGAAGTACTCCAGGCCGGGTGCGCTCGCCTGACGCAGCGCCCACGCATTGATCATCACCGCCAGAACCGACGCTGCCGCAACGGGAGTCAGCAACCCGAGGATCAGGAGGGCGCCACCTGCGACTTCACCGACGGCGCCGAGTATCGCCATCCACTTCGCCTGCTGGAACCCGGCGTCCGCCAGCATCGACTCGAACCCGTTCAGCCCCGGCCCGTTCCAGATACCGGTCAACTTCTGCAGACCGTGCACCAACGCAGTTCCACCGACGGCCAATCGCAGTGCAAGCAACCCGAGGTCGAGAGTGCCTCGGCCCCGCGGAGACTCAGTTGTACCTGCCACGGCTTCGGCGGTGGGGACGGCGGCGATCGGAGCGTCGTACGCCGTCTCACGCTCGAGAGCCACGGTCGGCTGATCCGCGCCAGGTGCTCGGTATGTCGGTATCTGTTCGGTCAGGGAGTTGGCGTTCGTGGAACCGAAATCGAGATCGTCGTCGGTCCGCGGCAACGGATTCTTGGCGCTCACCGTCGGAAATTGTTCGGTGGGCGAATCATACGGACTGGACACATTGCCCGTCGGCTTGTCCGCATCCGACAACTCGCTGGGATCTTTTCGCTCGTCAGTCACGTAGGTGAGCCTATGACCGATTCACGAACTCGACGGGGAACCTTGGTCCGGCGTGGCGGCATCTGCCGTGCATTACGTAACGTCTTGGGCATGACTACGGGTAGGCATGCAGCGCTGGGCGCACTGGCGCTGGTGCTCGGGACATCGTTGCTCGCAGGTTGCGCCGACTTCGACGAATCGACTGCCTCGCCGTTCACACCCGAACCGACCAACCAGGCCAGCGCGGAAGTGCAGCCGGAGAACCCGCCGCCGTCGACCACGCCGCCGGCGCCGCGGACCGGCCCCCTCGGACCGTGTCAGGATGCCGACACCGCCGTGATCGCAACCTGTCTCGACACCACGGGTGGGCTCGTCACACTCCCGGACGGGAACTCCGGACTGGTCGCCGAACGGCGGACCGGCCGGATCATGCAGGTAGCTCCCAACACGACACCGGTCGAGGTAGCCAAGATCGACGTCGACGGCAGCGGTGACGGCGGCCTGCTCGACATCGCACTCTCCCCCACGTTTGTCGAAGACAACCTGATCTATGCCTACGTCACCACCGGAACGGACAACCGGGTGGTCCGCATCGCTCCGGGTGACACCGCCAAGGAAGTACTCGGTGGAATCCCGCGCGGCGCGAGCGGCAACGGCGGGTCACTGGAGTTCGCGGCCCCGGACCAGCTCATGGTTCTGACAGGCGATACCGGAAACCCCGCGGTTGCTCAGGATCCCGCCTCGTTGGCGGGGAAACTCTTGCGGGTCCGATCGCTGACACCCAACGCTGCGCCGCCTCGCCCGGAAGTTGTTCTGTCCGGAATCGGAAACGGCGGCGGCGTGTGCGTCGATCCGGGAATCGCGACGTGGGTCACGGACCGAACCACTCTCGAGGATCGCATCCAACGCGTCGGCGCCGACGGCACGGTGACATCCCCCGCGTGGACGTGGCCCGACCGACCCGGAGTCGGCGGGTGCATCGCGGCGCAGGGAGTGGTAGCTGTCGCGCTGGGGGCCGGCAAAGCGATCTCGGCGCTGGCCGCAGATCCAGGAACAGGTGCCGTCACGACCGCGCCGTCGGCAGTGGCGAAAGACACGTACGGCCAGCTGGGCGGTTTGGCACTCGGATCCGACGGTTTGATGTGGGCGAGCACGATAAACAAAACCGCGGGCGTGCCGGGTCCGAACGACGACAAGGTGGTCAAGATCCCGATGCCGAGTGGCAGCGGCGGGATCGACTGAGCCGCCATGTCTGTTCGGTCACGGATCCCGTGACCGAACATGCACAGATGCGTACTCTTTTGTTAGCGGGGCTAAACACCACGCATTTGCCAGGACCGGTTGGCCAACCACGACAAAGGAGTCGGTATGAAGGCAATCCAGTACACGAGAATCGGCGCAGAACCCGAACTCACGGAGATTCCCAAACCCGAGCCCGGTCCAGGTGAAGTGCTCCTGGAAGTCACCGCTGCCGGCGTCTGCCACTCGGACGACTTCATCATGAGCCTGCCCGAAGAGCAGTACACCTACGGCCTTCCTCTCACGCTCGGCCACGAAGGCGCCGGCCGGGTCGCCGCCGTCGGCGAGGGCGTCGAAGGACTCGACATCGGAACCAATGTCGTCGTCTACGGCCCCTGGGGCTGTGGCAGCTGTTGGCACTGCTCGCAAGGACTCGAAAACTACTGTTCTCGGGCAAAAGAACTCGGCATCAATCCTCCTGGTCTCGGTGCACCCGGCGCGTTGGCCGAATTCATGATCGTCGATTCACCTCGCCACCTCGTCCCGATCGGCGACCTCGATCCGGTCAAGACGGTGCCGCTGACCGACGCCGGTCTGACGCCGTACCACGCGATCAAGCGTTCACTGCCGAAACTTCGCGGTGGCTCGTACGCCGTCGTCATCGGTACCGGCGGTCTCGGCCATGTCGCCATCCAACTCCTCCGCCACCTCTCGGCAGCAACCGTCATCGCACTCGACGTGAGCGCGGACAAGCTCGAACTGGCAACCAAGGTAGGCGCTCACGAAGTGGTTCTGTCCGACAAGGACGCGGCCGAGAACGTCCGCAGGATCACCGGAAGTCAGGGCGCCGCACTGGTTCTCGACTTCGTCGGCTATCAGCCCACCATCGACACCGCGATGGCTGTCGCCGGCGTCGGATCGGACGTCACGATCGTCGGGATCGGCGACGGGCAGGCCCATGCCAAAGTCGGGTTCTTCCAAAGTCCTTACGAGGCTTCGGTGACAGTTCCGTACTGGGGTGCCCGCAACGAGCTGATCGAATTGATCGACCTGGCGCACGCCGGCATCTTCGACATCGCGGTGGAGACCTTCAGTCTCGACAACGGCGCCGAAGCGTATCGACGACTGGCCGCCGGAACGCTCAGCGGCCGCGCGGTTGTGGTCCCTGGTCTGTAGACCGACAGCGGCAAAACGACAGCGAAAAACACTGATGCCCGGCCGAATTCGATTCGGCCGGGCATCAGTGTCAGAAATTCAGTGTGCGCTAGCTGCACGCCTCGATGACAAGTTCCTTCACACGAGCCGCGTCTGCCTGTCCACGAGTGGCCTTCATGACGTCGCCGACGATCTTTCCGGCGGCCTGCACCTTGCCACTGCGAATCTTGTCCGCAATGTCGGGGTTGGCCGCGAGTGCCTCGTCGACGGCCGCCTTGAGCTTGGTTTCGTCACGTTCGACGACCAACTCCGGGTGGGCCGCGACAACCTGCTCCGGGTCACCCTCGCCGTCGAGGACGTGATCGACGACCTGGCGAGCCACTTTGTTATTGAGCTTGCCGCTGTCGATGAGAGCTACGACCTGCGCAACCTGCGCCGGGGTGATCGGCAGAGCACCGAGTTCGACGCCACGGGTGTTCGCCTGCTGTGACAGGTAGGACAGCCACCAGGAGCGCGCTGCCTCGGGCGAAGCACCGGCCTCGGTGGTCGCGATCACCAGATCGATGGCACCGGCATTGACGAGGTCGCGCATGACCTCGTCGGAGATTCCCCAGTCCTTCTGGATCCGCGCACGGCGAATCCAGGGAAGCTCCGGCAAGGTACCGCGCAGTTCTTCGACCCACTCGGCGCTCGGAGCGACGGGCTCGAGATCCGGTTCCGGGAAGTAGCGGTAGTCCTCGGCCGTTTCCTTCCGGCGTCCCGCGGCGGTGGTGCCGTCGCCTTCCTGGAAATGGCGGGTCTCCTGGATGACCTCACCGCCGGCGTCGAGAACTGCTGCCTGACG
>NZ_BAAILK010000046.1:835841-859737 GCF_054589475.1 Rhodococcus sp. no. 34
GCATTTCGTAGCGAACTGCGACCTCGACGCTCTTGAGGGAGTTGACGTTCTTGGTCTCGGTGCGGGTCCCCAGTTCGGTGGAACCGATCGGCATGAGGGAGATGTTGGCGTCGCAGCGCATCGATCCCTGGTCCATGCGGACGTCGGAGACGTCGAGGGACTTCAGCAGATCACGAAGCGCCGTGACGTACGCGCGAGCAACCTCGGGGGCGCGCTCACCGGCACCGTGGATGGTCTTGGTGACGATCTCCACCAAGGGAACGCCCGCACGGTTGTAGTCGAGCAGCGAATGGCTGGCACCGTGGATACGACCGGTAGCGCCACCCACGTGGAGGGACTTACCGGTGTCCTCTTCCATGTGGGCGCGCTCGATCTCGACGCGCCACGTCGTGCCGTCGTCGAGGATCACGTCGAGGTATCCCTCGGTTGCGATCGGCTCGTCGTACTGGGAAATCTGGTAGTTCTTCGGCTGATCCGGGTAGAAGTAGTTCTTGCGTGCGAACCGGCCCCACGGCGTGATGGAGCAGTTCAGCGCAAGACCGATCCGGATCGCGGACTCGACAGCGGCTGCGTTCACCACTGGCAATGAACCGGGCAGGCCCAGACAGACCGGGCACACCTGGGTATTGGGTTCGGCACCGAACTCGGTGGGGCACGGGCAGAACATCTTGGTCGCGGTGCCGAGTTCTACGTGCACCTCCATACCCATCACAGGCTCGTACTTGGTCAGTACTTCGTCGTAATCGAGGATGTCGGGCGCATCGACAGCAGTCATGGTGATCAGTTTATGCGTCTGCGGCTCAGCCGAAGAATGCGGCTGCCTCCTCGTAGCGCTCCTTGGGCACCGTCTTGAGTTTGCGGGTCGCCTCGGCGAGCGGAACGAGGTCGATGGACGTTCCGTGCAACGCGACCATCTGACCGAAATCTCCGCGGTGAGCTGCGTCGGTGGCATGAACGCCGAAGCGAGTGGCGAGGATGCGGTCGTGCGGTGTCGGGGTGCCACCGCGCTGAATGTGCCCGAGGACGGTGGTGCGAACTTCCTTGCCGATGCGGCGCTCGATCTCGTTTCCGAGCTGCTGCGCGACACCGGTGAAGATCTTGTGACCGAACTCGTCTATGCCACCTTCGCGCAGAGTCATCGACGTGGGATCGGGCATCGCACCTTCGGCCACGACGCAGATGAAGTGGGAGTCGCCACGCTGGAAGCGCTTCTTGACCATCGCGCACACCTCGTCGACGTCGAACGGCTGTTCCGGAACCAGCGTGAGGTGTGCCCCCGACGCCAGTCCGGCCTGCAGCGCGATCCAGCCCGCATGCCGGCCCATGACCTCGACGAGCATGACGCGCTGGTGCGATTCGGCCGTGGTATGGAGCCTGTCGATGGCGTCGGTGGCGACAGCCAAGGCGGTGTCGAAACCGAAAGTCACGTCAGTGCAATCGATGTCGTTGTCGATCGTCTTGGGCACACCGATCACGGGTACGCCGCTCTCGGAAAGCCAACTGGCCGCGGTGAGTGTGCCTTCGCCGCCGATCGGAATCAGGACGTCGATCCCGTTGTCGTCGAGAGTCTGCTTGATCTGATCGAGGCCCGCACGGAGTTTGTCGGGGTTCACGCGAGCGGTGCCGAGGATCGTGCCGCCGCGGGTGAGGATGCGGTTGATGCGGTCATCGGAGTCGAGCGGGACCTTGCGGTCTTCGAGCAATCCTCGCCAGCCGTCCCGGAATCCGACCACGGTACTGCCGTAACGACCGGCCGACGTACGTACGACGGCGCGGATGACCGCGTTCAAGCCCGGGCAGTCGCCGCCGCCCGTGAGGATTCCGATTCGCATAGTGCAGCACCTCTCGTGACCGGATTGTGGATCTTGGTGTCCATCTTCCCCCAGTCACCGTATTGCCGCAGGATAGCGGCGTTGCCGAGCCGCAACGCCGCGCCGTACGGGATCACTAACCTGGCGTGACGAGCCCGCTTTCGTACGCCAACACGACTGCCTGGGCACGATCGCGCAGATCGAGCTTCGACAGCACCTTCCCGACATGGGTCTTGACGGTCTGCTCGGCGACGAACAGCCGCTCGGCGATCTCGACGTTGGACAATCCGCGGGCGATCAGCTCGAGGACCTCACGCTCACGTGGGGTCAGCGCATCGAGCGCTGCGGGCCGTGCGCGCGGGGCGGCCCGCCGGCTGGTCACATCGGCAATCAGGCGACGCGTCACCGTCGGCGCCAGCAAGGCCTGCCCTTCGGCAACGACGCGTACCGCCCGAATCAGCTCCTCAGCCGGCGCGTCCTTGAGCATGAACCCGCTCGCTCCGACGCTCAGGGCCTCGTAGACGTAGTCGTCGATGTCGAAAGTGGTGAGCATGAGGACTCGCACCGGCGGTTCCCATCCGGCGGACAGAATCTGGCGGGCAGCGTCGAGTCCGTTCATCTCGGGCATACGAACATCCATCAACACCACGTCCGGACGCAATCGCGCGACCTCGGCGACGGCGATCTTGCCGTCCGGCGCATCGCCGATCACGCTGATGTCGGACTGGGCGGAGAGTAGGGCTCCGAACCCTTGTCGAACCATCGCCTGGTCGTCTGCGATGAATACTGTGATGGGCACTCGGACAGCCTAGGCGGGCATCGACGGCAACTCGGCCCGGACCTCGAACCCTCCGTCCTGTCGCCGGTTTGCCAGCAGCATGCCGCCCACCGCCGAAGCCCGCTCTCGCATTCCGCGGATTCCGTTGCCACCAGTGGTTTCCGACGCCGAGTGCTGATTGCCACCCAATGGCGAAGGTCCGTTGTTCACGAGCGCGCTCACCGATTGCGGACCGAAGGCCACGGCGACCTCGATGGGTCCGCCTGGCGAATGCCTGGCCGCGTTGGTGATCGACTCCTGAATGATCCGGTAGAGCGCAAGGCCCGTGGATTCCGAGACCGACGCTCGATCACCGTCGACTCGCCACGATACCGGCAAACCGGCACGGGTACTGCCGAGCAACAGTTCGTCCAACTGGTCGACGCCCGGTTGTGGAGCCTTCACCACGGTGTCCCCGTCGCTGCGCAGGACTCCGAGGAGGCCGCGGATCTCGTTGAGCGCTGCTCGCCCTGTCTCACTTATCGATTCGAATTCGGTTCGGATCTCCGGAGTGACTGCATCGAGTCTGTACGGCGCACTCTGAGCTTGCACGACCACCATCGACATGTGGTGGGCCACGATGTCGTGCAAGTCGCGGGCGATCCGCGCCTTCTCCTCGAGGATCGTGCGTCGAGTGCGTTCGAGTTCACTGACTTCCTCCTGCTTGGCCAACTGGCGGCGCGAGAGAACCAACCAGCGGATCAACAGGCAGAAGACGACCAGGGCACTCAGCCCGACAGCCCAACCGGCGCCGTCGCTTCCCGGGGCGTTGCCGAGAAAGAGCAGCACTGTGGCGATCCAGGCGACACCGACAACCTGAATGGGCGCCCGCAGACTCACTGCGGCCAGCAACGACATCAGCACGATGATGTGGACGACCTGCCACGGGTAGTCGTAACCGGGAGTGTTGTCGAACACCAACGGGATGATCAACGCCGAGACCGCCGACACCGCCCACCCCAACGGAGCGTTGATCCGGATCAGGACGAACGGAAATGCAGCCAACGCGGCGACGAAGGGCATGATCGGCGGCGAAACATGATGCGTCAGTTGCAGTGTCGGCCAGGCAATCGAATAGAGGATCAGAGTGATCGCTACGACGACGATGTTCCAGAACTGACCGCGGGCCACGAAACTGGTTGCCCGGCGCACTTTCTCCGAATGAACGACCGCCCCGTCGAGGCCGGACAGCATCGACCCGGCGGTGGCGTATGTCGGCGCGGGCACATCCGGTGCACCCTTGTTCTTCCTACGGACCTTGATCACTCGTCAAGCCTATGAAGGCGAACCCCGAAAGTCCTCATACTGCAGAGTGAGATCCCCCTACCTCCGAGGTATCACAGGGGAGGGAATTCTCACCCGAATGCGCGTCGGAGAACCCCTCCACAGAGCGATGACCGTCAGGATTGTCCGTTCATAGCGTGAACGGCATGCGGATCACACGGGTGAAAGACCTCTCTCGAAGCGCCGGCACCTGGGCTGCCCTGGCGCTGGCTGCAACGGCAGCGATCACTGTCACTGCCGGAGCGAGCGGAGCCCAGTCGCCGCGCACCGAGAATTCGAACGCATCCAGGGCGATCGCCACCGTGACTACTGCGGATGCCGCTGACGCTGCGACCACCATCCCGGCGGACTTTGCGGCATTCGCCGGTTACACCCCCGCCGTCGTCGACGGATACCTCGCCAATCCCCACGGCGACTGCTCGTCGCCGGTCCCACTTCCCGACGAATTCGACTCGGCCTGCAAAGCGCACGATCTCGGCTACGACCTACTCCGCTACGCGCATTCGCACGGAACGGAACTGGGGCCGTGGGCACGTCAGGTCCTCGACGGTCAGCTCGACCAGCGAATGCATGCCGCGTGTGAAGACCGCACGTCCTTTCTCTCACGAGGGTATTGCTTCGCGATGGCCGATGTAGCCGTCACGGCTGTGAACGGAAATTCTTGGCGCCAAAGCTATCTGACGCCGGTCACGGAATCGGGATTCGGTTACGGCACGGCCGGTGTTCTGGCAGTTTCCGCCTTGGGCTTCACCCTGATGCGATCGCGGCGCCTCGATCCGTCGAACGAGTTCTCCTTCTCCCCGAAAGCGATTGCAGCATGAGCGTTCTGAATGCGTCACGGACCCCCGTCCTCGCCCGAGTCGGGGCGCTCGCACTCCCCCGCGTGTCCACGAGCGTCGCCGTGGCAGCGATGTCCGCCATCTCGCTGGCTCCCGGACTCCTGCCGCGATCAGCCGTACTACAAGGGGTGTTCAGCGGTCTGCTCGTCGCGGCCGGACTACTGGCGATGTGGGCGTTCTCCGCGGTAGCCCGTCGGCTCGTCCCCGACCGGGTCAAGGCCCGATTCGACGAACGTCATTGGCGCATCACCGCGTTCGGGTTGTCGACTGCCGGCACCGCAGTTGCGATGTTCGCCGCCGCCGGTTGGCAGAACTCGTTGCGAGCGGCGATGGGCGCACCGTCTGCCGGACTTCTCCACTGGGCGGAGGCGGGTTGCATTGCAGCACTGACCGCGCTTGGTCTCTGGGGCATCGGGATCGGAATTTCGAAGGCGCTGCGGTGGATGGGTTTCGCGCGGAGCGTCGGCGCACTGGTCATGGGTGTTCTCGGGGTGCAGTTGGTAGTCGGTCCCGTCGTGTGGAACGGCCTCGCCGATTCGTTCGACAAGTCCAACGCGTACATCGACACTGCTCTGACACAGCCACTTTCGGCCTCTGTGTCAGGCAGCCCCGAATCTCTCATCTCGTGGACGTCGATGGGGGCGGAGGGACGCAAATTCGTCGCAGCAGGCGAAGACTCGGTGCGTGTCTACGCCGGTTTGGATTCGGCACCCGACACTGCATCACGTGCCGCTCTCGCGGTGAGCGAATTCGATCGCGTCGGCGGCTTTGCCCGCAACAGCGTCGTAGTGGCCGTTCCGACCGGATCGGGGTGGATCGACACGCATGCAGTCGACGGTATCGAGCAACGGTTCGGCGGCGACGTCGCAATAGTCGGGCAGCAATACTCCGACGCACCCAGCTGGGCGACATTCCTGTTCAGCCGCGACGATGCCGAAAAATCAGCCACCGCTCTGTTCACGGCTGTCGGCAGCCACATTGCCGCGATGCCCGCCGAGGATCGACCGGAATTGTTCCTCTACGGACAGAGCCTCGGCGCCGTCGGCGGCAGCGCTGCACTGACCGAGGCATTGTCAGGGGTCAGTCCCACCGCCCCGTGCGACGTGTTGTGGGCCGGTCCCCCGGCCGGCGCGACACGAACGGACGGCGCAACCGTCCTCGCGAACACTTCCGACCCGGTGGTGTGGTGGTCGCCTGCCCTCGCGACACAGAAACCGGATCTCAGCCGTGCCGTGCAGGACGGCCCGATCCCGCAGTGGATCCCGGGTGTCACGTTCTTGCAGACCACCGTCGACATGCTCGGTTCGCTCGGTGTCCCCGCCGGTCACGGCCATCGCTACGGAACCGATCAGGGGACGGCCCTGAGGACTTGCTCCTGAAACTGCTGTGCGCCTTTATTAACCGCGGGGGGTTAATAAAGGCGCACAGCAAACAGGTCAGACTGCAGTCGCGATCGGGCCGCGTGCAGCTTCGTAGGCCGCACCGACACGGTAGAGGCGCTCGTCAGCCATGGCGGGCGCCATGATCTGCAATCCCACCGGCAGGTTGTCGTCCGCGGACAGACCCGATGGGACCGACATCGCGCAGTGTCCGGCCAGGTTGGTCGGCAACGTGCACAGGTCCGAGAGGTACATGGCCAACGGATCGCCGACCTTCTCCCCCAACTTCCACGGCGTGAACGGGCTGGTCGGCGAGACCAGTACGTCCACCTTCTCGTAGGCCTTGTCGAAATCGCGCGCGATGAGCGTACGGACCTTGAGCGCCGAACCGTAGTAGGCGTCGTAGTAGCCCGAGGACAGTGCGTAAGTACCGATCATGATGCGGCGCTTGACCTCCGGACCGAAACCCGCGGCGCGGGTTGCCGCCATGACCTGGTCGGCACTCATGTTGCCGTCGTCGACACGCAGTCCGTAGCGCATGGCGTCGAAGCGAGCCAGGTTGGACGAGACCTCGCTGGGCAGCACCAGGTAGTACGACGCGAGCGCATGCTCGAAGCTCGGGCACGAGACCTCGACAACTTCGGCACCCAAAGCCTTGAGTTGCTCGACGGCAGCGTCGAAGGAAACGATGACGCCGGGCTGGTAGCTGTCGGAGTGAAGTTCCTTGACCACACCGACTTTGACGCCGCGCAGGTCGCCGGCTGCACCTTCACGTGCCGCAGCGACCACCGGACGCACGGGGGCGTCGATGGACGTGGAGTCACGCGGATCGTGCCCGGCGATGACCTCGTGCAGTAGAGCGGTGTCGAGCACGGTGCGACCACAGGGACCGCCCTGATCGAGCGAGGAGGCGCACGCGACGAGCCCGAAGCGTGAGACAGTTCCGTACGTCGGCTTGGTTCCGACCGTCGCGGTGACCGCAGCGGGCTGACGGATCGAACCGCCGGTGTCAGTGCCGATGGCCAGCGGGGCCTGACGGGACGCGAGCGCCGCAGCGCTACCACCACCGGATCCGCCGGGGATGCGGGTGACATCCCACGGGTTACGCGTCGGACCGAAGGCCGAGTTCTCGGTCGAAGAGCCCATCGCGAACTCGTCGAGGTTCGTCTTGCCGAGGATCGGGATGCCGGCAGCGCGCAGCTTGGACGTCAGAGTCGCGTCGTACGGTGCAACCCAGCCTTCGAGAATTTTCGACGCACAGGTGGTCGGCATGTCCGTCGTGGTGAAGATGTCCTTCAACGCGATCGGAACGCCGGCGAGTGCCGAAGCGGGTTCGTTTCCGCCTGCGAGCGAGTTGTCCACTGCTGCGGCGGCTTCGAGAGCCTGTTCGCCGGCAACGTGCAGGAAGGCGTGGTACTCGGTGTCGACGGCCGCGATGCGGTCGAGATGCGCCTGCGTGACCTCTACGGAGGACACCTCACGCGAGTGGATCTTGCCGGCCAGCTCAGCGGCGTCCAGCGTGGTCAGATCGGTCATTCGCCCTCTCCAAGGATCTGCGGAACCGCAAAGCGATCCTGTTCGACTGCGGGTGCTCCGGACAATGCCTGCTCGGGGGTCAGCCCGGGCACGATCACGTCGGGGCGCGTCACGTTGGTGACGGCATTGGGATTCGCCATGGGCGGGACGTCGTCGGCCGCAACCTCGGTGACCACCTTGACGTGGTTGAGAATCGAATCCAACTGACCGGCGAACTCGTCGAGTTCGGCATCGGACAGGGCGAGTCTGGACAGCCGCGCGAGGTGCGCGACCTCGTCACGGGAGATGGCAGGCACCGCGGGGCCCCTTTCGGAAGAGGACGTGAACATTGCCGGTCCAGCCTAGTTGCTCGCCGCGACAGACCTGTAAGCACGCCCGCTGTATCGAACGACGAGCACGCTCACTGTGTCGATCGCCACGCCGAAAGCCCGCAGTGTGTTTCGCTCGTGTGACAAGCATGTGCATCTGGCGTGACGCCGCCGCGGCGCCCACCATCGCAGGTTGGGCAAGTGCAAAGATGAGTCAGGCCCGGGTCGACGTGATCCGGGCGAGAACCGATCAGCGAAAGGCACGCACGTGTCGTACCTGCTTCGCGTCCAACTGCCCGATCGACCCGGCAGCCTCGGCGCGCTCGCCGTAGCTCTCGGATCCGTGGGCGCAGACATCCTCTCCCTCGACGTCGTGGAACGAGGTGACGGTTTTGCCATCGACGACCTCGTGGTCGACGTCGAACCGGGCGCGCTGCCCGACACCTTGATCACCGCTGCCGAGCATCTACCGGACGTGCTGGTCGATTCGATCCGTCCCTACGCCGGGATTCTCGACACTCACCGTGAGCTCGAACTCATAGATTCCGTTGCGACGGCCCGAAACGATCGACTACAGGTCCTCGTCGACGGCGCGCCGCGTGTACTGCGAGTCGGCTGGTGCGTCGTCGCGGACATCGGCAAGCACGGTGCGTACCGCGTCGTCGGTAGCGCCGGCGCGCCGGAAACCCACGCCACCGACATTCCGTGGATGCCACTGGACAAGCCCACCGCCCTCGATGGCGAGGCCGACTGGGTTCCGGACGTATGGCGCGACATGAACACCAGCCTCGCTGCCGCACCTCTCGGCTCCGGCAATCGAGTCCTCATGCTCGGTCGTCCCGGTGGGCCCGAATTCCGCCCTTCGGAGATAGCCCGCCTCGGCTACCTCGCAGGAATCGTGGCGACGGTACTGGGTTGACCAGGCCGGCTGATCAGGCCAGGCCGCGAACCATGACGGTCAGTTCCATACCGCGAATCGGCTCCCACGCCCGCTCGGGATCGGGGACGAAACCGTTGCGGTCGTAGATACGACGGGCATCGACCATCTCGGGCTGCGTCGAGATGACCACCGAGTGATCGCCGCGGTCGTAGGCTTCAGCGATCACTGCGCGAACCAATGCGGTTCCGGCGCCCGATCCCCGAGCTTGCGGCGAGACTGCGAGCATGCGGAACTCGAGTTCGCCCTTCTGCGCAACATCCGCGAAGGGCGTGCCGGGTTCTGCGATCGTCAACGAGCCCACGACTTCGTCACCGAGAACCGCAACCAGCACCCGGCCCTGCTCCACCCGAGTTGCGGTGTCTCGCAGGCGCTCCGCGTACGGCGATCCGCCGGCGACAAATCCGCCACCCACGTACGACTGCACAGTCAGCTCCCCGACGGTCTCGAACTCAGCCGGTAGAACTTCACGAATCTCGATCATGGCGTCACTATCGCACCCAGCACACCAATCTCAGAAATCGGACAAAGTCACTCTGGTTCGTCCAAATCGGTGGGAGCGACCGCATCCGGGCCATCTTCGAGCAACCGCCGGAAGCCGTCTTCGTCGAGCACCGGCACACCCAATTCGACCGCCTTGTCGTGCTTGGAACCGGGCGCTTCACCGACGACGACAAACGCAGTCTTCTTCGAGACCGACCCTGCCGCCTTGCCGCCGCGCACCAGAATCGCTTCCTTCGCCTGATCACGTGAGTAGGTCTCGAGCGAACCGGTGACGACGATCGAGAGGCCCTCGAGATTGCGCGGAATCGAATCGTCGCGTTCGTCCTCCATGCGTACTCCGGCCGACGCCCACTTGTCGACGATCTGCTGGTGCCAGTCGACGGAGAACCACTCCACGACGGCGGCGGCGATAGTCGATCCGACGCCGTCGACTGCAGCCAACTCGTCGACCGAGGCTTCCCGAATGCGTTGCAGCGAGCCGAATTCGCCGGCCAACGCCCTCGCGGCAGTGGGGCCGACGTGCCGAATCGACAGTGCCACAAGCACTCTCCACAGCGGCTTGTCCTTTGCCGAATCCAGGTTGGCCAGCAAGCGTTTTCCGTTGGCGGACAGGGATCCCGCATTGGTGCGGAAGATCGGAACTTCGATCAGTTTCTCGGCGTCGAGTGAGAAGAGATCGCCCTCGTCGCCGATGACCTTCGCCTCCAACAGCCCGGTCGCGGCCTCGTAACCGAGCACCTCGATGTCGAATGCACCGCGCCCCGAGACGTGGAACACGCGCTCGCGCAACTGCGCCGGGCAGTACTGCTGATTGGGGCATCGCACGTCGACGTCGCCCTCTTTCGCGGGTGCCAACAACGTGCCGCACTCGGGACAATGCGTCGGCATGACGAACTCGCGCTCGGTACCGTCACGAACGTCTGCCACGGGACCGAGAACCTCGGGGATGACGTCTCCGGCCTTGCGCAACACCACGGTGTCGCCGATCAGCACACCCTTGCGCTTGACCTCCGAGCCGTTGTGCAGCGTGGCCAAGGACACAGTGGAACCCGCCACCGTGACGGGTTCCATGTACGCGAACGGCGTCACACGACCCGTACGTCCGACACTGACCCGGATGTCGAGGAGCTTGGTCGTGACCTCTTCCGGCGGGTACTTGTACGCGATAGCCCACCGTGGTGCGCGCGACGTGGTGCCCAGACGTCGATGTAACGACATCTCGTCTACCTTGACCACCAATCCGTCGATCTCGTGCTCGACGTCGTGGCGGTGCTCTCCCCAGTACTTCATCTTCTCGACCACGGCGTCGGCGCCGACCACCCGTGAGGTGTGCGTGGACACCGGCAGACCCCAGGCGGCGAGGGCCACGTAGGCGTCGTACTGCGAGGCCGGCTCGAAACCTTCCATGCGCCCGAACCCGTGGCAGATCATTCCGAGGCGGCGACGCGCGGTGACGGCAGGATTCTTCTGACGCAGGGAGCCCGCCGCGGAGTTGCGCGGATTGGCGAACGGCGCCTTCCCCTCCTCCACCAGGGAGGCATTGAGTGCTGCGAAGTCCTCGAGGCGGAAGAACACCTCGCCACGCACCTCGAGCAGGCTCGGAATCGGGTACTCGTCCGTGGCGGTAAGGCGCTCCGGGATGTCGTTGATCGTCAGAGCGTTGAGCGTGACCAGCTCGCCAGTACGACCGTCACCGCGGGTTGCGGCACGAACGAGTTTGCCGTTCTCGTAGACGAGATTGAGGGCGACACCATCGATTTTCACTTCACAGAGATAGTGCAGTTCCGGCCCGGTTTCCTGCTCTACCTTGGCGATCCATGCTCGGAGCTCCGACTCGTCGAAGACGTTGTCGAGGCTGAGCATCCGCTCGAGGTGGTCGACGGACGTGAAGTCCGTCGCGAATCCGCCACCGACGAGTTGCGTCGGAGAGTCGGGAGTTCGCAGATCCGGGTACTGCTCTTCGAGAGCATTGAGCTGCCCGAGCAATGTGTCGAATGCACCGTCCGAAATGACGGGCGCATCACGAACGTAGTAGCGGAACTGATGCTGGCGTACCTCTTCGGCCAGCTCCGTCCACTGCTCGCGCGCCTCGTTGGGCGCTGGCTGCATTGCATCCGCGGTTTCAGTCACAGCTAGAAGATTATCGGTTCACACCGACACACCACACGACTCCACATCGGAACGCACACACTAGAACGCCGACGGATCGTCCACCAATGCCTTGCCGACGTCTGTACACAGCCGAAGGGCGGCACGAGCCCAGTCGAGGTTCGCACCCGAAAGACCGCAACGCGGAGTGACCGCGACCTGGGTCTGCAGGAGTTCACGAGAGAAGCCGAGACGATCTACCAGTGTGACGGCGGGCATCGCACACTCTTTCCACGTCACCGGCTTTTCCGGCTCCACGGACGGAACCAGACCGAGCGCCAATTCCTTGCCGGCGTCGAACAACTGGCCGATACCGTCGAGATCGCGTGAGCCGATGAGCGACATGTCGAAGCTCACGCCGAACGCCTGGCTTCGCCTCAGTAGATCCCACGGCATGTCTGTGCCGCAACTGTGGACGATTGTGGGCAGTCCGCAACCGCTGATCGTCGAGTCGAGTACGGCGAGTGCCTCGGGTTCCGGCAGTGCCGGAACGCTCTCCATCTTGGTGCGCCCAGGCAGCGAACCGGCCAGAACTGCCGCGATCTGCGGCTCGTCCAACTGGATCACCACTGCGGCGCCGGTGCGGCGAGTGACCTCGGCCGCATGACGCGCGAGACCCTCACCGAGTGATTCTGCGACGTCGCGGAGCGCACCGCGGTCGACGAGAACTCGCGAACCGTTTGCGACTTCGATCTCGGCGCCGAGTGTCAGCGGGCCGGCGACTTGGAGCTTGACGACGTGGTCTTCGCCGACCAAGCGCGCTGACTCCCAGGCTTCCTCGAGCGCGTCGAGATCCTGATTCAGAAAGTCCTCGGCTCGCTTCGCGACATTGCCCCTCCGAGGCACGACTCGATAGGCACGGGTCGAGGCGTCGAGGTTGATATCGACCAGAATTGCCCCCGCCCGGCCGACCATGTCAGCGCCGAGTCCGCGGCTCGGCAACTCCACCAGATGCGGGAAACCACCCAGCTCGCCGAGGATGGTTGCGGCACTTTCGCGGGCATCCGTGCCCGGCCAGGATCCGATTCCGGTGACGAGACCACCGATGGAAACCTGCTGCGTCACAGTGTGTTCGGCTCGGATTCGGTACCCGAGATGGTGCCACTGCCGAGGACCTGGTCACCCAGTTCGCGGTCGGGGCGATACAACACGACGGCCTGTCCCTTTGCGACGCCGGTCAGTGGTTCGCGCAACGAGATCGAGATACCGCCGCTTGAAGTACCGTCGTCGACGGCCTCCGCAACGGCCTGCGCCAGTCCGCCGTGCGCACGAACCTGCACCATGCATTCGACGGGGCCCTCCGGCGCCTGGCCCGAGGTCCAGATCGCACGCTGCGCCGAGATGGCCCAGACGTCGAGATTCTTGGCCGAACCCACTCGGACCGTTCCGGTTTCGGGCTCGATCGCGGTCACGTACCGCGGACGGCCGTCACCCGCCGGACCTTCGACGCCGAGACCCTTGCGCTGTCCGATCGTGAAGCCGTGTACGCCGTCGTGTGCAGCGAGGACTTCACCCGAATCGGCGTCGACGACGCTTCCCGGACGAACGCCGATGCGCGCACCCAGGAATGCTCGTGTGTCGCCGGTCGGGATGAAGCAGATGTCGTGACTGTCAGGCTTGTTCGCCACAGCCAGACCGCGCTCGGCGGCTTCCTCGCGGATCTGTTCTTTCGGTGTGTCACCGATCGGGAACATCGCTCGCGAAAGCTGCTCAGCCGTCAGCACACCGAGGACATACGACTGGTCCTTGTCAGCGTCGACCGCCCGGCGCAGGACGCCGTCTTCGAGGCGCGCGTAGTGACCGGTCGCCACGGCGTCGAAGCCGAGAGCGACCGCACGGTCGGCGAGTGCGGTGAACTTGATCTTCTCGTTGCAGCGCAGGCACGGATTGGGGGTCTCACCCGCTGCGTACGACGCCACGAAGTCGTCGATCACGTCTTCCTTGAAGCGATCGGCGAAATCCCAGACGTAGAAGGGTATTCCGAGAACGTCGGCGGCGCGCCTGGCGTCGCCGGCATCTTCCTTCGAGCAGCATCCACGCGAACCCGTCCGCAATGCGCCCGGCGCCGTGGACAACGCAAGATGAACGCCGACGACGTCGTGTCCGGCGGCGACAGCGCGGGCGGCGGCGACAGCGGAGTCGACACCTCCGCTCATGGCTGCGAGTACTCGCATCAGCGATCCCCTCCACGCGAACCGGCACCGGCAAGACCGGCGGCCCGAGCGCGCTCTACTACTTGTGGAAGCGCAGCGATGAGCGCGTCCACATCGGTGACACTCGACGTATGTCCGAGCGAAAATCTCAGTGAGCCACGCGCGACGGGCGATTCGACGCCCATCGCGATCAAGACATGGCTGGCTCTGGCCACACCGGCGGTGCAGGCCGAACCGGTGGAACATTCGATACCGGCGGCGTCGAGCAGCATCAGCAACGAATCGCCCTCGCAGCCGGGGAAGGTGAAGTGCGCGTTACCGGGAAGCCGATCGGATCCGGTCGGGCCGTTGAGCACCGACTCGGGAAGAATCTCCAGGACTCCGTCGATCAAACGGTCACGCAACTGCGCCAATTCCCTTGTGCTGGAATCGAAGTTCTCGACGTTTGCGCGCAGCGCCGCAGCCATCCCGACAACGCCCGCAGTATCCGGAGTGCCCGAACGCAGATCACGTTCGTGTCCGCCGCCGTGAAGGAGCGGCACACACGGAACCTGGCGTCCGAGCAGCAGTGCGCCGACGCCGTGCGGACCACCGAACTTGTGCGCCGCGATGCTCAGCGCGGACAACTTGCTCGCCGCGAAATCGACCGGCAATTGCGCAACGGCCTGAACCGCGTCGCTGTGCATCGGAATCTCGAACTCAGCCGAAATCTCCGCCAACTCCACGATCGGCATGATCGAGCCGACCTCGTTGTTGGCCCACATCACCGTCACGAGTGCTACCTCGTCGGCGTGGACGGAAAGCTCGTCACGCAAGGTCTGCGGGTCGACGACACCGTTCTCGTCGACCGGCAACCACGTCACGCGCGCGCCCTCGTGCTGCTCGAGCCACTCGACGGCGTCGAGCACAGCATGATGCTCGACGGAGCTGGCAAGGATGCGAGTGCGTCGCGGGTCTGCGTCACGGCGAGCCCAGTAGATGCCCTTGACCGCGAGATTGTCGCTCTCGGTGCCTCCGGAGGTGAAGATGACCTCCGACGGCCGCGCACCCAGGCTGGCGGCGATCGATTCGCGCGATTCCTCGACGCGGCGCCGGGCCGCACGGCCGGAGCCGTGCAGCGAGGACGCGTTGCCCACGGTTTTGAAGGTATCGGTCATCGCCTCGATAGCGGCTGCCGACATCGGAGTCGTGGCGGCATGATCGAGGTACACCGGAAATCCGGCGTGGGCACTGTGTGCAGGCAGAGTCATGGCTTGACAAGGATAGCCCAGCACGAGAGTTCGACCAGCCTCGCTCAGCAGGCTAAGCGCTCATCGCCGGGGAAGGATCGATTTGTCCCACGGCTTGTGTCACGAGTTCCGGTGCGGGGTCGAAGATGTCGTGAGCTGCCAGATCGATGATGTCGACGCCGCGTACGGCTCTCTCGCATCGCTGCGCGAGATCGGCTCGACACTCCCCTGCCTCCTCGAGCGGAGCCAGCCTGACCTTCACCTCGACGTTCTTCTGACGCAGGATCCGACGGATGGACTGACCGATCGTTTCGGTGCCGACAAAGCAGGGTCCGGTGCACAGGGAACCGTCGGCGTTCTCGTAGCGGATCGCCATCGGCTGAACCGGGCATTCGGCGTCGACGGCTGCTTGGAACATCGCCGGACGAAAACCGCCGTACGCCCGCCCGCACCAGGTCGTTCCCTCGGGGAACACCATCACCCGGACACCTCGCTGCAGGCGTTCGCGAACGACGTCGACGGTTCCGGGGAGTTCACGCAGGCGAGCGCGGTCGATGGGGACGACGCGCATCCGGCGCGCGAGACCGCCGAGCACTGCCCAGTCGAGCAGGTCGGCGCGGGCGACGAAGTTGGCCGGAGCAACGGCGCTCGCGACGAGGACGTCGGTCCAGGACACGTGACCGGCGACAACCATGACCCCGTCAGGTTCCGCGCGCCCCAACCGCTGATCGTCGACCGTCAGCTTCATCCCCAGACACCGCAGCAACGCGCGCGAGTATCCGCGTTGCATCTCAGTACGCCAGGTGCGCGGGAGCAGCCAGCCGGCCGAAAGCACAGGCGCAGTCACCAGTGCGGCACCGACCATGACCCCGCGGGCCATAACGGTGATACTCGACACACCGGGTGCGTCCGCGGGTAGGCACCCGTCGCCGCAGGGGCTCGTCGGCACCCAGTACGGCACCGCCGCGGTCATCAGCCGATCCCCGACTCGTGTGCGGCGGCCGCCGATCGCAGCCGTTCGAGGTAGCGCTTGTTGGCGGAGTGAAGGCCTTGCAGTGCAACAAAATCGGCCACGCCGAACTCGGGATCGTGGGCGGGCTCCCCGCAGATCATCGCGCCCATCCGCAAGTAACCACGGAGCAACGGCGGCATCGTCACGCGTTCCGGTGCGGCGATCTCGTCGAGCGTCAGACCCCCGAGGACCACCGGGTTTCGTGGGATCACCCGCCGCGACCCCGGACTGGCGTGCTTGTTCATCACGAAGTCACGGACGCCGCGGACATCGGCGCCGGCAATTGAATCGGGGCTAGGCAAGACGGGCACGGAGACGCAGCCCATCACCCACTCGTATCCGGTCAATTCGAGATAGTGCAGGATGCCCGACCACATCAGGCTCAGGACGGATCCGGTGCGGTGCGCGGGATCGACGCACGCGCGACCCATTTCGACGATCCTGTTCGACACCGGATCGAGCGCGGAGATGTCGAATTCGGTTGCGGTGTAATACCCACCCGCCGCCGCAGCGGAATCCGGCGGCAGCATTCGGTAGCAGCCGACGTACTCCTCGGTGATGTTGTCGCGAACGAGAAGATGATCACAGAATTCGTCGAAGGCGTCGGCGTCGAGTTCGAACACCCCGGCCGAGGCCGGGAGGGAGAAGCCTGGCTCGGAGGCGAACACTCGGTATCGAAGGCGCTGCGCTGCGACACGATGCTCGCGGTCGGAGGAGACGATCAGGGAATATCTCGGCTGGGCGACCTCACGGCCGAGATTGTCACTCGCGGAGCGAAGGACTGACGTAATTGTCATGCGCAAGGTTTATCGAGCGCGAACGGCGTCTCGGTATCGACGAAGTGACATGCCGATGCAGCCCGGGTGAATAAAGCACTGTGCGCCTTTATCAACCGCGGGGGGTTGATAAAGGCGCACAGCAGTTTGTGCTTTTCAGCCCTTGTGGGACTTCACAGCTTCGGTGAGCTGCGGTGCGACGTTGAACAGGTCGCCCACGATGCCGAAGTCGGCGATCTCGAAGATGGGTGCCTCTTCGTCCTTGTTGACCGCGACGATGGTCTTGGACGTCTGCATGCCGGCGCGGTGCTGGATGGCACCGGAAATGCCGAGCGCGATGTACAGCTGCGGCGAGACCGTCTTACCGGTCTGACCGACCTGGAACTGTCCGGGGTAGTAACCCGAGTCCACAGCGGCACGCGAAGCACCGACTGCAGCGCCGAGGGAGTCGGCCAGCTCTTCGACGACGGAGAACTTGTCCGCGCTGCCGACACCACGTCCACCGGAGACGACAACCGACGCCTCGGTGAGCTCCGGGCGGTCGCCGCCGACGATGGGCTCACGCGAGGTGACCTTGACGGCACTCTCGTCCTGAGCCGGAACCTCGACGGTGATCTGCTCGCCTGCGCCGGCCTGCGGAGCAGCCTCGACTGCACCCGGACGAACCGAGTAGACGGGAACGTCGCCGTTGGCCTTGGCTTCGACGGTGAACGCGCCACCGAAGATGGAGTGGACGCCGGTGCCGTCAGCCTTGATCTCGATGACGTCGGTCAGCAATCCGGAGCCCAGACGTGCGGCCAGACGACCGGCAACCTCTTTGCCCTCGGTGCCGGCTGCGGTGATGACTGCTGCCGGGCTGGTGGACTCGACCAGAGCGGCGAGAACGTCGACCTTGGGGGTGACGAGGTAGCCGTCGATGTCGTCGGACTCGGCGACGTAGATCTTCTCGGCTCCGGCTGCTGCCAGAGCGTCGGCGAGCTTTGCTGCGGTGCCCGCGGGGCCGGCGACAACTGCCGACGGCTCACCGAGTGCGCGTGCAGCGGTGATGAGTTCGGTGCTGACCTTCTTCAGCGCACCCTCTGCGTGCTCTACGAGCACAAGTACTTCTGCCATGACTTAACTCTCCCTGAGTTCTTCTGCTGGATGTCTAGAAGGGCGCGATCAGATGACCTTGTTGCTGACGAGGTAAGCGGCAATCTTGGTGCCACCGTCTCCCTCGTCGGCGATGCGCTCACCAGCGGTACGGGGGGGCTTCGGGGTGGAGGACGTCACGGTGGTGCCTGCGTTGGCAACTCCGACGGTCTCCGGGTCGACTCCGAGGTCGGCCAGCGTGTAGACGAGAACTTCCTTCTTCTTCGCGGCCATGATGCCCTTGAAGGACGGGAAGCGCGGCTCGTTGATCTTCTCGGTGACCGAGACGATCGCGGGCAGCGAAGCCTCGAGGCCGAAGACGCCCTCGTCGGTCTCGCGCTCACCGGTGATCTTGCCGTCGGCGACGACGACCTTGCGCAGCTGCGTGAGCTGCGGGATGCCCAGGTACTCGGCGATGATGGCCGGAACAGCGCCGACGCGGCCGTCGGTGGCCTCGTTGCCGGCGATGATCAGGTCGGCAGGCTCGTCGTTCTCGAAGGTGATCTGGCCGAGAGCAGCAGCGAGCGTCCATGCGGTCTGGATCGCGTCGGAGCCGTGCAGTGCCGGGTCGTTGATGTGGACGGCCTTGTCGGCGCCCATCGACAGAGCCTTGCGGATAGCGTCGGTGGCGCGGTCGGGACCTGCGGACAGCACCGTTACCTCACCGCCCTGAGCTTCCTTGATGAGGAGTGCTTCTTCGACGGAGCGCTCGTTGATCTCGTCGAGGACTGCGTCGGCGGCTTCACGGTCAAGCGTGTAGTCGCCGTCGGTCAGCTTGCGCTCGGACCATGTGTCGGGGACCTGCTTGATCAAAACAACGATATTCGTCATGGGTCTTCGTCGACCTCCTGTGTGTAATTCACCTGATAAATCGTCTGTGGTGCTCGCGCAGTCCGAGCGTCCGAAAAGAGAGTCCGACAGGTCTCCCCACGGGCGAATTTCTCGGTTCACGTCGGCTGTGCGTTAGATTACCCCACGTTAAGTTACCGGTGGGTAACTTAACGTGGAACCTCGTCCACCATAACGGCACGAACAGGAATTGACAGCAGTGATCTGGACCACGGCGAACACGTTCTACTCGGATGGCACTAATCTCGCACGGGTGAGTGAAACGAGTGTCAGCAACCACGAGGACGCACCCCTGCCCTTGACGGGCGAACGAACCGTGCCAGGAATCCCCGAGGAGAACTACTGGTTCCGACGCCACGAAGTGGTGTACCGCGCACTTCTGGAGCGCTGCACGGACCGCCGAGTCCTCGAGGCCGGTTCTGGAGAAGGCTACGGCGCCAACATGATTGCGGACGTCGCAACAAAGGTTACCGGCCTCGACTACGACATCTCCGCGGTCGAGCACGTCCGTGCCCGCTACCCCCGCGTCGAGATGCTCCACGGCAACCTCGCCGAGCTTCCACTGGCGGACAACTCGGTTGACGTCGTCGTCAATTTCCAGGTGATCGAGCACCTGTGGGATCAGGGTCAGTTCCTACGCGAATGCTTCCGAGTTCTCGCTCCCGGCGGTGAACTTCTCATCAGCACCCCCAACCGGATCACCTTCTCCCCCGGCCGCGACACGCCGCTCAACCCTTTCCACACTCGTGAGCTCAACGCCTCCGAAATGACCGAATTGCTCGAAGACGCCGGATTCCGCGTTCAGTTGATGACCGGCGTCCACCACGGTTCGCGCCTGAAGGAACTCGACGCCAAGCACGGCGGATCGTTCATCAACGCGCAGATCGACCGCGCGTTGGCCGGTGAGCCCTGGCCCGAAGATCTCACCCGCGACGTCGAGGGCATCACCGTCGACGACTTCAGCATCAGCGAACCCGACATCGACGACAGCCTCGACCTCGTCGCTATTGCCGTGAAGGAAACCGGCGAGTGAGTAACGCAACACCCGTCACCGAACCGGGGATGTTCGCCCTGGTTCTGCACTCCCATCTGCCGTGGCTCGCCAACCACGGCAGATGGCCAGTCGGCGAGGAATGGATCTACCAGTCCTGGGCTGCGTCGTACATTCCGCTCGCCGCCGCGCTACGACGCCTGGCCGACGAGGGCCGATCGCACCTGCTGACGCTGGGAATCACGCCCGTACTCGCGGCCCAGTTGGACGATCCCCACTGCCTCGCCGGGATGCATCACTGGCTCGGCAACTGGCAGATCCGCGCCCACGAGGCTGCCGGCATGCCGGACGCGGCGCACCGCGAACTCGGCGCGCGCGAACACCGGGCGTCAGCTGCCGCTCTCGCAGATTTCGAGACTCACTGGCAGCACGGCGCCTCACCGGTGTTCCGCGACCTCATCGATCGCGAGGCCTTCGAGCTTCTCGGCGGGCCGCTGGCCCACCCGTTCCAACCGCTGCTCGATCCTCGCTTGCGGGCGTTCTCCCTCCGCGAAGGTCTCGCCGACGCGCATGCCCGGTGGAATCACACTCCGACCGGGATCTGGGGACCCGAGTGCGGGTACACCCCGGGCATGGAGCGCGGGTACGCCGAAGCGGGCGTCACCCACTTCATGGTCGACGGCCCCGCCTTGCGCGGCGACACATCCCTCGGCCGCCCGGTTCGAGAATCCGACGTGGTCGCATTCGGCCGCGACCTGCAGGTCAGCTACCGCGTCTGGTCCCCCAAGTCCGGATATCCGGGTCACGCCGCCTACCGCGACTTCCACACCTACGACCACGAGACGGGTCTCAAGCCGTCGCGGGTCACCGGACGGACCGTCGACTCCGCCGACAAGTTGCCGTACGACCCCGAACTCGCTGCGGCCGCCGTCGACAAGCATGTTGCCGACTTCGTCGAAACCGTTCGGGCGCGTCTGCGCAGTGAATCCACCCGCATCGGCCGCGACGCCCTGGTGGTCGCAGCTTTCGACACCGAACTGTTCGGGCACTGGTGGCACGAAGGTCCGCAGTGGCTCGAAAAACTCCTGCGCGCGCTTCCCGAGGCCGGAATTCGCGTCGGCACCCTCGCCGACGCCAAGGCATCGGGATACGTCGGCGAACCCGTTCAACTCGAGGATTCGTCCTGGGGATCGGGTAAGGACTGGCGTGTCTGGGCCGGCGATCAGGTGTCCGACCTGGTGCAACTGAACTCCGAAGTGGTGGAGACCGCGCTCGGCACCGTGGACAAGTCTCGCGGACGCGACAACGCACCCGGCCGACCGGAACTGCGAAACCGGGTCAACGATCAGGTACTTCGCGAGACACTGATGACAGTTTCGAGCGATTGGGCATTCATGGTGAGCAAGGATTCGGCCGCGGGGTACGCCCGCGAACGTGCGCACAAGCACGCCCATGCGACCAGGGAAATCTCCGAAGCGCTGGTTTCCGGCCGCGATGCCGTCGCCGTGCGACTCGCCGAAGGCTGGAATCGCGCCGACGGGTTGTTCCCGGGACTGGATGCTCGCCGTCTACCTGACACAGAACTGAGTCCGTCGTGAAAATTCTCATCGTCTCGTGGGAGTACCCCCCGGTCGTTGTCGGCGGCCTCGGCCGACACGTCCACCATCTCGCCACCGAGTTGGCTGCTGCAGGCCACGAGGTCGTTGTTCTCTCGCGTCGCCCCTCCGGAACGGATGCGTCGACGCACCCGACGATCACGCACATTTCCGAGGGCGTCCTTGTCGTCGCAGTGGCCGAGGACCCCGCACACTTCGTCTTCGGCGAGGACATGCTCGCGTGGACCCTCGCGATGGGTCACGCGATGGTCCGGGCCGGGATGGCGCTGCACAAGCCAGGAGTGGGCGAGGGCTGGCAGCCCGACGTCGTGCACGCGCACGACTGGCTGGTCGCACATCCGGCGATCGCCCTGGCCGAATTCTATGATGTCCCACTGGTTTCCACACTTCACGCCACCGAGGCGGGTCGCCACAGCGGCTGGATCTCCGGACGCATCAACCGCCAGGTCCACTCCGTCGAGTGGTGGCTGGCAAACGAATCCGACTCTCTCATAACTTGTTCGGCGTCCATGCAGGAAGAAGTGACCGAGCTCTACGGCCCGACGCTGCCGCCGATCACCGTCATCCGCAACGGAATCGACGTGACCACGTGGAACTTTCGCGAACGTGGACCGCGATCCGGACCACCGAAACTCCTCTTCGTCGGCCGCCTGGAATACGAGAAGGGCGTGCAGGACGCCATCGCAGCACTCCCCCGAATCCGTCGTAGCCACCCCGGCACGACCCTCGCGATCGCGGGCGAAGGCACCCAGTTCACCTGGCTCTACCAACAGGCACGCACGCATCGCGTCGCGCGGGCGGTGGACTTTCTCGGCAACCTCGATCACACGGAACTGCTCAGCTGGCTGCACGGAGCGGACGCCATCGTCCTGCCGTCGCGCTACGAGCCGTTCGGGATCATCGCCCTCGAAGCGGCGGCGGCCGGCACTCCGCTGATCACGTCCACCGCAGGCGGACTGGGCGAAGCCGTCGTCGACGGGGTGACGGGGATGTCCTTCCAACCGGGCGACATCGCCGGGCTCACCTCGGCTGTCCGCGAGGTACTCGACGATCCCGCCGGGGCACAGGAACGGGCAGTGGCCGCCCGCGCACGCCTGACATCGGACTTCGACTGGCATCAGGTCGCCGAGGAGACTGCTCACGTCTACGCGGGCGCGAAGCGTCGGGTGCGACAGCCGTTGGCCCGTCCGCAGATCCCCGAGCGTCCGCTGCCCGGTCGCTGAGCTCGCTTTGTGCTGATCTCAGGGGGTCGGGAGTGGCGCGGTGAAACGAGAACTCGCATCCCCGAGCAGATGGCCTGGTGGCAGCATCCGGCCGCACAGCACGAGCAGGAGATCCTGCGCCGCCCCGTGAACCTCGGCGCCGGCACCGTACGTCCAGTCTCGGTCGTCGGCGCGCAGCCGAGCGCCGTCGAGGTCAGTTCCGAAATACTTCACGGTTTTGGGCGAGAGTCCGCTGAGCACACGAGTGAGCCGGTCTTCGGGCACCACGTAATCGTCGCCGAGTGCCACGCGAATGTCCTGACCGTGGATCACGTCGTGCGAGAGCGCACCCTCGAAGCCGCCGCCTGGCGGCTTCCACGGGTGTGCGACGTTGTCGCGAAGCGAGGCAAGCAGTTGTTGCTCACCGACTTCCGACGCGTCGGCGAGCGCTCGCCGATTCGACATCTTGTTGAAGTTTCCGCGTGACTTGACCATTTCCACGACGAATCGCGGCGCCGAGTATCGGTAGGGCATGGTGATGTGCGCGATCACTTCGCGGACCCGCCACCCCTCGCACAGGGTCGGCGCGTTCCACTGCTCCGTGCTCAGGCCTTCGAGAAATCCCACCAGTTCGCGGCGCTGCGCCACGACCCATTCGGGTGTCTGTTCGCTCATGTCGGCACTCCTTTCACCGGCGCAGACTTTCGGCGCCGATACCGATACAGACCGGTGGCGGCGCCGAAAGTAATCGCTGGTTCTGCCAAAAAGTGAGCTACGACGTCGACGACGCGTCGGCAGCGTCCGCAGCAGCCTTCTTGCGTGCGATGTCCTCGAGCGCCGCGATGTACTTTGCACGATCGGCAGCGCCGGCTTCCCAATCGGACTTGCGGTTCTTGACCGCCTTCGCGGGCGAGCCGACCGCGATGCTGTAGTCCGGGATGTCGCCTTTGACGACGGCGTGCGCCCCGAGGACACAACCGCGTCCGACGCGGGTATTTCGCAGCACGGTGACCTTCGCTGCCACCCACGTGTCCGGGCCGATACGGACGGGGCCCTTGACGATGCCCTGGTCCTTGATCGGTGTGTTGATGTCGTCCATGCGGTGGTCGAAGTCGCAGATGTAGCACCAGTCGGCTACGAGCGTCGACGCACCGATTTCGATGTCGAGGTACGTGTTGACGACGTTGTCCTTGCCGAAGACGACCTTGTCGCCGATGCGCAGCGAGCCTTCGTGGCAGCGGATCGCGTTGCCGTCACCGATGTGCACCCAGCGCCCGATCTCGAGGCGGGACAGGTCGGGGGTGGAATGGATTTCGACGTTCTTGCCAAGGAACACCATGCCGCGCAGGATCACGTGCGGGTTGGCCATCTTGA
>NZ_BAAILK010000046.1:859813-864827 GCF_054589475.1 Rhodococcus sp. no. 34
CTTGGCCAGACGGTAGTACCGCACCAGATACCAGGGTGTGTACGCCTTGTTCGCCAGAACCCATTTGAGGGAATCGACCGTCAAGAACTTGGCCTGATCGCTGTCGCCTCGGCGTGATCCCCGCCATCGAGTGCGCAACGGTGCGCCCCACATGCTCGTCATGAGTGTTCAGCCTACGTGGGGCCGACTCACCGACCCTCGGGGTGTGCCCCGTCACGTTGCCCCGGTCGGGATAGTCTCTGGTCCGGGCTTGTGCAGTTACCGAGGGCTCTTGATCAAGTGAAGGCAGGGAGATTGTGATGCGGCGGGTCCTACGGTCGTCCGTGATGGTGTCGACGGCGATCGCTGCGGCCCTGATCGCCGGTTGCGGCAGCGACGACGGACGGGTGGACCGGTACGCGTCGGCGGGTTGGCCGGCCATGCATGCCGACGCCCGCAACAGCGACACGAGCCCGGTCACCGGATCACGCGATGTCGAGTTCGCATGGTCACGCCCTCTCGGCGGTCCGGTTGCCGCGTACGCCTCGGTGGCCGCGAACGGCCAGAGCTTCGTCACCGCCCGCACCGAGAACGGCTGCAATCTCTTCTCCTTCCAGATGGATACGGGTCGCAAGAAGTGGTGCACTCGACTCAACGACGGAGTAGTCGCGTCCACACCCATCGTCGACACGGCCACCAATGTCTACGTCGGCGAGAGCGGCGCGATGATGTCCTACACCGAGACTGGTCAATTGCGTTGGCGCACGCTCGTTGTGGGCACTCCTCTCTCGTCACAGTTCACCGGCGACGGAAACCTGTTGTTCATCACCCAATTGGGTCAGATCAACGTGCTCAACCCGCAGACCGGCGCAAAAGTGGTTCCGTCGTTCGACCTGATCCCGCCGCCGTCGATCGACCAGGGCGCGAATGCAGAACTCATTCCCGACAACAAGGGTTTGAACGAGTGCTTCCTCGGCACGTCCGGCTGCCCGGTGGCCAATACCCCGGCAGTGGACCTGGGCACCGGCAAGTTCTACTTCACCTTCTACGGACCCAGTTCTCAGGCAGCCGATCTGGTCGCCATGAAGTACACGGGCGGCGACAATCCGTCCATCACCCGCGAGTGGTCCACCGACGCGCTTCCCGGTGGAACGGCGTCGAGCCCGGACCTGTCGAAGGACGGCAAGACCGTCTACGCCACCGACAACAACGGATCTCTCTGGGCAGTGAACGCTGAAACCGGTGACACCAGGTGGAGTTACGACATCGGCTTCAACTCGGCCGGTAGTGCCTCGACGTCCGACGACGGTTTGATCATTCCCGCCGGCGGCGACAAGGGCCACCTCCTTGCCGTGCGCGACGAGGGAGATCACGCCGAACTGGCCTGGGAACGTAAAGACCTTCTGCAACTGGGCGTTCCGGCGCAGACCGCCGGCGACACCGGATACACCGTCGTCCGCGAGGGTGAGAACGGACTGAGCCTGATCACCTTCGACACCGAAACCGGTGAGACGGTGGATCAGGACACGTTGCCGGGAGCAGTCGGCTTCACCGTCGGCACCTCGATCGGCCCCAAGGGCGAAGTGTTGACGCCCAGCGCAATCGGTGAGCTGTTCGTCTTCAAGTGAGCTAGCGGGATGCCTCACAGATGAAGGCCGACGCCGATCGCCCGATCCGTACGATCACGACGCTCAGCGCAAGCGAGCCCTTGAGCTTGAGCCGTGGACGCAGCACTGCCGGGTCCACGTCGACTCCTCGCACCAGGATTTCGGCCACACCGCAGTCCCGCTTGGACAGTGTCTGTTTGAGCAGTTTCTCGGAGTACTTGATCTGCTCGAGGATCCGGAATCCGCGAACTCCCTCAGGGACGCTGTCACCGGTCAGATAAGCGATGCGTGGATCGAGCTGCCAGAGGCCGTGTCTGGCCGCGTAGTGGCGCACGAGGCCCGCGCGTACCACCGCTCCGTCCGGGTCGATGATCCACTCCCCCGGCGCTTGCTCCGGAATCACGTCGTCCTCGGCGTCGGTGATCGCCCATCCGCTCCCGTCGGAGCGAAGGACCGAAGCTCGGCGCGTGACGCCGGACTCGGCCAGTCCCGTCGACCACAGGCAGGCTTCCTTGACGCCGCCGTCGAGTGAGACGACCTCGACTTCCCCGTCCCAGCCGAGATTGTCGAAATCGAGTCCCGGAGCGCACTTCACCGCGAGATCACGGCCGGAGTACGCTTCGATGAGGTCCGGCAACGGTGGCATCAACGCTGCCGGATCGTGAGTGCGGCGACCGCCCGATCGCCGTGCGGGGTCTGCCAGTACGACGGTGTCGCGTGTCGTCGGGCGGAGCGCGTCGGCCCGCAGCAACGCTGCGCTCGGCACATTGCGCTGTGCCATCGCCAGGCGAACGGAATCGATGTCGCTGCCGATCACGCGATGCGCAACTCCGGTCAAGGCATGCAGTTCGGCGCCGATGGAGCACGTCACGTCGTGGACGTCGCGCCCGATCAGACGCTGCGCGCGGTGGGCCGCGACAACGCCGGGAGTGGCTTGTTGCATCGCGTCGTCCGTGAACAACCATTGCTCACTGCCCGGCAGTTTGGCGGCGGCTTTACGTCGAAGCAGGACGGTGTCCACGAGCGCAGGCATGTGATCACGGAAACGCGTACGCGCCCGGCCGATGTCGGCCAGACGCGTACGCGTGGACAGTTCGAGCTGATCCACCTCGGCCAAGGCAGCTACGCCGGAATCACTTCCGAGATAGTCGACGTCGCCGAGGGTGAAGTCATAACCCAATTCAGTTGCCGGGCTTCACGCCGGTGATCATGACGTTGTAGAAGAATCCGCGAGGAACGACGTGGCGGAGCACCTTCTCGTCGACCCAGCTGAGTGTCTTCCAACCACCGAAAGCGAAACGCCCCCAGCCCCAACCGAGCTTCTCCGGCGGAACAGCCGCTTCGAAGGTACGGACAGGCCAGCCGAGAAGCGCCGCGGCGAATTCCTCGGTGGCAGCGTGGACCTGATCGGCGCCCGCAGACTTCGCCATGTTCTCGAGGTCGGTGGGGTCGAACGTGTGGATGTCGACGACAGCTTCGAGAGCTGCTGCACGAGAAGACTCGTCGAGTTCCTCTTGCGGACGACGCCAGTCTGCGAGGAACGGCAGCTTGGTCACGCGTGTGGTTGCTTCCCACGTCGCGCGGCCGAGCCAGCGGGCGTAGAAGTTGCCGACAGTGGTGGGCTCACCGGCGAAGACGAAACGTCCACCGGGCTTGAGGACACGAAGGACCTCACGCAGCGACTTCTCGACGTCCGGAATGTGGTGCAGCACGGCGTGGCCGACCACCAGGTCGAAGGTGTTGTCCTCGTACGGAATGGTCTCGGCATCGGCAACACGGCCGTCGACCGGAAGGCCGAGGCTTTCGGCATTGCGCAGTGCGACCTTGACCATGCCGGGCGAGAGGTCGGTGACCGAACCGGTCTTGGCGACTCCACCCTGCATCAGGTTCAGGAGGAAGAATCCGGTGCCGCAACCGAGTTCGAGCGCGCGCTCGTACGGGAGCGGCTGATCGCCCGCGACGGCGTCGAAACGACCACGTGCGTAGTCGATGCAGCGCTCGTCGTACGAGATGGACCACTTGTCGTCGTAGGTTTCGGCTTCCCAGTCGTGGTAGAGCACCTGGGCGAGCTTGGTGTCCTTACGAGCGGCCTCGACCTCTTCGGCCGTGGCGTGCGGCCGCGGCGCGGGGTCGACTACCGAGGTGTCGGTAGCGGCGGGCGGCGTGACGGTTGCGTCGTCATTCGGGCTGGCTGTCATGGCGGCTATCCTACTCGCTGGTAAGAGATGAACAAGTTCTAGTTTAGGGGAGCCTACTCGCCCGTGAACTCGGCCTTGCCCGGACCGTTCGCGATGAACGACTCCATGCCGATCGCCTGATCCTTGGTCGCGAACAATCCGGCGAACAGATGCTGCTCGATCTTGAGCCCGGATTCCAGGTCGGTGTTCAGACCCTCGTCGATGGCTGCCTTGGCAGCAGCCAACGCACGTGACGCTCCCCCGACGAACTGCGAGGCCCATGTCCGGGCCGCGGTGTACACGTCGTCGGGAGCGACGACCTCGTCGACCAAACCGATGGCCAACGCCTCGTCAGCCCCGACGAAACGGCCGGTGAAGACCAGATCCTTGGCCTTGGCCGGACCGATCAGACGAGCCAGACGCTGCGTTCCGCCGCCACCGGGAATGATTCCGAGCAGAATCTCCGGAACTCCGAGCTTGGCGTTGTCTCCGACGATCCGGCGATCGGCCGAGAGTGCAACTTCGAGTCCACCACCGAGTGCGTATCCGGTGATCGCGGCAACGGTCGGCTTCGGGACGGACGCCACGGCGCCGAGCCCGGCCTGCATGCCACCGATCGCGTCACGGATCTGGCCGTAATCCATCTCGGCCATTTCCTTGACGTCGGCACCGGCTGCGAAGACTTTCTCGCCGCCGTAGACGATGACGGCCTTGACTGCCTTGTCGACGGTCGCAGCGTGTGCGGCAGCAGCCAACTCGTCCTGAACCTGACGGTTCAGAGCGTTCATGGGCGGACGCGCCAGACGGATGGTGCCGATGCCTTCGGAAACCTCGAGAGTCACAAATTCAGCCATGGTCGAGAGGTTACTTTGCCGCCTTGACCGACCACGGATGCGGCCCGGCGACGTAGTAACCGTCCTGGTTCGGGAACTCGACGCGCAGCGTTTCCTCGTCGGTGATCAACGTAGGCAGGATGACGGGAATCACCGGCTCGGCTGCGAGTATCTCCGCCACCGAACTGAACTTGGCCAATTCGGTCAGCTGACTCCACGTCGGCGGCAACAGGATGCTGCCACCCTCCCGCCAGTGCGCCAGCGCGTCCTGCGGGCTCTGCCAACGAACCTCGGCGGCCTCGGAGGTGACGCCGTCCGCGATCTGTCCGGTCGGTGACGCTGCGACGAAGAAGCGCGTGTCGTAGCGGCGGGTCTCGCCCACCGGCGTGATCCAGTTCGCCCACGGCCGCAGCAGATC
>NZ_BAAILK010000046.1:864895-871722 GCF_054589475.1 Rhodococcus sp. no. 34
CGTTCGCAGGACCAGGTTCTCCTTCTTCAGGAAATCGCTGAACGACAGCTCGTGCTTTTCGAGAGCAACGCGGTCCTGTGCGTAGCCGGCCGTGTCCGCGACGACCGTGTCAGCCGTGGGGCCGGCCAGCAGGACACCGCACTCCTCGAAAGTTTCCCGCACCGCAGCCAAGACGAGAGCCTTCGCCCGAGCAACATCCGTGCTGAACCGCTCGGCCCACCACTCGACCGACGGCCCGGCCCACTCGACCTCGGCCGTCGCATCGGACTTGTCGACGCCGCCTCCGGGGAAGACCGTCATGCCCCCGGCAAACGCCATCCCCTGTACTCGTTGAAGCAGGAAGATCTCGATACCGGATTCGGCATCGCGCACCAAGATGACGGTCGACGCATCCTTGGGCTCGGGGACAGCGTTTGCATTCTCGTTAGCCATGCTTCGCGAACCTACGCGATCTGTGATCTGGGCCGCATTTCAGGTCCCACTGAAGCTCACGCGCGATGAGCTCCGGACGGCCTCGCGCGGCGCGCGAAGTATCGGCCGTCCGCCTTGTCGAGGCTGATGGACTGGCTGAATGCCGCGCTCAGATTTTCGGCGGTGATGACGTCGTCCAGAAGGCCCTGAGAGACGACCTCCCCTTCCTTGAGAAGGAGTGCGTGGGTGAATCCCGGCGGGATTTCCTCGACGTGATGGGTGATCAGAACGGTAGCCGGGGCGTCCGGATCGGCAGCCAGTTCGGCGAGTCTAGCCACAAGTTCCTCACGTCCACCGAGATCGAGCCCGGCGGCGGGCTCGTCCAGGAGAAGAAGTTCGGGATCGGTCATCAAGGCTCGCGCGATGAGGACGCGCTTGCGCTCGCCTTCGGAAAGCGTCCCGTACGTCCGATCCGCCAGGTGCTCGGCGCCGAGGCTTTCGAGCATCTCCACAGCGCGCGAGGTGTCCATGGATTCGTACTCCTCGCGCCACCGACCGAGAACGGCGTAGCCCGCCGACACGACGAGGTCGCTGACCTTCTCGTCGCCGGGCACGCGGTTCGCCAACGACGACGAGGACAAACCGATTCGCGGGCGCAACTCGTTGACGTCGACCTTGCCGAGAACTTCGCCAAGGAGGTGGGCAGAACCACTGGTCGGGAAAGTCTCACCGGCCGCGATGCGCAGCAGCGAGGTCTTGCCGGCACCATTGGGTCCGAGCACCACCCATCGCTCGTCCAGCTCCACTTTCCAGGTGACGGGCCCCACGAGAGTGGACCCTCCCCGACGGATGAGTACGTTGTCGAAATCGATGAGCAGATCTGGATCAGGTAGCGGCACCCGAACATCTTCCCGCACATTCTCCGGCCGTTCACGGCAGGATCATCTTGCGTGTCGCCTCTCATCGAAACTCACACCCCGACGCCCGGGTCTCCGTTCCCACTCGGCGCCAACATCGTGGACTCCGGAACCCAGTTCGCGGTCCACGCCCCGGCCGCGTCGAGCGTCCACATCTGCCTGATCGACCAGGACGGAAACGAAGATCGCGTCGAACTTCGGCAACACACGTACGGAATCTGGCATGGAATCATCTCCGGGATCGGTGCGGGGCAGCGTTACGGAATTCGGGCGTCCGGCCCGTGGAATCCGCGCGCCGGGCTGAGACTTAATCCACACAAGCTGCTCGTCGATCCGTGGGCGCGCCGCATCGAGGGGGATCTCGGTGATCACCGTGCCCTCCTGTCGTACGCCGACGATCCCTTCGGCGACCCGTCGACGGTCGACTCGCTCGGCCACGTGCCGCTGTCCGTGGTGACTCCCGGCCTCGCGCCCGCCGGAGCCCGCCTCGAGACGCCGTGGGAGGAAAGCGTCATCTACGAACTGCATGTGGGCGCGTACACCGCCAGTCATCCAGGAGTACCCGCCGCCCACCGCGGAACGTACCTCGGCCTGACGGCACCGGCCGTGATCGATCACCTCGTCTCACTCGGCGTCACTGCCGTGGAACTGCTTCCCGTACAGGCGTTTCTGACCGAACAGAGCGTCCGCGAGCGAGGGATGCGCAACCACTGGGGATACTCGACGGCGTCGTACTTCGCCCCGCATCCCGGATACGCGGCAACTCCGGGCGGCGAAGTCACCGAGTTCCGGATCATGGTCGACGCACTACACGCGGCAGGCATCGAGATCATCCTCGACGTCGTCTACAACCACACCTGCGAGCAGAGTGTCGACGGAGTCAGCGTCAGTTGGCGAGGTTTGGACGGCCCCGGCTACTACCTTCTCGACGGCGACGGCCGCGACATCGACCTGACCGGGTGCGGCAACACGGTCGACGCCTGCTCCCCCATCGCCGTCCGCATGATCACCGACAGCCTCCGCTACTGGGCCACCGAAATGGGTGTCGACGGCTTCCGATTCGATCTCGCGAGCGCGTTGGGTAGGCCGCGCGGCGGCGGCTTCGACCAGCGTGCGTCCATCTTGTCGGCCATCTCCTCCGATCCGGTACTGACCCGGTGCAAGCTCATCGCCGAACCGTGGGATGCCACTGCCGACGGTTACCAGGTCGGAAACTTCGGACTCCAATGGTCGGAATGGAACGACAAGTACCGCAGCACCATTCGCCAGTTCTGGAACGGCGGCTCCAGCGTCCGGAAGGTCGCGTCGCGCCTCGCCGGTTCCGAGGACATCTTTGCCGGCAGCGGCCGTCGCCCCTGGGCGTCGATCAACTTCGTCACAGCGCACGACGGGTTCACCGCCGCCGATCTGGTCGCGTACAACCACAAGCACAACGAAGCCAACGGTGAAGACAATCGTGACGGCGCCGATCACAACGATTCGTTCAACCACGGAATCGAAGGCCCGAGCACCGATCCCGAGATTCAGGACGCCAGAGCACGTCATGTACGGGCGCTACTGGCCACGCTCGTGCTGTCGACAGGCACACCGATGCTCACCGCCGGAGACGAGTTCGGCCACAGTCTCGGCGGAAACAACAACGCGTATTGTGTTCCCACACTTGCCTCCCCAGCCGATTCGTGGGCCCTGGACTGGACGGCGGCCGATCAGTCGTTGGTGCAGTTCGTCTCCCGAGCGTTCGGATTACGCCGAACGGCACCGGCGTTGCGTCAGCCCGAATTCTTCGAAGGCAGAAGAAGACTGGAGCACCCGGACCTCGTCTGGTTCGACGCTGCCGGCGTCGAGTTCGACGACACCGCATGGTACGACGAGAGTCACCGAACGCTGCAGGCCTGGATCGACGGAGCCGACGTTCGGTCTCACACTCGAACAGGGCGCCCACTCGGTGACGACAGTTGGCTCCTGATCCTGCATTCCGGTGGACCGGTTCAGGTCACCGTCGGCACTCCGGAATGGTTCGACGGCACCTTGACTGCATCGTTCGATTCGGCGTCACCGACCGGCGAACCTGCCTCCACGGCCGAAGTTCCCGTCGGCACCGAGATTTCGCTGACCGGACCCACGGTCTTGGCCTTACGTTCCGTGACACGGCCTCCGGTAACCGCTGCTGTCATGGAATCCGGCAGCAACTTGATCAGGAATTGAATGGTCGGCCCGATCCCGAAGGCGTACAACACGGTTCCGATGCCAACCGTTCCACCGAGGAGCCATCCGGTAGCGAGGACCGCGATCTCGATGCTGGTACGCACGAGCCTGACCGACAGACCTGTGCGAGCGACCAGTCCGGTCATCAATCCGTCGCGGGGGCCCGGCCCCATGCCCGCGCCGATGTAGAGAACGCTGGCCAGTCCGTTGAGGAGGATTCCCGCGACCATGATCACGGCTCGAACTGGCATGGAATCAAAGACCGGTAAGAAGGCCAGTGAGGTATCCACCGAGATGGCAATTACAACGACATTGGCGACCGTTCCGAATCCCGGCCGCTGACGGATCGGAATCCAGAGCAGCAGTACCACCGCACCGGTAATCGCAGTGATCACGCCGAAACTGAGCGAAACGTGCTCGGCCACACCCTGATGAAACACGTCCCAGGGATCCAGACCAAGACCGGCCGTGATCATCATGGCCATCGAGAAGCCGTACAACCACAGACCAACGAACAGCGAGGCGAATCTCCGTATCAACACCCGACCATCTTGATGGCCACTGGACTGTTCATCCATAGCCAAGTTGCCGATACTGGACTGGTCGGTTGCGTCTCTACGGAACCGCGATGACTGTCATGGAGCCTGGTGCCACTTCCGTGAAACCAGCGTCACGAACCGCGACGGCCTCCGACTTCTTCAGCCGAACTACTGCTTCGGCCCACTGTTCCGGGCTCGCGTCGCGCACCGAGCAGCGAAAGTCGTTCTGCGCCCAGGCCCAGCACTGTTTCTCGGACATGGCCGCCGCCAACAACATCGAGGCATGCCCGACCTGTGCCGACGCCTTGCCAACCGTCATCTCGAGCGCCGAGTCGATCCACAGCACCGGAAGACCAGGCTCCGGCGGGCCAGGCTCGTCGTGCTCGAGATCGGTCCCACCGATCTGCAACTTCTTGATTCGCGGGTCCAGTTCTCCGACCGGCCCGGGAACCAGAGCCCGCGCCTGCGCGCCATCCACATCGACGGTGATTCCCGGTACCTCCTGCGCGGCGAGCCACTGCGCTCCTCGCGCTCGACGAGACACCTTCCGAATCCGGGCACCCACCCACGCCGAATAGTCCTCGTGCCAGGGGCCGGGTTCCCCGTCTTCGGTGAACCCGACGCGTTCGTCCAGACACAGCGCCACAGCCGCCGTTGCCGCAGCCTCGAGCAGTGCGGTGCGCTTGGGCGGGTCTGCCTTCGGAATGTGCAGAACGATCGGCATCGCCAACACCAGCGCCGGATCCGCGGGATCGTCTCGCCCTCCGTACCCAGCAGCCAGCACCGCGTGGCGCTCGCGCCAGCGCGAATCGGGGCGGGACATCACAGCTGGATCGGAACTGAATGCTGGATCGGAACTCATGGAATCGGTACGCGTCGCACGCCACCGTCGACGGCGTCCGCAGCCTCGACCTCGTCGCGGGTCACACCGAGAATGAACAGCACAGCGTCGAGGAAGGGATGCGACAACGCAGCGTCCGCGACCTCCCGCAACGCAGGCTTGGCGTTGAACGCCACGCCCAGGCCCGCGGCGTTGAGCATGTCGATGTCGTTGGCACCGTCACCGACGGCGACGGTCTGTTCCATCGGCACACCGACCTGATTGGCGAACTTGCGCAGCGCAACGGCCTTCGCGGCGCGGTCGACGATTTCACCGATCACACGTCCGGTCAGCTTGCCGTCGACGATTTCGAGGGTGTTGGCGTGCACGAAGTCCAGTTCGAGTTCGTGTGCGAGGCCTTCGATGACCTGCCGGAAGCCACCCGACACCACGCCGCAGTGGAATCCGAGACGGCGCAGGGTGCGAATCGTGGTTCGCGCACCCGGCGTCAGTTCGATGCTCTCTGCCACCTCGTCGATGACGGAGGCGTCGAGACCGGCGAGTGTCGCCACACGCTGGTGCAGTGATTCGGTGAAGTCGATCTCGCCGCGCATCGCAGCTTCGGTGACGGCGCGGACCTCGTCCTCGACGCCGGCCTTCGCGGCCAGCATCTCGATGACCTCGCCCTGGACGAGCGTCGAGTCCACGTCGAACACGATCAGACGCTTGGCCCGTCGAGCGAGACCTGCGCGCTCGACCGCGATGTCGACGTTTTCGAGTGCGGCGACCTCGGCGAGTCCGGTGCGCAGCTTCGCGTCGCCGTCGGTCGTATCGGCCGCGCTGACGCTGAGTTCGAGGCCGGTGACCGGATAGTCGGCGACACCACGGATGGAATCGATGTTTGCGCCCTGCTTCGCGAGTTCGCGTGCAACCGATCGCATTGCGCGAGCATTGACCGGGCTACCGAGAACAACGACCGCGTGGGTGGACACCGCGGGCCGTCCGGGATCGGCACCGATTTCGATGTCGACGTTCATTCCGACCGTCGCCATCGCCTGTTCGAGTTCTTCCTGAAGCGCTTCGGGATCGTTCGGGCAGGCAACCATGACGCCGAGTGTCAGTCGACCTCGAATCACCACCTGCTCCACGTCGAGTAGACGCACATCGTGCCGCGACAACGCCGCGAACAGTACCGAGGTGACGCCAGGGCGGTCCGGCCCGGTCACAGTCACCAGAACAGTGGTGTCAGAGGCACCCACCGAAAACTCCGATCGTTTCTTCGTTCGCGTCTTGATCGTCACTATTGTGCCAAGCGAAAGGCCCCACCCGTTACTCGGGCGGGGCCTTCGCTGATTACTTCAGTGTGTTACTTCGCTCAGGAGCGGCTGTCGGTTCCGGGGTCGCCTTCGTCCCCGACCGTGAGCGGCTCGTGACGAGCATCTTCGAGCACGGTGCTGGCGTTCTTCCCACCGTGGCCGGGGCCGACGTGCGCTTCCGCGCGCATCCGCTCCACCATGTGCGGGTAGTGCAGCTCGAACGCCGGACGCTCGCTACGGATGCGCGGCAACTCGGTGAAGTTGTGACGCGGCGGCGGGCAGGTGGTTGCCCACTCCAGCGAGTTTCCGTAACCCCACGGATCGTCGACGGTGACAACTTCGCCGTAGCGGTAACTCTTGAAGACGTTCCAGATGAACGGGAGCGTCGAGGCACCGAGTACGAAGGCGAAGATCGTGGACACCGAGTTCAGAACCGTGAACCCGTCCGAGGGCAGGTAGTCGGCGTAACGACGCGGCATACCTTCGGCACCGAGCCAGTGCTGGACGAGGAACGTGCCGTGGAAGCCGACGAACGTGGTCCAGAAGTGCCACTTGCCGAGACGCTCGTCCATCATGCGACCGGTCATCTTCGGGAACCAGAAGTAGATACCGGCGTACG
>NZ_BAAILK010000046.1:871810-944341 GCF_054589475.1 Rhodococcus sp. no. 34
GCCGAAGACCACGTAGTGGAAGTGGGCGACGACGAAATAGCTGTCCGTGACGTGGAAGTCGAGCGGCGGGCTCGCGAGGATGACGCCCGACAGACCACCGAAGAGGAAGGTGATCAGGAAGCCGATCGAGAACAGCATCGGTGATTCGAAGGTCAATTGCCCCTTCCACATCGTGCCGATCCAGTTGAAGATCTTCACACCTGTCGGCACGGCGATCAGGAACGTCATGAACGAGAAGTACGGCAGGAGAACAGCGCCGGTTGCGTACATGTGGTGGGCCCACACTGCGATCGACAGAGCGGCGATGGCCAACGTTGCGTACACCAGGCCGCTGTAGCCGAAGATCGGCTTACGGCTGAAGACCGGGAAGATCTCCGAAACGATGCCGAAGAACGGCAGCGCGATGATGTACACCTCGGGGTGACCGAAGAACCAGAACAGGTGCTGCCACAGGAGCACACCGCCCGTTGCCGGGTCGAAGATGTGCCCACCGAGATGGCGGTCGACGAACAGGCCCATGAATGCAGCGGTCAGCAGCGGGAACGCCAGCAGGATCAGGATGCTGGTGATGAAGATGTTCCAGGTGAAGATCGGCATGCGGAACATGGTCATACCGGGTGCGCGCAGGCAGATCACGGTGGTGACCATGTTGACGCCACCGAGGATGGTGCCGAGGCCGGCGACGGCCAGACCCAAGACCCACAGGTCGGCGCCGACGCCGGGGCTGTGCAGCGCGCTGGTCAGCGGCGTGTACGCCGTCCAACCGAAGTCTGCTGCGCCACCGGGCGTGACGAATCCGGCCGTCGTGATGATCGCACCGAACAGGTACAGCCAGTAGCTGAACGCGTTCAGGCGCGGGAACGCGACGTCGGGTGCACCGATCTGGAGCGGAAGAATGTAGTTCGCGAAGCCGAAGACGATCGGGGTCGCGTACAGCAGCAGCATGATCGTGCCGTGCATGGTGAACAGCTGGTTGAACTGTTCGTTGGAAAGGAACTGCATGCCGGGTACAGCAAGTTCGGCACGCATCATCAGTGCCATGAGGCCACCGATGAGGAAGAAGGCGATGGAAGTCGCCAAGTACATGATTCCGAGCACCTTGGGATCGGTGGTCGTGATCATCTTGAAAATGAATGAGCCCTTGGGTCCCTGCCGCGGCGGGTAAGGCCTGGCCGGCGCTATCGTGGGGACTGGCTGGGGCGCTACGGCAGTCACTGATCCTCCTGAATGTGCCTTTGGTCGCTCCGCAGACTCCGTGAAAGAGCCCTTGGTTGCGCCCGCAGGGTCCGTCGCCCGGGCTGCGGACAACGGCTTCTGGCTTGCGCTCATCGAATCGTAGACCGTGACTCCGAGGCACCGCGACCCGGTCCTACTCTGCGTCGTACTCGAGCATCCGTTTTTGGGGGCACCAAACGAACGACCTGCGGTTTATGTTCCCTCGGGAGTCCGAACCCACATCCGAATCGGCGTGTCGTACCCGTCGAAGAATTCGGCCGGTGTCCGTTTTCGGCCATCTCCTCCACTGATAAGGTCACCCTCGCCTAACTCACCTCAGGAGTATTCAGTGAAATTCTTTCCCCGCCGCGCCGCGCTGGTAGCCGTCGCAGCCTCGATCGCCTTGGTCGTTCCAGCCTGCTCGAGTAACGACGAGCCCGCTGCAACCACCACCTCGACCGAGTCGGGCGCATTCCCCCGCACGATCGAACACTTCCGTGGAAGCACCGAAATCCCGGCAGCACCCCAGCGGATCGTCGCGCTCGACAACAGCTTCACCGACGCCGTCCTTCTCCTCGAATCCCCGCTCGTCGGCTACGTCGACTACCGCGAGCCCGGTCTGCCCGACTACCTCGGATCCTCGCGGGAGGAATTCGCCGCGGACGCCGTCTCGGTCGGCACGGTCAGCAGTGCAAGCCTCGAGAAGATCGCCGCACTGCAGCCGGACCTCATCATCTCCGCCGAGGTCCGCGACGGGAAGAACTACGAGCAGCTCTCCGCAATCGCGCCCACCGTCTTCACCCAGACGACCGGTCCGACGTGGAAGGACAACATCCGCGTAGTCGGTGAAGCGCTGGGCAAGGAATCGCTGGCCGAGGCGAAAATCACCGAATACGAAACACGCGCGGCTGCCGTCGGCAAGGAAATCAACGAGAAGGCGAACAACCCGGTCATCTCGGTAGTCCGGTTCGCCGGTGAACCGACCGCACGTCTCTACCGCACCACCTCGTTCAGCGGCATCGTTCTTCAGGACGCCGGATTGAAGCGCCCGGACAACCAGGGACCCGACCCCGCCGATGCCGGCAACATCATGATGAAGATCAGCCCCGAGCTGATCAACGAAGCCGACGCGGACGTCATCTTCATCAGCACCTGGCAGGACGCCGAGGGCAAGAGCGCCGAAGCTGCGAAGCCGTTCCTCGAGAGCCCGCTGTGGCAGACGCTTCGAGGACGCAAGGTCGACGTGGACGATTCACGTTGGATGTCGCCGGTCAGCATCCAGGGCGCCCACATGATCCTCGACGACCTCTCGGACACGTTCGAGGTGGACAAGCAGAACAGCTGAGTCGAACAGCTAACCTGAACGGCGCCCGCTCACACAGGAAGCCGTCGACTTGTCTGTTCTCTCACGCACGTCTGTTCTCTCACGCACGACCGCCCGCACGTCCGTTCGTCGTGTCTCGATCCTGGGGATCACCGCCACGATGCTCGTCCTCGGTGGTTGCTCGTCCGACTCGTCGGACGATCCGGCGAGCACCATCGTCCGGACCACTACGTCGATCGCCGGTGCCGGCGTGATGGGCATCGAACGCGACACCGCCACCGCGTGCCCGACGCCGACGCAAGCCGACCCGGGAGCGGGCCCCGGGGTGAAGCGTCGAGTCGTACACACTGCGGGTGAAACCGAGGTTCCTTCCGATCCCCAACGGATCGTGGTCCTCGACAGTGTCTCGATGGACGCCGTGTGCGCCCTCGGTCTGTGGGAGCGGGTAGTGGGCGCCGCAACCGGTGTCGACTCGCCTCAACCGTCGTACCTGGGTTTCGGCATCTCGGAGATTCCGAGTGTCGGCCCCGTGAGCGCACCTGACGTCAACGCCGTGAAGGCCGCCGCGCCGGACTTGATCCTCGGGTCCAGTCCGGCGTCCGACGGCTTGTACGGGCAACTCGACGCCATCGCCCCCACCGTGTTCGCGGGCTCGGATCCCGTGTACTGGAAAGCGCAGTTCGCCCTCGCCGGCCAGGCACTGGGCCGTTCGTCCGCGGCTGCGACGGAGCTGGACCGCTACCAGCAGGACGTCGTGCAGCTCGGCGACGCATTGAATGCATCGCAGACGCAGGCATCAGTGGTTCGGTTCGGTTCGAAGGACCTGCAGATCGAGGGCCCTGCATCCTTCGCCGGACAGATCCTCAGCGACGTCGGCGTCCGGCGCCCACCGGCGCAGCGATTGACCGATGCGACCACGGCACCGATTCCGGCCGACGATCTCAGCGCCGCCGAAGGGGACTTGATCTACGTCCTCTTCGACGGGCCGAACGGTCGTAGCTACGGCACCGAGGTCATGAAGAGCGACCAGTGGCAGGACCTCGCCGCTGCCACCGACCGACGTGTGTTCGTAGCGGAAGACGGCATCTGGAACGGAAACGGGATGACTGCTGCCCGTGCCGTATTGGCGGACTTGAAGGGAACCTTGAACGGATATGCGAGCTGACCGGAACGAACCACAACTCCGACATTCGAAGCGGTTCGCCCCAGCCGTGAAGTTCGGGTTCTGATCATGCCGATCCCCGAATTCATTGTTGCACTGCGCGAGAAGGTCGGTCATGCGCCGCTCTGGCTGTCCGGAGTGAGCGTCGTGATCCGCGACGACGACGGCCGGATCCTGCTCACCCGCCGCGCCGACAACGGTCAGTGGGCCGTCGTGTCCGGCGTTCTCGAGCCTGGGGAGGAACCGTCGGCGGCGGCGGTGCGCGAGGCGAAGGAAGAAACCGGCGTCGACGCCGAATTGATTCGGATCACGAGTGTCGATGTCACAGAGCCCATTACGTACCCCAACGGCGACGTGACTCAGTACCTCGACGTGTGTTTCCTGGCCAGGTGGACCGGCGGAGATGCACACGTGGCGGACGACGAAAACCTCGAGGTCGCGTGGTTCGCGCCGAGCGCACTGCCTTCGGACATGACGGAAACCTCGCGTCTGCGCCTCGCAAAAGCGTTGCTGGACAAGCCGGAAGCGTGGTTTCAGCGCTGACCCACTCCCCCATCGACGACCGAAGCCCGATTCCCGCGTGTGCAGGAGTCGGGCTTCGTTGGGTGCAGGGTCGCTCTAGAAATCCCAGTCGTCGTCTTCGGTGTTGACTGCCTTGCCGATGACGTAGGAGCTACCCGAGCCGGAGAAGAAGTCGTGATTCTCGTCCGCATTCGGTGAAAGTGCCGACAGGATAGCCGGATTGACGTCCGTCTCATCCTTCGGGAAGAGGCCTTCGTAGCCGAGATTGTTGAGCGCCTTGTTGGCGTTGTAGCGCAGGAACTTCTTGACATCCTCGGTCAGACCGACGCCGTCGTAGAGGTCCTGGGTGTAGTCGACCTCGTTCTCGTAGAGCTCGAAGAGCAACTCGAACGTGTAGTTCTTGAGCTCTTCACGCTCGGCCTCGGTGAGCTGTTCGAGGCCCTTCTGGTACTTGTAGCCGATGTAGTACCCGTGCACGGCCTCGTCGCGGATGATGAGGCGGATGAGGTCTGCGGTGTTGGTGAGCTTGGCTCGCGAGGACCAGTACATCGGCAGGTAGAAGCCGGAGTAGAAGAGGAAGCTCTCGAGGAGCGTCGATGCGACCTTGCGCTTGAGCGGCGACTCGCCGTTGTAGTAGTCGAGAACGATCTGCGCCTTGCGCTGCAGGTTGGGGTTCTCCTCCGACCAGCGGAACGCGTCGTCGATGTCGGGGGTGGAGCACAGCGTCGAGAAGATCGAGCTGTAACTCTTCGCGTGCACCGATTCCATGAAGGCGATGTTGGTGTACACCGCTTCTTCGTGGGGAGTGATCGCGTCCGGGATGAGGCTGACGGCGCCGACCGTTCCCTGGATGGTGTCGAGCAGCGTCAGGCCCGTGAAGACGCGCATGGTGAGCTGCTGCTCCTGCGCGGTCAGCGTTCCCCAGGACGGGATGTCGTTGGAGACCGGCACCTTTTCGGGCAGCCAGAAGTTGCTGACGAGGCGATCCCATACCTCGGCGTCCTTCTCGTCCTGGACGCGATTCCAGTTGATGGCGGAAACGCGACTGACCAGCTTGACCATAATTCCTACCTAGCGAGAGAGATACTGCCGAATGTTGGCTTGCCTGAACACTACCCGTTGTGTCGGGTTCGCGATGCCAACACAACAACATGTGTCGCACGCGCCCCTCCACGAGTACAAAAAATGTGATATCAATTAAATATCACTTACCGATGGAAAGCGAGTCTCGCATGACCAGCACACCCACCGTGGCCGAGAAACCGACCGGTGTCGCCACCACAACGATCGCCGAACGCCCAGGCTGGGACCTGTCCGGCAGCTGGATGCTCCTCGGCGGCGTCCTTCTCTTCCTGGCCGGAATCGCGCTGTCCGTCGTTGGCGGAGTTCTGGGACTCTTCGCCCTGATTCCGGTCGGAGTGGTGCTGTTCATCGCGTCACTCCCCCTCCTGATGGGCCTGACCTTGGTGCAACCTAATCAAGCCCGAGTTCTGCAACTTCTCGGAAGCTCGTACAGCGGCACCTTGCGCACGCCGGGACTGCGATGGACAAACCCGCTGACGGTCCGTCGATCGATCTCGACGCGCATCCGAAACCATGAGACCGGTCAGGCGAAAGTGAACGACGCCGACGGCAATCCCATCGAGATCTCGGCGGTGGTCGTCTGGCAGGTGGCCGACACAGCGCTCGCCTCGTTCCAGGTGGACGATTACGAGGAGTTCGTCTCCGTACAGACCGAGGCGGCCGTCCGCCATATCGCCGGTAGCTACCCGTACGACGCCGAAGGCCGAGTCTCGTTGCGCGAGAACGCCGATATCATCACCACCACCTTGTCGGAGGAGGTTCACGCCCGCGTACGTGCGGCGGGTGTCGAAGTTATCGAGACACGCATCAACCGGCTCTCGTATGCACCCGAAATCGCCAGCGCGATGCTTCGGCGCCAGCAAGCGGGTGCAGTGATCGCCGCCCGCAAGCAAATCGTCGAAGGTGCGGTGTCCATGGTCGACATGGCACTCAAGCAGCTCGAGGAAAAGCACGTCGTCGAACTCGACGAGGAACGCAAGGCCACGATGATCAGTAACCTTCTGGTCGTGCTGTGCGGCGACCGCGACGCACAACCGGTGCTCAACACCGGTTCGCTCTACCAGTAAAGGAAAGGCCACATGGCCACGGATCCAGCTCCGCGATCCGAGCGTAAGAAGATCCTTCTTCGGTTGGACCCAGCGGTGCACGACGCGCTTGCCCGCTGGGCCGCCGACGATCTCCGAAGTACCAACGCCCAGATCGAGTTTCTCCTTCGGCGCGCACTCACCGAGCACGGTCGAATGCCGAAGAACGCCGGCAAGATGCACGGTCCCGGCCGTCCGCCGGCCTGATACCCCTGTGCGCCTTTTCGGTAGTAACCACTACCGAAAAGGCGCACGGGGGCGGAGCCCTTTACAGCATGCAGGAAACGCAGCCCTCGACCTCGGTGCCTTCGAGTGCCATCTGACGCAGACGGATGTAGTACAGCGTCTTGATGCCCTTACGCCACGCGTAGATCTGCGCCTTGTTGATGTCGCGGGTGGTTGCGGTGTCCTTGAAGAACAGCGTCAGCGACAGGCCCTGGTCGACGTGTTGCGTTGCGGCAGCATAGGTGTCGACGATCTTCTCGTACCCGATTTCGTAGGCATCCTGGTAGTACTCCAGGTTGTCGTTGGTCAGGTAGGGCGCCGGGTAGTAGACGCGGCCGATCTTGCCTTCCTTGCGGATCTCGATCTTCGACGCCACCGGGTGGATGGAGCTGGTGGAGTAGTTGATGTACGAGATCGAGCCGGTCGGCGGGACGGCCTGAAGGTTCTGGTTGTAGATACCGTGCTTCTGAACCGAAGCCTTCAGCTCACGCCAGTCGTCCTGGGTGGGGATGTGCAGCTTCGCATCGGCGAAGAGTCCGCGAACCTTGTCGGTTGCAGGCTCCCAAGCCTGATCGGTGTACTTGTCGAAGAATTCACCCGAGGCGTACTTCGACTCCGGGAAACCCTTGAAGTACGAGCCGCGCTCGATGGCGATCTTGTTCGACGCACGCAGTGCGTGGAAGAGCACGGTGTAGAAGTAGATGTTCGTGAAGTCGATGCCTTCTTCGCTGCCGTAGAAGATCCGCTCACGAGCGAGGTATCCGTGCAGGTTCATCTGACCGAGGCCGATGGCGTGAGAGTCGTTGTTGCCCTGCTCGATCGACGGCACCGAGTAGATGTGCGTCTGGTCGGACACTGCCGTCAATCCGCGGATCGACACTTCGATGGTCTTGGCGAAGTCGGGCGAGTCCATGGTCTTCGCGATGTTCAGCGAACCCAGGTTGCAGGAGATGTCCTTGCCGACCTTCGAGTAGGACAGGTCGTCGTTGAACAGTGAAGGCGTCGAAACCTGCAGGATCTCCGAGCACAGGTTCGAGTGCGTGATCTTGCCTTCGATCGGGTTTGCCCGGTTCACCGTGTCCTCGAACATGATGTAGGGGTAGCCCGATTCGAACTGCAATTCGGCGACGGTCTGGAAGAACTCGCGAGCTTTGATCTTGGACTTGCGAATTCGCTTGTCGTCGACCATCTCGTAGTACTTCTCGGAGACGTTGATGTCGGAGAACGGAACTCCGTAGATGCGCTCGACGTCGTACGGCGAGAACAAGTACATGTCCTCGTTCTTCTTCGCCAGTTCGAACGTGATGTCCGGGATCACGACGCCGAGTGAGAGCGTCTTGATACGGATCTTCTCGTCGGCGTTCTCACGCTTGGTGTCGAGGAACCGGTAGATGTCGGGGTGGTGCGCATGCAGGTACACAGCACCGGCGCCCTGACGCGCACCCAACTGGTTGGCGTAGGAGAACGAGTCCTCGAGAAGCTTCATGATCGGGATGACACCCGAACTCTGGTTCTCGATCTTCTTGATCGGGGCGCCGTGCTCACGAACGTTGGTGAGCAGCAAGGCAACTCCGCCACCGCGCTTGGACAGCTGCAGTGCCGAGTTGATGGAGCGACCGATGGACTCCATGTTGTCTTCGATACGAAGCAGGAAGCAGGACACGGGCTCACCGCGCTGCTTCTTGCCCGAGTTCAGGAACGTCGGGGTGGCGGGCTGGAAGCGTCCGGCGATGATCTCGTCGACGAGTTCGACGGCCAGGTCTTCGTTGCCTGCGGCCAGGGTGAGCGCAACCATGCAGACACGATCTTCGAAACGCTCGAGGTAGCGCTTACCGTCGAAGGTCTTGAGCGTGTACGAGGTGTAGTACTTGAATGCACCCAGGAACGTCGGGAAGCGGAATTTCTTGGCGTACGCGTGATCGATCAGGAACTTCACGAAAGTACGTGAGTACTGATCGAGAACCTCGGGCTCGTAATAGTTTTCCTCGACGAGGTAGTCCAGCTTCTCGTCCAGATTGTGGAAGAACACGGTGTTCTGGTTGACGTGCTGCAAGAAGTACTGACGGGCTGCAGCGACATCCATCTCGAACTGGATCTCACCGTTGGCGCCGTACAGGTTGAGCATGGCATTGAGTGCGTGGTAGTCGAGACCGTTGGTGGAATCGCCGCCGCGCGCATCACGCTCTACGCTTCCTGCCGCGATCGTGTCAGTGATGGTTGGCGCCACTGCCCGTGCTCCTTCTCTGTTTCGAGATGATTCCAGAACTCCCCCAAGCCTTCTCGTACCCGGTCGACGTCCTCGGCAGTGCCCATGAGTTCGAACCGGTACAGAAAAGGAACGTGGCATTTCTGGGAAATGATGTTTCCTGCATAGCAAAAGGACTCACCGAAATTGGTGTTTCCCGCCGCGATCACTGCTCTGATCAACGACCTGTTGTGTGGATTGTTCAAAAAACGAATGACCGGCTTCGGTACATAACTGGTGTCGCGCCCTGTCACGGTGACCCCGCCACCATAGGTGGGCAGAATCAGCACATAGGGCTCGTCTACACGAAATGAGCCGTCACGGTCATGGATAGGTATACGTGTCGCAGGCAGGCCGAGACGTTGAACGAATCGGTGGGTGTTCTCCGACACGCTGGAAAAATAGACCAGCGAAGTCATCGGTTGTCACCATTTTCTTGTACGGTGCCCGGAACTACTCAGATGTGTCGGCGGAGGTGTCCACCGCCGACACTGCGGCGCTTCAAGCAGCGACGGTCAGGGTCTTGATGCGATCGGGACGGAAGCCCGACCAGTGATCTTCACCGGCAACCACGATGGGTGCCTGGAGGTACCCGAGAGCCATGACGTAGTCGCGGGCTTCGGCATCCTCGGTGATGTCGATGACGTTGTATTCGAGACCGGCCTTGTCCAGGGCGCGGTAGGTGGCATTGCACTGAACGCAAGCGGGCTTGGTGTAGACGGTGATGCTCATGAGAGTCCCTCTTTCGCTTAGCCAACAAAGGCCGATGTAGTGATGTTCAGCACCGATACGACCGATTGCCGGAGTCTCGCTCGAGGCGTTCCGCGTTGTGGTCTCTCAGTGCTCAAGACACTACACCTAGTGGCCGACAGAAACACATAACGCGAGATGTTGTGAGTCACATCGTTGGAATTCCCAGGTCGCCCCAGTTCAGCGCCTTCATTTCCCGGCGCGTCGGCGTGTCGCGCGTCACAGTTTCTTTTTGTGCTCGTCAGCCTCTCGGAGTCGCGCCACGGACCTACCATGAGCGTCGTGGAAACACCCCCGAAGGACGAGGCTCCACGCCACGAGGCAACCGTGACGAGAACACAGCAGGTGACACCGTTGATGCGCAGAATCACCTTCGGTGGGGAGGGCCTGAGCGACTTCGAGACGAGCGGGAGCCCCGACGAACGGGTGCTCGTCAGATTCCCCCTCGATCCCCCTCACGCCCGTAGTTACACGGTCCGGCGCTGGCAGCCCTCGAAGAACGAACTGGAGATCGACTTCGTTCTCCACGGCCACGGCGGAGCTGCACTCTGGGCCGAGAATGCGCAACCGGGCGAGACCGTTCACCTCTCGACGGCGAGCGGGTGGTTCACGCCGCCGGCAGGTTGCGACTGGCTGCTGATGGTCGCCGATCACGCCGCTCTGCCCGCGATCGGGCGAATTCTCGAAGAAGCACCCGACGGTCTACCGATCCACGTCATCGCGCAGGTACCCGCGCCGAGTGAACAGCAGACGTTCACGACGCGCGCCGACGCTCACTACCGATGGATCGAGGAATCGGACTCGCTGCTCGCCGAATTGGCCGGCGCTGCCCTGCCTCCCGGCGAGGGCTACATCTGGTGTGCAGTCGAGGCCGCGGCCGCCAGACGCATCCGCACCCACCTGCGTCGAACATGGGAAATCCCGGCAAACCGCATGCACGTGATGGGTTACTGGCGGGAGGACAAGGAGAACTGGGAGCGTCGGTACGCCGCCGTCGCCGACCGTATCGATGCTGCGATGGGCGAAGCGATGATGGCCGGCAAGGATTTCGAGTCGGTTCGCGACGCGGTCGACGACGCGATGGAACGCGAAGGGCTCTAGCGCGCATACGAGTGAGGACCACACCTTCCGGCATGGCCCTCATTCGTGAAACGAATTACGCGTTGACGTGCTGCTTGCCGGCGTCGACGAGGTCGGAGACGACCTTGGAGACCTGAGCGAGCACCTCTGCGTTCTCACGCGGGTGCAGCTCACCGAACAGTGCGCCGGTCCCACCGATGCTCAGTGCAGTGTCCTCGACGACCTTGCCGCCGGCGATACGGACTGCCTTGGTGGTGTCTTCGTGTGCCCACTTGGCGCCGTTGCCGCTGGGCGAAGCGCTGATGACTGCGACAGCCTTGTCCTTGACTGCACCGACACCGTACGGACGCGAGATCCAGTCGATGGCGTTCTTCAGAACCGCGGGAATGGTGCCGTTGTACTCGGGGGTGACGAGCAGGAACGCGTCCGCGTCGCTCGCAGCGGAGCGCAGTGCGTCGACAGCGGGGATGGAAGCACCCTCGACGTCGATGTCTTCGTTGTAGAAGGGGACGTCGGCGAGGCCTTCGAAGACCGTCAGCGTGGCACCCTCGGGTGCGGCGGACACAGCCGTCTCGGCAAGCTGGCGGTTGACGGATCCGGCGCGCAAGCTGCCGACGAGAACGAGAACATTGGTCTGTGACATAACGAGATTCCTTCGAGAGTGGTGCGGTTGGTGGCTCCGGTTGAAAGTTATATCAACTAAACGGACCGCGGTCCACTTACATTCCACAGCCCTGTAACCTGATCCCGTGAGCGCAATCCCCCTCCCCCAGATCGGCGCCGCGCCGGTCGAGCGCGGCGACGCAGCACGTAACCGCGTACTTCTGCTCGACGCAGCAGCACTCCTCGTCGCCGAACGAGGTGTCGACGCGGTCACCATGGATGCCGTCGCTTGCCGAGCCGGTGTGGGCAAGGGCACAGTTTTTCGACGCTTCGGCAATCGATCGGGACTGATGCAGGCACTGCTCGATCACACCGAGCGAGAACTGCAGCAGGCATTCATGTTCGGCCCCCCACCGTTGGGTCCGGGCGCGCCGCCGATCGAGCGCCTCATCGCGTTCGGACGAGCCCGGATCGCCATGGTGGAAGTACAGGGCGAAGTCCTCCGAGCGGCGGAAAACGCTCCTGAATACCGCTTCGGCGGTCCGGCCCGGGCTCTCGGCATCGCTCACGTCATCGGGCTTCTTCGAGGAGCCGGCGTCGAGGGCGACCTCGATCTGCTCGCTTCAGCACTGTTGGCACCGCTCGAAGCGTCGCTCGTCCTTCATCAGGTGCGCGATCTCGGGATGACCACCGAGCGTCTGGCCGCCGGCTGGGAAGACCTTGCCCGGCGCGTTACTCGATGTTGACTCCCCCGATCCGTCCCACCGCTTAATGTGAGCCCATGCGCATCGCTGCTGCCGTCATCGGCTTCCTGACCATCGCCGCGGTAAGCGGTTGCTCCGCTTCGTCCGACTCCCCCGAGGACAAGACGGATCCCTCCGGTCGTGTGTTCATCTCGACCTCCGTGGATGGAACACAAATTCCCGGCGGCGGCCCGCTGACTCTCGACTTCAGCCAGGCCGGTCGAGTGTCCGCGAGCGCCGGATGCAACACGGCAAACGGTTCGGTCGAGTTCACCGACGGCAAGCTGACCACCGGCACCATGGCGTCGACCATGATGGGCTGCCCTCCCGGCATCGCCGAATCCGACTCCTGGACAACAACATTGCTGACCGCTGCGCCGGCGTGGAGCCTCGACGGCGACACCCTCGTCCTGACATCGAAGGACGCCACAGTCACCCTGCAGGACAAGAAAATCGTCACGCCGGATCGACCGCTGCAGGGCACGACGTGGACTGTCACGTCCCTCATCAGTCCCGATGCGATCAGTACGAGCCTGGCTCTGGAGACGTCAGCTCCCGAACTGACGATTGCCGCAGACGGTTCGGTCAGCGGGAGCACCGGATGCAATCGCATGACCGGAAGCGCCCAGACGTCCGACACCACAGTCACGTTCACGCCGATGGCAACCACGCGTATGGCTTGCCCCGAGGAGAACATGGACATCGAGCGCCAGATCCTGGCGGTGCTCGACGGCGAAGTGAGCTACACCGTCGACGCCGACACGCTGACCCTGCGCAAGCCGGACGACACCGGATTGATACTGACTGCGGAGGCTTGACCAGACGCTGCAGGCTCGATCAGACGTTGTCGAGCAGCCAGCGCCCCAACTCGCGGGCGCTGGCATCGATCATCGCGGGCCAGTCCAAGGCCGAGTCGTCCGCGTGATCGCTGACGTGTTTGACGAGTCGGCAGGTAGCACCCGCAGCCTGCGCTGCGAATGCGATGGCAAACCCCTCCATGTCGACCAGATCGGCTCGCTGTGCAAGGGCGTCCCGGGTTGCAGCGTCGGCGATGAATGCGTCGCCGGTCGCCAACACCGAGTCGTCACCGCCGGCGAGCACCAAACGGTCCGCGACGTCGTGCCCCAGCGCTCGGATCGCGGTGCTGCTGATGTCGTGATTGATGACGACGCCGGGAACATATAGGCCACCGTGGTGCGCATGCAGCGCACCGGCGGTCCCGATGTTGACGACCAGCGGCAGTTTCTCCCGCTCGTACCGCGCGAGAGCAGAGGCGACTGCTGTTGCAGCACTGACCTTTCCAATCCCCGTGATCAGCAGTTCGTATCCTTGCGGCACATAGGCCGCTTCCGACTTCGTCGCACTGACCACCAGAACGTTGTTCGCACTCATGTGCGCGACCGTACCGCCCTGGATACGGTGGCACTGCACGCGCCTGCTCACATCGCTAGAGTCCATTCATGGCCACACTGCGTGAAAGCATCATCGAAGAACTCGGCACAAAGCCGACAATCGACGCCGCAGCGGAGGTTCGCGCGCGAGTCCAGTTCCTGAAGGACTACGTGCGCTCGACCCCCGCCAAAGGGTTCGTTCTGGGAATCAGCGGCGGTCAGGACAGCACGCTCGCCGGAGCCCTCGCCCAACGCGCGGTCACTGAACTTCGTGAAGAAGGCCACGAGGCCGAGTTCGTCGCCGTTCGACTCCCCTATGGCGCGCAGGCCGACGAATCCGACGCTCAGATCGCGCTCGGCTTCATCAAGCCGGACCGCTCTCTCACGGTCAACGTCAAGCCTGGCGCCGACGCCACGGCCCGTGAGGCCTCCGAGGCGTTGGGGAACGGCGAACTACGCGACTTCGTCCGTGGCAACATCAAGGCGCGCGAACGAATGGTCATTCAGTATGCGATTGCCGGTCAGCTCGGCTACCTCGTGATCGGTACCGACCACGCCGCAGAAGCGATTACCGGCTTCTTCACGAAATTCGGTGACGGCGGTGTCGACATCACGCCGCTCACCGGCTTGAGCAAACGCCAGGGCGCTGCATTGCTGCAGGAATTGGGCGCACCCGAGAGCACGTGGCGCAAGGTGCCGACCGCCGACCTCGAGGACGACCGACCCGCGCTACCCGACGAAGTTGCCCTCGGCGTCACGTACTCACAGATAGACGACTACCTCGAAGGAAAGGACGTTTCCTCCGAGGTAGCCCAGAAGCTCGAGAAGATGTTCACCAACACTCGCCACAAGCGCACGGTGCCGGTCACACCCCTCGATGACTGGTGGAAGTAACTCCTACCAGAGCTCATACCAGCGACTAGCTACCGAACAGGCTGCCGAAGACGTCGCCCAGCGAACCCGTTCCCGAAGCCGGATCCTTCTTCGCGAAGTTGGTGGTGCATCCGTTGAACTGCACTGCATCGACCAGCGTCGACGTGGCGGCGGAACCGGTGCCCACACTGACGCCGTAGTGGTCGACTACCGCGTTCGGGTTCGCGGCGACGATGTCAGCCAAAGGCACTGACACGCGGTCCTTGGCGCCGTCGATGTTCTGAGTGCTCCACCACACGCCCTTCTGGAGATCCGCGTGAACGCCGCCGTCAGCCGTCGGCGTCGCGTCGGGTCCCGGGACCCATACCAGAGTGGTGAATCCGTTCTCGAACTTTCCGCCGGTCGTTCCGGTGAGGCGGAGCTGGAACGCCGCAGTCGGCGTGGCGGCGCGCTCGGCAAAGCCGATCGCCTTGCCGACTGCGTCGGACAGCTTGATACCGCCGGCCGAATGGTAGGAAACCGAACGATCGCCGGTACCGTCGACGGCCAGCTTCAGCGAGCCGTCCTTGTCGAGAACGTTGTCGGCCGAGTACGACGCGGTCTGGTCCTTCTCGTCGGTGAACGGGATGCCCCACCCGTTCGGCGTCGCTTCGGTGGACAGGGTCGAGCACGAGGCTTCCGGCGCAGAAGAGCCGAGAGAACCGGTGGACGGAAGCGCAGTAGCAATTGCCGGAGCGGTGAGTGCAGCTGCCCCGAGGAGCGCTACGACGACTCCGACACGGCGCGTGGAATTAATCGACATTGAAATACCTTTCACATATCCCGAGTGGAATTGCGCCAAAATTAACACATGTCGACAATTACCAACAGCGAAGGTATTTCTTTTGTCATCCAAACAGATGACAATTCACCTTGGCAATTCGAAGTGCATTCGCTCCCCCAAAAGTAGGAGAAACTAAACAAAACGACCAATGCTGGACAATTGACCAACAATGGAGAAAACGGAGATAGATGCCACTTGAGCTGGAGTGATCAAGATATAAATATTTGGACCGGCAAACCGAAAAAGGACAATACGTCGGCAGCCCACAAATAGCCACGCCGGCAATTCTCGGACTAGCCTCCAGCGAAAGGCGGAAGAATATCGACAGCGCTACCGGAGGCTCGAGAGACGTCGCGGGTCAACTCGTCACCGACGAGGAAAGCCGAGACCGACAGCACTCGCTCCATCTCCGGTCCGTATCGCCCGACCAGCACCGCCACCAACTCGGCAAGTGTGTTGTCAGGCGAGATGGCGACTACCTCGCTACGGCAACCGGATACATCCGCTGCAGCAGCAAAGTAACGAACCGAGATCGAATGCGGATCAGCCACCAATCGCTCCCATACTTCTTTCCGGCGGAACGAAGTCCGCGGCGTCGATGCCGTGCCCAGCCCACTTGTTCCACATCGCACCGCGCCACAAATCCGCTAGTTCGTCGTCACTTGCTCCGGCCCTGAGCGCGGCACGCAGATCAACTTCACGGTCACTGAACAGACATGACCGAATTGTTCCCTCTGCGGTCATTCGCGTCCGATCGCATTCACTGCAGAACGAGCGGGTCACGGAAGCGATGATCCCTACCGTCATCGTGGTCCCGTCGACACGCCATTCTTCGGCAGGAGCCGACGGATCTTCACGGCCGATTGCTTCCAATTCGAAACGGCTTCCCAAAACGGACAATAATTCAGCCGCGGTCACCATGTTCTCGCGTGCCCATGCATGGTCTGCGTCCAGAGGCATTTGCTCGATAAAGCGCAATTCGACGCCGGCTTCGAGGCACCACTGCAAAAGATCCGCCGCGCCGTGGAGCGTTTCACGCATCAGCACCGCATTGATCTTCAGTGGCGCGAGCCCGGCAGCAGCTGCCGCTCGAATTCCCGCGAGAACGGACGGCAACCTGTCTCGACGCGTCAATTCAGCGAAATGGGCGCGATCAACCGAATCCAGGGAAACATTCACGCGGGTCAAACCAGCTGCAGCCAGCTTTGCGGCACGATGTTCGAGCCCAACGGCGTTGGTAGTCATGGAAAGTGGAATTCCTGGCACGCGCGCGGCGCACCCCCCGATGATCTTTTCGAGGTCACTACGCATCAGCGGTTCGCCGCCGGTGAATCTCACCTCGCGAATACCGACTCGTTCGACGCCGATTCCGACTACTCGAATGATCTCGTCGGCACTCAGAAGATCTTCCGCAGCGATGGCCGGCAAGCCTTCCTCCGGCATGCAATACGTGCAACGAAGTGAACACTTCTCGGTGATCGAGACTCGCAGATCTCTGGCAACACGCCCGAACCTGTCGACCAGGAGATCCGTCTCGGGACGACCGGCGAGGGAGGCAGCGTCGAACCGCACGGTGGGAATTCCCATCGAGACCACTGTCATCACTTCACCAACTTCCGTATTGCTCCAGTATGACCGAAAGCCGTACTCCGTGTGTCGGACGGACCACACCGCCTAGGATCAAAACATGTCGAGGTTGTCGAGGTTACTGTCATGAGCGCGCGTTCGGTCGAGGAACACGCGTCGCACATCTCCGGATTGCTCACCGGCCTGCACACCCTCTCTCCGACGGCAGTTCCGACGGCAGAAGCGTTGGGGCGCATAACTTGCTCGGATATCGCATCGCCGGTAGACCTGCCACTCTTCCGCAACTCGCAGATGGACGGGTATGCCGTCGATGCTGCTTCTGTGGCCTCGGTTCCGACCACACTGACGGTTCGAGGCGTGATCGCCGCTGGAAGCGGAAAACCACCGAAACACCTTCCAGGATCGGCATTTCGCATCATGACCGGTGCTCCGCTCCCCGAGGGTGCCGACGCCGTTGTTCCGGTCGAGGACACAACGGGTGTCACCGAGCACGTCGTCACGATCGAACGGGGCAGGTCGGTAGGCGAATTCGTACGCGAACGTGGCAGCGACATCACCGCCGGAATGCTACTGGTCACGGCCGGAACGCACTTGGAACCTCGCCATATCGCCGCGCTGAGTGCTGTGGGCCTGGCCTCGCTCGACACCTACACGAAGCCACGGGTCGCGATAATTACGACGGGCGCCGAACTGAAAAGTGCCGGAACAACTCTCGAACCCGGTGAGATCTACGATTCCAACGGTCCAGCTTTGGCAACATTGGCCGAAGCCAACGGCGCCGATGTCGTATCCGTCGCCCGAAGCAGCGACGACCCCGCCGAGTTTCGCGAATTGCTCTCGTACGCAACCTCGGTCGCTGATCTGGTGTTCACCTCCGGCGGAGTGTCCATGGGCGACTTCGAGGTGGTGAAGGAAACTCTCACGCCTCTGGGAGCACACTTCGGCCACGTCGCAATGCAGCCGGGCGGTCCGCAAGGCACTGCAGTGGTGAACGAAGTGCCGGTACTGAGCTTCCCGGGCAACCCGGTGAGCACGATGGTCTCCTTCGAGGTCTTCGCACGGGGCGAACTGCGCCGGGCCGCGGGCCTGCCCGAGATCCCGCGCGAGCGACTCCCGTTGACTGCACCGCTGCGTTCGGTGGACGGCAAGCGGCAGTTCCTGCGGGCACGCAGAACTGCGGACGGAATCGAACTCGTTGCCGGACCCGGATCGCACCTTGTTGCAGCCATGGCGTGGGCCGACGTCCTGATCGACATCCCCGCCGCCGTGACCGAGCTCGGCGCGGGCGATCTCGTCGACGTCGTCCCGCTCTCGACTTCCTCGATCTGATTCACTCGATCTGATTCAAAGGACACTGATGACCGAATTGACACACGTCGACAGCGAGGGCCGAGCGCGCATGGTCGACGTCAGCGCCAAGGCCGAGACGACGCGTATCGCCGTCGCCGCCGGCGAACTCGTCACGACCGCCGAGGTAGTTCGCCTCGTCCGCGCCGACGGCATGCCCAAGGCTGATGTCCTCACCACCGCGCGCATCGCCGGAATCGCCGGTGCGAAGAAGACCTCCGAACTGATCCCGCTGTGTCATCAACTCGCGCTCTCGTCGGTCAAGGTGGAATTCGGGTTCACCGAAACATCGATCACCGTCGAGGCGACGGCGAAGACTCGCGGACAGACCGGCGTCGAGATGGAAGCACTCACCGCCGTCGCGGTAGCCGGCCTGACCTTGCACGACATGGTCAAAGCGGTGGACCCCGGAGCTACCATGAACGGTGTTCGTCTGCTCACCAAAGACGGTGGTAAGCGCGGACATTGGACCCGCGACACTCAGAACGCACAGACAGCTCCGGCGCACACCTTCACCTCGGCACGGTCCGCGACCGTCCTCGTGGCTTCCACCGGCGGTGCGAACGGCACCAGACCCGACACCACCGGACCCACGATCGCGACCTGGCTACGTGAACGGGACTTCGAGGTACGTGGACCGCTTGTGTACGCCGACGCAGACATCGCGGCGGGCATCGCTGACGCCAAGGAGGGCTCCCCGTCACTCGTCATCAGTACCGGCGGCACCGGGGCTTCCCCCACGGATGCCACCCCGGAAGCTACCCGGGCAGTCTTGACCCGTGAGTTGCCCGGCGTCGCAGAAGCGATCCGGACCAAGGGCCTCGAGAAGACACCGCACGCGTCGCTGAGCCGTGGTGTGGCAGGTCTCACAGGTACGACGGTCATCGTCAATCTTCCGGGTTCTCCCGGTGGAGTGAAGGACGGTCTCGCCGTCCTCGGACCCATCATCGATCACCTGCTCGCGCAGGTCGCAGGCGGAGGAGCGCACGATGAGTGAGCTATTGGCTCGGATCTCCGAGCAACCGATTCACGCAGACACCGTCGACGCCGCCGTGGCCGGTCCGAAGAACGGCGCTGTTGTGGTGTTCACGGGAACGGTGCGCAATCACGATGGAGGTCAAGCGGTTTCGGCGTTGGAGTACCAAGCGCATCCGGATGCCGAACGCTTCCTCGAGACGTGCTGCCAAGAGGTTGCGGCCTCGACCGGCCTGCCGGTTGCTGCGATCCATCGCGTCGGTCACCTCGAGATCGGTGATCTCGCACTGGTCGCCGCCGTCGCCGCGCCGCATCGAGCGGAGGCGTTTGCCGCGTGCGCCGAACTGGTGGAGCGCATCAAGCACGAGGTACCGATCTGGAAGCGGCAACACTTCGCGAACGGCGTCTCCGAATGGGTCGGGTTGTAGGTCGAACGCTCCGGGAAGGTAGAGTTGCGATCACTAGGTGCCTGAAATCGGGCATCCAGCGTCGTAGAACGCAAATTTTCTTGCTGAGTGCTCAATGCACCCGCTCTTCTTACGGCGAAGAAGCCTGCCGACCGGCAGCGCCGCCACCACTGTGCTTGATTGTTCGACCGGTTAATTCCCGTGTCGGCATCCGGGCACGAACACGTGCCCGAAAGGCTCTGAACACACTTGTCTGACATCTCTACGCCCGCTACCACCTTCGCAGCCCTCGGTGTGCGCGCACCGCTGGTGAAAGCTCTCGAAGACGGCGGAATCACTTCTCCGTTCCCGATCCAGATCGACACCCTCCCCGACACTCTCTCGGGGCGCGACGTACTGGGCCGCGGAAAGACCGGAAGCGGCAAGACCCTCGCGTTCTCCATCCCCATGGTCTCCCGCCTCGCCGGCGAACTGTCCGGAGGAAAGCGTCGTCCGGGTCGACCGCTCGGCCTGGTCCTCGCACCCACGCGTGAGCTCGCCACCCAGATCACCGCAACCCTCGAACCGTTGGCCGCCGCATACGGCTTGCGCGTGACCACGATCTTCGGTGGTGTCTCGCAGCACCGCCAGGTTCAGGCTCTCAAGGCCGGAGTCGACATCGTCGTCGCCTGCCCCGGTCGCCTCGAAGACCTCATGAAGCAGAAGTTCGTAAGTCTCGACGCCGTCGAGATCACCGTGCTCGACGAGGCCGACCACATGGCCGACCTCGGCTTCCTGCCCGTCGTCACCCGCATCCTCTCGTCCACCCCGCAGGACGGGCAGCGTCTACTGTTCTCGGCAACGCTGGACAACGGCGTCGACAAGCTCGTCAAGCGTTTCCTCAAGAACGAGGTCATGCATTCGGTCGACGAGGCCAACTCCCCCGTCGCCGCAATGACGCACCACGTGTTCGACGTCGACGGCGTCGAAGCCAAGAAGGCTCTGGTCGAGAAGCTCGCTTCCGGTACCGGTCGTCGCATCCTGTTCATGCGCACCAAGCACCAGGCTCGCAAGTTGGCTCGCCAGCTCACCGAGTCGGGCATCCCGTCCGTTGACCTTCACGGCAACCTCTCGCAGGCTGCTCGCGACCGTAACCTGGCGGCATTCTCCGCCGGTGAAGCGCGCGTCCTCGTCGCCACCGACGTCGCAGCGCGTGGCGTCCACGTCGACGACGTCGAGTTGGTCGTCCACGTCGATCCGCCGGCAGAGCACAAGGCTTACCTGCACCGCAGTGGTCGCACCGCTCGAGCAGGCAGCGCCGGCGACGTGGTCACCGTGGTTCTGCCCGAGCAGCGTAAGGATCTCGCGATCCTCATGCGTAAGGCGGCCATCAAGGTGACCCCGGTTCGTTCGACTGCCAACTCCGAGCACGTCGTCAAGTTGGTCGGCGACATCGCACCGCACGTCACGCCGGCTCCGAAGGCTCCGGCCCAGCCGAACGGTGGACGCGGGCAGCGTCCCGCCGGCCAGGGTGGACGCGGCGGCGCAGCACGTTCGGGTCAGGCTCGCTCCGGACAGGGCGGTCAGTCACGCGGTGCTCGCACCGGCGGAGCTGCCCGTCAGGAACATGCCGGTGGTGGCGCTCGCCGTCCCCGCACCGGCGGCGGCGCTCGCACCGCAGGCTCCACCGGTGGCCGTCCCGCACGCTAGGCCCCCGGTACAACTCAATAGGTTTCGTAGTGGACAGCGTCGGCCAATGGCCGGCGCTGTCGCCATCCGAAGCGTTCGAGATCCGGAACCTGTTGAAACTCGGTCACCTTCCCGACGCACAGCCACGCAATGGGGCGAACGGGTGACGGAATGCCCATGAGTTCGGTGAGGTACTTCTCGTCGTAGAACGAAACCCAGCCGATGCCGATCTCCTCGGCTACCGCGGCGAGCCACAAATTCTGAATTGCCAGTACCGCCGAGAACAGCCCGGTGTCGTCGACGGTATGACGGCCGAGGATGTTCGGGCCACCGCGCGACGGGTCGTAAGTGACGACGATGCCGGTACCACTCTCGGCGATTCCCTCGATCTTGATGGGGTCGAACGTCGAGCGGCGATCCTCGGGCAAGGACTGCGCGAATTTCACCCGGGCATCGGCGACGTGTGCCGCGAAGGTGTCGAGCGTCTCCGGATTACGAACGACGACAAAATCCCACGGTTGCGTGTTTCCCACGCTCGGCGCGCGATGGGCGGCGTCGAGAATGCGCATCAGAGTTTCGTCGGGGACGATCTCTCCCGAGAACTCGGCGCGAACGTCTCGGCGTCGCCGAATCGCTTCGTACACGGATACAGCTGATTCACTCACGCCCCGACGGTATAGCGGTGCAATCCCAGCATGGCGTCGGGGTGCGGTTCGACCGTTTCTTCGCGCATGCAGGCGCGGAGCGCGCTGCCGACCGCCCCCGAATCCATCCCGGTGCCGATCACGACCAGTTGCGTGGTTCGAGGTTCGCCCGACTTCCATCGCAGCGGCGTGATCCGGACATGATCACCCACCGATTGGATCTCGAATTTTCCTGTGTAGCCCGGAATCTCGAAGTTCACGAAGCCCTTGATGCGGTAAACACCCGACGGCTGATTCTCGAGAAAGTGCGTCAGAGCCCTGGCATCGAGAGGCGTCTCCGATGCGAAATCAACCGATTCGTAGCGGTGGTGCAGGTGATCGTGGTGACACGAGCCGTCCTCGTGATCGTCGTCGTGCCCGTCGCGCAGGAGCTCGTCGAGGCTCAGTTGATCGCCCGGAGCCGGAGGGGTCACCTCGCCGGTATCGAACAACAGAGCGGGGTCTATCCGCGAGTGCGAGGTTTCCACCATCGGCGTTCGCGGATTCAACTTACGAATTTCGGTCGTGAATCGCTCGCGTTCGGCGACCGGAACGCTGTCGATCTTGTTGACTACCACCAGGTCTGCCAGGCGGACATGTTGATCGAGCTCGGGATGTTCGCGGCGAACGGTGGAGAAATTGGCTCCGTCGACCAGGACCACCAGGCCGCCGTAGACGACAGACGGGTTCTCACTTCCGAGGACGAGTCGAATCATGTTCCGCGGCTCGGCAAGCCCGCTGGCCTCGATGACGATCACGTCGATCCCGGACTGCCGGTGCGCCAACTTGTTCAGCATCTCGTCCATGTCCGAGACGTCGACAGCGCAGCACAAACAGCCGTTGCTGAGAGAGACCATCGAATCGACCTGACCGGCGACCATCATCGAGTCGATGTTGACGGAGCCGAAGTCGTTGACGATCACGCCGATGCGTACACCGTCGTTGTTACGCAGAAGATGGTTGAGCAGCGTCGTCTTGCCCGAACCGAGAAAGCCTGCGACGACTATTACGGGAATCTGCTTCTTCGCCACCACACAACCTTCCGAAACCACACGTACCGATCAGTGATCGTAGTGGAGTGTGGCTCCGGAAGGTTCACGCTGACAGCAGACTCACACCGTGCAGAGCGGACGGATGTCCGACGTGCCCTCGGTGGTCGGTGACGTCAGGATCGTGCATGCGTTGTATCCACGGGATTCGGCGACCCGGCGGATCTCACTCCAGCCTGCCGCGTCGACGACCGCCGACCGTGAGAGCACGAACCCGGAAAGCCTGAGCGGATCGCCCACCAGTGCCCACGAATAGTCGTCGGCAATGTAGGTGACGATGTAGTTGGGTGGGCCGTCCAAGCTTTCCTGTGAGGGCACCCCGGGGAAGCTCACATGCAACTGGGCACCCGTTGCTGGATCGGTAACTCGGGCATTCCCGACGATCTCGTTGGCTTGACCGGTCCACGTCGTACACGTGTTCTTCACGCTCACGTTCGTGGAATCGACAATCCCGTAACTCGCCCGGGTGTCCTTCGCGCACGCGAGGTTGAAGGGCTGAGGAATCGCCGCCACCTGGTTCCATTCCCCTACGTAGCGCGCGACGTCCAGGTTCGCCACCGGCTGCAAGGGTTCCCAGATTGGGCTCGCCTGCGCGGTTCCCGAAAACATCGTCACTGCGGCGCACACTCCCGCAATCGCAATCGCACTTCGCCCCGACCACTTCATGTCACTGCTCCTCGTCTGTACAACGCTCGATCGGCATTGGTTCCTCAAGGCATTCGGAGCTGCCGGACTGGAGGATGGGGCGGTATGTAAAACTACTTTTGGTTTGTTATGGACCTACTTCACAAACCTTATGTAGTCTTTGCTAAAAGATAGCTGAAAGTCGGACGGAGCTACTGTGATGAAGGTTGTCGACTTAGGTCTAGAACGCACTCGCTATGCAGTCATCGACGAGACGATCGAGTCGAGGTGGCGCCGAGTCACCTCTATGCAGCACGACGCCGTTGCCGTCGTGACTCCGCGCGACCGGATCACTTTCGCCGAACTCGAACTCCGAACCGACGCATTGGTCCGCGAACTTCGCCTACGTGGGTCACACGGGGCACGCCCGGTTGCGGTCGATCTCGAACCAACGGCCGAGTCGGTGCCCGCCATCCTCGCCACTCTGATTTCCGGTCGGCCCTTGGTCATGATCGACCCACAACTCCCCGAGGCCCGCCGAGCGCACATCATGAGCACCTCGGGCGCCGTCGCGCTGCAGTCGATACTCGACGAGTCTGCTGCGACGGGCTTCAGATTCGACAGCGCGCTGGAACCATCGAGTTCCGACCCTGCCATGATCGCGTTCACGTCAGGCACCAGCGGGGCACCCAAGGGAGTCGTGTTGAGCCACTCCATGTGCCTGAACAAGGCCGACGAACTTGCCGCAGCAATCGACCTGCGACCCGATGATCACATCGGGAACCTGTTGCCCGTCAGTTTCGGAGCCGGAATCACGGCCCTGATCATGGGCCTGATGAACGGAGTCACGGTCTTCTGCTGGGATCCACGTATCGACGGCGTCTCGGGAATCGACGACTGGCTGATCGAGAATTCGATCACGACCACGCACTGTGCACCGTCCTTTCTGCGGGCGTGGTCGGATCTCGATTGCGATGCAGCAAATGATGATTCGATCGGTTCCCTACGCGTCGTCGTAACGTACGGAGAAGCAGTTCACGGCGAGGACTACGCGCGCCATCGCAGTCACGGCTTCGCTCGCGTCACGTACGTCAACTGGCTGGCCACCACCGAGACCGGTGTCGTCGCGTACAACGCGTTCCCACCACATTCCGAACTACCCGTCGGAGTGGTGCCGGCCGGACGTGCTCGCGACGGCAAGGACGTACAGATCGTCGATGTGAACGGCGTGCCTCTCCCCGACGGAGAGATCGGAGAGATTCAGGTTGTCTCCAGTGATCTTGCCGACGGATACCACGGCGACCCGGATCGAACTGCAACACGATTCACGCGCCTGGGCGACGGAGTGAGCATCTACCGGACCGGTGACCGGGGCCGCATCGACGAACGCGGAGAACTGCAACTTCGGGGACGCGTCGACGACGCCGTCAAGATTCGGGGCTACCTGGTGGAACCGATGGAAGTCGAGGCGCATATTCGTCGAATTCCCGGCGTCGCCGATGTTTTCGTGGCCGTCGTCCTCGAGAACGATCGACCGGAGATCGTCGCCTACGTGGTCCTGACCAAAGCCGTGATGGCACGGTCGGGCGCCGAGATGCGGCGCGAATTGGCGACATATCTGCCGGTCTGGATGCTCCCCCGACATTTTGTTCTGATGCCGGCGTTGCCCCGCAACGAAAGAGGAAAGGTCGATCGAACAGCGCTGCCCTCCGTCGAGGTGCGGTCCACTCCACCGACTCTCGCCGGGCCCGCCGAATTGTGGTTGTCCTCGATCTGGGAGTCGATTCTCGGCATCGACTCCATCGACCGTGAGGACGACTTCTTCGAACTCGGCGGCGATTCGCTTGCTTCAACCGAAGTGGTGGCAAAGATTCACGACATGTTCCGGATCCGGATCACGGCGGCGGAGTTCGCGGCCGCCAGTACCGTCAAAGACCTTGCAGCGCTGGTGGATCGGCGCAGAATCGATCCCGATGATCGCGTCTGTCACAACACGATGGTGCCACTGAAGCTCGAAGGGTCCGGGCGACCGCTGTTCATCATGAACGGAGCGGGGTGCCCATCGACGACGCTGTCCACCTTGTCGAAAGCGCTTCACACCAATCGGCCGGTTTACGCACTTCAGCCACACGGCTTCGAATCTCGCGGACTACCCGACCGGTCGGTGAAAGCAAGCGCCCGCCGTTTCATATTCGAAATCAAGAAGATTCAGCCCACCGGGCCATACCTCCTCGCCGGATACTCGTACGGCGGCTACGTGGCGCTGGAAATGGCGACACAGCTGTCCGAGTCAGGTGACACTGTCGAACACGTCACCGTTCTCGACACCAGAATCTCCACCGAGGCTGCCGCACGACTGGCCGGTCGAGCGGGCATCAGTTTGGATCCGTCGATCGTCGACCTCGCACCACAACCATCCACCAATGCCCGCTGGAAGCCGACCAGGCGCACCGTCGCGGCGATGTGGATCCGCACGCTGTTCGCCGGCATTCTGCAGTACCCGCCGGCCACCCAGTGGACCGTGTTCCTCTACATCGGAGGCCAGGCGCTCCGGAAGCATCGGATACGAGCATGCGCCGCGCCCGTCACCGTGATCCGTGGAGCCACCAACAACCGTGGACGCGAGATCTGGTCACTCATTGCCACGGGCTCACTCGATTTCGACGACGTCGACGCGTGCCACGAAGACGTCGTCCGCCAACCGTACGTCCGCAAGACTGCGGCGATCATCGATCGAGTCTGTGATCGAGCGTGACCAGCGCTGCTCATGTCCAGCTGTAGAAGAAAGAGCGGCGCGGAGTGAGTGCCCACTCGGTCGTCGACGAACACACTCGTTCCTTGACGAACGCACCCGCCCTGCCTGCGATGAACATGCCCGCTGCGTCGTCGACACGAGTGGTCCGCTGGAACACACCTCGCCGCCTCCCGAGACTGATGCACCGGCCTGCGAACTTCGGAGCCACCGGGCGCGGCGCGGAACCTTCGAGTCGATGCAGGATCGTCTCGGCCGCATGGACTCCCAAGGGAATCGCAGCCTGACAACTCATCCTCAGTGAAAGATCACCGACTGCGACCGCATCACCCGCACCGACGATGTTGGGGTGGGACGAGCATTCGAGTCGGTCGTCGACCTTCAGACGACCGAGACCGTCGACGGGAAGGCCACTTCGGCGCGCCAGATCGGGGACCCCGAATTCTGTCGCGAGAATCGTGCAATCTGCCTCCACCCGTGCGCCTCCCGCAAGCTCGCAGGACGAACCGTCGATCCGCGTCACCCGGGATTCGGTGACGATGTCGACCCCAAGATCGGTCAATGTTCTGAGAATTGCAGATCGCGCACGCTCTGACAGATCCGGGGCCACGATTCCTCCGGTCACCAAAGTGATTCGGCTGCTACGCTGCTCAGCCAATTCTGCGGCAGTCTCGATTCCGGTGAGACCGCCGCCAACAACGCAGACCGTAGCCTTCCCGTCGAGTGTCGCCAGTCTGGATTCGAGGCGAACCGCGTCCTCGAATTCGGAGACGCTGAACCCGTGCTCCGCCGCCCCGCCGATAGTGCTGGGTAACTGCCCACTTCCGACTGCGTAGACCAGATAGTCGTAGTCGAGCACACTGCCGTCGTCGAGGGTAAGCCTGCCGAGCCCCGCCTCGATCGTCGTCACCTCTCCGAAGACTCGGTGTGCCGCACGCGGTAGCGCCCTGTCGAACGAGACCGTCGCGTCGTAGCCAGCCGCGATCATCTGATGGAGCCGCTTCGCTGCCATGGCGCCCGCATATCCTGCACCGATCACCACCACGTGTGCGCGCACGATTCCCCATTCCGTCGCTGGTCTCTGTACCGAGATGCACGGGCCGATCAGGCCTCACAGCGGACAGTATTGCGCACGAAAACAACAAATGCTCTGCACCGATTGGTGCAGAGCATTTGTTTTGGGTGGAGCTAAGGGGACTCGAACCCCTGACCCCCACACTGCCAGTGTGGTGCGCTACCAGCTGCGCCATAGCCCCGTATTGAATTAACTCTTACAGTCGAACTTGCAGCGGCTTTTCTGCTTTCCGCTTGCTCGAAGAAAGTTACACCATTTGGCTCCTGGGCAACAAATCGCCTGCTCAGTGACCATCGGGTGCGGACACCCGCTCACTGCGTCCGCACCCGTTCGATCACTCGTAGACGTTGCCTGGGCTGATCAACTGAGTGATCGGCGTGAGGAGAGAGCCGACGAGGTTGGTGTTCTCACCACTGACGTCGGAGTTGACCATCACAACAAGGGTCATGTCCTTCTCCGGGAGATACACGGCCACGGTCTTGTACCCGGGCAGGCTCCCGTTGTGACCAATCCACCCGTTGATGTTGAAGATGCCGAGTCCGTAACCGGATCCGTCCTCGCCCGCTTCGAGCGAGACCGTTCGCAGGCGTTCGCGCTGCGTCTCGGGCTTCAGCAATGTCCCTTTGGCAACCGCAGGCACCCAGATCCTCATGTCCGCGAGGTTCGATGTCATCGCGCCCGCTGCCCACCCCCAGGAAGGGTTCCAGTCAGTTGCCGTGACGACACTGCCGTCGGTTGTCTGATCGGTGTACCCCTGAGCGTGCGGACTCGGGAACTCGTTTGATACGGGCAACACCGTGTGCGACATACCCAACGGATCGGTCACCTTCGACTTGATCACCTCACGCAGAGGTTTGCCAGTTACCTTTTCCACCACCAAACCGAGTAGCACGGTATTCGTATTCGAGTACGAAACCTCAGTACCCGGTCGAAACTTCAAAGGCATTCCGTCGATGTACGACAGCAACTGCTCCGGACTCAACGGCGCTCGTGGATCTACCAGAAAATCCGTGACGAACTGCTCGTTCTCCGTGTAGTCGACTAGTCCACTCTGCATCCCGGCCAGGTGACGCAGAGTGATGTTGTCACCTTCCGCAACTCCGCCGATGTAGCGCGAGATCGGATCATCGAGGCCGACCTTCGATTCGTCGACCAGTTGCAACAACGCCGTAACTGTGAATGTCTTTGTCACACTGCCGATTCGATGATAGATGTCCGATTTCATCGGTTCTGACGTGCTTGTATCGGCAACGCCGGTCGCCCGAACATAGCTCCCCTCCGAACTCCAGAGACCCACGATCGCGCCGGGAATCCCGGCGCCGTCCACGGCGCCCGCAAGCAAGGCATCGAGTTTCGCCGTCAAGGCGGGTTCGAGAGGTCTGTCAGGCGAAGACGAACCCGCCGACGACGATCCGGTATCGATCGACCCTGGCGACGCCGTGCTCGAGCCGGAACTGCAAGCAATTGAGGCGCCCGCAACAAGGGCTGCACACACGGCAAGCGAGAAAAATCTCGACCTGCGAGCCTTTCGATCACGTTGAGTGTTGTACACAGTTACTTCCTCTCGAAATCGATGAACTTTCACGTAACAATGTTGTCGCTCAATTAATTCGGCCACATCGTCTTCACGTCCATCTGGACTGGTACTCAGGTACCAGAGATCCCGGCACCCTGGTACCAGGGCACTTCAGCCATGGCGCGCAATATCTTCGACAACGGCGAAAAGAGTTCGGACCGGAACGCCAGTTCCGCCCATTCCGTTGTACCCCCAAGGCTTTCCGATGTTGTAGGCCGGACCGTCGATATCGACGTGTGCCCACTGAACCGATGACGTGACGAACTCTCGCAGAAAAAGTCCTGCAACTAGCATGCCCCCTTCACGTTGTGGGGCAATGTTTTTGATATCGGCTACGTTGGATTCGAGAACCTCACGCAGTTCTTCGGGCAACGGCATCGCCCACGCGCGCTCCCCGACTTCGAGGCCGATTGCTGCTACCCGATCGCGGAACTCGGCGGTCCCCATCACCCCCGACGTTCGGCTCCCCAGCGCGACGGTCTGCGCACCGGTCAGGGTGGCAACGTCGATGAGGTAATCCGGCTCGTCTTCGCAGGCGCGCACAATCGCGTCGGCAAGCACGAGTCGTCCTTCGGCGTCGGTATCGACGACTTCGACGGTCGTCCCGCCGTACTGAGTCACGACGTCACCCGGACGTTGCGCCGATCCCGACGGCATGTTCTCCGCCATCGGTGCGTAGACGATCACGTTGACCGGCACAGCAAGTTCTGCGGCGAGTATGCAAGTGAACAGGACAGCTGCGGCGCCGGCCATGTCGGAAGTCATATGTTCCATGCCGACTGCCGCTTTAATCGAAATTCCGCCGGTGTCGAACGTAATTCCCTTGCCGACCAGAGCGACCGTCGGCGCTTCGGCGACCGCGCACGAGTAGTGCATGCGGACCAGTCTGGGCGGCCTGGCCGAGCCTTGTCCGACTCCGAGAATCCCGCCGAATCCTCCTTGAAGAAGATCTGATTCGTCGAGCACCTGCACGACTAGGCCCGACCCCTCGGTGCGATCCTGCACCCGCCGCGCAAACTCCTCGGGGTACAGGAGGTTTGGCGGAGTGTTGACCAGCTGACGGACCGAGGTCACCGCGTCGACGAGGGCCACCGATCGGCGAAGCACGCTCAGAAGACTTTCGCACAACGGGGTTGTCACCACGAGGAGGATCGTCGACAGCGGACAGCTGCCCACCCTGTCGGGTCGATCGGCCTTGTGAGCATCGAAGGAAAACGCGCCGAGCGCCAGACCCTCAGCGGTGGCGGCGAGATCGAGCAGGGACATTGTGCACACCACGGATTCGACTCCGCTCAGTGTGCGCGCAGCAGCACCCGCAGACTTGCGTATCTGCTCGTCGTCGACTGCGAGTTGCTCGCCTAGTCCCACGGCCACCACACTGCGAACGCCTGTCTCCGAGGGTGCTGGAATTCGCGTGACCTCTTCAGGTTTCCCGGTAGCGCCCACAGCGGACAGAAGTGCAGCCAACTCGGCGGCGGTTCGCGCGTCGACGCCTATTCCTGGCGCGGCGATCACCGGCCCGGCCGGATCCTGGTAGATCCCGACAATCAGCACTTCGGCCGGGTGATTAATACGGTCGGTCAATACAAGGACAGACCCATCGCGCAAGGTCAGCATCGTGCAGCCCCGGTGGGGCGTGGTCCTCGAAGCGCCCGTCCCGCTGGTTCGACAGTTGGAGTCACGGCACCATCCGAGGTGATCACGAGGGCACAACGCCCACTGTGACGATCGGAGCCGGGAGCGGATTCGCAGCACTTCCTTCCGTGCTGAACAAAAGCACGACAGCGTCACTAGGCACCAACGTCTGTGCCCGCCTTGCCGGATCGATCAACACGCGCCTGGCCCCGGCTAGAGTCGCTGCACCGCAGGGCCCTGCATCGACCCCGAGCTCGGCAAATCGACCTACGCCGGCGACCGACTCGTCCTCGGATACAGTCACGGCGGCATCGACCCCGGCAAGGAGCGACGGCCACGCCACCGCTGACGGTGTGCCGCAGTTCAGGCCGGCCATGATCGTGTCGGTGGTCGGCACCGACACGCTTCTCCCGGCGTGAAGTGATGCGACCAGAGCAGGCGCGCGTTCCGCTTCGACGGTGAGTATCACCGGAGGATGCGGAATCGAGCGGTAATGCCTCACCGCGGCCTGCGCCAGCGATCCGACCCCGACGGGGACAACCACCATGTCGATACGGTCGATTCCCACCGCGAGTAGCTGTTCGTCAGCTTCCGCGAAGAGAGTCGAATATCCCTCGACGATCCAGCGTGGCACCTCTTCGTACCCAGGCCATGCCGTGTCCTGGATCAGGACGGCACCCGATCCCTCGCTTTGCGCGGATTCCGATGCAGCCGCTACAAGTTCGTCGTAAGACGTGTCCGTCTCCACCGTTTCCGCGCCTTCCTCCGCGATTGCATCCTTGGCAGCAACTGTCAAGGACGCCGGATAGAAGATCCGAGCGGGTAGACCGAGGTCACGAGCGACATGAGCGACCGCACGTCCGTGATTTCCATCCGTCGCGGCAACAAGTCGCACGGATTCGTCTACCAGTCGATCTCGCAACTCGCGCAGGGGCAATGCCTCGTCTGCGTATCCGAATCGCCGAGACAATGCCCTCGATATTGCGTAGGAAGCACCGAGGATCTTGAAAGCTGGGAGTCCAAGTCTCGAGGACTCGTCCTTGACGAAGACCTTGCTGACGTTCAATTCATGTGCCAGCGAAGAGATTTCGACGAGCGGCGTCGGAAGGTAACCGGGCAGACCACGATGAAAGGTATGGGCGTCACCGCCCAACTGCGTAGTTCGCCATGCGCGGGCGCCGGGGTTCATGTACCAGGACAGATCTTCAGTTGCAGTCATGAGTTCCATACTTTCGGGGAGTTCGATGGAGGAACAGCGCAAATATCCGTCGAAGTGAGTTCGTCGAAGTCGACGGATCCACTACGCGGTCAATCACATCCACTTGGTCAAGCTCCTCAAGCCTGACGACGCCATCTGTGCGTTCACCGTGATCAATCCCAGAATGTCTTCGACGTTCCCGAGTCGATGAGCGACCGCACGATCAGAAGTCCGTCGCGAGCCGGGAACTCCTTCCGCCAACTCGGCGCTTGTAGTCGTAGGATGAACGATCTCGAGCACCCACTCGTCTCTCAATTCCACAGGCTTCAACGAATCAGCTTTTCGCACAGCACGCTGCGCGCCCTCGCGAATCTTCTCGCGTGCGAGTTTCGGAGGAAGCGAATTCGTGGCCGACCACCCGTGTGCAGTCTTGACCACTACAGTCTCGGTAGTCGGTGAAGCTGCGTCGACCAAACCGCAGATGATGTCGTCTCCGGTGACGAGTCCTACCGGCACACTCTGAGTCGCGGCGTACAGCGTGTTGATGTCAGTTTCCGAGACGGTGCGGCCATCCAGGCGCACGTCTGCGAACAAGCTCGAAAAGGTATGGGCGAGAAGGCCGGGGCCACCAGCGGGCGCGTGATACCCGATGAAGAGAGCGACATCGTGTTCAGTCGTGAGCCCCTCCGCCATACATTGCATCTTCGGCGAACCGAAGACCAGGCGGGCTCGGGGGTCCAAGTCCGCCTGCAGTAGGTTGTCCATCGAACCGTGACTGTCGTTGACGACGACAGCCGTCGCTCCGGCGTCGAATGCCCCTGCTATCGCAGCGTTGGTCTCCTCCGTCATGAGCACTTGCGCCCGCGCATAGCCGGTACCACCGCGCACGGTCTGGTCCAAGGTGGCAATCCCCGCGATTCCCTCCATGTCGACGGAAATGTAAACGTGCATTCTCAGCCTCCTGTTGAATGGTCATGGGCCGAACCCATCTACACCACTCTGCTGAATCAGAAGATTGAAATCTTGTTCGTGACAAACGACTTCGGCTCGAAATTAGTGTCTCGCTACGAAACCCTCGACGCCGTCGAACCAGAGACGACGATTCCCCGCCGTCGGAACGGCGGGGAATCCCTCATCCGCGACTGCCCAATGTTCTACGGGAATCGCGAGCCTGTTTTCACTCGAGATCGGTGTCGTTCCCGCGCTGTCCCACAACGCGGTTCACGATGTCGAGCCACCTCTGGGTGTGAGCGGGACACCGAAACGCGGTACAGCGCTGATGAGTTCACGCGTGTATGCGTGCTGAGGCCGTTCGAGCACGTCGAGTACCGGTCCATGCTCGACGATGACGCCGCCACTCATCACAGCGACCCCGTCACACACCTGCCGAACGACTGCGAGATTGTGACTGATGAACAGCACCGTCAGAGAATGACTCCGCTGGATGTCCATCAGGAGATTGAGAACCGCACCCTGGACGGAAACATCAAGAGCCGAGGTGATTTCGTCCGCAAGCAACACAGCCGGTTCTGCTGCAAGTGCCCGAGCTATGGCAACACGCTGACGTTGGCCACCGGACAATCCTCCCGGTAACGAGGCCGCCCGGCCAGGATCCAGGCTGACCATCGACAGCAACTCGTCGGTGCGCGCTTTCCTTTCACGACTGCTCGATCGACTACCCGTCCTGCGCTCGGCAACGGTCAGAGCCTCGTCGATCGACGCTCCGATCGTCATGCGCGGGTCCAGACACGAGAACGGATCCTGAAATACCATCTGGATAGTTTGACGAAGTCGGGCATTACTCCCCCGCGCACGAACAATGTCGACGCCGTCGAGAAGAATCTGACCCGACGACGGTTCGTGCAATCCGACCGCTGCCCGTGCGATCGTGGATTTACCCGAACCGGACTCACCTACGAGGCCGACCACGGTCCCGGTCGGCACGAGCAGGTCAACCTGGCGAACTGCCGGCGTGGCACTGCGCCCACTGCCGAAAGAAACTGAAAGATCACGAAATTCGAGCGTGCTCACAACGGTACCGCCTCGGGTTCGAACTCGAAGACGGCGTCTTCCGAGATAGTGGCAAACGCGGACCCCGGTACTGCATCCATGTTCGGAACGGCGTCGAGCAGCGCGCGGGTATATGGATGGCGTGCGGCGCCGGCAACCAGATCGACTACGGCGATGTCCTCCACGATGCATCCGCGATACATCACCAGAACCCGAGAACACAGTGCCGTCACGACGGCAATATCGTGCGACACCAGAAGAATTGCCGATTCTTCCTGCTGATTGATCGATTGAAGGAGGGTCAGGACTTCACGCTGAACGGTCACATCGAGGGCCGTCGTCGGCTCGTCGGCCACAATCAGTGCAGGCGCGCCCATCAGTCCCATCGCAATCATCGCGCGTTGGCGCATCCCACCAGAGAATTCATGTGGATACTGATTCGCACGCCGTTCGGGATCGCTGATCCGTACTGCCGCCAGCCGCTCGACGGCTCGGGCAAGAGCGGTTCTCCGGTTCATCTTTTGATGCAGAATCGCGGACTCTGCAACCTGAGGGCCAACTTTCACCGCAGGATTCAGCGAAGTAGACGGGTCCTGGAATACCATCGCCAAACGTGTTCCGAGTTGGTGTGCTAATCGCGCCGATTTTGTCTTGTTCGGCACGCGGCCGTTCTGGCTGAGCTCGGTGCCGTCGAAGCGCACCGAATTACAGGTGACGGTCAGCGGATCCTCGAGTAGACCCGCGACAGCCATACATGTCAGGGATTTCCCGGAGCCGGATTCCCCGACTATGCCGACGATTTCGCCGCGGCGAATATCGAAACTGACACCCTTGACCAACTCGTTCCAATTGTCGCCTCGAGGCGCCGACACGACAAGGTTCCGCACCCTCAAAACTATTTCATCCCGCACTTCCACATCGCCGACAACCTCGATCGGATCCATAGGCTCCGAGTACCTGGGTCGCCTGCCGATTATCGAATCGATTCCGTATGCGCGAGCCAGAGTCTCACCCAACAGCGTGAAAACGAGCCCGGCTATTATCACGGCCGCGGCCGGTGCCAATGCGGTTGCCGGATTGACGTAGATCTTGCTCAGGCCTTCATTGAGCAACCTTCCCCAATCTGCATCGGGTGCTTGCACTCCGAGACCGAGGAACGAGAGCCCGGCAAACGCAATCAAGGATCCGCCTGCGCTGATACTGGCATTCACGATCAGGGGCTCTCGGACATTCGGCAGGATGTGCCGCAGCAGAATCTTTGTCCGAGAGACACCGAGGGTCGCTGCTGCAGAGATGAAATCACGACCGGCGACCGACGCCGACATCGTTTGCGCCAATCGGGCATACGCCGGGACCATGGCGAATCCGATAGCCAACACTGCTCCTGTCGCATTCGCCCCGATCGAAATCGAAAACACGATGGTCAGCAACAACGCCGGGAATGCCAGTGCGATGCCGGTGCTGCTGGTGACGAAGGCTGCGGTGCGAACGGGCAGAACTGCGGGCAGAAATCCGAACAGGACACCGAGAACGACGCCGATCGCCGTCGCGCACAACGCCATCACGACCGACAACCGCGCAGCGGTCATCACCCGCGCCAGCACGTCGCGGCCGGCAGCATCGGTTCCGAACCAGTGTTCCGAGCTGGGCTTCGCCGAGAGTGCCATGAGATCAGTGGCCGTCGACGCCTCACCCCAGATCAGTGGTCCCACCGCCGCTAGGCTCACGACCACACTCACACCGACCATTGCAGATATCCCGAGCGGCGACCTGAACACCGCTCTGAACCGCGAGGTCGAACTCATCTCGACCATGTCAATTCTCCTTGAGGGCAGAGCGTGGATCGAGCAGGACCAAGACGATGTCCACCAGTAGGGTCACCAGCAGAACGATCAAGCCGTAGACAATGATCACTCCTTGAGCGACGGGGTAGTCCTTCCCGCGTATCGACGCAACGATCGTCTGACCCAGACCCGGCCACGCGAAGATCGTTTCCACCAGAACGGTTCCCGCGATCAGACCGCCGAGCACAAGTCCACCTATCGTCAGAGCAGACGTCAACAGATTCGGTAGTGCGTGGCGCAGATAAAGGCGCGACGACGACATTCGTTTCGAACGTGCTGTCCTGATGTAATCCTGATCCAGCACGGTCAGCGTCTCCGCTCGCACAATTCGTGACATGGCCGCGATACTTCCGATCGACAGTGCAGCGACCGGCAGCACGTACGACTCGACTCCCCCTCTACCTGCAACGGGAAAAACGTGCGTCGAGATCGCGAACACGTAGACCAGACACACGCCGATCAGGAATTCCGGGACCGCGGCGACAAATCCGCTGATCGAGGAGTATCCGAGTTCGAGTCCTCGCCGACGACCACCCCGGGTGAGCGCGGCAGCTACCAGACCTATCGGAACGGCAAACAGCATCATCGTCACCAAAGCCAGAACTGCCAGTTCCAGCGTCGCCGGCAGCCGATCCGAGATGATCGCTCCGACTGGTTGCTGCAAAGTGAACGATTCACCGAGATCACCGGTCAGCAAACCCTTCCAGAAAAGCACGTATTGCTGCCACAGTGGCCGGTCGAGTCCCATCTCGCTGCGACGAGCCGATACAAGATCCTCGGTCGCGTTGATACCCAGCGCATTACGAATCGGATCACCCGGGATCAGACGAATCATGAAGAACGAGATCGTCACGAGTACAACCATCGATATGAACAGGCGACGGATGCGCCGACCGAGGAACGTGACCCATGCGGCGGACGGCCGCGGCAAGTTCTGTCGTGTTGTCATCTGCGCTACCGCAGGACGCGTATCGACGCGCCAGGCACGACGCCGGCAAACGGGTTGCTGAGAGAAACAGCACCGTTGAAGTACATGTTGTTCGGGGCAACTGCAACGGGAACGACGTCGACACTGTCGAACAGCGCTTGTTCTGCCTGCTTCCACAACGGACAGGACTCCTGTCCCGGCAACGAGACGGCCTTGGCCACTGCCTCTGAATACTTGTTGTTGTCCACGAAGGCGAAGTTGGTGCCGCCCGGAGGAACCGGCCCCGAGAAGTAGGCGGGGAAGGTTGTCGGAGTGTTGCTTTGAATGGTCAACCCGACAGCGACCCCCCATGCACTTCGGTCCGTCGCCGAGAAAGTATTGGCGAGAACGAAACTGTCGTCTCCCCCTCTGAGCTCAACTCGTGCGCCGATCGCTTCCCATTGCTTCGCCAGATACTCGGCAGCGCCGGCCTTGGCATCAACTGAATTGATGTACACCACCGAGATCTCGAGCGGTCGACCGTCCTTGGATCGTTTACCGTCAGCGCCCGCCACCCAGCCGGCAGCGTCCAACGTCTTCGCTGCGGCTGCCGAGTCTACCGGCGGGAGTGAACCCTGGACGCTGTCATACCGACAGGCTCTCGGCTCGATTACGGCCAACGACTGTGCGCGTTCACCTTTCGAGGCAGTCGAGATCTTCGTGTACGCGTCGAGATCTGCAGCCTGCAGTAGTGCCTTCCGCACAGCCTGATCGGCAGTGGGTATGCCGTCGAACTGGTTGAATATGAACTGATCGGTCATCGTCTCGTACGACCTTGATTCGAGGCCGGCGGCATCCATCCGCTCCTCGTCTGCACCGGTCACGGTAGCCGCGTTGACGCCTTTCGAGAGTAGCAAGTTTGCCGTCGTACTCGGATCCGTGACGATTTTGATCGTCACGGTCCTCGGCACTCCGACTGTCTCGGAGGTAGTTTCACCGTTGGGCCCCCACCTGTATCCGTCGCGACGCTTCAGAGTGATGTGATCGTTTGCCACCACTTCGGTGATCTCGAACAGCCCGGTGCCGTTGCTGGCCGTCTTCACGCTGTCGGGATCGGAGAGCGCGCCCGGGCACGCGAGCTTCAACGATCCGATCGAATTGAACAGGAACGGTGCGGGTTCAGAAGTCTCCACAGTGACGGTGTTTCCCTGCGCGGTCGCGACTGACGAATCCGGAACCACCTTGCCCCGTAGCGACGAGCCGTTGACCGGGTCGGCTATCCAGTTGATGTTGTCCGCAGCAGATCGAGCTGTGAACGACGTACCGTCGGCGCATGTGATTCCCTGGCGCAGGGTGTAACTCACCTTCTGCGGTAACTCTTCCCAACTCTCGGCCAGATACGATCTCACCTGGCCGGGAGTTGTTTCGATGTCCACCAGGGAGTCGTAAGCGTATGCGCCGACGATCTGGGCGGCAACCTTGTTGGTTACCAACGGGTTCAGATTACCCGGGTCCTCCTTGATGACGGTGACAAATGTTCCGTCCAAAGCATATTCGCCGGAATTCGAGCCGCCGGAAGCACCGCCACACGACGTTACCGACAGTGCACCTGCGACCACGACGGCCATCGTGCACGCTGATCGAGCTTTCATGGGGTCTGCCTTGCTGTTGATTGATCGGACACCGGCTGACAGTTGCTGTTGGACAACGACTTAGCTGGGCTGCCAGCCGCCAACGTCTGCTTGTCCACTAATGTTGGCCGAGTGATCCGTTGGTGAAAAGCGACATTTTCCGGCTGATTACGTTCGCAATTTTCGAACGATCACCGTGGCCACCGCTGCCGCGCGCGCCGATTCAGGTTCAGTTGGCAGCGGCGGCAAAGGCCGCTTGACAGGTCAAGATCGCCGGGTGTGCACTGCTTCCCGATCTACTCGCCATGAAGAGGCTTCGTGAGTAGAACTCCGGTTCGCCGATCCGAACGAGAGGTAAGGACGACGTGGATCCGACAAAGAGCAGGTCGGGAAGGAGCGCGAGCGCCAACCCCGCTTCGGCCAACCTGCGATGCACTACGACGTCATCAGTCTCGTACGGCACATCCGGTTCGAAACCTGATGCACGGCAGCGCTCTACCGCCCAAGCACGAGAGGCAGCGCCGACCGGTTCCATGACCCACACTCGATCCGCGAATTCCGACAAATCCGCTGCCTCGCCTTCGCGTTCGCCGGCACCCGCCAGCCTGATCGGATCACGGGTGAGCTCGACCATCGACACATTCGTCGGGCGAGGCAGAAGATGGCCGGGATACTCCTCACCGACGACCAAGTCGAAATCGTGGAGTAGTTGAGGCAACGCCTGCTCGGTTTCCGCCTGCGCGAATTCGATGCGCAACATCGGATGTGCGAGCGAGAGTGCACTCAGCACGGAAGGCAACAGGGCAAGCGCCGCAGTCTGGAACAACGCGATTCGTACTGTTCCGCTCAACTCGTGCATCGAATGCGCTATCTCCGCTTCCGCTGTCTCGACTTGGAGCAGAATCGCCTCCGTGTGCCTGACGAGAATCTGTGCCTGGGCGGTCAGACGCAGGCGTCTCCCCACAGGTTCCAGCAGGGGAACGCCGATCTCAGTCTCGAGTTGCGAAAGCTGTGCAGATATTGTGGACGGACTGTACGAAAGAGCCTGTGCAACAGCAGCGATGGTCCCACGGTAGTTGAGCTCGCGGAGCAGGGTCAAGCGATGCAGATCCACAGGTCTCCCTCATACTCTGACAAGCTCACCGCACAGGCGAATTGATCGATTCTCGCATTCGAAGGGCCAGGAATACTTGAAGTCAACATTCTGATCATTGAAGGTGCCGTATCCGCAGGTGAACCATCAGGCGAAACCGAGTGTCGGCGTCGTCGAGATCGAAGAGCTGCAGACTTCGCAACTTACCCAAACGGTACCGAAACGTGTTGGGGTGCACGTGAAGTGATGCAGACGCCGCTCCGATGTCACCGAATGCGCTTAACCACGCCTCGAGAGTCGGCAGGTACACCGTCGAATGTTCGTCGTCGTGGCGCGCGATAGCCGTGAGCGGACCCAAGAGAGAAAAGCCTTCGGCAGGCGGACTCCCGTGACACCTGCAACAGCAACGCGTCGACGTACACCGACCGGAAGGTAGCCACGCATCCTTCGATGCGTCGCGTACGTAGAACATCGAGCGCATGATCGGCGTCGCGCCGCGATCGTCCGAGGTCCTCTGGCCGGGACATGACTCGACCGACGCCGAGGATTGTGTCGTCATGAGCTCGGACGCGTTCGAGGAAATCCGACGAGATGCGTGCGGCATCCGCGTCTGCGCCGTGCGATCTACTGGGAAGCGCCACCACTGCATATCCGATGCCGTTGATCATCGCGACTACTGACTGGCCGTATACCGCTCCTAGATGTACTGCGAAGGCATCCACAAGCCGCCCGAGATGAGCGGTCCCGTCTGGTCTGTCACGGTGAAGGCCCGAGCGTCTACCCAGCGCGATCACCATCGCCGAACCCGAGCCGAGCCCGGCGCGTTCCATAGCCGATGTCGCAGCGGAACCACCTTCCACCAGATCCGCAAGCAACTCCGATTGTCGCCGCTTCACAGGATCGGCAGCCGTGCGAAGTTCGATCATGCGAACTGCGACAAGCTGAGCCGAATCCGCCAACGCGCGCGTTCGAGCAAGTGTCAGGTTGCCGTCGACGGCAGCCCACATCGATCCCAGGTATTCGTCGCCGGCACGAATGGCGACCGCGACACGATCGAGGCGAGTACCCAGTGACGCGCCCGAGATCCATACCGGTTCTCTACTGCGGTATATCTTGTCGAAAATGCCGGCTTCTTCGATCAGCCGAAGGTATTGGTCGGGGACCTGCCGCTCCAGAACGGTCGCAATCCGGGAATCGTCACACTCGTCCTGCCGACCGGAGAACGCGATGACGTGAGAATTGCGATCCTCGACTGTGATGGGTGCATCCAAGAGAGCGCTGACCGCATTGGCAAAGGTGAACAGATCTCCGTCCGAACCGTCCGACCGACCGCAGGCACTCGATCCTCGCGCGGACAACGCTCGCTGGATCAGTCCGGTCAGGTCTGCCCAGGAAGTACCACGCAAGGCAGACAACACAGTGACGCCATTCCACGAGGCGACTTCGCCATCTACGGCGCCCGGGTCACACCCGCCCCGGACCACCACAACCTGAACGCCGGAGCGGCGCAGCAGGGCCGCCGTCGAAGCGATGTTCGCCTGTCCCTCGACTCCGACGAGAAGAACCACGGATCTGGGACCGAGTTCGGACTCCACACCGGGCTCGTATATTGCTACCGATCCGACCTCGTGTGAAAGGTCCGCTCCCCGAGGCGCCGTGAGAATCGACGTGCCGACATCCTCGAGGAGCGCACTCAACGCCACCGTGCGCTGCGGAATTTCGTACGACTTCACTCGTTCGGCAGTTTCCATGAATCAATGTTGATCGACCAATTGATTCGTGAATAGCGACAATAATCGCCCGATATCGTTCGGAATTATCGAAGCGTCTGGTGGACCATCGTCAGGAGAGCTTGGAAACCCAGTCGCTGCTGCCCGTGTCAACGATCTTGCCGTTCGCCACTACCGTGGGCGTCCCGTTCGACCCGACATCCTTGAGCGCCTGGCTGGCGGCTGCGGCATTGGCCGCGGCGGCTTCGACGTTCATACCGGAAGAGATGCAGGTTGCCACGTCCTCGGATGCGCCCGCATCACGAGCGATCTGGGCGAGGTCGTCGTTGGTGTGGTCGCTGCTGCCGCCCTCGGCCGGCTGCGTGTCGGTCGCGAAAAGCTTGTTGTGGAATGCGGAGTACGCGATCGCGTCGCCGCCCTGAGCAACGCAGAGCAGAGCGGCGCCGGCCCGTGTGGAGTAGTCACCGCTGCCCGACGCCCGGTTGAGGAAGTTCAGCATGTGGTACCGCACGGCGACGTCACCGTTGTCGACAGCGGCCGCGAGAGCCTGGCCACTGAGGTGTTCGAGAGCAGCACAGGCCGGGCACAGCGGATCCTCGAAGAGATCAATGGTTGTCGCGGCGGAGGGCTTGCCGAGCAGCACCACTCCGTTGTCCTGCACCGTGACGGCAACTTCGGAACTCTGCACGGAGCCGTAACCGTCGTTCTGGGGCTTGTTCTTGCTGTTCGTCCACAAGACACCGCCGATGACGAGGGCCGCGATCACGAGCACCGCGAGGCCACCGATGATGTAGGTGGAGCGGCTCGAGACCGGTTCCGGAGAGTATTTGTTCTTGCTGCTCTTGGTGCTCACGCTGATGCAGTCCTTCGTGCGTCGAAACGATTTACCGATTGCTTACCTTGCCACTGAAGACTGAGTATCCACTGAGAACGCCGCGCGTGATCCGGGCCCCAACGCGAGTGGCGAACGCGGGAACACGAGCAGCCAGACGGCAAGTGCCAAGAAGCCCAGGTCGCGGAGAATCTCCTTCGAATAGTCCCAAGCGCCGACGTCGGCTGCACCTCCGCCGCCGAAACATCCGCAGTCGATGGACAATCCCCTGGCCCACACCGAAATGATCACCGCAATGAGAACCGTGAGGATGACCACCGAGACTGCAGCGGATGCTCGCACCGCCAACCCGACGAGGATCAGCAGGCCCAGGACTATTTCGACCAGGGGAAGAGCCGTCGCCACCGGACCCACCAGTGACTCGGGCAATAGTTGATAGGCGCGCACCGCGATCTTCGTCTGAACGGGATCAAAGAACTTGAGTCCCCCGGAAATCAGCCAGACGGCCGCCAAACCCAATCGGGCCACAAGACTCACGATGCGAATTGCCACCCGATCGAGAGTACAGAATGCCCGGTCAGTCCAGGTTTGTCCGCGCAGGAGTATCCGTTAGCACCGTCACATCAGTCAGATCTTCTACAACGGATTCGACAGGCTTCGTTCGCGACGGGACGAACAACCACCCCGTCGCCGACACGACAACGACGGCTCCCATCACTGCGAAGGCCGCCGAGTACGAAACATGTTGGGCGATCAGCCCGGCACAAATCGGCGCCACTACCCCACCGATGTCGGACATCATCTGGAATACCGCCAGAACGGGTCCACCTCGGGCCGTCGATCCGACAACATCGGCAACCGCGGCCTGCTGGGCCGGACTCATGAGGCCGGAGCCGACACCAGTCACTGCGGCAATGGCGAAGAACACCACGAGGTTGTCGGTGAATCCCATTGCGATGGTTCCCAGACCGCAGATGAGTAGGCCGCTCACGACAAAGGGCTTGCGTCCGAAGCGGTCCGAGAGTCGTCCGGAGACGATCAACACCAACGCATTGCCGACGGCGAAGATCGTCAGGGCGTAGGCCGCAATCGAGGGGTCTCGGCCGAGGAACTCGACGACGAACAGGGGAACCATGGCAACGCGAACTCCGAAGATCACGCCACCGAAGGCGAGGTTCGATCCGAGCGCTGCCCGGTACACCGGAGACTGGAGGCCTTCTGTGAGAGTCATCGACTTCACATCGACAGCCTTGTCCGGTGACGCCAAATGAGATCCACGCAGGCTCACGAAGACAACGAGCGCGGCGATCACCAACGCAATTGCGTAGATGATGAACGGCATCCGCAGACCGAACTGCAACAGCGCACCGCCGACCAGCGGGCCGCCGATCGATCCCATGAGAAAGCTTGTCGCGTACAGACCCGACACGCGGCCGCGACTGTCCGACGGTGACATGCGAATGATCAGCCCGAGGGCCGACACCGTGAACATGGTCGACCCGATGCCGCCCAACGACCGGAACAGCAGAAGTTGCCAGTACTCCCCCGCGAAAGCGCACGCACCGGTCGAGACCGCGACGATGAGAAGGCCGACGATGTAGACCGGCCGCTCACCGAGTTTCTGTACCAAAGTGCCGCTCATCGGCGCGAACACCAACCGCATGAAAGCGAAAGACGAGATCACGATCGTGGCGGCGGTGACCGATACGTCGAAGCTGCGCGCGAACTGAGGTAGTGCCGGGGCGACCAACCCGAATCCGAGGGCGATGACGAAGCTGGCGGCGACCAGTACCCAAATTTCCTGTGGCAGCTTGGCTGCACGAGTTTTCATGTCGCCCGGAATTCTAGCCGGGCGACATGAGCGGTCCGCGGGCTAGTTCGCCTTCAAGACGCCGGACACCAAGTCCTTGGCCGCTGCCTGGACCTGAGCCAGATGATCGGCGCCCTTCATCGACTCGGCATAGATCTTGTACACGTCCTCCGTGCCGGACGGCCTCGCTGCAAACCACGCGTTCTCCGTCGTCACCTTGAGACCACCGATCGCCGCGCCGTTTCCGGGCGCGGCAGTCAGTGTCGCGGTGATCGGTTCACCCGCCAGCTCGGTTGCACTCACCTGGTCGGGAGACAGTTTTGCCAAGACTGCCTTCTGTGCGCGTGTCGCGGGCGCATCGATACGTGCGTACGCCGGGCTCCCGAACTTCTCGGCCAACGCGGCGTAGTGCGCTGACGGAGACTTTCCCGTCACCGCGGTGATTTCCGACGCGAGCAACGCAAGGATGATGCCGTCCTTGTCCGTCGTCCAGACGGAACCGTCGTGTCGGAGGAAGGACGCGCCGGCGCTTTCCTCGCCGCCGAATCCCACAGACCCGTCGAGCAATCCGGGAACGAACCACTTGAACCCGACCGGAACCTCGAGCAATTCGCGGCCCAGGCTGCTCACGACACGGTCGATCATCGAGGAACTCACGAGGGTCTTGCCGACCTTGGTATCTGCGCCCCAACCTGGCCGGTTCGCGAACAGGTACTCGATGGCAACGGCCAGATAGTGATTCGGGTTCATCAAACCGCCGTCGGGAGTGACGATGCCGTGGCGGTCGGAGTCCGCATCGTTTCCGGTCGCGATGTCGTAGCGATCCCGAATCCCGATCAGCGACGCCATCGCGTCGGGCGACGAGCAGTCCATGCGGATCTTGCCGTCCGTATCCAGCGTCATGAACCGCCAGGTCGGATCGACGAGTGGATTCACCACTTCGAGGTCCAGTCGGTGAGTTTCGGCAATCGCGCCCCAGTAATCGACGCTTGCCCCGCCGAGGGGGTCTGCACCGATCCTGATTCCGGCATCGCGGATCGCGTCGATGTTGAGGACACTGGGGAGGTCTTCGACGTAGTAGCGGAGGAAGTCGTAGCGTTCGACGCGGTCCAGCGCTTGTGCCGCCGTCACACGCCGTACCCCGGAAAGCCCCTTGCGCAGAAGCTCGTTCGCTCGATCGGCGATAACCGACGTCGCATCCGTGTCCGCGGGCCCACCGTGCGGCGGGTTGTATTTGAAGCCACCGTCACGAGGCGGATTGTGTGACGGTGTCACGACGATGCCGTCGGCCTTGGCCTCCGGGCCCGTCGAGTTGTATCGCAAGATCGCGTGACTGACAGCCGGGGTGGGAGTGTAGGCGTCGCGTGAATCGACGAGGACGACGACGTCGTTGGCGACCAGGACCTCCAAGGCCGACAGCCAGGCCGGCTCCGAGAGCGCATGTGTGTCCCGGCCGATGAACAGCGGGCCGTCGATTCCCTGCGAAGCGCGGTACTCGACGATCGCCTGGGTTGTCGCCAGGATATGAGCTTCGTTGAACGCCGAGTCGAGACTGGAACCGCGATGTCCTGAAGTGCCGAAAAGTACCTGCTGCATCGGGTTCTCGGGATCCGGAGTGCGCGTGTAATACGCGGTGACCAGATGAGGAACATTGATCAGATCCTCTGGCAGAGCCACTTGTCCTGCTCGTTCGTGCGCCACGAATCCCCCTCGGCCCGGTGGTCGACCACTGTGTCGACGCGACTGTGGACAATTGTCTACCCTGGCCGCGTGGCGTGCACGCTCGGCGCCGGATCCGTCAATCCGTGATCTGGATTCCCAACCACGCAGCGGACAGTCCGACGATCAAACTGACGACGATGTAGATCAGCGAGAGGGCCGTCTGGCGCCTCTCGACCATCCCGACATTCTCGTTCGCAAAGGTCGAGTAGGTGGACAAGCCACCGCAGAATCCGGTCGCCAGAAGTGCGGCCATCTCGGTGGAAAGAGCTGCCCCGGTGAACAATCCAAGGAGGAAGCAGCCGATCACGTTCGCGGCGAACGTCGCAGCCGGGAATCCCTTGTACGCGGGCACATACCGCGCCAACAGGTACCGGCCACTCGCACCAGCGCCGCCGCCGAGCGCCACCAGGAGAACTGTCATGCCGGCGCGCCGTCCCGCGCGCGGATCCAGCGTTCACCGAGCCCTTTGCCCAGTGCAGCGGCGAGGATCGCGGGAATCAGCGTCCCGAGTACATAGAGAATCGATCGCCACGGACTCTCCGTCACAGCGTGAACCGCGAAGGACGAGAAAGTGGTGAAGCCACCACAGAACCCGGTGCCGAGAAAGAGGTACCCAACCTTGTTGTGGACGAGGAGGGCCGCGAGAACACCCAGAACGAACGAGCCGACGACGTTGATGACCAGTGTCGTCCAGATGTGGGGAAAGAGCTCCCCAAGCCCGTATCGACTCAGTGCCCCCAATGCTCCGCCGACGGCGACCGCTCCCACCGCACCCGGCAGCTTCAGATCACCCATGCTCTCGCCTCACCCGAAAGAGCCTACGTCCCGGATCGGGCTTTCGGCGGGCGCGGAATGAAGTAACTTGTCCGCTGCTGATACTCGCGATAACCCGGACGCTGTTCCATATGTCGCTCGAGCAACCGCGCACCGGTGGCGAAGACCAGGAAGTACGTCATGGCGATCGGCGAGAGGACAGTCAACACTCCCGGCCACACGGACGCCGAGACGAGGAAGATCCCCCACCAGACGCATGCGTCGCCGAAATAGTTGGGATGCCGCGTCCACGCCCACAAGCCTTGATCCATGATGTGGCCACGGCTACCCGGATCGGATTTGAATTCCTCCATCTGCCGGTCGCCGACCGTCTCGAACGTGACGCCGACAATCCACAGCACGATTCCGAGCACAACAAGAAGCCCGAAGCTACCGTTCGATACTGCTGCGACCTGGATCGGCAGGGAGACGAACCACAACGAAATCCCCTGCGTGAGATAAATCTTGCGGATCGCATACAGCGTTCGATTACCCGTCGCTCGTCCGAGCATTTCTTCGTACCGCGGGTCTTCACCCTTGCCGCGGGATCTGATCGCCATGTGCGTCGCCAACCGCAGACCCCAGATCGCCACCAGCGCAAGCATCAGCAACCGGCGCCAGATGTCGCCGGTTCCAACTACCGCGGACACGAGCGCGATCAGAACGAAGCCGGCGCCCCACGACACGTCGACAACATTGTGCCGCCCGATCCGTACACCGATGGTGGCTGTCACTGCCATTCCGACGGCGATCGCCAACAGGCTCGTGAGCGTGACCACTCCGAATGCGCCCCAGTCGAATCCGTTCATCGCCGCGACACCCACTGCGGCCGGACCGATTCCATATCCGATCGACCATCACCGTGCGGCCGGACCGACAGAATCTGATCGACGCCCATCCTGCCGTCCCGAAATGCCATTCCTCCGCCGACGAGGTAGAGACGCCACACCCGGGCGACTTCGACACCCACGAGATCCACGACGCGATCCCAGTTCGATTCGAAGGTCTCGATCCACGCGTCGACGGTCCTCACGTAGTGCTCACGCAGGGCGTGGACGTCCCGCACTTCGAGTCCACCTTCCTCGATCATCGCAACAGTGCGACCGACGGGCCGCATGTACATGTCCGGCGCGATGAACGACTCGATGAACGGACCTCCCCCGGGGTGCGGGCCAGTGCGGGACATCTGCTGAATCAGCACACGGCCACCGGCAATAACATTGTCGTGGAGCGCTTTCACGTAGGTCGGATAGTTGTCCTCACCGACGTGCTCACCCATCTCGATGGACGCGACCGCATCGAAGGGACCGTCTGGAATCTCTCGATAATCTTGGAGGCGAATCTCGACCCAGTCTTCCAAACCGAGCGCGCGGACCTTCGCGTCGACAAAAGCCTTCTGCTCCGCCGAGATCGTGATTCCGACAACCCTGGCGCCGTACTCCCGCGCTGCATGCAGGCTGAGCGAGCCCCAACCACAGCCGACATCGAGAAACCGCAAGCCTCGCGCTCGATCGAGACCGACCTTGCGGCACACCAGGTCCAGCTTGTCTGACTGTGAGTCTTCGAGCGTGTAGTCCGGTGCATCGGAAGTCCAATAGCCCGAGGAGTACGCCATGTTCTCATCGAGGATCAATTGGTAGAAATCGTTCGACAAATCGTAGTGGTGCCCGATCGCCTCGCGGTCGCGGGCGAGGCTGTGCAGGCGCCCCTTCACCTGAGCCTGCGACGCCGGCGGAGCCAAAGGTCTCCCGAAAGCTCCGAAGGATCGCGCAGCCTTGACCGCGGCCAAGACGAGCGACGGTGTCGGGGTAATCGACCCGAGCCCCCGCTCGGCAGACACCTTCCACACGTGTGTGAGTGCATCGCCTAGATCGCCCTCGACGTCGAGTTCACCGAGAACATATGCCTGCGCAGCCCCCAACTCGCCGGGATTCCAGAGCAAGCGTCGCAAAACGTTCGGGCTGTAGAGCGTCACTTTCGGAGCATCTTCCGGACCTGCTGTGCTGCCGTCCCATGCAGTCAACCGCACCGGAAGTTCGCCGCCGACAAGTGGACTGAGGATGTCCGAGAGACGACCCGCAACGCCGGTACCTTGTGTCGTTCGATCCATTGTGGCAGTCATCGCTGGTTCCTCCGATCGAGAACAATTTGCTGGACGTCGAGATACCCCGACCGAAACCCCGCCTCGGAGTAGCAGAGATAGAAATGCCACATGCGCGCGAACACTGCGTCGAACCCGAGCGCGGACGCCTCGTCGGTGCGAGCGCTGAATCGCTCGTCCCACAGTCGCAACGTCTGCGCGTAGTGATCGCCCATCGACATCCGCTCCCGCACCCGCAGGGTTGTCATGCGCTCGGTGACGTCCTCGATCGCCCGCACCGACGGGAGAAATCCGCCGGGGAAGATGTACTTGTGCACCCAGGTGTAGGTGTTGCGGGTCGCGAGCATTCGATCGTGCGGCATCGTGATGGCTTGGATCGCCGCGCGCCCACCCGGCGCCAGCAGGGCGTCGATCGTCTGGAAGTAGCTTCCCCAGTACTGGTGGCCGACGGCCTCGATCATCTCGACCGACACAACGGCGTCGTACTCCCCCTGTACCTGCCGATAGTCGAGAAGGTCGACCTGAACGCGATCTGCCAGTCCCGCAGCGCTTATCCGCTTCGCTGCCAATTCCTGCTGTTCGACCGAAAGTGTCACCGAGCGCACCGTCGCTCCCCGTTGGGCAGCTCGGATCGCCAATTCTCCCCAGCCTGTGCCGATTTCGAGCACTCGCGAACCGGGTCCGACACCTGCGCCATCCAGCAGTCGATCGATCTTCCGATGCTGCGCCGCTGCGAACACGTCCCACGACGGGGTCGCTCCTACCGACAGATCCTCGAAGAGAGCACTGGAATACGTCATGGTGTCGTCGAGGAACAGTTCGAACATCTCGTTCGAGAGGTCGTAGTGCCGGGAGATGTTCGAGCGCGTGTTCTGCGTCGAATTCCGCTCACTGCGAGGCTGCTTCGGAATGTAGAGGCCTCGTAGCCGCTGCAGGAAGTCGGGAATGAGCGTCGCCACGCGGGAGGCGAAGACTTCCAGGACCGCAGTGAGGTCGGATGCTTCCCAATCGCCCGCCATGTACGACTCCCCGAATCCGATCAAACCACTGTCACCCACACGAGCAGCGAAGTCGTCTGGGCGGTGAATGACCATCAACGGCGAATCGGGGCTACCGCCACCGGAGAACTCACCGTTGGGCATCTGGACGCGCAGCGGCAAACGTGCGACCGCCTTGTGGAACAGGGCGCGGGCAACCGGTGATGCAACCCGCACTTTGAGCCCACTCGGCACGGTGGCGACGCCCGGCCACCGCTCGGTTTCGATCGCGTGAGCGGAAGGTTCGGTGCCGAGAGTGGTTGTGGTCATTGCACTGCCTCCTGCGGGTGATGTTGCGGTCGGGGAACGATGGGTAAGCGCCTGGCCCACAGCCGGATTCCTTGAAATCGGATCTGCGCGGCGACTCGGAGCGGAGCCAGCGGGATGGCGAGCGCACTGCGCACGATCTCGCGCGTCGTCGCCGGCACACAACGACCGGACACCGTGGCCACGAAGGGCGCCTTGCCGTCACGGGCCAGAACTATCGAGAGCGCGAGCGCGGTGTCGGGTAGCGGAAGTCGCATCCGGTACTCGCCGTCCAGATCGTTGAACGGAGATACGTAGAACTCTTTGGACGTGCGAACCGCGCCACGTTCGTCGGTTTCGAGCAGGTAGCAGTGCCGTTCGCCGTAGGTGTTGTGAACCTCGGCAACGACGCACCGCTGACTGCCGTCGTCGTTCAGACACCAGAACACACTCAGCGGGTTGAACACATGGCCGAACACACGCGCGTTCGCAAGCATGAGGATGCGACCGCCGGCGAACTCCAATCCGTTGGTTGCCAGAAAAGTCTCGACGTTGGCACGAATCGATCGAGTGGGGTCGCCGAGGTGATCCCCGGCGTCGAACTTCGCCAAGGGCCGCAAAGCCTTCGGAAGCTCGGGCAAATCGTCGACGTCGACGAGCCAGCTGTAGCTTCGGTACTCGAACTCGTTGTGCAACGGCTCCGTTCGTACGTGTCGGATGCTCGTATGAACGATGGACGGCGTGATGGGTGCAGTCACGGCCACCGACCTCCGACGCGTTCGGCGGCGCGCAGGCCGGACAGTGCGCCGTCCTCGTGGAAGCCCCATCCGTGGTACGCACCGGCAAACGCGAGCACGTCCGAGTCCAACTCGGGAAGCCGCGCTTGAGCGGCGACGGAGGTGGGTGTGTACTGCGGATGCTCGTAGGTCATCTGATCGATCACCGAGTCCGGGGACACCATCTCGTCTCCCCCCAACGTCACCAGGTAGCGCCGACCGGTCTCCGGCAGCCGCTGCAACCTCGTCATGTCATAGCTGACCAGAACGTGATCCGGCTTCGCGTTGCATTCAGGGATGTAGTAGTTCCACGACGCGCGCGCATTGGTGTTGCCGGGCAGCACATTTTCGTCCGTGTGAAGTTGGGTGTGGTTGACGGAGTACGGCATTGCGCCGAGGACCTGGGATTCGGCAGGCGTCGGATCCGCCAAAATCTTCAGCGCTTGCTGCGGATGCGTTGCGACCACGGCTGCGTCGAAGGTCTGGATCTGGTCGTCGCCGTCACGAATGTCGACGCGATCGTCGAACCGGTGGACGGCGCGAACCGGCGTGTTCAGGCGGATGTCCCCGATGCTTTTGGCGACGAGACGAACGTATTCGCCCGATCCACCGGTGACTGTTCGCCAGGTAGGCGATCCAGTGACGCTCAGCATTCCGTGGTGATCGAGGAACGAGAACAGGTACCGCGCGGGATATTTCAGCGCCGAGCCGGGATCACACGACCAGACTGCCGACACGAGCGGAGTCATGAAGTGAGCGGTGAAGTAGTCGGAGAACCGGCCGCTGCGCAGAAACACTCCCAGTGTCTGGTCGGGTGCCGACGGATCCGTGTTGTCGAGCAGGGCGCGGGCACGGCGATGGAAGCGCTTGACCTCCATCAACATGGACAGAAAGCTGCCGTTGACAAGGAGCCCCGGCGTCGGGAGAACGCCGCGCAACCCTTGGCCTCCCGAGTACTCGAGCCCGCAACCCCCACACCTGACCGACATACTCATGTCGGATTCCTGCGTAGGCACATCGAGTTCTGCGAACAATCGCAACAATGTCGGATAGGTGCGATCGTTGTGGACGATGAACCCCGTGTCGATGGCGAGGCTTCGCCCTTCCGGGTCGGTGACCGAATGGGTGTCCGCGTGCCCGCCGAGCCGTGAATCCGCTTCGTAGAGGGTGACGTCACTGTCCTTACTGAGCACCCACGCCGCTGTCAGACCTGCGACACCACTACCGACGACGGCCACCTTGCGCTTGTCGGAACTCATCGTCGTTCTCCCATCTTTGTTGCGGCTACCCCGCGACTCATTCCTGCGATTGCATCCGCGACGAGGCGATGCCAAGTCGCCGCCCGACGGAGCATGAAGTGGCCTGCGCCGTCGATGCCGATCCATTCAGCGCTCTTACCCGACGCCTGCAGTTCGTCGACCTTTCGCCGCGACACCTCCGGATCGGTCCAGGAGTCAGCCGTGCCGTGAAGGACTGACAGTGGTGTGTCCGAACGCAGATTCACCGACGTTCCATCGGGCCACCACGGCGCCAGCGCGACCACACCGACCACCGCCGGATCGCCACATAGTTCGGCGGCGACCCGTCCGCCCATCGAGTGCCCCAACAGGATCACCTGAGCTTGTGAATTACGTTTCGTTATCGCGTCGAGTGCGGCGCGGGCGTCGGCGACCGGACTGCGCTCCGCACCGTTCCAACCTCGAACTCGATAGCGAGCCTGCACCGCTTTCACACCGGAGAGGCGAAGCTGAGCGGTGAACGGGCGCATCCGAAGGTTGGACAGGTGCCAGGCGCGAGCCGGGCGATGGCTCGAGACCTTTCCTCCAGGCAGGACTAGCACCACCAGGTGCTGGTCACCGTCCTGCTGTTGCCGTCGGTTGGGCGTCATGCATGGCATTCGGAGCCGAAAACCATTTGGATGGGGTTCGTAGAATTTCTTTTGTGAATCGTGAAGCACTCGTCGGTGACGTCCTCGACGCCATGGACGCCAACTTGGTTTCCCATGCCTGCCACCTGCATGAACACTTGCCGACTGCATCGGTCACGGTCACTGCGGATGTTGTCGTCGCAGACAGCGGCCTCGCCGACGACACTTTCAACATCATCGCTGGTGCGCGCTTCGCTGTACCTGCTGCTGAAGGCCCGGAAGAAGACCGACGACTACTCGACGTACTCGCGTGGCTTCGAGCAACCGGTCGTCCGTTCTCCTGGTGGACAGGTCCGCGCGACAAGCCCTCTGACCTCGGCGCTCGCTTGTCAGCCCTCGGCTGCGTGCGCTCCGAGGAAGAAAGAGCGATGACGGCAGACTTGGACGCCGTCCCACGCCCAACGCCTGTCTCAGAACTGTGCGTTCAGCGAGTGACGACTCGTTCGCAGCTCGCCGACTACGCCGCCGTGATGGCCGCCAATTGGTCGCCGCCCTCAATCGCAGTAATACGTTTCTTCGAAGACACCGCCGATGACATCCTCGATGAGCGCTCGCGGAGTTCGTTTGTCGTGGGATACGCGAACTCCCAGCCTGTCGCCGGAGCCGAGGTCCATTTTGCCGCCGACGTCGCGGGACTGTACGGCGTCGTCACACTCGAAACGGCGCGCCGACGCGGATTCGGCTCGGCGGTCACCCTTGCCGCACTCGACATCGCCCGCGAGCGAGGTGCCCGAACAGCAGTACTTCAGGCGTCCAGCGACGGCGCACAGCTCTATCGAAACCTCGGCTTCAAGGATGTCGGCACCTACGCCGAGTACTCGATCGGCAGCAGTTAGACGTCCCCGCGGGGACGCTTTCACCCCGTATCCGTGAAGGTGTCGGCACCCACATCTACCATCGAACGTACATTCGAAATGATGTCGAACGCGAGCCGGGGGGCAACCATGAACGCAGCATTAACCGAGAACGCAGCACTGATCGATGAAGATACGCAGGGTTCCAACCGAGACGACGTGGATCAGCTCGGCTCGGAAATCTGCGCCCTCGCCGGCCAGATCGCCGCGGCCACGGCTCGATTCCTTACCCTCCTGTCAAAATTCGACGAAGACCGCGGCTGGACCGGCCCTGGACTTCATTCGTGCGCCCACTGGCTGTCGTGGAAATGTGGAATGAGCCTGCACACCGGCAGGGAATATGTTCGCGTCGCCAAAGCGCTCCGACCTTTGCCCGAGATGCGGAAGGCCTTCGAGCAAGGCCGGCTGTCCTACTCGAAGGTTCGCGCACTCACCCGGGTCACGACGCCGTCAAACGAACAGCAGATGGTTCGGTTCGGATGCGAGGCGCCCGCAGCCCAGATCGATCGTCTCGCCGCAGGTCTGCGTAAAGCAACCGACAATGAATCCGGCAAAAGCAAAGCGCCCGAACATCTTCAGGTCCGCTGGCATTGGGACTCGGATACGGGCGAGTTTGTCATCAAAGGACGCCTGCCCGCACAGGACGGCGCCCGAATCCTCGCAGCATTGGCGGTGGCGGAACGTGAACGCACCCGAACCGCTGCCATCCGCCCTGTCGACGAGAAGGCTACAAAGAACCCGGCCGGAAATATCGGACCAGGACTCGTCGCGATGGCAGAGCTCGCCACCGCCGCAGTCACAGACCGCACGTCCAAGGCCGCCGCGAACGAAGTTGTGTTCTTCCACGAAGCGAACACCGTCCGCGTACCGAGTGGACCCGCGCTCCCCCAAAGTGCCGCCGAGGAAGTGCTCTGCAACGCGAAACTTCGCCTGGGAACGACAAAGGAGGGATGCGTTTTGAATCTGGGCCGAAGGACCCGCGTCGTCAGCGCCAAACAAATGCTGGCATTGAATTACCGCGACGGATGTTGCCGCACACCGGGTTGCGGGCGGACTCGCTTCTTACACGCACATCACGTGAAATTCTGGGGACGCGGCGGAAATACGGACTTGGACAATCTGATCATGCTGTGCGGCACCTGCCACCGCGCGCTGCATGACGGCCAGTTCACGATCACTACTCTCGGCGAGCAGAAGTTCGAGTTCCTTTACGCCAATGGTGACGTCATCGACCCAGCACCACCGACCGAGGGATTCGCTGATGGCCTACTGCGCGGAGACATACCCGACGACGCGATCATCCCAAGATGGGACGGCGAGCCCCTTCACCTCGATCACGCGGTCAGCGTCATCCTCGACGGTTGGGCCGCCTGAGGAAACATTGGTCTAGTCCAATCTGAATCTGCCGTGAACAACAGGACAACCCTCACATCCAGGTAGTGCAATTGGTCTAGTCCTATCGCAAGATGCTTAGCGTGACCAAGAAAATCGCACGCACCTCAGCCGCTATCACACTCCTCCTCGCCGGCGCTGTTGCTGCCGGAACTGCAACTGCTGCAGCAATTCCCGGATCGTCCGACCTCAATCCGTCGGCCGCCGAGAAGACAGTTGTCATCGGCCTCGACGGCACTATGCTCAGCCACATCAAGACCGCCGACGCTCCCCGCCTCCAGAAGCTGATCGCCGAAGGAACCAGCGGAGAATCTTCCATCCTCGGCCACACCACCATCTCCGGACCGTCGTGGTCGACCATCCTGACCGGAGTCTGGGACACCAAGCACGGTGTCAAGGACAACACGTACGCAGGCGCCCGCTTCGACCTCTACCCGAGCGTGTTCACACGGTTGGAAACAGCACAGCCCTCTCTGCTCACCGAGTCGATCTCCACCTGGGGCGGCATCGACAACATCGCATCCAGCGGCACGCCGAAAGCCGACGTTGTCGTCACCACTGCCGATGCAGGTTCCGGAGCGGCCACCGACGCTGCGACGGCAGACGCCGTCGCCCGCGACATCACAGACAAGGGACCTGACCTGATCTTCACCCAACTCGATCAGGTGGACGGCGCGGGACATAGCGGCGGCACCAACGGCGCTGCGTACGAAGAGTCCATCGCCTCGGTCGATGCTCAGGTGGGCAAGATTGTCGATGCCGTCGATCAGCGCGCAGCAAAGACCGGTGAGAAGTGGACCGTACTGGTCACTGCGGATCATGGGCACAAGCCCATCGGCGGGCACGGCGGTCAGACACCCGCGGAAGCAACGACATTCGTCATAGCACGCGGCTCGGGATACGCGGCCGGTACGAACACAGACTCGTACACGATCGCCGACATCACCCCGACAATCCTCCAGAGCCTGGGCGTTGCATTGCCTACCGATTTGGACGGCAAGCCGCTGGCCAAGGAAGCTCCCGGCTTCGTCGGCTCGGTCGACCTGGGATTCTTCGGCTCCTGATCGCAAGAAGTCCCGAGCGCGGCAGCAAAGCGCCGCAACAAAACAGCAGCAAGGCAACAAAAAGGTCGGGCCGGAGAGCGTGTGCTCTCCGGCCCGACCTGTTGTGGAGCTGCCGGGAATTGAACCCGGGTCCTACGTTGAATCGCTAGGGCTTCTCCGTGTGCAGTTCGCTAAGTCTCTACTTGGATCTCCCAGTCTCGCGAACAAGCCAGGATGACGATCCCAGTCACTGTTTGATGTCCCATCCGACTCCGTGACCGAGCCGAACAGTAAAGCCCTCTAGCTGATGCCAGGAACCGGGTCGAGGGCAACCCCGGGCTGACAGACACGCTTCGCTACTTAGGCAGCGAGAGCGTAGTCGCGCTGATTGGAATCGGCGCTTATAGGTTTGCAGCGACGCTTACGGTGGTCTCTTGCCTGCACCGACACGCTTCCCCTAACTCAACACACGCAGTCGAAACCGTTCAGCCCCGTGTGTGCCCCGCGTCTTTCGTGGGGCTATTCACTATAACGCGCCGAAGTTCGGAAGTCATACCAATTAATCGGCGGCACTTTCCGTGTCCTTCGCCCCAGCTGATTCCTGCACCCCAGCCGTTTCCTGCACTGCAGCCATCTCACGCTCGGCGGCACCAGTGATGTTGGTGATCATCCCCTGGAAGACGACTCCATGGAAAGGCAGGATCGAATACCAGTACGCCCGACCTGCGAGCCCGCGAGGGAAGAAGACCGCACGCTGATCGAGGTGCGAACCCACCGGCCGTCCGTCGGCACCGGCTGGGCCTTCTGATACTCGCAACTCCAACCATGCTCCGCCGGGGACCTTCATCTCGGCTCGCAGACGGAGCAACTTGCCTCGGTCGATTTCTTCGACCCTCCAGAAGTCCAGGGCTTCACCGGTGTTGAGCCGACGGGGATCGCGTCGACCTCGGCGCAGTCCGACCCCGCCGACCGCGCGGTCCATCCACCCCCGGATGGCCCACGCCAAAGGGAATGAATACCAACCATTCTCGCCGCCGATCGACTCGACGACCGACCAGAGGGTTTTCGGATCCGCAGCACAGTCACGTTCGCGGTGGTCTACGTAAACTGCCTCCCCTGCCCAGTCCGGGTCGGACGGAAGAGGATCGGACGGCGCTCCCGCGATCGTCGCACCGGACCACGCCGTCTCCACCTCACCGGTCTCGATCTTGCGAAGCGCCAAACGCACAGCTTCCCGGTACGGCGTGAGGCCCTCAGCGGGAGGCGGGATGAAGTCGTCGATGTCGTGGTTGTGCATCACCGCGTCGTTCTGCAGTGATTCGATCAGTGGCATCGCCAAGCCCCGTGGGATCGGCGTGACCAATCCCACCCAGTGACCTGCCAGACGCGGGGTGAGGACCGGCAAGACGAGGATGCGTCGGCGTACCAATCCTGCGACGTCGGCGTAGGTGTTCATCATCTCGCCGTACTGCATGACATCGGGCCCACCGATGTCGAAGGCGCGGTTGACCTCCGGCGTCGTCGCCGCGGCTGCGATCAAATAGTGGAGTACGTCACGCACTGCGATCGGCTGAATGTTGTTGTGCACCCACTTGGGTGTGGTCATCACCGGAAGTCGATTGGTCAAGTGGCGCACCATTTCGAAGGACGCCGAACCCGATCCGATCACCACTCCAGCTTGGAACACAACCGTCGGAACCTCGGAGTCGAGCAGGATCCGACCGACTTCGAGCCGGGACTGCAAGTGAGTCGACAACTCTCGGTCGGACGGATGAAGCCCGCCCAGGTAGACGATCCGTCGCACCCCCGCATCGCGGGCAGCGGCGGCGACGTTCTCCGCGCTTCGCTTGTCGATATCCGAGAACGACCCTCCCCCACCCATGGCGTGAACGAGGTAGTAGACCACGTCGATATCGTCGAAAACACCTGAGAGGGTGGCACTGTCGGTCAGATCCCCACGCTTGATCTCCACGGAATCATGCCAGGGAACATCGCGTAGTTTCTCCGGGCTGCGCACCACCACTCGAACGCGGTGGCCCTCTTCGACCAGGCGAGGGGCAAGGCGTCCGCCGATGTATCCGGTCGCACCCGTGATCAACACTCTCACTGCGTCCATCACCCCACGCTACGCACAATTCAACTGCGAAGCGCCAGTGCAACCTCGAGATCGTCGTTGGTCAACATCATGTTGATCCCCGCTCCAGCCTTCGCCCCGGCGGCTGCGGCCATGATGACCTGGGCACCCGGGTCGACGACGTTGCCCGCAGCGAACACGCCGGGCACACTCGTCGCCCCCATCATGTCGACTGTGACGAAATCGCCCATCATCGTCTCAGCGCGCTGCGCACCGAATGCGCGCAAGATCGCATCGTTGGGGTCCATCGTGAGAGCGCCACCGACAAAGACCGCCGAACGCGCGACCACAGTGCCGTCGGCCAATCGCACGCCCACCAACCGATCATCCTCGACGACGGGACCAGCGACCTCACCCTCGACGATCGAAATATCGCGAGCTGCAAGCTTTTCCCGATCTTCGGAACTCAGTTCGGTGATTCGATGGAGGAAGAGAACCACGTCATCGGACCACTGGCGAACCATGAGCGCCTGGTGCATCGCAAATTCCGCGCTCTTGGCGATCACGCCGAGCGGCTGATCACGCACGCCGTACCCGTGGCAGTACGGGCAGTGCAACACATCGCGTCCCCAACGCTCGCCGAAGACTTCGAGTTCTACCGGTAGGCGGTCCGTCAGACCCGTCGAAACAAGCACCTTGCGCACCTGAATCTTGCTGCCGTCAGCCAGTTCTACCGAGAACTTCTCGCCGTCCCGTGTCACGGAGACAACGGTGCCGTCATGGAACTCGCCGCCGAATTTGCGGACCTCACCTCGGCCGATGGTCAACAATTCTGCCGGGTTCATGCCGTCACGGGAGAGGAATCCGTTCATGTGGTCGGCGGCCGCGTTCCGTGGTGATCCGTTGTCGAAGACGATCACGGACCTGCGTGCCTGACCAAGGATGAGTGCGGCGTTCAGCCCTGCCGCGCCGGCTCCGATTACTGCTACGTCGAATGAGTTCTGCGTCATGAATCCAGAATGACAAGAGATCGCATTCTTGACAAACACTGTTGCCACTTTGGCAAAATAGATTCATGACCGAAACATCGGTCGAAGCCGTTCTAGCCGGCATCGGCCCTCGCCTGCGTGCGTTGCGCCAGCAGTCCGACATGACCCTGGCCGACCTGTCGGAGACCACCGACATCAGCGTCAGCACACTCTCGAGACTCGAATCCGGTACTCGCCGAGCCAACTTGGAGCTTCTGCTGCCGATTGCCAAGGCACACGGCGTCCCGTTGGACGACCTGGTGAACAGCAAGATCAAGGACCCCCGCGTTCGAGAAGAACCTCGAACGGTCGGATGCATGACGGTCATTCCGCTGACCAGTCAACCCGGCAACCTCCAGGCCTACAAGATGATCATCTCGCCCACCGACGACGATCGCGAACCGGGATCCCACGAGGGCTACGAGTGGGTCTACGTTCTGTCCGGGCGCATTCGGCTCCAACTCGGCGACCGGGATTTCATCATGGGGGCAGGCGAGGCCGCCGAGTTCGACACGCACATCCCGCACCGCATCAGTGCTGCCGACGGACGGCCGGCCGAGGCGATCAGCCTCTTCGGAAAACAAGGCGAGCGGGTTCACCTACGCGCAGCGCCGGCCGACAGACGCGGCTGAAACGCTGGAACTGAAAACGCTGGAACTCGAAAAAATCTAGGCGCCCGCGACGGCAATCATGCCGACTGCCGCCAGCGCCAACAGCATTCCCGCTTGTTGCACGCGGCTTACCCGCTCGCCCAGCATCACCATGGCGAGCAGAACCGTCGCAGCCGGATACAGCGAACCGATCACGCTGACCAGTGAGAGCATTCCGCCTTGGAAGGCGTAGATCATCGTCCCGTTCGCGACGACGTCGAGGACGCTGACGTACACCGCGAGCTTGAGTGGCTCGCCTCGTGGGAGAACGAAGTGACCGGCCGCCAGCGCGACCAACCACACCACGACGGTCGCGGCACCTCGAGATACGGCCAACGCCCACAGCCCGCTGCCCTCGCCGATCTGGTGAAGTGCGATGAACGAGAGTGCAAATGCGCCACCGCTTCCGACGGTCAGAAGAGCCACTTGTCTGGTGAAGCGGAGGGTGATTCCGCCGGCAACCTCACCCGCGGTGTCGTCAGGCGACTCGCGGCTGACCAGGACGACGGCGACCAGCGCGACGGCAATACCCAGGTACGCGATCAACCCCGGCCGCTCACCGAAAGCGAAGCCGACGAGCACCGGAATGCCCGCCACCAGAACAGCTGTCAGCGGCGAGACCACCGACATGGGGCCGGTTGCCAGCGCGAGATAGAACCACCAGACCGCCAGACCACTCGTGACGCCCGCGATCGCACCCCAGATCAGACCGTTCGGCGTCAGCGTCCCGGATACGAAAGGTGCTGCGATCAGAACGATGACGAGCGAGAGTGGATACGAGACGATCACCACACGCAGTGCGGCAACTCGTCGTGACGCAACTCCCCCGACGAAGTCGCTGACTCCGTAGGCAACTGCCGCCACGAGGGCAAGCAGGATGGAGGTCAGCGCATGCCCTTGATACGACGACCGAGCTCGCGGGTCACCTCGCGCTCGGCGGTGCGCTTGGCCATGTCCTGGCGCTTGTCGTAGTCCTGCTTACCCTTTGCCAGTGCGAGTTCGACCTTGACCTTGCCGTCGTTGAAGTACATCGACAGCGGGACCAGCGTCTGGTTTCCCTCGCGGGTCTTGCCGACGAGGTGCTCGATCTCACGCTTGTGCAGCAGGAGCTTTCGGGTACGACGTGGCGAATGGTTGTTCCACGTGCCTTGCGTGTACTCCGGAATGTGCAACGAGCGCAACCACACTTCGCCGTTGTCCACCGTGGCGAACGCGTCGACGAGCGACGCCTTGCCTTCACGCAGACTCTTGACCTCGGTCCCGACGAGAGCGATGCCGGCCTCGTAGGTGTCGATGATCGTGTAGTTGTGGCGTGCTTTGCGATTGGTTGCAATGACCTTGCGGCCCTTTTCCTTCACTGTCCGGGCCTCTCAGTCCGCTGTCTTGCTGTCGAATGGTTCTTGCTGTTCCAGCATAGAAGCTCGTGCAAACCGATTATTCGCGGACGTACAGACGCAGTGTCACGTACGCCGTCACCGCGGCCATTCCGACACCGGCAAGTACGAGGATCGGCGAGACGAACAGCACGTCACTGTTGGATATCCGCGCCACGATGTTTGCTTCGTAGACGTCGGACAGGACCCCGTCGATGAAGACGTTCTTCGCCGTGAACAGTCCGGCAATGGCGAGCACCGCACCGATCAAGGCCGCCACGACGGCTTCGAGGAGGAACGGAAGCTGGGTGTACCAACGCGTCGCGCCGACCAACCGCATGATGTTGACCTCGGTACGACGCGTGAACGCGGCGATCTGGACCATGTTGGCGATGAGCAGGATGGCCGCTATCGCCTGGACGATCGCGATCGCGAACGCTGCGTTGCGCACTCCACCGAGCACGCTGAACAGTCGGTCCACCAACTCGCGCTGATTGAGCACACTCTCGACGCCGGGCCTCGAACCGAAGGTGTCGTTGATGACGCCGAACCGCTCCGGGTCACTGAGCTTGACCTTGAACGACGCCGGGAAGCTGTCCGGGCTCACCAGGGCTGCCAGTTCTGGCTGATCCTTGAACACGCGCTCGGTGGCGTCCTTCACGGCGTCTTCGCGGTTGAGGTACTGAACCGCGACGACGGACGGAGTCTGCTCGAGTTCCTTGCGCAACGAACTGCAGATCTCCTGCTCGCAACCGGGATCGGCCGAAGAGATGTCGTCGGTCAGGAAGATCTGCACCTCGACGCGTTCGAGGAAGATCTGCTGGGTCTTGCCTGCCATCTGCACGACCAGCAGACCGCCGCCGAAGAGTCCGAGGGAGATCGCCGTCGTCAAGATCATGGCGATGGTCATCGTGATGTTGCGGCGTAGGCCGGTCAGGACTTCGCTGAAAATAAAGCTGGCGCGCATCGGGGAATCCGATTCCTTTTCGAGAGGCCGGTTGTTTCACGACAACCGGTGGGCGTACGGGACGTGTGGTCGTAGTCGGCGCTACCTGCCGACGCCGTACACACCCCGCGCTTCGTCTCTGGTCACCTTGCCGAGATCGAGTTCGATGACGCGTCGACGCATGGAGTCGACGATGTGGTGATCGTGGGTCGCCATCACGACGGTGGTGCCGGTGCGGTTGATCCGCTCGAGCAGCAGCATGATGTCCTGGCTCGTTTCGGGGTCCAGGTTGCCGGTGGGCTCGTCGGCGAGCAGCACGAGAGGGCGGTTCACGAATGCGCGGGCGATGGCGACGCGCTGCTGCTCACCGCCGGAAAGTTCGGTGGGCAGTCGATCGGCTTTGCCGGCCAGACCGACCATGTCGAGAACCTCGGGCACAGTGCGCGCGATGACGTTGCGGGGCTTGCCGATGACTTCCAACGCAAAGGCCACGTTCTCGGAGACCGTCTTCTGCTGAAGCAAGCGGAAGTCCTGGAACACACAGCCCATGCTCTGGCGAAGCTTCGGCACGCGGCGGGCCGCCAACTTGTTGACGTGGAAATCCGCGACCTCGATGTCGCCGGACGTGGGCGACTCCATCTTGAGCAGCAACCGCATGAACGTCGACTTGCCGGAGCCGGAGGGGCCGATGAGGAAGACGAACTCCCCCTTCTCCACCTCCACACTGACCTTGTCGAGCGCCGGCCTGGTGGAGGCCTTGTAGGACTTCGACACATTCTTCATGCTGATCACAACTAGCCAGTCTAGCCGTTATCTAACGGTGACCTTGGCGCCACGCGCGAGCACCCTCGTCCTTATCCGGTACCGGTGGTCGCGGGTGACTGCGGCACAGACGTCGGTGCCTGCATCGCCGCGCCAGGTTGGGGAACGGTCGTCGTCGCCGGAGTGGTCGGCACCGTGGTCGCGGACTGTTCGGCGTTGCCCGGCGCAGGCGCGGGACCCGAAGTCGGCGTCGGAGAACCTGAGCTGCCCGTGCTCGATTCCGGAGACTGGGTCTCGGACGTAGTCGTCGGCTCGGTCGAGGACGGCACGGGGGTCGTCGTCGACGGTTTGACCGAGGGCGCGACGTAAGGCTCGGTCTGCGACGTGTCCACGCTGGGCGGTGGTGTCACTGCGGTCGGGTCCTCAGGATTGAGATACGTATGCAACAGATACGTCAATATCCACGCCACGATGAGAATGAAGGTAGAGGTTCGCATCCGGCCGCCGAAAATCCGGGACGGGAGCCAGTCCAGGTGAAACAGTCGGTCGAGTCCGCGGCGCGGTTCCTGATCGGTCATTCGCTCGCCTCCTCGGTCCGTACGGTGTGCAGATCCGGTGACACCGTGATCCCCTGACGTCGCAGTGCTGCGGCGACGCGGACGCGAAGAGCGCGTCCGACCTGGAACTGTTTGCCAGGGAGTGTGCGCGCGACCATCCGCACGTTGACCTGATCGACCTCCAGGCTTTCGACGCCCATGACCGTGGGCTCGTCGAGCAGCAGTTTCTTGAGTCCGCGGTCGGCCATCGCGTCGACTCCGACCTGGCGAAGCACCTCGTTGACCCGGGTGAGATCGGCGGTCGCCGGAACCGGAACGTCGATGACGGCGCGTGCCCAATCCTTGGACAGGTTGGTCGCTTTCACGATCTGGCCGTTGGGAACGGTGATGACCTCGCCGTCGGAGTTCCGCATCCGCGTCACGCGCAGGGTCACGTCCTCGATGACACCCTCGGCGTCGTCGGAGGAACCGGTGATCGCAAGTCGCACGGTGTCACCGAAGCCGTACTGACGTTCGGTGATGATGAAGAAACCGGCAAGAATGTCCTGCACGACGCGCTGTGCACCGAAACCGAGCGCCGCACCGAGAACGGTCGCCGGCGCGACGAGACTTCCGATCGGCAGGTTCAGTTGGTCGAGAACCTTCAGCGTCGCGATCACGTAGATGAACGTGATGACCACCCAGGTGATGACCTGCGCTACCGAGTGACGATGCTTGGTCGCCTCGGAACGAACCAGCGCATCGCCCAACTGATAGTTGGAGTCGATCTGGTCGGTGACCTTGTTGCCGCCCCAACTGACCAACCGGGCGAGAATCATCGCCCCGAGCACGGTCATGAGGACGGACAAACCGGTGGTTTGAAGCCAATCGAGCAGGTTCTGCCCAGGTCGAAGTAAAGTCATCGTGCCTTTCGGTATCCGAACGCTATGCGGACTGGTTCTCGCTCATGCGCCAGCGGATGCCGGCCTCGAGGAACCCGTCGATGTCGCCGTCGAGCACTGCCGACGGGTTGTTGACCTCGTACTCGGTACGCAGGTCCTTGACCATCTGGTACGGATGCAGAACATAGGAGCGCATCTGGTTGCCCCACGAGCTGCCGCTGTCGCCCTTGAGCGCATCCATCTCGGCGCGCTCTTCCTGACGCTTGACCGCGAGCAGCTTGGCCTGCAGGACGCGCATCGCCGACACCTTGTTCTGGAGCTGCGACTTCTCGTTCTGACAGGTGACGACGATTCCCGTCGGGATGTGCGTGAGTCGAACGGCGGAGTCCGTCGTGTTGACCGACTGGCCGCCGGGACCGGACGAGCGGTAGACGTCGACGCGGATGTCGTTCTCGTTGATCTCGATGTGGTCGGTCGTCTCGACGACCGGCAGTACCTCGACCTCGGCGAACGACGTCTGACGACGACCCTGGTTGTCGAAGGGGCTGATGCGAACGAGCCGGTGAGTGCCCATCTCGACGGACAACGTGCCGTACGTGTACGGGCCTTTGATCGCGAACGTCGCGCTCTTGAGTCCGGCTTCTTCGGCGTACGACGTGTCGTAGACCTCGACGCCGTAGTCGTGCTTCTCCGCCCAGCGGATGTACATACGCATGAGCATCTCGGCCCAGTCTGCAGCGTCGATACCGCCGGCACCGGAGCGGATGTTGATGAGCGCGTCGCGCTCGTCGTACTCGCCCGAGAGCATGGTCTTGACTTCCATCGCCGCGATGTCGTCTCGCAGGCTCGCGCGCTCGGCGTCGGCGTCGGCCACCGCGTCGGGGCCTTCGTCTTCTGCCAGTTCGTAGAGGATCGGCATCTCGTCGAGTCGCTCGCGTAGTGCCACGATCCGGCGCAGCTCGGCCTGCGCGTGGGAGAGCTGGCTCGTGACCTGCTGGGCGTGTTCCTGGTCGTTCCACAGACCCGGGTCGGCTGCCTGGTGCTCGAGCTCGTCGATGCGTCGGCGCAGCTCCTCGACGTCCACAACCGATTCGCAGGTGCGAAGGGTGGTGTCGAGGGCGTTCAGGTCTGCAATTACGTCGGGATGCACGGTTCTCAAGGCTACCGGGTGCCGACCTCGGCCCTGCCGCCCGTCACGTATTGGGATCACCGGGACTGGAAGCCTTGCCAACCTCGCTCCGAGGGAACCTACTGGAACGATGACTGTCACCGACGAATACCTGCAGAACAACGCCGCCTACGCCGAGCAGTTCACCGGACCGCTCCCCCTCCCACCCAGCAAACACGTCGCCGTACTCGCCTGCATGGACGCCCGCATCGACGTCTATCGGGTGCTGGGAATCAAGGAAGGCGAATCGCACGTCATCCGCAATGCGGGTGGAGTCGTCACCGACGACGAGATCCGATCCCTGGCCATCAGCCAGCGTCTGCTGGGAACTACCGAGATCATCCTCATCCACCACACCGACTGCGGAATGCTGACGTTCACCGACGACGACTTCAAGCGATCCATCCAGGACGAGATCGGCATCAAACCAAATTGGGCTGCCGAATCGTTTCCCGACATCGACGAGGACGTCCGTCAGTCGTTGAAGCGCATCGAGAACAGTCCGTTCGTCACCGCGACGACCTCCCTACGCGGATTCGTCTTCGACGTCGCAACCGGAAAGCTGAACGAGGTCCTCCCCGATTGAGCCGGTAGGTTGTGTACCCGTGACCGATCGCGCATCCGACCTCGCACTCGCCCTCCGTATCGCCGACGAGGCTGACGCGATCACTCGCGCCCGCTTCGGCGCCCTCGACCTTCGAGTGGACGACAAGCCGGACCTCACCCCCGTCTCCGACGCCGATCTGGCTGTCGAGCGAGCAGTGCGCGCGACGCTCGGTGAGCATCGTCCTGCGGATTCCGTACTCGGCGAGGAATTCGGCGGCGACGCAGTCTTCGAGGGCAGACAGTGGGTGGTCGACCCCATCGACGGGACCAAGAACTTCGTCCGCAACGTACCGGTGTGGGCCACGCTGATCAGCTTGCTCGAGGACGGCGTCCCGGTCATCGGCGTCGTGAGCGCACCTGCACTGAATCGGCGATGGTGGGCTGCAACAGGTTTGGGTGCACACACGTCCTTCGGGGACAGTGATGCGCGGGCGATCCAGGTATCCGCCGTCGATCGCAGCGAGTCAGCGAGCCTGAGCTTCTCGAGCCTCTCGGGGTGGAAGGACCGCGGAATTCGCGATCAGTTCGTCGAACTCACCGACCACGTCTGGCGCGTGCGCGGTTACGGGGACTTCTTCTCCTACTGCCTCGTGGCCGAAGGCGCCGTCGACATTGCTGCCGAACCCGAGGTTTCCCTGTGGGATCTGGCAGCGCTCGACGTATTGGTCCGTGAGGCCGGCGGCGCGTTCACCGATCTGGACGGCGGCGCAGGTCCGCACGGCGGCAGCGCGGTCGCCACCAACGGACTGCTGCACGAAGACGTTCTGGCCCGCCTGCGGTAACCACCCGACTACCAGAACATCCCACCCGCCGCAAGGGTCCGAGGGAGGAGTTCCGACAGGCCCGTCGGCAGGATTCGGCACGACATCTCGGCCCGTTGACTGGAAGTAGTTGATCACGCACTACTTCCAGGAGAACGATGAACCGGATTTCCAGGCGCACGATTCTGTTCGGTCTGGCCGCAGCGCCCCTCGGGCTCGCGGTGGGCTGCGGCGCCGACCCGGCAGCGAAGAGCGCCACGTTGGCGGTGGCCGGAACTTCGCGTCCGCTACCGATTCCGCCGCTTGCCGAATCCACCGTCGACGACGCAGGTGTTCGCCACTTCACACTTCGTGCCGGTGCCGGGACCACCGAGATCGTCGCGGGAAAACTTACCGACACTTGGGGTTTCAACGGATCCATTCTGGGGCCGACCGTCCGCGCCGAACGCGAAGAATCTGTCGCATTCACGATCGACAACACACTGGCAGAGCCCACGACCGTCCATTGGCACGGCATGCATCTGCCCGCCCGATACGACGGCGGCCCGCACCAGACCATCGAAGCCGGCGGACGCTGGGAACCGGCGTGGACGATCGGCCAGTCGGCGTCGACGCTCTGGTATCACCCACACCCGCACGGATCCACCGAACGGCACGTGCAGCGCGGCCTCGCCGGACTGTTCCTGATCGACGACGCCGACACGCGGGCGTTGGACATCCCCAAAACCTATGGTGTCGACGATGTTCCGCTGATCATCCAGGATCGTCGATTCCTCGCCGACGGCAGCTTCGACGAATCGGATCCGACCGACATAGGCCTGCTCGGCGACACGATCGTCACCAACGGCATCTCCGACGCCTACCTCGACGTCACCACCGGGGTCGTCCGGTTACGCATTCTGAACGGCTCTTCCGGCCGTCTCTACAACCTGGGGTTCCCCGACGACCGCACGTTCGATCTGATTGCCACCGACGGCGGACTGCTCGAATCACCTATTTCGATCAAGCGAATTCAGCTCAGTCCCGGCGAACGAGCCGAGATCGTGGTTCGTGTCGACCCCGGTGCGACGACCACACTGGTGTCGTTCCCGATCGAGGACGGCGGTGGCGTGAGTTCCTCCGACGCCGAGAACTTCGGCATGAACGACCGCTTCGACATCATCGAACTGCGGGGCGTTGCCAGCCGCGCCTCACGGTCGACTCTCCCGGCGCAGTTGGCCGTACTGCCGCGTCTGGATCCGTCGAAGGCAAGCGTTTCCCGAACCTTCGATCTGCAGTGGTACATGATCAACGGGCAACGAATGGACATGAACCGCATCGACTTCGAGGCCGAGGTCGGCGCGACCGAGGTGTGGACGATCACCAACAAGGACAACTGGCCACACAATTTCCATGTCCACGACGTACAGTTCCAGATCCTCGACGTCGACGGTCGCACTCCCCCGCCGCACTTGCGCGGACTCAAGGACACCGTCTACACACCACCGGGCAGCAGGGTTCGCGTCGCACTGCAGTGGTCCGAGTACACCGATCCCACGTTCCCGTACATGTTCCACTGCCACCTGCTGATGCACGAGGACCAAGGGATGATGGGCCAATTCCTCGTCCTCGAACCGGGACAGAAGGCGGCTCCGATGCAGATGGACATGCCGATGGACATGCCGATGCCTTCGTCTGGTTCGCACTCCGGTCACTGAAAGTTCTGCAAGTGGTACACGGCGAGGCGAACCCGATTGTCGCAACCGGTCTTCGACATCAGGTTCGCCACGTGCGTCTTCACCGTGGTCACACCGAGATGCAGCGTGTCCGCGATCTCCTGATTGCTCTTCCCTTCTGCCACCAGCGCGAGGACCTGCGATTCGCGATCGGTCAACGAAACCTTCTCCGTCACAGCAGTGTCTGCGATACCACCGATCACCGCTCGATCCACAACGCGGCGGAGAAGTTCCGGAGTGAACACCATCTCGCCCTCGGCGATCCGCCGAATGGCACCGAGCAACTCGGCGGGTTCGGTGTCCTTGACGAAGAATCCCGAAGCCCCCGCGGCGAGTGCGGGATACAGATGATCGTCGTCGTCGAAGGTGGTCAGCACGAGGATGCGCGCTCGACGACCGGCCTTGACGATCTGCTGCGTGGCGCCGATCCCGTCCAGCCCGGGCATTCTCAAGTCCATCAGAATCACGTCGGGATCCAATTCTGCAGCGAGCGCTACCGCCTCGACGCCGTTCGACGCCTCACCGGCCACGGTCATGTCCTCGGCTGCCGCGCACAGCATCCGCAAACCGGCGCGCACAAGTCGCTGGTCGTCGACGATCAGCACGCCGATCACGAGACATCGCCCGAGACAACGAGTGGAATACTCACGTGCACTTCCCATTTCCCGTCACTGTTGGTGCCCGCGGTCATCTCGCCGCCGACCAACTCCGCACGCTCCTGCATTCCCACCAGGCCATGACCTGCACTCCGAGGCGATCCCTCGACGTCGTTGACAACCCTGACATGCACCCGGTTGTCTTCGCGACCGACCGAGACCGATACCAGCCCCTTCTTGTCGCCATGCTTCATGACGTTGGTCAGTGATTCCTGAATCACCCGCAACAACGTCAGCCTCCCGATCGCGTCGAGATCGGCTGCGCCTGACTCGACATTCTCCTGGGCATCGAAGACTGCCTGCACCTCGAAACCCGCCGCACGCACACGATCTATCGCCGCCTCGATTTCCGCCTCGACGGCATCCGGCTCGACCAGAGCGACCTCACCGAGCGAAGGATCACGAAGTGCGACCAGGAGGCGACGGATATCGGCCAGCGCATCGGACGCAGTCCCACGCACATCCGCGAGGACCTCACGCACGGCCTCGTCCTGGGGCGCCAAGACATGTTGAGCCACGCCGATTCTCAGGACGATCGATGCCATGTGGTGCGCAACCAGGTCGTGCAGTTCGCGGGCGAGCGCACTGCGCTCCGCAGCGCGGGTCTGCGCAAGATTGTTCGCGGCCAATTCACGCTGCGAGCGTAGATACAGCCCGAGCAGCAGTGGCAACCCCACGTACGCAAGCACTTTCACAGCCGTCGTGACAGACCAGAACGCTTCGTGAGATTCGAACCAGATCCCCGCGAGCACCGAACCGCACCATCCTGCTGCCGATACGGCAACCATTTCTCTACGCTCGGCCCGCATCGTGACGTCGACGACGGCGACCGCCCCGAGATACGGAACAAGCTCGGACAGCCCCCAGGCGTCGGCGACGAACATCGGAACGGCGAGCGCCGAGATGACCAGGGACGCGAAGACCGGCCATCGACGGCCGACAGCGAAGGCGAGCGCCGACAGCATCGACAGAATCCAGTAGGTGAGGGGAACTCGATACTCCCCCGGATACGTGCTGGCGATCAACAGGCACGGGACCACCACCAACGGCGTGTAGCGCACGTACCGCTGTATCCGATCTGGCACCTCTGTCCGGTTCACCCCTCGAGCCTATGACGCGCATCATTTCGCGGTTTCTCGACAACAGACCTTACTGATGAGTAAGATAAGGATCGTCCAACGCCCCAACACCGAGAAACAGCTGGTGATCATGACCAAGCAAGACAGTGTTGCCCCCGACAAGAGCGCTCAGCGCAGCGAATCGGGCGCGCAGCGCGGCGGCGCCAAGGGTGCGCCCCGCGACACGTCCGCCGTCGGCCTGAACCCGATCAAACGCGACGCCATGGGCGCAGCCATGCGTGTGCTTACCAAGATCACCGGTTCGGAACTGGCCGAGAAGTTCAATCTGCGTCAGACCATCGATCGCGTGACCTACGAGGGCACCAAGACGGGCTTCAAAACCCTGGGTGCCGCCACTCGAGGATTCCAGAAGGTCTCGGGCAACGGCGCACCCAAGCGCCTGCCCGACAACCCGAGCAAGAACGCCGACTACTTCGATCTGACCCCCGACGACGACCAGAAGATGATCGTCGAGACCGTGCGCGAGTTCGCGGCCGAGATCCTGCGTCCCGCAGCGCACGACGCCGACGGCGCAGCGCAGGCCCCCGCCGATCTCTCCAAGCGCGCGGCCGAGCTCGGTATCACGCTGATCAACGTTCCCGAAGAACTCGACGGAGCAGCCGCCGATCGCGGCGCAGTCACCAATTCTCTTGTTGCCGAGGCACTTGCGCACGGAGACATGGGACTTGCACTTCCGATCCTCGCACCGAGCGGTGTGGCAGTCGCACTGACGCAGTGGGGCACCGACGCGCAGCAGAAGACCTACCTTCCGGCCTTCACCGGCGAGCAGGTCCCCGGCGCAGCAGTGGTGGTCAACGAACCACGCGCACTGTTCGATCCGTTTGCCCTGCAGACCAAGGCAGTGCGCTCCCCCAGCGGCTACAAGCTCAACGGCGTCAAGAGCTTGGTGCCCGCCGCCGCTACGTCCGAACTCTTCGTCATCGCCGCAGAACTCGACGGCAAGCCGTCCTTCTTCATCGTCGAATCCGACACCAAGGGACTCGTCGTCGAAGCAGATCCCAGCATGGGACTGCGCGCCGCAGGCCTGGGTCGCCTGATCCTCACCGATGTCGCGGTGTCGGAGTCCGCACTGCTCGGCGACGGTGACGCCGAGCAGCGCAAGGCCGAATACGCCGACGCGATTCGCCTGGCTCGCCTCGGTTGGGCGTCCATGGCCGTCGGAACCAGCCAGGCAGTTCTCGACTACGTGATTCCGTACGTCAACGAGCGCGAAGCGTTCGGCGAGCCGATCAGCCACCGCCAGGCGGTTGCCTTCATGGTCGCCAACATCGGCATCGAACTCGACGGACTGCGCCTGGTCACGCTTCGGGGCGCTTCACGCGCCGAGCAGGGCTTGTCCTTCGCTCGCGAATCCGCTCTGGCCCGGAAGCTGGCTTCCGAGAAGGGCATGCAGATCGGCCTCGACGGTGTGCAACTCCTCGGTGGACACGGGTTCACCAAGGAACACCCGGTCGAGCGCTGGTACCGCGACCTCCGTGCCATCGGCGTTGCCGAGGGCATCGTCCTCATCTGACGCCGCTGAACTTCCAGGAGAACCACGATGATCAACCTCGAACTTCCCAAGAAGCTCAAAGCATCAGCGAACCAGGCACATCAGGTCGCGGCGCAGATCTTCCGACCCATTTCACGTAAGTACGATCTCGCTGAGCACGAGTACCCCGTCGAGCTCGACACCATGGCCGCCATGGTCGAAGGCCTCTCCGATTCCGGTGGAGACATCGGCGGTGCCAGCGGCGGACGGTCCGACGCGAGCGCCAAGGGTGGCAACGCCAACGGCGGCAACATGTCTGCGCTCCTCAACTCGCTCGAAACGTCTTGGGGCGACGTCGGACTCATGCTCTCGATCCCCTACCAGGGGCTCGGCAACGCCGCGATCGCCGCAGTGTCAACCGACGAACAGCTCGAACGTTTCGGCAAGGTGTGGGCCTCGATGGCCATCACCGAACCGAGCTTCGGTTCCGACTCCGCCGCCGTGACCACCACCGCCGTTCTCGACGGCGACGAGTGGGTTCTCAACGGCGAGAAGATCTTCGTCACCGCCGGTGAGCGTTCGACGCACATCGTCGTGTGGGCGTCGGTCGACAAGTCGAAGGGCCGAGCGGCCATCAAGTCGTTCGTCGTTCCGCGTGACGCACCGGGCCTGAGCGTTGCTCGCCTCGAGCACAAGCTGGGCATCAAGGCCTCCGACACCGCAGTACTCCTGCTCCAGGATTGCCGCATTCCAGCGGACAACATCCTCGGCAGCCCGGAGGTCAACGTGGAGCAGGGCTTTGCCGGCGTCATGCAGACGTTCGACAACACCCGGCCCCTCGTTGCAGCCATGGCCGTCGGCGTCGGACGCGCGGCTCTCGAAGAACTGCGCGGCATCCTGACCGAAGCCGGTGTCGAGATCTCCTACGACACACCGGTCTACAACCAGCATGCAGCTGCAGCCGAGTTCATCCGTTTGGAAGCCGACTGGGAGGCCGCGTACCTGCTGTCTCTGCGCGCGGCGTGGATGGCCGACAACAAGAAGCCGAACTCGCTCGAAGCGTCCATGTCCAAGGCGAAGGCCGGCCGCACCGGCACCGACGTGACGCTCAAGGCAGTCGAGTTGGCCGGCACTTACGGCTACTCGCAGCGCCCGTTGCTCGAGAAGTGGGGCCGCGACTCGAAGATTCTCGACATCTTCGAAGGGACGCAGCAGATTCAGCAACTCATCGTCGCACGCCGCCTGCTCGGAAAGACATCCGCAGAGCTTAAATAGC
>NZ_BAAILK010000047.1:0-30174 GCF_054589475.1 Rhodococcus sp. no. 34
AGAATGAACAATCACCGACGAAAAATACTCACACCACAAACCAACCAAACCCCAAGAGGCGGTTGATCATTCGCGGATGCGAAGTACCAAAAAAATTTTGGCACTGACATTCATCGACACACTGTTGAGTTCTCAAAGAACACGCACACACCATCACCACGACCCTATGGCCGCCGCTCCGGGGCAACTTTTCCAGCCTATCCCAACCTGGCCACCGGCGCAAACCGGAACCCCGTGAAGAAAAACTGGATTGTGTTCGCCAGGCACTTCGTACAACCTCGTGTCACTCACCCTCGCAGGTGGGAGTCGGTGTCCGTGTCGCTCTGACCTGGACAAAGTTACGCGAAGATCAACACAACACCAAATCGCCAGGTCAGAGCACTGCGGTCGGTAAACATCACGGAACCCAGTACCTCTCGGCCAGTTCTTCGACGATCGGATCGCCTTCCTCGGCCTGCTGCAACGCTTCGAGATCGTCGTTGATCGACACCAACCGCGGATCGTCACCCTCAGCTTCCTGAATCGGGTGCCGACCGTCCTCGGCGAGTTGCCTCAGCAACTTTTCCTTGACGCGGGCTTTCAATGAATCAGCCATACCGCCAGCATGTGCCGCGCGGGCCCAGTTGTCGAGGCCTACTCGTCGTCCTTCTTGCCGAAGACACGTCGTGCCGTCGGAATCAGGATGATCAGCGCGCCGAGCAGAACGATGAGCGAAAAAACCTGCAGTGCCATGTCGACCTCTTACCGTCACGCCGGCGCGAGCCAGCTCCCCCACGGGGTGTTTCGAACAACCGTAAATGCAACGAGAACTCCGAGCACCACGATCGTCACAGTCGGCCGAAGCACGATCATGCGATCCCGCGTGCCTTTCCAACGGCGCACTGTCCAACCGATCCACGCGATCACCAACACCGCGATAAACGGCACGATCAAGGCATTGCTGGACACTGCGGCGCCAATATCCAGATTAGTCAGGTCATTGACCGCACGAAGGCCACCACACGCCGGGCACCACAATCCCGTCAACGCGTACATCGGACAAACGCCGTAACTACCCGCGCTGTGGGGATCACGGAAGTGGAGTACCGCGGCGGCCGTCACGGCCACTGCAGCAACGCCGACGGGTGCGGCCAGCGAGCGTCGTCGACTTGTGACCGCTTCCAACTCCATGGCACCCACTGTAAGAGACCCCGGCCGCGACTAGCGGGCGCGAACGACTACCGACCGGACCACCATGTCGTGCCAGCACTGGTGCTTCGAGTCCCAGAGCGGCCAGAGATAGTTGAGGAAGCATGCCCCACCCAGGATCGCCATCATGATCCAACGAAGCAGCGCCATCACCGGGCCGAGCGGTACACCGTCGGACTCCCGAATCACCGAAATTCCCAGCCACTTCTTGCCGAGCGTCTGTCCGGTGTTCCCTTGTCTGAAGACGAGGTTCCATACCTCGATCAAGAAGATCGCCAGTATGCCGACGACCATGACGATCACGCCGACCGGATTGCCGCCTTCAACGCTCACGCTGCCGTCGTCGTATGTGGTCACTTCGGATCCGGAGAACGCGATCACCGCCCCGATGATCGCGAGGATGACGCCCGGGAGCGGAACGACAAAGCCGTCGAGGATTGACGCGAACACCCGAGAGATCCAGCTTGCGTACGGATAGGCGGGCGTCGGCGGCTGATAACCCTGCGGCGGCATCGGCGGCATCTGCCCGTAGGGCGGCTGATTCTGCGATGTTTGGCCTGGTCCCCAGTTCTGATCCGACATCGAGGTCTCCCCTGTTCAGGCACGTGTTCGCCGAACTCAGGATAAACCGCACATACGCAAGAATTGGGAACTAACGACAAGAGCCCCACATCCGGATTTCCGGGTGTGGGGCTCTTGGCTGAGCTGCCTGAGAGAATCGAACTCTCGACCTTTTCATTACGAGTGAAATGCTCTACCGACTGAGCTAAGGCAGCGTGCCTTTCGGCGGTGGCGAGTCTATCTGGTCAACCCCCGGATCGCGAAAACGGGGGTCGGAAAGCGGCTCCGATGGAGGCAACCATCGCATCGAGCGCCCACTGCAACTTGACGTTGAAGTCGACGGCCTCGCGGCATTCGAGCACCGCTTCGATGCATTTGAGCAACCCCTCCGGGGACGTTCGTGCAGCCAACTCGGCGGCCTGCCGAGCCATGTCGGGATGGGTCGCCGTCGACGTCGACCCCAGCGAACAGGAGAGCGCGTCCCGGTACATGCCGGCAAGGTCGATCAGCGTCCGGTCGAGAAGGTCGCGGCGGGCCCGGGTGTCGCGCGATTTCTGACGCGCTTCGAGGTCCTTGATCAGACCAGCCGATCCGCGCAGAGTCCCGGCTGTTCCCTTGCCGGTTCCACCGCCACCCAAGGAGACCTTGAGTTCCTCGAGTTCCTGTTCCTTGAGTTCGGCATAGAACGCCTTGGTGTCAGCCTCGATCGACTTCACCAAGTTCTCTGCGGCCTTGTACGCCGTCGAAGCCCCGATCGCGTCTGCGGCAAGTCGAAGCGAACGCTGACGCTCGTCGCGCGCGCTCTCGTCGGTGGCGAGACGCCGAGCCCGGCCGACATGTCCGCCGCTGATCGATGCGGCGATTCTCGCCCGTTCCGGATCCAGCCCGTCGCGGTCGATCAGTACCTGGGCGATCGATTCGACGGACGGCGTCACCAACGGCATGTGCCGACACCGCGATCGGAGGGTGACAGACATGTCTTCCGGATCGGTCGTCGGCGCGCAGAGCAGGATGACCGTGCGGTCCGGCGGCTCCTCGACAACCTTCAGGAGGGCGTTGGCTGCGCCTTCGGTCAAACGATCGGCATCCTCGACCACGATCACCTGCCACCGCCCCGTCGTCGGTCGACGCGAAGCGATGTTGACTATCTCGCGCATGCCTTTGACGCTGATGCTCAGGCCGTCGGGGATGATCCGTCGTACGTCACCATGGGTTCCACCCATCGTCGTCGTACACGCATGACACTCACCGCACCCTGGTGCACCGTCGGAGGTGCATTGCAGGGCAGCGGCGAAGCAGAGAGCAGCCACCGAACGACCAGAGCCGGGTGGCCCGGTGAAGAGCCACGCGTGGGTCATCTCCGAGCCGCTGGAATCGCCACGAGCCGACAGTGCAGCATCACGCAGGCTCTGCTCGACGTCGTGCTGACCCACCAGCCGACCGAACACACCTCGTTCGGCCACTTCAGTACTCATGCAAAAACCCTAACCGTCGGCACCGACGAAGCCTTACGAGTCTTTCTTCGCCGGAGCCTTCTTGGCGGCGGCCTTCTTTGCCGGGGCCTTCTTTGCGGCTGTTTTCTTGGCAGCGGCCTTCTTGGCCGGAGCCTTCTTGGCTGCTGCCTTCTTCTTGACCGGGCCGCGCGCACGACGATCAGCCAGCAACTCCGACGCCCGAGCATCGGAAATGGATTCGACGTCGTCGTCCTTACGAAGGCTGGCGTTGGTCTCGCCGTCGGTGACGTACGGACCGAAACGGCCGTCCTTGATCACCATCGGCTTCTCGCTGACCGGATCGACGCCCAACTCACGCAGCGGAGGCGTTGCCGACGCCTGACGCCCACGACGCTTCGGCTCGGCGTAGATCTTGAGGGCCTCGTCGAGCGTGACGGTGAACATCTGCTCTTCGTTGGCGAGCGAGCGTGAGTCCGTGCCCTTCTTCAGGTACGGACCGTAACGGCCGTTCTGCGCGGTGATCTCTTCCTTCGATTCGGGGTCGACACCCACGACGCGCGGAAGCGACAGCAGACGCAGCGCATCTTCCAAGGTGATCGTCGCCAAATCCATGGACTTGAGCAGCGATCCCGTCCGCGGCTTGGGGCCTGCGACCTTCTTGGCAGCCTTCTTCGCGGGTGCCTTCTTGGCTGCGGCCTTCTTCACCGCAGTCTTGGTGCTGCCCGAGCTGATTTCTTCCGGCTCGGGAGCGGTGACGGGAACGATGTCCGGTTCCGGCTCGGCCGGCGGTTCGGGCAGGATCTCGGTCACGTAGGGACCGAAGCGGCCTTCCTTCGCGACGATCTCGTGGCCCGTCAGCGGGTCGACGCCCAGCTTGCGGCCCTCTTGAGGCGTCGAGAACAACTTCTCGGCGTACTCGGGAGTGAGCTCGTCCGGTGGCAGGTCATCGGGAAGATTTGCCCGCTGCGAGATCAAATCGCCTTCGGGATCGTCCGGGTTCTGAACCATGCGCTCGAGATACGGGCCGAACCGGCCGACGCGCACATGAACCTCGCGGCCCTCGGCGTCGTCGAAGAGACGGATGGAGTTGACCTCGCGAGCGTCGATCTCCTCGAGATTGACACCGACCATCTTCTTCAGCCCGCCCTCGCGGGCGACCGAACCTTCTGCGCCTGTCGCGCCGCCGAAGTAGAAGCTGCTCAGCCAGTTGCCACGCTGCTCACGGCCGCCGGCGATCGCGTCGAGATCGTCTTCCATTCCTGCCGTGAAATCGAAGTCGACCAGCCGGCCGAAATGCACCTCGAGCAGCCCGATGACGGCAAACGCCACCCAGGACGGAACCAGCGCGCTGCCACGCTTGTAGACGTATCCGCGATCGAGAATGGTCTTGATGATCGACGAGTAGGTCGAAGGACGGCCGATGCCGAGTTCTTCGAGCGTCTTGATCAGGCTGGCTTCTGTGTAGCGAGCGGGCGGGTTGGTGCTGTGTCCGTCCGGATCGAGCTTGGTGGCCGTGACTTCCTGACCCTTGACCAGCACCGGAAGCCTGGATTCGGCGTCGTCGGACTGACCGCCGGCCTCTTCGTCGACGCTCTCGACGTAAGCCTTGAGGAAGCCGGCGAACACGATGGTGCGACCCGAAGCGGAGAACGTGCAGTCCTCGCCGGTGCCTGCCGTGCCGGAGATGCGAAGCGTCAACGTCGTACCGCGGGCGTCGGCCATCTGCGAAGCGACGGTCCGCTGCCAGATCAGTTCGTACAGCTTGAACTCGTCGGAATCGAGCTTGGAGTGCAGCTGACCCGGGGTCTGGAACACGTCGCCGGCGGGGCGGATCGCCTCGTGGGCTTCCTGCGCGTTCTTGACCTTGCGGGTGTACTGACGCGGCGTCGGATGGACGTACTCCGGACCGTACAACTCGGTGGCCTGCGCACGAGCGGCAGCGATCGCCGACTCCGAGAGAGTCGTCGAGTCGGTACGCATGTAGGTGATGTAGCCGTTTTCGTACAGACGCTGTGCGATGCGCATTGCACGCTCGGACGTGAAACGAAGTTTGCGTCCGGCTTCCTGCTGGAGCGTCGACGTCATGAACGGCGGGTAAGGCTTGCGGGTGTACGGCTTGTCCTCGGCGGAGGAAACCGTGAGGTCGACGCCCTGCAATGCTTCCGCGAGACGACGCGCGTACGCCTCGTCGAGCACGGTGACCGCGCTGCCCTTGAGCTTTCCGTCAGCCCCGAAATCGCGACCGGAGGCGACACGCGAACCGTCGACGGAGACCAGGCGCGCACCGAAACTACGCGGGCTCGCCTCTGCACCGGCGTCGAGCGTCGCGGAAATATCCCAGTACGACGCCGACTTGAACGCCATGCGCTCGCGTTCACGCTGGACGATGACGCGAGTGGCCACCGACTGGACGCGGCCGGCCGAGAGCTTCGGCATGACCTTCTTCCAGAGAACCGGGCTGACCTCGTAACCGTAGAGACGGTCGAGGATGCGGCGGGTTTCCTGAGCATCGACGAGGTCGGTGTCGAGTTCGCGGGTGTCTTCGGCAGCAGCACGGATTGCCGGCTCGGTGATCTCGTGGAAGACCATTCGACGAACCGGAATCTTGGGCTTGAGGGTCTCGAGGAGATGCCAGGCGATTGCCTCGCCCTCGCGGTCGGGGTCAGTTGCGAGGAAGAGCTCGTCGGCGTCCTTCAACAGAGACTTGAGTTCGGCGACCTTGCCCTTCTTTTCCGGGCTCACGACATAGAGCGGCTCGAAGTCGTGATCGACGTTGACGCCGAGACGGGCCCAGGACTCGCCCTTGTACTTGGCCGGAACGTCCGCTGCGCCGCGCGGGAGGTCGCGAATGTGACCGACCGATGCCTCGACGACGTAGTCCTTACCGAGGTAGGGAGCGATTTTGCGCGCCTTGGTCGGTGACTCGACGATCACGAGGCGACGAGGGTTACCGGACGCTCCCTGACCGCTGCCGTTGTCCGCTTTAGCCACCTGCTGCCCGAGCCTTCCTTTGGACGTTCACTGCCGTCGGCAGATCTTCAGAACTAGACGTGTGGAGCAAGTTATACCCCGTGTCTCTCTTTACAGAGTGACATACCCGCAAGACATTCGTGCAGATCAGTACAGTATGGGCTCCGTCGGACACGCGGCATCAGCACCGGCGGACACGCGGCATCAGCACTGTCAGACGTGTGGCCAGGCGACAGAGGTGTCGACGTGTTTCGGCGCCTCACCGAGGTATTCGACGAGCTTTGTCAGTCTCTTCTTTCCCGACACACGGAGCCCCGGGCCCGGTGTCCGGTTACCCAGTTGAGTCGGCGCGATACCAACCCGCATCAAGGCCTGAGCCAGCGGTGCGTGCGTCTCCTTGGCATGAGGGTCGAGGCCGAACACGAATCGCTCGCCGCCTTCTTCGAGCCTGCCGGCCGCGACGGCCCACACCCGGAGTTGGCGGGAGTTCGGTACCCAACCGACCGGCACCGCCTTCACAGCTCCCTTGGTCCACTGCACGGACAGCGGAAGGAGTGCGGGCGTCGACTGAGTGCGGACCAATGGGCTGCCTTCTTCACTACGCGTCACCTCGGCCCCGAGTCCGCACTGCGCGATCAACTCGGCAACGGCCTGCGCTCTCCAGTCCCGATCCACGACGATCGAGATCCGGGCGCGGTCCTCCGAGGTCACGACCTGACCCGGTCCGGCCAGCATTCCGGCGAGGTCCGTCACGGCAGGTGGAATCGACTCGGCAGAGAAAAAGGACAGTTGGCTCACAGAGTGAAACGTAAGCCACGAAGGTACTGACGGCATAGACGACCGGCCGTGGTCGGACAGCTGCGTGCATTACCTCGGACAGAGAAAGACTGGCTCAGCCCGAAAAGATTTGTCCCCCACCGCACGGATGCGATGGGGGACAAATACTGTCCGAACTAATCGCTCAGCGAGTGAGCGGAAAAATCAGACCGCGCGAACGCCGGTAGCCTGGGGACCCTTGGTGCCCTGGCCGACCTCGAACTCCACACGCTGGTTCTCCTCGAGGGTACGGAAGCCGTTGCCCTGAATTTCGGAGTAGTGAACGAAGACGTCTGCGGAACCGTCTTCGGGAGCGATGAAGCCGAAGCCCTTTTCAGCGTTGAACCACTTCACAGTGCCCTGTGCCATGCTTTTCCTTCTCTTTCTAACACCGGATTCGGTGAACAGCCCTTACAGTCCACCGGGCCGGTTCCGACCGCTGTACGTCTTTATTTCCCCCTCAGGAAAGGCAGAGCACCGCGCCCGCAACAACGATCCTGCGAGCGTGCACTTTCTCAAGCCTACGAACACAGAAGCTGCGACCGATTGTCAGTCAACCATGTTCTCCGCGTGCACAACAGTCGAAAAGGGAACTAAAAACGTTAAAAGTTCGCTACGAGAAAAACAGCCCACGATCGTGGTTTCCCGCGCGCGCGCCGAGCACCCGGTTCCACCAAGACCGCCGACCGTTGCGTATCATCAAAACTGCAGGTAGCGACAGTTTCCGATTGCCGCCACACCCCAACGCCGAGCCCGGAGAGTCACGTGAACGCACCTTCCCCGATCCCCGCCCCGGGAGGGAAGCCTGGCGAGACCTACGGGCAGATGCTGCTCGATCGGGTCGTCGCCGGGGTCAGTGGAAGCGAAAAACCACTGATGTTCACCGCGCAGTTACCTGCTCGCGTAGCCGAGTTCACCGAATGGCCGGAGTGGGTGCACCCCAGCGTCGTACGTGCGCTCGCCGAGTACAGCGTGCGGTCCCCGTGGATCCACCAGAGTGAGGCCGCCGACCTCGCTTACGCCGGAAAACACGTGGTCGTGGCCACCGGTACGGCGTCGGGTAAGTCACTGGCGTACCAACTCCCGGTGCTGACGGCCATGGCGACCGATCCGCTCGCAACTGCCCTGTACCTCTCCCCCACCAAAGCGCTGGGCTCGGATCAACTGCGAGCAGTGCTGTCCCTCACCGACTTCGACGTCGAACTTCGCAGCACGAACGCCAGTGCGTACGACGGCGACACCTCGCAGGAACTCCGCACTTGGGCACGTGAGAACTCACGCTGGCTCTTCACCAACCCCGACATGATCCACATTTCTCTGCTCAGAACCCATCAGCGATGGGCACACTTCTTCCGCAACCTGAAATACGTGATCATCGACGAATGCCACTCCTACAGGGGAGTCTTCGGATCCAACGTCGCGCTCGTGATCCGGCGATTACGCAGAATTGCAGCCCGTTACGGCGCCGAACCCACCTTCATCCTGGCGAGTGCGACCACAGCAGATCCCGGCGCGGCGGCATCGCGGCTGATAGGCGCACACTGCACCGAGGTCACGAAAGACGGATCGCCGCACGGCCCACGCACCGTCGCGCTGTGGGAGCCGCCGCTACTCGAGGCATTGACCGGCGAAAACGGTAGCCCGGTACGACGTCCCGCGGGCGCGGAAGCCGCGCGGATCATGGCCGACCTCATGATCGAAGGCGCCCGCACTCTCACCTTCGTCCGCTCCCGCCGCGGCGCCGAACTGACCGCGATGGCCACCAAACGTCTACTCGCCGAGGTGGACCCGGACCTCGCCGAGCGAGTCGCGTCGTATCGCGCCGGATATCTGGCCGAGGACAGACGCGAACTGGAAGCTGCACTCGCCGACGGCACACTGCTGGGCGCAGCCACCACCAACGCACTGGAGCTCGGCGTCGACATCGCAGGCCTCGACGCCGTTGTCGTGGCAGGCTTCCCGGGCACCGTCGCCTCGTTCTGGCAGCAAGCGGGTCGCTCCGGGCGACGCGGTGAGGGTTCACTCGTCGTGTTGATCGCCCGCGACGATCCACTCGACACCTACCTCGTTCACCATCCGTCAGCGGTACTCGACAAACCCGTCGAGGCGACGGTGACAGATCCCGGAAATCCGTACGTCCTGGGACCACAACTTCTCTGCGCTGCAATGGAACTCCCACTTTCCGATGCCGAGGTGGACGCGTTCGGGGCTCTCGAGGTTCTGACGAGACTGTCCGAGGAAGGCAAGATCCGGCGCCGAAAGCACGGGTGGTTCGTCACCGCCGATTCGAACCCCCACGGCTCTTTGGACATTCGCGGCGGCATCGGAACTCAGGTGGCCATTGTCGACGGTGAATCCGGCCGGATGCTGGGCACTGTCGACGCGGGCCGCGCTCCGGCCACAGTTCATCCCGGCGCCGTGCACATCCATCAAGGCGAGACCTACGTCGTCGACGAACTGGACCTCGACGTCGGACTCGCACTGGTGCACACCGAGAATCCGGACTGGACCACCTCGGCTCGCGAGACCACCGAAATCACGATCACCGAACAACTCGAGCACAAGAACTACGGCGACATCGCCGTCGCTCTCGTCCAGGTCGAGGTGACACATCAAGTCGTCGGGTACCTACGACGGTTGACTTCGGGTGAAGTCCTCGACTCGATCGAACTCGACATGCCCGCACACACTTTGCCCACCAGGGCAGTGATGTACACGGTCACGCCGGAACTCCTCGAATCAATCGGGGTCCCGCCCGAACGGTTCCCCGGATCACTGCATGCCGCCGAACATGCCGCAATCGGCCTGCTGCCACTGGTGGCGATCTGCGACCGCGGAGACATCGGCGGAGTGTCCACCGCGATGCACGCGGACACCGGACTCCCGACCGTCTTCGTCTACGACGGTCATGCCGGCGGCGCCGGGTTCGCCGACCGAGGGCACAGCGAACTGTCCCGATGGCTCACCGCGACGCGCGACGCCATACTGTCCTGCGAGTGCGCTCACGGTTGCCCGTCCTGCGTCTATTCACCCAAGTGCGGCAACGGAAACGACCCACTCGACAAAGACGGCGCGGTCAAGGTTCTGACCGCCGTGATCGACACGATCAGCTGACCGGACCCGCACGCGCGTAAGCCTGCGCATCCCCGATCCCGAAGCCCGACAACAACACCGGTGCGCGTATCTCGACCAATACATCCCACCCCTGCACCTCGCACTCCTCGAGCACCGTACGCATCCGCTCCGCGATCACCGCGGACATCTCACACGCCGACTCGTCGCCGCCGTCCAAGGCGCCCGCACCGCCGAGAGCCGAAAGATCAGCGGCCGACTGAGCCGTGTGCCGAGCCACCACTGCGGAACCGACATGCAGCATCCCACCGGTCACCATCACGATCGCTGCCAGAACGCAGCACGCCAGAACCGTGGCAACACCTTCGTCGTCACGTAGGTTCACCCCTCCTCCACTCCCGACTCCACAGCTGCCACCGCCTCGGAAGAAATGTCGACCAACGGCAGCAACGCACTCTCGGCGCTGACAACGGCAACGGCAAAACCGTCCACGATCTCCACCGAGATCGACGCATCTTCGGGTGCGATCCGGCGGGCCGTGGCGACCGCAGACTCACGATCACCACGTGCCACCAACCGCGCGGCCTCACGAGCGGCGTCGACACACCGAACCTGCATCGACACCGCCAGGACTCCACCGACACACAGCACGACCACCGTGACGATCGAAGCCAGAGCAATCGCGGCCTCCACCGTCACGGCGCCGTCGTCCGCTTGCCGAATACCTCTCGTGGACAACATCACACAGCTGTCTTGAGCGCCTTGTCGATGATGCCTGTCAGCGCCGAGACAATGGAGTCGCCAGTGACAACCGTGTACAGGACGGCACCGAATGCGGCAGCCGCAATCGTGCCGATCGCATACTCCGCGGTGGACATGCCGTCGTCCTCGGCAACCAACAGCGCAAATCTGGCCGACACCGTCCTCAACGTCTTCGAAATCATTTCTCCCCCTTCAATCGAAACCTGTGGCAGCACTTCTGCCGCAGGAGCTTTCACTCGGATCCGGCTCACAGCAGGCCGTTACCGAGCACAGTCGCGGCAAGCCCGATCACCACCGGGACGATGCCCAAGGCGATGAACGCCGGCAGGAAACACAGCCCGAGTGGACCGCTGATCAGCACTCCCGCGCGTTCGGCTGCGGCAGCAGCAAGATCCTCGGCGTCACCTCGACTGCGCTCGGCGAGTTCGGCCATGGATGAGGACAGCGACGAACCCGAACGGGCGGAACGCCGAGCCATTCTGGCGAGCGCCTCGGTATCGGGATCGAGAGCGGCTTCGCTCCACGCGGCGTCGGGATCGGCACCGAGCGCCAGAAGGTCGGCGACGCGACGAAGCGAGTCGGCCATCGGTTTCGGTGCCGTCGACGCCATCGCTGTGATCGCGGCGGAGACGGGAAGCCCCGCTCGTAGGCAGGCCCCGAGAAGGTCGAGACTTGCGGCAACTGCGAGTGGATCCGGCTTGTCCGGGACTGGAACCGAATCTTCTGTTGTTGTGTCCGCGAAGAGAATTTCTGCCGCCCTGGCCGAAGCACCGCGACGAGCGGGAATGATCGCGAACGCCAACGCCATCATCGCCACGGATGCCCAACTCACGACGTGACCTTCGCAGTTATCCGGTCGGTCCAGAGCAGACCAGCTGAGACACAAGCGGTTCCGATCACCAGGAGCACGCCGCCGAGCCCACCTCCGAACAGCACGCGCAGCGGCGAAGCACCCATCAATTGCCCGAGACCGATCCCCAACAGCGGGAGAAAGGCCAACACCGCAGCGGTCGCCCGAGCGCCCGCCAACCCGGCCTCGGTACGCTGACGAAAGCGTCTACGTCCCAACATGTCCGTCCGGACGGCGCCGAGTAGTTCCGCCAGTGCCAGCCCGTGTTGGTCGGCGACCCGCCAGACGGATCCGATGCGGGAGAACTCACGCTCGATGCACGAATCCGGTACCGCGAAGGCCGCTGCGGCAGAACCACCGAGACGCGCCCTGGCCCCAGCGGAACGGAATACGGCACTCACTTCTCCGGTACATTCCTCGCCTGCAACAGAACTGGCCGCTGCAGGATGCGCGCCGACGCTCAGCTCGGCGATCAGCACCTCCAGACCGGAGAGCAGCATCTTCTGTGAGAGATCCCGGGTTTCGGCTGCATTCGCGCGTCGGCCACGGAGGATCAGGGTCCCGGCGAGGACGACAGCCGCACACCCTGCCGGAAGACCTCCGAGGATCCACGCGGCCGAAATCGCGAGAAATGCGGCGACGAACTGCCACCGAATCTGCCGGGAGGGCTTGCGGACGCTCGGGGTGTACGTAGCGAGCCGAGCACGTGAATCCCGCACCGGCGCAATCGAGACCGCCAACGCGAAGGCCAAGAGGGAAACCGTCACGTCCCGACCTCTCGATTGCGAAGCCGGAACATCCGCTCGAGCCGCTCACGACCCGAACCGCCGTCCGGCCACGCCTGCACGATTCGTACATACCCGTCCGCACCGCGGTCGATGACACCGATCTGTTCGAGACGCCTCGATCCGTCAGCCAATCTGTGCACGTGCAGGATCACTTGAACTGCCGCGGCAAGTTGACTGTGCAACGCGTGGCGATCCATCCCGCCGAGCGCCGCCAACGCCTCGAGTCTGGCCGGCACCTCTTCGGGCGAATTGGCGTGAACGGTGCCGGCGCCGCCGTCGTGGCCGGTGTTCATCGCCGTGAGCAGATCAGTCACCTCTGCGCCGCGGACCTCACCGACGACGATGCGATCGGGACGCATTCGTAGTGCCTGCCGAACCAGATCGCGCACCGTCACCTCTCCGACGCCCTCGACGTTGGGAGCTCTGGCGACGAGGCGGACGACGTGCGGATGCGGCGGCGCCAGTTCGGCCGCGTCCTCGACACAGACGATTCGCTCGCGCGGGTCGACCGCGCCGAGCATGGCGGACAACAACGTGGTCTTTCCCGCACCGGTCCCGCCGATCACCAGAAAAGCCAAGCGACAAGAAATGATGCGATTGAGGAGCTCCCGCGCGTCCGGTTCCACGGCGCCGTGGGCGGACAGCGCGTCGAGACCCTGGGTCGCGGGCCGCAACACTCGCAGTGACACGCAGGTTCCACCCTGGGCCACGGGTGCGAGTACGGCATGAAGTCGTACCCCGAAGTGCCCGTCGCCGACGCCCCGCAGGCGGCCGTCGACCCACGGTTGGGCGTCGTCGAGGCGTCGACCTGCCGACAGTGCCAACCGCTGCGCCAGTCGACGCACGGCTGCCTCGTCGGTGAACCGGACCCCCGACCTTTCGAGGCCGACCCCGCGGTCCACCCAGACCTGATCCGGCGCGGTCACCAGTACGTCGGCGACCCCGGGTTCGTGCAGTAGAGGTTCGAGCGGCCCCGCGCCTGTCAGTTCCGTCTGGAGCACCCTGACGACCTCCAACAGATCCGTGTCCGCCAGAACGCCGGAGGACTCGGCTCGCACGGCATCGGCAACGGTGGCCGCCGTCGGCTCGGCGACCGACGACGCCGTCAATCGCTCGCGAACTCGGTCGAGCAGTTCGGCCGTGACCAACGCACTCATGCCGCAGCCCTGCGCGGGCGTGCGCCGGATTCGACGGCGTCGAGTACCGCTGTTGCCGCCACACTCAACGGACAACCGCGGGTCAATTCGAGGCCACCACGCTCGAGCATCGGCGCTAGCGATCGGTGGCCGCGCATCACGGCCGTCAGGGGCAGGCCGAGCATGTCTGCCACATCGGCGCCGCGTAGGCCTCCCGGTGCCGGCCCACGCACGACGAGACCGACGTTGGAGTTGTGTCGCACCACCCAGGCTCCGACCTTCTCGGCCGCGACGCATGCGGCCACGGTGGCCGGAACCACCACGAGCACCGAATCCGACATCTCCAACACGGCCTGACCTACCTCGCTGGGATGACGTGGCACGTCGCAGACCACGAGCCCGCCGGAACTGCGACCTGCGTCCAGCACGGCGCGAACGGCGGTCACTGTCGGACCGTCGATCTCCCGGCGACTGCTCGCCAGAACCCTCAGAAACTTTCCCTTCGCCGGCAGTGCATCGCGCAGCGCATCCGGGGACAACCGCCCGCCCTCGACGGTCAGTGCACCCCAACGTAATCCGGGAGCAGTCTCGATACCCAACAGCACGTCGGCGCCGGAACCGAGTGCGTCGACGTCCACCAACAGCGTCGGGACGTGACGTGCCGCCGACGTCAACGCGACTGCCGCAGCAGTTGCCGAGGCTCCGCCGCCACCACAACCACCCACCACGCTCACGACGGTGCCGTCACCACTGACGTCTACGTGGTCGGCCAGAACTGCGACCAGCGCGTTCTCTTCCTCGGGCAAGGACAGAACGCTGTCGGCTCCGATCGCGGTGGCCCTCTTCCAATCGTCGACGGTCGGTGTTCCGTCGCACACGAGGAACACTCGCGTTCGCTTGGGGGAACGAGCCAGAGCATCTCGCGCCGCCGACGCGTCCAGTACCACCGCCGAGGCCCGGTTCCACTGTTGCCGGGACACGGGATGCTCGGCCTCGTCCAGCCGGCGGTCCACCGCGGCAGCGACGCGTCGCACGCTCGCGAGGATTTTCGCGTCGTCGACGAGAACCAGAATGGGAGCCCCGGTTTCCTGAGAGCTGATCGTCGTGTTCATGACTGCAGAGCCTGAACGAGCACCGGCACCGAAAACAGTGGGCCGAACAACCCTGTGGACAACTGGGAGGTTGGGGAGAAACAGGCCTGAGACAGAGGACGACCCCCGCCAATGGGGGGAGGAGGCGGGGGCCGTCTGAGTTCAGCCCCGGGGGGTCGGGCTGAACTAGTTCGAACGAATCGAACAGCAACGATCTTACACCCGCCATCGGCGAGAAATGCAAGCCTGAGCTGCACTGAACTGCTGTTTTTCGCCGAAAGAGGACGCTTGCCGAAGAGCACACGAATCGCCTGTCGGACTATCCTCAATCCTGTGACCGACAAGCCTGCGAACGGACTGAATACCGGGCGGACAGCCGCTTTCTTCGATTTGGACAAAACGATCATCGCGAAGTCGAGCACCCTGGCGTTCAGCAAGCCATTCTTCGCACAGGGTCTGATCAATCGACGCTCGGTTCTCAAGAGCAGCTATGCGCAATTCCTGTTTCTACTGTCCGGCGCCGATCACGATCAGATGGAGCGCATGCGCGAGCATCTGACGGCGATGTGTGCGGGCTGGGACGTGGAACAGGTGAAGGCCGTCGTCGCGGAGACTCTGCACGACATCGTCGATCCACTCGTCTTCGCCGAGGCGGCCGATCTGATCGCAGATCACAAGCTGCGTGGACACGACGTCATCGTCGTGTCTGCTTCGGGTGAAGAGATCGTCGCACCGATCGCCCGCGCCCTCGGCGCCACCCATTCCGTCGCGACGTCGATGAGGGAGGAAGACGGCCACTACACCGGCGAGGTGGACTTCTACTGCTACGGCCCCGGCAAGGTCGAAGCCATGGAAAAACTCGCCGCGGAGTACGGTTACGACCTCGCCGCCAGTTACGCCTACTCCGACTCGGTGACGGATTTACCCATGCTCGAGGCTGTCGGACATCCGACCGCAGTCAACCCCGATCGAGCGTTGCGCAAGGAAGCGGCCGTAAACGGTTGGCCCATACTGACTTTCTCGAATCCGGTCTCACTTCGTGCCCGATTGTCGGCCCAGTCCACGACCACGGTGGCCACTACCGCTGCGGTGGGAATCGCAGCTCTGGTGGCCGGCGCCATGACCTTCGGGCTACTGCGCCGGAAACGCTGAAATCCAAGGCCCACAAACAAAAATTGGTACTTGCTGTGAGCCCGGACACAGGGTACAAAGGAGTTACGGAAGAACGGAAGGCCAGGAACGGCTCGGAAGAGAAGGACCGTTTCCCCAACCGAAATTCCTAGCACGGGCACTAGGGCACCCACGCGGAGCACAAGCCACTATAAGGGCAGAAGCGTTGTGGGCCTGCGAGATTCGTTCAATTTGAGCGAGGACCCCGCACAGGTTGCGGGGACGACCTCAGAAAGTGCGATCCCTCGCCGAGGCCACCCACACAACCCACCGAGCACGCTTGGTAACGAGTAGTCCGTGCTGACGGGCGGCGAAGTCGATTTATCGGCAGCGCCGCCCGTTCGTTATGTTCCGGCAGGCGCAATTTGCCGGACTATCCGGTAGCGGCGTCGGCAATCGAAGTCGCCTCTCGCGCACCGGCTTCGAGAGCACCACAGCACAGAATCACCCAGCTGCCGACGCCCGCCGGATTTCCCGAAGCGAATCCTGCCGCGCCGTCCGTGTACGCCTGTGGCCGCCGAAGCCAACTGACCTCGGGGACCCCGAGATTGTGCGGATCCAGTCCCGACGAGACCGCAACCAGACGCGAGGCCGCGCGGGCGACGATGCCGTCAGCGGTGCCGAACGGGCTCAGCGCCAAGAGTTCTCCGTGTACGACGGCCGCCAGAATCGGTGCCGGTGCACTGGTTCCGCCTGTAACGAGTTGGGCGAGAGCGTCCAACCGCTCCCCCACTCCGCGATCCGACCGTGGCCGCCCCAGTTGATCTGCGTCCTCGACGAGATCCGCCGCGGCCAACAGGTGCAGCCGGGCCAGAGCCTGAAGTGGGGCTCGCTTCCACGTCGACTCCATGAGCGGAAGGCTGTCGCCGTCGAGAGCCTGAGCCACGCGCAGAGCACCCGCGAGAATCGGATCACCGGCCATGCCCTCGGCCGGCAATTCGGTGGTGCCTCCGGCGAGCGATGCGGAGGCTCGCGCGGCGCGAACCGCGGCTTCGGCGGCAGTGGTGGGCCAACCGCGACGGTTGGTCTTGTGCCGATGAACCTCACCCAGAGCGTCGCGCGCATGATCGGCGGCGGCGCGTACGCCTGGAAGATCGACGAGGGGCTGCAAGGGGTCCGTCACGATCAACGACGGTACCCTTGCAGCCCCTCTGCGGACTTGCCTACCTACCTGTTGCGTCAGCTTCCCAGCTTGATGGACCCACCGGGTATCGCGTCGAGCAACTTGCGGGTGTAGTCCTGTTGCGGATTACCGAACACGTCGTCGATCGGTGCCGATTCGACGATCGAGCCACGCGACATCACCAACACGTTGTCCGCGATCTGACGAACCACGGCCAGGTCGTGCGTGATGAAGAGGTACGTCAACCCGAACTCTGCCTGCAGGTCGTTGAGCAGGGTCAAGATCTGATCCTGCACGAGCACGTCGAGAGCGGAGACCGCCTCGTCGCAGATCACGACCTCCGGTTGCAAGGCCAGTGCTCGCGCGATGGCGACGCGCTGACGCTGTCCACCGGAGAGTTCGTTCGGGAACCGACGCATGACCGACTGCGGTAGACCCACCTTGTCGAGAAGTTCGCGGACGCGAGCCTCACGCTCGGCTTTGGTCCCGACCTTGTGGGTACGCAGCGGCTCCTCGATCGTGCGGTAGATCGAGTACATCGGGTCGAGTGTGCCGTAGGGGTTCTGGAAGATCGGCTGCACTCGACGACGGAACGCAAATGTTTCCTTCGCACCGAGTTTCGCCACGTCCTGACCGTCGAAGACCACGTTGCCTGCGGTGGGCTCGAGCAGACCGAGGACCATCTGCGCGACCGTCGACTTACCGGAACCTGATTCCCCGACGATCGCCGTCGTGGTTCCGCGGCGGACCTTGAAGGACACGTCGTTCACGGCTGTGAAGTCGGTGGTCTTGCGGAAACCCTTGCGCAGCTTGAACACCTTGGTCAGATGATCGACGACAAGAACGTCGTCGGTCGCCTTGCCGAAGGACTCTGCCGTACTTTCCTCGGCCTTCACCGCTTCGGCGACCTCTTCCGCCTGTTCGCGAATCTCGGCGCGTGCCACCGACGAGCTGAGCCGCTTCGACGCCAACGACGGCGCAGCCGCGACCAGCTTCTGCGTGTACGGATGCTGCGGGCGCTTCAGAATCTCCAGTGCCGGACCGGATTCGACGATACGACCCTTGCTCATCACGATCAGATGCTCGGCACGCTCGGCGGCCAACCCCAGATCGTGGGTGATGAGCAGAACGGCGGTGCCGAGTTCCGTAGTCAGACCGTCGAGGTGGTCGAGGATCTGACGCTGGACGGTGACGTCGAGCGCCGACGTCGGCTCGTCCGCGATCAGGAGCTTCGGACGAGCGGACAACCCGATCGCGATGAGTGCGCGCTGACGCATACCGCCCGAGAACTCGTGCGGGTACTGGCCCAACCGGCTCTCGGCTTCGGCGAGGCCGGCCTCCTCGAGCAGTTCGGCGGCCCGAACCTTGGCTGCCTTGCCCTTGGCAATTCCGTTGGCGGCCAGAGCTTCCTCGATCTGGAAGCCCACTTTCCACACGGGATTCAGATTCGACATCGGGTCCTGCGGAACCAAACCGATCTGGCTGCCCCGGATGTGGACGAAGTCCTTCTCCGAGACCTTCGAGATGTCCTTGCCGTCGAAGATGATCTCGCCTGCCGTCACCTTGCCGGTGCCGGGAAGCAGATTGATGATCGAGTGGGCGGTGGTGGACTTACCCGAACCCGATTCGCCGACGATCGCGACTGTCTGACCCGGGTAGACGGTCAGGCTGACGCCTCGAACTGCCGGAACCGGACCGGAATTGGATTGGAAAGACACCTCGAGATCACGAATCTCGAGCAACGGAGTTTCCTCCGAGGTGAGAGTTTCCTTGGTGGTCATCGTGCTCACCGCTTCCGCGACTTGGGATCGAGGGCGTCGCGCAGAGCGTCACCCATCATGATGAATCCGAGGACGGTGATCGCCAAAGCCGTTGCCGGGTAGAACAGAATGGTCGATCCCTGACGCAGCGTCACCTGAGCGTTGCTGATGTCGCCGCCCCACGAAACCTCGGTGGACGGAAGTCCGATACCGAGGAAGGACAGCGTCGCCTCGGCGACGATGTACGTGCCGAGCGAGATGGTGGCCACCACGATGATGGGCGCCAACGAGTTCGGGATGACGTGGCGGATCAGTGTCTTGAGCTTCGAGACACCCAACGCTTCCGAAGCCATGACGTAGTCGTTGTTCTTCGCCGAGATCACCGCGCCTCGAGCAATTCGTGCCATCTGCGGCCAACCGAAGAGTGCCAGGACGCCGACGACGGTCCAGATGGTGCGATCGGTGAACAGCTGCATCAGAACGATGGCAGCGAGGATCAGCGGGATACCGAAGAAGATGTCGGCGACGCGGGAGAGAATCGAATCGGTCCAGCCGCCGTAGAACCCGGACAGTGCACCGAAGATCACTCCGATCACCAGCACCGACGCCGTGACGCCGACGCCCACGAGTACGGATGCGCGAGCACCGTAGATGGTGCGCGAGTACACGTCACAGCCCTGGCGGTCGAAACCGAACCAGTGGCCGGAGGTCGGTCCCTGCATGCTGTAGGTGAGGTCGCAGAACCGCGGATCGGTACTCGTGAACAAGCCCGGAAACGCTGCGATGACGATGACCGCGAGGATGATGATCGTCGAGATGATGAACAGGGGGCGCTTGCGCAGATCGCGCCACGCGTCGGTCCACATACTCGTCGGCGCCTGATCGAGTTTGACGGCGTCCGTCTCCCCCGGTGCCGCAACTTCGGGCGGTGCCACGAAATGACTTTGCCGGACGGCGCGTCCGGTCTTCACGGTCTCAGACATAGCGGATCCTCGGATCGAGCGCGGCGTACAAGAGGTCGACGAGCAGATTTGCGATCAGGTAGATCACGATGAGAATGGTGACGAACGAAACCACCGTCGGCGCTTCACCTCTGGTCACGGCCTGGTAGATCGTGCCGCCGACGCCGTTGATGTTGAAGATGCCCTCGGTGACGATGGCGCCGCCCATCAACGTTGCGAGGTCGGCGCCCAGGAACGTGACCACGGGGATCAGCGAGTTGCGCAACACGTGCACGCGAACCACTCGTCCACGGGAAAGTCCCTTGGCGGTGGCAGTGCGCACGTAGTCGGCACTCAGGTTCTCCGCCACGGACGTTCGGGTCAGTCGCAGGACGTAGGCGAACGAGACCGAACCCAGAACCAGGGCGGGGAGCAGGAGATTCTTGAAGCTGGTGTTGCCACCGACCGTCGGCGGGACGATGCCCCATTTGACGCCGATGAAGAACTGAGCCAGGAAGCCGATCACGAAGATCGGGATGGCGATGAGAACGAGGCTGAACAGCAGGACGGTGCTGTCGAAGAATCCGCCCTTACGCAGGCCGGCGATGAGGCCGAAGCCGACACCGAAGACGGTCTCGACGATCAGTGCCATGAAGGCAAGTTTCATCGTGATCGGAAATGCCTGTGCCAGAACTTCACTGACAGGTCGTCCGGAGAACGACGTGCCGAAGTCCAGCGTGAAGATGCCCTTCAGGTACAGCAGGTACTGCTGATAGAAGGGGAGATCGAGGTGGTAGCGCTCCCGAAGCTGTGCTGCCACAGCCGGACTGAGCGCCTTGTCGCCCGCCAACGCGGCAATCGGATCACCGGGAAGCAGGAAGACCATGGCGTAGATCAGAAGAGTGGCCCCGAGAAAAACCGGGATCATTTGAAGCACTCGGCGACCGATGTACCAGAGCATCGGATCACCTCCTTGTCGATGATCGTGTACGTCAGCGGACAGTCCGGTGTGAACACGAGTTCGGGACGGCAGGCAGGGCGCCTGCCGCCCCGAACTCACGTTTCAGATGCGGATCGTTCTACGCGTCAGTTCTTTTCGATGTCTTCGTAGACCGGAATGCCGTTCCAGCTGATGGTCACGTTGGAAACGTTCTCCGACCATCCACTGGCTGCGTTGCGGTACCACGTCGGAATTGCAGGCAGGTCCTTGAGCAGCACTTCCTGAGCCTGATCGAGCAGTTCCTGAGCCTTCGCCTTGTCCGTCTGGCCGGCCGATTCGCGCAGGAGGCGGTCGAACTCGGGGTTGGAGTACTCACCGTCGTTGGAGCTGCCGCCGGTCTGGTAGTTCTGCGCCAGGAAGCCGTACTGCTGCGGGTAGTCACCCTGCCAGCCGGAGCGGAACGCGCTCTGGATGGTGCGGTCGGTGGCTTCGGTGCGGATCTGCGCAAAGGTGGCGTACTGCTTGCCCTTTGCGTCGATGCCGAGCGTGTTGCGGATGCTGTTCGCCGTGGCGTCGACCCATTCCTGGTGTCCGCCGTCGGAGTTGTATCCGATCTCGAAGCTGCCGGACCACGGAGCGATGGCGTCGGCCTTGGCCCAAGCGGCCTTGGCTGCCTCGGGGTCGAACTTCAGGTTGCCGTTACCGGTCAGCGAGTCGTTCCAACCCTCGATTGCGGGGCTGGTGAAGTCGAGTGCAGGCGTCCTGGTCTTGTTGAAGATCTGCTGCGTGATCTGATCGCGGTTGATCGCCATCGAGATCGCCTGACGGCGGAGCATGCCCTCTTCACCACTGAAGTGCGCCAGGCGCCCCGGGATCGTGAACGTCTCGATGGTTGCCGACGGCTGGTTGACCGTGCGACCGGCAAGATCCGACTCGAAGGTCGTGACCGCGCTCGGCGGGACCTGGTCGAGAACGTCGACGTTGTTGGCGAGGAGATCCGTGTACGCCGTGTCGAGGCTGTTGTACATGATGAAGTCGACGCCGGCGTTCTTCGGCTTGCGGTTGCCGTTGTAGTCCGGGTTCACGACCGTGTCGATGCGGACGTTGTGCTGCCACGCGCCGGCGCCGTCGAGCTTGTACGGGCCGTTGCCGACCGGGTTCTCGCCGAATGCGGTCATGTCCTTGAACGCGACCTCGGGCAGCGGGTAGTACGCCGTGAAACCGAGGCGATCGGGGAACGCCGACTCGGGCTGCTTGAGTTCGATGGTGAAGGTGGAGTCGTCCACAACCTTCAGACCCGACATCGTCTGTGCCGTCGGAACCTCGGCGGCAACTTCGTCGTAGCCCTTGATCGGATCGAAGAACGATGCCTGGATCTGGGCGTTGGTGGAGAGGGCTCCGAAGTTCCACGCGTCGACGAACGACTTCGCGGTGACGGGGGTGCCGTCCGTGAAGGTCCAACCGTCCTTGAGCTTGACGGTGAAGTTCTGACCGTCGGTGCTCTCGATGGACTCGGCAACCTCGTTCTCCGTACCGCCGTCTGCGGTGTACGAAACGAGACCGGCGAACAGGGAGTCGAGGACGCGGCCGCCCTGGTTCTCACTCGTGTTCGTGGGAATCAACGGGTTCTGGGGCTCGCCCGCCCAGGCGTTGACGACACCGCTGGACGATCCGCCCGACGAATCGCCGGACGAACATGCCGTGATCAGCACTGCCGTCATTCCGAGCGCGACCGCGCCGGTCGCTATGCGTGAGATACGCAAAGGAATTCCTTCCACATCTAAGTGACCCCGAGCATGCTCGCGGCCTGCCGACAGCCGTAACTGCCGGCGTCGTGTCGCCTACAACTGAAAGTGAACGTGACTTCGAGTTGTGGTCGAATAATGGTTTGACAATAGACACATCCGACGCGGGGCGCGCATCGCACCCATTGTCCGCAATTCCGAGGGAAATCTGTCCGCGCCCATTCACTCGTCGGCGGAAGCGACCACCCGTCGCATCAATTCGACCGATCGTCGCAGGACAACGGGTTGCAACGTGATGCAACGGTGCGTTTACGCGAGCTTGTGACTACCCTCACACGGAGTCAGAAAAGTGTCGATCAAAGTGGAAAGAAGGCCGTCAGCCATGACAAGCGCAGCCGAAACAGACGTCCCCCAGGCATATCCGCCGAGCGCAGAGTTCGCTGCGGCCGCCAACGCGGGACCGGAGTTGCAGGCTGCCGCAGATACCGACCGCCTCGCTTTCTGGGCGAATCAGGCTGAGCGCCTTCACTGGCACGAGAAATGGACCGACGTCCTCGACTGGACCGATGCCCCCGTCGCCAAGTGGTTCGTCGGCGGAAAACTCAACGTCGCCTACAACTGCGTCGACCGCCACGTCCTCGCCGGCAACGGCGACCGCGTCGCCATTCACTTCGAAGGCGAACCAGGCGATTCCCGCGACCTGACCTACAACGACCTCCTCGCCGAAGTCAGCCGCGCCGCAAACACTTTCACCGACCTCGGCCTCGTCGCCGGTGACCGCGTCGCGATCTACATGCCGATGATCCCCGAAGCGATCGTCACCATGCTCGCCTGCGCCCGCCTCGGCCTGACGCACTCGGTCGTCTTCGCCGGATTCTCCGCCACCGCCCTACGCTCGCGCATCGACGACGCCCAAGCCAAGCTCGTCGTCACCGTCGACGGCCAGTGGCGACGCGGCGCCGCAGCACCCATCAAAACAGCGGTCGACGAATCCGTCGCCGGAGCCGACTCCGTCCAGAACGTGTTGGTGGTCAACCGGACCGGCATCGACGTCGACTGGACCGACGGCCGCGACCTGTGGTGGCACGAAACCGTCGCACAGGCCTCACCCGAGCACGAGGCGCAGGCCTTCGACGCCGAGCATCCCCTGTTCATTCTCTACACCTCCGGCACCACCGGAAAGCCCAAGGGCATCATCCACACCTCCGGCGGCTACCTCACCCAGGCCTCGTACACCCACCACAACGTCTTCGATCACAAAGCGGGACAAGACGTCTACTGGTGCACCGCCGACATCGGCTGGGTCACCGGACACTCCTACATCGTCTACGGACCCCTCTCGAACGGCGTCACCCAGGTCGTCTACGAAGGCACCCCCAACTCCCCGAACGAGCACCGCCACTTCGACATCATCGAGAAGTACGGCGTCTCCATCTACTACACCGCACCCACCCTCGTGCGGACGTTCATGAAGTGGGGCCGCGAGATCCCCGACGCCCACGACCTGTCCTCGATCCGCCTCCTCGGATCTGTGGGCGAGCCCATCAACCCCGAAGCGTGGCGCTGGTTCCGAGAGGTCATCGGCGGCAACAAGGCACCCATCGTCGACACCTGGTGGCAGACCGAGACCGGCGCGATCATGATCTCCCCACTCCCCGGTATCACCGCCACCAAACCCGGATCCGCGATGGCCCCACTGCCCGGTATCTCCGCGAAGATCGTCGACGACGACGCCAAGCCCCTCGGCCCCGGCGGCAACGGCTACCTCGTCCTCGACGAGCCGTGGCCGGCGATGCTCCGCGGCATCTGGGGCGACATGGACCGCTACCGCGACACCTACTGGTCCCGCTACGCCGAAGAAGGCTGGTACTTCGCCGGTGACGGCGCCAAGTACGACGACGACGGCGCACTCTGGGTCCTCGGCCGCGTCGACGACGTCATGAACGTCTCCGGTCACCGCATCTCCACCTCCGAAGTGGAATCAGCACTGGTGAACCATCACGGAGTCGCCGAAGCCGCCGTCGTCGGTGCCGCCGACGAGACCACCGGACAGGGCATCGTCGCGTTCGTCATCCTCCGTGAAGGCGTCGAGAACACCGGCGACGTCCTCATCGCCGAACTCAAGGCTCAGGTCTCCACCGACATCAGCCCCATCGCCAAACCGCGTCAGATCACGATCGTGCCGGAACTGCCGAAGACCCGGTCCGGCAAGATCATGCGCCGCCTCCTGCGCGACGTCGCCGAAGGCCGCGACCTCGGAGACACCTCGACCCTGGTCGACCCCAAGGTATTCGACGCCATCCGCGGCAAGTAGGGCCTTCGGCCCCTGTGCGCCTTTTTGGTAGTCCCCACTACCGGAAAGGCACACAGGGGCGAAGCCCCTCTCGCAACTTCACTTCCTCTTTCGGCGTCAGCCAGGACTCCTCGGCTACGCGAATGTCTGCGGCAACCCGCTTGTGCAAGGACTTTCCGCGCGAGGAGAGAAACACGCGTACCTTCCGGCGATCGTCCTCACCGACCTCGCGGTAGATAAGCGCCAGCGAGACCAACTTGTCCGCAACTCGCGTCAGCGTCGGAGCCGGTGTTCCCGTTCGATCGCGCAGCTCAGCCATCGTCAGCCCCTCGGTCGACGCCAGGGCTTCGAGCGTCATCCAGTGATCAAGAGTGAGATTCTCTGCCGCCAGCGCCTTCTCCGCCGCTGCCGCGGCCATTCGAGCTGCTCGGACCAGCGCAGTCGTCAGCGACGCATCAAGAATTCCGGAGTCACTTTTTCCCACTGATCGCTCCCCCGCTGTTGCGCAGTTCACACTTCTCGGGCAATACTTTCAAATGAAATGATAGTAACCCAGGCCAGGCCGCTGACTCCCGATTCCGGCGGCGACGCATGAGCGCTACCGGCGCGCTCGAACGCGCGCGCAGCGCGGTGTGGCGCCTGGGCATGGTGCTTCCCCTTCAGGGGCCGGCCGGACTGTTCGGCCCCTCCTGCGAAGCAATCAGCGAATTGGCCGCCCGCGACCTCAACAACTCCGGTGGCGTACTGGGACGCGAAGTCCAGATCGAAGTGATCGACGGCGGCGCTTCGCCGAGCGTCGTCGCCGCCCGCGTGCAACAACTACTCGACGCCGGCGACATCGACGCCGTCAGCGGTTGGCACATCTCCTCGGTCCGCCACGCACTCGCACCCGTGGTCGCGGACCGCATTCCGTACTCGTACACCTCGCTCTACGAGGGCGGCGAGGTCAGATCCGGCATCTACTGCTCCGGCGAAACACCACGGCAGCAGATCGCGCCGGCGCTGAAGTGGCTGCGCGACAACGTCGGAGCGCGTAAGTGGTTTGTCGTCGGAGACGACTATATTTGGCCGCACAGCTCTCTCGGAGCCGTGAGGCAATTCGCCACCGAACTCGATCTCAGCCTTGTCGGCGGTTCGTTTGTCGACCTGGGGCGCGGAAACATGAAGCAGTTGGTCGAGACCGTCTCGAACTCCGGTTGCGACGGCGTGATCATGCTCCTCGTCGGCCAGGACGCCGTCGATTTCAACCGCGCCTTCGCCCGCCGCGGCCTCGACGAGTCGATGATCCGGTTCAGCCCGTTGATGGAAGAGAACATGCTGCTCGCGAGCGGGCCGAGGGCAACCCGCAACCTGTTTGCCTCCGCCGCGTACTTCCGTTCGATGGTCGACGGCAACTCCATGGATCTTCTCGGGCGCTACGTTGCACTGCACGGCGCGCACGCTCCGGCGCTGAACAATGCCGCCGAATCGTGTTACGAAGGGATACATACCCTTTCGGCCCTGGTTCGACGCGCCGACAGCACACATCCGCGTGACCTGGACGCCGTCGTCGAGGGTGCCGCGTACGACGGACCTCGCGGAACCGTCGAGTTTCGCGATCGCGTGGCACGACAGAAGATTCAGCTGGCCGTCGCCGACGGACTCGACTTCTCGATCATCGCCACCCTCTGAAACCTTCCCCTGAGATCCACCTCTTGACTTCTGTGGCGCGCATCACTTAGTTTCATTTGGAATCATTTCATTTGAAAGTAACCCGTCCCGAAAGTAACCGGAGGTGCCCGATGGGCAGTGTTGGTTTGCTTTACGTGGGAGCCGTCCTCTTCGTCAACGGACTGATGCTGCTCGGCACAGTTCCCGTTCGATCCGCCTCGGTCCTCAACCTCTTCGTCGGCGCACTTCAATGCGTCGTCCCCACCGTTTTGTTGATTCAGGCACAGGGAGATTCGAGTGCCGTCCTGGCGGCCTCAGGGCTCTACCTGTTCGGATTCACCTATCTCTACGTGGGCATCAGCAATCTCGCCGGCTTCGAGCCGGAAGGAATCGGGTGGTTCTCGCTGTTCGTCGCGTGCGCCGCGCTCGTGTACTCCTTCCTCTCTTTCACAGTGAGCAACGACCCCGTCTTCGGGGTCATCTGGCTCGCATGGGCAGCGCTGTGGACGCTGTTCTTCCTGGTACTCGGGCTCGGCCGCGAGAATCTCAGTCGCTTCACCGGCTGGGCAGCGGTCCTTCTGAGCCAGCCCACGTGCACGGTTCCCGCATTTCTGATCCTCACCGACAACTTCCACACCACACCCGCCGTCGCGGCCGGTTGGGCCGGAGCACTTCTGGTGCTCCTGGGCCTGGCCAAGATCCTCGCTGCACCCAAAACCGCAGTACCCCAATCCCGTCCAGTCTTCAACTGATCGACACAACCAAGGAGTGAAAGACAATGCGACACGGTGACATCTCCTCGAGCAACGACACAGTCGGCGTAGCAGTGGTCAACTACAAGATGCCCCGCCTGCACGATCGCGCCGGCGTCCTCGAGAACGCGCGCAAGATCGCCGACATGATGATCGGCATGAAGACCGGCCTCCCCGGAATGGATCTGGTGGTCTTCCCCGAATACTCCACGCAGGGAATCATGTACAACGAGGAGGAGATGTACGCGACAGCAGCCACCATCCCGGGCGACGAGACCGCGATCTTCTCCGCAGCGTGCCGCGAAGCCGACACGTGGGGAATCTTCTCCATCACCGGCGAACAGCACGAAGACCACCCGAACAAGCCCCCGTACAACACGTTGATCCTCATCGACAACAAGGGCGAGATCGTTCAGAGGTACCGAAAGATCCTGCCCTGGTGCCCCATCGAAGGGTGGTACCCGGGAGACACGACGTATGTCACCGAAGGCCCGAAGGGGCTGAAGATCTCGCTCATCATCTGCGACGACGGCAACTACCCGGAGATCTGGCGCGACTGCGCGATGAAGGGTGCAGAACTGATCGTCCGTTGCCAGGGATACATGTACCCCGCCAAGGACCAGCAGGTGATGATGTCCAAGGCAATGGCCTGGGCCAACAATTGTTATGTGGCAGTTGCCAATGCGGCCGGATTCGACGGCGTCTACTCCTACTTCGGACACTCCGCGATCATCGGATTCGACGGCCGGACGCTGGGTGAAACCGGCGAAGAAGAATACGGAATCCAGTACGCGCAGCTTTCCGTCTCAGCCATTCGCGACGCACGCGAGAACGATCAGTCCCAGAACCACATCTTCAAACTCCTCCATCGCGGCTACTCCGGTGTCCACGCAGCAGGTGACGGAGACAAGGGCGTCGCGGACTGCCCGTTCGAGTTCTACAAGCTGTGGGTCACCGACGCCCAGAAGGCTCAGGAACGCGTCGAGGCCATCACCCGAGACACAGTGGGTGTAGCGGATTGTCGCGTCGGAAACCTGCCGGTCGAGAAGACAATCGAAGCGTAAGGATCTCACTGTGCCTTATATCACCGACATGCTCCATGACCGGAACAGTGCAGCAGCACCACCGCCGGCCGAGGAACGAACCGAACCCGTACCGGTCGGGGCCTTCGACGCTCGCAAGCTCTCGAAAGCCCTGAGTTCCAAGATCGTCGGACAACAGGCCGCCGTCGACGCAGTGGTTCGTGCGATTTCGATCGCGCATGTCGGTGCCACGGATCCGACGCGTCCGCTCGCCAACATCCTTCTCGTTGGCCCGACCGGCGTCGGCAAGACGGAATTGGTGCGGCGCGTGGCCGCAGAACTACGGTCAGGACCCGATGATCTGTGCCGCATCGACATGAATGCTCTTGCGCAAGAGCATTATGCGGCGTCATTCTCCGGGGCTCCACCTGGATATGCCGGTAGCAAGGAGTCCTTCACGCTGTTCGACAAGAACACCGTCGAGGGCGATCCGTACACCCCCGGAATCGTCCTGTTCGACGAAGTGGAGAAGGCCGACCCCACCGTGCTGCGTGCGCTCCTGCAGGTCCTCGACAACGGCGAACTCCGGTTGGCGAACGGTCAGCAGAAGATCTCGTTCCGCAACAGCTACGTGTTCCTGACCTCGAATCTCGGCTCTGCTGCGGTGGCAGAACGTCGGCGATCCCACCTGCGGCAGCTCGCCGATCGCGTCCGGATCGATCGACCGCGCCATGGTCATCATCTGGTGCAACGCGCGTTGGAGAAGTTCTTCGACCCCGAATTCTTCAACCGCATCGACGAAACCGTGATCCTCGACGAGTTCGACGAACAGACCGCGGAACAAGTGACCCGTCTCGAGATCGACCTGATCACGACTCGGTTGGCCAGGAGAGGCATCGACGTCGAGGTGGAGGACAGCGCCGTCGCCCTGTTGCAACGGCGCGGGTTCGACCCGGTGTACGGAGCACGTGGCCTGCGCCGGACCATCCGGAACGTCTTGGCCGACCCAGTGGCCGCCGCCGTTCTCGACCTTCGGCCGGTCGGGACGCAACCACTCGCCTTGCAGGCGCGGGCAGTTGGTGATCAGATACAGGTAAAGAAAGTCCCATGAGTGCTCGCTCACGTTGCGGATCGAATCCGCAACGTGGGCGACACATTTCAAACATGTCCGCGTAACGCCACCTCCCTAGGTTGGGTGCCTGCACCACAAAGTGCACATGCACAGGCACCCAGGGGAAGTGACGTCATGACAGCAGTGAACGAGCAGGTGTCCGCCGGCGCACCGGACAGGGCAGATCTCGGTGAGAATGCCGCACTGAAGGAGACTTTGGAGGACTACACCCTCCGATTTGCGCCACGCAGCTACCGCAAATGGGGAACCGGCGTCGTCGCGACCTCCGCGCTCGGCGGAATCGCGTATCTCGCAGACTTCTCGATCGGCGCCAACATCGGCATCTCGTACGGCACCGGTAACGCATTGCTGGGCATCGCCGTGTTTGCCGTCGTCATCATGGCGACCGGCTTCCCACTTGCCTACTATGCCGCGCGATACAATATCGACCTCGATTTGATCACTCGCGGAAGCGGTTTCGGCTACTACGGCTCGGTGGTCACCAACGTCATCTTCGCGACGTTCACCTTCATCTTCTTCGCGCTCGAAGGTTCCATCATGGCCCAGGGTTTGAAACTGGGGCTCGGGATCCCACTCTCGATCGGCTACGCGGTCTCGACCCTGATGGTCATTCCACTGGTCATCTACGGAATGAAGGCTCTGGCAAAGCTCCAAGTGTGGACGACGCCTCTGTGGCTCGTCATGATGGTGCTGCCGTTCCTGTATCTGCTGTTCAAGCACCCTGATTCGGTGAGCGCGTTCTTCGCCTTCGGCGGTGAGGACGGCGCAAACGGCAAGGGCGTCAACTTCGGATCGGTGATGCTGGCCGCGGGTGTCTGCTTGTCGCTGATCGCACAGATCGCCGAGCAGATCGACTACCTACGCTTCATGCCGCCCAAGACGCCGGAAAACACCCGCCGTTGGTGGGCTGCAGTAATTCTCGCGGGGCCCGGCTGGGTCATCTTCGGCGCGTTCAAGC
>NZ_BAAILK010000047.1:30267-129139 GCF_054589475.1 Rhodococcus sp. no. 34
GCTGTGTACATCATCGCGAACGTCGTCGACGGATCTTCGATCGCCAACCAACCCGTGCACCAGTTCCTCGAGATCTACCAGGACATGATGCCGCACTGGCTGGCCATGACGCTGGCCGTGATCCTCGTTGTCATCAGCCAGATCAAGATCAACGTCACCAACGCGTACTCCGGCTCACTGGCCTGGACCAACTCGTACACCCGCGTCACCAAGACCTACCCCGGACGCATGGTCTTCGTTCTGGTCAACCTGGCGATCGCACTGATCTTGATGGAAGCCAACATGTTCGACTTCCTCAACACGATCCTGGGCTTCTACGCCAACTGCGGTATCGCCTGGGTCGTGGTCGTCGCCTCGGACATCGCGATCAACAAGTACTGGTTGAAGCTCTCCCCGAAAGTCCCCGAGTTCCGACGCGGGATGCTCTACGACGTCAACCCCGTCGGCTTCGTGTCGATGCTGCTGGCCGCGGGCATTTCGATCCTGGTGTTCTTCGGTGCTTTCGGTTCGGCGATCAAGCCGTTCTCCCCGATCGTCGCAATCGTCATCGCGCTGGTGATGCCGCCGGTCCTGGCCGTCGCCACCAAGGGAAAGTACTACCTACGACGCACCGACGACGGCATCGATCTGCCGATGTTCGACGAGTACGGGAACCCCTCCGGTGAAACGCTTCTGTGCTGCGTCAGCGGAATCGAATTCGAGCGTCCCGACATGCTCGCGTCGAACGTGCCCGGTCCGAACGGCGAGAAGCAGTACATCAGCTCCCTGGCCTTGAGCACCGACAAGACCGGTGAGCATGTCCTGCCTGCTCAGCTTCCCTGACAACTGCTGTGCGCCTTTATTAACCGCCGGGGGTTAATAAAGGCGCACAGCAGGGGGCTATGCCCCTACATCGTCGAGCGACTCACCCTTCGTCTCACGCATGACCAGCAGCGCGACAAAAGTCAGCGTCGCCGCTACGAGAAGATAGATGCCGACCCAACCGACGCCGTAGTTCTTCGCGAGGTAGACGGCGATGAACGGCGCCACCGCTGCGCCCAGAATGCTGGCCGTGTTGTACGCGATTCCCGAGCCCGTGTAGCGGACGTTGGTCGGGAAGAGTTCCGGGAGAACGGCACTCATCGGGCCGAAGGTCAGGCCCATGAGCAGCATGCCCACGATGAGGAACGCCAACATGCGACCGTCGTTCATTCCGTCCGGTTCGAGGAAGACACCGAAGGTCAAGCCGAACACCATGATCAGACCGGTGATGATCAGCAAGGTGATACGACGCCCGTAACGGTCGGCGAGCCAACCCGAGACCGGCACGGCGGCAGCGAAGAACACGACTGCGATCAACTGCAGGACAAGGAAATCGGTGTACTTGAAGCCCGCACCGGTTCCACCGTCGGCCGGCGTCTTGCCGGTTCCGTGACTGAGAACCCAGGTGGTCATGATGTAGAACAGCGTGTACGTCGCGAGCATCACGAACGTACCGATGATCAGCTGACGCCAACTGGTCTTGAACACCTCGGCCACCGGAGTCTTGACCTTCTCGCCGCGCTCGACTGCACGCGCGAACACCGGGGTTTCTTCGAGCTTGAGCCGGACGTACAGGCCGATCATCACCATGATTGCGCTGAGCAGGAACGGAATTCGCCATCCCCAGCTCAGGAAGGCACCCTCGAGGTCCGGGCTGGAATTGTCGTGGTTCATGAACAACGTGATGATCAGGAACAGTCCGTTGGCCATGAAGAAGCCGATGGGCGCACCGAGTTGCGGCCACATCGCCGCCCAGGCCCGCTTGCCTTCCTTGGCTGTCTCGGTCGCGAGCAGCGCCGCACCCGACCATTCGCCGCCGAGCCCGAGACCCTGGCAGAAACGCATGAGCGCCAACAACGCCGGGGCCAGCAGTCCGATCTGGTGATAGGTCGGCAGTAGTCCGATGAGGAAGGTCGCTATGCCCATCGTCAGCAACGAGCCGACCAGAGTTGCCTTGCGTCCGACGCGGTCACCGAAGTGTCCGAAGAGAATCGAACCGAGGGGACGGGCGACGAACGCGAGTCCGAACGTCGCCAACGACGCGAGAAGCGCGGTGGTGTCGTTGCCCTTCGGGAAGAACAGGTGCGGGAACACCGATACTGCCGCTGTTGCATAGATGTAGAAGTCGTAGAACTCGATGGACGTACCCACCATGCTGGCGACCACGATTCGGCTGCGCGGCACTCCGGCGACGGTATCTGCGTCGCCGCCCTCCGGCTTGGGTGGATTCTCACTGACTGACGTGCTCAAAACATGCTCCTGCGCCGTTATACGAAAGATGTCCAATTGGTGGGATAGTGTCCCAATCAGTAGGAATTGAACACCCGCGGGGTTTTCCGACGCAAATTCGGTTCGCGAATTCGGCTCAGCGGGCAATCCGCGATAAAATTCCGTAAAGGTGAGCCGGGAAGTCTGGTCGGCACGTGCATTCGATGCGTCACAACGTCGATCACGTTCATGTCTGTTGCATCCGAATTCGGTTGCACGAACAAAGGTCGTCCCCACGCGTGATCTCCACCCTGCGTTCCGAACTGTCCCGCTACCTCCGCACCGAAACGGTGGGCGGATCGATCCTCCTGATCGCTGCCGCCCTCGCTCTGATCTGGGTGAACTCTCCTTTCGGTGAGAGCTACATCGCACTACGTGACTTCCAGATCGGTCCGTCCGCACTCCATCTCGACCTCAGCTTGGGCACGTGGGCGCAGGACGGACTGCTTGCCGTCTTCTTCTTCGTCGCCGGCCTCGAACTCAAACGTGAACTGGTGGTCGGCGAACTCGCGGACCGCAAAGCCGCGATGCTCCCGATCATCGCGGCGTGCGGCGGCGTCCTGGTCCCCGCGATCATCGCGGCGTCCATCGGTTTCGGCACGCCCGGCATGGACAAGGGCTGGGCCATTCCCGTCGCGACGGACATCGCTTTTGCCCTCGGCGTGCTCGCTCTCACCGGATCGAAGATCCCCGCAAGCGCCCGAGTCTTCCTGCTCAGCCTGGCCGTCGTCGACGATCTGCTCGCCATCATCCTCATCGCCGTATTGTTCACCGGCTCCCTCGCGATGTTGTGGCTGCTGACCGCGGCCGCAGCCCTCGCTGTCTACGCCTACGCCCAGCACAAGCGCATCACGACGCCGTTCCTCTACGTCCCGCTGGCACTACTGACCTGGTACGCGATGCACGAAGCGGGGATACACGCCACACTCGCGGGCGTCGCGCTCGGCCTACTCACCCGTGTCAGGCGCGATCCGGACGAGGAGTACGCGCCGGGCAGCCGCCTCGAGCACCGCATTCAGCCGTACTCCGCAGGCTTCTGCGTCCCCGTCTTCGCACTGTTCGCCTCCGGTGTTCCGATCAACGCCGCGGTACTCGGCGACATTTTCACCGACCCCGTCGGGCAATCGGTTGTCGTCGGCCTTCTGGTCGGAAAGACCGTCGGAATCTTCGGAATTTCCCTGCTCGCGATCAAATTGGGCATAGCCACCAAGCCCAAGACACTGGAATTGAGAGACATGTTCGCCCTCTCAGTTCTCGGTGGCATCGGGTTCACCGTTAGCCTGCTTGTAGCAGACCTCGCATTGGACGGGGTCGGCGATGGCAGCGAGGCCGAGATAGCGAAGGCCGCAGTTCTCGTGACATCGTTGGTGGCATCGCTGATCGGATCAGCGCTGCTGTGGCGACGTGGACGAGTTCATGCGGCTCGAGACGACGCTTCCACCGCCATTGCCACGGACGCGAGAGAACTACCTGGAGAGGTCGACAAGTGAGCTTGACCAACGGAGAGAGCCAGCGCTTCACCGGAGATGGAGTACCGAACACGGTCTCGTCCATCCCTCTCACCGATGTGGACGCCCGCACGCCGGGCGAGGCCACCATCGGGGCCCTCGTCAAGGACGCGACCGCACAGGTCTCCACCCTCGTGCGCGCCGAGGTCGAACTTGCCAAGGCCGAGGTGACGGGCGAGGTCAAGAAGGGTCTGCAGGGCAGCGTCTTCTTCATCCTGGCCTTCACGGTTCTGCTGTTCAGCTCGTTCTTCTTCTTTTTCTTCCTGGCCGAGATGCTCGACACCTGGGTGCCGCGCTGGCTGGCGTTCCTCATCGTCTTCCTGATCATGGTGGTGACCACCGCGATTCTGGCGCTGCTCGGTTATCTGCGCGTGCGCAAGCTGAGGGCTCCGGAGAAGACGATCGAATCTCTCAAGCAGGCCAAGAACGTCATCCCCGGCAGCCATGACGACGCAAAGCCGTCGGTCGATTTCAACGCGCGCCGGTAGCGAGTCTGATCGAAAGTGGCAGCCCCAGATCCATCCACCGTCAGGTTCGACGGCCCCTGGATTCACCGGGACATTCACGCCAACGGCATCCGGTTTCACGTCGTCGAGGTAGGCGACGCGGAGCCGGATGCTCCGTTGGTGGTGCTTCTGCACGGATTCGCCGACTTCTGGTGGTCCTGGCGCCATCAATTGACGGCACTGTCCGAGCAGGGCTTCCGCGTCGTCGCAATGGACCTTCGTGGGTACGGCGATTCCGACAAGCCCCCTCGTGGCTACGACGGTTGGACGCTCGCCGGTGACGTAGCCGGCCTCATTCGTGCGATGGGTTACGGCAAGGCCACGCTGATCGGTCATGCCGACGGCGGGTTGGTGTGCTGGGCGACCGCACTCCTGCATCCACGCCTGGTGCGGTCGATAGCGCTGATCTCGTCTCCACACCCGATGGCGCTCAAGAAAGCAGTCGTCCGCGACCCCTATCAGCGCCGCGCGCTTTTGCCCTCGTTCCTGGCCTATCAGGTACCGCTACGCCCGGAACGTCGGTTGACGGCCGACAACGGCGCCGAAGTGGAGCGTCTGGTTCGCTCGCGGTCGGGCCCCACCTGGCCGCAGCAACCCGAATTCGCAGACGTCATGAGCAAGATGCGGTCCGCGATCCGGATCCCGGGCGTCGCGCATTCCACGTTGGAGTACCAGCGTTGGGCCTTCCGCAGCCAGCTCCGCCCCGAGGGCCGACGTTTCATGCGTTTGATGGATCAGGTTCTTCGCATTCCGATCGTCCAGATTCACGGCGAACTCGACCCGTACGTGCTCACCCGTACCGTGCGTCGCGACAAGCACTGGGCTCCCGGCGAGAAACTGCGCACCATTGCCGGAGTCGGTCATTACGCGCATCAGGAAGCCCCCGAGCGCGTCAATCGCGAACTCGGGGACTTCCTCCTTACGGAGAAGTGACCGCTACAGGATGCACGCGCCCGTCGGTACGGGCGTCGATGCCGAGGCAGCCGCGTTCAACTGGCGCGAGACTTCCTGCGCGGTGAGGACGAATCCGGTGTCACTGTCGTCGACGGCAGCACCGAACACGACGCCGAGGACCCGCCCCTGATCGTCGACCATCGGTCCACCCGAGTTGCCCTGCCGGATGGATCCGCGGACGGTGTAGACCTCACGCTGGGTGGTTCCGGCCTTGTAGATGTCCGGCCCGTTCAGGTTGAGGACCTCACGAACGCGGGCTGCGCTGGCCGTGTACGGACCACCGCCGGGGTAGCCGAGCACCAACGCGTTGTCACCGGTCCGAGCCTGCTCCGGAGCGAACGGCAGCACCGGCGCGTCCAATCCGGGAACCGCCAGAATCGCGATGTCCACGGCGGAGTCGAAGAGAACCACCTGCGCGGGCAGCGCGCCCTCCATGGTGTCCACCGTGATGCTCTCGGTTCCGGCAACCACGTGTGCGTTGGTCATGACGCGTTCGGGGGCGACGATGAATCCGGATCCCTCGAGCGCGCGCTGGCAACTCGGTGCGACGCCGTTGATGCGTAGAATACTCGGACGCAACTGCGCCGCCAACGGACTGGCCAGAACGCTCGCGTCGGGTGCTTCGACCTCGGTGATGGGCGTACGCCCGAACGGGCCGATGACGTCCGGCAGACCGGAGGTGTCGAGCAACGCCGAAAACTCCGTCGGGATGCGGCGCAGCCACTGCGGCGCCAGTTCGTCCACGCTGGCGAGAACATCCGAACCACGAACAGCGGCGGCAATATTCGGCTGCGACGAAGAAGTGAGCGGAATCGCGAGCAACCACGCCGCGACCACGACGGCCACCGCCTGTAGACCCGCACCGATGACGCTGTCGACGGATCGCGCCGTCGGACTGTGCATTCCGCTGCGCGCCGCGCGTCCGAGCACCATGCCGGCGACTTCGCCGATGATGACCAACACCACGATCAGCGAGATGCCCGCGAGGATGCGCAGCTTGCCTTCGGTGACGTGCACGAGCAGGTGCGGCGCCAACAGAATCCCGGCGACGGCGCCGAGGATCACGCCGACGAACGCCAGCGCCGACGCCACCGCGCCCTGACGCCATCCGGACGTGGCCGCGATGAGGGCGACCAGAACGATGGCGATGTCCACCCAACGAGAACCTGTCATCGCGGCACCGCCGAATCCTCGACACCTTCACCGAACTCGGACAGCGCTGTGTCCAGGTCTCTCACGTCCTCGTAGTTCCACGGAATCTCCCAGCCCGACACCGTGAACAGCGCCGCGAGGATTCCTGCTGTGAACCCCCAGACCAGCATGCCGTCGGCGCGGAACGCCGGGCCCTGGTATCCGAGGGGATGGCGAACCTGAAACCGGTTGTCGGGGTCGAGCAACGTGCGCAGCGGCACCCTGGCCACCCGTCCGACCTCGCCCTCGTCCTGAATGCCCACCGTCGTCGGCTGCTCCCAGTAGCCGAGCACCGGCGTCACGTCGAAACCCGACGGCGGGATGAAGATCTCCGGCAGCACGGTGAGCGGCTGAACTCCGCTCGGATCGAGCCCGGTCTCTTCCTGAGCTTCACGCAGCGCGGTGCCGACGGGGCCGTCGTCGCCCGGATCGGCGGCACCGCCCGGGAATGCGACCTGTCCGCTGTGCTGACGCATCGTCGACGCCCGTTGGGTCAGCAGGACGTCTGCGCCCTCCGGCAAGCCGCCGACGGCGAGAGGGTCTGCCTCACGCGGTCCGCCGAAGAGCACGAGCACCGCGGCCGGACGCGTCACGGTGCCGCGCGGCGCGCGACGCTCGAGGACTGGGTTGATCCGATGGGGATCGGTGGGCTGGGTGCTGGCGACAGCGCGCAACCACTCGGGAACCGGTGTGCTCATACGACGACTCCCAGATATTGCGCCGCAGCGGCGGCGATCTCGTCCGCACTGCGGAAGGGTTGGGGCAAGACCTTGGCGACTGTTCCATCCGCGCGCACGAGCACCGACACCGGCAGCACCGGCGGTGCGCCCACTGCGATCCGTACCTTGCCGTCACCGTCCTGGACGCCGGGCAAACGCACCGAGTAGTCGATGAGTCGCGTCAAAGCGTTCTCCTGATTCGGATCCGAATGCACGGTCATCACGTTGATGCTGCCGTCGGCGCGCTCCGCGAATTCCTGAAGGTACGGAAGCTCTTCGGCGCATGGCGCGCACCAGTACGCCCACAGATTGAGCAGAGTCGGCTTTCCGCCCACCGCTGCGGCAAGGTCGACGGGCGCTCCGTCGGAGACGCAGTCGAGGGTGATTCCGGCGAGAGCCGAGCCGGCCGGCGCTTCGCCGGTCGGAGTCGGGCAGGAGGCCAGAGCCGCCTGGCTACGGAGTTGATCGAGCGATTCCGACGACGGAGTGAACGTCGGCGGCTGATACGCGGACGAGGACGGGCCCGTCGAGGTGGGCGTCGTGTCGTCTCCCCCGCGCGGCCAGATCGCCACGACGAGAGCCGCGACGACCACGAGCGCAGCGAGAGACCATCTTCCAGCACTTGTCATCGGCGATCACAACCCTGCCAGGGCGAGCAGATGATCGGTCTCGGGGCCTTTCACCAGGGCCGCGGCCTCGGTTTTGTCGGTCGGGCCGAGACCGTACGACGGGCAGTCCTTGGCCAGAACACACACACCGCATGCGGGCTTGCGCGCGTGGCAGACCCGTCGGCCGTGAAAGATCACGCGATGCGAGAGCAGAGTCCATTCCTTACGTTCGATCAGTGCCCCGACGGCGTGTTCCACCTTGACGGCATCTTCTTCCTCGGTCCACTTCCACCGACGCACGAGCCGACCGAAGTGGGTGTCGACGGTGATTCCCGGAATGTCGAAGGCATTGCCCAGCACGACGTTCGCGGTCTTGCGTCCGATGCCTGGGAGTTTCACCAGATCTTCGAGCTTGTTCGGGACCTGCCCGTCGTGGCGTTCGAGTAGCGCCTGACCGAGTCCGATCAGCGACGTCGTCTTGTTCCGGTAGAAGCCGGTGGAGCGGATGTACTCCTCGAGTTCGGTCCGATCGGCTTCCGCGTATGCCTTTGCGTCGGGATAACGGGCGAAGAGTGCCGGCGTGACCATGTTGACGCGGACGTCGGTGCATTGCGCCGACAGGATTGTCGCCACTGCCAGTTCCAACGGAGTCGTGAAGTCGAGTTCGCAGTACACGTGTGGGAAAGCCACAGCGAGCTCACGATTCATCCGACGCGCCCGGCGTACCAATCCGAGGTGTGATTCTTCCTTCCGCGCACCCCCCGAACGCGGTTTCTTCCGCTGCTCTGAACTGCCTGTCGGGGTGGTCTGCACTCAGACAACTGTACGGATACGACATGAGTGGAGACTCCGTCGTGTCGATTCTGAGACCTTCGACGTGTTTACTTCCCCCTATGCAAGGACTCGCAGTAATTCTCTTTCCGCTACTGCTTATGCTCTTTGCCCTGGCGATGGAACGAGTCGAAGGGCGATTGCGTCGGCTCTCGGTCCAAGAGCATGAAGTAGAAGACTTCCTCGACCAGGCAAGTCACGACGACGTCGCCCGCCTGGCAAGCGATGGGTTTCCCCATGCGTTCGCCCGCTTCCACCGGAAGCGTAAGGGCCGTCAGTCGGAGGCTCCCGAGAGCGCCAGCCTGGGCGAAATCCGGACACAACGGGCAAGTTGACGGCCATACAAAGTAGTCACCGCAGCGGATTCCGGAAGAATTTTCGGCTCTTACGTGGCATCAATCACTCGTCGCGAGCTAACGGGACGTAGACTTCGATGCCGTACCTGTTGCATTGAACACAGATTGCATTGGACACAGTGTCTCACTCATGAGGGCTGAGCCTGTGTACGACGGTTTGTGCGCAGCGCGGGTACAAAGATAGATAGCGCAAAAATGACACCACAAACGAACAAATCCCAACAAGGAGCGCACGTGGACGACGTCCTGGCAAGAGCCGGCATCTTCCAAGGAGTCGAGCCCTCAGCGGTAGCGGCGCTGACAAAGCAGCTGCAGCCCGTCGACTTCCCCCGTGGACATGTCATCTTCAACGAAGGTGAACCCGGTGACCGCCTGTACATCATCGTGTCCGGCAAGGTGAAGATCGGTCGACGCTCACCCGACGGTCGCGAGAACCTGCTGACGATCATGGGCCCGTCCGACATGTTCGGCGAACTGTCCATCTTCGACCCCGGCCCCCGCACCTCGACGGCTACGACCGTCACCGAGGTTCGCGCCGTGAGCATGGACCGCGACGCTCTCAAGGCATGGATCCAGCAGCGCCCCGAGATCGCCGAGCAGCTTCTGCGCGTTCTCGCCCGCCGTCTGCGTCGTACCAACAACACCCTGGCCGACCTGATCTTCACGGACGTTCCCGGCCGTGTCGCCAAGGCGCTCCTGCAGCTCGCGCAGCGCTTCGGCACTCAGGAAGGTGGCGCCCTGCGCGTCACTCACGACCTCACGCAGGAAGAGATCGCCCAGCTCGTCGGCGCTTCCCGCGAGACCGTCAACAAGGCGCTCGCCGATTTCGCACACCGCGGATGGCTTCGCCTCGAAGGCAAGAGCGTCCTGATCTCGGATTCCGAGCGCCTCGCTCGTCGCGCGCGCTAGCTCTTCCTGTTCGACTCTTTCGGCCGCTCCCGCTTCGGTGGGGGCGGCCGAAGTCGTTCACTGGACTCTTGTTGTACCTATCGGTAAAGTCTGTACCGATAGGTACATATCTGATCGAGAGGCCCCGCAATGACCGTCCGAGCACCGATTCCGCCCTTCACTCACGAAACTGCCGTCCAGAAGGTCCGCCTCGCCGAGGACGGATGGAACTCACGCGATCCGCACAAGGTGTCGCTGGCCTACACGCCGGACAGTTGGTGGCGTAATCGGTCGACGTTCGTCACCGGCCGATCCGGGATCGTCGAACTTCTGACCGAGAAGTGGACCCGCGAACTGGACTACCGGTTGATCAAAGAGTTGTGGGCACACAGCGACGACCGCATCGCAGTGCGATTCGCGTACGAGTGGCACGATCACGACGGGCAGTGGTTCCGCTCCTACGGCAACGAGAACTGGGAATTCGACGCCGACGGACTCATGCACCACCGTCATGCCAGCATCAACGACGTTCCCATCGAGGAGTCCGAGCGAAAGTTCTTCTGGGATCCGACCGGACCACGCCCGCACGATCATCCGGGCCTGAGCGAGTTGGGTCTGTGATGAAAGGATGAATCCATGGCCAGACAGGTAGCTGAACGCTCGGACACGATTCCCACTCTCGCGAACGTGTTTCGAACCTACGGGTTCGACGGAGCAAGCCTGGCCGTGATCACCGAACACACCGGTTTGGGCAAAGGCAGTCTCTACAACTTCTTTCCGCGCGGGAAGGAAGAGATGGCCGAGGCCGTACTCGACGAGGTCGACGGATGGTTTCGCGCCGAAGTCTTCGAACCTCTTCGAGCAGAATCGGTTCCACCGAGGCAGCGCATCCAGAGCATGTTCGCTACCGCGGGCGACTACTTTCGGTCAGGGCAACGCATTTGCCTGTTCGGCGCATTTGCACTCGGTGAAGAGCGAAACCGCTTCGGCGCCAGGGTCCGAACATACTTCGACGAATGGACAGCGGCTCTCGAGGCGGCACTCGTCGGTGCCGAAGATTCCATCGGACTCGCCGAAGAAGCCGTGGCCGGGATCCAAGGGGCGATCGTCATGTCCCGGGCACTGGACGACGGTTCCGTATACAGCCGAGTGACGACGCGACTCGAAGATCGACTGGTACAGGCACTCACGCCGTAACGCATACCGCGCGACCACAAAGGCATTTGTGCCGCGGCATCCACCTGGCATGCTCGAAAAAGCATGCACAAGAAGAAAGGAACCCATGCCCTCGTTCGAGACGGTGATCGCCTCCACCCCTTCGGGGAAGGTCCGCGGCCGAAAGCGTGACGGTTCCTACTACTTCGGTGCGATCCCCTACGCCAGCGCACCGCGCTTCGAGAAGCCTCGACCGGTGGAACCGTTCTCCGACGTCTTCGACGCCACAGCGCTTGGAACGGTCTTCCCCCAACCACCTTCACGACTCGAACGCATCATGGGGCCACCGCTCCCCGAACCGGAGCACAGCGAGGACAGCTTCACCGTCACCGTCACAACCCCGTCGCTGACCGGTCATCGCCCGGTGATGGTGTGGCTTCACGGTGGCGGGTACTCCAGTGGCGGCGGCTCACTCCCCTGGTACGACGGCGGCGCTTTGTCAGCCGAGGGCGACGTCGTCGTGGTGTCGGTCAACTATCGCGTCGGCGTGCTCGGATACCTCCTCCTCGACGGCGTCAGCGAAGGCAATCTCGGGGTACACGATCAGATCGCGGCGCTCGAGTGGGTGCGCGAGAACATCGAGGCATTCGGCGGCGACCCCGACTCGGTCACCGTATTCGGGCAGTCGGCCGGCGCCCATTCCATTGTGAATCTGTTGAGCAGTAACAACTCTCGAACCCTGTTCCATCGAGCAATTCTGCAGAGCACCCCACGGCCGGACCTCAACTTCCCGCAGGCTGCCGCGATCGAGAACGGGGAGACGTTTGCCCGACTGCTCGACGGAGATCCTCGGACCGCGCCGCTCTCCCACATTCTCGACGCATTCCGCGGCACGGCTGTCGAGTTCAGCCGGCGGTCCCCCAATGTCGTGCAACCGCCCTTCGCGCCGATCTCCGAACTGGAACCGGTGATCCGAACTTTCGAAACAGCGCCTGACGTCATCGTGGGATACACCCGAGACGAGGGATCTGCTTTCGTGCGCGACCTAGCGGGAGTACCCGATCCCGAACACGTCGCCGAAAAGGCACTGACACAGAACATGTTTGCCGAACCGGCAATGGAGCTGGCCGAGACCTTCACAGCGGCCGGCGCGTCGGTGTACACGTACCGCTTCGACTGGGCACCGACGGACGACGTCTTCGGAGCAACTCACTGCATAGAACTACCCTTCATGTTGGGAACCGAGCAGTCCTGGAAGAGCTCACCGATGCTGGGCAGCAGCGACTGGCAGAGCATCGACGCACTGGGCCGTCGGATACGCCGGCACTGGACATCGTTTGCGCACACGGGAAGTCCGGACAGCAGCGAAACCTGGGAGAAGTACGCCTCGTCCCAATCGATCGGAATCACCTTCTCCTGAGCAACTTCGGGCGCCTACCCACCCGGAGAAATCCCGTCTAGGATTGCTCCATGGACATGCCCAAGCTCCTCGACGGGCGACTCAAACTCCGCCATCTCCTGCTCGTCGACGCATTGAGCCGTCAGGGCAGTGTGGTCGGCGCCGCTGCCGCACTTCACATCACGCAACCCGTCGCGACCCGCAGTCTGCACGACATCGAGTCCATTCTCGGCGTCTCGCTCTTCGACCGCGGCCCACGCGGCATCACCCCGACCATTTTCGGCGAGGCCTTCACAACTCATGCACGGGCCGTGATCGCGCAGCTGACCGAAGCCGGGCGACACGTCGTCGAACTTGCCGACGCCAATCGCGGAACCGTCATCGTGGGAACACATCTCGCCGGATCCAACGTGCTGCTTCCCGGCGCTATCGCGCGCCTGAAGGTTCACCACCCGTTGCTCACCGTCGTCGTGCGCGAAGGTACGCCAGAGCAGTTGCTCACCGATCTGGAAGCGGGCCGAATCGACCTGATCGTCGGCCGGCTCACCTCACCTACCGATGACACCGCGACAAGACGGAACCTCTACGCCGAATCCGTCGAACTCGTCACCCGCGTAGATCACCCGCTCGCTCACCGCGAGGACGTCCAACTCGAAGAACTACGCGGCTTCCCCTGGATCCTTCCCGGGGTCGAGACAGTGCTCCGCCGCGAACTCGAGGAGTTCTTCGCCCGCAACGGCTTGCCGTTGCCCGAAAATCGGGTCGAGGCAACCTCTTTCCTCACCGTGCGTCAGCTACTGGTCGAGACCGACATGATCGCGGTACTACCGAGCCTCATCCCCCGCGACGACGCGCGCTTGACCACCCTGTCCATCACACTCGATCCGATCGGGCACAGCGTCGGCATCACCTCGTCGGCGACTCGCACGTCGAGTCCGTCCGCGCAGGCCCTGATCGCGACGCTGGAGTCCTTTGCAGCTGAGCTCATGCGACCGTGAAACGCCGATCGGCCCGTTCCCCGCGCGGGGGAACGGGCCGATGTCGTATCAATCCAGTACTCAGGCGTTTTCGGAGACGCGAATCTCCTCGTGCTCCAAGCCCCGCGACGAATCGGGGACAATTTTGAACAGTGCGATGGCGCCGACCAGGCTGATAGTGCATATCGAGGCGAGGTACCAGGTGACGCCTACCGAAGACCCGGTGGCGTCCAACAGTGCGGTGGCGATCATCGGCGCCAGTCCACCGCCGAGAATCGCACCACTCTGAAGGATCAGAGACGAACCGGAGTAGCGGACCTTGGCCGGGAAGGTATCGGCGATGATGCTGCCCTGGACACAATGTGTGACCGGAACGATCAGGCCCATGCCCAGGAACGCGATGACGGCGACCATTTTGTTCTCGGTGTTGAGCAGCGGGAAGAACACGATGCACCACAACAGGATTGCAGCTGATCCGCCGATGAACATGTGCCGACGCCCGTACTTGTCGGCGATCTTTGTCCAGAACGGGATGGAAAGGAACCACAGGACTGCTGCCGCGGTCACGCTGAGCACCAGGAATTGCTTGTCGTAGCCCAGATGTTGAGTTCCGTACGACAGGGTGAACACCATGAAGGCGTACGCCACGGCGGAGTTCGCCAAGCACGCGGCGAGCGTGAGAGACAAACGGGGGAAGCCGACCTTGAGCGACTCACGCAGCGGGAAGCGGACTATTTCGCCCTTCTCCATGATCCCGGCGAAAGACGGCGACTCGGTGACGCGCAGGCGAATCACCAGACCGATCGCCACCAGAACGAAGCTGAGCAGGAACGGGATTCGCCAACCCCACGAAGCGAATGCCGAGTCCGACATCACGGCGTTGGTCGTCAGGAAGATGCCGTTGGCGAGAACCAGTCCGGCGGGCGTGCCCATCTGCGGGAAACCTGCGTACAGATTCTTCTGCCCTGCCGGCGCGTGCTCCATCGACATGAGTGTCGCACCGGCGCCTTCACCGCCCAGACCGATGCCCTGAACGACGCGCATCGCCACCAGGAGGACGGGCGCCCAGAAACCGATGGAGTCGTAGTTCGGGATGAGGCCGATGAGTGTGGACCCGACGCCCATCATCACCAATGAGACCACGAGCGTGGCCTTGCGCCCGATCCGGTCACCGAAGTGCCCGAACACGAGTCCACCCACCGGCCGTGCAATGAACCCGACGGCGAAGGTGCTGAAGGCAGCCAGCGTGCCGGCCGTGGGGCTCAGGCTCGGGAAGAATTGTTTGTTGAAGATCAACGCGGCAGCTGTGCCGTAGAGAAAGAAGTCGTACCATTCGAGAGTTGTGCCGGCCAGGGTTGCCATGGCAACTCGGCTACGGGCCGCTTTCTCCGGCAACGGCTTTCCGTCGCTCGTAGTGCTGTTGGATATCTTGTCTGACATCGCGGAACCTATCGATTGGATGGGGCAGGCGGACGATGAAGTCTGTAGTCACCGACCCCGTCTTCGGGATTGTCGGTATCACGAGCGTCGTCGATCGTTGTGTTTGGAATTGTGCTCGCTCGAGACATGACTCACAAATGCCGAATTCACCGTCCGCCATACCGGAAAAGGTATAGCCGGGGCCTCAGACGAGACCCAGGAAGCGTTCGGCATTCCCCCGCGAAATCAGTTGGCGCGCAGTATCGTCCAAGAACTCACTCTTGCGAACCACCTCACCGACCGGACGCTCCCCCAAGGGGTACGGGTAATCACTACCCACCATCACACGGTCCACCCCCACCGTGTCCACCAACAGTCGCAGCGCGCGCTCGTCGAAGACGACGGAATCCACGTAGAACCTTCCCAGGTAGTGCGAAGGCGGGAACTGCGACGTACCGATGATATCGTTGCGGCCGTGCCAGGCGTTTTCCATCCGTCCCAACCAGAACGCGAAAGATCCACCACCGTGCGCAAATCCGATCTTGAGACGATCGTCGATCTTGTCGAACACCCCACCGAGAATCAGTGCGAGTATCGACAGGTGCGTTTCGGCCGGCATCGCAGTGAGCCACTGCGCCATCCAGCGATCGAGGCGCGGAGAGTTGGCCATGTCCCACGGGTGCACGAATACCGGCACGTCCAGCGACGCGCAGTGCTGCAGGAACGTCACCACGCCCTCGCTGTCGAGGTCCAGATCGCCGACATGATTGCCGATCTCGACACCGCGGTGCCCGTTCGCGATGCACCGCTCCAACTCACGGCACGCTGCGTCGGTGTCTTGCAGAGGCACCTGGCAGAAGGGAATCAACCGATCCTTCGCCGGCTCCACGATCTCGAGTGCGAGGTCGTTGAAGATCCGTGCAATGCGACTTGCCTGCTCACCGCTCCGGCCGTAGTTGAAGAACGCCGGAGTAGGTGAGACGACCTGCTTCTGCACGCCGTCGGCATCCATGTCCCGAAGCCGCACCTCGGCGTCCCAGGCATCGGACTGGATGCGACGGAACTCCTTGGTGCCCATCATGATCATTGCTTCGGTTTCCGACTCGACCTTCAGCCACGGCGCTTGCGGCCCCGCGTCTTCGGTCAGATCCGGCCACCCGTTGGGCACGTAGTGGGTGTGGATGTCGATCAGGTTGCTCATAGCTCAGCCCTTGCCGGGATGGAGCGTGCCGCACTTGTCACACGTGCGGGCTTCTTCGCTCTCGTAGAACTTGACGAACACCGGCGGAAGGTCGGCCACGATGTCGCGCACCTGAAGTTCGACCTCGTGAATCTTGTGATCACATTCGAGGCAGTACCACTGGAACTTCTCGAGCGTGCCTTCCTTGCGGACGCGTTCGATGACCAGGCCGATCGAGCCCGCGGTGGGACGCTGCGGCGAATGCGGAATGTCTCCTGGCAGCAACCAAGTTTCACCCTCGCGAATGTCGACGCGCTGAGGACCGTCTTCGGTCATGACATTGACGTGGATGTCGCCTTCGAGCTGGTAGAACCACTCCTCGTACGGATCGAGGTGGTAGTCGGTCCGCTGGTTGGGGCCGCCGACGACCTGCACGATGAAATCGTCTCCGAGCGCCATCGTCTGATTGTTGACGGGCGGCTGCAGGAGGTGGCGGTTGTCGTCGATCCACTTCTTGAAGTCGATGACGGGAGGAATCGTGGTCATGATGCATTCTCCGTATCTTCGGACGCCGAGCGTCGGGAGGCGGGCACGTACGCCACGCCGGAAATTTCGATGAGCAGGTGAGGGTGGGGCAGCTGGTGAACAGCCACAGTCGTTCTCGTCGGACCGTTTTCGTCGAACAGTTCGGCGTACACCTCGTTGTATCCGCCGAAGTCGTTCATCGACACCAGGTAGGAGGTGACCTGAACCAGATCACTGAGTTCTCCACCCACTTCGGCGAGAATCGCCGCGATGTTCTCGATGACGGCACGCGTCTGCGCCCGAATGTCGAGCGCCGTGGTCCCCATCTCGTCGACCGCGACGCCGACAAACGTGTTGTCGGGCCGACGCGAACTGGTCCCGGAGACATAGACGAAATCGCCGACCACCTTGACGTGGGGGAACTTTCCGCGCGGCTTCGCCAGCCTCTCGATGACCTGCGCCCCACTCATCGCTTCACACCTTTCACCGTGACGGTTCCGAGTCCGTCGATCGTGCACTGTGCGACGCCCTCGTCGAGTCGCACAGCTGCTGTGGCGGCACCGGCCAGAATTACCTGACCGGCGCGCAACGGAATTCGGCGTCGGCGGGCGATGTCGAGCAGTGCATGCAAAGCGCGCGCCGGATCGCCGAGAATGGCCGACGTGGAACCGACTACCGTCTCACCGCCGACTTCCATACGTACGGAACGGTCTTCGACGTTCTGTAGCGGCAGCCACCGCCCGATCACGTATCCGGCAGCGCTGGTGTTGTCAGCGACGACGTCGGTGTAGGTGAAGCGGAAGTCGCGATAGCGCGAGTCGATGATCTCCATTGCGGGAGCCAGCGCGTCGACGCAGGTTTCGATGTCGACGTTCGGATCGTCGAGATCGACGTCCTTCGACAGGCGGTATGCCACTTCGGGTTCGATCTTGGGATGAATGAACGTCCTCAGGTCGACTTCGCCGCCGTTGCTCACGCACATCGCGTCGGTCAACTGACCGACGATCACTTCGGAGACACCCATCTGCGCCATCTTCGCTTGGCTTGTGAAACCGAGCTTGATACCCACAATCGATTCGCCACGGCTGGTCCGCCGTTCGAGGAGTTCGTTCTGGATCCGGTAGGCCTCGTCGATGTCGATGGTGTATTCGTCGGCGAGGCTCGGGGTGTCGGTGCGAGTCTGCGCAGCGTCGTCGAGGCGACGCGCGAGCGCGGATACGGTGTCTTCGGGGGCTGTCATCACGCCTCGCTCATTTCTGGAAAACTTTTGCGGTTTCGATGTTCACAGTTGCACACATACATTCGTCGGTTCGGTGTAGAAGTGCAGCGAGGACTCGCCGCCCTCACGTCCGATGCCGGACAGGCCCATACCGCCGAAGGGAGATCGCAGTTCGCGGGTGAACCACGTGTTGACCCAGGAGATTCCGACGTTCATCTTCTGCGCGACGCGGTGTCCGCGGCGCAGGTCGTTGGTCCACACAGAGGCAGCGAGGCCGTACTCGGTGTCGTTTGCCAGGGCGATCGCCTCGGCTTCGGTCTCGAACGGAATGAGTGCTGCGACGGGTCCGAAGATCTCCTCGCGCACGACGCGATCCTTGTTGGTCAAGCCTGTCCACAGGGTGGGTTCGATCCAGGCTCCGCCCGACAGTTCCTGTCCGAGGTCCGGAATACCGCCGCCGGTCAGCACTTTCGCGCCTTCCTGCTCGGCGATCTCGAAGTAGTCGAGAACCTTCTTCCGATGCGCCTGCGAAATGAGCGGTCCTGTCGTCGTTGCATCGAGCGTCGGGTCGCCCAGACGCAATCCTGCTGCCCGCTCGACGAGTCCACCGGCGATGTCGTCGAAAATGCTGCGGTGCACGTACACCCGCTCGGTGCACAGGCAGACCTGGCCGGTGTTGGTGAACACCGACTTGGTCAGACCCGTCAGAGCCTCGTCGATGTCGACGTCGTCGAACACGATCGCGGCGTTCTTGCCGCCGAGCTCGAACGAGACCGGACGGACCCGCGGGGCAACGGTTTTCATGACATGCGAACCCGTTGCCGAAGATCCGGTGAAGGTGACGCCGTCGATACCGGGGTGCGTGGTGAGGAACTCGCCGGCCGAGTTCGCACCGAATCCATGGACGACGTTGTAGACGCCGGCAGGCAGGCCGACCTCTTCGAGCACCTCAGCCAGCAACGACGCAGTCGCCGGGGTTTCCTCGGAGGGCTTGACCACCACGGAGTTTCCGCACGCGAGCGCGGGCGCAACCTTCCAGGTCAGGAGAAGCAGCGGCAGGTTCCACGGAACGATCACGGCGACGACGCCGAGCGGCTTGCGGATCGCGTAGTTCAGCGCCTGCTTGCCGCCCGCGAGGTCCGTGACAAACGATTCCTGTCCCGCCGCGGCGACGATGTCGGCGAAGGTGCGGAAGTTCGTCAGGGCGCGCGCGACGTCGAGTTCGCGTGCCTGCGTGATCGGCTTGCCGGTGTCCGCCATCTCTGCGGCGACGAACTCTTCGAATCGCTCCTCGATCCGGTCGGCGGCGCGTCGCAGCAGAGCCGTCCGCTCTCGAACCGGCGTATCGGCCCAACCGTTGTCCAGAGCACGTCTGGCAGAGGTCACGGCCCGATCGACCAGGGCCTTGTCGGCCTCGTGGACCCGGGCTAGAACACGGCCCGTTGCTGGGTCGACCTGATCGAAGCTCGACGACTCGTCGGGTTCGACATAGGAGCCGTCCACGTAATTGCGGATCCATCCGTCGCATTGTGAGGTCATGGACTAACTATTGGCCCGTGACCCATATCAAACAAATGCAAAAACTGCCGCCAGCTATACCTCGATCGGCATAGATGGCGGCAGTTCGGCCACACAACTCAGCTCTGCATGTCGGCGCCGAGCGCCTCAGCGTCGCAGATACGCCAACTGCACGTTGACGGATTTCTCCGCGACCGGCCACAACTTCGGGTCCACGTCGGAGTAGACGTGTTCGACTACGTCGCGCACCGAGGCCGACTCGCCCAACGTCGACAGAGCGGCCCGCACCTGATCCAGACGCTCCTCGCGGTGGGCGAGGTACTGCTGCGAAATCGCCTGCAGATCGGGTAGGTCCGGACCGTGCCCGGGAAGAACCGTCAGTCCTTCGCCGAGTGCGGCCAGCGATCGCAGCGAGGTGAGGTAGTCCCCCAGATCGCCGTCAGAGTCGTCGAGAACTGCCGTGCCGCGGCCGAGAATGGTGTCGCCCGTCAGCACGCTCGCATCGTTCTCGATGACTATCGACACCGAATCCGCGGTATGGCCCGGCGTCGCGAGGATCCGCAACTTCAGGCCCGCTACCTCGATCACTTCACCGTCGACAAGCGCCGAAGCGCCCCCGCGAAGAAAAGTAGGGTCGACGGAACGCACTGGAGCCGAAGTCAATTCGTGGAAACGGTCCACCCCGCCGGTGTGGTCGTAGTGCCGGTGCGTGATCAAGGTCAGCGCTACCGGACCGATACCAGCGACACGTTGCAGGTGTTCCTCGTCGTTGTCGCCTGGATCGACGACAACACACTCGACGCTGCCCGGAGCATGCAGAATCCAAGTGTTCGTACCGTCCAGCGTCATCATGCCCGGGTTGTTCTCGAGCAAGACCGAAGCGATGTCGGTGACGCGGCGAAGCTGCGCGTAGGCGGGATGGACAGTCGGCATCAGCGAACTTCGACGATCAGTTCCACCTCGACCGGAGAGCCGAGGGGAAGTTCTGCCACGCCGACTGCCGAACGGGCGTGGATACCGGCGTCGCCGAGCACCTCACCGAGGAACTCGGATGCGCCGTTGATCACGCCGGGCTGACCGGTGAATCCTTCGGCGGATGCCACGAAGCCGACAACCTTGACGACACGAACGACGTTGTCGATGCCGACCAGGGCGTCGATGGCAGCGAGAGCGTTGAGCGCGCAGGTGCGAGCCGCGGCCTTGGCGTCCTCATCCGACACGCCCGCGCCGAGCTTGCCGGTCAGCGCCAGTTTTCCGTCGACGAACGGGAGCTGACCCGACGTGTACACGTGGTTGCCGCTGCGAACCGCGGGAACGTACGCAGCGACGGGTGCCGCGACGGCGGGAAGTGCAATGCCCAGTTCGGCGAGACGCTCCGACCAGGTCTGTGTTGCCTCTGCCATGTGATTCAGCCCTTCGGACGCTTCATGTACGCGACGTGCTGCTCGCCCGACGCGCTCGGCAGGACGGCGACGAGTTCCCAGCCGTCGACACCCCAGTTGTCGAGAATTGCCTTCGGATTGTGGACCAGCAACGGAGTCACGGTGTATTCCCAGGAAGTTATTTCGCTCATGCGGTGAGCCTATCCCGCGTACATCTTCGGCCCCAGACTTATAGGCTCGCGGTGTGGTTGCATCCCAAGATGAGCTGAGCAGGACCTGGCCCGAGTCTGCGACGAAGGCCCGCCTGCACTTTGTGTCAGGTAAAGGCGGAACCGGTAAGTCCACGGTTGCCGCCGCGTTGGCGCTCGCGTTGGCCGAAGGCGGCAAGCGCGTTCTCCTCGTGGAGGTCGAGGGCCGCCAGGGAATCGCGCAGCTCTTCGACGTACCACCGCTTCCACCGCAGGAGACCAAGGTCGCGGCCGCCGAAGGTGGCGGTGAAGTGATGGCTCTGGCCGTCGACATCGAGACCGCGTTCCTCGAATACCTCGAAATGTTCTACAACCTCGGCTTCGCCGGCCGGGCGATGCGTAAGTTCGGCGCCATCGAATTCGCCACCACAATCGCTCCAGGCCTTCGCGACGTTCTGCTCACCGGCAAGATCAAGGAGTGCGTCATCCGCACCGATCGAACCGGCAAACGCGTGTACGACGCCGTTGTCGTCGATGCTCCCCCGACCGGGCGGATCGGCAGCTTCCTCGACGTCACCAAGGCGATGGCCGACCTCGCCAAGGGCGGCCCGGTGCATTCGCAGAGTGAAGGCGTCGTTCGGCTGCTGCACTCGCCGGAGACCGTCGTACATCTTGTTGCGCTTCTCGAAGCGCTGCCCGTTCAGGAAACCGCCGACGCCGCCGCAGAACTGGCGCGTGACGACCTCAACCTCGGTGCCATCATCGTCAACCGCGCCAGCCCGAGGTTCTTGCCCGAAGACCAACTCTCCGGTGCTGCAGCCGGCAACATCGATGCAGCTTCGATCCGGTCGACGCTCTCCGATGTCGGCATCGATCTGTCCGACGACGACTTCGCCGGCCTGCTCACCGAGACGATCGAGCACGCGTCGGTGCTCGAAGCTCAAGAATCCAGTGCGGAGAAGCTCCGCGAGATCGACGGCGCGCGGGTGCAACTTCCCGCACTCGCCGACGGCGTCGATCTCGGTGGGCTCTACGAGCTGGCCGAATACCTCACGGAACAGGGCGTGTGATGACCGAGACCACCGAGAACGTGACGGTCGGCAGTTCCAGGACCGGCCGACGCGCAGCTCCTGCCCTCGATATTTCGGCGATCATCAAGGACCCGACGGCCCGGATCGTGGTGTGTTGCGGCGCAGGTGGCGTCGGCAAGACCACGACGGCTGCGTCGCTGGCGTTGCGGGCAGCCGAAGAGGGCCGACGCGTAGTCGTCCTCACCATCGATCCGGCCCGTCGCCTCGCACAGGCCTTGGGTGTGGCCGAACTCGACAACACTCCGCAGCCGGTGAAGCTGGGTCCCGAGGCCACGGGCGAACTCCACGCGATGATGCTGAACATGCGTCGGACTTTCGACGAGATGGTCATCGAGCATTCGAGCCCTGAGAAGGCCGAGCAGATCCTGGCGAATCCCTTTTACCAAACCGTTGCCACATCGTTCTCCGGAACGCAGGAGTACATGGCGATGGAGAAGTTGGGGCAGCTGGCGTCGAACGACGCGTGGGATCTGGTGATCGTCGATACCCCGCCGTCGCGCAATGCGCTCGACTTCCTCGACGCTCCACAGAGGCTCGGAACATTCCTCGACGGACGGATGATCCGGCTGCTCTCGGCACCCGGCCGTGGCCTAACCAGGCTCGTGGCCGGCGCGATGGGATTGGCCCTGAAGGGTGTCTCGACCATCGTGGGAAGCCAAATGCTTTCGGATGCATCGGCATTCGTGCAGTCGCTCGACTCGATGTTCGGCGGTTTCCGTGAACGCGCCACGAAGACCTACGAGTTGCTGCGTCAGCCGGGGACTCATTTCCTGGTGATCGCAGCGGCCGAGCCCGACGCTCTCCGTGAGGCGGCGTTCTTCGTCGATCGCCTTGCGGGTGACTCGATGCCGTTGGCCGGTCTGGTTCTCAACCGCACTCACCCGACGTTGACGGCTCTGCCTGCCGATCATGCGGTGACCGCCGCCGACAAACTGGAAGCGAAGGAAAATCCGACCGAGGCCGAGGCCCTCACCGCAGCCGTTCTCCGCATCCATGCCCATCGGGCAGTGATCGCGAAGCGAGAAATCGCCTTGCTGAGTCGATTCACCGCAGCTCACCCGAGGGTGCCGCTGATCGGTGTTCCGTCGCTACCGTTCGAGGTCTCGGACCTCGAGGCGCTGCGCGCGGTGGGAGATCAGCTCACTCGTAAGGGCTGATCCCCCGATCGACCTGGATCAGACTGCTGAGTGATGCTGGCGCTGGTCTTCGAAGAACTCGGACCAGGAGTCGACGTCGGGGTGCTGCTTGAGCAGTGCACGGCGCTGACGTTCGGTCATTCCGCCCCACACACCGAACTCGACACGGTTGTCGAGAGCATCTGCTCCGCACTGCATGAGGACCGGGCAGTGACGGCAGATGGTGGCTGCCTTGCGCTGTGCGGCGCCACGAACAAAAAGTTGGTCGGGATCGACCTCGCGGCATCGCGCCTGAGTTACCCAGGCAATTCGTGCCTCGGCCTGCTCGATGTCCAAACGGCTACTCGGGGTGGCTGTGTACATTCTGGGTCCCCTCTACAAAGTCTGACCGTCGCCATGAGGCGAGCAGCGCACCATCTCAGCCGTCTCGCGGTAGCACGTGAAAGCTGAGACACATTCGTGATCGAGTGTTACGTCGATCACACTGATCACAATTTAGGTAAAGAACGCCCCTAACGCAAGACGGTCGGGAGCATTTTTTGGTACGGCAGTACAAAGCGCGTGTTCAGGAGGTTTTGAACACCCGCAAAACACTGAAACCGGTTCCAATGGGTGGGCACACGTACTCTGTAGATCGTGTCGATTGCAAAAACAGTGGCGAAGCTCGCCGGAAGCTCCGCATTGGCGGGTGTCCTGGTCGCAGGGGTGATGTTCCCGGTGGCCGGCGGATTCGGATTCGCGTCCAATCGCGCTGCCGATACCGTCGACAACGTCTCGGCCGAACTGGTCGAAGGCACGGTCCCCGCGGTGTCCACCATGGTCGATGCGGCAGGCAATCCCATTGCCTGGCTGTACGACCAACGACGCTTCGAAGTCCCGAGCGAGAAGATCTCCAACAACATGAAGTTGGCGATCGTCTCCATCGAGGACCGCCGGTTCCCCGACCACAAGGGCGTCGACTGGCAGGGAACGCTGCGCGCCTTCCTCACCAACACGACGACCGGTGAAGTGCAGCAGGGCGCGTCGACACTCGATCAGCAGTATGTGAAGAACTACCAACTGTTGGTCGTGGCCAAGACGGATGCCGAGCGCCGCGCTGCCATCGAGACCACCCCGGCCCGAAAGATCCGCGAGATCCGGATGGCGCTGACGCTGGACAAGGAACTCACGAAAGACGAGATCCTCACCCGGTACCTCAACCTCGTACCGTTCGGCAACGGATCCTTCGGCATTCAGGACGCGGCTCAGACCTACTTCGGCGTCGACGCCGCAGATCTGACCGTTCCGCAGTCCGCGATGCTGGCCGGCATGGTTCAGTCCAGCTCCGCGCTGAACCCGTACACGAACGTCGAGGGCGTGACCGAGCGTCGTAACACCGTGCTCGACACCATGATCACGAACATTCCGGATCGTGCCGACGAGTTCCGTGCAGCCAAGGAAGAGCCCCTCGGCGTCCTCGAAACCCCCAACAACTTGCCGCGCGGCTGCATCGCTGCAGGCGATCGCGGATTCTTCTGTGATTACGCACTGAAGTACCTCTCGGATGCCGGAATCACCCGCGACCAGATCAACGAGGGTGGTTACCTCATCAAGACCACTCTCGATCCGCAGGTCCAGGCGTCCACCAAGGCCGGACTGAACGCGAACGCGAGCGCCAACCTCGACGGCATCGCGAACGTGATGAACGTGATCAGGCCGGGCCAGGATTCACACAAGGTCATCGCGATGGCCAGCAGTCGCACGTACGGACTCAATGCCGACGCCGACGAAACCGTCCAGGCGCAGCCGTACTCCCTTGCCGGTGACGGTGCGGGTTCCGTCTTCAAGATCTTCACGACCGCTGCGGCGATGGAGAAGGGCCTCGGCATCAACGCGACCCTCGACGTGCCCAAGCGCTTCGAAGCCAAGGGCATGGGTAGCGGTGGTGCGGCAGGCTGCCCGGTCTCGACGTACTGCGTGGAGAACGCCGGCAACTATCCGCCGACGCTGTCCGTGACCGACGCCCTGGCACAGTCCCCAAACACCGCTTTCGTCAAGCTCATCGAGGCGACCGGCGTCACGCCGACCGTCGACATGGCTGTCCGTCTCGGCATGCGCTCGTACGCCGATCCCAACACCTCGGGCTTCGACGAGCGCAGCATGGCCGACTTCCAGAAGGAACAAAACCTCGGTTCGTTCACCCTCGGCCCCACCTGGATCAACCCGCTCGAACTCTCCAACGTCGCGGCCACTCTCGCCTCGCACGGCAAGTGGTGCCCGCCGAGTCCCATCGATTCGGTCTTCGACCGCTACGGCAAGCCGGTGGCCGTCACCGAGCAGGGCTGTGAGCAGGTCGTCGAGCCCGGCTTGGCAGACACACTCGCCAACGCCATGAGCCGTGACGACGTCGGCGCCGGTACGTCTGCCGGTGCCGCGAGCAGCGCCGGATGGAGCCTGCCGATGTCGGGCAAGACGGGTACCACCGAGACCCACAAGTCCTCGGCGTTCCTCGGTTTCACCAACAACCTCGCTGCGGCCGTCTACATCTTCGGCGACTCCCCGACACCCGGCGAGATCTGCTCGAGCCCGCTACGCCCCTGCTACAGCGGCAACCTGTACGGCGGTACCGAACCGGCGAGATCCTGGTTCGCGGCAATGAACCCGGTCGCCAACAACTTCGGGCCCACCTCGCTGCCCCCGATCGACGAGAAGTACGCACGGGGATCACAGAACGGCCAGGTTCCCGAGGTTGTCGGCCTGAGCCAGTCGGCGGCGACGTCGAGGTTGCAGGCGTCCGGCTTCACGGTCAATTCCGTGACCACGGCGTCCGGAGCACGGGCGGGAACGGTCACCGGAGTTTCGCCGTCCGGGTCCGCGATCCCGGGTTCGACCGTCACGATCTACATCAGTGACGGCTCCGTGAGGGCTCCGGCAGCACCCGCATCCCCCGCGGCTCCGGCACCGGGCGCGACTCCCCCGGATGCGACTCCGCCGGGAGGCGAACCCGCACCGCCTGCGGGGACCCCACCGAACTGACGGCCCTGAAAACTGACGGCTCTGAAAACAAGAACGGCCGCGATCTCCGAGTGACTCGGAGTTCGCGGCCGTTTTCGGTTTCCGGTGGCGCGCTTCTACAGGCGGGACTTCACTGCTGCAGAGATACGTGCGCCATCGGCCTTGCCCTTGGCCAGCGCGCTGGCGGCCTTGATGACCTGGCCCATCTGACGCATACCCGGACGCTCACCGAGCTCCTCGGACACCTGAGCGAGGGCGGTGTCGACGACGTCGACGAGTTCGGCGTCGGTCAACGGCGTCGGCAGGTACTCGTCGATGATCTGAGCTTCGGCGCGCTCTTTCGCGGCAAGTTCACCGCGGCCGTTCTCGGTGTAGATCTCGGCCGATTCGCCGCGCTTCTTCGATTCCTTTGCAAGGACTTTGATGATTTCTTCGTCGGTGAGGACCCGTGCTTCCTTACCGGCAACCTCTTCGGTCTGGATGGCTGCCATGAGCATCCGAAGGGTGGCTGTACGTAGCGGATCCTTCGCCTTCATGGATGCAACCATGTCGGTTCGGAGGGTGGCTTTGAGCGATGGTGTCGTGTCGGACATGGTGGAAACGCTACGCGCTCGGCGTTTCGAGCGTGCCGATAGTTACCTCCGCCCGGACACAATTCTCTGTGGAATAGCTGCAAAAGACAGCGAGAGCGACGCAGAAGAACGCCACACCCGTATCCTTGAGAGGTGTCTTCCCAGTTCCGCACCAATCTGACCCGCACCGCACTTGGTGCCGCGGGCGCCGCTGCACTAGGGATCGGGTACGCATCCGGCATCGAACGCAATGCATTTGCACTGCGTGAGGTGACGATGCCAGTCCTGGCGCCCGGTTCGTCGTCGCTGCGGGTCCTCCATCTCAGCGACCTGCACATGATGCCGAACCAACGGTTGAAACAGAATTGGTTGCGTGAGCTCGAAGGCCTCGACCCCGACCTCGTGGTCAACACCGGCGACAACTTGTCGCATCAGCGCAGCGTCCCGGCAGTGGTCCAGGCGCTCGGCGATCTGTTGGCTCGGCCGGGTCTGTTCGTCTTCGGCAGCAACGACTACTTCGCTCCGAAACCGAAGAATCCACTGAGCTACATCTTCAACAAGGACAAGCGCATCACCGGGGATCCCCTCCCCTGGGGCGATCTGCGGGCCGCGTTCACCGAACGTGGATGGCTGGACATGACCCACGTGCGCCGCGAACTCGAAGTGGCCGGTATTCGCATTGCTGCCGCCGGCGTCGATGATCCGCACCTGAAGCGCGATCGCTACGACACCGTCGCCGGAACACCCAATCCCGTCGCCCAGCTCAAGCTCGGCCTGACGCACTCACCCGAACCTCGAGTTCTCGACCGGTTCGCCGACGACGGCTACGACCTGGTGCTCGCCGGCCACACGCACGGTGGTCAGCTGTGCCTTCCGTTCTACGGCGCGCTGGTCACCAACTGCCAGATCGACCGATCCCGGGTCAAGGGACCGTCGAAGTGGGGCGCACACACCCAGCTGCACGTCTCAGCAGGCATCGGCACTTCGCCGTGGGCTCCGGCACGCTTCTGCTGCCGCCCCGAGGCAACTCTGCTGACTTTGGTTCCGGCGACCAGGCGCGAACCGGAGCATGTCTCCGCACACAGTTCCGCAGAGTCTCCAGCGTCGGTTCTACGCAACTGACCTGCGGATTTAATGTCAGTCGACTCGGTAATGTAAGCTAACCGAGGTTCGACACGGGGTGTGGCGCAGCTTGGTAGCGCGCTTCGTTCGGGACGAAGAGGTCGTGGGTTCAAATCCCGCCACCCCGACAGTGAAGAACAGAAATCGAGGCCCTTCCGCTTACGCGGGAGGGCCTCGATTTCGTTGACGATAAGGTGAAGCCGTGGCATCCGAACCAGACTTCGCGCACAACGACATGGCGAGCCGTAGCCGACGTGAGAAAGCTGTCGGTCTTGCCAAGTTCGCCTGGGATCGCGATATCAGTAGTGCAGAGTTGCTCGACATGCCCGACGATCGGCTGCGCAAGCTTGCGCGGGCGGCGGGCGCCAATCCGCCGAGCACGCGGGAGACCTGGACGATCGCGGCCGGACTGCTCGACGAGAAAGCCGTGTGGGCAGCAGCCAACCCAGACCGTCCCGAAGCTCGGCGTGAGCATCCGGACGAGAAGATCATGTGGGTGAAGAAGCCGATCGAGCCCTGGCTGTGACAGCCGAATTGAGTGCAGCTGTGACAGCCGAATTGAGTGCAGCTGTGAAGCGGTGATCGGCAGGTCGATGAAGTAGTTGTGGATTGCTCCGCACCAGCCCAGTTGGCGACCTTCTGGGCCGGAATCCTCGGTGGGCAGCCGGTGGAGCGGAGCGCGGAGTGGGCGTTTGTCGACCCTCCAGGATGGACTCGCCTCGCCTTCCAACGTGTACCGGAATCCAAGCTGACGAAGAATCGTCTACACATCGACGTCAGTGTGGATGACGTCGTCGCTGCGACCGAAGCTGCCGAGCGCCTCGGCAGCAACTCGGGTCGGCACTGTCCAGGAGGACCCGGCCGGCACCTTTCAGGTGCTGCTGGATCCCGAGGGAAACGAGTGGTGCGTCGTCCGAAGTGCCGGAAGGTGATTTACGCTCCCGCTACGGTTTCGCGAGCCCAACGGTAGTCGGCCTTACCGCTGGGCGAGCGGAGGATGCTTGGTACGAGCACGATCGAGCGGGGGATCTTGTACCCGGCGACGTGGGTGCGGCAATGCTCCGACAATGATTCCGTCGCAACATCTTCGAATCCCGGTCGAACCTGCACCACAGCGGCGACCTTCTCGCCGAATCGTGCGTCGGGCGCGCCCGCTACCAAGGCGTCGAAAACTGCCGGGTGAGTTTTGAGTGCCTGCTCCACTTCTTCGGGGTAGACCTTCTCTCCGCCGGAGTTGATGCACATCGAACCGCGCCCGAGCAGCACGATGGTTCCGTCAGCTTCCATCGTGCCCATGTCCCCGAGTACCGCCAGACGCACCCCGTCGACGACGGGAAAAGTTGCAGCAGTCTTGGCCGGGTCGCCGAAGTAGGCAACAGGAACATGTCCGGCCCGGGCGATGAAACCGACTGTGTCCGAGCCTGGTTCGATGCGACGGAATTCGTCGTCGACAAGAATCATGTTGGGGTTGGATCGAATTCGTTTGGAACCGTCTTCACCGAATTCGACGACGCCGTCGTTGCCGGATTCCGAAGCACCGAATGCATCCTTGATCACCAGTCCCGGTAATCGGGTTGTCAGTTCCGCCTTCAGGTTCGGGGAGGACAATGCGCCACCCGACCCGATCAGTTGGAGAGTCGAAAGGTCGTAGCGCCCTTCGCTTGCGGCGATGGCGTCGGCGATCGGCCGAGCAATCGCGTCGCCGACGACGGTGATTCCGGTGATCTTCTCGGCCTCGACCAGTCGCAGCACTTCCATCGGATCGAAGCTGCGGGTCAGCACTCGGGGCGCTCCCATGAGGAATGCCGTGAGCAGTGAATAGATTGCGGCCCCATGCATGAGCGGCGGGATGAGTAGCAGCACAGTTGGATTGGTGTTCGCTACAGCTGCATCCACAACCTCTTCGAGGCTACGACGCGGCGGCCCGCTGAGGTTCGCTCCGGACAGGGCGGCAAAGAAGAAGTCCTCGTGCCGCCACACCACACCCTTGGGCATTCCCGTTGTGCCGCCGGTGTAGATGATGAAATGGTCGTCGTTGCTGCGAGGGCCGAAGTCGCGGGTATCAGTCTGCGCGGCAAGGGCGTTCTCGTAGTCTTCGCCGACGATCAACACGTGGGTGATCTCCGGACACTGCGGAACCACGGCCAATGCCGTCGGCGCGAATTCCTCTTCGACCAGCAGTGCCACCATTTGAGAGTTGGTGTAGATGTACAGGAGTTCTGCATCGGTATAGCGGAAGTTGACGTTGATCGGTACCGCTCTGATCTTCAAGCAAGCCAGGAGCGCTTCGACGTACTCGACGCAGTTACGCATGTGAATACCGACGTGCTGCCCAGGCTCGACGCCCACCGACTGCAGGTGATGAGCGAGTCGGTTCGATCGCAGTTCGAGTTCGGCGTAGCTCAATCGCACGTCTTCCAGAATCAAGGGAACTCGATCGGGGATCGCATCGGCAACGGCCTCGAACAGATCGGCAATGTTCAGGGTCATCGAAATCCTCACTACACGCGTCTTCGCTTACCAGTACAGGTCTTTCGCGAAGCTAACACGTTGGTCGCACCCTGAAGTCCGAATTGCGTAGCGGTCCCGCTGAGCGAGACCTGACGCGCCGCTCACCTGGCATCAACGGTGCGGATACCTCCCTGACCAAGCCCGATAGCCGAAAGGTAGGGTAGCCTAATGCACTCACGCACCACTCTCCGGAGCCGCACGTCGGTCCGGGTCGCCATGGTTGCCCTGGCGACTGTTTTTGCCGCTACGGCCTGCGGCTCTTCCGACGCCGGCGGCAACGCAAACGGCAACACCGATGTCGCGACCGGCGGCAAGCTGTTCAGCACCGCCGACACGGAAACCGCGAAGCTCGGCAGCGATGCCGCGCCAGGCGAGTTCCCTCGCACCATCACCCATGCCCTGGGCGAGACCACCCTCGAGGCCAAGCCGACCCGCGTCGTCGTCCTCGACAGCGGTGAACTCGACGAGGTTCTCTCGCTCGGGATCACCCCGGTCGGCATCGCCAGCCCGGAAAGCGCCGCCGGTCAGCCGTCGTACCTGGCGGACAAGTTGGTCGGTGTCCCCGACGTCGGCACGACCAACAACCTCAACCTCGAGGCGATCACCGCACTGCAGCCCGATCTGATCCTCGGCAGCAAGCTGCGCCAGGACAAGCTTTACCCGCAACTCGCGGCAATCGCTCCGACGGTCTTCAGCATCCGCCCCGGCTTTCCGTGGAAGGAGAACTTCCTCCTTGCCGGTGACGCACTCGGCGAGGAGACCAAGGCTGAGCAGGTTCTCAACGACTACCAAGAGCACGCCGACAAGGTACGTGAGTCGATCGACGGTTCCCCGACCGTTTCACTGGTTCGTTTCATGTCCGGGAAGCTGCGCCTGTACGGCAATCTGTCGTTCATCGGCGTCATCTTGAAGGACGTCGGCCTGCCCCGCCCGGCGATCCAGGACATCGACGAACTGGCCGTCGAGGTCAGCCCGGAAACGATCACCGAGGCGGAGGGTGACCGAATCTTCTACTCCAGCTACGGAAATCCCGCCGACACCGGCCAGACCACGGTTGTTGCCGGACCGCTGTGGGCCAGCATGGACGCAGTCAAGGAAGGACGCGCCACCGAGGTGAGCGACGAGACCTGGTTCCTGGGTCTCGGCCCGACAGGTGCCGGCCTGGTTCTCGACGACCTGCAGGCCAAGCTCGGCAAGTAGCCGTCACCGGCACAAAGAACGCCGCCCGACTCTCCGGAGTCGAGCGGCGTTTTTTGTTCAGCGGTTGTCCTGCTCGAGGTGTTCGTTCATCGTCGAGTGAAGGTCGACGAGAAATTCCTCGAATCGACTGAGCAGTTCGGGCGGGTACTTCGCCATCATGGCGTCGAGTCGCACGGCAAGGGGCCCGAAGAACTCGTCCGCCAGGTCCTGCACATGCGCACTGCTGTGCAGCGTGACCACTCGCCGGTCGGCATTCTCTCGGGTCCGGACGATATGTCCCGCCTTCTCCAGGCGGTTGAGCAACGCGGTGGTTGCACCCGACGTCAGCGAGATCCGCTCTCCGAGGCGGGCGGGTGAGAGCGGCGTCCCCTTCTCCTCGGCAGCGGTGATTTCCATCAAGGCAGTCGCGTCGGTGGAATGCAGGCCGAGCCACGACGCGAATCGATGGCTGAATTCGGTGAACGTGCCACCGTACGCGCGGAATTCGTCCATCAGCCGCTCCCGCTCTACGGAGATGTCGCGCGGTGCCTCCACCTCGGTGATCCCACCTTTCCTGTGCCAGACGGCGGCCGGTCGAACCCAGCGCGCACGTTGACAACTTACCGCCTCAAATATACCTTCATAATAAAGTTACTTCACAATGGAGGTTTATTCGTGAACATCTCACCCACCACCCGCAAGTGGTTGGGCCTGATCGCCATTGCACTCGGCGTGGCACTGATCGTCGTCGACACCACGATCGTCAACGTCATAGTTCCCTCGATCATCGAAGATCTCGGGATCAATTCCGTTCAGGCTCAATGGATCCAAGAGTCCTACGCAATCGTGTTCGCGGCACTCCTGCTTCTGGTCGGCAGAGTTGCCGACCTGGTCGGCGCCCGTCGTATCTTCATCGCCGGTGTCGTCGTGTTCGGGGCAACGAGCCTGCTGGCCGGACTGGCGCCGAACGGCGGTCTGCTCATCCTGGCGCGCTTCCTGCAGGGCGCCGGCGCGGCCATGATCCTGCCCACGTCACTGTCGCTTCTGAACGCGATGTTCACCGGAAAGGCGCGCGGCCAGGCCTTCGCGGTCTGGGGCTCCACCATCGGCGCTGCATCCGCCCTCGGCCCATTGCTCGGCGGCTGGCTTGCCGAACATGCCTCATGGCGTTGGGCATTCGGGATCAACATTCCGCTTGCTGCGCTCATTCTGATCGGCGCAGTGCTGTTCATCGCGCCCTCACCCCGCACCGCTGGGCGCATCGACGCCACCGGAGCGGCACTGTCCATCGCCGGGCTCGGCCTGCTGGCCTTCGGCCTCGTCGAGGGACGTACGTACGGGTGGCTGACGACGAAGGAACCCTTCGATCTGTTCGGTCTGTCATGGTCCAGCGGACCGTCGCCGGTTCTGGTGGCGTTGGTTCTCGCCGTTCTGTCGCTCGGTGCGTTCGCCTACCGTCAAACCATGCTCACCCGCAGCGCCGATCCGTCGCGGGCGCTGATGGACGTACGGTTGTTCTCCATCTCGTCGTTCCGCAACGGCAACATCGCGACGCTGATCATCGGGCTCGGCGAGTTCGGAATCGTTGCGGTGCTTCCTCTCTGGCTCCAGTTCACGCTCGGATACAGCGCACTCCAGGCAGGGCTCGCACTGGTTCCCATTGCCATCGGCAGCTTTGTCGCCAGTGGTGCGAGCTTCGGGCTGGCATCGAAGGTCTCGCCGTTGGGCTTGGTCCGTATCGGTTTGGCTCTCGAGGCGCTCGGTCTCGCCGGTCTCGGATTCATCGCTGCGACAGACAGCCCCTGGTGGACTATCGCCGCAGTGCTGTTCTTCTACGGAATCGGCGTCGGTTTTGCGACTGCGCAGGTGACCAACGTCGTGCTCGAGGAGATTCCCGAGCAGAGCGCCGGTCAAGGCTCCGGCATTCAGAGCGCGTTCCGCCAACTCGGATCCGCACTGGGCATCGCCGTCCTCACCACGGTCTTCTTCAGCACTCTCAATTCGACACTGAACAACGACCTCACCGGATCCGGTGTCGACCAAGCTCAGGCTGATCAGTTGACGCGGGCAGTCACCGACAGCGCAGGCGCCGCCATCGACTCGCTGGCCGGTTCACCGAACACTGCCTTCGTCGCCGACGCTGCCCAATCTGCGATGACTCACGGCATCACACTCGGCGGATACCTTGCAGCCGGATTTGTCGTGGTGGGCCTGATCGCCACGGCGCTCATCCCGAACAAGCCGGCCCCGTCAAACGAGGAGGAAACGAAAGCAGCAGCCGACGTCGCCTGACGGTCGGATCGGTGCAGTACGGTGCCGGTATGCGATTGCCCTGGTCACGGTCATCACAGTCACGGTCAGCACAGTCACGGTCAGCACAGTCACGGTCAGCACCGGTGCTCAGTGAGGCCGACATCGTCGCCGTAGGTGAGCAAGCACGCGAACTGGTACTCCCAGGTTTCGCGACGTTCGACGAAATCTGCGAAGCCGCCCGAGACTGTGTCGAGGGCGGCTTCGAGAACGACGAACTCGGCAGACAGATCGACGCAGTAGTGCGTGAGGTCTGGGACCGAAGACTCGAGGAGCAGACCCAGTGGACGGCTCCCGGAGACTTCGAGCGCCTCTCCACAGCCTTCGCCGAACTCGAACGCAACGGCATCGTGGCCCGGATGAACTTCACCTGCTGCATGCAGTGCGGCACTACCGAAATCGACGACGAACGCACGCCGTCCGAACCCGACGAGAACGGGTATCCCTTTGCTCAGTGGGCGTACACGTTCTTCCACATGCAAGATGCGGAGCGTCTCGGCGACGAGCCGTCCGATCTCTACTTGTCCTACAGTGCGTTTCGTCCGGCCCACGATCTCGATCCCGCGCTGGTCGCCGCTGCCTTCGGCGGCGACGAAACCGCCAAGGCACATATGATTGCGCACACCGATCAGACCGTCGGGCGCCAGGTAGCCGACGCACTCCGAGCCCAGGGGCTGAGCGTCGATTGGAACGGTGACAACAATCAGCGTATCCGTGTCACCGACGTAGGTTGGCGCAAACCGCTTCCGCAGTAGGAGATTCAGCTGGGTGGCAATACGCGGTCGAGGAACGTATTGCTGAATACGCGGTGCGGGTCGTGTTCGTCGAGAGTGCCGAGAGCGAAGTCCCAATTCCCGTCGCCACCGGCACGGAAGGTGGCAGGCACTGTGCTGGTGAGGAATTCGTCGTCCTGGTACGCCGCCTGATCGGTGAATGCCCACCCCTTGGACCACTCCGGACGGAAGGTCGCGTAATCGCCGGAGTAGTTCGCGACCATCCACCGTTCCATTTCGCGAAGGAACGCAGGCAATCCCGCGGTGCCGGGAATCGAGACCACGTTCATCCAGATCGCTGTGTCCCAGTCCTGACGATCCGCCCGCGGCCGCACCGCTGACAGGTCCGGCACTCCGGCGCTGTCGACCAACACCTCGCCGTCATCGTCGACACCGCAGAGACGCACTTCGAACGGCATGTTGACGGGATACTGCCCCAACGACGCGTAGTGCGTCATTCGTTCGTTCAGCCAACTCGTCATCTCGTGGACGACTCGGCCGATGTTGGACCGCTTGGTGATCACGGCTCCGCCCCCGGCTACGACGCGCAAGGTCGTGTGCCGGAGGTAGAACAGAACGTCTTTCGACCAGCCCCAGAGATCGTCGGTGTCGGTCAGCACCAATCCTGCTGCTACAGCGCCGAACTGAGAGGCGCCGAACAGCGGCGTCGCAGCTTGGAGACCCTGTGCCACCATCCCCAACGGGGTGGTGACTTCTTCGGGAATCGCGTCGGAGAAGAAGTAGTTGTACGGCCCGCTCACCTCTCGGGACTCCGGCGGTTTGACCGGGGTCGGTGTCCAGACCTTGAGCCACGGTGTTTGCGTGAACGGGAACCAGATCGCTTCCACCCGTCCGGATTTCTCGACGAAACTCTCGTAGGTACGCCCTGGCGAACCGGGAGCAGCAAAGAGTTCTTGCCACGGAATGTCGGTGAAACTCTGGCACCGCAGCCGATAATTCTCCCCGGCTTGCAGCGTCACGGAGGTGACGAAGGTTCGACCCAGATGGGCCAGGAAGGCGGTGCTCTCGACGTCCGATCGGTGAAATGTCTTCAGTGCGTACCGATTGATGCCTTCGTCCCACGCCACCACCGTGATCTCGGTGATCAGGTTGCTCAGCGAACCATACGATTGACCAGGGGTGATCGTCTCCCCCACCGCCGGATAGGTTGCCCCGTGAGCACCGATCGCCAGCGCGCCGGCGATGGACAGCTCACCGATCGCCGGAGAGTTGGCCCAGCCGAGCCCTTCTCGCTCGAGCGCTGTCAGAATCGCTTCGATACTGGCGCCGGCGCCCGCCGTGACCGTTGCGGGCGTGCCGTGCTGCACCACAACCGAATTCAAGTTGGCCATCGTATCGACCAGCAGAACTCGATCCGAAGGCGCGCCGGGCACCACCGTCAACGGACTCCACCCGTGCATCGTTCCCTTCGCACGCACTGTGTACCCGTTGTCGAACGCCCAGTTGGCGAGGGTGACGACGTCGTCGCTGTGACGTGCCGTGGCCGTCCACACGCTGTCGAGCATGATTTCTCGCGACCAGTTCGCGTACGCCTGCTGTGACAACGGAATGTCCGACGGAAATCCGGGCGGTGGCGCGATGGTCGATGCCGAACCCCAGGGAACTGCTCCCGCCGGCGCCCAGGAAATGCCCGCGAGAGCAGCTGCGCCGGCACTCGCTGCGAGAAATCCGCGCCGGCTCACACCGTCTTCGCTCGAGCTGTGCTCTGCCATGCGCTCTGCTTGATGCACCACTGCTCACTCCGTCAGCCGACTCGGTTCATGTCAGGGACGAACGTAGAACAAATATGATTACGATGCCAGTGGTTCCGTAATAAAAGTTTTCCGAAGCTCACTGCACCATCGGAGCGAATACCGCGTAGATCGCTTCCGGGGCACCGTCGAACGCACTGATGACCAACCAGGCAGTCAGAACCGTCAGAGCCGGCCCGATCAGAACCTTCTCGAGGTTCCCACCTGCACGGATGGACAGGAATGACGGCAGCCGTTGTTCCCACCATCGTTTGCCGCCGAGCGGAATCAGGGGCGCGAGAAACGGCACCCCTTCCTTGGTGATCGCATCGCCGAGACAGTGCGTGGCGCAGCCCAGTGCCACCGCAACACCTAGCCCCGTGGATCCAGCCTCACTCGGATACCACTGCCAGGTGAGGGCAGAGAGCACCAACGCAACGGCGGAGACCGCGAGCCAACCCTTCTCCTTGGCCAATTCACCCGCCAATCCACGGATGGCCAACCCGAGGCAGAAGAACAGGGTGATGATGATGGCTGGCTTCCCGAACTGAACAACCAGCGCCGAGACCCCGGCACCCAACCCGGCGGCGAACAGCGCGGTGTGCGTGAGCGTCCGATGCCCACCACGACGCTTGCCGTCCTTCTTGCCTTTGGTGATGCGGTAGAAGGTCACCGAAAGTGCGTCGATGCCTTTGGCCAGAGCCTTGCTGAGCGGACCGAATGATCGCGAAACCGTCGACTGACCGGTATCGAGGTCGGGAAGCAAGGCGGCTCCGGCACACACTCCGGCAAAGGTCAAAGTTTCCGCAGTGGATGTGGGCCCTCCCCAGTCGAGAGGCAACAACTCCGCAACCACCAACCCCACAGCAGCACCGGACATTGCGTGGGTGGGGCCCATGACCATGAAACACAACACCTTTCGAAACGCGCCCCGCATCAGGCCGTACCGCACCCTCTGCAAGACACCACACACATGACGCCGTCGGCGACGGCCCCGGCATGCTCGCCGAGACCGCCCCGAACGTAGCAAGTGCTACCGACAGGCTTAACCAACCTCCAGACCCAGTTGAGTACGGCCGTACCGTTCCAGGTCAAAGCGGTTCATGCGGAGCTTTTTTCGCTCGTCAGCCCGCGGCAACCGTGCATGACAGGGCAACGCCTTCCTCCAGCGGAGCGACACCGGCCATGTCGAGCACCTCTGCCGGAACACCTTCGGTGGTCGGAGCCCATTCGACGGTCGGCAACGCCGGCACCCCTTCACGCGCAACGAATGTCGCAGCTTCGCTCGGCACTTCGATAGTGACTGCGGCCGTACCGGCCTCCTCCGCGCGCACAACCTTGCCCTCGTCGATGAGCTTCTGCAGCTCCTCGTCGGAAATCGGCGCCGCGACACCACACGCTACTTCGGGAGCCACACCCAACTCGGCTGGAGCGGTCGCGATCGATCGCACCGCCACCGGTGACCCGTCGGAGATCGGGTTGGAAGCCCAGGCGATTCCCGGCGCCACTGCCATACCGAGGACCGCCACGGACGCCACCACCACACCGGTCCGGCGGGCCCGCTTGCCGTTCACTTTCAATCGCGTCATCGTTGTTCTCCTTGATCGAACGTTCTCGAGTTCTCGGCGCGGTCGCATCCGAGAAACCCGAGGTTATGAAGCCAACACTGCAGATCTGTTGTCGGTTTCTTAGGAGTTGATGAGAATGCGGCGGCCCCCGCTCCGAGCGGGGCCCCAGGCCTTGATCCGATGGCACCATGGCTGGGGTGAGTACACGCGAGCGCATCCTGATCGTTGACGACGACGCGAAGGTTCTGAATTCGCTCGAACGTGGACTTCGATTGTCGGGCTTCGATACGGCAACTGCCGTCGACGGACGGTCAGCTTTGTCGTCGGTGAACAAGCAATGCCCGGCCGCGCTTGTACTCGACGTCAACATGCCCGGTCTCGACGGCGTCGGGGTCGTGACGGCATTGCGCGCGATCGGCAACGAGGTTCCGATCTGCGTACTCAGCGCCCGAAGTTCCGTGGGTGATCGCATCGCAGGGCTGGAGGCGGGCGCCGACGACTACCTCACCAAGCCCTTCGAATTGGCCGAGCTCGTCGCCAGACTGCGCGCATTGCTTCGACGCACGACGCGAGCCACCCCGTCGGTCGACCATCCGATCACGGTGGGACCGCTGACGGTCGATCTCCGTGGCCATCGAGCGCACATCGACGGTAGGCGAATCGAACTCACCAAAAGAGAATTCGACCTGTTGTCGGTACTCGCCGAGCATGCCGGAGTCGTACTCAGTCGCGCACAACTCCTGCGACTCGTCTGGGGTTACGACTTCGCCGCCGACACCAATGTCGTCGACGTCTTTGTCACCTACCTACGCAAGAAACTCGAAGTCGACGGAGCGCCCCGCGTGATCCACACAGTGCGTGGGGTGGGCTTCGTCCTGAGGGCCGAACGATGAAGCGGCCGCTGTCACTTCAGACTCGCGTAGCCATCGCCTCGGGCCTGGCCGCCGGAATCGTGATTGCCGCGATCGGAATTGCGTTCGCGGTCTTTCTGCGTGTCAACGGATCCGAACAACTCGAACGCACTCTCGATTCCGTCACCCTGGGCGTCGCGGCGAGTGCGCCGAGCCCGCTATTCATCGAAACACCAACTGCAACAACAGAACCATCCGTGGTCAGCCCCGGATTCAACGCCGCGACCGTCAGCGCCTTGGCTACCACCGATGTTCGCAGTCGTGATGTTCTGGTGCCCGGCGACAGCGGCGCCGCACTGGCCGTCAGCATCCCCGAAGACCCACTGACCCAGGCAATCCGTGAGCAGCAGTTCCAAGTGGCCGCTGCAGCAGTGGTCGCCATCCTTGCCGCGGCCGGGCTTGGTTGGTTCCTCACCGGCCGAGCCGTCCGGCCACTACAGCAATTGACCGAGACCACCAGTTCGATCGGCAACAACCTCGACGTCGACGGACTCTCGCGCCGGGCACCGTCGGTACGTGGAACGCGAGAAGCCGAAGAACTGTCGGAGGCAATCCACAGCATGCTCAGTCGCATCGAAAGCGATCGAAGCCGCACCGAGGAGGCGTTGGAGTCGGCACGCGATTTCGCTCGCGTCTCCGCCCACGAACTGCGCACACCTCTCACGTCGATGCGTACCGATCTCGAAGTTCTCGCAACACTCGATCTCACGGAAAGCCAACGGCGCGAACTGTCCGGCGAATTGTTGGAAGCGCAGCGCCAGATCGAGCGCACCCTGACCGACCTCGAGACTCTAGCCCTGGGTGACGTGGCCGATCCCGAGGATTGTGCCGACGTCGATCTCGTCGAGGTTGCCGATCGCGCCGTCGCTGACGCCGGCCGTCTGCACCCGCAGGTCGACGTTCGTTTGAAAGCACCGGAAGAACTTTCGATTCAGGCCTTTCCCGCGGGTATCCGTCTGGTGCTGACCAACGCCGTCACCAATTCCGTTCGGCACGGCAATGCCGACGAAGTCGAGATCACCGTCCGATCAGGGGCTGCGACGGGTTCGGCGACGGTATTCGTCGACGACAACGGCACCGTGATCGCGCCTTCGGAACGCGAAGCGATGTTCGAGAGATTCGTTCGTGGTACCGGTGCGGGCGACGCCGGAAGCGGTTTGGGACTGGCCCTCGTCGCGCAGCAGGCGAGGCTGCACGGCGGTAGCGCGCGACTCGACAAGAGCCCACTCGGCGGAACTCGATTGATCTTCTCGATCAACCCAATTCGACGTGCAGAGCCTCGAGCAGCGGCTTGGCCGCCTCGTCGAAGAATCGGTCTTGGGTATCTCCACCGATCTGTACCAGTGCCACATCGGTGAATCCGGCGTCCGTGTATGCCTTGACCGCTTCGACGATCACATCGAGATCGGGACCACACGGAATGCTTTCAGCTACATCCTCTTTGCGCACGAACTGAGTCGCACCCGAGAAGCTCGCCGGCGTCGGCAGTTCGGAGTTCACGGACCACCCTCCGCCGAACCACCGGAACTGCTGATGAGCTCGTGCAATTGCCGTGTCGCGATCAGGGTCCCACGAGATCGGAATCTGACCGATGGTCCGGCCTGCGGGAGCCAATCCGTATGCTCGGCCGTGCACGTGCTTCCACAAGTGCACTAGCTCCGAATCCGGTTGCACGGCAATCAGATCGTCGGCCATCGGACCGAAACGCTCGACGGACTTGTCTCCGGACATGGCCAGCGCCAGCGGAACCGGGTTCTCGGGGAGATCCCAGATCCTGGCGGACTGGACGTCGAAGTACTCCCCCTTCCAGCTCACCAGATCTCCGGCGAGCAGTGCGCGAATGATGCTCACCGCCTCCTGCAGCATGTCCTGGCGGGTGTCGATGGACGGCCAACCCTCGCCGACCACATGCTCGTTCAGGCTCTCGCCACTTCCCAATCCCAGGGTGAAGCGTCCGTCCGCGAGGATCTGGATCGTCGCAGCTTTCTGAGCGACGACGGCGGGGTGGTACCTCACGGTCGGACAAGTCACGTACGTCATCAAACCGACTCGCTCGGTGGCGTGGGCGACTGCCCCCAGCACCGACCAGGCGTAGGGTGCATGCCCCTGCTCGGTCAGCCACGGCGAGTAGTGATCACTCATCACTTCGAAGTCGAAGCCGACTTCTTCGGCCCGAACTGCATGGCGAACCAGTTCTTTCGGACCTGCCTGCTCCGTCATCAAGGTGTAGCCGAATCGTGCCATCACTGATCAACTCCCGGTATCTAGGCCTGAAACGAGTTCGGAAATCACACTGCCGTCGAGGTGGTCGAGGAGGTCGCGGGCGTCGTCGTACACGGCAGCCGCACCCGCACCTTCGAGTTCGTCGGTCGACATGCCGCCGCTGCGCACTCCCACAGCCACAACGCCCGCCCATGTCGCCGCCTTCATGTCCCAGACGGCATCCCCGACCATGACCGCATCGCCCGCGTCGACACCTGCCTTCGCGAGCGCGACCTCGATCAGGTCCGGATCAGGTTTGGCCTCGTCGACGGATTCCGAAGAGGTGGCGGCGTAGATCATTTCGTCGATGTCGAGCGTCCGGCGTAGCAACTTCAGTTCGTCGTCCGGCGCCGAGGTAGCGAGCACCACGTGCAGTCCGAGCGAGTGAACTCGGCGGATCAACTCGCGCGCTCCCGGCAGTACTCGGAGACGGTCGGCCGACTGCCGGTAGTACGTGGTGTGAAGTTCTTTGGCTCGCGGTCCGCACCCGTCGATGTCTTCGCCGAGCAAGGACTCCAGTAGTTGGTCTCCGTCCATGCCGATGCTGCGGTGTACCCGCCACGCGTCGACCGGGCGACCTACCTCGAAGAAAGCTCGCGACCACGCTTCTACGTGCAGATAGTTGGAATCGACGAGCGTTCCGTCGATGTCGAAGAGAACCGCACCTATTGCCATGGGAATTGACTGCCCAACACCTCGGTTCGCGAAACTTGTGCCCCGAGCATTCTCAGCTCGAGAAGCGGATCATGGAGAGTGCGAACAGCAGAAGTGCACGTCGAACAGGGGTGTCGTCATGGAGTCAGTCGTTGTATTCCTTCTCGCATGCTTCGTCTATTGGTTTGCGCTTATGTAGTTGGGTAGACGGAAACGGACCGCTGCCGGGAAGTGATTTCCCTTGCAGCGGTCCGCATTCGGTAGACCTAGGCGATGCTCATGTCAGCGGGTCACTGACCTGCGCGTACACCTTCTTCGACGCGCTTGCCCAAATCTGCGTCGACGTTCTTCCAGTACTCGAAGACACGCAGCAGAACTTCTTCGCTGACGCCGGCAAGGGCGTGGCCGACGATGTTGCTCACCAGGCGCTCACGAGCTGCGTCGTCGAGAACTTCACGGACCAGCGTTCCGGCCTGCGTGAAGTCGCCGTCCTCGGCGTGCTCGATGTATCCGGCGCGCACTGCCTTGCCGTCGAATGCCCACAGTCCTTCGTCACCGGCAACCGACGGATCGGCATGCGGTCCGCCGTACGAGTTCGGTGCGTACACCGGCGTCGACGGGGAATTGAAGCTGTAACGCATGGCGCCCTCCTTGGAGTAGGAGTTCACCTCGTTCTTCGGGGCATTGACCGGCAGGTCGGCGTAGTTGGTGCCGATGCGGTAACGATGTGCGTCGGCGTAGGAGAAGACGCGGCCGAGAAGCATCTTGTCCGGGCTGAATCCGATGCCGGGCACCACGTTCGACGGCTCGAAGGATGCCTGCTCGATCTGCGCGAAGAAGTTCTCCGGGTTGCGGTTCAGCGTCCACTTGCCGACCTCGATCAGTGGGTAGTCCTTCTGGGACCAGACCTTGGTGAGGTCGAACGGGTTGAAGCGGTAGCCTTCGGCCTCGTCGACCGGCATGATCTGAACCTTGAGTGTCCAGCTCGGGAAATTACCGGCCTCGATGGCGTTGTACAGATCCGCGCGGTGGTAGTCGGGATCGCTACCGGCGAGGCTGTCTGCTTCGGCCTGCGTCAGGAACTCGATGCCCTGATCGGTCTTGAAGTGGTACTTCACCCAGAAGCGTTCACCCGCAGCGTTGACCCACTGGTAGGTGTGCGATCCGAAGCCGTCCATGTTGCGCCAGGTCTTCGGGATACCGCGGTCACCCATCAGCCAGGTCACCTGGTGAGCGGTCTCGGGACGCAGAGTCCAGAAGTCCCACTGCATGTCGTGGTCACGAAGACCGGAGCCGGGCAGTCGCTTCTGCGAACGAATGAAGTCGGGGAACTTGATGGCGTCCTTGATGAAGAACACCGGGGTGTTGTTGCCGACGAGGTCGTAGTTTCCCTCTTCGGTGTAGAACTTCATCGCAAAACCGCGCGGATCGCGCCAGGTGTCCGGGCTGCCCTGCTCACCGGCGACGGTGGAGAAGCGGACGAGTGACTCGGTCTTCTTACCCGGCTGCAGGAACGCGGCCTTGGTGTACTTGCTGACGTCGTGTGTGATGACGAGTTCACCGAAAGCGCCGCCGCCCTTGGCGTGGACGATGCGCTCCGGGACACGCTCGCGGTTGAACTGCGCGAGCTTCTCGATCAGGTAGTGGTCGTGAAGGAGCACCGGCCCCTGAATACCCGCGGTCAGCGATTCGTCATCACTTGCGACCGCGATACCGAAATTGTTGGTGGTGGGCTTGGTCATGGCGAAGCCTCCTAGCGTTGTGGGCTGGGCGTCAGAGGAGCGGGGCTGCATCCGAGCCGAACGCATGGGCTGCATGCGAGGTGGCTGACTCGGAGGTTCTGGACGCATCAATTCGATTCTGCGAGACCGCGTCCGACTCGGTGTCGGATTCGGCAGAATTCTTCAGGCAATCTTGGCAACGGCCCCAGAACACGACCTCGGCTTCGTCGATTTCGAAGCCGTGATTATCGGAAGGTTCGAGGCAGGGAGCTTGGCCGACAACACAATCGACGTCGACGACCTTGCCGCAGCCGCGACAGACGAGGTGATGGTGGTTGTCACCAGTTCTCGTCTCGAACCGCGCGGGCGAACCCGCAGGCTCGATGCGTCGCAGCAATCCTGCGTTCACGCATGCCTTGAGCACGTCGTAAACGGCCTGTGTGGATACCGATCCGAGCTGCTGCCGCACGAGTGCTGCAACAGAATCGGCGTCTGAATGCGGTTGGGCTGTAACCGCATCCAGCACGGCGAGGCGCGGAGCAGTGACCCTCAACCCGACGGCGCGCAGTTGCGCTCGGGGGTCGAAGTCATGCTCTCCGTCTCGCATGTTTCCCAGTATGCCGCTTTTCTGGAATTAGTCAAGAAAAGGATTGCCTAAGTTGAATCGAGGCCGGTGTCACACCTAGCGGCATCACACCCAGTGCATCGCACCCGGTTACTCAGCCCAGGACGAACCAGATCGCCTTGACCGTCTCGTCCGTCTCGTTGCGCAACCGGTGGGGAACGTTCCCGACCAGGTGTATCGCTTCACCCGCCTTGAGCAGCCGACGCATTCCGTCGATGTCGATCGTCAGAGTCCCTTCCAACACGTACCCGTAGTCGTCACCCGAATGGGTCTGCGGTGCATCGCCCGGCGCGGAGTCGGCACCGGGCTCGTACTCCGTCAGGAGGAACTGGACGTGATGGTTCGCGGGAGTGTTCGCCAACCGTTGCCAGCGAACACCCGACCGAAAGGTGAGGCAGTCGGAGATCCGCGGTTCGTGAGTCTTCGTTTCGGATGCGGATTCACGTTCCGGATCGACGCTGTTGCCGAGCAGCACGTCCAACGACAGGTTGAGTTCGGTCGCGATCGCAAAAAGCGTGTTCACCGCGGCCTGACTCTGCCCCAGTTCGAACTGCGACAGGAAGGACGGCGATACGCCGAGCCGCCTCGCCAATTCACGAACCGGGATTCCCTGTCTCGTGCGTTCGGCACGAACCGTCTTGCCTACCGACGTCCCCAAACCGTTGTCCTCCGCCTTCTGTTTGCGCGCCGCCACCTTGGCCGGCGCCGACTTCTGCTGTGCCGACTTCTTCTGCGCCGACTCCATCTGTGCCGGCGTCTTTTGGGGAGTCGTCTTGCGCGGTTGCGATTTCTTCGATGCAGCCGCTGTCGACTCAGCCGCCTTACGAGGTGGCTTTGCGCCGGTTGCCGTCATGTCCGAACTCGCTTCCGTAGGTCTCGGGGACCGCCTGTGCGGAGCCCAAGCCTAACGCTCGACGCAGGAGAAACTTCTGAACCTTCCCACTCTCCGTCCGAGGAAGCGACGCAACGGTCTCGACTCTCTCCGGAGCCTTCTGAACGGCAAATCCTTCGGACAGCAGGAAGATCCGCAGATCTCGAACGCTTGGCGGATCACCGTCCGGAACCACGAAAGCGCACGCGCGCTCCCCCAGCTCCTCGTCCGGATACCCGACCACTGCCACCTCTCCCACATTGGGATGAGCCTCGAGGGCCCACTCGATGTCGGCAGCGCTGAATTTCTCTCCACCCCGGTTGATGATGTCCTTGATCCGTGACGTGATCCGGATCTGACCAGGTGCGTCCACGGCGGCTACGTCCCCGGTCCGGAAAAAGCCATCCTCGGTGAACGATTCCTCGTTGATCGAGCTGTCGACGTAGCCGACGAACAGTTCCGGGCCCCGCACCAACAGCTCGTCGTCTTCGCCCAGCCGGAATTCGTTTCCGCCGATCACAGCTCCTTCGTCCTCTGCCTGCAGGTCGATGTCACCGAAAGGATCACCCATGACGAGGGTCGGAAGTTCCGTCGATCCGTAGGTGCGAACAACCGCCGTCCCCATTACACGATGGGCCCGACGCACCAACTCGGGCGGAATCCCGGCCCCACCACACACGAATCGGGTCAGCTGAGATCGTCGATATCCGCCCTTCTCGTAGGCGTCGGCGAGACCACGGAGAAACGGTGTCGCGCTCACGGTGAACGTGCATTGCTCGCGTTCGATCAACCCAACTGCCTCTTCAGGAACCCAGCGTTGCATCAGAACGGTAGAGCAGGCTGCTGCTGCCGGCAGAACTACCGCATACGAAATCCCGGTGATGTGGGGTAACGGCGAAGGCATGAAGATTCGGTCCTGCGTGTCCACGCCGCAATGCGCGATCATGCTCGAACTCTCGGCCATCAGGGTCCGATGTGTGTGCAGCACGCCTTTCGGAGCCGAGGTGGTTCCCGACGTGTAGAGAACGAGGGCAACATCGTCGGGATCCGCGCAGCGGTCGGGCCGGTTCGACTCCATCCCGAAGTCCAGGAAGTCGTCGAATGTTGTGCGTCGCAACCCACCTTCGCCTCGAGCCTCCACCAGACGAACCTCTCGGCCCAGATCACGGAGCACCGTACCGAGTTGCTCGACGTGACGATATCCGCGGTATTCCTGCGGGGCGACGATCACCGACGGCTCAGCTTGCTCGATGATGAAGGACAACTCGTGTGCGCGGTAAATCGGGACCACCGGAAGGAGAATGCCGCCGGCAAGCCACGTGCCCCAGGCCGCAACCACGGATTCCCACCAGTTCGGCAGTTGAACGAGTACCACTTCTCCAGGCTCGAATCCCGATTTATGCAGTGCGCCTGCAAAGCTCGTTGCAGCGTCCACCAATTCCTGGTAAGTCCACCGCACACTCTCGTCGACAAGGGCCAGTGCTTCGGGATCGCGACGCAGGGCGTCGAGAAGCATCTCGGGCAGCACCCCGCCGCCGGTCATTGCCCGCGGGCGGGTAGCGCTCAGCACGACATCACCCGCCGAACGGCTGCAACGATGTCGTCAGGTCCGACTTCCCACTCACGTTCGAGCACCGGCGCATAGGGCGCAGGCGCGTACCGTGCTCCCACCCGCACTACCGGCGCGTCCAGTGAATAGAACCCGGAATCTACTGCCATAGCTGCGATCTCGGCTCCGACGCCGAAGTCCACGACAGCTTCCTGGGCAATGACCATCCGGTTCGTCCGACTGAATGATTCGAGAATCGTCTCCCGATCGAGCGGAGCAATCGTTCGTAGATCGATGACCTCGGCATCGATCCCTTCCTCTGCCAACGTCTGTGCCGCGACCAAGGCGTGCATCGCCATACGCGACCACGAGACAATGGTGACGTCCGAACCAGGTCTCGTCACCGCCGCCTTTCCGATCGGAACCCGAAAATCCTTGCTCGGCAACAGACTTTTCTTCTCGTACAGCAGTCGATGCTCGATGAACATGACCGGGTTGTCGTCCTCGATCGCTGCCCGCAACAACCCGTATGCATCCGCGCCCGAACTCGGCATGAGCACAGTCAGTCCCGGGATGTGCGCCAACAGCGCCTCGAGACTCTGCGAATGCTGACCACCCGACGATCTGCCGGAACCGAACTGCGTCCGCACCACCAACGGCAGACTCACTGCGCCGCCCGTCATGAACCGAAGTTTTGCCGCCTGATTCATCAACTGATCCAGGCACACCCCGAGGAAGTCGAGGTACATCAGTTCCACGACGGGCCTACGGCCCGCCATCGCGGAGCCGACGGCAAGACCCATGATTGCCGATTCGGAGATCGGCGTATCGAGCACTCGACCCGGATACTTTGCGGCCAATCCCCTGGTCAGACCGAAAACATTTCCGCCGGCAACGTCGATGCCGGCAAGAAACACATCCGGATCGGCCGCCAGAGAGTCGTCGAGCGCCGCCTTGAGGATCTTGGACTGCGATACGGCCGCGCCGCCCGCGCCGACACCCACGTCGAGGCGGTCCGGCGGGTAGATGCGACGCGGCGAAAAGATGTACTCCATCACGCTCGACGCCTCCGGTTGCGGCGACGACCGCGCGAAACGCTCCGCCTCGGCGACCACCGCCCTCACCCGCTTGTCCACCAGATCGAGTACTTCGTCCCCGATGCCGAGCTCTCGGAGTCGGCCACGCGTCAGCGTCAGTGGATCGGCCGCGAGAATGTCTCGCGCCATCTCGTCCTTGTCGCGGTACACCTGCGGATCGCCCTCGTAGTGCCCGTGCACCCGCAGAGTCGTGACCTCCACGAACACCGGACCACCGCTGCCTCGCACCTGCTCGTACACCGGCCGAATACCGTCGGCGACCGCCTCGACGTCGTTGCCTGCCAGCGTGATCGATTTCATCCCGTATCCCGCTGCGCGCGCAGAGATCGGGACAGGATGCTGATCCACCGTCGAGGAAAACTCCGAGAATCCGTTGTTCTCGCACAGGAAGATGATCGGCAGCTTCCACAGAGCAGCCATGTTCATCGCCTCGTGGAACGCACCGGTCGCAATCGCCCCGTCACCGAAGAACGCCACCACCAGATCGCCCTCACCGCGATCCTTGGCAGCGAAAGCCGCACCGACGGCAATCGGCAACCCCGCGCCCACGATCCCGTTCGCACCGAAGATCCCCAAGCGGGGATCCGCCACGTGCATCGAGCCACCCCGGCCGTTGTTGGCTCCGGTGACCTTGCCCATCAACTCCGCCATCATCCGGTCGGGCTCGAGACCCTTTGCCAGAACATGGCCGTGCCCGCGGTGCGTCGAGGTGATGACGTCACTGACCCGCGCATGAGTGAGAGCCCCCACCGCGCACGCCTCTTGACCTATCGAAGTGTGAACGAACCCCGGAATGGTGTCGCCCTTGTAGAGCGCCGAGATGCGCTCCTCCATCATCCGGATCAACAACATCTTTTCGTAGGCACACAGAACTTCTTCGCCGTTCACGAGCCGGAACACCTCCAATAATGCTGCGCTCGTTACGAATACATGCGCAGTGGGTGAGCAGGACTATACCGACGGATTTTCCTTGCTGTCCAGTGACACTTGACAAAGGCTGTGAGGTGACTCACGATTACGGAGTACTTCGGATCCGCGACGATCCGCTCGGGGCAGTTGGCACGAGCGAACCGCGTCGATGCCGTAATACGCACGGCGACAAGACCGTCCGTTTTCTTTCGTACCTACTTCCGTTCAGCTTTCACTCGTTACATGAGGAGTCGCGCAATGCGCCGTGAAGATGTCGAATTCTCCAGCGACGGAGTCACCGTTCGCGGTTGGTTGTACCGACCCGACACCGACGACGACGTTCCGGCCGTCGTACTGGCAGGCGGTTGGTGCTACGTCCGCGAATTGGTCATGCCCTATTACGCCGAGGCCTTCGTGACGGCCGGTATGGCTGCGCTGGTCTTCGACTACCGCAACCTGGGCGTCTCGGACGGTGAGCCCCGCCAACATCTGGACCCGAAGCAACAGATTCGTGACTATCAGAACGCGCTGAGCTTTCTCGAGCGCACTCCCGGCATCGACAACGACCGTCTCGGCGCCTGGGGAATTTCCTACTCCGGCGGCCACGTGATGATTCTCGCCGCGACCGATCCCCGGGTGAAGGCCATCGTGTCTCAGATTCCGGTGATCGACGGGTACCGCAACATGCGTCGGATCCACGGGACCATGGGTTATCGAAAGCTGTGGGACGCAATTCTCGAAGATCGCCGACTCCGCTTCGACGATCCGGATCAGCGACTGCACATCGCGCATGCGAGCGAGAACCCCGAGGAAGAACTGTCGTCCTGGCCGTTCCCCGAGACGAAGACGACCTTCGCGGCACTTCAAGCCACCGAAGCTCCTCTCTACCAGAACAGTTCGACCATGGAATCCGTCGATCTCCTGCTCGACTACGACGTCAACTACTTCGTACCCCGGATTCTCGACACGCCGTCGATGATGATCGTCGCCGAAGGCGACGACCTCACGTTGTGGGACTTGGAGATCGAGAGTTTCAACAACATCCCGACTCCGAAGAAAGAACTTGTCGTCCTACCGCACACGTCGCACATGACGCTCTACAGCGATCAGTCCAAGCTCGCAGTAGCGGCCGAACACGCTTCCCGTTGGTTCACAACGCATCTGCTGGCGAAGTAGCGAAATCTCCCGTTTCCTCCACACCTCGAGACAACCTCTCGAGCCCCCTCTTGTGAGACCAAGGATGTGATCATGCCTTCGATCGAATCGAAGATCGTGGACGTCGCGCGAAACGCGACGTTCTCTCATCCACTGACCCGACGTTCCTTCTTCGCCGCAATGGGCGCAGCAGGCATCACCCTCGGCGCAGTGGCCTGCGGAGCAGGCGGCAGTTCCACCAGTACCGCCGCCGGCGGTGGCGCTGGCGCGGGCAAAGTCCAGGAAAAGACCCTCTGCCAGGTCACAACTCTCTCCAACGACTACTTCGTCGCGTTCTCGGACGGCGGCAAGCAGGCGATGGACGCGCTGGGCGTGAGCATGTCCTCGGTGGAGGACCAGGGCAACGTCAACACTGCGCTGGGACAGGTAGGCAACGTCCGCGCTTCGGGCGGCAAGTCGATCTTCGGTACTCCCGCCACCGAAGCTCAAGCGGCAGCTGTCACGAAAGCCTGCCAGGCAGCCGGGATTCTGTATGCCAGCTCGTACACGGCGCCCGCCTGGTACACACCGGCCGACGCGGACAAGTGGGTCCGCTTCATCACACCGCCGTCCACCAAGATCGCCGTCGCAACCGCCAAGGCTTTGTTCGACAAGGTCGGCGGCAACGGAACCATCATTCATGTTCCGGGGCAGAAGGGTTCGTCTTCCGACGATCAACGGACAGCTGGACTGAACGCCGCGGCCAAGGACTACCCGGGAATCAAGATCGTCACCGCGTCGCCGGGCAACTGGACTTCGGAAGACGCGAGAAAGGCGTTCACGAACATCTTGCCTTCGGTGCCGGACTTCGTCGGGGTGTTCGCGCAGAACGACAGTCAAGCTGCAGGAGTCATTGCGGCACTGGACGCCGCGAAGATCACCGGCAAGATCGTGGTCGGATTCGACGGTAACAAGCAGAACGTCGAATACATCGCGCAGGGAAAGCAATACCTGACCAGTGCGACGGTCGGCGGACTCACGGCAGGAATTCTCGGTGTCACCATCTTCGATCAACTCAACGGCGTCGACCTGTCTCTGCCGGAGCGATTCCTTTCACAGGGAGCACTCCTGGTGACTCCGGAGATCGCCGACGACGTACTGAAAACCGTGTACGCACCCACACTTCCGTTCGACTGGGCAAAAATGAGCAAGGCCCTGCATCCTGACGATTGGGACCCGCAGACCGTACTCAACCCGATCGATCCGCGGGAGTACTACGCCGGCGTATCGCAGGACCAATACACGCTGAACAGCGCTTGGAACTCTGCAGATATCACCGGAGTACGCACCGAGTACGCAGCCGCGTTCCGCTCGGGCCCGTTGCTGCAGTACAAAGACCAACTCGTGGCCTGAGAATGAGTGATACGAAGGTGAGCGACACAGCAACCATCAGCTTGCGTGGGGTCTGCAAGAGCTACGGACCCGTTCACGCCCTCCAGGACGTCTCACTCGACGTCAGCCGAGGTGACGTTCTCGGCTTGATCGGTGAGAACGGCGCCGGAAAGTCAACGCTGATCGGCGTTTTGACGGGAACGGTGCGTCCCGACGCCGGAAGCCTCGATGTCAACGGGACACACGTGGAACTCGGCGACTCGCGTACTCTCCGCGAACTCGGAATCTCCGTGGTGGTCCAGGAGCAGTCATTGGTCGATGCACTGCGGGTGTACGAGAACATCTATCTCGGACGTGAGGGCGAGATAGGTGGTTGGGGACCCGGCCGGCGTCGGAGAATGCGCGACGCCGCCCAGTCGCTACTCGACACACTCGGCATCGAGGGGCTGCGCGCCGACGCCGTTGTCGCCGAATTGACCTACCCGCAAAGGCAACTGGTCGAGATCGCACGTGCCTTCTCGCGGATCACCGACGCCACCGAAGCGCCGGTGATCCTGCTCGACGAGCCGACAAGCGCGTTGACCGAGACCGAGGTGGAAATCCTCTTCGCGTTGATCGAGGGGTGGCGCGATCGGGTGTCGTTCATCTTCGTCTCTCACATCCTGCAAGACGTCCTGCGGATCAGCACACGGCTACTCGTACTTCGCGACGGGCGGTCCATCGAAACGCTCTCCGCTGACGGCGTCACGGCGGAGCAACTGCACGAGTTGATGGTGGGTAGCGAACGCAGCGCGGACTACTACCGCGAAGGCGAACAGACCGGAGTGCTGTCGACGAAGCCGTTGATCGAACTCCGAGATGCAAGCTGCGCAGGCGAGTTCGAGTCCGTCGATCTTGTCGTCCGACCGGGCGAGGTAGTGGGACTGGCCGGAGTCATCGGTTCGGGGAAAGCGTCGGTGGCTGCAGCAGTCGCGGGTGCGGAGTCGTTGTCGGCGGGTTCGATTCACGTCGACGGTACTGCGCACGAGCACTGGTCGGTTCCCGCTGCCGTGGCAGCCGGAGTCTTGTACGTCCCGCCGGAGCGTGCCCAGGACTCCCTGTTCCGCAGCGCGTCGATCAGAAACAACATCTCGATCGGCTTCCTCGATCTCCTCCGCCACCCGTGGACGCGGCTACTGCGTTTACGGACCGAAAGGGAACGGACGACGCAGTTAGCCCGCGCGCTGCAGGTCAAGGCCCCGTCGTTGTCGACGCCCATCGGGGAACTCAGTGGCGGAAACCAACAGAAGGCGATCTTCGCTCGGTGGCAAGGTCGCGAATGCAAAGTGCTGGTCCTCAGCGATCCGACGCGTGGAATCGACGTCGGAACGCGAGAGGAGATCTACGGTTTGGTCCGGTCGATGGCTGCATCGGGGGTCGGTGTGCTGCTGTGCGCCGAATCCCTCGAAGAAGTGATCGGAATGTCCGACCGAATCGTGGTCATGAAGGACGGAGTCATCAGCGCAGAGCTGGCGGCCCCTGCAGAGCACAAGCCCGCCGAAGTCGACGTGATCAAGCACATGATGTGAGGAATGCAGTGACCCAGACACTCTCGAAGCAATCGCCGGCCAGCGATGCCGCAGCGCCGTCAGGCGCGCGCGGTCTGCTGTGTCGACTCGATCAGCACCGCAACATAGTTGTACCGACGGTTGCAGTGCTGGTCCTGATCATCTATTTCCAGTGGCGCACGGAAAGTTTCATCACTGCGACGTCCGCGCAGAACATTCTCAACCAGATGGCTTTCCTGACCGTGCTCGCGCTCGCCGGCACGTTTGTCATTCTGATCGGTGGTATCGATCTTTCGGTGGCGGCGACGGCCACTCTCGCCGGAATTCTGATCGCCACGTGGATCGACAAGTTCGGCGGCCCGTTGGCGATAGTCATGGTGATCGCCGCCGGGGCGGTGGTCGGACTGGTCAACGGATTGATCACGACAATGCTCAAGGTTCCGTCGTTCCTGGTGACGCTGGGAATGATGTCCGTACTCGACGGCATTTCCAACACCGTCTCCAAAGGCGGTCCTGTTTCCTATAATTCGAATCTTCTCCAGAGCCTGGTGAACGAGTCGATGATCCCCAACGTCCCCAACGGGGCACTGATCGCAATCCTGCTGACCATCGGCGCGACAGTCCTGGCATTCGGTACGTCGTTCGGTCGCCACATGTATGCGGTGGGCGGCAACGAACGCGCCGCGGCACTCGTCGGTGTTCGCGTACGACGCACCAAACTTGCGGTCTTCGCGGTTGCCGGAGCCGTCGCCGCGATTGCCGGAATCATCTTCACCGGCCAGGCCAGCACCGGCGTCCCGATGGGTGCAGGCCCCAGCCTGCTCAATTCCATCGCAGCCGTGGTGGTGGGCGGCACCGCACTGTCCGGTGGCGTCGGCGGCCCACATCGAACGATCCTCGGTGCACTCGTGATCGTGTTGCTGAGCGCCGGAATGGACCTGACCTCGGTCGACCCCTACACACAACTCGTCATCAAGGGCATCGTGGTGATTGCCGCAGTTGCACTGACCATCGACCGACGCCGATACGGAGTGATCAAGTGACCACCAGAGCACGCACCACCGGAAGAGTTTCGGGCAAGGTCGCGTTCGTCACCGGCGCAGCACGCGGCCAGGGCCGGGCACATGCGATCCGCTTGGCCGAGGAAGGCGCAGACATCATCGCGCTCGACATCTGCGCCGATGTCGAAGGCGTTCCGTACTCGCCGGCAAGCGAAACCGACCTCGCCGAGACCGTCCGGTCGGTCGAGGCGGTCGGCGGACGAATTCTGGCCGAGGTGGCCGATGTTCGCGACTTCACCGCGATCAAAGGTGTCCTCGGCCGCGGAGTCGACCAGTTCGGTCACGTCGACATCGTCTGTGCCAACGTCGGTATCAACATCCCATCACCTACACACGAACTCACCGAAAGCCAGTGGGGCACTGTCGTCGACATCGATCTCAGCGGCACGTGGCGAACCGCCAAGGCAGCAATCCCCTACCTGATCGAACAGGGCGTCGGGGGCGCGATCATCCTGACCAGCTCGGCGGCCGGGCTCAAGGGATACGGCAACATCGCGCACTACACAGCCGCGAAACACGGCGTCAACGGGTTGATGAAAACTCTCGCGCAGGAACTGGCTCCCCACCGAATCCGAGTGAACACCGTCAACCCCACCCAGGTCGACACTCCGATGATCATGAACGACGCCATGTACGAGTTGTTCTGTCCGGACATCGACGAGCCGACCCGGGAGGATTTCGCCCCGTTGTCGCAAGCGATGAATGCGCTGCCCATCCCGTGGGTCGAATCCGTCGACGTCAGCAATGCCGTGCTTTTCCTCGCGTCCGACGAAGCCAGGTACATCACCGGCGTCGCACTGCCCGTCGACGCAGGCGTACTCGTCAAATAGCTCTCCGATCACCCACGTACACAACAATTTCAGCAACAGGAGGATCCCCATGACCGGACGATTCGAAGGCAAGGTCGCATTCATCACGGGTGCTGCTCGCGGGCAAGGGCGTAATCACGCATTGCGGCTGGCGCAGGAGGGCGCGAACATCATCGCTCTCGACTCCGTCAAGGACAACGACACCGTGCCGTACCCCTTGGCCACGGAGGACGACCTTCAGGAAACAATCCGTCTCGTCGAAGAAGCAGGCGGCAAGATCATCTTCTCGCACGCCGACGTGCGCAACTTCGACTCGGTCAAGCTGGCCCTCGAAGCCGGGCTCGATCGCTTCGGCCACATCGACATCGTCATCGCAAACGCGGGCATCCTCTCCTTCGGGAACGCGCACGAATTGGACGAGGAGAAGTGGGGCGAAATGATCGACGTCAACCTCAGCGGCGTGTGGCGCACCGTCAAGGCCGCGATCCCCCACATGATCGAACAGGGCACCGGCGGCGCGATCGTCCTCACCGCCTCCGTTGCCGGGCTGCGCGCGTACACGGGTGTCGGACACTATGTTTCGGCCAAGCACGGCGTCGTGGGATTGATGAAGACCCTCGCCCAGGAACTCGCTCCGCATCGCATTCGCGTCAATACCGTGAACCCGACGCAGGTCGACACCGAGATGGTGCAGAACCAGGCGATGTACAACCAATTCGTTCCCGGCACCGACAATCCGGGTCGCGACGACTTCGCCAAGGCCTCCGGCGACATGATCCTCTACCCGATCCCGTGGGTAGAAAACGACGACGTCACCAACGCCGTCAAATTCCTCGCCTCCGACGAAGCGCGTTACATCACCGGCGTCGCGTTGCCCGTGGACGGCGGCGTGCTGGTCATGTGAGTGACCGACCAGTTCAGGAGACTCTCGTGAACCGAGTGACGAAGATGCCACCTCAGCTCTGTGGAGGGACGAGCGTCGCAAACACCCACGAATGCCAGGTTCGACGTGCCAAACGCTCGCGAAACCGTGGATCGTATGCGGACGACCTCATCGACTTCGCAATCCTGTGGCGCCCGTGGAACGGCGCCGCTGCCGAGGACATCTTCGTCACCTTCGGCCTGTCGACGCGGACGTATTACAACCGACTGCGATCAGCTCTGACTGGGCCGGCCGGATCGGACCTATGCACGGCACTGAAAATGGAACTCGCCCAGCTCGGCGCTGCCTGAACTCGTCGGCCCTGCTTGAATCACTACACACCGCGTCGGAAATACTTCACGATCCCCGGGAACAAATCCGGGGAGACCGCCGTTGAACACCGTGTCGGCGTCCGAACAAGCCCCGGGCCCCACCCCTTTTGTCGCTGCGAGCGACCACCCGCCGAGAGGCGCCTGTGGGACGTCGACACCTGACTTTCACACCACACGACCAAGGCCGCCCGGTCACTGACGGGCGGCCTTGGTCGCTTTTTCTCAGGTCAAACCCCCGCTACCGATGCTTGGCCGCTCCCGTAGTCATTTTTCCGCCCAGAATCACGACGCCGTGATGGGTGCCCGCAGCCAACCAGTCCGGCAGGGTCTGCCCCTCTGCCTCGACGCTCACGCGCGCGTATCGGAACGATCCCGTCAGCCTTGCCGACGCGATCGCCAGACCTCCACCGGACTCCGGCTGCGCAAATCCCAACGCCCCGGCAATCGGCAGACGCGGCCCGAGCATCCGCGTATCCGAACGCACCCGCCATCCGTCGCCGGTTGCAGTGAATTTCTGCTGCACGTCTCCGTCGAACTCGGCCAGAACCTTGGGTAGTTGCCAGTGGACTCGCCCACCGTGCACCGACGGTTCCGAATCCACCGCGATGAAAGGGACCGCCATCCGCGGCATAGGCCCGATCCGTTTCCCTGGCGCATGCAAGACCGGACTGGCGAGGATCTCGCGATACGGGCCGACCGGCGAATCGAGGTAGTCCACCATCATGGCCACCGTCATCGGAATCGTTCGACCATCCGGGCCGAGCTCCCGCGCCGCCGACGTACTGCGGTGCCACCACAGTGTCGCGCGAACGCGAGCCGGCCACGGCGGCGGATCACTCACCGGCCAGTCGACGCGGTCACTTGTCGATTCAGGCACGCTCCACATCGGACACCTTCTCAGCTCGAATGGTCAGGGGAAGCCGCAAAGCGCCTGGTGCATGCGTCGGCACCACCGGATCGGACGGCAAAGTCGGATCGATACGTACGTATGGCTCGCCGGTCTTCGGGCGGGCGTCCGCGCCACCCTTGTTCGGCCACATCGCGCACGCTCGTTCCGCCTGCGCAGTGATGGTCAGGGAAGGATTCACTCCGAGATTTGCGCTCACCACCGAACCGTCCATGACGTGCAGTCCCTCATGACCGTATGCACGCAGATACGGATCGACGACGCCACTCGACGCGCTGTCACCGATCGCGCAGCCACCCAGAAAGTGTGCCGTCATCGGGATGTTCACGATCTCGGCGATGGAACCACCCGGGTCGCCGTCGATCTTCTCGGCGACCTTGCGAATGGCTGTATGACCCTGCGGAATCCACTGAGGAGGTGGATCGCCCGGTCCCGGTCTACTGGTGAGGGAGCGCCCGAATCGTTTGGTGTTCTTGGAAAGTTCGAGGGAGTTGTCGTCGGTCTGCATCACCAGCGCGATGACGGTTCGCTCGGACCAGTTCCGTACCGACAACGACCGAAAGAACGCTCCTGGGTGTCGGGCCGCGACCGCCAGAGTTTTCAGTACCCGGGGAGTTCGCCCACCGCCGTCACTCAGGACGGTCTGCAGAAGTCCTATTGCATTGCTGCCCTTGCCGTATCGCACCGGCTCGATGTGCGTGTGATCATCCGGGTGAAAGGACGACGTGATGGCTACGCCCTGCGTGAAGTTCCGTCGACGCGACTTCGACGTTGCGGCCAGTACGGCTTCGGAATTGGTACGTACGACGGTGCCGAGAGTATCCGACAGGCCTGGCAGGGCACCGGATTCCTTCATACCGAGCAGCAGTCTCGCCGTTCCGTAGGTTCCGGCGGCAACCACCACCTGATCGGCGGTGAACCGAACTTCTCGCCGGCGGACGCCGTCCGTTCGCCTCGCGAGCAGGCGGTAACCACCGCTTGCCGCCGGCCGAAGGTCGGTGACGGTCGTGAGCGGATGAACCCTGGCGCCCGCTTGCTCGGCGAGATGGAGGTAGTTCTTGACCAGCGTGTTCTTCGCACCGACTCGGCAGCCGGTCATACATCCCCCGCATTCCGTGCAACCTGTGCGTTCGGGTCCTTTTCCGCCGAAGAACGGGTCCGGCACGGAAACTCCTGCCTCCCCGAAGAAAACCCCGACGGGGGTGGACGTGAAGGTCTCCCCCACGCCCATCTCTTCGGCTACGTCCTTCATCACCGCATCGGCAGGAGTGAAGGACGGATTGGTGCGAACACCCAACATCCGTTTGGCCTGGTCGTAGTACGGCGCCAGTTCGTCGTGCCAGTCAGTGATGTGCGCCCACTGACGGTCTTCGAAGAACCGATTGGGTGGCTGATACAACGTGTTGGCGTAGTTCAACGACCCACCTCCGACGCCGGCCCCCGCCATCACGAGCACATCCGGAAGAAGATGGATGCGCTGAACCCCATAACATCCGATCCACGGCGCCCACAGGTACTTTCGAAGTCTCCAACTGGTTTCGGGCAACTCGTCGTCGGCAAACCGTCGACCGGCTTCGAGCACCCCGACACGGTAGCCCTTCTCCGTCAGGCGAAGAGCGGCGACACTGCCACCGAATCCCGAACCGATAACCACCACGTCGTAGTGCGTCGTGGTCATGCCTCGACGCTTTCGATCTTGCGAGCGGAGTAGTTCTCCCGATCGAAATGCTCCAGCAGCGAACGGAATTTGAAAGTGAACGTCGGCCACTGCACCGAGTTGCGCCCCTCCGGATCGATGTACCAACTCGAGCATCCGCCCTTGTTCCACACCGTGTGCTGCAACTCGTGCTGAATTCCCTTGTTGTAGTGCACCTGCACCGTCTCGTTCACGTCGAGGGCATCGATCCGCTCTCGCTTCATGGTGTTCAAGGCGTCGTTGACGTACTCGGCCTGGGACTCGAGCATGTACACGATCGAACTGTGTCCGAGGTTGGTGTTCGGACCGTACATGAGGAACAGATTCGGGAACCCGCTGACCGCAGTACCCTTGTACGCGCTGGGGCTACCGTTCCAATGTGCGGCCAGCGTCTCGCCACGTTTTCCGGTGATCAGATGCGCAACAGGCGGTTCCGTCGGCGTGAACCCCGTGGCGAAGATGATGGTGTCGACCTTGTGCTCGACTCCGCGTCCGTCGACCACTCCGTTTTCGGTGACCGAGACGAGCCCACTGTCGACCAGACTCACGTCCGCGCGGTCAAGGGTGCGCAACCAGTCGTTGGACAGAAGCATGCGCTTGCAACCGATCGTGAAATCGGGAGTCAGTTTCCGGCGCAACTCCGGATCTTTCACCTGTCTGCGCAGATGGAGACGCGCGGCCACCTCGAAGGCAGGCAGCACCCACGTCGCGTGCGACATCGCGGCACCGAGTAGTTCACGGAAGCCGTAAACCCATCCCCGAACCACCTTCTGCGTAGCGGGAATCCGCGAGTACACGGCCTTCTGTGCGGCAGGTAGGGTGCGATCCATTCGCGGGATCACCCAGGCCGGAGTTCTCTGGAACACGGTGACGTGGGCCGCCGGATCGGCAATTTCGGGAACGAACTGAACCGCCGACGCTCCCGTTCCGATCACGGCTACGCGCTCACCACGCAGTTCGTGTTCGTGGTTCCACGTCGCCGAATGGAAAGTGATCCCGGAGAATTGGTCGAGACCGGGGAAATCCGGGATCTTGGGCGTCGACAACGCTCCGGTCGCGGCGACCAGAGCTTTGGCCGTCAACGACCCTCGAGACGTCCGAATACGCCACAGCGCCGCATCCTCGTCCCACACAGCAGCTTCGAGCTCGCAGTTCAGGACTACGCGTTCCACGATGCCGGTGTCTGCGGCCACCTTCTTCAGATAGTTGTAGATCTCGGGTTGACGAGCAAAGGTATGACTCCAATCGGCGCTCGGCGCAAAAGAATACGAGTACAACGCCGTCGGCACGTCACAGGCACAGCCTGGATAGGTATTGTCGCGCCAAGTGCCGCCGATGTCAGCTCCACGCTCGATCAACACGACGTCTGCAGCGCGGTTGTCGCGAAGCATTCTGGCGGCCAAGCCCATACCGGCAAATCCGGCACCGACGATCAGCGTTTCGACATGTTCGGGAAGCTTCACTTCTTCTCCACTCGGGATTGCCAGGCCGGCAACAGTCGCGCTCTGAGCGCGTCGTCGGCTTCGGATGTACGAAACAGGGCTGAGACGGCAAGCCCACGAACGAGTTCGATGGTGAGTTCGACCGACTCGGAATCGAACCGATCACCGAACAACTCGGCGCTGCCGAACTCGAGCGCCTCACTCACCTTGCGTTCGAGGGGCACCGTCGCCGCATGCAGAACGGGATCGGTCCGCGCCGCGACCCACAATTCGAGGGCGGCATAGAACAGCGGCCCGGAGAACGCGTCCGACAGGACCTCGAGGCCTCGACCACGATCCACTTCAGCGGTGAGGATTTCTTCCAGCCGCTTGTCGACCAGATACTCGACGGCCGCAACGACCAGCGATTCCTTGGTCGGAAAATGATGCAGTTGCGTACCCCGCGAGACGCCTGCGCGGCGGGCGATCTCTTGCGTGCTGGTCCGTGCGTAGCCCAACTCGACCAACGATTCGACGGCGGCGTCGAGGAGGCGCCCACGCATCGCCGCTGTACGTTCGGCCTGGGTACGGCTTACTTTCGCATCGGAAGTGGTCTCGGTCACAAGACAACTGTAGAGCCGAAACGTAAAACAGTCCAGGCTGACTTCAAATCTTGACACGTAACATACCGGTCAGTCAGCTCTGCCTGATAACGTCCTCGCATCGAGCGGAGGGAAACAATCGCTATGCCAGAGCAAACAGCATTTCCACACCGCCGTGTCGGGTTGGTGGAAGACCACGAGTCGGTAGCAATCGGCGTGTCCGTGATGCTCGAGGACGAGCCGGACCTCGAATTGGTGTGCATCGCGACCACTGTGTCCGAGATGCTCGCTCAGAACGTCGCCTTGGATCTGGCAATCCTCGATCTCCGGCTGGCCGACGGTTCATCGCCCAAGAGCAATGTCGAGCAACTGCGGGCCGCCGGGCTCGAGACATTGATCTTCACCGGGGCGGAAAACCCGTACCTCGTTCGCTCGGCCGCCCGTGCCGGCGTACTGGGTGTTGTACGCAAGTCCGAACCGACTGCCGTCGTGGTTGATGCTATTCGCGCCGCCGCGTCGGGAAGGCAGGTGGTGACGACAGAGTGGGCTGCCGCAATCGACGGGGATCCAGGTCTCGACGAAGTGGGTCTGAGCCCTCGACAACTCGAGGTCCTCGAACTTTACGCATCCGGAGAGAAGGCGGATCGAGTTGCGCGACTCACCGGTTTGGCGCCGCAGACGGTTAACGACTACCTCCAGCGCATCAGGCAGAAATATGCGGCTGTCGGACGACCCGCACCGACAAAAACGGATTTGTACAAACGCGCGGTCGAAGACGGGGTGTTACCAATTCCTGAACGGCCTACTTCCGGAAAAAAAGCTGACTTTGACTAACAATGAGGTTCGGCAACAATGACTCTCACAGCGCTGCCCCTGAAAATATGGGCAGAGGAATTGATGTCTGGGAAAAATTTCCCTCTTCGAATTACATTCATCTGACAAGAAGACGGCACTGTCGGGGGTCTGTCATTCCGCTACAGAGAAGTAAGGACAAAACTCATGACAGTCACTGTGGAAAACTGCATGGCACAGGATCCCGTCGGACCGCACCTTTCGGAGCGCGAAATCGAGGTTCTCAGGGAATGGCTACTGAGTGATTCGAAGTCACGCGTCGCTCAAAACCTCTACATCAGCGTGGGAACGGTGGGGACCCACCTGTCGCGGATTCGCGAGAAATATGCCGACGTTGGAAGGAACGCACCGACGAAATGTGAATTACTCGTGCGAGCGATACAAGATCAGATAGTGACGATCGACGAACTCTGATCGACAGAGTTGCTTTCGACAAACAGCCAGTGCTTCTGACGAAATTCTGAGGCTCTTCGGCCGTTTCATCGGCGCCGGCTATGTCTGCTATCTGATATTGCTTGCCCCTGCGATTGCAGAAGCCACCGCGATGTCTGCGTCGTGGTGGACTCCACTGGCGGTGGTCGCGACTTTCGGTAGTGGGCTGGCGCTGGGAGCATCGACGTTCCACGCCGACACCCGATGGGTGAAACGAACTGCGAGCGCAAATGCGGTTCTCTACGTCGTGGTCATCCTCCTGTGGTGGCCGGCGTGGAATGGTGACCACGTCACAGATTTCACCTTGTGGATTTCCAATTTCCCCGGCGTCGCCAGCCTTGCTGCCGCTGCAGCTTGGCGACCGGCCGCTGCCGTCGTGCACCTTTTCGTAGTGGCAACACTCGCACAGTTGACCAATCACATAATCCGGACGAGTCCCACGACGCACCTGTTGGTTCCCGACCTCGCCTTCGCCTGGACATTTTGCGCGGTTTTCGTAGCAGCGGCCGTCATGGCCTTGCGAACCGGACGAGTACTGGATGCGACCATCGCCACCACTCATGCCGCTGCCGCCGGCGCCGCCGCGGCCGAGGCCAAATCCGTCGAACGCGAGAGATTCGACGCACTCATCCACGACACCGTGATGTCGACTCTGCTCGCTGCTTCGAGAAACGATGCCGATCCCTCGGTCGTCGCTCAGGCGCGAAGGACGGTGGCAAGACTCGACGAACTGCGCTCCGGAACCGACCACGAGACGAGTTTCGACTTCGACGGAATCCTCGCTCAGTTGCGTTCAGCCGCTTCGGAAGTGGACGAAAACATCACGTTCGAGTCCGCCCTCTCCGACGGGTCTGATCCGAGCGGATACGGACCCGACTCGATTCGTGCGATGGCCGGTGCGATGGCCGAGGCACTGCGCAACAGCGTCAAACACGCCGGAAGCAGTGCACGGCGTTCGGTCACGGTCACGGCAACCGCCACCCACCTCGAAGTAGTCGTCGAGGACGACGGCGTCGGCTTCGATCCGAGCTCCGTCGAGACGCATCGCCTCGGAATCACTGTCAGCATCCGCGGTAGAATGCGTCAACTCGACGGCGGATCGGCAACCATTCGATCGTCACCCGGCCGCGGCACTTCGGTGACTCTGACGTTGAGCTTGCCCGTAGCGGTGATGACATGACCAGACCGGACGGACGAGATGTCCGCGATCTTCTCGGCATGCACAGCCGTGCTGCTCGATTCATGGCTGCATGCTTCGCGCTCACCTGCGTGATCTCGGTCGCCTACACGTCGTCCGACGTCCGCGCAGTCTGGCCGATGATCTTGGCAATTATCGTGTGCTCGACTGCGGCTTTCACACTCGTTCTGAGCAGAGGCGACCCGATGCCGCTGGGGCAGAGCGTTCTGGTGTCTCTGACCGGCGCCGTCACGAGCGGCATGGTGTTGTCAGTGGTTCCAGTCCCCGTCAACGACATGACTCAACTCTGGATGTTCGGGATGTCGACGGCAGTCTTCACCTTCATGTGCGTTCGTGGGCGTACAGCACTCGCGTGGCTCGGGCTTGGACTCATGGTGTTGGTGACCGCCATCTGGTCCTCCACCACCGGCCAGGGGGCCATGTACGGAGTGTCGTTGACGGTCATCAACGCGGGCCCTGTTCTGATGTCGACCTTCTTCGCATACACCATCCGTCCTCAAGCCAGGGTTATCTACGAACTTCGTGAGCAGTCCACCCAACGAATTGCCTCCGCGTCCGCCAGTGCTGCGATTCTCGAGGAACGCGACGCGCAACTCGACAGGCTCGATGTCCTTGCACGCCCGCTCCTCGAACGGGTCGCTTCCGGGGTTCCACTGACAACCACCGAGCGGCAAGAATGCGAACTCCTCGAGGCGCAACTCCGAGATTCGCTGAGGGCGACAGGCTTACAACAGACAGATGTCATCGATGCTGTGCGTGCCGCTCGAAACCGCGGCGTCGAAGTGGTCCTGCTCGACGACCACGGAATGGATGGCGCGAACGCCGACGTGCGCGACCGAATCCACTCGAGCATCGTCCGGGAACTCACCGCGATCACGCGAGGAAAAGTGACCATACGGATCCTTCCACCTCGGCGTACCGCTATGGCCACGATGCTGGTCGACACTGAAGACGTTCGACGAATCGAGTTCGATCACAACGGCATGCAGCTGCTACGGCAGGGGGACCGGGGAGAGCTCGGCACCTCGTCCATGTCCGTCGATCCGACTACAGACAGCGCCGTCGAACCCGAATAGCTTTCGAGGAGAGTGAGATTCACCGGGTCGATCACCAGGAGAAATGAATGATCTTCGAACTGCGTCCAGCGCATGTCGCACGTGCCCTCGCCGCACTGTGTGCCCTTCCGATTCTGTGGACCTTCGCAGTAGAGGGAATCACCACGACAACGGAATACGACTACAGCACAGGCGAAGTGTCCTCGTCGAGCGACCTGGGCTCTCAGATCGGAAGCGTCGCGATCTGGATCGTCCTCGCGATCGCATTTGCCGCCGGTGCCTGGTATCTGGAGAAGCAGCGCATCGGTTGGCCGCCGGCGGCGCACGAGCAGCTGGTCAGACTGCAGCTGGTATCACCCAACCGAGAAGAGTAAAGGTCCCTACCGCTTCCGATCGCCGGCGCGGAGAAGATTACTGGGAACCGTATGGCCCACTATCTCCTCTGCAACGGCAGCGGCACGAATGCTCGCATCCAAGTCGATACCTGTCGCGATGCCCATGTCTTCGAGCATGTAGACCAGTTCCTCCGTCGCGATGTTGCCACTGGCACCGGGAGCGAACGGACAACCACCGAGACCTCCGGTGGACGCGTCCAGGTTTCGAACACCGTGCTGCACAGCCGCAAACGCGCAAGCAAGACCAGCGCCACGCGTGTTGTGGAAGTGCGCACCCAAGCCGAAGTCACCTACTCTTTCGCCCACAGCGTCGATCAATCGTCCGACACGCCCCGGCGTGGCAGTGCCGATGGTATCTGCGATCGAGAATTGATCAGCACCGAACTCCTTGGCCTGCTCCGCAATCCGCAGAACACGATCCGGGTCGGTTGGACCGTCGAACGGACAGTCCCAGGCTGTGGCCACGATGACCTCCACCCGTCCTCCGGCGTCGTGGACGATCCGGACGACCTCTCCGATACGTTCGGTCGCTTGCTCCGTCGTCGACCGAGTGTTGGCCTCGCTGTGGCCATTCGATGCCGACACAACATATTCGACGGTTTTCATTCCTGCGGCGACGGCCCGTTTCGCTCCACCGATTCCGGCGACCAATGCCGAGAACTCGATGCCGGGCCACTGGTGCAGTTCTGCTGCCAACAATTCCGCGTCGGCCAACGCCGGCACAGCGCGCGGTGAGACGAACGACGTCGCCTCGATACGCGAAACACCCGTCGCAGCCAGAGCGTCGACAAGACGAAGTTTCTCCGCCAGCGACACCGGGTCTTCGATCTGCAACCCGTCCCGTGGTCCGACCTCACGAATACTGACTGCTGGAATACCCACGCCAGGTACCGACATGTCAGATCACGCCCTTCGTCTTCAGTTCTGCCTGCTCGTCGTCCGAGAGTCCGAGGAGCCCGCCCCACACCGAGGAGTTGTCGTGACCCGGCGCCGACGCTCCCGCGTTGCGCACGGATCCGGGTGTCTCACTGAAGGTAGGCACGACGCCCAGGCCGAGGACGTTTTCACCGATCCGCTCGTCGTAGTGGTCGACGAGCATCCCCCGCTCGATCAGCTGCGGATCCTTGACGACATCTTCAACCGTATTGATCGGCCCGGCAACAACTCCCACTTCGGTGAGGCGTTCCACCAGGCTGGTGGGATCTTGGAGCGCGACCCAGGCGCTGATCAGTTCGTCGAGCTCGTCCTGATGTTTGCCACGCGCAACATGATTGGAGAAGCGGTCGTCATGCGCTAGTTCCGGTCGCCCCATGATGGTGCACAGACGCACGAAGAGCGTATCCTGATTGGCTGCGATCACCACCCAGTTTCCTTCAGAGGTCTGATAGATGTTGGACGGCGCAATACCCTCCAATCTCGTTCCCGAGGGCTGCCGGATGATCCCGCCCCGATCGTAATCCGGGATCGTGGATTCCTGCACCGCCAGACAGGATTCCGTGAGGGCAACGTCGACCACCTGACCACGGCCGGTCCGCTCTCGTGAGAGCAACGCTGCCAGCACTCCCTGAACGGCGAACATCCCGCCGAGAGAATCTCCGAGCGAAAGGGCAATACGCGGAGGCGCCTGCCCTGGATAACCGTTCAGATGCCGAAATCCGCTGACCGCTTCGGCAACCGAGGCGTAGCCGGCGCTCTTGGCTTGCGGTCCGCTCTGCCCGTAGCCGGATACCCTGGCCAACACCAACTTCGGATTGCGCGCACTGAGAACGTCGAATCCCAGGCCCCACTTCTCGAGGGTGCCCGGCCGGAAGTTCTCGACCACCACATCGGCATGTTCGATCAGATTCAGAAACAGGTCTCGTCCCGCGTCGACGCGAAGGTCCAAGGTCACACACCGCTTGTTGCGGGCGTGAACCGTCCAGAAGAATCGATGACCGTCCTGCTCGGCCTGACCCCAGGTACGAAGCGGGTCCGGGCGGTCCGGCGATTCGATCTTGATCACGTCGGCGCCCATGTCGCCGAGCAGTTTCCCGGCGAAGGGCCCGGCGATCAAGGTTCCGAGTTCAATCACCCGATATCCGTCCAGGGGCCCGGTGGGCGCACCTTCCGACACAGCTGCCTCCTCTGGGAACTTTTCTCCCCTTGAAGGCTACGTCACCACCCGATATCGCAACATCATGTCGTGGTCTTCGTGATCGAGCATGTGGCAGTGCCAGACGTACCCCTGCAGGTCCCCCATACCGGCTTCTCCGTGTGCCGAGTGGTCTGCCATGGAACCTCTCGCGAAAGTTGCATCCGGATCGAAGCCCAACTCGTCGGCCGTCGGAAAGCGCACGATCACGCGGGTGATCGAGTTGGCATCCACGATGACAGTGTCCTTCTCCCCCGTTTCCCACACTTCGGGAGGCCGCAGCGAAGAGGTCACGAATTCCTCTGCCGACGGCGTCCACCGGACCCCCAAGTCAGGCACCGGATACCGCTGCATCAGTGCTGCAGTGTCGAGGCTTTGGCGTCCCACAACGCGGAACGCCACCAGGTGCAGATGAATCGGATGTGGTTCCGTGGTGATGTTGATCAGATTCCATTGCTCGACGGCTCCCTGACATGGCAGTTCGATATCCGAATCGGTGAACCTCAAATTGTTGAGCGACATAGTGATCGACGGGTAATCCGAGGGACGCGACAGCTGCATGATCGTGAGATTTCGCACCACATCCGGGGACGCCGGTTCGGCAGCAACGGAATTCAGCTGCTGCGGGATCGAGCCGGTGAATCCCTTTGCGCTGCCCACGTCGAACCGACAGAACACCGGCATCACCTGCGTGCCGCGTTGCGCCACCGCAAGGGGTACCGGTTCGTCGTTGCGCAATTCCACCGTCGTGCCCGGCTCGAGCATGCTGAAGTCGACCAGCAGATCAGCGCGTTCACCCGGACTCAGCCGGACGTGATCCGTCGGCGCAGGAGCGGCCAAAAATCCTCCTTCGGAACCGATCACCCAGAACCGCATACGATTTGCGAAATGCAGATTCCACACCGAATAGGTTGCGGCATTGAGCAGTCGCAACCGGTACAGGCCGCGAGCCACCTCCACTTTCGGCCATACGACGCCGTTCACTACACCCACGTCACCGGGAGTCGCCGGATCCCAGGAACCCTGCGGAGTGAGCCACGTGGAACGGACACTCTGTTGACCGTCGGAGGTGAAGACCTTGTCCTGCAGAATCATCGGAAGCTCGAATTCGCCGGACGGCAAGCCGAGAGAATTCCCGGTGGTGCCTGTATCTGCGTCGTCACGGAGAAAATACATCCCGACCAGCCCGGCGTAGACGTTGAGGCGCGTCATTCCCATGGCGTGATCGTGATACCAAAGATTGCCGGCGGCACGACCATTCGTGTATTCGTGAACCAAACCTTCGCCCGGACGCTGGATCAGCTCCGGATGCCCGTCGAACTGCGGTGCAGTAACTCCTCCGTGCAGGTGAAGCGAGGTGGGGACCTGTGTGCGGTCGAGGTCGCTGACGCCGTGCAGACCCGGATCGACATCGGCGGCAAGCGGATACGCAGAAATGTCATTGGCATATCGGACTGTGACGAGCTGATCGACGTGAGCTTCGATGGTGGGGCCCAGATAATCCATTCCGCCGTAACCCAGCGACGGCGACGGTGGTAGGCCCGGATGGAAACGGTGCATCGACGATGCCGCGCGAAGCTCCAGGTTGCCACCCGAAATGCCCGGCAGGACAGGAAGGGTCTCCCGAAACGGTTCCAGCCGGGGTGACGGAAGTTGGAACGGGCGTAATGGATCGACATCAGGTGGTCGAGCCGTCGCTGATCCAGCGGACAACGCGCTCAGACCGGCCAGCAGGCCAAGCCCTTGAACAAACGATCGGCGACGGATCTTGTGTGACTCGTCCACTCACGGCCCCTCACGCTGACGGCATCCGGAGCGGGTTACCCGCGTGCCCGCACGGTCAAACACCGACCACCTTCTCCAACCAGGGTTTGAGAATGGGTAGAACATGAGCCGGTTGCATTGCCTGCGTGTGATCCAGACCGTCGAGTACCTCGATATCCCACCCTGCCGACCGAACGGCGTCGAGGTCGAGATCGGCCGGCGCGACCCGTACCCCACCCCATCGGTCACCGTATTCGATGACGTCTCGCGAACCGACGAAACACATTCGCGGACAAAGGATGCGCCCTTGAATCGTTCGATCGTCGAATTCACCAAGTGCGCGGTACAGCGTCACGAACTGCCGGGTCTGCGCTCCGGTCAACGCAATGTCGATGGAGTTCCAATCGAATTCGTCTGATGATGCCGTGGGCTGTGATGTGCGCTGGGGCGGTTCACTCGCCATGCGGTGTGTAGCTTCGGTAACCTGGAGCATCGCCTTGTACGGCCCATCCACCGGCGGGAAACCACCCATGACCAGTGCGGTCAGACGATCGGTGCGCAGCGCCAACTGCAATCCGCACAGAGCCAGCCAGGAGTATCCGTAGTAGGCGAACTGGTCGATCCCAGCCGAATTCGCCACAGCCAGAATGTCGGACGCGATGTTGTCGGGAGTGAGCGTGTCCGGCGCGGGCGACGCCATCCGGTGCCCTTCGTAGTCGAAGGCAACCACAGTGAAGTTCGACGCCAACCCTTCCATGAATGTTCGACCGAGCGAGGGGTCAACGCCCCAGGCGCGAAGTTCGTCCGCCTTGATGGCGGTAGCCGAAATCGGATTCACAGGTATCAGCACGGCGGGGCCATGTCCGAGAACCTCGACCTCGATAGATGTCCCGTCGTGAAGTCTTGCCTCAACCATGTCCACTCCCAAATCTTTACACTGTAAAGTAATTAAGAATAGCGCGACTCCACGAAAGCGACAAGATGAACAAACAGGCAGGCCGACGCGATATCGCACGCACGATTTCACTTCTGTGGCGTCAACCCGAGACGCCTTCCGGCCGCCGAGGACCGAAGCCCGCGCTTTCCACGGACACAGTCGTTGACGCCGCGATCGAAGTCGCCGACGCCAACCCCACGACACCGTTGTCGATGCGCATGATCGGCGACCACCTCGGCCGCACTGCGATGTCGTTGTACACCTACATACCGGGAAAGGACGAACTGCTGGACCTGATGTACGACCGGGTGCATGCCGAGCTACCGCCGATCGCAGACACCGGCGACTGGCGCATGGCACTCTCCGACTGGGCCGCCGCACTCTTCGCCCTACATACACGCCATCCGTGGACATTGGATGTCTCGTTGGCGCGCCCCGTCCTGGGTCCGCACGAGCAGGCAGGACTCGAATCACTCCTGTCCATTCTCTACTCCACAGGTCTCGATGCTCCGACCATCCGCAGATCGGTGAGCATGCTTTTCCATTTCATCCGGGGGTCCGCGCGGACCTTAGCTGAGATCCGAAGCGCCTCGACCATCGGAGATTCCGAATCTCATTGGTGGGCAGAGTCTTCTGCTGCACTGGCCGATGCTGCACCGGATTTCGCGGACGACTTCCCCCACACGATGCAGTTGGGTCGGGAGGCCCCACCGGTACCGGGCGGCGACTTCTATCTCGAACGAGAAACCGAAGAGTCATTTACTCAGGGCCTACAGATCCTCCGTGACGGTATCGAATCGAGGATTCGAAAACGCTCTTGACTCGAACGTATGTTCGAGTATGATTTGGAGAGGGGATCGGGGGGTTCAATGAGCGTCTTGTTGTCGGATGTGGTGTCGGGTTCTGCGGTTGGGTTGCGTGGACGTCTGTGGCGGTTGACTGCTTCGGAGTTGCGCGCTGCTGCGGTGTCGGCGAGCGCGGAGATTCTGCGCCTGGAAGCGGTGCGGGTGGCTGTGGTCGACGAGTTGTCGTTGCGCCCGGATGATCAGGTGATTGCCAGCCGAGGAGTGGGTGCGTGGTTGGCGGCCAACACGATGCTGCAGGTTCGGGACGGGAAGAAGATCGCCGCGTTAGGTGCAGCGTTGCGGCCGTTTCCGGCGGTGGCTGCTCGGTTCGATTGCGGGGACTGCTCGTTCGATCATGCCGTGTTGATCGTGGCGTTCTGTGAATCACCACCGAAAGGCATGCCAGACGCCGCGCTCCCTCGCTGTATCGACCTACTGTTGGCGGCTGCGTCGAGGGTGGAGGCGACGACGACGAAGGTGCGGAACGTGATCGCGACGTTGGAGAGGTTGTTCGAATCGGATGAGATTCCGCCCGCCGAGGATGTCGATCTCAATGAGTTGCGGATCGCGTCGACATTGAATGGTCGGGTGGTGGTGCGTGGTGATTTCGATGCTCTCACCGGTGAAATGTTGTTGTCGGCGTTGTCGAATCTGACGATGCCCACCCCGGCGCCGGATGGAACCCCGGATTCTCGGTCGGCGGCGAAGCGGACCGCGGATGGGTTCACCGAACTGATCCGCCGTTACCTGGATTGCGCCAAAACCGGCACCGATGGTGGTCAGCGTCCGCATGTGAACGTGCACATCAATGCTCGGGATCTGGCCGACCATCGAGACTGCGCCGCCGCACCCGCCTCTTCTGATGGTGAAGCGGCTGTGTCTGATCTCGATGTCGGGCACATGCCGTGGCTCGGACCACTCTCGGTCTCGCAGACCAGACTCCTCGGGTGTGATTGTTTCCTGTCCACGGTGCTGCTCGACGATCACGGCGCGCCCTTGGATGCGCAACCAGGAAAGAGGTTGGTCACCGCCGAACAGCGAGTGGCGTTGATCGCCCGAGACAGAGGCTGCGCCTTCCCCGGCTGCACATGCGTACCCGCCTGGACCGATGCGCACCACATTAAGCACTGGGCCAACGGTGGCCCGACGGTGATGAACAACCTGGTCCTGCTGTGCCGTTCACATCACCGGCTGATGCACCGAAAAGCCGGGTTCGTCGGGAAATGGGAAATCCGAATAGGAGTCGACAACAAACCCTGGTTCATCCCGCCACCCTCGATCGACCCCGGGCAGCAACCGCGCCCAGCGAACACCACATTCAAAACCTGAGAACGAACCTCAGGCACAACAGAACACGGCCGAGCACCGCATCGAAGGGATCCCCCCGATGCGGTGCCAACAGACCGTGGCGAACCCGTCAGACGGCCTGCGCAACCTTGGCGGCTCGCGGGAATCGTTCCCGAATCTCCGCTGGCGTGACAACTCTCGGGTCCAGGGGTTGCTCGTCACGCAGGTGGCGCTCCAACACCTTGCCAGTCATCGGCGCAATGACTTTCAGAGCAGTGGTCATGTTCTTCGGTGAACTACCCAACCGGACTGCCGTTCGCACCGCGGGCGCAATTGCTCTGTCCAACAACGCTGGCTGATCGAACCCACCCATGGTTCGCATCCAGCCGGGCAAAGTCGCGATAGTGGCCGGCGCGACCAATCGGCTGAATGTCGCGAACTTCGTCTTCCCCTGCGCTCTCGGTGTTCTCAACAAGTAGTGCATCGCCCGGTTGGCACGCTCGGAGGTACACAATCTGGGCCTGACTTCAGCGAAGTACTCACGTACCTCTTCTCGGGAGCGTGGAACGTCGGAGGTCTTGCATGTCTGTAGTTCGGCAGCGATCACGCATTCTTCCCAGTACCGCTGCTCTTCGACAGCTGAAAGCGGGCCCGGCCCATACATCTCGTAGCACTTGAGCACCGAATGCCAACCCGTCACGTGGATCCAGAGCTGTGACGCCGGATTGTTTGCGCTGTAACGAGTTCCGGTGATCGGTTCAATGCCCGTGGCCTGAGCATGAACTGTCATGAGGTGGTCGGACAAGGCCAATGCCGTCCGCCCGTCGGCAGTGGCGACGGTCAGGAAGTACGCCAAGGTTCGGTCGAGTCGCCCGGCCGGATCGCTGTAAATCCCGCTCATGTCTGCCACTGCGGCAGCCAAGAAGGGGTCGAAGTGCTCGAGCACCACCGACCGCTGGAACCCGATCAGCGCTGTCGGCGCGGCCCAGATCTTCCAACTGGGTGATCCTGGGCCGAAGAAGCCGTAATCCTCACGCGGTCGATTCATCGTCAGTTCAGACATTTCATTCCTCCCCGTTCGTTGAGCCTGCACCGTTCATTTCGTAGGCACCAGACAAGGCGACTACTTGCTGCCAGACGTACTCGAATCGCTCCGCCGCGAACGTGGGGCGCCGGATAGATGCGAGTGCCAACCGTTGCTGATCTTCACTGGCGCTGGGTTTTCCGTACAACTCCACCGCTGCAGCACTGAAGTCGCGGACCAGGACATCGAAGATCTGATCCAGCACCCCACCGTTCCACTGCTCCTCGTCCAATCCCAAGATCTCGGCTTGTTCGAGGATCAACTGGCCGTAGACGACGAGGGTGAAGAGTTCGGTGATCGCAAGGCCGAAGTCCAAGTCGACCTGCTGCGCCGCATCCGGTGCAGCTTCGACTAGAAGGGTCACGAGCGCTTCTGCCTGCTCCACGAACAGTGCAACGTTGGGAACATCCGCAAACTTCGCGTACACCGCTCGCCAGTCGTCGAATCGAACTTTCGACAACCCCCGTGCCGGACCCTGACGGAACAGGAACTCGTCGTCGGCTGCATCGTTGCGCGTCGGAATCGCCGGAAATGACTCGGGGGCAAAGAGGTACGCCGGCATGAACTTGGCGATCAGGGCGAGATTGACGGCGACGGTCCCCTCGAGCTTGGGCAACCCGTCGACATCTATCTTGGCCACCGCGAGGTAGCTGTCCTTCTCGAAGCCCTTTGCCGCAGCGATGTCGGAGAGGAGTCCGATCACTTTCTGCGCTTCGGTTGTCACCTTCATCTTGGTGACGGGGTTGAACAAGAGGTAACGGCGGTCTTCGGGAGATGCCGTCCGGAAGTAGTCCACCGCGCGATCCGAGAAGAGCCTCATCGCCAGCAGGCGTGCGTACGCGTCGACGAATTCTCGTCGCACGTGGGGGAAGGCAGTGACGGGATTGCCGAATAGAATTCGATTGTGCGCGTGGGTGATCGTCTCGTACAAGGCATGAGTCGACATACCGATTCCGCCGAAACACAGGTTGAATTTTCCGATGTTCACGGTATTGAGTGCGGCGCTGAATGCTGCCTCACCGGTATGCAGAATATCTTCTGCCGCAACGGGATAGTCGGCGAGCGAGAACTCCGCTACGTACATCTGCGCCGGAACGATGTTCTTCACCACGGTGAATGCCGGATGGTCCGAGTCGGCGTAGAAGAAGACGTACTGATCAGTGCCCTCCACTCCGTCGACACGACCGAAGACAGAGACCGTGTTGGCGCAGTTGCCATTTCCGATGTAGTACTTCGAACCGCTGGCCAGGTACCCGCCGCTGCCGTTGGGCGTCAAGACCATGTCCGTGGAGTAGACGTCCGCGCCATGCTCTTTCTCGGACAGTCCGAATGCCGCAACGCCTCCGAAAGCCAAAGCGGAAGCTGCTCGCACCCTTGCCGTCTCGTTGTCGCTCTGCCACACCGGCCCGAGACCGAGGATGGTCACCTGCCACGGGTACCAGTAGTTGAGTCCGTAGAAGCCGAGGATCTCGGACAGCGCGGCGATACGGCTGGTATCCCAGCGCTTGTCGGAGTCACCGCCGCTGTCGCGGGCGGGCGTCAGAAATGTGGCGAACAGACCTTCCTTCGCCGCGAAATCGAGGAAATCGGAGTAGAAGATCTTGTTGTGATAGTCGGCCGGGAGTCGGTTCTTTCCACGCGCCTCGAACCAGTCGACGGTCGCGCCCAGCAGTCTCCGCGTGGTCGCGTCGAACTCCGGCCGATCGTACGTGGAGGGATGGAGCAGCAGATCATTCGGCACTAAAGAGGTCGACGCTGTCATAGCGGTTGTTCTCCTCGGGATCTCGGCAGAGGCGCCTCACTGAGCACCATTCGAATACAACGCCACCGTAACAATTGCAGACGATGAATACAACGGTTGCGTATTATTCACGAAGAAGTGGCAGGCAGATTAGGGTGAGACCGGAGGTGATGCACACGATGACCAGGTCACAAGCTGACGCAACGGATACACCGCGGCGCAAGTACGCCCCTCGCATGGCGCCGGAGCAACGTCGCGAGCAGCTCCTCGACGCAGCATTCGAGGTCACCGGCCGCGTTGGCCTGCACAACCTCAGCATGGAATCCGTCGCTGCCGAAGCCGGTGTCGGCAAGCCCGTCCTCTACACGATTTTCGATACCAGGACCGATCTCGTCGCTGCACTGCTGCGCCGCGAGCACGAGCGAGCCATCGCTCAGGTGCTCGAAACCATGCCGACAGATCTGAGCGAACTCGGCCCAGCGGCGTCGTACACCGGGACCGTCGGCGCCTTCGTCGACGCCGTACTGGAGAACCCGACGCGCTGGCGCCTGATTCTGACGTCTGTCGAGAACGCCCCCAGCGAGTATCACGGCTTGTTGAAGCTCTCTCGCGGAGCTGTCTTCGCCCGCGCCGAAGAACTGGCCCGCGCCGGGATTGCCCTCGAGTCGAAGCTCGAAGGCCTTGATCCGGTCCTCCTCGCACACACCATGATGTCGTTCGCCGAAATGCTCGGACGACTGGCCGTCAGTGACCCCGAAACCTATACCCGAGAACGACTTTCCAGTTTTGCCGTGGCTCTCGCACAATCGGTCGGGCGTTAGCGGCCGACTGAAACCTGTCGGTCGGATCTGCTTCAATACACGCATGACATCACCATCGATCGAACCGCTGCAGCTCTTCGAAACGTCTCCGGGCAACTGGTCACTGATGCTCACCGACCAGCATTTCGGCAAGGTGGCATCGATATTCGAGCAGGTAGAGGGTTTCGAAGGCTCCGGTTACGACTGGGCGTCGGTCGCCCACGCAGTGGTAGGCCGCGATGCACCGCATCTGGAGGGCCGCTTCGGCACCGATCCCGAAGCGGGCATGTTTGTTGCGTACGGCAGCGACACCGAAGCTCTCGGTGAGCTCGGAGTGCTACTCGCCAAAGCGTATTCGGATGCCGAGTACCTCGGTGGCCTGGTCGCCATTTCCGAACTCGACTAGAGCGCCTGCCGAAACGACACCGGCCCCACACCTAGGTGCGGGGCCGGTACCGAACGAAAGATCTAGCCGACCAACAGCTCGGCAATCTGAATCGTGTTGAGCGCGGCACCCTTACGCAGATTGTCGCCCGAAACGAAGAGCGCGAGTCCGCGTCCCTCCGGGACACCCGGATCCTGACGGATACGACCGACCAGCGACGCGTTGCCACCGGCAGCGGCCAGCGGCGTCGGAACCTCGACCAGCTCGACGCCCGGAGCGTCGGCGAGGATCTCCTTGGCGCGAGCAACTGAGAGCGGGTTGGCGAACTCTGCGTTGATCGCGAGCGAGTGCCCGGTCACGACGGGAACGCGCACGCAGGTGCCCGAAACCAACAGATCGGGAAGTCCGAGGATCTTGCGGCTCTCGTTGCGGAGCTTCTGATCCTCGTCGGTCTCGCCGCTTCCGTCGTCGACCAGCGAACCTGCCAGCGGCAGGACGTTGAACGCGATGGGGGCGACGTAGTTGTTCGGGGCCGGGAAGTCGACGGCACTGCCGTCGTGAACCAGCTTCTCCGCGTCTCCGACTACGGCGCGCACCTGGCCGAGGAGTTCCTCGACGCCGGCGATGCCGCTACCGGACACGGCCTGGTAGCTGGAGACGATCAGACGCTGCAGACCGGCTTCATCGTGCAGAACCTTCAGCACCGGCATCGCTGCCATGGTGGTGCAGTTGGGGTTCGCGATAATGCCCTTGACCAGGTTCTTCGTGTCCTGCGGGTTGACCTCGCTGACCACGAGGGGAACCTCGGGATCCTTGCGCCATGCCGAAGAGTTGTCGACAACGGTCGCGCCGGCAGCAGCGAAGCGCGGAGCCTGGGCGCGCGAGAGCGTCGCACCGGCTGAGAACAGGGCGATGTCGATGCCCTTCAGATCCTCGTCGGACGTTGCTTCGGCATCCTCGACAACGATCTCTTCGCCACGGAACGTCAGCTTCTTACCGGCGGAGCGTGCAGATGCGAAGAACCGCACCTTGTCCGCGGGGAAGTTCCGCTCTTCGAGCAAAGTGCGCATGACGATGCCGACCTGACCGGTCGCACCGACAACAGCGATAGTCGTCATGAGAAATTACCGTCCCGTTCCAGCGTGTACTACTGCTTCTTCTTCGCCACCGAGCCCGAAAGCGTCGTGGATGACACGTACAGCGTCGTCCAATTCGGTGTCCTTGACCAGCACTGAGATGCGAATCTCAGAGGTCGAGATGAGGTCGATGTTGATGTCTGCCTTGGCCAGCGCCTCGCAGAACGTGGCGGTGACGCCCGGGTGGCTCCGCATTCCGGCGCCGACCAGGGAAACCTTGCCGATGTGGTCGTCGAACAAGATCTGCGTGAAGCCGATGTCTTCCTGACGCTTGGTCAGGATCTCGACGGCGCGGGGGCCGTCGGCCGTCGGAAGCGTGAAGGTGATGTCCGTCTTGTTGGTCTCCACCTTGGAGATGTTCTGCAGCACCATGTCGATGTTGATCTCGGCATCGGAGACTGCGCGGAACACCTTGGCAGCGTGTCCCGGTGTGTCCGGCAATCCGACAACGGTGATCTTGGCTTCGCCGCGATCGTGCGCGACTCCGGTGATCAGGGCCTCTTCCACAGGAATGTCCTCCATCGATCCGGACACGATTGTTCCGGGCTTGGTGGTGTATGACGAACGGACGTGCACAGGCACGTTGTAACGACGGGCGTACTCGACGCACCGGAGCATGAGCACCTTGGCACCACACGCTGCGAGTTCGAGCATTTCCTCGAAGGAAACCGTCTCGAGGCGGTGAGCGTCGGGGACGATGCGCGGATCGGCGGAGAAAACGCCGTCGACGTCGGTGTAGATCTCGCAGACGTCGGCGTTGAGTGCAGCTGCCAACGCCACGGCAGTGGTGTCCGAGCCACCGCGTCCGAGCGTCGTGATGTCCTTGCTGTCCTGGCTGACGCCTTGGAATCCGGCGACCAGAACGATCGAGCCTTCGTCCAGCGCAGTGCGAACACGGCCCGGCGTGACGTCGATGATCTTGGCGTTTCCGTGGCTGCCGGTCGTGATGACTCCGGCTTGTGAGCCCGAGAACGAACGAGCTTCGGCGCCGAGGGAGTGAATTGCCATCGCTACCAAGGAGTTGGAGATGCGCTCACCCGAGGTCAGCAGCATGTCCATTTCACGGGCCGGCGGGGAAGGGCACACCTGCTGAGCCAGATCGAGCAGCTCATCGGTGGTATCGCCCATCGCTGACACCACGACGACGACATCATTGCCGGCCTTCTTGGTCTCGACGATCCGTTCAGCGACTCGTCGGATGCGCTCGGCGGTTGCCACCGAGGATCCGCCGTACTTCTGGACGACGAGAGCCACGCGTTTCTACCTCCAGGTCGAAATTGTTTACAGATACCAGAGGTCGAGCTTACCGAGGTGGTCCTGGGACTTCCCGATGCGTACTGCTGTTCGCCTCAGATCCGCGCGGGATCAGTTGCGAGATCCGCGATCGCATCAACGTCGCAGAACGCGAGCCACCGGCAACGTAACCGACCACCGTGACGGCAACTCCGCAGGCGAGAAGCACGCGGATACTGCTGACCAGCGAAACTGCCAGCGCGTCGTACACCGCGACTGCCGCCTCAGATGACGGTATGTCTGAATTCTGTAAATAGACCCGCCGCACGACGGCCAGCGCCACCAACAGGGCGATCATCGCCACCGCCGTCGCCAGCCCGACCAGGGACAGTGCGCGCATTCTCCTCGGCGCAACTGCGACGGCCGCGATCGCACAGGCCAGCGACACCCACGGCAGCCAGGCCGCTGCCCGGTCGAGAGTGTTCGAGAGGTCCTGGGCCCGCACCAGCTCGTCGGACTGCAGGATCTCGAACTGCGGATCGAACGTCGGAAGACGATCGACGACGGTGAATCCTCGATCGCGGAGGTTCGTCCGCAGTTCTGTCATGATCGGCTCGAGGGACAAGGTGACTGTTCCGCTGTCGTCGGACCGAACGATGCCGTCGGTGGCTCTGCCGGTCACCATCGCAGCAAGTTGCGCGTGCGCCTGACGGTTGGCCGCGGTCCAGAGCGTCGCGAACTGGTCGCTGGAGACCAACGACTGAGCCGCCTCCCGAACAAGTTTCTCGGCTTGTCTCGTCACCACCTGCGGAAACCGGTCCAACCGCTGCGTCAGTTCCTCGGTCAGCCGATCAACGACAGCCGCTTGGACAGCAGGTTCGGAAGCCAACGGGGCAACCGTCTCGACGTAACTGTCGGTGTCGTTCACCTGGGTGTGGACGAACAGCGCGAGCACCGAGCCGGCAGCACCGAGACCAGCGAGAACGATCAGCAGTGAACAGACGATCCAGCGGATCGAGCGCATCACGTGTGCTTGGCGCGCGCCGGTCGAATCTTCGCGGTGATGTGGTGAATGCGGTGATCGTCAGCGGGTATCCGGAAGGTCTCGGTAACCCGAACGGTCATCAGGTTCCGCCCGAACAACCCGGCGTCGAGGAGGTAGTCAGCCGTCAGGTCGTCCCCGTCGACCGTCCACTCCACCTCACGAATGTCGCGGATCACGCGATACTGAGGACCTCCGGAAAGGCTGCGCCGCAAATGATTCCCCGAAAATCCGGTCTTGAGCCCGACCTCGTGGCGTACCGCGTCCGGAGCCAGCGGTACGGAACTGCCATCGTGACTGCGGAGCGCGTCGAGGTACGTGCTCGCCACGGCGATTCGGGGATCCATGGACGACAGTCCACCATTTTCGGGGCCGAAACGGCAGCACAATTCGGCGACAAATTGGACATGAGGGCGAACCCCACCGATTTCTCGCGAAATCCAGGAGTAGAGTGCTGTGCATGCAGCGCGCACTCCTTCTTGGTTGCCGCGACGGGGTCTGATCCAGACTGGCCTCCCGCCGCGGGGTTTTTGTGCGCCGGTCGACCAAGCCTTCCGGACTCATGGTCTTGACCAACAGGTCAACAGGCCGGGTCCACAATCCTGGAGATCACACCCATGTCCCCCGCTGACGCATTCACCACCGGCACTCGCACCATCACCCCGCCCACGAAGCCGGCACCGTCCGACCAGCCTGCGTGGAACACGCAGAAGAACTCGTCGATGCCGACGTTCCGCTACCGCCCGTTCGCCGAAGAGGTCGAGACGGTCACGCTGCCCGACCGCACCTGGCCGGACAAGATCATCGACCGAGCACCCCAGTGGTGTGCCGTTGACCTGCGCGACGGCAACCAGGCGCTGATCGATCCGATGAGCCCGGCGCGCAAGCGTCGTATGTTCGATCTCCTGGTTCGTATGGGCTACAAGGAGATCGAGGTCGGCTTCCCGTCCGCGAGCCAGACGGACTTCGATTTCGTTCGCGAGATCATCGAGGACGGCGCCATCCCGTCCGACGTCACCATCCAGGTGCTGACGCAGTCGCGTCCCGAGCTGATCAAGCGCACGTTCGAGGCCTGTGAAGGTGCCGAGAACGCGATCGTGCACTTCTACAACTCCACCTCGATTCTGCAGCGCCGCGTCGTGTTCCGCGCCGACAAGGACACGATCAAGAAGATCGCCACCGACGCCGCCGAACTGGTCCTCGCCGAGTCGAAGAAGTACCCGGACACGAACTGGCGCTGGGAATACTCGCCCGAGTCCTACACCGGCACCGAGCTCGAGTACGCCAAGGAAGTATGTGACGCCGTCACCGAAACCCTGGGTGCGACGCCGGCCAACCCGGTCATCCTGAACCTGCCCGCCACCGTCGAGATGGCTACACCCAACGTGTATGCCGACTCCATCGAGTGGATGCACCGCAACCTGGCCCGCCGCGATTCGGTCATCCTGTCGCTGCACCCCCACAACGACCGCGGCACGGGTGTCGCTGCAGCCGAGCTGGGCTACCAGGCCGGCGCGGACCGCATCGAAGGCTGCCTGTTCGGCAACGGTGAGCGCACCGGCAACGTCTGCCTGGTCACTCTCGCTCTGAACATGTTCACGCGCGGCGTCGATCCGCAGATCGATTTCTCGAACATCGACGAGATCCGTCGCACGGTCGAGTACTGCAACCAGCTGCCCGTCCACGAGCGTCATCCGTACGGCGGCGACCTGGTCTACACCGCGTTCTCCGGCAGCCACCAGGACGCGATCAACAAGGGCCTCGACGCCATGAAGGTCGACGCCGACAGCCAGAACTCCGACGTCGACGACATTCTCTGGCAGGTCCCCTACCTGCCGATCGACCCGAAGGACGTCGGCCGCAGCTACGAGGCCGTCATCCGTGTGAACTCGCAGTCCGGCAAGGGCGGCGTCGCATACATCATGAAGGCCGATCACGGTCTGGTGCTGCCGCGTCGTCTGCAGGTCGAGTTCTCGCAGTCGGTCCAGAAGATCACCGACGGCGAGGGCGGCGAGGTCTCGCCGAAGGAAATGTGGGATGTCTTCCACGAGGAGTACCTCGCTCCCATCACCCCGCTCGAGCGCATGAAGCAGAAGGTCACCGCGTCCGAGGAGGACGGCGGCACCGATGCGATCACCGCGATCGTCAAGGTGAACGGCAAGGAGCAGGAGATCTCGGGAACCGGCAACGGCCCGCTCGCTGCCTTCGTCGACGCGCTGGGAAGCATCAACTTCGACGTTCGTGTCCTCGACTACTCCGAGCACGCGATGTCCGCCGGTGACGACGCCCAGGCCGCGGCCTACGTCGAGTGCGCCGTGACGGGCCCGGAGGGTCAGAGCACCGTCGTCTGGGGTGTGGGTATCGCCACGTCGATCACGACGGCCTCGCTGCGCGCTGTGGTCTCGGCAGTGAACCGCGCCAGCTGACACTCAGCTCCCGACTCGTGAACAATCCCTGGTCTCACCCGATTTTCGGGTGGGGCCAGGGTCGTTTTCAGAGCACTGAAGATTTTCGGTCGATGTTTTCGATTCGGCATGACATTGGTCCCGAAAGAGTCGGTTAGCGAAGTTAACAAAAAGAATTCACCCATCGAGGATGATGCAGACGCCACGTGCGCGTGAGATAGTCAGCTCAGACAAATCCAACTTGTGAAATGGAGCTCGACAATGGATTCCTTTTGGGACTTCCTCTGGCTGATCATCATCAGCTTCGCGTTCATCGCGTACTTGATCCTGCTCTTCTCGATCATCACCGACCTGTTCCGCGATCACAAGACCTCCGGCTGGGTGAAGGCAATCTGGATCGTCTTCCTGTTCTTCATTCCGCTGCTCACCTCGCTCGTCTACCTGATCGTTCGCAGTGACGGAATGGCACAGCGGTCCCTCGAGGCTGCGCAGCAGGTCAAGAACGCACAGGACAGCTACATCCGTGAGGTTGCCGGAAAGTCCCCGGCCGAATCCATCGCAGATGCAAAGGCACTTCTCGACGCCGGCACCATCAGTGAAGAAGAATTCGCAGCACTGAAGGCCAAGGCTCTCGCCTGATACCGGCCCTCACTAAGCGGCCCTCACTAAACCGTGAGGATTGCACTACCGAAACGGGAGCGACACTAATCGTGTCGCTCCCGTTTTGTGTTCATTCACCAACAGCTGCTCATTCACCGACAGCCTTCATTCACCGACAGCACGCGCGACGTCACGAAAGGCGTCGAGCACGACTCCGATAGCCGGACTGCGGTTGGCGTGTAACCGAGTTGCCAATTCATAAACTCGTGCAGCGCGCACTCCCGCCACCGGTTTCCTCGAAACTCCGGGATGCGTGATCGCGTATCGCGGCATCAAAGCCACGCCGTGGCCCGCCGCCACCAGCTCTTCGATGACGCGGAAATCGTTTATCCGATGAGCGACGCGAGGCTGGACGCCGGTTACCGACGCAACCGACAGCAGAACGTCGTCGACCGGAAACCCGCCGCGCACGCTTATCCAGTTCTCGTCGGCCAATTGTTCCAGCCGGACCGAATCCTGCTCGGCGAGTGGATGATCAGGCCGCAGCACCAGATCGATCGGTTCACGCATCAGCGGTTGCACGCTGACCCGGGGAAACGACGTCTCGGCTCCGCGTTCGTCACGGTGGGTGAGGATCACATCGTGATCGGCCAACAGCCCAGGGACGGCGGACGCCGGTTTGTCGACGTCGTAGGCGTCGACGTCCACGTCCGAGTTCTTCAGCGCCGTCAGGACACCGGGCAGCAGGAGCGCCGCGCCGGAGGGAAAGAACGCGACTCGCACCTTTCCCCGCGGCGAGCCTCGGTACGACGCCATCTCGTCCGCCGCCCTGTCTAGCGCCGCCACCACGTCGTCGGCGCGAAGCACCAGCGCTCGACCCGCGTCGGTGAGGCGCAGCGTGCGCCCGTCCGGTTCGAGGAGCGAGACCCCCGCTTCTCGTCCGAGGATCTTGAGTTGTTGCGAGACGGCGGACGGCGTCATCGAGAGGGCGAGAGCAGTAGCGCCGACGGTTCCACGGTCGGCGAGCTCGCGGAGGATTCGCAGGCGCGTGGCATCCATACGGTGACGAATATCCATGTAGCAAAACTACATGGATATTGCATCTATATTCGCTTGTTCTGATGCTTCGTAAGGCTCACGATTAACGCATGACTCCCCGCGACCGTCTCCTCGGCCTGACCGTGATCGTCTTGTGGGGTCTGAACTTCCTGGCCATTCGCGTCGGCCTGGATCATTTCCCGCCGTTCTTCTTCGCAGCGCTGCGGTTTCTGATCATCGCGATTCCGGTGGTCATCTTCGTGCCGCGTCCACAGGTGCCGCTCCGTTGGCTGCTGCTCTACGGATTCGGTTTCGGATTCGGCCAGTTCGTCTTCCTCTTCTGGGCGATGCATTCGGGGATGCCGACGGGCCTTGCGTCACTGGTCCTGCAGTCGTCAGCACCGTTCACCGTCCTACTCGGCGCTTTCCTGCTCCGCGAGAAGCTCAGCGTCTGGCAGGTCTCCGGTATCGCCGTCGCCGTTGGCGGGATGTCCTTGATCGGCTGGGACCGCTCGCACCACGCGGCACTGCTGCCCGTCGTCCTCACACTCCTCGGCGGCCTGTCCTGGGCGTTCGGCAATCTCGGCAGCCGCTTGGCTGCGGCAAACACCGTCGGCGAGCCTGCACCGATGCGCTTGATGTTGTGGATGTGTGTCATCCCGCCGTTACCGATGCTCGCACTGTCAGCCGTGGTCGAAGGCCCCACAGTCGGCTGGCACGCACTCGGCACCGCATTCAGCGCCGACGCCTGGCCGTCGCTGGTCGGACTGGCCTACATCATTCTGCTCGGCACCATCGCCGGATCCGGGCTCTGGACGATGCTCATGGGCCGCTATCCCGCCGGCATGGTGGCGCCGCTCTCCTTGCTGGTGCCAGTCGTGGGAATCGGCGCGTCCTGGCTGTTCCTGCACGAGGATCCGAGCCCGTTGTCACTGGTCGGGGCGGTCATCGTGATCGCCGGAGCGAGCGCCGCACAGATGAGGCGTAAGCCCGCGAACACTGTTTTCTCGGACACACCTGCAGCCTCACCACCGGCGCGACTCGGCGTCTGACGACGCCCTGTGCCAAACTCGGGCCGTGGGAACTGGACTATCGATCACAGCGCGCGGAAAGCTCGCCATGCGAGCTGCCGCAGCAGCATCTTGGGCATCGCAGAAGGCCGGTCGCGGCAAGGGTTCGATGATCGGCGGGCTGATCGCCCTCAAGATCGACCCGACGCTCATGACTCAGCTCGGACGCGGCAAGCGCACCGTCGTGGTCACCGGCACCAACGGCAAGTCGACGACCACGCGTATGACCGCCGCAGCGCTCGCGACACTCGGTGACGTCGCCACGCAGGCCGACGGCGCCAACATGGATGCCGGGATCGTGGCCGCCCTGGCCGCGCGTACCGATGCGACGCTGGCGGCACTCGAGGTCGACGAACTGCACGTCCCCCACGTAGCCGACGCCGTGAACCCGGAAGTGATCGTGCTGCTGAATCTCAGCCGCGATCAGCTCGACCGGGTCGGCGAGATCAACATGATCGAACGGAAACTGCGCGCGTGCGTCAACGCGCATCCGAATGCGGTGATCGTCGCCAACTGCGACGACGTACTGGTCACCTCCGTGGCATACGACGCCACCAACGTCGTGTGGGTTGCTGCCGGCGGCGGTTGGGCCGGCGATTCCGTCAGCTGCCCGCGCACCGGCGAACCCATCGTGTGGGAGGGAAAGCACTGGCGCAGTACCGGTTCCGACTTCGCGCGGCCCGAGCCGACCTGGTGGCTCGACGACGACAATCTCTACGGCCCCGACGGCCTGAAGATTCCGATGACGTTGATCCTCCCCGGAAAAGCCAACCGCGGCAACGCAGCTCAGGCCGTAGCGGCTGCAGCGGCTTTGGGTGCAGATCCGGTCGGGGCAGTTGCCGCCGCATCGACGGTTCAAGAAGTCGCAGGTCGATACAGCACCGTCGAGGTCGGACCGCACTCCGTTCACATGCTGCTCGCGAAGAATCCCGCCGGCTGGCAGGAAGCGTTGTCGATGATCGATCCCACGGTGGACGGTCTGGTCATCGCGGTGAACGGTCAGGTGCCGGACGGCGAGGACCTCTCCTGGCTGTGGGACGTGAAGTTCGAGCACTTCGAAGGTGTCAAGGTAGTGGCCGCCGGTGAACGCGGAACAGATCTGGCAGTTCGCCTCACGTACGCGGGCGTCGAGCACACTCTCGACCCGGACCCCTTGCGCGCCATCGCTTCCTGCCCTCCCGGACGTGTGGAGGTACTGGCGAACTACACGGCCTTCCGTGACCTCAACACCGCCATCGCGAAGGAGTCTCGCAATGTCTGACTCGACAGTTCGCATCGGTCTGGTACTCCCCGACGTCATGGGCACCTACGGCGACGGCGGCAATGCCCTGATCCTGCGTCAGCGTCTGCGGATGCGCGGCTACGACGCCGAAATCGTGGACATCACCCTCAGCGATCCGGTCCCCGATTCGCTCGACGTGTACACATTGGGTGGCGCCGAGGATTCCGCCCAGCGACTCGCAACGCGCCACCTCGCGAAATACCCTGGCCTGCAACGCGCCGCCGAGCGTGGCGCACCGGTTCTGGCGATCTGCGCTGCCATTCAGGTGCTCGGCAACTGGTACGAAACCTCCAGCGGCGAACGCGTCGAAGGTGTCTCGATGCTCGACGTGACGACCTCACCGCAGGAGAAGCGTTCCATCGGCGAAGTCATCACGAAGCCGTTGATCGACGGACTCACCGCGCCTCTCTCGGGGTTCGAGAACCATCGCGGCGGAACAACTCTGGGTAGCTCGGCTTCCGGATTTGCGCGGGTCACCCATGGTGTCGGAAACGGCGTCGGCGACGGATTCGAAGGCGTCGTGCAGGGTTCGGTGATCGGGACGTACATGCACGGACCCGCTTTGGCTCGCAACCCCGAACTCGCGGACCTCCTGCTCATGCGCGCCTTGGGTGTGAACGAGCTTGAACCCCTGCATCTGCCCGAGGTCGACAAGCTCCGCAAGGAGCGACTCGCGATTCGCTGAGCCAGTGTCGTCCGTTCGGACGACTGTTGGCCGGCCACGTCAGCTCGTAGCCTCGTTCCATGCGTCTTCGTGTGGCGATCTGTATTGCGGCGACTGCGATCATTGCCGTCGGGTGTTCGACGCAGGGCAGTGGCGGGCCCAAAGAAGCAGGTGGGACCCAGGAAGCAGGCGGGACCCAGCAGGTAAGTGTCACTGCTGATCCGGCTTCAGAAGCGAGCGCAACGGCGCCTACCGTCATCGTGCTGGACGCCTCGGGGTCGATGAAGCAGGACGACGCTCCCGGTCCTCGAATCGATGCCGCCAAGAACGCGATTCACACTCTCGTCAGTGGCCTCCCAGACGATGCTGCGCTCGGTCTGATCGCGTACGGCACCGCCACGGGTAGCAGCGACGCCGAGAAGGTCGCGGGTTGCCGCGACATCAAGACCGTCGTGCCACTCGGACCACTCGATCGAAATGCATTCGCAGCGGGAATCGACGGGCTGTCCGCGTCGGGATACACGCCGATCATGGCTGCGCTTCAACAAGCCGCCGCCGCACTCCCCGCCGATGGTGAGCACACGATCATCCTCGTCTCCGACGGGGAGGACACCTGCTCGACCGAACCTCCGTGTGAGTCCACCCAAGCGATGCCCCACGATCCTGACCTGACCATCCACACCATCGGATTCAAGCTCGACGCCGCTGCGTCCGCCCAGCTGAAGTGCATCGCCGACGCAACCGGGGGCATGGCGATCGACGCTGCCAACGCGGCGCAACTCACCGCACGACTGGCGGTTGCCTCGGATCCCGAATCCGCACGGGAGCGACTCTCCACCAGCGGCTTCCGCAACCTTCGGATCGGCATGACGGAGGAGGAAACGCGGAAAGCCGCCGGCGACCTTGCGCCGGTATCGAAGACCGGAACAGTAGTCGTCCAGTGGCAGGACTGCGAATTGACCTTCACCGACGGCGTTCTCGTCGAAATCGCGCCCCGGACCGGCGCTGCCACACTGGACGGACTGACCGTCGGCCAGAAGATGCAGCGTGCCGCCGAACTTTACGGTCCCTTCACTGCCACAACCAATTCCGACGGGGAATCGGTCGCAGTCTTTCCGGCCGACACCGAAGCGGGAACCGGCTATCGCATCACCTTCACACCCGAAGGCAAGAAGGCGGATGAGGGAACGATCACCCGCATAGTCCTCTGCCGATGCTTGCCTGCGACTGCGGGATCATCGGCAGGCGGTACCCCGACCGAGATCGTGAATCTTGTTGCCGTCGACGGTTCCGGCAAACCCAAATCCGGTTGGAGCGTCCAAACGCCGGCCATGAAGATCAGCGAGTGCTACGCAGCATCACAGTCGGCTGTCACGCCGGGAGTCATCACCTGCGGAAGCACCGCAGACGGGGCGGACGCGTGTTGGCCCGGTCCGGAGCCCGATTCGATTCTCTGCCTGCAATTTCCCTGGGGAACAGAACTGATCACCGCTCGGGGAGTCGACGGCGTCGAGGCCTATCCGCCGCCCGCCGACCCGACTCCCTTCGGGCTCGAACTCGAGAACGGTCTTCTCTGCCGCGTCCGACACGGCGGTTCGTGGCCATCTACCGAATCCGACCCCCGTCTGGCGGGCGCCTACTCCTGCCGAGGGCAAGGGGCGGATACCCCCATCGTGTGGGCCGAAAACACCTATCCGATCGATCGTTCCGAAGATCGGTGGACCGTGCTGGTCGGACCGTCGAAGGGACCACTGGAAACCGTCGCCGTCACCAAGGCGATATTCCTTGCCGCCGAATGAGCGCTCAGACGGTTTCGGATTTGCCCTCGGTCAGAATGAGTTCCACGGCCAACAGCGCGGCGCAGGCCAGTCCCGCGACCAGTTCGGGCACCGCGGTGTAGGTACCACCGAGCACGACGACTATCGCGACCGAGAACGGAACGAGGGTGCGTACCGACGAGTCGTGCAGTCGAATGTGAATGAACCACAAGGCTGCGAGGATGACCGCGACCGGCACGGTGACGGCAGCACCCGTCACCAACGCGCTGCCGTCACCGTGATGAGTCCAGAAGTCGACGCGCGAGGCCAACCCGGCACCGATGGCGGCAGCGGTCGCGAAGATGAAGTAGTGACCGAACCCCCAGACGAAGGGTGAGACGTTGTCACCGCCGATCACGTCGCCGGCATTGCGTTGGAAGTACAGCCACCACAAGCTGAAGACGATCAGGATCCCGCCGATCACGACGTAGGTGACCTGCGCTGCGGGATGCTCACCGTCGACCGCGTCCTGAATCGCGAGGGTAGTCGAGAGGATCGTCTCGCCCAGGACGATGATGAAGAACAACGAGTACCGCTCCGCGATGTGATGCGGGTGCCACGGCGTCATGCCCGGCTTCTCCGACCAGATCGGTACCGCGAATTCGCACAGAACCAACACCAGGAACGTCGGGACGTAAACGGCGGACGGCACGAAGTAGAAACCGATCCAACCGATCTGGACCAACACGATTCCGAGAGCGTATCGACGCGCCGTGAGCGCATGTTCGGGGTCGTTCCGCGAGACCCTGAGCCATTGGATGACCAGGGCTATTCGCATGATGACGTAGCCGACGATGATCAGCAGGGCGTCGTCGTTGAAGAAGCGGACGATGCCGGCTGCAAGGACCAGCGATCCGAGGATCTGGAATATGGTCAGCAGCCGGGCGATTCCGTCGTCGTTGTCGTACGCCGAGGTGAACCACGTGAAATTCAGCCACGTCCACCAGATCGCGAAAAACGCCATCGCGAAGTGCCCGACGCCCGAAGCCGCGTGCCCTTCGCTGATCGCGTGGTGCAGACCGGTGGCCGCTTGAGCGACCGCCACGACGAAGCAGAGGTCGGTGAGCAGTTCGAGCGGCGTCGCCACCCGGTGCGGCTCGTGCGGGTCCCGCGGAACCAACGGCCTGATGAACGAACTGGTGCGATTCACGAAGGGCAGAGTAGCGCGATGATTGCCGACGCGCTGCCCGTGACTGGAACCTGCGGACTCAGATATTCACGCCGACGCCCCGATCTGGGCTCGGATCTCCAACTGATCGGCGAGTTCGGCGCCTATCGCCCCCGCGCTCCCCAAAGTGAAGGCGATCTGCCGTCCCCACAGGAAATAGCGGTGAATCGGATAGTCGACATCCGCGCCGATTCCGCCGTGCATGTGCTGGGTCGCGTGCACCACGCGCAAACCGCCGCGCGACGCCCACCATTTGGCGACCAGCGCAGCCGCTTCCGCTTCACTCTCGACTCCGCTGTCCATCAGCCAGGCAGCGCGGTGGGTGGTCAATCTTGTGCTCTCGGTGTCGAGGTACGCGTCGGCGGCCCGGACGGCAACTGCCTGGTTGGTCGAGAGTGGACGTCCGAATTGCACTCGCTCGGAGGTGTATTTCGCCGTCATCGCCAGCGCTTCCTCGCAGACGCCGGTAGCCAGGGCCGCCAGAGCGACCCGCGCACGTCGTAACGTCCAGTCTCGAACCACCGCGCCGTCCGCGGGAAGTGCGTCAGCTGCAGTAACCGCAACCCCGTCGAACTGCACAGCGCTGTTGCTCTCGCGGTTCGTCACCGCAAGCGGTGTACGCACCAGCGCGTCCCGGTCCGTCGGCACGATCATCACGGTGACACTGCCGTCCGGCATCGTCACCGGAACCACCAGTGCGGCAGCGAACTCGGCGGCCGGTACGGAGTCGACGTGGCCCGACAGAACCCAGCCGTCAGGAGCCGGCTCGGCGCGAACTGCCGTCTCGGCGTTGTAGCCGGTGTCGAAGGCGCCGGTGACGATCACCGAGCCGTCGAGCAGTCCCGGAAGCCACGACGCTTTCTGCTCCGTACTGCCGAACTCGGCAATCGGCAGCGCTGCCGTCGAAATCACCGACCAGAGCGGCACCTGGGCGACCCGGCGGCCTTGTTGTTCGAGCACCGCTGCCAGGCCTAGCATTCCGAGTCCCGCTCCCCCGACTTCCTCTGGCAGAGGAATTCCCAGAACGTCGGAGTCGGCGAGGATCTTCCACAGTTCGGCGTCGAAACCGCCGGCGCCCTCCACTTCCCGCAGGCGGTCCACTCCGGACTTCGCCGAGAAGATCGATTCACTCAGATCCCGCACGGCGGACAAGTTGTCGTCGAATTCGAATTCCATGTCAGCTCTTTTCGTTCTGTGCAGCGGGCCGGCGACGCGCAGCAAGCGCCATGCCCAGACATTTTGCGGCGACGATTTCACGCATCACTTCGTTGGTACCACCGCCGAAGGTGTTGTTCTGGGCGCGTCGACCCAGGTTCTCGACCCGCCCTTCCAATACCGCTCCGGGTGTGCCGGGGCGCAGTAAGCCCTTGGCGCCCAGCACTTCCTGCAGCATGCCGTACGCACTGACGACGGCTTCGGTACCGAAGATCTTGGCCGCGGCCGAATCCCCGCCGCCCAAGGTGTTGGCGGCGACGTCCGCCACCAGTCGCAGGTTCATCAGGTCGGCAGTACTGAGCAGCGCGTAGACTTCCGCCAATTTCTCACGTACCCAGCCGATGTCGTAGACGTGGCCGTCACCGGCGGGTTCGGTCTTTGCCCATTCGACCACCTCGGCAAAGAGCTCGTTGGCTATACCACCGCGTGCCGCCAGGGCAACACGTTCGTGGTTGAGCTGGTTGGTGATGAGCTTCCACCCTCGATTGAGCTCACCGACGACATTGGTGATCGGCACCCGAACATCTTCGTAATAGGTGGCCGAAGTGCTGATTCCGCCCACGGTGTGAATTTCGGTGACCGAGAACCCCGGCGAATTGGTCGGCACCAGGACCACGGAAATGCCCTGATGCGTAGGCGCGTCGGGATCGGTGCGAACGGCAAGCCAGACCCAGTCGGCAAACACACCGGCACTGGTGAAGATCTTGTTGCCGTTGATGACAAGCTCGTCACCCTCGATGCGGGCGCGTGTTTCGAGTGCCGCGAGGTCGGTGCCCGCATTGGGTTCGGTGTAGCCGATGGCAAAGATCAACTCGCCCGCCAGGATCGGACGCAGGAAGAAGTCCTTCTGAGCTTGCGTCCCGTGCTTGATCAGAGCGGGTCCGACGGTGTTCAGCGTGACCAGCGACAGCGGCGCATTGGCGCGAATCACCTCGTCGTAGAACACGTACAGAGCTTCGGGGTTCTCGCCCCGACCGCCGAATTCCTCCGGCCACCCCAAGCCCAGCCAACCGTCTTTACCCATCCGGCGCAGGATGCGATCGAAGACGGGGCCGCCTTCGGTCTGATCCACGAGAGCACGGCGGTCTTCGTCGTTGATGATCTCCGCGAAGTACGCCCGCAATTCCTTGCGCAGAGTCTTCGACTCCTCCGACAAATCCAAGTACATGGTGAAACTCCTAAGATCTACGAACGCGGCAGGCCGAGTACGCGCTGCGCGATGACGTTGAGTTGAATTTCGACGGTTCCGCCGCCGAACAGAATCGAGGGAAGTCCGATGTGGTCTATCGCGTAATTCGCCGACGGGTCGACAACGGCGGCACGAGGTCCGAGCAGTCGCAACAGATCCCGCGAGCCCTCACGCTGCGCCAGGGCGTTGTACACCTTCGACACGCTGATCTCGGCGCCCGGTTCCTGACCCGCCAGTCGCGCCGACACCCCGCGTAGATTCATCGCGGACAGTGCCAACTCACGAGAGATACTGCGGCCGAGGCCCTCCACTGCGTCTTCGCGAGAGCAGTCGTGGCTCGCGTCGGCGATAACCTGACGGAACAGCCGACTCGAACCGTGGTGCAGCGTGCTGCCCATACTCAGGCGTTCGTTGGACAGCGTTGTCGCAGCAAGCTTCCACCCTTGCCCCGGCTCCGCCACCAGGCAGTCGTCCGGGACGAAGACGTCGTCGAGGAATACCTCGTTGAACTCCGACTTACCGGTGGCTTGTTTCAGCGGACGTACGTCGATACCTTTCGAGGTCATGTCGACCAGGAAGTACGACAGCCCACGATGTTTCGGAGCGTCGGCGTCGGAACGCGCCAGGCATACTCCCCAATCGGCCTCGTGCGCGCCCGAGTTCCACACTTTCTGACCCGACAGGACCCAGCCACCGTCGACCTTGCGCGCTTTCGTGCTCAGGCCGGCCAGGTCTGATCCCGCGCCAGGCTCACTGAACAGCTGGCACCAGATGATGTCGGCACGCAGCGAAGGCTCGACGAACCTGTCCTGCTGCTCGGCGTTGCCGTGTTCGAGAATCGTGGGCAGCACCCATTCCCCGATCACCGTGGACGGTTGAGCCCAACCTCGCATCGCGAATTCGTGTGCGATGACGGCCTGTTCTCTCGGTCCTGCTCCCAGCCCGTACGGCGCCCGATAGTGCGGGGCTACCAGTTTGGCGTCGGCAAATCGGGCGCGTCGAGCGCTCCCCTTGGCCGGCGCCCAACTGGCGCTGGTGGTTCCGTCGTCGGGCAGCAGCGCAACCTCGTCCAGAACCCTGCGAACCTGCTCTCGTAGTTCAGGCAGCATGTCCGGGTCGACAAAGGAGAAATCCCGTTCCGAATCGGCAGACCGGTCTCCCAACGTGTGTGCCCACTTCACCTCGGAACCCGCCACCGCAGCGATACTGATTGCCCGGCGCCAGTACAGATGCGCGTCATGCTCCCAGGTGAATCCGATTCCGCCGAGCAACGTGACACATTCGAGGGCGTTCTCGATGCCGACGGGCAAAGCGGCCAACGCAGCTTGAGCCGAGACAAGTCTCTGTTGATCCTCGTCGTGCTCTTCGGACCGAGCGGCGTCCCACGCTGCGGCACAGGCAATCTCGGAGCGGACCAGCATCATGGCCGCCTTGTGCTGAACTGCCTGGAAGCTTCCGACCGGACGGCCGAACTGCTGCCGGGACTTCACGTAGCCGACCGCGGTGCGTAGCGCCCACCCGGCGATACCGCTCGCCTCCGCAGCCAACACCGTGTTGACGATCAGTTCGACTCGGTGCGCCTGGAGACCCTCGACGATCAGCCCAGCGTCGACCTTGTGATCGGTCAACGTCAGTGTCCCGATCGAGCGTGTCAGATCCACTCCGTCTTCGACCTCCACCGCAGCGGAAGACGACTGCTCGAGCCGGAACCACAACTCGCCGTCGTCGCTGTTCGCTTGCACGAGAACGACATCGGCTCCGGGCAGACCTAGAGCCGGGTCGGCAGAACCGCTCACGGTCCACCCTGCATCGCTGCGAGCCGCGCGCAATCCCACGCCGGTGCAGACTGCTCCGGTTGCACCGGCAGCCAATTCGGTCAGCATTGATTCCGCAGCCGGGCCGGCAGCTTTTGCGAGGATCCCACTGGCGATGACCGTCGGAACGTACGGTCCCGGGTAAAGCGCATCACCCAATTGCTCGACTACCACCGCCAGTTCGGCAAGACCTGCCCCGTCACCGCCGTATTGCTCCGGCAGGTGCACTGCGTGCAGTCCCTGACGGACCAATCCATCCCACGAGTCCGGCCGATCACCGGCGGCGTACCGCTTGACGTTGCTCCGCGTATCGGCGATTCCACCGAAGCGGTTCGCGAATGCGGCTACCGCTTCCGCCAGGTCACGGTGATCTTCGAGCAGGGGCAGTGCCATGGCAGGTTCCTCAATCTTCGGTTCTTGTCAGATGCGTTCGAGAATCAGGCAGGTGGTTGCGGCGGACGCGCAGATCGCGATCAGCGCGATGGACTTGTCCCGGCGCTCCAGTTCGTCGATGGCATTGGCCAACAGTCTGATTCCGGTTGCACCGGCCGGGTGGCCCAACGCGATTGCACCACCGTTGACGTTCAGCAATTCGGGATCGACGCCGTGAACCTGCGCGAACGACATCGGTACCGAAGCAAATGCCTCGTTGACCTCGAACAGATCGATGTCGTCGATCGTCAGACCGGTGCGGCCGAGCACGATGTTTGCCGCGTCCACGGGACCGTCGAGCATGAACTCGATGTCTCCGCCGATGACGCACTGCGCCAATATCTTTGCCCGCGGCCGCACCCCGAGCATCCTGGCTCGATCCTCGGACATCAGCAGAGCGGCACTCGCACCGTCCGAGACCTGCGAAGACGTTCCAGCGGTGTGCAATCCGCCCTCTTGAACGGTCCGCAGTTTCGCGAGTCCTTCGAGACTCGATTCGCGCAGACCCTGATCCCGATGAACCGGAGCGTCAGAGCCCGGAGCGACCACATCGATGATGTGCGAGTCGAAGCGTCCTGCCTCCCATGCTGCTGCGGCTCGCTGCTGCGAGCGCAGCCCGAAGGAGTCGAGATCCTCGCGGCTGAACCCGCGCTTGACAGCAATCCGATCGGCTGCGGTGTACTGGTCGACGGTATCGAGTGACCACGACTCCGGACGTGGTGTTCCGAGGCCGGTACCCACCTTGTAGGTGAGTGGTGCCCGCGACATCAGTTCCACACCGCACGCCACACCCACGTCGACTGCACCGATGGCAATCTGCCCGGCAATCAACTGCACCGATTGCTGCGCGGTTCCGCACTGCGCGTCGATCGTGGTGCAGCCCGCTTTCAACGGAAGGCCCGCATGCATCCAGGACGTACGCACGATGTTTCCGAACTGCTCACCGAGAGGCGTCACACAGCCGCCGATGACCTGGTCGACCGCGTCAGGATCCACGCCCACCCGATCCAGCACGCCCCTCTGCGCATAACCCAACAGTTCCGCCGCGTGGACTCCGGACAGCCAACCCTCACGCTTGCCGAACGGCGTTCGTGCTGCGTCCACGATGACGGGCTTCATGCCAACTCCTCGGTTCGTAATGCCGGGTTCTCCGGTAATGCCGTTCCGTCCAGACCACGCACGGTAAGGGACCACTCGTCGATCAGGTCCAAGCTGACGCACGAGCGCGCGGTGAACTCGGTGTCGCAATCACACAGCGCTGTGACCGCTTCCACCATTTCTTCCATAGATTCGACCTGATCCGGCCGGATAGTCTCACCGACCAGGACCCTGGCGCCCTCACTGAGCACCGCTGCCCGCGGTTGAACCGTGTTGACGCGAACCCCCTGGCCGTAAAGCTCCACGCCCATGCCGTTGCTCATCCTGTTGAGCGCTGCTTTGGACGCGCCGTACACGGTCATGGCAGTTCCCGGTTCGACCCACGTGAACGGCGGGCCATGCCACGGTTTGACGGTGCCACTGGAAACGTTCACGATCCAGCCGTATCCGTTTGCCACCATCCCCGGCACCACGGCTTGCATCAGATCGAGCGGTGCATGGACATTTGCCTCGAACATCAACCGTCGCCGCCGCAGTGGGTAATCCGAGAGCGGCTGATAGATCGCCGCTGCCGCGTTGTTCACCAGGATGTCTATAGTCCCGCCAAGCTTCTCGATCGCCAGCGGCACAACGGTGTCGCGCTGCTGCTCGTCCGTCAGATCTGCGACAACTATCTCGACTTTGGTTCCGTACTTGGCAATTCGAGCCGCAGTCTCTTCGAGACTGCCGGGCAGGGTTGCATGCGTGCCGAGCGTCCGAGCCACGAGGGCGACGTCGGCACCCTCGGCTGCCAGTCGCTCCGCGACGCCCGCACCGATTCCGCGACTGGAACCGGTGACAAGCGCTCGGCGGCCGTCAAAGCGCCTCGTCATGCTATTTGAACTTCGAGGCGAAGCGATTGATGCTCTCCGCAATCCGTGCAACTTCGTCGTCACGCAGGCCGTGACTCATGCCGAGTGTCATTCCTCGGGCGAAAACCGCGTCGGCTTCCGGCAATCCTTCGGCCGGCTGACGGAACTCGATGTTGTTCATCATCGGGTGACGAGTGACGTTGCCGCTCCACACAGTTCGTGTGTCGATACCGTCGGCCTCGATGGCTTCCTGCAGGTCGCTGCGCGTGAAGGGGGCGTTCTCGTTGATCATCACCGGGTAACACAGCCACGCCGTGTCGAGACCGTCGAGTTCTACCGGCGTCGTGAAGAATTCGGGGTGGGCGCCGTATGCCGCCGTGAAGGCCGCAAACGTGGCCTTACGCGTCTTGTAGTTCTCTTCCAGCTTGTCGAGCTGCACGACTCCGTAGGCTGCGCCGAGTTCGGAGGGCTCGAAGTTCCATGACATGAGCTCGAAGATGAAGTCGTTGTCGTAGTCGACGCCGTCGAGTTCTTCACGGAAGACTCGGCCGGACTTGGTACTACCGAACAGATTCGGCTCGCTGCGACGGCCCCAGCGGCGAAGCAGCAAAGCCTTGTCACGGCTGGCTTCGTCGTCGACGCACACCATTCCACCGGTTCCCGCGCACGTGATGATGTGTGCCATCGAGAAACTGGTGACGACGATGTCCGCCCGAGACCCGGTGGGAGTACCGCGGAGCGTGGCCCCGATCGCGTCACACGAATCCTCGATCACCTTGAGTCCATGGCGATCAGCGATATCACGAATGACGTCCCAGTCCGGGCAGTTGCCGGCGAGGTTCGGCATCAGGATGGCTCCGGTCTTTTCGGTGACCATTGCCTCGATCTTGGTGACGTCGACGTTGAACGTGTTGGGTTCCACGTCCACGAACACCGGCACCAGACCGGCACGCACGATCGGTGCGATATCGGTGGAGAACGTCAACGGCGACGTGATGATCTCGCTTCCCGCAGGCAGTCCGAGCAGCTCGACTGCCAAGTACAAACCCGAGGATCCCGAGTTGCACATGACGCCGAACTTCTTGCCGGCCAAGGCCGCGATACGTTCTTCCATCTCGAAGACGTTCTTGCCGATGCGCAATCCTTGATGCCCGCTGCGCAAGACGTCGACAACAGCCTGTATTTCTTCCTCGCCGTGGGTGGCCCTGGCGTAGGTGATCCGCTCGCTCATCTTGTTCCTGCTTTCTCGAATAGGCGGCAGATTCAGCGATCTGCCGAGAGGACGAGCGCACTGTGCGGGACGGGAGAGCCGCCGGTCACGAGCACGTTGTCCAGAGTTTTGGTCGGTTGATTGGTGGAGGTGCCGCGGATCAGGCGAACACCTTCGGCAATACCGTTGACGCCGTGGATGTATCCCTCACCGAGTTGACCGCCGTGGGTGTTGATCGGCAGGCGACCGTCCAGCTCGAGATTGCCGTCGGAGATGAAGTCTTTTGCCTCGCCCCGACCGCAGAATCCGTACTCCTCGAGTTGAAGCAGAACCATCGGGGTGAAAGCGTCGTAGAGAATTGCGGCATCGATGTCGTCCGGCCCGATACCGGCCTGGTCCCACAGTTGGCGCGCCACGAGTTCGACTTCCGGCATGCTGTCGATGTCGTCTCGGTAGTAGCTGCTCATCGAAATCTGTTGCGGACCTACACCTTGCGCAGCGCCACTGATGACCGCAGGTTTGTGCGGCAGGTCGCGGGCGCGCTCCGCACTGACGATCACCAGCGCCTGTCCGCCGTCACTTTCCTGGCAGCAGTCGAGCAGACGGATGGGGTCAGCGATCATGCGCGAGTTCTGATGGTCCTCGATAGTGATCGGGCGTTCGTAGAACCAGGCCTTGGGGTTGTTCGCCGCATGCTTGCGTGAGAGGACCGAGATCTGGCCGAAGTCGGCGCTTGTTGCCCCGTACTTGTGCATGTACAGCTTGGCGAGGAAGGCTTCCTGCTGCGCCGGGGTCAGAAGCCCGTACGGGTTGATCCAGTTCCGATACTCCTGGTCCGTCGACGCGTTGTACGCAAAAGGTGGTGGCCCGGCGCCGAATCGGTGGCCGGATCTTTCGTTGAAGGCGCGGTAGACGACCACAACGTCTGCAACTCCGCTGGAGACGGCAAGCGCTGCTTGTTGAACCGGTGCACAGGCACCGCCGCCGCCGTGTGGAATACGACTGAAAAACGTCAGTTCCGGGATCCCGAGAGCGCGTGCGACCGCAATCTCGGGATTGTTCTCCATGGTGAACAGCGCAAATCCGTTCACCTCTTCTGCCTCGATGTGAGCGTCGTCGAGCGCGGCGATCACGGATTCGCACGCCAACTGCCATTCACTGCGGCCGGAGTTCTTGGAGAACTCGGTGGCGCCGATCCCGGCGATGGCGGCTTGCCTCGAAAATCCTCGTGTCATGCGATTACCCTTTCCGCCGGTTCGAGGGTCACGTCGGCTGTCACGTGCGTTCCGCGAGCGTTCTTGCCGAGAACCGTCACGGCGAGCGTCCGGCCGTCGGTGTCGATCACTTTGCCGGTGAACGTCATGGTGTCTCCGGGAAAGTTCGGAACACCAAGCCGTAGTGATGTTTTGACGATTCGCGATCCCGGGCCTGACCAATCGGTGATGTAGCGGTCGATGAGCCCGTTGGTGGTGTTGATGCTCATGAAGATGTCGGGAGTTCCGCGCTCCTGTGCCTTGCCCGGATCGTGATGCACGTCCTCGAAATCCTGAGAAGAGATCGCGGTGGCGACGATCAGCGTTCGATCCAACGGCAATTCGAGGCTGGGGAGGACCGAACCCACTTCGCAGTCAATCAGTTTCGTCATTGCACCGCACCCCGTCGCCTCAGTTGCGGCAGCATCTCACCGTGAGCGTGCTCGGAGAAGGTCACTTCGAGTTCCATGCCGAAGTCGAGTTCCTCGTGATCGATCCCCGCGATGTCGGCAACCAGACGCGTGCCTTCTTCGAGATCGACGAGTCCGACGGCGAGTGGGTACTCGAAAGCAGGATCCTTCGGGTGATGGATGACCGTGAAGCTGTGCAACGTGCATCGCCGCGTGGATTCGACTGTGTCCCAACTGAACGAGCGGCATTCCGGGCACGCGGGTGCGGGTGGATGGCGCAGCGTCTTGCAATCCGCACACCGTTGGATCTCGAGGCGGCCCTCTTTGGCCGCGGAGAAGAAGAAATCGTTGTCGTCGGTGACGGTGAGTCTCGGAACAGCGGTGTTGCGGGAGCCAGTCTCGCTCATGCGATTACCTCCTGGACTTCGAGTTGGGTACCTGTCTGGGCATCTGGTTTGAACCTGAGCAATCGAAAACGCTCTTCGACCAGTGTCTTTCCGCCCTGGTCGACGTACTTCTTGAACAGAGTGATGAAGCACCCGTGACCGAGAGCCGTCTGTTTGAACGGCGAGATCGCTTCGATGGTGAAATGCGCGGTGACGTGGTCACCGGGGCTCAGCTCCGCGAAATACTCCTGCTCGACGTTGGTCGCGACAACGGAGGTGTATCCGGCCTCGTCCAACAGCGCCAGCAGTCGTGAATAGGCGAAGTCCTCGGAGACTCCGTCGGCACGAAGTTGCTGGACCTGCCGATAACGTCGGTAACCCGCCATCACCCAGGTCGAGATCATGGCGGGGG
>NZ_BAAILK010000047.1:129239-156577 GCF_054589475.1 Rhodococcus sp. no. 34
CTCGGCGTCGACGTAGATCGGGTTGCGGTCGTCGTGCGCCTCGACCCAGTTGCGGATCATCGCCTCGTTGACGGCGTAGCGGGCGACGCGGGGTGGTTCGGCCTCTGCGCCGATGAAATTCGGAAACTGCGTCTGCAGGCTCTGCACTGAAATCCTCCGTGAACGAAAGTTGAGCAAGCGCTTGATTTTGAAGCTAGCATAGGAATCCGGAAGTGGAAACACGCGATCTCACCGACGAATTGGTTCGAGCCGGAGCCATCAGGCAGGATTGCGCTACGTTCGACGCCGGCAGCCCGGCACCCCCGAAACCCTGCCCTGAGCAGGACCGACAACCAGTGGAGATTTCAGTGGCATCACCAGATCGTCGGGAGAAGATCCTGGAGAGCTCAGCCGAGCTGTTTGCCAGAAAGGGTGTCGCCACCACGACCGTTCGCGAGATCGGCGACGCCGCCGGTGTGTTCTCGGGCAGCCTCTACCACTACTTCAAGTCGAAGAATGCGATAGTTGCCGAGCTCATGCGCGGCTTCATCACCGACATTCAGCTCCGCTTCGATCAGGTGGAGAAGACGGCAAACGACCCCGAGGAAGTCCTGCGCGGCCTGATCCGCGAGACGCTGGTCGTCATCGAACTACACCCGCACCCGACGGCGATCTACCAGAACGATCGGGCTTATCTTCGCGACAACGATCTCCTGCAATCCGTCGACGGGCCTTCCCGCCAAGTCCGCGAGCATTGGATGAAAGCGATTGCCGAAGGCGTCGATCAGGGAATCTTCCGCAAAGACGTGGCTCCGGAAATTTTCTATCGATCGGTACGAGACACCTTGTGGTCGACAACGCATTGGCCGGATCGCCAGAAGTACACCACCGACGAGTTCGCGGATCTGATGATCACACTCTTCCTCTCGGGATTCAGGGTCGCCTGACGAGATCCGGCAGATCGACGTGTTTCGGGGTTCGCCCCTGCGGCAACAGGATCGACACCGCGAATACGACCACCGCGCAGCCCGCGCACACCAGGTAGGCGACGGAGAATCCGGTCCACGACGTGGAATGTTCCGAACCGCCGATCACGAACGCGGCGAGGATCGTTGCCACCGTCGCGCTGCAGATCGTGCTTCCGGACGTCCGCAGAAGTGAGTTCACCCCGTTGGCTGCCGCCAGTCGCTGACGAGGCACGGCAACCAGAATCAGCAGCGAGAGCGTGCTGTAGACGATGGCGGTCCCGACTGCTGTGATGCCCAGTGCTGCAACCACTCCCCACAGCGGCTTACCGGCAACGGCGTGAATCCCGTACCCGCCGGCGAGGAACACGGCACCGGTCAACATCGCGGTCCGTGAACCGAAGCGGTCGGTGATCCGCACCGCAACCGGTGAGAACAGCACCATCGCGATACTCGCCGGAATCTGGCAGAGCGCTGCTGCGATGATCGACAGGCCGTACCCGGCGCCCGGCCCCTTCATCCCCTGGAGGAGTTGTGTAGTGATCAGTGTGTTCCCGAAAAATGCGAACCCGACCAGCAGAGCCGCCAGATGCGGGATCAACACCGCACGTTTCACGAGAGCGCGGACGTCGACCAGCGGATTGACGTTGCGCCGCTGTTGAATTACCCAGAGCGTGAACAGCACCGCCGACGCGGCCAGCATGGAGATCACCGCTCCGCTGGTCCATCCCCAACTCGACCCCTGAGTGATCGGCACGAGCAGAGCGATCATCGCGGCGCTCAGACCGACAGCCCCGACGCCGTCGAATCTTCCCGACGGATTCGGCTCGGACTCTCGAATGAACAGCACCGCAGCAAGAGTCACGGACAGCCCGATGGCGGTGGTTACCCAGAACAGGACGTGCCAGTTCGAGTACTGCGCGATCATCGCAGAAAACGGTATGCCCAAAGCGGTTCCGACGCCGAGCGTCGAACTCATCATCGCCACTGCGCCGTTGACCTTGTTGCGTGGCAATTCGTCACGCAGCATGGAGATTCCGATGGGGATGACCGCCGACCCGGCTCCCTGCAACGCTCTCGCGAAGATGAGGACAGCGATGTCCGACGACAGCGCACACAACATCGAGCCGAGAGTCATCATCGAGAAGGCAACCAGAAGCATCTTCTTCTTGCCGAACATGTCGGCGAGCCGGCCGAAAATGGGAGTGACGACGGCGCCGACCAGCAGCGTTACGGTCACCAGCCAGGACACGGCCGTGCGTCCAGCGCCGGTGAAGTGCGGCAACTCCGGCAGCAGTGGAACGATGACCGTCTGCAGAACAGCCTGGAACACTGCGGCGGCGACAACGATGGGGAACAGGAAGCGGGAGCGCGGCTGCGCGAGTCCCGCGTCGGAGGTGGTGACTGCAGGCGTGCCCGGCGGACGGTCGAGCGTCGTCACCCCACACCGCCTGTTCCCACTAGGTAAATATCCGTTCACCCACATTAGGTGAACGGATATTTACCTAGCAAGAATTGTGACGCCGCTCACCCGTCGAGCAGCTTTTGCACCAGCGGTGCGTACAGCGCAACCACCTCGTCCTGGGTGCCGGTGGCATGGCCGGCCATCATCCGTCGGCGCATGATCGCCACTCCGACCACCATCGACATCGCCAGTTCGGCGCGCAATCTCGCGTCGGGGCCGGACAGGCGAGCGGCGAGGGTGTCGATCATCTGCGTCGAATAGTTCTCGCGCAGCTTGCGGTTGCTCTCTTCACTGACGCCGCTCATGAACAACAAGCTCATGGACAGCGGCTTGTACGACTCCAACGGCTTGGTGAACAGCGAGACCATGCGCTCGCCGAGCGAGTCGTTCGGGGCATCGAAGACCGTGACCGCCGCTGCCCGGAAGTCGACCAACTCGTCGTACAACTGCTCTTTGGAACCGAAGTACTTGATGATCAGCGGTGCGCTGACGCCTGCGTCTTCGGCGATGTCCTTGAGCGTGATTTCGCGGTACGGCCGAGTCGCGAATGCTTTCCCGGCCGACGCGATGATCTGCGCACGCGTCTGCTCGGACGTACGACGCACCTGCTGACCTTGCTCCGTGCCGCTCATCAAGCGTTCCGCGACAATTCACGACGGCCGGACAATGCCCGACCCAGCGTCAACTCGTCTGCGAATTCGAGATCGCCACCCATCGGAAGACCCGAAGCCAACCGAGACACCGTCAGCCCCGGAATGTCTCGCATCATGCGAACGAGATAGGTAGCTGTCGCCTCACCCTCGGTGTTGGGGTCGGTGGCGATGATGACCTCGGACACGTCGACGCCGTCCTCCTGATTTGCGATGCGAGCCAACAACTCCCGGATACGCAACTGGTCAGGCCCGATCCCCGAGAGCGGATTGAGCGCACCGCCGAGCACGTGATAACGACCCTTGAACTCACGGGTGCGCTCGACGGCCTGGACGTCCTTCGGTTCCTCCACGACGCAGATCACCGTGCGATCGCGACGTGCGTCGGCGCAGATGCGGCACTTCTCCTGATCGGAGACAGTTCCGCACACCGTGCAGAACTGAACGCCGTCACGGATGCGCTGCAATGCATTTTTCAAACGGTCGATCTCGGGAGGCTCCACGGAGAGCAGGTGAAAAGCGATGCGTTGAGCGCTCTTCGGCCCGACTCCGGGAAGCTTCCCGAGTTCGTCGATCAGATCCTGAACCGGACCTTCGTACACGCGTTCTCGTTTCTAGAAGCCGGGGAGACCGGGAAGGCCTCCGCCGAGTCCGCCGGCCAACGGGCCGAGCTTCTCAGCAGCGACTTCCTGTGCCTTACGCGAAGCGTCCTCGATCGCGCCGATCACCAGATCCTGCAGCGTCTCGACATCTTCGGGGTCGACGACCTTGGGATCGATCTGCAGACCGACGACCTCGCCGGTGCCCTTGACCGTGGCGACAACCAGTCCGCCACCGGCCTGACCGGTCACTTCGGCCTGAGCCATTTCCTGCTGCGCCGCCATCAATTGCTGCTGCATCTGCTGAGCCTGAGCCAACAGAGCAGACATGTCGGGTGCTCCACCTGGTTGCACGAGCGGTCCTTTCTACAGAGTTATCCCCACCAGCGTAGTCGGTGCGCGCTACCGTGAGCGGGTGCGCCGGAACCAGTCAGACACCGTAAAACCGTCAAGAGGGTCAAACATGGCATCACGTGTGTTCCGCTCCACTGCCCTGATCGCCGTGGTCGGGGCCGGGCTTCTGAGCGCTGCGTGCACGATTCCGACCGAGACTGCCGAGGCCACGACTTCGGTCGAGGTGTCTCCGCTGAGCACTGTCGCCGCTGACGTCCCCGCTGCGCTCACCGGCAAGGTCGTCTTCCTCGATCCCGGGCACAGCGGGGCGAACGACGACAGCATCAACACCCAGGTCCCCACGGGCCGCGGCGGCACCAAGAACTGCCAGACCACCGGCACCAACACCGATGCCGGGTTCCCCGAGCACACCTTCAACTGGGAAGTCGCGAGCCTGGTCAAGAGCGAACTCGAAGGCCAAGGCGCCACAGTGGTCCTGAGTCGACCGGACGACATCAGCGTCGGATCTTGCGTCGACGCACGCGCCGAAGCTGCCAATTCCTCCGGCGCCGACGTAGTGGTGAGCATTCACGCGGACGGCGCAGCAGCCGGAGCCGAGGGCTTCCACGTCTGCTACTCCGCGCCCCCGCTGAACGCGGTGCAGGCCGGCCCGTCCGTCACCTTTGCCGAAACCATGCGCGACTCACTCGTCACAGCCGGACTCACCCCGTCGACCTACATCGGTGACGACGGGCTGGCACCACGCGCCGATCTGACGGGACTCAATCTGTCGCAGCGGCCGTCGATTCTGGTCGAACTCGGCAACATGCGAAATGCCGACGAGGCAGCGCGCATGACGAGCCCGGACGGTCAGCAGGAATATGCGTCCGCCGTCACCAGCGGAGTCACGGCCTTCCTCACAACCCCCTGACCTGTCTTCTGTGGAGAAATTCCACTTGTCCACAGGTATGTCGGCACCGCCGAAGTAGCCCGCTCACCTGGATACGGTTCTGCCATGGGGCCGATACTTCAGGTAGATTTCGCTGCTCTGCAGCAACTTTCAGCTGATCTGTCTCGAATTGCGGATCAGATCTCGGGGATCGATTCCGCCGGCCCGATTTTCGAAGCCGCGGCGGCCCTGAACTCGTCCGCTGTCGCGGCTGTGTCGACTGGGAATGCCGGCGTCATCGCCGACGCGTACCGGCACCTGGCTACGCAATTGGGACTCATGGCGTCGGGAACCGCTGCCGCAGCACGTCTGTACGACGCTGCCGAGGGCGAAGTGGTGTCCGAACTGCGCGGAGCCTACTGATGCGGCCCACCGTCTCTCAGCTTCGAACGTGGTCACCGGAGAAATTGCTCACAAGCGCTTCGGAACTGATCGACATCGACCGGCAGATCGAAGCTCTCGGCAATAACGCCGGACGCAGCATCGACGCCGTCCGCGAATTCTGGCAGGGACAAGCGTCGAGCGCGGCGGCAGTGCAGTGGTCTGGCATCTCGCTTTCCTCGTCCCGGCTGTCGATTGCAGTTCGCGTAGTTGCGGATCTGTATGGCGGAGCGTCCAATCCGATCGGTGCGGCGCGAAAATCAGTTCTGGACCTGGTCGGGGAGGCGACTCTCGAACACGGCTTGACGGTGTCAGACAGTGGAGCGGTATCGGCACCTGAGACGAAGCAGCCGTGGAATCTGGCCGACGCCATGCAAGATTCCGAAAACGCCACGGCTGCAAAGGTTTTTCAGCAGAAGATCTCCACTGCATTGACGGCACTCGACGACGAAGACAACCGGGCCGCGACTGCTCTGCGTGCGGCATTCCGAGAGATCGGATCACTCCTTGGCAATCAGCCTGATCGCCTCGACCGCACTGTCCTCGACATCCTCGACGGGAGGTCGACACTCCCCGGGACACCAACGGAGCTACACCGACTCTGGGAATCGCTCACGCCCAACGAGAAAGACGCGTTGGCGAGGTGGGATCCGTCCATCGGTAGCCGCGACGGCCTTCCCGCCCTCGACCGGGACTACTACAACCGGCGGTACCTCTCTGCGCTCGAGCAGTTACCGGATCGAACGGTAGCTGCCGGATACACGGCCGTGCGCGGCGAACTTCGACCGGACACGTTCCTTCTCTCGGTCACGGATGGGCATGCCGTCGTGGCAGTCGGTAATCCCGATGCCGCCGGCAACGTCGCAACACTGGTTCCCGGAACCGGCTCCGGGCTGTCGGGCGTCGGCGGAGACCTGCAACGAACCAAGGCCATGTACGACGCGTCCGTCAGGGCAGCGCCAACGGAAGCCACATCAGTGATCCTGTGGTCCGGATACGACGCTCCCCCAGGCATTCCCGACGCAGCATCGGATCGGTACGCCACCTCCGCAGCGCCGAGGCTCGACAGCTTCCAGGACGGGTTACGAACCTCGCATGACGGTCCGCCTTCGCACAACGTGGTGATCGGTCATTCCTACGGCAGCACCGTCATCGGTGCTGCGACTACCCGTGGCGCTTCCCTCGACGTCGACGAACTGGTTTTTGTCGCAAGCCCCGGCGTCGATGCCGAGCGCGTGAACGAACTGAGCCTGGACGGCGTCGACTCGGACGAGGTGGCTCGCCATGTTCATTCGACGACGGCCTTCTGGGATCCGGTCCAATTGATCCCCAAGATCCTCGGAGTCCACGGGTTCGACCCGTCGGATCCGGAATTCGGCGCGCAGGTATTCACCGGATCTCCCGGGGAGCCTGGGTTCGGAGTTCACAGCGATTACTGGGAAAGCGGAAACCCCGCACTCACCGAATTCGGACGGATCATTACCGGCCCATGAAAGAAGGCGCCGTACCGGTGAAGGTACGACGCCATCTCGGTGATGCAGGATCGGTTAGACGAGTTCGCGCTTGAGGTTGTCCAGGACCTGGGCCTGGATGCGCTGCAGACCCTTCGGAGCGAACGTGCGCTCGAAGAAGCCGCCGATACCGGTGGCACCCTGCCACTGGGTGAGCGTCGTCACCGTCGTTCCGGTGCCGTTGGGGGCAACGGTCCAGGTGGTGACGAGGCTGGAGTTCGCGTCCTTCTCGGTGATGACGTTGCCGTCGACCGTCACTGTCGCCTTGACGTTGCGCGAGCGCTTTTCCGTCGCCTTGAGCGTCCACTGCGCGACGGTTCCGTCACCCTGGCCACCTTCGACGACCTTGTAGTCGAGGTACTGCTCGGACAGGATTCGCGGGCGAACCGTCTCGTAGTCCGAGAGCGCCGCGAGCACCTTGTCGGGTGCTGCTGTGACGACTGTCGAACTCATTGCATTGACCTGACCCATATGCCCTACGTCTCCTTGCTCGACCAACGCGGCTCGATACCGCGAATGACTACCCGAATCCGCACCTCGAACTGCGCAGATATTCCTTTCCATACTGCCTGCTGCGCCCGGGTATCTCGACCATCTACCCATTCCGTGTGAGCTGGTTCACCACTCGGAGCATTTACCGAGTTCGATTGCAACAACTCGATCAAATTCGGGCATTAATACCCCTCCGGATAGCTTGCACACGCAACTACCGATAGCGTCAGGGTGTGACTCTCTCGTTCAATGGGGTAGTTCAGAAGTTAGATCGAATCCGGACAAAGCAAGGCCCGGGTTCCGATGCTGCGCGTGAAATGGGGTTCGAGCAGCACAGAGAAGGCGTCGAACGCCTACTCGCGTCATACCGCGCCATTCCCGCCGATGCTTCTGTACGCCTGGCAAAGAAGACATCCAATCTGTTCCGCGCTCGCGCCAAGACGTCGGCCCCCGGCCTCGACGTCAGCGGTCTGGCAGGTGTCATCGCCGTCGATGCGCAGGCGCGCACAGCCGACGTCGCCGGCATGTGCACGTACGAGGACCTCGTCGACGCGACGCTGCCCTACGGGCTGGCGCCCCTGGTCGTGCCTCAACTCAAGACCATCACCCTGGGCGGTGCGGTGACCGGCCTGGGCATCGAGTCCACCTCGTTCCGTAACGGCCTGCCGCACGAGTCGGTACTCGAAATCGACGTACTGACCGGAAGCGGCGAGATCATCACCGCAACACCGGACGGCGAACACGCCGAACTGTTCTTCGGTTTCCCCAATTCCTACGGCACCCTTGGCTATTCGACGCGATTGAAGATCGCACTCGAACCCGTCAAGAAGTACGTCGCCTTGCGCCACGTGCGCTTCGATTCGTTGAAGAAACTCGAAGAAACGATGGATCGCATCGTCACCGAGCGCGAGTACGACGGGATCGCCGTCGACTATCTCGACGGGGTGGTCTTCACCGATTCCGAGAGCTACCTCACACTCGGCGCGCAAACCGACGAGGAAGGCCCGGTCAGCGATTACACCGACCAGGACATCTTCTACCGGTCGATCCAGCATTCGTCACTCACCCAGCCCAAGACGGATCGCTTGACCATTCGCGACTACCTGTGGCGCTGGGACACCGACTGGTTCTGGTGCTCACGAGCTTTCGGTGCACAGAACCCGAAGATCCGGCGCTTCTGGCCCAAGCAGTACCTGCGCAGCAGCTTCTACTGGAAGCTGATCGCCCTCGACCACAAGTACGACATCGGAGATCGCCTCGAAAAGCGCAAGGGCAAGCCCCCGCGCGAACGCGTCGTCCAGGACGTCGAGGTACCCATCGAACGAACCGCGGACTTCGTCTCGTGGTTCCTCGAGGAAATCCCGATCGAACCACTGTGGTTGTGCCCGTTGCGTCTTCGTGAGCCAAGCCCGGCCGCCGCTTCTGCATCACGGCCGTGGCCCCTCTACCCCCTCGAACCCAAGCGCACCTACGTCAACATCGGCTTCTGGTCTTCGGTGCCGATCGTTCCCGGTGAGCGCGAGGGGGCAGCAAATCGACTGATCGAAGAAAAGGTCAGCGATTTCGACGGACACAAATCGCTCTACTCCGACTCCTACTACTCGAAGGAAGACTTCGAGGAGCTGTACTACGGCGGCGACCGGTACATCGGACTCAAGGAACGCTACGACCCGAAATCCCGTTTATTGGATCTATTCTCTAAGGCGGTGCAACGTAAATGACCACGTTCAAAGACTCCAAAAGCCAGGACAAGCTCTCTATTGCCGAGATTCTCGAGACGCTTTCCGACGGCATGCTGCCGCTTCGATTCACCGCGTACGACGGCAGCACCGCCGGCCCCGAAGATGCCGACTACGGACTGCACCTCAAGTCGACTCGCGGAACCACTTATCTCGCAACAGCTCCCGGTGACCTCGGCATGGCCCGCGCGTACGTCTCCGGCGATCTCGAAGCCGAGGGCGTCCACCCCGGTGATCCGTACGAGATCCTGCGCATCATGGGTGACGAACTCCACCTCAAGCGCCCGTCCGCACTGACGCTCGCCAGCATCACGCGCTCCCTGGGCTGGGATCTGTTGCGGCCCATCGCCCCGCCGCCCCAGGAACATCTCCCTCGCTGGCGTCGCGTCGCAGAAGGACTGCGTCACTCCAAGACTCGTGACGCCGAAGTCATCCATCACCACTACGACGTCTCCAACACCTTCTACGAGTACGTCCTCGGCCCGTCCATGACGTACACCTGTGCCGCTTACGACAATGCGGAACAGACGCTCGAAGAAGCCCAGGAGAACAAGTACCGCCTGGTGTTCGAGAAGCTCGGACTCCAGAAGGGTGATCGACTTCTCGACATCGGCTGCGGCTGGGGCTCGATGGTCCGCTACGCGGCCAGGCGCGGCGTCAAGGTGATCGGCGTGACTCTCTCTCGCGAGCAAGCGGATTGGGCACAGAAGGCCATCGAGGACGAGGGCCTCGCCGATCTCGCCCAGGTCCGTTTCTCCGACTACCGCGACGTGGCCGAGACCGGATTCGACGCAGTGTCCTCCATCGGCCTGACCGAGCACATCGGCGTCGGAAACTACCCGGCGTACTTCGAGTTCCTCAAGGGCAAGCTGCGTGAGGGTGGGCGTCTGCTCAACCACTGCATCACTCGTCCGGACAACCGAAGCAGCGCCAAGGCAGGCGGATTCATCGACCGGTACGTCTTCCCCGACGGGGAGCTCACCGGTTCGGGTCGCATCATCTCCGAGATCCAGAACGTCGGCCTCGAGGTGCGTCACGAAGAGAACCTTCGCGAGCACTACGCACTGACGCTCGCCGGATGGTGCCAGAATCTCGTCGACAACTGGGACGCCTGCGTCGCCGAGGTCGGCGAAGGAACCGCCCGCGTCTGGGGCCTGTACATGGCCGGCTCACGACTTGGGTTCGAGCGCAATGTCGTTCAGCTGCACCAGGTTCTGGCCGTCAAGCTCGGCCCCAAGGGTGAGGCGCATGTGCCGCTTCGCCCGTGGTGGAAGGCCTAGGGGCAAAGCCCCTGTGCGCCTTTTTGGTATTCGGCACTACCAAAAAGGCGCACAGGTGCCGCAGGCACCCGACTGCGTCCTCACCCAGCCTCCGCGCCGCAAGACCGTCTCCACCTCGTGCGCAACCTGGCACGGGGTCTTCATCACCTCGTCGAATCCGTAGACCAACCGCGGACGACCTGCCAGCTCTGCCGCATTGTCACGGCGGCGATCACGAAATGCCACTTCTGCCATGGAATGCGCCCACCGACCGTCGAGACGCACGATCAGCGGCACACTGACTTCGCTGTAATCGCAGTCCTCGTACAGCGTGCGGCCGTCGACGCGGACCGGAGACTGGCGTCTGGCCGACGGCAACCCGTGCGCCTGCTCCACGTCGACCGCATAGTGGTATTCGAGCGTTGAGTGCACCCCGTCTGCCAGGAGTCGTACCGCATCGGAAAGCGCACCCTTGAATCGATGTGGTGTTCGTTCGTCAATCCGACGGCGCACATCGTTCAACGGAATTCGCGCATTTGTCACTGTGGTGATGAGTGAAACGTAGGCGCTTCGCGCTGTGGATTCGGCGGTCGCAAGATCAATCGCGGTATCCGCCCGCGACGTTCGAGGTATGACTGACGGCACGCCGATGTATCGGTGGGCTCGGGATCGGTGGACGACTACCCCGGGGTGAACCACGCCACCCACTCTGACAAGTGCACCCGACGTTCGCGCTGGAACTCGGCGGATTGTCGCGGACTGACAGCGAGCGGACTTGCCGTACGGCACGGTGACATGGACTGGCTTGTCTGCGTCGATGCGACGCATTCCCCATTCCTCAGCTGCAGTGTCGTGGCTCAGAATCGCTTGCGGGCCACCATAAAGCCAAGCGGCGTTCAAGATCATTTCTCTGGTGAGCGGGCCAGCGGTCACTGCATACACGCCTTGTAGAACGCGCTGCCATTCGCCGCGGTCCAAAAAGTTGCGCAGCATCCCTCGGTTGTATCCGAATGACGAGAGTTGCTGTTGCCGTACCAGACCGGATTGCGCATCGAGAATCCGGAGGAACTCGCTTCCACCATGAGACGTAGTCATGGCACCAAGCGTCAGGCCGAACTCCGACAGGACTGACGTGAAATTCGCTGTCGGAGTTCGTCTGTGGATAACTCACCAGCTGGGGATAAACCCCTGTGCGCCTTTTTGGTAGCCGTAACTACCAAAAAGGCGCACGGGGGCTATGCCCCTAGCGAAGCCGGCGGGGTGAACCGCGGGCCGTACTGCGCAGCGAGTTCCTTTGCGCGAGCGACGAAGCCGGCCGTGCCGCCCTCGTAACCGACGATGAACTGGTGAACGCCACCGGTCCAGGCCGGGAATCCGATGCCCATGATGGAGCCGATGTTGGCGTCCGCCGTGGTGATCAGGACGTTCTCGTCGAAGCACTTCTGCGTCTCGATCGCCTCGATGAACAGCATGCGGTCGATGAGGTCCTGGATCGGGGCGTCGGAGGTTCCGGAGTTGAAGTTCTCGCGGAGTCCGGACCACAGGCCGGTGCGCTTGCCCTCTGCGTAATCGTAGAAGCCGGCTCCACCGAGCTTGCCCTTACGATCGAACTTCTCGACGAGGGTGTTGATGACCTCGCCGGCCGGATCTGCCGGCAGTTCCTTGCCTTCGGCCTTGGCGGCGTCGGCAGATTCCTTGCGGATCTTCTGCATGAGGGTGAGGTTGAGCTCATCCGAAAGCTGAAGCGGCGCAGCCGGGTAACCGGCCTGCATACCGGCCTGCTCGATGGTGGCAGGCTCGACGCCCTCGGCGAGCATGCCGATGGCCTCGTTGATGAAGGTGCCGATGACACGCGAGGTGAAGAAGCCACGCGAGTCGTTGACCACGATCGGCGTCTTGCGGATCGCCTGGACGTAGTCGAACACGCGAGCCAGAGTCTCGTCGGAAGTCTTCTCACCGCGGATGATCTCCACCAGCGGCATCTTGTCGACGGGCGAGAAGAAGTGGATGCCGATGAAGTCTTCCTGACGCTTCACGCCGGTGGCGAGACCCGTGATGGGCAGCGTCGAGGTGTTCGAGCCCAGCAGTGCCTTGGGATCGACGATGTCCTCGATCTCCTGGAACACCTTGTGCTTGAGTTCCTGGCTCTCGAAGACTGCTTCGATGACGAAGTCGACGCCGGCGAAATCTGCCGGGTCAGCCGTCGGGGTGATCTTGGCGAGGAGTGCGTCGGACTTCTCCTGCGTGGTCTTGCCGCGCGAGAGTGCCTTGGCCTCAATGCCTTCGGCGTACGCCTTGCCCTTGTTGGCAGCCTCGATGCTGACGTCCTTGAGGACGACGTCGAAGCCGGCCTTCGCGGAGACGTACGCGATGCCCGCGCCCATCATGCCCGCGCCGAGGACGCCGACCTTCTTGATGGTGGACTTCTCGATGCCTGCCGGACGTGAACCGCCGCCGTTGATCGACTGCAGGTCGAAGAAGAACGCCTGGATCATGTTCTTCGCGACGCGGCCGGTCACCAGCGAGGTGAAGTAGCGAGCCTCGATGAGCAGCGCGTTGTCGATGTCGACCTGCGAGCCTTCGACGGCTGCGGCCATGATGGCGCGCGGAGCCGGCATCGGAGCGCCCTTGAGCTGCTTACGCAGGTTCGCGGGGAACGCCGGAAGGTTGGCAGCGAATGCCGGAGTGGACGGAGTTCCGCCAGGGATCTTGTAGCCCTTGACATCCCACGGCTGAACGCCGCCTTCGGGGTTGGCCTTGATCCATGCCTTCGCAGCCGGAACCAGTTCTTCTACCGAGCCGACGACCTCGTCGATGAGGCCGACTTCCTTGGCCTGAACGGGTCCACGCTGCTGCCCCTGGAGCAGGACGCCCATGAGCGCGTTCTGCAGGCCGAGCATCCGCACGGTGCGCACGACGCCGCCGCCGCCGGGCAGCAGGCCGAGGGTGACCTCGGGCAGGCCGATCTTGACGCCCTTGACGTCTGCCGCGATGCGGTGGTGGGTCGCGAGAGCGATCTCGAGGCCGCCGCCGAGTGCCGCGCCGTTGATGGCGGCGACGACCGGCTTGCCGAGAGTTTCGAGACGACGCAGGTCTGCCTTGATCTCGACGCTGTGGTTGTAGATCTCCTCGGCCTGCTCGGGGCCGACCTTGATCATGTTCTTGAGGTCGCCACCGGCGAAGAAGGTCTTCTTGCCGGAAGTGATGACGGCACCGGTGATGGAGTCCTTCTCGGCGACCAGACGGTCGACGGTGGCCTTCATCGACGCGATGTACGCGTCGTTCATGGTGTTTGCGCCCTGGTTGGGATCGTTGATGGTGAGCACGACGATGCCGTCGGCGTCCTGGTCCCAGTTGATGATGTTCTGATCAGTCACTTTGCTTGACTCCTGGTAAGCCTCGTTGGAAGGACGGACGCCGCGTCAGACGCGCTCGATGATGGTGGCAACGCCCATACCGCCGCCGATGCACAGGGTGATGAGGGCGCGCTTGCCGCCACGACGCTCGAGCTCGTCGACCATCGTTCCGGTGATCATCGCGCCGGTTGCACCGAGCGGGTGACCCATGGCGATAGCGCCGCCGTTGACGTTGAGCTTCTCGTCCGGGATGTTCAGGTCCTTCTGGAACTTCAGGACGACGGAAGCGAATGCCTCGTTGATCTCGAAGAGGTCGATGTCGTCGACCGTCAGGCCGGCAGCTGCCAGAACCTTCTTCGACGCCGGCGTCGGGCCGGTGAGCATGATGGTGGAGTCGGCGCCGCTGGTGGCGGTGGCGACGACGCGAGCGCGCGGCGTCAGACCCATGTCCTTGCCGGCCTGCTCGCTACCGACGAGCACGAGGGCAGCGCCGTCGACGATTCCCGAGCTGTTACCGCCGTGGTGAACGTGGTTGATCTTCTCGACCCAGTGGTACTTCTGCAGCGACACGGCGTCGAATCCGCCGATTTCACCGATCACACCGAACGCGGAAGCCAAGCCGGCAAGGTTCTCGGCCGTGGTGCCCGGACGCATGTGCTCGTCGTTGTCGAGGATGGTGATGCCGTTGATGTCCTTGACCGGCACTACCGACTTGGCGAAGTATCCGCCGGTCCACGCCTTGGCGGCGAGGTCCTGCGAGCGCACGGCGTATGCGTCGACGTCGTCACGCGAGAAGCCCTCGATGGTGGCGATGAGGTCTGCGCCGACGCCCTGCGGCACGAAGTAGTTGTCGTAGTTGGTGGCGGGGTCGAGTGCCCACGGTCCACCGTCGGATCCCATCGGAACGCGGGACATCGACTCGACGCCACCGGCGATCACCAGTTCGTCCCAGCCGGACCGAACCTTCTGAGCAGCCATGTTCACGGCCTCGAGGCCGGAAGCGCAGAAACGGTTGAGCTGAACGCCGCCGACGGTGTCGGGCAGTCCCGCATCGTTGACTGCAACGCGGGCGATGTCCATTCCCTGATCGCCAACGGGGGTGACGACGCCCAGGATGAGGTCGGAGATCCGATCCTCGTCGAGGTCGGGAAAGCGCACGCGCAGTTCCTGGATCAGACCCGTGACCAGCGAGATCGGCTTGACCGAGTGCAACGACCCGGTCTTCTTGCCGCGGCCTCGCGGGGTACGGATGGCTTCATAAATGAATGCCTCTGTGGTCACTGTGAGGTGTTCCTTCCGTGTAATTCGTCGAACCGGTCTGCAGATCGTCCGCGCCGCCTTCGGTGGTGGCGCATGGCCGAGGTACAGACCTCAGCCCTTTCACTGTAGAACGTGTTCCAAATTCATGGGAAGGACCGAAGCGATCCTGCTAGGTGACCGAGGTGATCAGGTGCGCGAACGCCTGCCCGCTTCGGTTCATTTCGGGTGCGCCCCCAGAAGCACTCACGGCACGATGCGATACGGCAACATCATGTCGTGATCTTCGTGATCGAGTAGATGGCAATGCCACACGTATCCCTGGAGTCGACCAGAATCAGCCATATCGTGGCGCCCACCGCCCGTCATCCCACCGCCCGTCATCCCACCGCTCGTCATCCCACCGCCCGAAAGACGATCGAACATCGCGTCGGGATCGAAACCCAGCTCATCCGCGGTGGGGAATCGCACGATGATCCGGGTGACAGTGCCGCCGTCCACCCTGACGGTGTCCTTCATTCCCGCTTCCCACGGCGCCGGCGCGATCATCGGCCCCGCCTCGAACCCGTCGGGCGACGGAGTCCACTTGTTGCCAATCACCGGCTGCGGATGGCGGATCAAGTACTCCAGCGTCCGCATGGGTGTCCTGCCGAGAATCCGGAAATTCACCAGGTGCAGGTGTATCGGATGCGGGTCCGGCGTGGTGTTGACGATGTTCCACTGCTCGACGGTGCCTTGCCGCGGCCTCTCGACGTCCGTGGTGCTGAACGTCAGGTTGTTCAACGTCATCTGAGCCGGTGGATTCCGCAGTTCCAGTTGCTGGCTCACCGTCACCGTGCGAATTACCGTCGGCTGCTCCCACGGGGCGAGAACGTCACGTTGTCGGCGCCCACCGCGCAGTTGCGACGGAACACCACCGGTGAATCCGCGCCTGGAGTCGCCGCGGAACCGGCAGAACAGCGGCATAGTCACTTCACCGATGACAGCGGCGGGCAGCGGGGGCGCCTCGTCGTTGCGAAGCTCCACCGTCGAACCCTCCGACAGTCCGGTGAAATCGACGAGGAGGTCGTACCGCTCCCCCGGTGCGCAGCGGAAGGCATTGACCGCGACGGGCGCGTCGAGCATTCCGGCGTCGTTGCCGATGACCCAGAACGTCATCATGTTCGAGAAGTGAAGATTCCACACACTTGCCGACGACGCATTGACGATGCGGAGGCGGTAAAGGCCCCGAGCCACGGACAGTTCCGGCCACACCTTGCCGTTGACCAAGCCGACGTCGCCCACCGCGCCGCCTTCCCACGATCCTTCCGGGATCAAGATGGTGGATCGGCCGTTCTGGGCGCCTGTCGGCGTGAAGATCTTCTCCTGCGGGATCAACGGGATCTCGAATTCCTCGGCCGGCAACCCCAACGGATTTCCCAGTTCGCCGGTGTCGAATTCATCCCTGATCAGATAGTTGCCGATCAGACCGGCGTAGACGTTGAGCCGGGTGATGCCCATCGCATGATCGTGATACCAGAGGTGGGCGGCTTCCTGACCGTGCAAAAAGTGATGCATCGCAGCCTGTCCCGGCATCACCAGCAGCTCCGGATGGCCGTCGCTCTCAGGTGAAGTGACTCCCCCGTGCAAGTGCAACGACGTCGGCGGGTTAGCGCGAAAGTCTGCCTGCATTCCGTGCAGCGTCATATCCATGTCCGCTGCCAACGGATGTCCGGTCAGATCGTTCTCGAACGTCAACATGATCGGCTCGCCGGAATGCGCCTCGACGGTAGGGCCCAGATAACCGCCACCGATCTCTCCGCTGCGGTACGACAGTGCTGGGGACGAGGGAAAATCCCGATGAAAGGCATGTTGCCCCACTTGCGCTGTCAGTGTGATCTCGTTTCCGGAAAGCGTTGACAACGACGGTAGTTCGTCACAGAACGGCTCGAACTCCGGCGAATGAAAAATCAACGGAGACTCGATATCCACACTCCCCGCCGGAGCAGCACCTGCCTTTGCGCCCAAAGCAACAGCCGCTGTGCCGACTACCGACCCTTTCATAACCGATCTTCTGGAAACCCCGATACCCATACATGCCCCTCCCCATCAAAACGGGTTGCGTTCTCCCGCAAGGAAAACGCAACCCGTCTCTCCACTTCGATCTCGGAAAATCCCCCGTCTACTTTCCGTCGATCGCCTCCAGCACCGAATCGATCAGCGACTGTGGAAGTTTCGACGGCGGAGAGATTTCCAGTTCTCCCGGAGCGCCCGGCATCGTCCAGACAGTTCTGTGCCGAGCGATCGCGAGCTTCTCCCGTGATCCGTCCTCATTGACCTTGAAGTACTCGAACTCGAGGTCGATCCCCCTCTCGTAGAGGGCAGACAAAGACATCGTGACCAGGACGTCGTCGAACGGCATGACCTCGCGCAGATGCTCAACCCTGGTGTGCACACAACGAAGTTCCCCGAGAGCGCCTCTGGCCGCCATGGCCTCACGCTGAGAACGGACCAGGAACTTGTCCCGAACCCTCGACTGCCAGATGTAATAGTTGCCGAAGTAGATGTTGCCCACGACGTTTCCGTCCTGCAACGTCGTCGAGAACACCTCGGATTCGAGCAGGTACGGATTGCGCGGCACCATCGGAGCCGAGCGGATCACGGAACCACGATCGACGTTCTTCGGTTCGGTGGGAACAGCGATGTTCTTCGTCCCCGTCGGAATCGTCATCGGCTCGATGAAATCGTGGAAGTACTGCGGCATCGGCCGTGCCGCCACCACGCCGTGGGAGAGGATTTCCACCCACGTCGTCTGCATCGCACTCCACCCGATGTGAGTGCGCGTCTCGCCGTCGACCCGGCACCATTCGACATGCAGATTGGTGGTTGCCCGATCCGGACCGGTGAGCTCGGTGATCCAGATCGTCCCCTCGACAATGTCGTCGGTGTACAGGTTCGCATCGATGAACACCTCGGAGTTGTTGGTCACCATGCCCCAACGACCCGTCGCCATGTCCTCCACGATCTGCTTCGAGATCGGTCCGGTTCCCCTCTCTCGCAAAGCGCCCAACCACAGCGCGAAGCTCGCGAACCCCACTGATCCACCGACGTTGCACGCGTCCCGGAACCCGACGGGGAACCGGATCGACACCGCCGGATAACCGCTCCGGGCCACCACATGCACGTCGGAGCCGTAGGCCATCGGATCGAACTGCGCGAGAGACTTCGCCGACAACGGGCCGGAGTCGAACTGTGGTGCCGAGTCCTGCGCCGGTTCTTCCGCATCCTCCTCATGAGTCACAAACGCGAGAATCCGCTCCTCGTTGTCCGTCAACAGAGCTGGAAAAGTAAGAACCACCACGCTTCCGTCTGCGCCGCCGCGGAAGGTCACTGCGTCGTCCTCCCTGGCGCCCATCGCCAGAGAAACCGACATCTGCCCCGTGGCCTTTCGGATCGCCTCGGCCGCCGCCCACAGCCTGGTTCCCGCACGATCGAGTGATTCGCCGCCCGCGATCAACTCGTCCAGCAGCGGAATCCGCGCCGAACCCAGAAGCGCCTTCCACTGCATGACGGTTCGGGCGCGAATCGGTTCGATGTCACACCCCTGAGGCCAGTCGCCGGCCGAACTGAGTGACTTACTGCCGTCGTGCGAGAGCGAGACATCCACAGAGGGCGGAATATCACCGACGACGACGGGCTTTCCGGTTTCCTGCCATTCGATGGCAAAGGCATTACTCATTTGATCACCACATCCTCATCGAGATGAATGTTCACGGCCGCCTCGGCGATCGGTTTCTCCTGCTCGTGGCGTTCCGACTTGGTCAACTCGTGAATCCCCGGGGTATGCGCGACCACAACCCGCGGGCTCTTCACTCCCAACGCCCGGCTGTGTTGCGCGAGCTTGTCGAGAATGATCTGTGCGTCGCGCGCAGTCGGATCCGCGATTTCCTCAGCCGTAGGACGGCTTTCGTCGTGGGAGAGAATCTGGGAGCGATATCCCTCGAGCTGCATCACCACTCGTCCGTCCTTCACCACCGCCACGTCGGCTTGCATGTGGGTCTCTGTCTGCACCTTGTCGTAGGCGTACGCGGTGAACGAACGAGCCTCGAATCGTCCGTCGTACATGTCGATTCGCGCAATGTTGACCGGAAGGCAGATCTCCCGCGGAACCATGATCTGGCCCGATTGGAGCAGGGAATCGAGGAAGTAGGGATCACCGAGGAGGTGCTGCCTACGGTCGGCTCGCGAAATAGCGCTGAAGAGGATGTGCTCGGAATCGAGGCTCGAGATCTCTTCGAGTCGGCGGAAATCTCCCTCCTGGAACAGCAACCACGAGTAGAGATCGTCCAACGGATCGATGTCGAGCACCGGTCGCGGCAACTCCTTCTCGAACTCCGGCAGTGTTTCGTCCAGCCCGAAGATGAAGTCGGCCGAGAAATGGGGCCGTCCGTACCCGGTCCGTTCGGTGCCGATCGTGACATGCACCCGCGTTCCTGCAGCATCACGATCCTGCTCCACGACGCTTGCCTTGATCTCGACTCTGGTGCCCTCGACGGTGTCGACGACGATCGGTCGATCCAGTTTGATGTCGTCGATGCGGACGCGACCCAGAGTCACGCGTCCCGTGACATAGGCCGCCGCCTGCGACATCGCCTCGAGCCCGAACACCGTCGGAAGCAGCGCCGATCCCTTCCAGACATGATCGAGGACAAAGGGATCCGCCGAGGTGGACAACGTCGTCCGGGTCACCAGTTCTACCTGCGGCTCGAATGTCACCACTTGGTCGATGTAGCGCGACACCGCCGGCAGAGCCGGTGCTGCCGGCGCCCAGGTGTCGAGACCGCCGAGTCGACTGGTCACGACGATACGACTCGCCTCGGGTCCGCTGTCGACCAGGCGAAGGAAATGATCCACTCCCGCAGCCGTGGAAATCGGCATGACACCCATCTTCGCGAGGTGGTTGACACTGCCCATGCGGGCGCCCATGCCTGTCTCCCCCCACACGCTGTACGCGAGCGAGAACGTCCGAGTCTTCGGGTGCCCGGCGGCATACCGCACCACCATTTCGTCGAGAAGCTCGTTTCCGTATGCATACCAGCTGTTTCCGGGCATACCTGTGAATCCGATGATGGAGGAGAAGCCCACGAACAGCTTCAAGTCGCGATCAGCGAGCGCTTCGACGAAGTTGGCTGCGCCCAGGACCTTAGGTGCAACCTCCTTGAAAGCCGCATCGCTGTCGACTCTCTCGAACCGCCGCGGAACATTCGCCCCCGCACCGTGGACAAACCCGGTGATCGGCCCAACCTCGACCTCGATCTGGGCGACGACGCCGGCCACCGCCGCAGCATCCGTGACGTTGCAGCGATAGTAGTGAGCGCTCAAACCGGCAGACGTGAAGTCCGCAAGAGTGGAGGCGATTTCGTCACCCGCTTGTCGCTGAGAGCTTCCGATCAGCACTAGTTCGGCGCCTGTCTTTCGACCGAGAGCCAGAGCGCATTGCGCCATGATGCCTTTCGCGCCACCGGTCACGACCACTACATCCGAACTTCCCAACCCGCTCTCGCGGACGGTGTAGTCGCTCGAGGCGAGAACCCGCGGTTGCAGTGCCGTGCGTCCCATCTCGGTGTCGTAAGTCGCGAACACATAGGGTGCAACCGAATCCAACTCGGAGACGACGGTGGTTGCCACCACCGCGTGCGCAGTCGAGCCGTCGAATCCTATGACGCGGACATCCAGTTCGGGGCGCTCGTGATGCACCGAAGCGGCAAAAGCCGCCGCACTCGGTACCGGCGCCGGATTGCCCAACTCGACATCGGTGAACTGAATCACTGCCAATGTGGTTCGTGCGCCTGCACTTTGCTGCGCCGGAACCATCTTGTACATGTGTTCGATCCCACGGCGCAAGCCGATTTCGGTGACGGAATCATCGGTCACGCGCGGCATTACGGCAACCACGTGCTGCGCATTCGCAGGAGCGCCGTCGGAGAATGTGCGAAGGTCGACCTGAGCACCACGCCCTCGCAGTTCGGATTCCAACCTTCCGACCAAACCGGCGTCGTCACCGATGACGACAAACGTCGTGTCCGTGAGGTCTCGGACTCCGTGCAACGCTGTCTCGCTCCGAACCTTTTCCAGGGTGTAATCGCGAACCCAGGTGAAGCTGTCGGCTGATATACCCTTTGCCTTCACCGGCAGCGCCCGCGCAACCGGCTGCTGCTGCCCCGACTTCTCTTTCGCGGATCGATCGAGCACTTCGATCAGTTCACCCAGGCTGACGTTGACGAGTTCTGCCGGATCCAGATCACCCTGAACACCCAATCGCGTTGCCACAGTTGCTATCGCATCGGCAGCCTTGATCGAGTCCATGTTCAGGTCGTCGAGCAGGTGGAGATCCACATCGAGAGACTCCACCGGAAATCCGGTGTCCTCCGCGATTACCTCGAGCAGTATTCGCGACACGTCCGACTGCACCGAACTCGCTGCTGGAACGGCAGAACCGGGATTCGGTGATGCCGCAAGGATCAGCGATGCTGCTTCTCCGATCGTGGCATTGGCCAACTCGGCAGGGTCGAGGTCGACAACCTCGAACTGATGCGCAACCTTCGAAATAGCCTCTGCCGCACTGATCGAGTCGAGATTCAGATCATCGAGCAGACGCAGATCCGTCGTGATCGACTCGGCGGGGAATCCCGTCGTATCGGCGAGGATCCTGATCAGCTCACTTTCCACGGACCCAGCGCCCGCGTCAGCCGGCTCTTCGACTACCGGAGCCGAAACCGGCGAAGGAGCTTTCGCTGCTACGGATTCGTGGCCGTTGGTGACTGCCCGCGAAGTCGGAGCAGATGGAGAAGACGGAGAAGTCGCTCCACTGCCTACATCAGCACGAATGACGTCGACGAGGAAGGTCCCGCGTCGACTCAGGTAATCGGCCAGCGCCGCAGCCGGATCCCCGCCGGACGTACCAAGTGCGAGCGGTTCGGGAGCAGAGGTAACCGTCAGCTTCGCCTCGGCCAGGTTCTCGATGAACACCTTCTGATCGGCAGGAACGAATTCGCGCACGAACCGGCCGTCGAAAAGTTCGTTCCATCGGACCTGAGCGCCATGTACGTACATCGCGGCCAGCGCGACGTTGAAGTCCTCGTCGCGTCCGGACTTGGACGCAACGGGGAAGCAGCGCACGCCGTCGGTCCCATTGATCGCCTTGGTGAGCCCGGTCAGCACACGGCCGGGTCCGACCTCGACGAGCAGGTCCACGTCCTGCGAGATTTCACTTACCGTCTTGACCCAGTCGACCGGTGAGACAACCTGTTTGGTGACCAATTCGCGAAGTGCCAGTGGCGTCTGTACGCGTTTCCCTTCGACGCAGGAATACACGGGGCAAGTCAGCGAATCGACTTGCTCGTCAACGGGCGCAGTGGACTTCAGCTCCCGCTCGGCCTCGTTCATCATCTCGGAGTGGAAAGCATTCGACACGGCAAGCACCTGAGCCGACACTCCGCGCGTCTTCGCGATGGCAACCACATCGTCGACCGCGTCTTTGGTGCCCGAAACCACGGTCTGTGTAGGCGTATTCAGATTCGCGACGGTCGCGTAACCCTTTGTTTCCGCGATGATCGCCTCAGCCGTCGATCGGTCGCAGGTCAGGCTCGCCATCGCGCCGTTTCCACCACCACTGACAGCCATGGCCGCACCCTTCGCCGCAGCCAAGGTGATCAGCGTCTTCTGGTCGTAAGCTCCTGCCGCGTAGAGCGCGGTCAACTCGCCGAGACTGTGGCCGGCGACAGCACTGGGTGTGACACCCAATCGGCGGAGGTACTCGAACCAGAGCAGCGAAGCCAAAGCGACGGCAGGCTGGGTGAACTGCGTCTGGGCGAGATCCCGCTTCCACTTCGCCAATTCTGCAGCGTCAGCGCTCTTGACCGGGTTCCGCAGAATTCGAGGCGTGATCGCCTCCGCTCCAACTCCCTCCAACCAGCCGTCCGCCTCGGTCGCCAGTTCGCGTGCCCACTCGAAGCGCTCGATCAGCACGCTCGCCATCTCGAGTTGTTGGGATCCCTGTCCAGGGAACAGGAATCCGATGTCGTGGTGGACGGCGTTCGAGATCGAGATCTCGTTGCTCACGACCTTCACCTGGCCGGATGCAGGAGCGGAGTTCTCGCAGATCACGGCAAGCTGACGCATGCGTTCGGCCAACTGCCCGGGACGTCCGGCCACCACTGCGGCACGGAAGGGCGCGGTCGGCGAGATCACTCGCGAGAGTTTCGCCGAAAAGTCCAGCAGCTCGGCAACACTCAATGGAACCGCCTGATCTGCAACATCCCGCGCTCGGGTCGCCAAGTCCACCGCGGAATCTGCAGAGAGTACAAATACCTCGGTGTCCTGGTACGACGCCATCATCGTGCGGACGTCTCGCGAAGGTGTCAGCTTGCTGGACGGTGCATCAGCCGATTCAATGGCGACGTGGCAGTTGATACCGCCGAAACCCATGGCTTGCGCACCAGCACGCATCTTCTCGGACGGATCTCTGATCTCACCGTTGACGAGCGGAAAGAGTGCCGGTGCTTCGGTTCCGAACGCCGGGTTCGGGTCGGTGCAACCGGCGAGCGGCGGAAGGATTCGTTGATTGACGGCCATGGCCGCCTTGATCAGCGCAAGGATGCCCGACGCCGCCTTCGTGTGCCCGATCAACGACTTCAGTGACGTCATGCCGATGCTACGAGCCTCGACGGGCCCGTCCGTCTGAGCGGCCTGCTGGACGCCGGCCAGTTCGACGGGGTCTCCGACGGGAGTACCAGTTCCGTGTCCTTCGACGAAGGCAACCTCGCTGGCCGCGAATCCCGCTCGCGAGTACGCGCGACGGATCATCTCGGCCTGAGTTTCGGCGCGGGGCTTGGTGATTCCACCCTTGCCATCGGTGGAGATGCCCCAGCCGCGAATCGTCGCGTACACGTAGTCGCCGTCCGCCCTGGCGTCCTCGAGTCGTTTCAAGGCCACGAATCCGCAACCTTCACCCGGGATGAATCCGCTTCGGCTTGCGTCGTACACGTTCATGTCGCCACGGGTCAGTGCACCCAAACGGGCGAATCCCACCAGTTCCAAAGGATCCAAGCTGACGTCGACTCCCCCTGCCAAGACGAAGTCGGCCGCGCCGGACGCCAGCTTTTCGGCTGCAGTCGCCACCGCGAGCATTCCGGACGCGCACGCACCGTCCACGACGTACCCGCCGCCGTTGAAGTCGAGATAATTGCAGATCCGGCCGGCAATCGTATTCGACAACATGCCGGCGAGAGTGTCTTCACTCGGCTCCACCAATGGGCCCTTGTAGACCTCTTCCATCGTCTCGGCGAGAGCATCAGCGACGGAACTGTCCAACTGGCGCGCTTCGGCTGCCACAGCGAGTGCGCGCTTGACGTAAGGCCAACGCAAACGCATCGACCACATCCGGGATTCTTCACCGGTGAGGGAGTTGCCGACGATTGCTGCGCTGCGTCCAGTGGGTACCGATCCTCGGCTGTAGCCCGCGTCCGTCAAAGCCCCGAGTGCTGTTTCCAGAGCCAACCAGTGTGTGAGATCTGTCGACTTGAAGGTCCGCTCCGGTATCCGGCGACCGACCCAGTCGAATTCGAAACCATCCATGAACGCGCCGCGATCGGCGTATGTCTTGTCGACGTCGTCAGGGCTCGCGCTCCAGTAGTCGTCGAGGGACATCCGTGACTCCGGAAACTTTCGGAATTGCATCCGACGCGCGAGGACGTTCTCCCAAAATCCTTGCAGATCGCGTGCACCGGGGGACCACATGCTCATCCCGACTATCGCAATCGCAGGATTAGTTGAATCTTCAGTCATCTTACACTTCCTATTTTCGCGCGCATCCACGGGAGACTCAATCGACCGAAGACTAACCACGCCCTCATCGGTGTGTAAAACGCAGATTCACCTCAAGGCATAAACAAATAACAAAGGTCGTTCGGCGCAATGAACGTGTTTCAGCAATTTGACAGCAATCGGTAGTTAGCTGTAACTCGGAGTTACTCATTTGCTTCGCAACCGGTCAAGCTCCTGCTTGAACATCCGTACCGGATCCCGGTTTCACGGCCGCCATTTACTCGAGATCGGCAAATATTCAGTTGAATATGCACCGAAATGCCGCAATGCCGAATATGTGGCCAATTCGCCGAATGTCCCAAATTGGTCGATCCCCGCAAAACAAACATCCGACAACTATCAATCTGAACATTCGTGACACACCGAAATTTAACAGCAGCACTCGAATGCCCATCAGACAACGAGAACTTCCAGATATTCTTCGGCGACCATCGTCCGAATCGACGTTTCGTTACACCGGAACTGAGCGAACGAATGTGCCAGCAAACCAGCCACATACAAATCAGCTTGCGAGGCCGAGCCGGTGCGCTTTCGACACGCGCGCGCACAAAGGGAACGGCACTTATAACAATTCGATCACACAGTGGTGCAGCTGGATTCCGACAGCTGTTTCACGCACACGGGCCGAGACGGCAACTCAGCTTTCGAGGCGGCGAGCTCCGAGGACGTCCTTGAGGAGTTCCTTTGCAACATCCTCGGGATCACGTCTGGCAGTCGGATCAGCGGGCTCAGCCGCCTCCGCAAACATCTCGTCCTCGTCCTCCGGCGTTGCAGGCGGAGGAGTTGCCTCGTAGTCGACCTCAGGAGCAGGGGCCGGTCCAGGGTCTTCCGGATAGTCGGGGGCCTCGGGCGGCGGAATGTCGTCCGAATCTCCGCGCTGGGGCTGCGGGGCCTTGGGCTGCTGCGCTGCGCGCTCCTGGCTGGGGCGCGAGAAGCGGGGCGCAGCGGCAGGGCGGCTCGGAGCTTCCGTCGCTTTGGTTGCGCTCGATACTGTCGGCGCTGTAGGCGCACCTTCTTGATACTCGACTTGCCAAGTGCCACCGAACATTTCGGCAAGGACCTCGCAAATGACCGCCGCGTTGTGCGGTTGCGTCACACGAGCACCCAGGACCGGTGAGCCGTGAGCGATGACAACGACATGTCCACGCACGTCGTGAACCGTCGCAGCGGACAGCATGGCCGGAAGAACCTTGTTTCGTTCACCGACCTTGTTGCGCAAGGTGTTCCACGATTCACGGAGAGTCTCGACTGTGGGGCCTGCCGAGACCGGCGCAGCTTCGGCAACCGCCGGCTCGTCGAACTCGGGCTCGGGCTCGTAGTCGGGTTCCGGCTCGGCAAGCCCGATCAGCTCTTCCGCTTCGACAGGAGCAGGAGCCGGTGGTTCAACCACAGGAGCTTCAACTATTGGAGCTTCGGCAACCGGAGCTTCAACCACTAGTGCTTCAACGACTGGAGCTTCAGCAACCGGTGGTTCCACGATCTCGACGGTGGGAGGCTCGACCACGGGAACTGCCGCTACCGGAGGTTCTACGACAGGAGCTTCGACAACCGGCGGCGCCGCCGGAGCCGGGGCGGCTGGTTCCGGCCGCGCCTCAGGCTCGGCCTTACGTTGGGAGGGCCGTTGGAACTTGGAAGCAATCTCCGGTTCGAGCGGCGGCACGGTCGGTGCCGGCGTTGCTGCCGCGCGAGGGGCAGCCGCGACTCCGGCAGCCGGAATACCTTGTTCCAGGCGCTCCAGCCGCTGCAATACAGCTGACTCGGTGTCGGAGGCCGACGGCAGCAGCATTCGTGCGCACATCACTTCGAGCAGCAGCCGCGGCGCCGTCGCCCCACGCATTTCGCTGAGTCCGGCATGGACAGTTTCGGCGAAGCGGGTGAGCGTGGCCGGGCCGACTCGTTGAATCTGCTCACGCATCGTGACCAGCTCCGCTTCCGGAGCGTCGACCAATCCTCGTTCGCTGGCGTCGGAAACAGCCTGCATCAAGATGAGATCACGCAGGCGCTCGAGAAGATCGAGCGCGAATCGGCGTGGATCGTGACCGGCGTCCATCACGCGATCGACAGTGCCGAACAACGCGGCCCCGTCACTGGCAGACAGGGCGTCTACTGCTTCGTCGATGAGCGCGACGTCGGTGACTCCGAGAAGAGAGAGCGCGCGCGGATACGTGACACCTTCTTCTCCTGCGCCCGCGAGCAGCTGATCGAGGACACTCAACGAGTCACGAGGGGAACCGCCGCCGGCCTTGATGACCAGTGGATACACCGCAGGCTCGACCGGTACGCCCTCCTGGGCGCAGATCTTTTCCAGGAGTCCGCGCATGGTCGACGGCGCCAACAGGCGGAACGGGTAATGGTGTGTACGCGAACGGATGGTCGGGAGAACCTTTTCCGGTTCCGTCGTCGCAAAGATGAAGATGAGGTGTTCCGGCGGCTCTTCGACGATCTTGAGCAGCGCATTGAAACCCGCCGCCGTCACCATGTGTGCCTCGTCGATGATGAAGACGCGGTAGCGAGATGCGGCGGGTGCGTGGAACGCCTT
>NZ_BAAILK010000047.1:156651-211273 GCF_054589475.1 Rhodococcus sp. no. 34
GTCTCGGAGTTCTCGGGTGTCGTCGACGCCACCGTGACTTGCGGCGTCGAGTTCCGTCACATCCAGGTTGCCTGTGCCGCCCGGGCCCAGCGAAACGCACGAGTCGCACACGTTGCACGGCGTCGACGTCGGTCCCTGCTCACAGTTCAGCGAACGCGCCAGGATTCGCGCCGACGACGTCTTTCCGCAGCCGCGCGGGCCGGAAAACAGGTAGGCATGGTTGATGCGTCCGGTGTCGAGGGCCGTGCTGAGCGGTGCGGTGACATGCTCCTGCCCCACCACCTCGGCGAAGGACGCGGGTCGATACTTCCGGTACAGGGCCACGCGCAAAGACTACCGGCGACCCACGACAGGTGGTCCGGTGCGGGTGCAACGCCGACTTCTCCCGAAACATGTTCGCAACACAATCGCAGTGCGGAGGAAACCGCACGCACTCATCGTGGGTTCCGTGCACGCGGGCTGGTCCGCGTGCGTGAGGAGAAAACTGTGCCCGCCACCATCGATGCCGGAGCGACTGCCTGGTTGCTCGTCAGTACTGCACTCGTACTTCTGATGACGCCAGGACTCGCACTGTTCTACGGCGGCATGGTCCGCTCGACGGGCGTACTCAACATGATCATGATGAGTTTCGTCTCGATCGCACTCGTCACGGTTGCGTGGTTGTTCGTGGGCTACAGCCTCGTGTTCGGCGACGATCACGGTGGCATCATCGGCGGACTCGAGCACATCGGCATGGCGGGCATCGACCCGTCGACGGTGCACGGGAATGTCCCGGAAGTGTTGTTCGCAACCTTCCAATTGACGTTCGCAATCCTTACTGCAGCGCTCATCAGTGGTGCGATCGCCGACCGCGCGAAGTTCTCCGCCTGGATGATCTTCGTCCCCATCTGGTCCTTGCTCGTCTATGTCCCCGTCGCTCACTGGGTGTGGAATCCGCAGGGATGGCTCGCCCAGATGGGCGCACTCGACTACGCCGGTGGCCTCGTGGTCGAAATCGTGTCCGGAGCGTCGGGTCTGGCATTGGCACTGGTCCTCGGCCAGCGGATGGGTTTCAAGGCCGAGTCGATGCGTCCGCACAATCTGCCGTTCGTCCTGCTCGGCGTAGGCCTGCTCTGGTTCGGTTGGTTCGGATTCAACGCCGGCTCGGCCCTTGCGGCCGACGGTATGGCCTCGCAGATCTTCCTCAACACACTCGTCGCCGGTTGCACCGGACTACTCGGCTGGCTGTTCGTCGAGCAGAATCGTGACGGACACCCCACGACGTTCGGCGCAGCTTCGGGCGTCGTCGCCGGTCTGGTCGCGATCACCCCGTCGTGCGGAACGGTGAACATGTTCGGTGCGCTCGTCATCGGTCTGATCGCCGGCATCGTCTGCTCGTACGCCGTGGGATGGAAGCACAAGCTCGGCTACGACGACTCCCTCGACGTCGTCGGCGTGCACCTCGTCGGTGGAATCGTCGGCTCGTTGCTGATCGGACTCCTCGCGACGGCCGTGATGACGGGCGGTCCGGAAGGTTTGTTCTTCGGCGGTGGATTCGCGCAGTTGGGCAAGCAGTTCGTCGGCGTCGTCGTGGTCGCGCTCTATGCCTTCGGTGTGACCTACGGTCTCGGAAAGCTCATCGACAAGACCTTCGGCTTCCGCATTTCGCGTGAAGACGAGGCCCGCGGAATCGACGTTGCCCTGCACGCGGAGTCGGCCTACGAGCACGGAGTCCTCGGCCACGGTCCGATCGGCGGACAGAACCCGAGCCCGTTCCTCCAGCGTCAGCGGGAGGAACGGGAGAACCGCGAGCGGGACTGACCGCCCTCACCGGTTCGCGATTTCCTCCATCAGGATCGGAACGCCGACATTGCAGGAATGAATCCCGACGACGGTGGTCAGTTTCAGCACCTCGAGAATCTCCTTCGGGGTCACTCCCATGTCGAGCGCGGCGCGAATATGGCGTCGTACGCCGGGTGCGTACATGTGTGTGCTCGCCGCATCGACGGCTATGCACAGCAACTGGATCACCTGAGGTGACAGCACCCCGCTGTTCCAGGGCTGCATCGCTGTCTTCATGTACAGCTCGGTCCACTCGGGATCCAGCTCCGAAAGTCCGTCCCACAACGGATTCCAGCCACCCGAATCCTTCATGGCCTGGGTGACGGGAAATGCTTCATTTGCTCGAACGTCAGTCATCGATCTCCTCAGACCATCGAAAATGCTTGATTCAGTTCACGTTTGAGAATCTTTCCGGTTGCCGTCATCGGCAGCGACGGCACGAACTCGATGCGACGCGGATATTTGTAGGCGGCCATCTGTTCTCGCGACCATTCCACGAGATCCGATTCGGAGATCTCTTCACTCGGCTCTCGGATCACGAACGCGACAACTTCTTCGCCGAGGCTCGAGTCCGGCACCCCGACGACGGCGACGAGTGAGACGGCTGGGTGAGTGAGCAGAACCTCTTCGATTTCGCGTGGGTAGACGTTGAATCCGCCCCGCACGATCATGTCCTTCGCGCGATCGACGATGTAGTAATTTCCGTCGGTATCGACCCGTGCCAAATCCCCGGTGCGAAACCATCCGTCGCACATGACTTCCGCCGTCGCCTCGGGTCGGTTGAAATAGCCCTTCATGACGTTGTGCCCGCGAATGGCCAACTCCCCCACTTCATCGGGGCCGGCGATCGTGTGCCAAGAGTCGTCGACAAGCCGCGCTTCGACGCCCCAGATCGGCACGCCGATCGAACCGGGCCGGGGGTCGCTCTCCGGGTCACTGAACAAGGCCAGCGGAGAGGTCTCGGACAACCCGAACCCTTCGAGGATCTGAACACCGAAGCGTTCCCTGAACTGTGTCAAGATTTCGACGGGAAGCGCTGCACCACCGGAGATCGCGCACCGCATGTTCTGTGCAACGGTCTCGATATCCACCCCGGATTTCACTACCTCCTCCAGCACGCCGAGCAGTCCCCAATACATGGTCGGGACGCCCGCGAAGACCGAGATCTTTTCGCGTTCCATGATCTCGAGTGCCGCGGTCGCATCGAAGCGCGGCATCAACACCAAGGTGGCACCGACGCAGATTCCCGCATTCATGGTCACTGTCTGGCCGAACGAGTGGAACAACGGCAAAGTCAGGAGATAACGCTCATGCATGGACGGAACGCTCTCGAACAACCGGTTGGTCGACAGTGCATTCAAGACCATGTTGCAGTGAGTGAGTTCGGCGCCCTTGGGCTTTCCGGTCGTGCCGCTGGTGTAGAGAATGACCGCGGTGTCCATCGGTTCACGAACAACCGCGGCTGCAGGCGTTTCCGTGCCGGACACGGATGCCAGTGCTTCGCCTAGAGTCTCGACTCCGAGGATCGACGACGGTGCACCCGACTCGGCGCTGATCACGATCAGGGCCGAACAGGTCTCGCTCTGCTCGAACCCGGCGATGGCGTACTCAGCGATCGGCAATTCGGGACTTCCCTCGAAACAGAGGTACAGCTTTGCTTCCGAATCAGCCAGGTGATAGGCGATTTCGCGCCCCTTGAGCAGAATGTTCAGAGGAACGACGACGCCGCCGGCCTTGAGAATGCCGTAGTAGACGATCGGGAACTCGAGAACGTTCGGGCAGGACAACGCCACCTTGTCACCTGGCTCGACACCCCGCGAGACGAGCAGATGGGCGATGCGATTCGCGTAGGCGTCGAACTGCGCATCCGTCAGCCTCGCTTCCCCGAGAACCAGCGCATCCCGTTCCGGGTATCGCCGGGCCGAATCTTCCAGCAGAGCAGCAAGATCAAGCACGACTGTGTTCCTCCTGCGCCTCGGAATCCGTGGCATGAGACGAGGCGGCGCGCGACACCGACTCGAGCAGTTCCCGCACCAACGATTCCGCCCGCGGCCAATACCCGTATCCGGACGCCGGATTGAGATGTCCGACCTCACCCAGATCCAGCAACCGACTCCCCCATCCTTCAGCCAAACCCACAACTCGGCGATACCCGGCGAGCGGATCGTTCCGACTCGCCGCGACCGTGCTCGGAAACGGCAGACGCTGACGCGGTATCGGTAGCCACCCGTGTCGGTCGAGATCTTCGAGAGACGGATAAGACTCGGGCAGCGGAAGTTCGAGATCCGCCGGCGTGACCAGAAGTGCGCCCGCAACCTCTCGATGATGCGCCCTCGCCCAGTGAGCAACTGTCATGACTCCGGCGCTGTGCCCGACCAGGACCACCGGCCCGCAGACACTTGTCAGCACCTCGTTCAATGCCGCAACCCGCGCATCGCGACTGAGCTTGTCGGTCTCGAGGGGAGGAACCGTCAGAACGTTGTCGAGCCTGCGCGCGAGGTGAGTCTGCCAATGATCTTCGACATGATCCCGCAGACCGGGAACCATTACTACCGTAGTTGATTCATTCATCATGAGCTCCGAACGTCTGTTACTTCAGTGGCGCCGGGGATCTCGGGCCGATTCTGCAACGTCGCCAGCCGCCTCATCCCGGCGGGATAGGCACGCTTGCCGGCTACCAACGCGAGGGCCGCGACGACATAGACGAAGGGCGAAAGCTGTAGAGCGCCGAGAAGACCCAGGTGATCGGCGAGGATGCCGACAACGAAGGGACCGAGCGCCAGCCCGAGAAGGTTGTTGGCGACGGTGAGCGTTCCCATGGCCGACGCTCGAATCGAGTGATGGGTAAGGTTCGCGACCATCGCTGCCGTCGGCCCCGACGAACCGGCGGAGAAGAATGCACCGATACCGAGCAACACGAGTTGTGCTGTCCCCGTGCCCAACCGGAGCCCGATGCTCAGCGTCACCAACGAGATGGCGCAGTAGACGATGGCGGTGGTCCATTTTCGCGCCGAATCGTCGCGGCTGAATCTATCTGTGATGAAACCGCAGACCACCATCCCGCTTCCGACCAGGAGGACGAACACGGAAGCCGTGACGCCGGCCTTGTCCGGGGCCAAATCGTAGTAACGATTGAAGAAGCTCGGCAACCACGCCAGAAGTACAGCGGCGGTGAACATCTGGAGACCACCACCGATGTAGGCGAATAATACGGCTGGATTGGTGAACAGCGAGGACACCGGCGCACGAAAACCGTCGTGTCTCACCGCTTCCCCGGCGGCATCCGGCGCGGCCTCGACGGCGTAAGCGGTGAGCTTCTTCTCGGTGACGAGGGCACGGAAGAGCGCGACCAGAATCAGACCGAAGATCGCCATGGCGGCAAAAGACCACCGCCAACTGAACTGGACTGCGATGAACCCACCGATTGCCACACCGATGACCGAACCGAACGATCCACCGGCCATGAAGGCACCTGCAAGAGCTGCGTGCACGCGGGGCGCAAACACACTGAGGACCACGGCGATACCCACGCTGCCGTACGCCGCTTCACCGACACCGACCAGGAACCGGGCGCCCAACATCTGTTCGTAGGTCTGAGCGATTGCGCACAGCAACGTCGCGACACTCCACAACACCGCCATCAAGATCAAGCTCTTGACGCGGCCCCAGCGGTCCGCGAGCAGCGACAACGGGAACGTCAACAGCCCGACCATCAATGCCACCACGCTGCTCAGGGAGGCGAGGTGCGAATCGGAGAGATCCCAGTCCGCTTTCAGGATCGGGAAGACTGCACTGAGCACCTGCCTCGACATGTAGTCCGAGAGCAGAAGACCGAAAGCCAGGGCGAAAACGATCCACGGGTATAACTTTCGTCGTCCGCCGATTCCGAGCGCGGTGTCCACACGTGGCGTGGCGGGAGCTTGCAGTCCCATGACTCTCCTAGGAAGTACTCGAGGTAGACGGGGGGATTCGGGGGTACGAACCGTCGCGGTTCGTACCCCCGGAACTGTTGTACGAGAGGGTGCGAACTCAGGCGTGCTGCGTGAATCCCAGCTGGCCGATCCGGCGGTTGGGCGCGTAACCCAGCTTCGCCAACGTCTCGTCGGTGTCGGCATACGTCTCACCGATCCGGTAGATGTCCCGAGCTTCCTTCGCGGTAGCCACCTCGCGGCCCAATTCGCCTGCAATGCGCACCAACTGCTCGATCTGCTGCACCGACGTCATCTTCTCGCCCTTGCGGCCCCAGATGGTGTCCTCGTTGCCGCAACGAGCGTGCAAGCCCATCGCGATGGCCATCGTGTTCACCGGCAGGACGCTACGCATCAGCGTTTCCAGCGTCAGGCACGCACCGTCGGGAACACGCTGGACGAAGTTCATCATGTTGTACGGGTTGGGGCCGTCGAAGCCGCCGCCGATTGCGACCCACGTGAGGTTGACCGGACCCGTGTAGATGCCGCGTCGGATCAACCGCTCCACCGTTTCGAGCTGCGGAATACTGGACAACTGGAAATGCGGCTGGATTCCAGCGGCCTGCAACCGGCGCAGGTGCTCTGCCACCCACTCCGGACCGGCGGGCACAGTCATTTCCCGATACGTATCGGCCAATTCCGGACGCTGCATCGACGTACCCGCGATGTCGTCGTCGGTCATCAGTTCCATGATGTTCATCTGGCTGGTGTTGATCGCGATCGTCACCTGATCGGGAGCCGGCTCCAATTCCGCCAGCATGTGACGCACGTCGTCGGACAACCACTTCGCATCGGCACCTTCCCCCTCCGGGGCAAACGAAATCGACCCGCCGACCTGCAGAATCATCTCGGGAACGGCCTCACGCAAGCGACCGAGAAGCTCGTTGAACTTCGACAGACGCTTCGAGCCCTTGCCGTCGAGTTCACGCACGTGGATGTGGAGAACTGTGGCACCGGCGTTGAAACAGTCGACGGCTTGCTGGACGTGCTCGTCCATCGACAGAGGGAGGTCTTCTGCAAAATCGTCCGGCTCCCACTCCGGTCCGTAGGGAGCAACGGTGATGACAAGCTTGTCCTGGGTTTCGGGGAACAGTGAATCGTCGTGGAAATGCATAGCGTGACTCCGATCGAGTGAATGAATTTATCTTCGGGGCTGGGAAGAGAGATCAGAACGGTGCGTCGCCGATGATTCCGGCGCGCTCCATCTTTCGAACCGCGGGCCAGTAGTCCTGCACCGCGTAATGCTGTGTCGAACGGTTGTCCCAGATCGCGACGCTGTTTTCGGTCCAACGCCACCGAACCTGGTACTCGGGAATCTGAGCCTGGCTCGCCAGGTAAGTGAGCAGATTCCCGGCGCCGGGGGCGTAATCGATTCCATAGCGGACGTTCTCGGGCGTGTGATAGTTCACGAGGTGTGTGGCGAACGAATTGACGAAGAGAATCTTCTCGCCGGTCTCCGGATGTGTTCGTACCACGGGATGTTCGGCGTCGGGAAAGCGTTCCTTCAGCTGGTGCCGCTGTTCGATCGGCATCCGAGCGCCGAAGGTCGACTCGATACTGTGCCTGGCACGCAGATCCTTGATCTGCTCCTTGACCCGCGCCGGCAGATTCTCGTAGGCGAGTGCCATGTTCACCCAAATCGTGTCGCCGCCGACAGGAGGTGTTTCCACACAACGCAATACACATCCCATGGGCGGGTTAACGCGCCAGGTGGCGTCGCAGTGATATGCATTCTCGAAATGCTCCGGCGGGCTGTCCAGATCCTTGTAGATGCGGACCAGGCCCGGGTGGTCGGGGTCGCTGCCCAGAGCCGGATGATCCTCGAGTTCACCGAATCGCTGGGCAAGTTCTACGTGCTCGGCTTTGGAGAAGGTCTGGTCGCGAAAGAACAGAACCTTGTGTTCGAGCAACAATGCCTTGATTTCGGCGAAGAGTGCATCATCTCGCGCGACCTCGCCGAGATCCACCCCGGACAACTCTGCCCCGATCGAACAGGTCAATTTCTCGACGCGGATCGTATTCCTCGACGAGGGAAGGTTTTCTGTGAGCGTTGCGGTGTTGGTCATGACAATTCCTCTGGGAAGTGCTGTTTCGGTTCAGACGGAGAAGACGGAGGAACCGATACTGCGACCGGACTCCATGTCGTGGTGCGCACGCACCGCATCTTCGAGGGGGTACCGCTGGTTGATCTCGATCTTGATTCGCCCGGACTCGACGTGTGAGAACAGTTCGCCCGCCAGTTCGGCACGTTCTTCGGGATCCGCGATGTAATCGGCGAGAGCCGGACGTGTGAGGAAGAGTGATCCCTTGACTGCCAACTGCATTGCCTGAATCGGCGGAGTCGGTCCGGACGCCGTTCCGAAGCACACCAGCAGCCCCCGCCTGGCAAGGCAATCGAGAGAGATGTCGAACGTGGATTGCCCGATACTGTCGTAGACAACCGGCACGCCGACGCCCCCGGTGATCTCCTTGACACGCGCGACGACGTCCTCGCGGGTGTAGATGACGACTTCATCGCAACCGTGAGCTCGGGCAACGCTCGCCTTCTCGTCGCTCGACACCGTTCCGATCACATTGATTCCCAACAGTTTTGCCCACTGGGTGAAGATCAGTCCAACCCCGCCCGCCGCAGCATGTAGCAACACGGTGTCTCCCGCTTTCAATGGGTAGATGCGACGTAGAAGGTAGGCGGCAGTCAGTCCTCGCATGGTCATGGCGGCCGCGGTGTCGAAGGCGATGCCGTCGGGTAGCGCGATCAGGTCGGACGACGCCATGATCCGCTCGGTGGCGTACGCACCCAGCGGACTGCCGGTGTAGGTCACACGGTCCCCCACTGCAAAATCGACTACTCCCTCGCCGATCTCTTCGACCACACCCGCGCCCTCGACGCCCATCCCGGCAGGCAATTGCGCAGGATAGAGGCCACTTCGAAAGTAGGTGTCGGCGAAGTTCAACCCCACCGCTTCATGACGAACCCGAACCTCTCCGGCGCCCGGTCGTCCTACCTCGATCTCTTCCCAACGCATGACGGACGGTGTGCCGATCTCGTGGAACCGAATGGCGTTTGCCATCATTGCTCTCCAATTCTGTGGGCGGGCTCGACTCGATTACGGTCGAGCAGTATTCGCACGCAACAACTTCCAGAAGTCGGTGCTCGGCTTCGTGGTCGTGCCGAACTGATGTGGACAAAACTATGTGAGATCCGGCTCACATGCTTAACTTGACGAGACACACAACACAACATTTCGGGACATCGAGTAAAGGGGGACCTATGAAGCCACTCGCCCGCTACGCGTCACTGAACCGATACGTCGACCTGTGCCGAACAGTGGACGTGGACGCTGTGGCCCTCATGAGAAGTGTCGGCCTGAGCCCGGCAAGCCTGGCGAACCCCGACCAATGGGTACCGGCCGCCTCCATCGCATCGCTCCTGGAGCGATCGGCAGCGGAGTCCGGACACGAAGACTTCGGGCTTCTACTCGCCGGCCTGCGTCGACTGTCCAATCTCGGCCCCCTCAGCTTGGTCATCAGGGAAGAGCCAGACGTCAGGAGCGCACTCGACGTATTGATGCGATACGAGCACACGTACAACGAGTCGTTACGCATTCGATTGAACGAGGTCAACGGACTCGCCACCCTGCGAATCTCGCTCGAGGTCGGCGAACCGGTCGACACCAGACAGAGCGTCGAACTCGCAGTCGGCGCGACACTGCAGATCCTGCGGAGTTTCCTGGGTTCTCGATGGCAACCGGTCAGCGTGGGATTCACGCACAATGCCCCGAAAGACACGAGCACGCATCGGCGAATCCTCGGCGAGACGGTGGAATTCGATCACGAGTTCACCGGTATCGTTTTCTTCGCCGCCGACCTGGATGCGGCTAACCAACTTTCCGACGAGTTACTCCGGCCGTACGCTCGCCAGTTCCTCGACTCGCTTCCCGCCTCGGAAACCTCCGATACCCTCAGCCGCACCAAGGAATTGATCGAAGTTCTGCTTCCGACCGGCCGCTGCTCTGTCGAGCAGGTGGCACGCAGTCTCGGATTCGACCGGCGGACACTGCACCGTCATCTCGCCGAATCCGGAGATACGTTCACGGCCGTTCTCAATTCGGTTCGAAGCTCCCTCGCGGAACGATTTGTCTCCAACCCTCGCTATTCGTTGACCGAAGTGGCTGTGCACCTCGGGTTTTCGACGCAGGGTAGTTTCTCGCGCTGGTTTCGCACTCAGTTCTCGATGAGCCCGAGCGCGTGGCGGACTCAGCGCTCGATCAGCTGACCAGCACGACTCCGACGTAGGCGATCGTTGCCACCCACACAGTGGAAATCGCGGCCAGCACGAATGGCCGGGCGCCAACTCCACGAATGACGCTCAACCGCACCCCCAGCCCGAGTGCGAACATCGCGGCCGCCAACAGCGCCGTCTGCACCGTCTTCGCCAGCCCCAGAAGCTCATCCGGCAAGATGCCCGTGGAGCGCAAGCCCATGCAGCCGATGAATGCCACGACGAACAACGGAATCAGCGGGGGACGCTTGGCGGCAGTGCTGTCGACCATCCTGCGTTGCCGGATACTCAGAAATGCCATGACCGGCGCCAACATCAACACGCGCGCAAGTTTCACCACGGTCGCGACACCCAACGCGGTGGCGCCGAGAGCGCTGCCGGCAGCCACCACTTGCGCCACTTCGTGGATCGACCCACCGGCCCACATGCCTGCACCGACCTCGTTCATACCGAAAGCGTTGGCCAACAGTGGGATTGTCGGAATCATCAGAGTTCCGAAGATCACCACCAACGCAACAGCGGTGAGCAACTCTTCCTCTCGCGCATTCACCACACCGTCCGCAGCAGCCACGGCGGCAGCGCCACAGATCGAGAAGCCGCAGGCAATCAGAATTCTCTGCGACCAACTCAATCCGAGAAGTTTTCCGGCATACATGGTCCCGGCGATACCGAGGAACACAATCGCCACCACTACGGCGATCACTCCCCAGCCCAAACCGACGATGTCGGAGAATATCAATTGCAGCCCGAGCAGAGCGATACCCACCCGAAGTAGCCGTTTCGCCGAGAATGCCAGGCCAGGTTGGAATTTCGCCGGCAAAGAGACGGTATTCGCCAACACCGCACCCGCCACGATCGCAATCAGCAACGGACTCACGGCGGAGGTGAACTGACCGGCTATCAGCGCGACCGTGGCCCCCAAGGCGCACAACGCAACTCCGGGCACCAATGCAGCCACACTGGACCACCGTCGTACTTCTGACGAAGGTGCGACTGCGGGTTTCTCGGCCACGGACTTCACATCACGGTTCACTCATCCAGCGTCCTTGAGCCACCATCGCTCCGGTAGGGCGATTTCTACCATCACGGCATATCAAATCGATATGAACGTGAAGTTCGGTATAGCCTGTTTGCATGACCAGACGGTGGCCCGACCTCACCACTCTCGAGCTACTCATCGGCATCGATGATCACGGAAGTCTCAGTGCGGCAAGCCGTTCAGCAAACATTGCGCAGCCGAATGCCAGCCGCGCCGTCAAAGCCCTCGAGCGGCAGCTCGGGATGCCACTCATACACCGAAGGTCGACGGGGGCGACTTTGACTCCGCAGGGGACCGTCATCGTCCACTGGGCGCGCCGCGTCCTCGCCAACTCGAGGCAGCTTCTCGACGTCGCCGAAGGGATGCGGACCGAACGATCCGCGGAATTGACCGTGTGTGCCAGCATGACCGTCGCCGAACATCTGATTCCGGCCTGGCTCGGTATCTTTCGGTCACTACATCCTGGTGTCACCGTCCACCTTCAGGTCTACAACTCGACCCGCGTCCTCGAGGCTGTCGAGGTGGGAATGTGCGACCTCGGATTCGTCGAGTCACCGACCGTTCCGAAGAGCCTGTCCAGCGTCACCGTCGCGCGTGACTCGCTGGTCGTGGTCGTTCATCCGGATCATCCATGGGCGCGTCGACGAAAGCCGCTGACCGTCGCCGAACTGGCAGCGACGCCGCTGCTGGTGCGCGAGCCCGGATCGGGAACCAGAACGACTCTCGACCTGGCGTTACACGAATACGAGCGCGGTGCACCGTTGTTGGAACTGGGTAGTTCGGCCGCGATTCGAACCAGCGTGCTCGGTGGCGTCGGCCCGGCGGTACTGAGCACGCTGGCCGTCGAGGACCAGGTGAAGCAGGGAGAACTTCGGGTGGTAGCCGTCGAAGGCTTGGAACTCGACCGATCCCTGCGCGCAGTGTGGCGTCCCCCGCGTCAGCTCGAGGGTCCCGCAGGAGACCTGATGAAAGTAGTGCGTGCGAGCGGGTCCCGGAAATCCTGAAAGCGGCTTACTTCTTGTCGGCCTTCGCTGCTGCCTTTGCGGCCTTCTTGAACTCGCGGACCTCGAGCAAAGACTGTTCGTCGACCACGTCTGCAATCGAGCGCCTCGAACCTTCGAGCCCGTAGTCGCCGGCCGCTTGGCGCCAACCTTTCGGCTCGACGCCGATCTGTTTTCCGAGCAACGCCAGGAAGATCCGGGCTTTCTGATCCCCGTAACCGGGTAGGGCTTTGAGCCGCTTCAGCACTTCCTTGCCGTCGGGATTTCCCGAAGTCCAGATCGCCGCGGTGTCGCCGTCGTAGTTCTCGACGATGAACTGGCACATGAGCTGGATACGCTCGCCCATCGACTTGGGGAATCGGTGCACAGCCGGAGGCTCGGCACAGACGGCGATGAACTCGTCGGTGTCCATGTCGGCGATACGCCTGACGTCGATACCGCTGAGCCGATCCGCCAGCTTCTTCGGACCGAGGAAGGCCGTTTCCATCGGAACCTGTTGATCGAGAAGCATTCCGATCAACAACGCCAACGGGTCCTCGGCGAGGAGAGCATCAGCTTCGGGGTCACCGACAAGGTTCAGTTGAAGTGCCATGAGTCCGATACTGCCACGTCAGGCGGCAGTTGTGACCGGCGCCGACGCATCCGGGGCCGGAATCTTCCACTTCTTCCAGCCGAACAGAACCACCGTCGAGACCGCGGCAAGCGTGAAGACCCAGAGGTAGACGCCGACGGTCGGAATCCGCAGATACTCGGGCGGCACGAACATGAACAGGCCCATTCCGATGAAGCGATCCGTACCCGGAATGACCGACGGGTCCCACCAGGTGTGAGACCAGTTCAAGACCGGGAGCAGGAAAACGAACGGCGCCACCCACGCCCAGCGCTTCTTCGACACCATCGTGTAGTGCGCGGCGAGGACGACCAGCGGGACGAACCACACCCAGTGATGGCCCCACGAGAACGGCGAGACAGTGGTCGCAGTCAACCCCGTCATGGTGAGGCCGAGCAATTTCTGGCCGTGCCGGTGAGCAATCCACGCGGCACCGAGTCCGAGGCATACCGCCAGCGCACTGAAGACTAGAACCAGGACCCGCGACGGCGTCGGAGTGTGAGTGAGCTGAGCGATCAGACCGGACACGGACTGGTTGCTCGGAGCATCCGTCGGTCCGACGCGTTCGCTGTCGACAAGAGTGCCGGTCCAGTACTTGTACGCATCGTTGTAGATCACGACGAAGCCGATCGCAACGGTCGCAGCGAACGTCACGACGGCCGTCACCAACGCACGCCATTGACGAGTGATGAAGAGGTACGCCCAGAAGAAGGCCGGAGTGAGCTTCACGCCGGCGGCGATGCCTGCCCCGATTCCTCGGAGCCGACTCTTCTCGTCCCGACCGAGGTCCCACACGATCAAGAGCAGCAGGAAGATGTTGATCTGCCCGAGCCAGAGCGTCGTACGTATCGGTTCCATGAACAGAAAGATCGTCGTCGCCAACGCACTCACGGCGTACGCCTTCACGTCGAGCCGATAACCGAGGTACTTCCAGCACAACAAGATCACTGCGAACAACGCAGCGATGTTCAAACCCGTCCACACAACAATCGCCTGTTTGAACGAGAGCACCGCCCACACCGTGAACAGCAAAGCCGCAAACGGGGTGTACGTGAACATCATTCCGTCCAGGACTGGCCCGTCGTACAACGGAAGGCCCTGAACCACAACGCTGCCGCCGTGGCGGTAGACGTCGAGATCGAGGAAATTTTCGAAGATCCCCCAGTACCGCGTATTCATCGGCACGGCGAAAAGAACCATCAGCACGGACGCGACTGCCAGAACACCGAGTACAGAGAATCCGAGAACACCGACACGGAGGGTGCGTCGCGGTATGTCAGCTTCGATGACCGACTCTGATTTCGCGGTGTGCGCCTCGAAAGAAGGCCCATCCGAAGCGTTGATCGCGCCCGTCACTACAACCTCCGGGATTTACACCCTATGTCGGGAATTGATGCTCCGAACGGTACAAGACAAGACCGAAAAGTACCGACCGGGCACGCCGCTTCGAGAACTCAGATCTCGGAGAGACGCGATTCGGTAGCTGCGAGCAGAACACACGTAGCCACGCCGTCCATGGCAACTTCGAGTTCAGCCGTGGACGGGAAGCTCGGGGCCAACCGGATGTTCCGGTCATCCGGATCCGTGCTGTACGGGAAAGCCGACCCGGCAGCGGTGAGCGCGATACCCGCGTTCTTCGCCAGTTCGATGACCCGCTTGGCCGTGCCGTCGACCACGTCGAGGCTGATGAAGTATCCGCCCTTCGGCTCGGTCCAAGACGCGACCTTCGATGCACCGAGACGATCCTCGAGGATCCGCAGTACGAGCTCGAACTTGGGCGCGAGGAACGCGCGATGCTTCTCCATGTGCGCACGAACGCCGTCGGCATTGCCGAAGAAACGCAGGTGGCGAAGCTGATTGACCTTGTCCGGTCCGATGCTCTTCTTGCCCAGGAACTTCTGGTACCAGGCAAGGTTTTCCGCCGAGCTACCGAAGAAGCTCACACCAGCGCCGGCGAAAGTGATCTTGGACGTCGACGCGAACACGAGCGGACGGTTGGGGTGTCCGGCCTCCGCTGCCATCGAGAGAATGTCGTAGGAAGGCGCAGTCTCGCCGACAAGCGGATGTACGGCGTACGCGTTGTCCCAGTACAGGCGGAAGTCGGGCGCGGCCGTCGGCATCGACGCGAGCGTACGGACAATTTCTTCGGAGTACACGGCACCGGTGGGGTTCGCGTAAACCGGAACCGCCCACATGCCCTTGATCTGCGGATCTGACGCAACAAGTTCGGCGATCTTGACGACATCCGGGCCGTCGTGGTTCATCGGCACCGCGATCATCTCGATGCCGAGGGACTCGGTGATCGCGAAGTGGCGGTCGTAGCCCGGTGCCGGGCAGAGAAACTTGATCTTCTCTTCCTGTGCCCACGGCCGGGCCGAATCCGGTGTGCCATGAAGCAGTGAGAACACGACGTTGTCGTGCATGATCTCGAGGCTCGCATTGTTTCCGGCGAGAAGGTTCGCAACGGGGATACCCAGCAGCTCGCCGAAGATGGCGCGCAGTTCCGGCAGACCGGTGAGTCCGCCGTAGTTACGGCAGTCGGTGCCGCTTCCGTCACGGAAATCACCGTCGCCGGGCAGCGTCAGCAGCTCTGCGGAAAGGTCGAGTTGTTCCGGGGAAGGCTTACCGCGGGTCAGATCGAGTGCGAGCTTCTGCGCCTGGAGCTGCGTGTACTTCGCGCTCTGGCTCTCATGCTCGGAGGTGAGTTCTTCATGGCTCATCAACCCGATCTGGGTTTGGATAGGCATCCGGAGCGGCCTTTCACCGACGAGGCGGGGTCGGGTATGTGAAAAAATAGAGGACCCCGCGCACCCGGCAGAGCCCGTTGACCCTTGCTGCCTTCCGGCCCTGGGGGAGTTCACAGGATGCGCGCCGCGCGGGATCCAATGAACAGTGTAGACGGCTTTCTCCGGCCGCTGCACACCACCTACCGGGGCCGAGATGCAAACCTCGAGTTCCACCGGTTCTTCGCAGGTCAGGTACCCGTTTAACGCTTCGCGCCCGCAATTGGGTATGCTGCTCCACGGAGGATTCGCCTAGTGGCCTATGGCGCTCGCCTGGAACGCGGGTTGGGTTAACGCCCTCAGGGGTTCAAATCCCCTATCCTCCGCCAAAGGAACCCCTGTGAACTGCTGAGAAGCGGTTCACAGGGGTTCTTTTCTGTCCTCATGCAACGAGTAATGCAACAGGGTCTCGGTTCAGCTCGATGTTCTGCGAGCTCAGACGGTCTGCCGACTCGTGGTGGTTTCGATCCCGCAGCGCGCCGAATCGGAATGCTGCTGCGTGATTTCGAGTGGCCCGCCGATGGCCCGAACCCGATTCGGGAAGCTATGGCCACATCTGCTCCTGCAGCCCGCGTTGGTCATGAAATGACACCCGCGCCGCAAGTCTTATTTATCCAGATCCCATTCTGGATAAGATAGGCATGGAAAGCAAGGCGGCAATATAGCGTGGATACAGGGAGAGACCAGATGTCGTACAGGACGTTGAAATCGATCTTTCACCAACGAGATCGTGCTGGTGCCGATGCTGAGGAGCGAGCGCGACGCGATTCTCCCGCCGCCGTCCACTGGGACCTACTGATCGGCGAACACTCGACGTTCGCACTGATGACACCCGAAGTCGCAGCGCTGATCGAACGGATCATGAGCTTCGAGCCGAAGATCCGGGCTGAGTGGAACGGGCTGCCGGCCCTCGCGCGCACCCACTACCTGCATCGCATGGTGATCGACGAGATCCAGGCAACGAACGAGATCGAACAGGTCCGCTCAACCCGGAAAGAGATCAGCGAGGCAATCGAGATGGTGTGGGCGGAGCAACCCCTCGCGAACAAGCGGTTCGCCGAGATGGCGCGGCTCTATCTCAATATCGGCAACGACCAGGCCGAGAGTCCGCAGACGCTCGACGACATCCGAGACGTCTACGACGCGGTAACTCGGGGCGAGATTCGCGACGAGGACGCCCCCGATGGGAAGCGGTTCCGGCAAGGGCCAGTATCGATCACGTCAGGAATCAAGGTCGTGCACACCGGTGTGGTACCCGAGTCAGCGATCGACGACGCGCTGACCCTCATGCTGAGCCAGGGGGGCGACGACTCGATTCCACGACTGATCAGGGCAGTGGTCGCGCACTTCATCTTCGAGTACACGCACCCGTTCTACGACGGCAACGGCCGAACCGGACGCTACCTTCTCGCGCTGGACCTTCGACAGGTGTTGGCTCCGTATGCGAGCCTGGCATTGTCGGCGACCGTCGCCGACAACAAGGATCGTTACTACAAAGCATTCTCTGACGCGGAGAATCCATTGAACCGCGGAGATCTGACGCCCTACCTGATCGATATGCTGGAGATCATCGCCGAGGCGCAACATCGACTGCTGCTCGACCTCTCCGAGAGGCGGCATAAGATCGACACACTCGAGGCGCGTATCCGCGTTCTGGTGGAGGATGAGGAATTTCCGCTGAACTTGGGACTCGATCGCGAGTCGACGCCGCCGGTTGATAGCAACCACATCGGCGCAGTCCTGTTCACCCTGGGTCAGGCCCACTGCTTCGAGGCGAACCGCGCCATCAAGTTGAACACCCTGGTCGAGGTGGTGGGTCGATCCAGCCAGTTCGCCCGCCCGCGACTTCAGCGCCTGGACGATGCCGGGATCATTGAGACGGTTACGAAGAGACCGCTGCGCTTCCGGCTCACGGCACGGGGGGTATCGCTCCTCGATCTGGATGGGGAGTGATTTTCGCCAGGTCGCAGATGGGCTAGGCGAGCTGGGCCGTCCACCCGATTTTCGACCTACTTCACGAGCGTGGTCCAGAATCACGTCTGCCGGATTGGTACCCCGCAATTGCGCGGGATACGACCTCGGAGCCGCTGGACTTCTTGCTGCCGAACCACGCAATTTCGTTTGACAGACTCACAAACCCGAGGACAGACTTTCCGTCCAACCCAACCATCGGGAGTACGCGTGATTGCCGGCCAGACCAATCTGCTCGCAGATTGCAGCAGTTGCTTCGGTCTGTGCTGCGTCGCACTCCCCTTTTCCAAGTCCTCCGACTTCGCGACCAACAAGAATGCCGGCGACCCCTGCAAGAACCTGCAGCAGGATTTCCGTTGCGGCATTCACACCGGATTGCGAAAGAAGGGCTTCACCGGTTGCACCGTCTACGACTGTTTCGGTGCGGGACAGAAGGTTTCACAGCAGACCTACGACGGCATCAGCTGGCGTGATGCCCCGGAGACCGCGTCAGACATGTTCGAAACCTTCCCTGTCATACGCCAGTTGCACGAACTGCTCTGGTATCTCGCCGAAGCCCGCTCGCTGAAGCAAACCCACTCGATACGAAAGGAACTCGACGCTGCACTCGCAGAGACGGAAAGCCTGACCAACGGCACACCTTCGCAGATTCGAACCGTCGACGTCTCAGCACACCGAGCGGCAGTCAACACACTGCTCTTGCAGACGAGTAACCTTGTGCGCTCACCGATCTCAACCAAGAAGGGTCGAAAACTCGACCACCGCGGCGCAGACCTCATCGGCGCCAAATTTCGTGGTTCCGATCTACGTGGGGCCAACTTTCGCGGGAGTTACCTGATCGGTGCAGACCTCCGCGACTGCGAACTCGATCGAGCCGATCTGATCGGTGCAGACTTACGCGGCACCGACATTCGCGGCGCAAAACTCCGCGGCAGTATCTTTCTCACTCAGTTCCAGATCAACGCGGCGATCGGCGATTCGGCTACCACGCTGCCCGATTCACTGACCCGCCCCGGCCACTGGGCCTGAGCCAGACGACTGTTCGCGACTGTCAACTCCGTCGACGGAGAACGACCTTGTTAGCTTCCGGATCGACAGACACCCACGGCGGGTCACCGTCCGTTCCGTCCTCACGATGCATCAATGCGCTCTGACGCTGTTCGAATTCATGATGCTTGGACCCCTGAAACAGGGCAGCAACCTCTTCGAAGCCCGCGGCCGAGACCGGACGAGTCGTACGTCCCCGAGTCCACGGCAGTGCCCGGCCGCCGGTGAGCCGGTTCCAGAGAGTCTCGGCGAAAGCGAACAGGACCAGCAGCACGAGCAAGCCTGGCAGCGTCAACGCGAACAGAGTGCCCATGAAAGAAGTCTAGCGACGAACGCCCCCGGTTCCCTCGACTTCCGATCGGCCGCCCTATGTCTGGTCCCGCGGTCGATGATCTGCCACAATGCAAGCTGTTACGACTAGTAACACCTTCGGGGGGAGGATTTCACGTGAGCTTGATACTTGCAGCTACCGACCGTTCGGAGCTTGCCCAGACACTCGGTACCGAATTAATACATTTCGGGCACCAGATACAGCTCGTCCGCACCGGGCGCCGCCTACTCGATGACCTGGACACCGACAGTTTCGATATCGCCGTGATCGATCTCCTGTTGCCGGACATCGACGGCTACGAGATCGCACGGCAGATCCGCTTGCGCAGTTCGATGCCGATCATGATGCTGGTGGATACCTACGAGGACATCGACGAAGCACCACATCGCGCTGTCTCGGACTTTGTGCTGAACCCGATCGATTCTCACGCGCTCGATCTTCGGGTCACCGCAATCCTTCGTGAAACCGCACATCCCGCCCCCGGCAAACACCAACGTCACGGTGACCTGCTCCTCGATCGACGTGCGATGACGGCGACGATGGGCGGAAAGCTGCTGGTCCTCAGCCGGACAGAATGGCGGGTGCTCCTGGAGCTGTCGACCGAGCCTGGGCGCGTGTACTCACGTGATCACCTGATCCGAAACGTGTGGGGTTCCGACCACGAAAGGACGCGTGTAGTCGATGCAACCATTCTCAGCCTGCGGTCCAAACTCGAATCCGATCCCGCGAAACCGAAGTACATCAAAACCATCAGGGGATTCGGATACCGCTTCGGCCCGGTCGACTGAAGTCGCCTTCGTGTCGGTGCCGCTCGATAAGCTCTTGTCATGGGTTGGTACACACCACAATCGGTCGCCCCGGATCTCTCCGACATCCTGGTGTGTGGCTGGACGGCGTGCGCAGAAGGAGAACACCTCCTCGTGCCCGATGCTTGCATGGACGTGCTGTGGATACGCGGCGTCGGCATACGCGTCTGTGGCCCCGAAACCGCTGCATGGTCATTCACTCTTCCGCCCGGAACACGCTCCGTGGGTGTTCGATTCCGCCCTGGATCGGCATCGCCGATGTTGCGAACCTCGGCGTCCGAGCTTCGGGATTCTCGCGCCGATCTCAGCGATGTAACCGACGCACGCACGGAACGAATACTGTTGAACCGCTTGGAAAATTCCGAAGACCACGAACAGGTCTCCATCCTCGAAAGCGCTGTTCGGAGTTGGGTAAGTTCGAGTTTCCGTCACGATCCGGTGATCAACCAAGTTCGCACCGCACTGTCCGAACATTCGTGGAATGTCAGCTCTCTCGCCGACGCGGCGGCACTGACTTCGCGCCAACTCCAACGTCGATGCAACGACGCCTTCGGATACGGCCCGGCAACGCTGCGCTCGATCCTGCGCCTCCAGCGCTTCATGGCGCTCGCTCGCAGTCGACCCGCGCTGGGACTCGCTGAATCCGCAGCGCACTGCGGATTCAGCGATCAGGCCCACTTGACCCGTGAATGCCGCCGAATCTCGTCGCTGACCCCGGCGGCTCTACTCCGCACCCAAGCCCCCGACTGGCACGGGTCGGATACCGTTGTCGCGCTGGCGGAGGGAGACGCGGTCGCGTAATCCCGACCGCGCTCCCCCGCCGTCACTTCTGGCTGAAAAGCGTCCTTGCCGACCACAGCCCACCGAGGGAAAGAACTGCGACGGTCATGTAGTAGTAACTCGGGGCGTCGAGCGAGCCTGTTGTACTGATCAACCAGGTCAAGACCAACGGCGCGATTCCGCCGAGCAAAGTCACTCCGAGGTTGTACGACAATGACATTCCGGTAGCCCGGATCTCTGCCGGGAACAGCGAACTCATCAGGGCGGGCAAGGGACCGAAGGCAAACGCCATGATGACACCCAGGACCGAAACAACCAGGACGAGGGTCAGAGTCGACGGGTGATCGACCATCAATTTGAAGAGCGGCCAGGCCAAGACGATTGCCGCAACGGCGGCCCAGGTCATAACTCTCGCCGGTCCGACCCGGTCTGCAAGATGCCCGATCAACGGCACGGTGATCAAGGTGACCAGTCCGGCGACGATGCCGCCGAGATAGCCGGCCGAGGCGGAAACTCCGAGGTTCTTCACGGCAAACGTCGGCATGTACAAGATGAGGTAGATCGAGATCGTCGCGACGCCCACTACTGCGGCACCGGTCAGCACCCGGCCGAGATGCCTGGTCAGCGTCGTCTTCAGCGGAGCCCTTTCCGGGACGCTCGTCTTGAAATCGTCCGTTTCGTCAAGCTTGGCACGGATATAGAGTCCGACCGGCCCGACGATGATGCCGAAGAAGAACGGAACGCGCCAGCCCCACGAGTAGAGCGCTTCATGCGAAAGGTGGGTGTTGAGCACGTATCCGAACAGCGATGCCAGGAAAACCGAGGCACCCTGGCTGGCAACTTGCCAGGAAGAGTAGAACGCCTTCTTGTGTGGCGCAGTCTCCACGAGGAAGGTTGTAGCAGTACCGAATTCACCGCCGGCGGAGAATCCTTGAATGAGACGTGAGACAAGGATGACGACGCCGGCCCACGGTCCGATCATCGAGGTCGTCGGCGCCACGGCCATGATGAGCGTGCCGATCATCATCAGCATCATCGTCAACGTCAAGGCGTTCTTGCGCCCGCGACGGTCGGCATAGCTTCCGAGAACCATCCCGCCAAGCGGCCGGATGACGTACGAGATCGCGAACGTCGCGAACGTCAGTATCAAACCGAGCGTGTTGTCGCCGCCGGGAAAGAAGTTATGGGCGATCACCACTGCGAATGATGCGTAGACGATGACGTCGAACCATTCGAGCGCAGCGCCGAGCGAACTGCTGATCACCGCCTTGCGAGCAGCGGCCAGGCGTTCCGGGGTGACTGTTCCGGAGGTTGGCGTAGTTGCCGTGGACATGGTTTTCCTTAGGGGGTCAGGGTGGGTCAGGCGCGGGCGTGAGCGATGACGTTCCGAACGAACTGCTCGCACTGTGCCAATTGGTCAAGTGTCACGTACTCGTCAGGTGCATGCGCCTGAGTGATGCTTCCCGGCCCACACACGACAGTGGGGATACCGATAGTCGCGAACATCCCGGCCTCGGTGGCGTACGCGACCTTTTCGTCCGATGCCCGACCACCCCATTGTTCGACCAGTGCGGCCGCCGAAGCATTCGCATCCGTCTCCAGGGGAGGGACCGAGGCCGACACGTGCATCGTCACGGAGGCTGACGGGTTTTCTTCCTGCATCAGGTTTTCGATCCGATTCGCCTCGGCGGCAAAGCGTTCGAGCAAATCTGCGGCGCCAGCTGAGCTGATGCTCCTGAATTCGAAAGTGATGGAGCAATCCTCGGGGACAGTGTTCACTGCGATCCCGCCGGATACGAGATTGACCGAACACGTCGTCCAGGCCACGTCGAATGCGTCGTCGTACGGGCCGGACGCACGGAGCTCGTCGGCCGCGCTTCTGACGAATCGAATCAACTCCGCGCCGTATTCGATCGCGTTGACTCCTTGCGGAGTGAGCGACGAGTGCGCCGAAACACCATGCAGATCAACACGTATGACGTTCATCGACTTGTGTGCGCGAATGACCCGCATCTCCGACGGCTCTCCGACGACGCACACATCAGGGCACAGGTTCCGGGAAACAACCTCCTCGACCAACCCGGCCGCACCGATGCAGCCGACTTCCTCGTCGTAGGAGAATGCAAAGTGAATCGGCTTCGCCAGCGGCCGAGCAACGATGTCGGGGATCGCAGCGACGACGATCCCGATGAACGACTTCATGTCGCACGTGCCACGTCCGTACAGGCTTCCGTCGCGAACGTCGGGCGTGAAAGGGTCGCTACTCCAGTCTTGATCGTCGACCGGCACTACGTCTGTATGGCCGGAGAACATCACACCGCCGGCAGTACTTCCGTCAGGAGGCGTGAACGTTGCCAACAAGTTGAGCTTCGTTCCCTCGTCATCGGCAACAAGTATCGGCTCGACCCCATGGCGACGTAGTTCCGCCGCAATGAGATCGATCAACGGTCGATTGCTCACGGCACTCGTCGTATCGATTCCCATGAGGCGTTGCACCCACTCGAGACTTCTCTCGGTCGGAACAGCGGGCAACGTGGTCGATGACATCTGGTTTCTCCTTTCACAGCATGAACGCGGTGGGCACTCGCCACCGCGTTCTGCCCTTCGAGCATGAATGAAGTGATCCCAGACACAATGAAGATGCACGATACTTGCACCATGATCGAAGAAACGCAGGATTCCGCCGTACTGGACGACGTCGACCTCGCCCTGATCAATTGCCTGCAACTCGACCCGCGAGCGTCGTGGCGCACGGTTGGCGACGCGCTCAAAGTAGATCCGGTTACCGTGGCTCGCCGCTGGCAGCGGTTACAGGATTCCGGCACCGCCTGGGTCTCTGCCAGGGCAACCGGCCATGGCCGTCCGGAATCGTGTCTGGCTTTTGTCGAAGTCGACTGCACGACTTCGAGCGCGTTGACGATTGCAGAACGACTTGCCCGCTGGCCGCACGTGCTGAGCGTCGAACACACAAGCGGCCCAGGCGACTTGACTCTTCTCGTCGAGGTCAGAGACATGGCTTTCCTGTCGCGTTTCCTGCTTCGCTGACTCGCGTCGGTGCCCGGGATCGTCAGTTCGCGTGCACACCTCGTCACCGAGGTCTTCGCGATCGGAGACGACTGGAAATTGCAGGTACTCGATGCCGCGCAGCGGGCGACGATGACAGACCGGCCTGTGCGCTACAAATATGCTCCGACGGATCAGCGCCATCACGGGAAGACCTTCGACGCGGTCGACCGCCAATTGATATTGAAGCTGGGCGAGGACGGTCGATCCTCGATTGCCGAGCTCACGGTCGGTACCGGCCTCAGCGAAAGTACGGTCAGGCGGCGACTTGCCGAACTGACGTCGCGCAACCAGATCGTGTTCCGCTGCGACGTGTCTCTACCGCTGTCCGGCTGGCCCCTCGTGACCTGGGTGTGGGGATATGTCGATCCCACGGACCGGTCGACGATTCGTGCGCTGGTGGAACGAGTGCCTGGAACACGAGTGTGCATGCGGATATCCGGTGGGCGCGCCAACACACTGCTCGCGATCGCCGCACACTCCCTTCGCGAAACTCCCATTACCGAAGTACAACTCGCACAAGAGGCACCGGGCCTGGTGGTGCTGAACAGGTCAGTGGTGCTGCGATCGATGAAGAGGGTGGGCCGACTTCTCGATGACGAAGGCAAGAGCGCCGGGGTCGTACCGATGGACATCTGGGCGGAAGCCCCGGAGATCGAGTGAATGTCCGAAATAATCAATCATGACGCGCCGCGGTGGAGAAGGATTGCTGTCATGACTTCAACAGAGATCTCCCCCGCCCAGCGTTATCGGGATCTGGCCGCCGGATTCACGGCCCGGATCGACGCCGTACCCGCCGACCGCTGGGACGACGCTTCCCCCTGCGAGGGCTGGACCGCCCGCGACGTGGTGAGACACGTGCTCGACAGCGAACGAGACATGGTCAAGGTAGTCGGCCTGGAATTGGCACCCGGCCCGTCGGTCGACGACGACCCGTCGGCAGCCTGGGCGGCCGTCCGCGATTCGATGCAGGAAATTCTGGACGATCCGGCAAAGTCCACCCTGGAATACGACGGGCACTTCGGCAGGACCAACCTCGGGGCCACGGTCGAAGGGTTCTTGTGTTTCGATCTGGTCATCCACGGTTGGGACCTCGCGGCCGCAACCGGCACCGATACGACGATGCGAGACGCGGACGTGGAGTGGGTGTCGGAGATCGCCGCGGGCCTGGGCGAGTCGATCCGCATGAGCGGTGTGTGCGGCCCGGAAATACAGGTTCCGGACAACGCTGACAAAGCGACGAAACTCCTTGCCTTCCTCGGCCGGAAGGCGTGAAAAAGCACCCCTGACGTGGGCATTACTTCCATACGCATGTAATGTCGCGGTATGCCGGAACGCCGAAAATCCTCCACGAGTCCAGACCTGCTTGCGGCGGCATTGTTCGATGTCGCCGCGGAATCCGGACTGGAAAATGCCAGCGTTCGCGAGGTCGCAAAACGGGCGGGTGTCTCGATCGGCGCAGTGCAACATCATTTCTCGACCAAGGACGAGATGTTCGCATTCGCACTGCGAACACTCGTCGATCGATTGTTGACGCGACTGGCCGAATCGTCCGCCGACGCGGACCCGCATACCGCCCTGTTCCAGGCGCTCTCGCAACTCCTGCCCCTCGACGAGCAACGCACGCGTGAGGCGCATGTGCTCGCCGCGTTTGCCGTGCGCGCCGCAACCAGTGAGTCACTCTCCGAAATTCGCCGGACAACCCTGTTCACAATCCGCACCGGCATCTCGACAGTTCTGATCGGCATCGGAACTCCGGAAGCGGAAACCAGAGCGGCACTTCTGCTTTCAACCGTCAATGGATTGGCACTCGACGCACTCGGAAGCCCCGCCATGTATCCGCCGCAGTACCTCGATCACGCTTTGGAAACCCAGATCCGCCTCACCCTGCACGACGCCGAGAACCCGCTCGCCTCCGTCGGGCTCGCCAGCTGACGTGGAAGGAGCAGGACGCTTCGCGCCGAGCCCGTCCGGCGATCTCCATCTGGGTAACCTCCGGACTGCCCTCCTGGCCTGGCTGTTCGCCCGCACCAGCGGGCGCGACTTCCTCATTCGGGTAGAGGATCTCGACCGTGTCCGCCCCGGCGCGATGGAACGACAACTCGACGATCTGCGCAGGCTCGGCCTCACGTGGGACGGCCCAGTCGTATTGCAGTCACACCGTCTTCCCTTGTACCACAAGGCTATCGACCAATTGCGCGAGCGTGACCTGACCTATCCCTGCTTCTGCACACGCAAGGAGATCCTGCAGGCACCGTCAGCGCCCCATGCTCCAGACGGCGCCTACCCCGGCACGTGTCGGAACCTTTCGGAGGCCGAACGCGCCGAGAAATCGGCAAGTGGCCGATCTCCCGCGCTGAGGCTACGGGCCGGCATCGACTCGTTCACCGTCCATGACGAACTGTTCGGCGAGGTGACGGGACCAGTCGACGACGTCGTCCTGCTCCGCGGAGACGGGGTGCCCGCTTACAACCTTGCCGTTGTCGTCGACGACGGTGCACAGAACATCGACCAGGTGGTTCGCGGCGACGACCTCCTGACCTCGGCTCCACGTCAGGCATACCTTGCCCAGCTGCTCGACATCGAACCACCGTCGTACGCCCACGTTCCTCTTGCCTTGAACAGTGAAGGCAAGCGACTCGCGAAGCGCGACGGCGCAGTGACTCTGGCAGATCAACTCGAGGCCGGACGCAGTACCGAGCAGGTTCTGACGATGATCGCGTCGAGCATCGGTCTCGCCGAACCCGGCGAGGTTGTCACACCACCCCAATTGGCGGATCGATTCGACTCTCGCAAGATCCCCCGGACCCCGTGGATTTTCCCGGCGAAGTAAGTGACGTATCAATCGGTGCCTCGTCGGAACAAAACTACGATTGTCCGATATGACAAAGCCGTCCGCAATAGCTATTCGTTGGCAATTCTCGAATAGTGAAGTACGGTCGAGACTGGCGAAGGAAATTCAGGGCGAGTTGTTCCTGCAAAACCACGCCCGGGATCTGAACCTGGAATCCGACCACAGTACCCACTTGCAGCATCCACGCTGACACGCACGTGCGGCACGGGCGACTCAGGACGAAAAGGAATACGCATGGTCCGCGAGCTTCGCGAGGCACTCGACGACCATCAATTCGAGGTGTTGTATCAACCCCAGGTCAATCTGAACTCGTCAGCAATTATCAGCTATGAAGCTCTTTTGCGTTGGCGCCATCCGCTGCGAGGGTTGATCGAACCTCAAGATTTCATGCGCTCCGCCGAATCCTCTGGGCTCATCATTCCCATCGGGCTACAAGCTCTGGAAATGATTTGTGCCCAAACAGCGTCGTGGCCTGAGCACATGATGGTCGCGGTCAACTTTTCGCCTCGCCAACTCGCTACCCCGCACGCCGCTCACGAGATCCTCGGAGCGCTCGACAGTTCACAAACGCCACTGAGCAGAATAATCGTGGAAGTCACCGAACTCGGCGTCGTAGGCCGGCATGCCGCCGAGACTCTTCACGTCTTGCACAACGAGGGAATTCGAATCGCGCTGGATGATTTCGGGGCGGGCTTCGCGTCTTTCTCCGCATTGTCGGAATTGCCGCTCGACATTCTCAAGATCGACCAATCCTTGACCTGGGCCGTCAGCGCAGCGGGTCGTGCTGGAGACCGTGCCTTCATGGTCATGGAGTCCATCGCCGACATCGCTCGAAAGCTAGGGCTTGATTCGATCGCAGAGGGCGTCGAAACCGCGGAACACGCAGCCAACGTCTTGCGGGCCGGCTGCGACATGGGCCAGGGCTATTACTTCGGCAAGCCACTTCCTGCGTCGTCCGTCGTCACTCCCGTGTGAGCGCTCGCCACTTCAGTACGACGACGATGCACTCGCTATGAGTGCGACCACGAGAATCACGGCAAAAATTGCCAAGAAGGCCGCACCGACCGCAATTCCGGCTATCGCAAGCCCGCGCCCCTGTTGACCTGTCTGCTTGATCTGATTGAGCGCGACAATTCCCAGAATGATTCCGACGATTCCGCCGAGACTGTAGAAGCAACCACCCGCAAGCGATACAACCAGCGATGCAATTGCGAGACCATTGGTGCCGACCGGCTGCATCGGCGGTGCGTACCCACCCGCGAATTGATTCGGTTGACCGTACGGGTTCGGAGGTTGGCCGTACTGAGGCTGTCCGTATTGAGCTTGTCCGTATTGTCCGGATTGCTGATATTGATTCTGCTGATATTGATTCTGCGGTCCGAAATTCTGCGGCGGCAGGTACGGGTTCGGTTCACCGATTCCGCCCGGCTGGGGGTTATTACCGGGCGGGTTGTACGACGGCGGTGGATAACCCGGGTACTGCTCGTTGGGAGTGGTATATCCGGGAACTTCAGGTGAAGACTGCGTTTCGGACGGGGACACGCCGTACCCCTCAGGAGGCAGGCTCGGAAATTCTCCGTACCCAGGTTTTGCCTGGTAATCGCTCGAAGAATCGTCGTTGTTGCCCCCGGAACTCGTCATACAACGCAGCCTAAACCACAGGTGACCTCCGAATCCAAGTGAGCAGATGTCATCCACATCGCTCTTTGATCCCAGTAGGGTCATATCCACTGTCACACTCGAGCGCGATATTTACGACTGAGGGGAACACATGACAACCGGTGGGTACGACCCCAACCAGAATCCAGAAGGCGGGAAGCAATTCCCACCCCAGGATCCATATGGCCAGCAGGGAACACCTCCTCCCGGAAGTTACCCCCCTCCCGCCGGCCCCCCGCAAGGCGGAAGCTACCCGCCCCCGCAGGGCGGAAACTTCCCGCCCCCTCAGGGTGGCAACTACCCGCCTCCCGGTGGATACCCGCCGCCGCCCCAGGGCGGAAACTTCCCGCCGCCTCCGCAGTTCAACGACCAAGGTGCGTACGGCGGAGGAAACCGGCTGCCTTCGGGTGCTCAGCCGGGCGATCTGTGGATTCGACTCGGTGCCCGCATCATCGACGGCATCATCGTCGGCGTCATCGCCGCGGTTCTGGCTCTATTGGTCAGTGACTCCGACAGCTTGATTCTGGTCTCGGGACTGTTCTCGGGAATTCTGACCTTCGCTTACTTCATCGCAATGGAAGTAACGCAGGGTCGGACTTTGGGAAAGATGATTCTGGGCCTTTCAGTACACGGTCCGGGTGGCGCACCTCGCCCCTCCGTCCAGCAGTCTGCGATTCGCAACGCCTTCACGTTGCTCTCGATCATTCCGATCATCGGCGGAATCCTCGCGTTGGTCGCCTACATCGTCATCGCGGTCACCATCAACAACAGCCCCACCAAGCAGGGCAAGCATGACGAGCTCGCTGGTGGAACTCAGGTAGTCAAGGGTTAGGTGCGCATATGACAACCGGTGGGCACGACCCCAACCAGAATCCCGAGGACGGAAAGCAATTCCCGCCCCAGGATCCCTACGGCCAGCAGGGAACGCCTCCTCCTGGGAGCTATCCCCCGCCGGCGGGGCCTCCGCAGGGCGGAAGCTACCCGCCGCCTGGTGGATACCCCCCACCTCCTCAAGGTGGCAATTACCCGCCGCCAGGTGGATATCCGCCGCCTCCCCAGGGTGGAAGCTATCCCCCTCCCGGTGGCAACTACCCACCGCCCGGTGGATACCCGCCACCTCCCGGAGGCGGTAACTTCCCACCGCCGCCCGCCAACGACTACGGCGCAGGATTCGGTGGACCGCAGCTTTCTGTGGGTGCGGCAATTACCTACGGCTGGAACAAGTTCAAAGACAACGCATTGGTTTGGATCGGAATCTCGATCATCGCGTTCTTGATCGCCGGACTGATCCAGGGCGCTTTCAACGGTTTCGACTACACCAATACCGAATTCAGCGCGCTGTCGATCGTGGGTGGATTGGTCACCGCTATCGTCGGCTACATCATCCAAGCCGCATTCCTTCGTGGAGCGTTGAGCGAATTGGATGGAATCAAGCCGGCTTTCGGCACCTTCTTCCAATTCACCAACATCGGCGCAGTTGTTCTCGGCGGTTTCCTGGTAGCAGTGGCAACTTACGTCGGTTTGGCTCTCTGCATCATTCCCGGCATCATCGCGGCGTTCCTGCTCTACTACACGCTGACCTTCATCGTGGACAAGAATCAGGATGCGATTTCGGGCATCAAATCGAGTTACGCGTTGACCTCGTCGAACGTCGGAACGTTGGTCCTGCTGGCGCTCGCTCTGATCGGTATCAACATCGTCGGTGCGCTGCTGTGTGGAATCGGTCTTCTGGTGACGGCGCCCGTCGCGTTGATCGCCAGCACCTACGCATACCGCGTGCTGACCGGCGGCCATGTAGCTGCCTGATCCGTTCGTTTGCATCACCGAAGGCCCTGCGGTTCCACGTGAAACCGCAGGGCCTTCGGTGTGTTCTGCGCAACTGGACGGTCGCCAACTCGCATCCGAGCGCCTTGTGGTGCTTGGATGACGGACGTGACAGCTCAGGATCAGCAAGACGAATCGACCCACGAAACCAAATTTGCGCACGTCAGCCGGGGTTATTACCCGACGATCGTCGCGCTCTTCACCGCAACGCTGCTGATCTCGAACGTGGCGGCGACCAAGGGGGTCGCCTTCTTTGCGGATTCCGACTTCTCGCTCGGTCCCTTGCAGATTCTGCCCATCATCACCGATGGTGGATTCTTCTTGTTCCCGCTCGCCTACGTCCTCGGTGACGTGCTCAGCGAGGTCTACGGCTTCAAAGCGACCCGACGCGCGATCTACCTGGGCTTCGGCGCACTGATTCTTGCCGCTGCGTGCTTCTGGATTGCAGTGCAACTCCCGTCGGCAGAGTTCTACGAGAACCAGGCCGCCCTCGAAACCGTGGTCGGTGTCATTCCCCGGCTACTGGTCGCGGGCTTGGCCGCCTACCTCGTCGGCCAGTTGCTGAACTCCCTGGTCCTGGTCATGATGAAAAAGCGCATGCAGGAGAAGCACCTGTGGGCGCGGCTGATCGGCTCGACCGTCGTCGGCGAATTCGCCGATACCCTCATCTTCTGTTCCATAGCGGCCGGTGTCATCGGCATCAGCACATGGGAAGACTTCATCAACTACGTGCTGGTCGGCTTCCTGTGGAAGACGCTTGTCGAGGTTCTGGTCATGCCGATCACCTACCGCGTCATCGCATACGTGAAGAAGCGCGAACCGACCTACGCCTGAGGTGCAGGCGTCTTCGCCGCGTAGAACTTTCCGAGCATGTCAGCCTTGAAGTCGTGGAAATACCCGCCTTCGATGCTGGCTCGGATGTCGTCGACCAACTTCACGGTGAATCGCTCGTTGTGGATGGTGCAAAGCGTCGACGCGAGCATTTCCTTCGCCTTGAAGAGGTGATGGATGTACGCGCGGGTGTAATTGGCGCACGTGTAGCAATCGCACTCGTCGTCGATAGGCGTGAAGTCACGACGGAATCGGCTGGTGTTGATGTTGAACCTGCCGGAGCGGACGTAAATCGCAGCATTGCGAGCAACACGCGACGGGTTGACGCAGTCGAAAGTGTCCGCGCCGTTCTCGATTGCGACGAAGAAGTCGTCCGGTTCACTGATGCCGAGCATATGACGCGGCTTGTTCTCGGGTAGTTCCTCGTTACACCAACGCACGATCGTTCCGAGGTTCTGCTTCTCGAGGGCGCCGCCGATGCCATAGCCGTCGAAGCCGTATCCGTTCTCGCCTTCGATCGACTCGAGTCCGCGGCAGGCTTGACGACGTAGATCTTCGTATTGCGCGCCTTGAATCACGCCGAAGAGAGCCTGATAGGGCTTGTCAGCGCGTTCGGCGGTGAGCTTCTCGTGTTCATTGATACAGCGGATCGCCCAGGCCTGCGTGCGCTCGACCGATCGCTCCTGATAGCCGCGGGTGTTGAGCAACGTGGTGAGCTCGTCGAACGCGAACATGATGTCGGCGCCGAGCTGATGCTGAATCTGCATCGACACCTCGGGGGTGAAGCGATGCTTGCTGCCGTCGAGGTGCGATTTGAACGTCACGCCCTCGTCGTCGACCGTCGCCAGACGCTCTTTGCCCTTTGCGATGACGTCGTCGGACTGCACGCCGACGGCCTCCATCGCGAGCACCTTCTTGAACCCGACGCCAAGAGACATCACCTGGAAGCCGCCGCTGTCGGTGAAGGTGGGGCCGTCCCAGTTCATGAACTTGCCCAGCCCCCCGGCCTCGTCGACGATGTCGGGGCCCGGCTGCAGGTACAGGTGGTACGCATTGGCGAGCAACGACTGCGCACCGAGTTCCTTCATGGACTCGGGCAGCACGGCCTTGACCGTGGCCTTGGTTCCGACAGCCACGAACGACGGCGTCGCGATATCGCCGTGCGGTGTGTGGATGGTTCCGGTGCGTCCGAGCCGGTCCTCGAGCCTGGTCCCTATCGTGAAGATCGACTCGGGACGCTTGTCGACGACGGGCTCGGGCGGTGTCGGTACTGCAGAAGTCACGGGCTCAATCCTGTCACAGGAGCAAATATCGCCGTGATCACAGCGAAGAAAGTTCCTACGCGATCAGCATCCGACATTGGTCTACTGACCGAACCCGAGCGGTACCGCCGCGTGAGGGTCCCCACCATACTTCCCACTACACATCCCCCGGCTCGACCGGTTTACCCCGCCAACCCGCTGACAGGAGCTCACTTGACGAGACAGACCGGCCAGACCTACAACTTCGTCACCGTCGACGTCACAGACTCGATTGCCACCGTGACTATCGACAAACCTCCAGCCAACGCATTCAACCCCAGCATGATCGCCGAGCTTCTGGAGATACTGCCGGTACTCGCGTCGGACCAGACCGTCCGCGCCATTGTAGTGACGGGCACTGGACGGTTCTTCGTCGCCGGTGCGGACATCACCGTGATGCGCGAGCTGACGGAAGAAACTCAGCGCGCGATGCGCCCGTGGGTCGACGTACAGCGGATCCTCGAGTCGGCTCCCAAACCTGTCGTCGCGAAGATCAACGGGCACGCACTCGGCGGCGGAGCAGAACTGACGTTGGCCTGCGACTTCCGCATCATGGCGCAGTCGGCGACCATCGGCTTCCCCGAGATCGGACTTGGGCTTTTTCCGGGTGCCGGTGGCAGCCAGCGACTTCCACGCCTCATCGGTGCTCACCGAGCCAAAGTGCTCATGATCGAAGGCAAGCGCCTCAGCGCCGAGCATGCACTCGATATCGGCCTGGTCGACACCGTCGTTGCGGACGCCGACCTCGATGCGCATTGCGCTGACCTCGCACGCGAACTCGCGACGAAACCCACTGCCACCATCGGAATGATCAAACGCATTGTCTACGAGGGCATGTCGTTGCCGCTCGATCAAGCGCTGGATCTCGAATTCGAGGCAGTGCTCGACCTGATCAAGACGGACGACGCTGCTGAGGGACTTCAATCATTCCTCGACAAGCGGTCCCCCACCTTCACGGGACGCTGACAGCTCCCATTTACCGAGAGGCCATCATGCTCAACAAATTTCAGAAGAAATGGGTGGGCGCAGTCGCTTCTCTCGCCGCCCTGACGATCGCCGTCAGCGGATGCACCCGCCCCGCTACCGACAACTCCGCCGAAAGTGGTGGCCTGGTACGGATCGCGGTGGGTGTAGACCCGTCGTACGCCCCGATTTTCCTGGCCGACCACGAGGGCATGTTCGAGGCCGCCGGCCTCGACGTCCAGGTCATCCAGACGGAAGGCGGGGCGGCGGGCGCCCAGAACGTCGTAGCCGGAACTTCGGAACTCTCCGGCAATGCCGACTCGACGGCACTGTCCGTCATGGCCGCCAATCCGAGCCTGCGGGCGCTGGGCGTATTTCAGGAATCCGACCGGTACTTCCAGGTTGTACTGAGGAACGGCGTCGAACCGAAGTCGATCAAGACCATGGGCGTCTTCCCCGGCATCGGTCTCTACTTCACGAACCAGTACCTGGCCAGTCTCGGCATCGACCCCACGACGGTCACACTCGTGAGCACAAGCCCGCCCGAACAGCCTGCTTTGCTGGCGCGCGGTGACATCGACGGCTTCCTGTCCTTCGACCCCTGGGTGACGCAGAGTGTCAATACCGGCGGGCGCGTTGTTGCCACGACCGGCGACTTCGGCGCCAAGTACGCCCAATGGATCATCGCTTCGGACAACTGGTTGTCCGCGAACGAAGAAACCGCAGGCAAGGTGTTCAAGGTGATCTCGGAAGCGTCGGCAATCGTGAACTCGGATCCGGATCTGGCTGCAACCGCAATTGCCGCGTCTATCCAGATGGACCCGGCCGAGGCCGCAGACCGGGTGACCCAAATCGATTTCGGTGGACGCGGATTCACCGAGGACGACGTGGAGCGCGCAAACGAACTTGTTGCATTCTTCCGCGAGCAGGGCAAGATCTCCGCGGACATCGATCCGTCGGCCGTCCTGCTCTCGGGATGGGTCGAGCAGAACGCCGCCTGAGCGGAGAGTGAGAACGGGTCCGGTGGGCAGACCGAAATCATGTCGCCCACCGGCCCGCAGAACTACGTTCGACACCAGTCGGTTCGGCGATATCTTTCGATTGAAACGGAGTAGTTGTGGTGCATCCCCCGGTACGGGTCGTAGAGATTTCCAGTCCGTTTGCGCGATTCGCCGGGCGCATCCTGGTCGGGCTGGGTTTCGAGGTCATTCTGGTAGAACCACCCACCGGCGACCCCAGTCGCACCGAGTCCCAAGGTGATTCGTACTTGCATTGGCATGCGGGCAAGAAGTCCGTTGTCCTCGATATCGACGACAGCAACGATCGCCTCGCTTTCGAAGCACTGCTGCGCAGTGCCGACGTCCTGCTCGACGGCAGCGCGACCGGCGCTCTACGCGACAACCGAGGATCTCTCGTTCACGTACGAGTGACACCCTTCGGCACAACCGGACCGCGAAGTGACTGGAAGGCAACAAATCTGACCGTCGCGGCACTCGGCGGGATGATGGCCCAGGTCGGCGATCCCGAGCACCCTCCACTGCTGCTCCCCGAACTCCAGGCTGAGCAGCTCGCCGGAATCAATGCCGCAATCGGCGTGCTTCTCGGACTGCGTTCGCGATCCAAGGGCCACAACCCGTTGCTGGAGATCAGCGCTCAGGAATGTGTTGCCGCCGCGCTGGAAGCGGGCACTCTTGCCTACATTCACGAGGACCGCGTCCCGCCACGTCCGGGCCGGGTACATCCGCTCGTTCCGCACGGACTGTTCCAGGCCGCCGACGGTTATGTCGGTGGCGGCCTCGGCGGTAGCCCCCGCATGTGGGACGGCATGTTGGCCTGGCTGATCGACAACGATGCTCAGGACGATCTCGATCAACCGGAGTGGTCCGACGCGGTCTACCGAAAGACGCATCAGGAACACATTTTCGACGTTCTGTCCGCCTTCATCGCGAAGTGGCCGAAGGAAGAATTCGCGGTCAGCGCGCAGTCACGCAAGTTGCCGTGGGCAGCGGTCGACCGGCCCGAAGAACTGCTGCGTAACCCGCAACTCAACGACCGGGACTTCTTCACCGACGTGACCGGAGATCACGGTACCTACCGCGATCTCGGGTTCGGCTTCGCTTTCCCCGAAGGCCGGCGCATCGGAACGCTCGAGGCTGCCCGGTTGGGCCAGCATCAGGAACTCTTGAAGGCCACCTCGCCTGTGGCAGTGAACGAAACCCACGAGTTCAGCGGTGGCAGCACGCCCAGCCTCGAAGGTGTCCGCGTCCTGGATCTCACGTGGGTGTTGGCGGGCCCGTACGGCACCAGAATCCTTGCCGACCACGGTGCCGATGTCATCAAGGTCGAATCGATCGGACGCCCGGACCCGACTCGCTTTGCACCGTTCATGCATCTCTCGCGAGGACCGCACGACAATCCGAACACCAGCGGGTACTTCAACGACGTCAACCGCAACAAGCGCAGCATCACACTCGATACCCGATCCGCAGAGGGCCTTTCGGTACTGCGCGACCTGATCAGGAACTCCGACGTCGTGGTCGAGAATTTCAGCTCGTCGGTCATGGACAAGATGGGGCTCGGCTACGAACAACTCCGGGAGCTCAAACCGGACATCATCTACGTGTCGATGTCCGGGATGGGTCACACCGGTCCTCGCAAGGACTGGGTGTCGTATGCCGACATCGTTTCGGCAAGTACCGGTTTGACCGCACTGACCGGCTGGAACGCCGATGACGTTGTCGGAGTCATCTACGGCCATGGCGACATCGTCGCCGGACTGCAAGCCGGCGTCGCGATGCTGGCAGCCCTCGACTACCGCGACCGGACCGGCCGGGGACAGCACGTAGACCTGTCACAACTCGAAGCCATGGCAGCGCACATGGGTACCAGCGTTCTCCGAGCCGCCCGGTCACAGTCCCCCGATCCGATCGGCAACAGCCATCACGAACTGGCACCACACGGCGTGTACCCGTGCCTCGGCAGCGACCGGTGGTGCTCGATTGCCGTTCGCGATACCACGGAATGGAATGCATTGTGCCGCATCATCGAAGCAGAGAAATGGATCGGCAATCCTGACTTCGCGAGTGCAGAAAGCCGCCAAGCCGATCACGAACGTATCGACGACGCCATCGCCGACTGGACCAGGACTCTGTCACCCGAAACCGTCATGGAACGCTTGCAATCGGCGGGTATCGCGGCCGGCACCGTCCAGGACGGACGCGACCTGGTCGAGAGCGATCCACATCTTCGGGCACGCAGTTTCTATTCGGCACAGGAACATCCCCTCGCCGGAACATTCCTCCACGAAGGCATCCCCGTTCGCCGGAACTCCGAACCCGGCTCGATCCGACGCGCTGCGCCGGTGCTGGGCGCGGACACCGACGACGTCCTCGAGTCGGTGCTCGGATACAGCGACGAACTGATCGCCGGACTTCGCGACCAGTCGATCCTGTCCTGACCGCACTCATATTCAGTACATCCATTCACAGATCGCTACTAGGAGACACAATGCGCGCGGCCCGACTCCATCAGTTCGGCACTTCACCGGTCATCGACGACATCGACATTCCCACACGTGAATCCGGTCAGACGCTCGTGCGCATCGACGCTGCCGCGCTCGGCCATCTCGACATCACCGTCGCGAGCGGAAACTTCGGAGTCAAGCCGAACCTGCCACATATCGGTGGAACAGACGGAGCGGCGACGGTAATCGAATCCGACACCTATGAGCCTGGCACCCGCCTTCTGGTCCGAGGCGGCGGAGTCGGCCTGTTCAAGAACGGTTGCTGGGCTGAGTATCTGGTAGCGGCAGACAAGGCGTTCACACCCTTTGATCCCGCACTGTCGCCGGCCGTCGCCGCAACCTTTTTCCTACCCAGCACAACCGGCTATGTTGCCGTCAACGACATTGCAGCCGTCGCTCCCGGCGAACGAGTTGTTGTCGCCGGAGCATCCGGCGCTGTCGGATCGATGGCAGCACAGTTCGCTCTGCTTGCCGGAGCGTCCGAGGTAATCGGTGTTGTACCGCGCGAAGATCAGGCTGCCTTGCTTCCGGAGGGTGTGCGTCCCGTCGTCGGGCAAGGCGACGAACTTGCCGGAGTGGTGGGATCCGAGCCTTCCGTCGACGCCGTGATCGACACGCTTGGCGGCGACGGCTTGCCGCACCTTCTGGCGAGTGTTGTCCCCGGTGGCCGGGCTGCCCTGATCGGATATACCTTGGGTAAGAGCCTCACCCTGGACTTGCCGAACTGGTTGCTCAGCGATGTCCGGATCCTGCCCGTCAACATGATTCGCAAGACTGCCCGGCAAGCCGAACTGGCACCTGAAATGATCCGGCTGCTCATCGAAGGCAAGATTTCCGTTGCAGTGCAGGAGTTTCCGCTGGATGACATCGCAACGGCACTGCAGTTGATGGGTGAGGGCAAGGTTGCCGGCCGGGCCGTCGTCGTACCCTGAGGGATACAATTACCCATGCACCACGACGCACATGCCATTCCGCGCTCGCTTCCGGATTTGATCCGGAGGCGAGCTTTGGAGCGTCCGGAGCACCCGGCGCTCGTCGTCGACGGGATCACGGTCACCTACCGCGAATTGCGGGATCGTGCAGCGTCGATGGGGGCGGATCTCCGTAATCACGGTGTCGGCCGTGGGGAGCGCGTGGCGGCACTGTCCGGCAACAGGATCGAACTGGCAGACCTTGTTCTCGGATGCGCGTGGATCGGTGCGGTTGTCGTCCCACTCAATACGGCCCTCCGAGCCGACAGTGTTGCCAGCGCACTCGAACAGGCTGGTGTACAACGGATCCTGGTTTCACCCGAATACTCAGGCGCTGTAGCCGGATTCGACGGCACCGTGTGGGTCATGGGTGAACAGTGCGTCCCCACTGCCGGTTCGCATCCGGGCTGTGAGCCCGAGACCCTCGATCCGCTCGACCTGGCCGCGATACTCTTCACCTCCGGCACCACCGGTCTGCCCCGAGGCGTCCGATGCCCGCACGCGCAGTTCCTGCAGTGGGGCAAAGGCGTCGGCGCCTCACTCGGGCTCACCGGGGACGATGTGCTGTACAACTGCCTGCCGCTGTTTCACACCAATGCTCTCAATGCCTTTGTTCAGTCCCTTTGGGCCGGGTCTACTTTTTTCCTGGGACAACGCTTTTCGGTCCGCAATCATTGGCGCGAAGTTCGCGAGATCGGCGCAACTGTCGACTACCTACTGGGTGCGATGGTGGCCATGTTGATGAACGCGGACCCATCGCCGCAAGACCGACAGCACAGCGTCCACGTGGCACTTGCCCCCGCAACACCGGCTCATCTGATCGAACCGTTTGCCCAGAGATTCGGTGTAGAACTCGTGGACGGATTCGGAAGTACCGAAACCAATCTCGTGATCGGCACACTTCCGGGAGATCGGCGGGCCGGGTACATGGGGCGGGTGATGAGTGGCTACGACGCCGCAGTCGTCAACGACGGTACTGCGGCCGCAGACGGGGAGCCCGGCGAACTGGTGGTCCGCAGCACGATCCCCGGCGCCTGTTCACTGGGCTATCTGGGCGAGGAGATTCCGGCGACGGAGAGTTGGATACAGACCGGTGACAGGGTGATTCGGGAAGCAGACGGCTGGTTCCGATTTGTCGATCGCATCAAAGACGTGATTCGGCGCCGCGGTGAAAATATTTCCGGGGCCGAAGTGGAAACCGTTCTGGCGTTGCATCCGTCGGTCGGTCAGGTTGCCGTCTTCCCGGTACCGTCGGATCTGGCCGAGGACGACGTCATGGCAACTGTAATACTGCGCCCCGGAGTATCTTTCGACCCCATTTCGATTCTGGAGTTCTCCCAGCAACAGCTGCCGTACTTTGCACTTCCCCGGTACATCGACGTCGTGGACACGTTGCCACTCACCGAAACCGGCAAGGTACAGAAAGCAGTGCTACGTGAGAGGGGCGTCGGCCCACACACCTGGGACTGCGAGAAGAGCGTGTTCCGCGCCCGGCGATAGACCGCGCCTCGCTACTTGCCGCAACCGTTGAACGAACACATCACCGGACTGCAGATCGTGCGCAGAGCCAGCGGGTCGCTCGGCGAATGTGTGCACTTCATGGCATGAAGTTTTCGGGTGATTCCGGCGCCGGCAGTGCGCAGGGCCCCGGTGATGCGGCTGACGTTGAGGCGAGCCGTCGGCGCTGTCACAGACAACGCGCCGGCCAGAGTGCGCGGGCCGCTGAACACCGGCACTGCGACGCTCATGTACCCGAGCCGTGTCTCCTCGACCTCCACCGCGAGTTGTTCCTTACGCATCCGCTCGGTTTGCTGGCGCAGCACGCTGACGGACATCGTCGTTCGACTGGTCAAGGCGGTGAAACCCTGCTCGACTACCTCGTCGAAGACCGATTGCGGGGAGAAGGCAAGGATGATCTTGCCGGTGGCGGTGCAGTACAGCGGGAGCCGACCGGCCACCCGCGACTGCTGATTGAGCCCGCGGTGTCCGATGATCTTCTCGATGTAGAGGACGTCGATGCCGTCACGAACCGCAAAGTGAACCGTCTCCTGCGTCGCCAGCAGTAGGTCCTCCATGTACGGCAGCGCCGCGTCGCGCAGAATCCGCTGACGCGGCACCAATTGGCCCAGCTCGAACAATCGCAGGCCGAGCCGGTACTTGGTACCCGCGCGCTCGAGCAATCCCCACTCGACCAGCTCGCCGGCCAACCGGTGAACCGTCGCTTTCGCGACCCCACTGCGCCGGGTGAGCTCCGTCAGAGACAGGTCACTGTGGTCGGTGTCGAAAGCGTCCAAGATCATTCGAGCCTTGCCCAGGACCGAGGACAGTTCACCTGCAGGCTGCGATGCAGCGGTCGTTTCCGACGCGATGGGTAGTACGGATCCGAACCCGACGGATTGTTGTGGAGCGGCCATGAGTGTCCTCCTGAACGATCTGTGACAGCCTGCCGAGACCGAGTGCCACAACGACCGAGATCGGTCGGGGTCCTCGTTAGGTGCAGGTGCTTCGAGACTGACACTATGGTGACGACACGATGAGACGCACGCCACACGGTCCGCTCAGTGAACCCGTCCCGCAGAGTTTACACGGGGCGCCTACCTGCGTAATTCTCCAGAAACATGCGGACGGCGGATGCAATTTGCGGAGCGTGCTCCTCGACGAGTGCGACGGTCCCCGATTCGACGATCTCCTTTTCCACCACTGCCGCACCCGTCAGGTGTGCACGCAACGGCGCAATGTTAGGCATCGAGAAGGGATCCTTCTGCGCGCCGATCAGCAAAACCGGCGCAGTCACCGAACCGACTCTCGCCTCCATGACGTAGCGGGCGCAGGCTTTGTGCCCCTCCGCCGGATCTACCCGGTAGGCAAGCGCGTCTCGGATGAACCTGTCGAGCAGTGCGGTGCCTGGTTCGGGGTAGTAGGGGCGACGCATCTCCCACAGCCTGGTCAGATGGCTACCGTCTGCGGCCCGGTCGACGCAGTCGATCCCACCGGGTCCCGAGTGCCCCTCGCGGTAGTTGCGGTCGGTCCACGGGCACGACGAGAGCACGGCAGCGTGCACCCTCTCGGGGCGTGATGCCGCCATCTCGAGCGCCACTGCCGCACCGGTGTGGTGACCGATGACCGTGACTCGATCGACGCCCAGGGTGTCGAGCAATTCCCACGCGCCTCGCGCATAGGTCTCGATGGTCTGCGGGCCGGGCACCGGAGCACTGTTGCCGTACCCCGGCATGTCCATCGCGACAACGCGGAAGTCGTCGGCAAGGAGTGGAATGAACTCGCGGAACTCGTCCCACGACCGGGGCGCCTGATGAAGCAGGAGAATCGCCTCACCCGAACCTTGCTGCGCGTAATGCAATTGCCCGAAAGACGAATCAACGTATCCGAGTTGCAGGCCGCCAGCCATCAGAACGCCGCAACCATCGGGGTATCGACGCCGACGATGTCGATCTTTGCCGAACCACCCGGATTTCCGACGGGCTCGCTACGGGTAGGCAAGACCTCGAGGAAGAAGCGCTTGTTGTCTTCGTTGAAATCCGGGTCTGCTTTCCGGTCGACGGTGATCGCCTCCACCGGGCAGGCCAATTCGCAAGCGCCGCAATCGATGCATTCGTTCGGGTTGATGTAGAGCTTGCGATCACCCTCGTAGATGCAATCCACGGGGCATTCTTCCATGCATGATCGGTCCGTGTAGTCGATGCATGCTTCACCGATGACAAATGCCATTGCCTAGCTCTCCTGTTCGGTGGAGTGTCCAGGGAAGATTTCTGCTTCCGGATCCAGCACTGCCGCAGCGTTGTTCACCGCAGTCGCGGCCTCGCCGAAACCGACGGCGATCAAGCGGACCTTGCCGGGATAGTCCGTGATGTCCCCGGCGGCATACACACGCGGAACATTCGTCTCCATCCGTGTGTTCACCGCGATGTGGCGATTGTCGATCTCGATTCCCCACTCCATCATCGGACCGAGGTCGGCCGTGAATCCCAATGCAGCGATGACGGATTGAGCGAGCAGCGTGGACGTGCTCTTGTCTTGTTTGTGGGTGATGTCGACCTCGCCGATCCACCCGTTTCCACGTACCGCCGAGACATCGGCGTTGACGAGAACCTGGACACTGCTTTCCTGCACCTTGGCGACTGTGGATTTGTGCGCGCGGAAACGATCTCGCCGGTGAACCAGGGTGACGGACTTGGCAATCGGTTCCAGGTGAACGGCCCAGTCGAACGCGCTGTCGCCGCCACCGACGATGACAACGTCTTTCCCGGTGTGCGCCGACAAATCCGGGACGAAGTAACTCAGCCCCCGATCCATGAACTCCGAACCCTTCGCCAACGGACGCGGGGTGAAGGTTCCGATGCCGCCGGTGATGACAACCGCGCCGGCCACCACGACCTGGCCCGTGCTGGTGGTGATCCGCACCCGGCCGTCGTCGTCATGCGACAGCTCACGAGCCTGCATGCCCAGAAGGTACACCGGATCGAACGGGGCAGCCTGCGCCATCAAACCCTCGATGAGGTTGCGTCCCTTGACCGAAGGGAATCCCGCGATGTCGAGGATCGCCTTCTCCGGGTACATCGCACTGACCTGTCCCCCCGGTTCCGCAAGGGCATCGATCACGGCAACCGAGAGGCCGCGGAAGCCTGCGTAGTACGCGCCGTACAGCCCGGCGGGGCCGGCACCAATGATCAGAATATCGACGCCGATCTCGTTGTCGGTCGCCGTGGAAGACGTTTTGTTCACACTCGATACGGTATTGCGCCGACGGACTCACGCAAATGAAACCGGTCCGCTCAACAGACCTCGGTAACAGTTGCGGGACAACACGAAAAGGGCCCGCCGACCTCTCGGTCGACGGGCCCAATGCTCGCAGGAATTCAGTGCGCGAAGAATTCAGTGCGCGAATACCTCGGGTTCGTCTGCTGCGATCTTCTGGATGATGGTCGAGTACGCAAACCACCCCACCTTCTCGGTGCCGACTGCTTCGTAGGTCTGCGCCGCGATCTTCTCGTGCAGGACAACCGGATCACCGGCGGCTCGCGCCGTCAACTCCGCCTGCATCGACCGCTCCATCGACACATACCACCACACTGCGCTCTCCACGGAAGTTCCGACGGTCAGATGACCGTGGTTGGTGAGGATCACGGCCTTGTTCGATCCGAGGGCATCCGCGATGCGAATCCCCTCCTCTTCGTCCAGCGCCACCCCGTGATACTCCTCGTAGATCGAGTGATCCTCGTGAAAGGCGCACGCGTCCTGAGTGATCGGCGTGAGGCGGGTGTGCAGCGAGGAGAACGCCTTACCGTTCAAACCGTGAGCGTGAACAGCTCCGATGACGTCGGGACGAGCCTCGTGAACCTTGCTGTGGATGACAAACGCTGCTCGGTTGAGCGGTCCGTCTCCGGAAATGACCGCGCCGTCCGACGCCACATGCAGCAATTCCTCCGGCTGAACCTGGGAGAAGTGCCGCCCGAACGGCGCAGTCCAGAAAGTCTCCGGATCTTCTGGGTCTCGGGCGGTGATATGTCCCGAGATTCCCTCGTCCAAACCGAATTTCGACAAAATCCGATACCCGCCGATGACAGCGGTCTTGCGACGACGCCGCTCACTCTCGATATCGGTGAACTCGGGCGGTCCCGGAATTCCGGCCTGCTCGGCAATGCTCAGCGGGTGATTCATGCTGCGCTCCTGACTATTTGACGCCGTAACGGGCGAGGTACCGCGAGGACAGAATGCGGAGGATCCGGTCGAAGATGAAGCCCATGATGCCCAGGACGATGATGCCGACGAACGTCCAGTCGATCCGGCCGTAGTTTCGAGCCTGCCAGATCATCGAACCGATACCCTGGTCGGCGGCGACGATCTCCGCCGACACGATGGTGAGGAAGCTGTTGCCCATCGCCAGGCGAGCGCCGGTGACGATGCCGGGGATCGACGAGGGCAGGACCACCGTCTTCATGATCTGAAGTTTGTTGGCACCAAGATTTGCCGCTGCCTGAAGTTTGTTCTCGCTGATCGCAACAGTCGCGGCAATCGTGCTGACCGTGACGATGAATACCGAGGTGTAGAAGATCAGAACAACCTTCGACGTCTCACCGATGCCGAACCACACGACGGCGAGAGTGACAAACGCAATAGGAGGAATGAACCGGAAGAACTCGATGTACGGATCGAGGAGCTGTCGCACGATGGCAATGCGGCCCATCAGAATTCCGACGGGAGCACCGATCACGACACCCAGGAACCAGCCGATGAGAATTCGCTGACCCGATGCGGTGATCGACGACCACAGAACGCCGCTCTCCCACAGTTCCTGTGCCGCCGACCATACTTCGGCCGGTGATGCAATGGTGGTCGGCCCGTACCACCATGCCAGGAACGACCAGATACCCAAACCGATTGCCGCTGAGGCTGCATACATCAGCGTCGCTTTGACAATCTTGGATCGCCGCGCCGACGAACGCTTTTTTGTCTGCGCCACCTTCGCTGTTCTCACGCCGGCTGAACCACCGGTCACTACAGCCGTCACAGCTCGTCCTCCTCAATGCCTTGGTTCCGCAGCGACGCAACCACTTCTGCCCGAATGTCGTCCCGCAGCTTCTCGTAGAGCTCGATCACCTCGGGATCGTTGCGGTCTCGCGGACGAGCCGCATTGACCTCGTAGACGCTCTTGATCCGGGCCCGCGGGCCGGCCGACATCACGATCACACGGTCAGCCAACGTCAGCGCCTCGTCGATATCGTGAGTCACGAACACCACGGTGCAGCGGGTGTGCCGCCAGATACGGTCGAGTTCGGTCTGCAGAACCTGACGAGTCTGAGCGTCCAACGCACCGAACGGCTCGTCCATGAGAACCAACGACGGCTGGTTGGCAAGAACTCGTGCGATCTGAACACGTTGCCGCATACCACCGGACAGCTGCGAGGGGAACTTCGCACCCGCGTGGGGCAAGCCGACCATCGCGAGATACTCGGCCGCAATACTCGTCTGCTCGCTGCGGTTCGCTCCACGCATCCTGGGGCCGTAGGCCACGTTCTGGCTCACGGTCATCCATTCGAACAACGCTTCGGAGCTCTGAAACACCATGCCTGCGTGGCGGTTACTGCCGTCGACGACATCTCCGTCGCACACGATCTCGCCGGCGCTAGGTTCCACGAAGCCGGCCATGGACGACAGCAGCGTCGACTTGCCGCAGCCGCTCGGACCGAGCAGACAGACGAATTCACCTGGCTGCACGTGCATGTCGATTCCGGCGACGATCTCCGCCGCGCCGAAGCTGATTCCGAGGTCGACCACGTCGATGGCAACACCGGTGTTCTTTTTGCCTGGACCACCTGCGCCCGCGCTATTTGCCGAGCTAGACGTTGAATTACTTGTTGCGATACTCACTGTGCACCATCCTTGTACCAATCCAGAAGCATTGCCGATTCGAGATCCGGCTGTTCGCTGAGTACACCGATCGACTTGTAGAAATCTACGATCGACTGTGCCGACTCGACATCCGCAGCTTCGAGATTCACCACGGCGAAGTCGATCTCGTCCACCGCGGCAATAGTCTGATCCTCGCTGACGTTCACAGCCGCCTTGGTCGCGGACGCTGCCACGCCCGGATCCGACTCGACCTTGCGCGTTGCCTCGTCGAGCACCTTCGCGACGGTTCGCGCTGTCTCTTCGTTGGCCGACAACCACGGAGCCGTCGTGATCGCCCAATGATGATAGAACCAGCCGTAGTCTCCGGTTACTGCCACTACGTGGCCGGTCCCCTGATCCAGGGCGGTGGCCGGCCACGGCTCCCACAGGACAAACCCGTCGATGTCGCCGCGGCTGAGCAGTGCGGGCATGTCCGTCGGGGTCGCCGAGATCATCTCGACCGAACCGGGGGCAATGGAGTTGGCAGCGAGGTACTTGTCCGTCGAAATCTGGCTGAGACCCGGGACGATGCCCATCTTCTTGATCGCAGCCGGTGAGTCGACACCGTTACGCAGCACGACCTTGATGTAGTCACCGGACGCCTCGTACGAGTACATCGCACGCAACGACGGATTCTGACGCAACTGGGCGATCGTTGTCGTATCTGAGCTACCGGCGATCTGGACCTGCCCGGTCGAGAGTGCGTCGACGGCCTCGCCACCACGACCGAACTGGACGAGTTCGACGTCCAAACCGGCGGCGTCGAACATGCCTTCCTGATCCGCCACGAAGAACGGAGCGTAGGAAGCATCGATTCCGACTGCGATACGCAGTGGTCCACTTCCGGCGGAATCAGCTGTGCTTTGCGTCGCCGGGCGGCTGCATGCGCCGGTTGCAACGGTCAGCAGCAGCGCAGCCGAAACAAGAGCAGTCCTTCCAAACTTTGACAGCGAGGCCATCTACTCACACCTTTGTTTGTGATCTGTGCCGCAGTTGCGGGTCGTGGAGAGCAAACCTAGCCGTGCGTACCTACACCCGAGAACCAACCGGGTCCACCGTGCGGACCGGGGACAGGAACTTACCTCGGCGAAACACTGCACCTGGAGGAACGTGCGGACCGAAATACTGCGGTAACACGGCCTTCGATCACAATGTCCACCGAATCACAATGTCCACCGAATTGTCTGCGAGCGCAGCGCACTGGCGACATTCTGCGCCGTCATCGAGTAGATCGACGCACGCGCTCCGGCGCTGCCGCCGGCGACGTGCGGGCTCAGGAGGGTCGAATCGAATCCACGGAGCGGGCTCGAAATCGGTAGTGGTTCAACGTCGAACACGTCGAGGGCAGCGCCGCCGACATGCCTGGAACGCAAGGCACGCGCCAATGCCGCGTCGTCGACGACAGCGCCGCGCGCCACATTGACCACGATCGACCCGGTGGGCAACTGCGCAATTCGATGGGAATTGATCAGTCCCCGAGTTGATTCCGTAAGCGGGACGGCCAGCACCAGGACATCCGCGAGAGGTAGTAACTCGTCGAGCGACACAAACGTCGCAGCCACAGTGTCACGCAGTCTCGAACGCGCGGTGACGTAGACGTCGCAACCGAATGCGGCAAACAATTCTGCACACCGGCGGCCGATCGAACCGACACCTACGACGCCGACCCGGCGCTGCGCCAGATCGCGGCAATCGCGCGTCAGGATGGATTCCTGTGGCCATCGACCGTCGGTAACCTCGTTGTGCGCCCAGAACATGGAGCGGCACAACGCACCTGCCGCGAGCACTGCCCATTCCGCAACCGAATTCGCGTTTGCACCGGGGGTATTCGCCACCGGAACTCCGGCGGCGCGCCAGGCTTCCGCATCGATGAAATTGGTTCCGGCACCGGGCTGTTGGACGAGGAGCACATTCCGGCCGAGCTCTGCTTCCTCCTTGCCCAGTGGCAGATCACCACTCCAGTCCCCCACCACGACGTCGCATGTCGGCAACTCCGCACGGAGCGCCCCCGTGGTGCGTTCGGGTAATCGAACTACCTCCGCCTCACCCCCGACGGCGTCACGGATTGCGGTACCGAGTCCGTTATCGGCGTCGGCCGTCAGCAGAAGTACTTTCTTCACGAGAACTCCTTCGCGGTAAGACGATGACTGTACCTTCGAAAACGCGGAAGCCGGCCTCCCGATCGAGAGGCCGGCTCCATTACGCAGCAGTATATTTGGCAGGAACTTCTCAGATAGCTGCCTTCGCGCTGGCTGATGCCTTTGCCAAGAACTCGAGGCTCAGCGGGTTGTACTTCGCTGCCTGCTCGTGCTGCGGCCAGTGACCGCACTCCGAGTAGAGTTCGAGCTGAGCGCCCGGAATATCCTCGGCCATCTTCTTCGCTTCCGGAACATCACCGAACGGATTTTCCTGACCCCAGACCACAAGAGTCGGCGCCTTGATGAGTGCCATTCGATCCGGGCGCAGCAGGTTCCGCTGGCGAACCTCCATCTCCTGCAAGGAAAGGAGGTTGTGGATGTTGGCGACAAAATCAGGCTGATGGTAGATCCGGTGACGAGCCTGAACCAATTCCTCGGTTGCATCGGCGGGATCATGCATGAGCAACTGCATACGTGCGCGGGTCAATTCGATGTCGTCGCTCTGGACGGCCTTCGCGGTCGACGTCTTGATGCGCTCCATGACTACCGGGTTCGCGACTGTTCCACCTGCTGCCAGCAACTGCAGCGACAGAACACGTTCGGGCTGCTCGCTGGCCAGGTAGGCAGCGACCCAACCACCGAGGCTTTCGCCCACCAAGTGCACACGGTCCAGTCCGACCGCGTCGAGGTAGTTCACCAAATGCTCGACGTAGCGCGGAATCTCGTACGGGTAGTCAGGCTTGCCGGTGTAACCATGGCCGAGCATGTCGATCGCGTGAACCCGGTAAGACTCGGCGTGCGGTGCAATATTGCGTGCAAATGCCTCGAGGTGTCCGCTGGTGCCGTGCAGGAAGATCACGGCCTCGTCACCGGATCCTGCCTGCAGAGAGCGCGTGGGCACACCGCCGGCGTCGACGGTCGTCAACTCGAAATCGAGTCCGGCAAGTTCGTTCCAGATTGTCATCAGAGAAACTTCCTTTACTGAAGGTGCAGATTATGTTGTTGCGCTGGTCGTTCCAGCTGGATCGAGAATCGTGACACCCATACCGGTGAGCCACTCGGGAATCGCTTCGTAGGCAAGGCGTTCACCCGGAACGTAGTCGAGCATCGCGGCCATCATGAGCCAGGTCCGCAGCTCCTGCGCACCGTTGCCCGCCTCGTCTTCGATCTGCTGCGTCGTGAACTCGGCAAGCTCACTTGCCTTGCCGCTGGCAAACAGATCAAGAATGCGGTCATCGAACTCCGGAGTGATCGCGGCATCGGCTGCGCGGATGATCTGGCGTCGCCGGACGTCGTAGTCGGACCAGTTCTCCCGGCCGTCCAGCCAGGCTTGAACCATGAAATCCTCGTCCTCACCGTGCGGATCACGCCAGTCCGGCCAGGGCAGACGATGAGACAGTCCGCCGGACGCGATCACCACGACGCGGGTATCCGCCGGATACGACGCAACGGCATCGCGCAGGGCCTTCGCCACTTCCTCACATCGCTTGAACGTCGGGAGAGGCGGTGCGAATACGTTGACCACCAACGGAACTATCGGAACGTTGATTCCGTCGAGAAGGTACTGAATCGCGTGAGACTGACCATGATCGATCTGCAATCGCGCCGAGTAGGCAAGATCGAACCGGCCACCTTCGATCAGCTCGTTTGCAAGGTGCCTGGCGAACTCCACGTCGACCCGTTGCGGCCCCTTGGGTGTTCCTGACTCGCCACTGGAAATGCACTCTCCGACGCCGAGAGTGAACGCCGGAATCAGATCCAGCCAGAAACCACGAAAGTGGTTGGAGCCGAGAATCAAGACAACATCGGGTTTCGACGCCGCGATCTTCTCCCGGCTCAGATACAGCGCGTCCCGGAAGCGTTCGGCCTCCGCCTTGTGCGTCGTCTCTTCCCAATGGGTGTTCATCAAGGTGCTGTGGGAGGCACCGATACCCAGAACTATCTTCGCCATCAGTCGATTCCTACTTCCTCGAGCGAGCGGGTGACGGTGTCGAGGGCCACTCGGATCAGATACTTCGTAAATCTCTCCGCCGCAGCCAGATCCACAGTGTTCATCCCCATCGCGAAGTCCACCTCGAACGGTGCGTCGACCACCTTGGGCATACCCACCCGAATCGTCGGGATGCCGCGGCTGCGCAGGATGTTTGCGTCGGTGGCTCCACTCGCGTCGAAGAAGTCCTGATGCGGCTCTCCTTCGGCAGCTTCCCACGCGTCGACTGCGGCACGGCGCAACCACATTCGAGGGTCGGAACCCTCACCGGGGATGGCAAGAACCTGTTCGACGTCGATCTGCAGATCCAACGATTGTGCAATCTCCGCCACGACAGCTTTGAGTTCACGCTTGGCTGCGGTGGGCGTCGTCCGCGGGCTGAGCCGCAGATCAACGGTAAGGCGCACCTGCTCGGGGGTAAACGACGCTGTTCGCTCCCACCCGCCGCGGATGTTGGCAACGATCCCCTGCGGCGCAACCAAACCGTCCTGATGCGCCGCCGAGTACTTCGGGAACCATTCCTCCAACTTGGCGACCACCTCGCCGGCTGCGGTAATCGCGTTGCGGTACGGCAACCGGTGGCGCGAGCCGACGTAGGTGTGCAGACCGTGCACCGTGATCTCGAACCAGGCCAGTCCCACTTCTTCCCAGGAAACTGTCCAGCCGGGCTTGGCGATCAACGCGCAGTCCGCCCACACTCCCTGTTCCAGGAGGAACGAGCAGCCGACGCCCTGGCCGGTGTTGCGTCGGGGGTTTCCGACACCGGGGCGGGCATTGGTCGGCATACCGCCGGCGCCGAATCCGAGTACCAGGTCCCCGCGGAGCGGAATACCCGCTGCGGCAATTGCTTCGGCCGCTGCGACGATGCAGACGGCGTGGCCTTTGGGGTTCGACGCACCCAATCCGATCACGTAGTTCTCGTCGAACTGAGCGTGCGGCGTCAGATCCGCTCGCAGCTCGTTTCCCACCCACGGCAGGTCTTCCGCCGGATCGCCCGTCGTGACGGTGTCGATCGGCGCATACAGCAACAGGTCCGGTCCGGACCCGTCACCGCGGAGCCTTCCCCACGAGTTCGCTTGCCGATCATCGAGATCCATTGTGTGGGCCTCGATGCCCGACGCTGCCAGGACCGCCGTGATGTGGCGGGCCAGCGGTGCTTCGTCACCCGTCGGGCTGGGAATGTTCACCACCGAAGTGGCGAGATCCCGCAATCGCGCACGATCGACATGGGCGTAGGCTCGCTCGACCCATTCCCGGCGCTCGTCGCCTAGGCCTGCGAGAGCATCGGCCCTCGCAGTGGTCATGGATTGACCTGATGTACCTGAGTATTGCTGCGCTCGCCGGCCAGCTGCCACAGCTTGGGAACTGCCACTGCAACAGCGGCACCGATAGCAACAGCCGTCAGAATCTTGAACATGTATCTCTCCTATTCGCTGGTGCCGGTGGGAATCTGAGCGTCGGCGACAGGGGCCGAGCGGGGCGTTGGCGTCCGGCGCTCTCGGGTGGGCCTGACCGGCGCCTTGGGGGTGTGCTTGGCCGCGTCGGCGATCTTCTCGGCGTACTCTTCCTCTGCCAGATTTCGCCACGTCGTCAGCGACACGTCCGGTCGGTACAGCTTCTCCGGCGGCGCGTCGGTGACCTCGACCATCCACGCATCCTGACCCGAGAACTGACCGTGGAACAGCCAGCGGATCGCGCCGAGGTACTTGGCGTAGAAGCCCAATTTTGCTGCGCCGGAGACGAAGTTGACCATGAGGCCGACGTACTTGTGGTTGTCTTCGTCCACCGGGACGTAGAACTCGTAGTGAATGAACTTGGGGTACGCGATGCGCAGGACACCCGGCATGGACAGTGAAGCAAAACCGGGGAAGTTCTGAGCTGCGATCACAGGATTGACGTCCAGACCGGCGCCGACGTTTCCGATCTGCGAAATCTGCGTCTCGTCCGGCTTCTTCTTCCACCACCGCTTGTTCGTCCAGGTTCCCACGCCCGGGAATTCCGCCTCCCAGTACACCTCTTCCTGCACGCGGTAGATCCAGCGTCCCTCCGGAACGATGCTCGTGATGTTCCACGTCGGCATCGGCTTGAACAGACGCCACAATGCGGTGCGGTGCAGGTACTTCGCATGTCCCTCGTCGAAACCGTTCTCACATGCGAAGCGCCAGTTACCTTCTCGGGGCTGAATCCGACCACCGACGATACCCTTGTTCTCCACCAGCTCACGCGGCAACTGGTCGTCGATGGACGGCGCCGGCTCGTTGGCGATCGGGATGTACACCCACACCAGACCGAGTCGCTCCTCGATCGCATAGGTCTGGACGTTCAGCTTGCCGCAGATCTTGGAATCCGGACCGTCGGTGATGACCGCGGCCAGCTTGCCGTCGGTGAGCCGGTACGTCCAGCCGTGGTACGGGCAGCTGACGGTTCCCGGGAACTGCTGATCGCCCTCGGACAGCGGAACGCCGCGGTGCGGGCACCGATCGTGCAGGGCATATGCCTTGCCTGCGTCGCGGATGATCGCCAGCTTTTCACCACAGATGGTGAAGCTCTTGGGGTCTTTGGTGATGTGGTTCGACCACGTGACCGGGTACCAGTAACCGCGGTATCCGCTGCCGGCTGCGTTGTAACCCGGCCATGCCGTCCAATCCTGCCGACCGGCCGCTCGTGGCCGCTCGGGCAGCGCGAACGTGGCTTCCGACGCCTCGACACCAGTCATGTGAAGTCCTCTCGACACTGAACGTTTGAATGAAACAGATCTTGGGTGAGATTGCGGTCTACGCCAACGGATTCGGTTCGCTCAGCAGACCCGGACCACCACAGCGGTTCCGACGGCACACAGCACGCCATCGTCCGAATACTCCCGCAACGCCAAAGTCAGTTGGTCACTGTCGATTTGGGATACTTCACCCGACACCTCGAGCGTGGTTCCGACAGGCGCGGGCGCACGATTCTGCCAGGAGACGGACACAACTCCTTCGTATCCACCGGCAAAGTGTGACGCGGCACGAAAGAACAGCGTGCCCTGCAACTGGGCCATGACCACCGGTGCGGACAACCCCTCCGTCTGCGCATAAGAGGCGTCGTAGTGAATACGGTGCGAATTGTGCGTCGACGCCCCGAATCGAAGGATCCGAACCGGATCGCAGACCAAGGTCACCGATTCGATCGGCGTGCCCACCACTACTGTTTCGGTCATCGGACGATGAACTTCTCGACGACCTCGGCAAATGCGCCGGACTGCGCACCCCGGTAAGTCTTGGTGACCGAGAGCAGCAGAAACTCGTCCGGAGCCCGGCCCTTGGTCGTCACGGTATCGAGTACTCGCCCTACGACGACATCCTCACCCAACGGGGCGGGTCGCAAAAACGTCACACTCTGCCCGCCCGCCATCAAGCGCACGTCGATACCGTCTGTGCCCGGCACTTCGTCACGAAACATGCCGTCTGCTCGGTACTCTCGATCGGAGCCGCCTTGCGGTCCTCGCAAAAGCGAAGGCAGATACATCGGATGGACGGCAAATGCCGGGTGCTCCGGGTCGAGAAACCGGGAGTCCGTCTCGGCGGCGGCAACCGCAAACGCAACCGACTCCGCCGGACGCACCGTTCCCAGCTCTCTCGTTTCCCGCGTACCGATCATCGCCTCCGCGCGATCACGCGCATGCTCGAGTTCTGTTCTCATGCCAGCACGCTAGGCATTCGGAAGTCTCACAGCCACGAACCGGGTTCGCCTGCCGGACCGCAATACTTCCCATACCGCTCACCTCGAGGTCAGGTATAGCCATGGCTGATCAACCGAAGAGCTTGTACGCCAAAGCAGATGGCGTCACATTCCATTACTACGACCTCGGCGAGGGCGACCCCACGATTTTCCTGCACGGAGGCGGCCCCGGCTGCACTGCGTGGTCCGACTTCGGGCCGGTGGCACCGCTCTTCGCCTCGGATCGACGAGCGATTCTCGTTGATCTCCTGCAATACGGTCGGTCCGACAAGTGCACCATCACCGGCCCCATGTGGGACTTCCACGCCGCCAAGATGGTTGCCCTGCTCGACGAGCTCGGAATCGAACGCGCAGACTTCGTCTGCAACTCGTGGGGCGGCACCATAGCGCTCAATCTTGCGGCAAAGTACCCGGAACGCGTTCGCTCCCTGGTGATCACGGGCAGCATGCCCGTCTTCTACGGACCACTCGCGCCGCTCCCCGAGGATGGCCGTCGTGGCCGCAACGCCCGCGACGTCTACTACGGCGGCACCGGCCCCACCCTCGAAAAACTCCGCACCTTGATCACCAGTCTCGAATGGTTCGACGGATCGAAGTTGCCCACCGAAACTCTCCAGATGCGATACGAGCAAAGTCTCGACCCCGAAGAAATGGCCCTGGCTGCCTCGGCGGACTCACCTCGTGGCGATTGGCAGGATCTCACAGCTGAACTCGGCCAGATCCAGGCGCCGACGCTCTTCGCCTGGGGCATGCACGACGCGTTCCTCACCCCGGACTACCCGCTCATGCTGGCGCGGATGATTCCCCATGGCCATCTCTACATCATGGACAAGGCGTCGCATCATCTTCAGGAAGAGCGACCATACGACTACTACAGTGTAGTTTCGGGTTTCCTTGACCAACAGCACAACTGAACGAACGGTGATCGCCCCGACGGGCGGTGCACGGATCCGATTGGTACTGCTTCTCGGAATTCTCACCGCCCTCGGGCCGCTCACCGTCGACATGTATCTTCCTGCGCTGCCGCAGATCACGCAGGAATTCGGCACGTCGGACACGATGGTTCAGCTGACCCTGACCGGCACCCTGCTGGGTCTGGCTTTCGGCCAGTTGCTCATCGGCCCACTGTCCGACATCTACGGACGTCGACGTCCCCTGCTCGTGGGCACAGTAATTCACGTCGGCGCGTCGTTGGCCTGCTTCTTTGCTCCGTCCATCGAAGTCCTCACTGCGCTGCGAACCCTTCAAGGTTTCGGCGCCGCCGCGACGGGCGTGATCGCGATGGCAATCGTTCGTGATCTCTTCACCGGACACGATGCGGCGGTTGTACTTTCGCGACTGATGTTGGTCATGGGCGTAGCGCCCATCCTGGCCCCCTCCATCGGTGGGGCACTGATGTCCGTAACACAGTGGCGCGGAGTCTTTCTCGCTCTCTTCGTCCTGGGCATCGCCATGATCGCGCTCGCGGCGGTATCGCTTCCGGAGACACTTCCACCCGAGAATCGGTCGGGCAAGGGCATCGGCGCCATCGCGCGAAACTACATTGCGCTCGGCCGTGATGCCCACTTCATGGTGTTGGTACTTGTGTGCGGTCTCGGCCGCGGCGTTCTGTGGTCGTACATCGCCGCGTCGTCCTACGTGATGCAGGAACAGTTCGGACTGAGCGCCACCGCATACGGATTTGCCTTTGCCGGCGGTGCCGTCGTTCTGATCGGTTCGTCCCAGCTCAACGTCGTGCTCCTCGGCCGGTGGTCGCCGAATTCCATCACGATCTGGGCGATGTGGGGCAGTAGTGCCGTCGGCACTGCATTTGTTGTTGTTGCCGCCACCGACTCGTGGGGCTTCGTCGGGTTTGCCGTCCCCATCCTGCTGATGCTCTGCGCAACGGGTTTTGTCATGCCCAACGCACCGGCGGTTGCACTGTCCCGCCACGGAGAAGCCG
>NZ_BAAILK010000047.1:211375-287400 GCF_054589475.1 Rhodococcus sp. no. 34
GGATTTGCGCAGTTCGGCGCTGCCGCTGTTGTTGCGCCCATCGTCGGTCTTCTCGGCAACACCAGTCTTGCCGTGGCCATCTCCATGACCGGGGCTTCGGTTCTCGGCGTGATCGCGCTGCTCTGCGTGCGTCGATAAAACGGTTATGCCGAGCGTTCGAGAACCGATACCTTCCGGCTGATTCCCGCGGCCGCCGCGCGCAACGGTTCGGCAAAACGCTCGGTGTCCATTCGATACCGCGGACTCGACACACCGATCGCGGCAACTGCTTCACCAAGTCCACCGAAGATCGGGGCAGCGATACTCGATGTTCCCAGGCGAACCTCCTCGGTCTCGACCGCCAACTGCTGCGAACGAACAGCGTCGAGTTGCCTACGTAACCCGTCTTCCGAGTTCACCGTCCGATCGGTGAACTCGACAAATCCGTTGCCTGTCACCGCTCGAAAAACGGAATCCGGTGAGTACGCGAGTATCGCTTTGCCGGTTGCCGTGGCATACATCGGCAGCCGGCCGGCCACCCGCGACGGCAGGTCCACCCCGTGATGACCGGAGATCTTGTCGATGTACAGAACATCGAGGCCGTCGCGAATCGCGAGGTGAACCGTCTCCCGGGTCGCCGCGTGAAGATCCTGCACATACGTCAACGACACCTCGCGCAGAATACGTTGACGAGGAACCAACTGCCCCAGTTCGAAGAGCCGTAACCCCAACCTGTACTTGGTTCCGACCCGTTCCAGTAGACCAAGAGACACCAGTTCACCGGCTATTCGATGCACCGTCGCCTTCGCAACACCACTCCGATTCGCAAGTTCGGTCAGCGACAGCGCACCCGAATCCGCATCGAAGGAATCGAGTATCAGGCGCGCTTTCCCCAGCAACGAATGCATCGCCGAGCGCCTCCAGTACACAGAATGTGGTCCACCCAGCGGACCAAGTCTGCTCCAGTCTACTGAGGCATCAGATCTCCGCGCCCACGAATTGGCTGTTGTACAGACGGAAGTACGCGCCGCGGGATTCGAGCAGAGCCTCATGGCTCCCCTGCTCCACGATCCGGCCTTCCTCCATCACCACGATCAGGTTCGCATCACGAATTGTCGAAAGACGGTGCGCGATGACAAAGCTGGTGCGGTCGTTGCGCAGAACCGCGGTGGCGCTCTGGACCAGCAGTTCGGTGCGTGTGTCCACCGAACTGGTCGCCTCGTCGAGGATCAGGATGGACGGCTGCGAGATGAAGGCGCGGGCGATGGTGATGAGCTGCTTCTCGCCGGCACTGACGTTGCTGCCTTCCTCGTCGATGACCGTGTCGTAACCCTCAGGCAGAGAGTGCACGAACTTGTCGACGTAGCTCATCTCGGCCGCGCGACGAATCTCCTCGTCGGTGGCACCAGGCTTGCCGTAGGCGATGTTCTCGCGGATGGTTCCACCGAAGAGCCATGCGTCCTGCAGAACCATGCCGATCCGTGAGCGCAGATCGTCTCGTGTCATGTCGGCGATGTCGATGCCGTCCAAAGTGATTCGGCCCGAATTGAGTTCGTAGAACCGCAGGATGAGGTTGACGAGGGTGGTCTTGCCGGCGCCGGTGGGTCCGACGATCGCAACCATCTGGCCCGGCTCGGCAGTCAGGGACAGGTCCTCGATCAGCGGCTGTTCCGGCTTGTAACTGAAGGTGACGTTCTCGAACTTGACGCGACCCTTGTCGACCGTGGGCGACTTCGCGCTCTTCGGGTCCTCCGACTGCTCGTCTTGGTCGAGCAGCGCGAAGACCCGCTCGGCCGAAGCGACGCCGGACTGCAGCAGATTGGTCATCGACGCTATCTGCGTGAGCGGCTGGGTGAACTGCCGCGAGTACTGGATGAACGCTTGCACATCGCCGAGCGTCATCGTTCCGGATGCGACGCGCATGCCACCCACCACTGCGATGGCGACGTAGTTGAGGTTGCCCAGGAACATCACGGCCGGCATGACCAGACCGGAAATGAACTGCGCCTTGAAGCTGGACTCGTACAGATCCTCGTTCTGCTTGCGGAAGCGCTCCTCGACCTCCTGCTGGCGACCGAACACCTTGACCAACTCGTGGCCGCTGAATGCTTCCTCGACCTGCGCGTTGATTCCGCCGGTGCTCTTCCACTGCGCCACGAAGTGCTTCTGTGAACGCTTCGCGATGAACGCCGTCACCATGATCGACAGCGGAACAGTTGCCACCGCGATCAAGGCGAGCAGCGGTGAGATCCACAGCATCATCACCAGAATGCCCAGGACGGTCATCACCGACATGACCAACTGGCTGAGGGTCTGCTGCAAGCTCTGCGCGACGTTGTCGATGTCATTGGTCACGCGTGAGAGAACATCACCGCGGGCATGGGTATCGAAGTACCGCAAGGGAAGTCGGTGAATCTTCTGCTCGACGTCCTCACGCAGACGACGAACGGTTCGCTGGACCACGATGTTGAGCAGATACGCCTGCAGCCAACTGAACAGCGACGCGCAGACGAACAGCAGCAGCACGATCATCAAGACCTTGCCGACGGCGTCGAAATCGATTCCGGTTCCGGGCACAACTGCCATGCCGGACACCATGTCGGCGAGCTGACCCTGCCCCGAAGCGCGCAATCCTTCGACAGCCTGTTCCTTTGTCGTCCCCGGCTGGAGTTGCTTGCTGACGATTCCGTCGAAGATCAGGTTGGTGGCGTTTCCCAGGATCTTCGGAGCGATCGAGGAAAGTACGACGCTTGCGGTCACCAAAGCGAAGATCAGGACGACGATCGGCTTGTCGGGGCTCAAGCGACCGAGGAGACGTTTGAGCGAAGGGCCGAAGTTCATGGCCTTCTTTGTGGGATCGCCGCCGCCGGGCGGGCCGATGGGAGGCGAGGAAGTCGGTCGATTGCTCATGATGCGTCCTGTACGGCTAGCTGAGAGGCGACGATTTCGCCGTAGGTGGGACAACTGACCACGAGTTCGTCGTGCGTGCCGATCCCCACGATGGCGCCGTCGTCGAGCACGATGATCTGATCGGCTTCCACGATGGTGGAAATGCGCTGCGCGACAACGACGATGCAGGCGTCTTGCGTGACCGGCCGGAGCGCCGCACGCAGCCTCGCATCAGTAGTGAGGTCGAGTGCCGAGAAGGAATCGTCGAACAGATAGATCTGTGGCTTACGCACCAACGCTCTGGCGATGGCGAGTCTCTGACGCTGGCCGCCCGATACCGTCGTACCGCCTTGTGCCACCGGTGTGTCCAGGCCTTCGGGCATGGCGCGGACGAAGTCGGCGGCTTGGGCGATCTCGAGGCACTCCCACAGCCATTCGTCGGTAGCTTCGGGGTTTCCGTAGCGGAGATTGGTGGCGACAGTGCCCGAGAACAGATACGGCTTCTGCGGGACCAGACCGATCACCGAACAGAGCAGCTCCGTGTCGATGTCGCGGACGTCGACGCCACCCACCGATACCGATCCGGAAGTAGAGTCGATCAATCGCGGAATCAGGTTGAGCAGAGTCGTCTTTCCCGATCCCGTACCGCCGATGATCGCTGTCGTCTTACCTGGTTCGGCGCGGAAAGTGATGTCGCGCAATACGGGTTCCTCGGCTCCGGGGAACTGGAACTGAGCGCCACGAAGTTCGACGACTCCCGGGTCTTTCAGTTCTCGGACCGGATTCTCGGGCGGAATCACCGACGAATCCGTGTCGAGTACTTCGGAGATACGTTCGGCGCACACCGACGCACGCGGCAGCATCACCGCCATGAAAGTGGCCATCATGACGGCCATCAGGATCTGCATGATGTAGCTGAGCATCGCGGTGAGCGAGCCGATCTGCATCGAGCCCTCGTTGATCTGATGGCCACCGAACCAGATGACCGCGACGCTGGTGACATTGCTGATCAGCATCACGAGCGGGAACATCAGTGCCATGAGGCGGCCGACGCCGAGTGCAGTCTCCGTCAGCTCACGGTTGGCATCGCCGAAACGCTCTACCTCGTACGGTTCCCGTACAAACGCTCGGACGACACGGATGCCCGTGATCTGTTCGCGAAGAACACGGTTGACGGCGTCGAGGCGGCCCTGCATGACCCTGAATCCGGGGACCATCCGGGCAATCAGGAAACCCATCGAGACTACGAGAAGCGGGACGCTGATCCCCAGGATCCAGGACAGATTCAGGTCCTGGCGCAGAGCCATGATGATGCCGCCGACGCACATGATCGGCGCCATGACGAGGATGGTGCAACTCATCACGACCATCATCTGCACTTGCTGGACGTCGTTGGTGTTGCGGGTGATCAGCGAAGGCGCACCGAAGTGCCCGACCTCTCGGGCCGAAAACGTCCCGACCTGATGCAGCACCGAAGCCCGGAGATCGCGTCCGACGCCCATGGCGACTCGCGCACCGAAGAAGACGGCACCCACCGAGCACAGGATCTGCGTGAGCGTGACCATCAGCATCATCCCGCCGGTGGAGAGGATGTAGCCGGTGTCGCCTTTCGTCACGCCGTTGTCGATGATGTCGGCGTTGAGACTCGGAAGGTAAAGGGCCGCCATAGTCGAAATAAACTGCAGGACGACAACGCCCGTGAGTTCACCCCGGTACGGCGTCAGATAAGTGCGCAGCAGCCTGATCAGCATAGTGAGCGAAGGTTACCAATCCTGGCCGACATGTGCCGCTGGATATTTCGATACACAAAACTGCTGTGCGCCTTTATTAACCGCGGGGGGTTAATAAAGGCGCACAGCAGAGATCAAGCAGATGCGGACTGAAGCTCCGCTTCCTTTTCTTCACGGAGGGCCTTGCTGAGCTTCTCACCCTCGATGTCGACGTTCGGCAGAATCTTGTCCAGCCACTTCGGCAACCACCACGCCTTGTCGCCGAGCAGTGCCATGACGGACGGGATGATCACCATGCGCACGATGAAGGCGTCGAAGAACACCGCCGCGGCAAGCGCGAAGCCGATCGACTTGATGAACGAGTTCGGTTCCGCGATGAAGGCACCGAACACGGAGATCATGATGACCGCGGCCGCACTGACGACCCGGGCGCCATGGTTGAAGCCGATGGTCACGGCCTCCTTCGCGCTCGCGCCGTGGACGTACTCCTCACGCATACGCGTCACGAGGAACACCTGGTAGTCCATCGCGAGTCCGAACACCACACCGATCAGGAAGATCGGCATGAAACTCACGAGTGGTTGCGGGTTCGAGATGATGCCCAACCAACCGTGCTGGAAGATCGCCACCGTCGCACCGAATGTCGCGAGCACGCTGAGCAGGAAGCCGAGCGTCGCCGTCAGCGGAACCAGGATCGAACGGAACACCAAGAGCAACAAGATGAATGCAAGGCCGACTACGACGGCCAGGTAGGGCACCAATGCATCCTTCAGCGTGTCCGAGACGTCGCCTTCGAGTGCGGTCTGACCGGTGATGCCGTAGCTGACGCCGATCGAATCGTTGAGTCCGCCTTCGGCTCCACGAAGGCTGGACACCAGATCCATCGTGGCGGGGTCGGTCGGACCACTCTTCGGAGTGATCAGTACCTGCGCGGTGTCGCCGGCCTCGTTGACCCCGACGACCTGTGCGTTCTGGACGTCATCGAAGCCCGAGATGGTCGAGACGACCTCCGCAAAGGCCTCCCCGGCGGGAACGCTGGCCCCCTTCGCGTCGACAACGGCGATGAGCGGTCCGTTGCGACCGTCACCGAAGCCCTCGTCGATCAGGTCGTATGCCTGACGCGCACTGGTCGCCGGGTCACCGGTGGCCTCCGACGGCAGTGCCAGGCTCAATCCCGTTGCGGGCAGAGCCAATGCGCCCAGAAGCACTACTCCACCGATCAGCGGCACGAGCGGACGACGGACGACGGCACTGATGAAGCGCAGAGCCAACTTCGGCTTGCCCGAATCTTCGTCTTCGGACTCCTCTGCGCGCTTGCTGAGGAAGGGAATCTTGCCGGCAAAAGCCTTGCGTCCGAACATACCCAGGATCGCAGGCAGCAAGGTCAAGGCGATCAGAACCGCGATCAGCACGGTAAAGGCCGCTGCCGCACCCATATCGGAGAGGAACGGGATGCCGACGACTCGCAAGGCAACCAGCGCGATGATGACCGTCAAACCAGCGAATACCACTGCGGAACCGGCGGTTCCGACGGCGCGACCTGCTGCTTCGGCACGGTTGTCGGTAAGGGTGAGCTCATGCCTGAACCTGGACATGATGAACAGCGAGTAGTCGATCGCCACGGCCAGACCGATCATGATCGCCAGCGTCGGAGTCATCGAACTGAGATCCATGAATCCGGTGGCAACCGTGATTCCGAGGCTGCCGATAGCGATACCGATGATCGCGGTGAGGAGCGGAAGCCCCGCGGCCACAAGCGAACCGAACGTGATGGCCAGAACGACAGCGGCAACGGCGATACCGATCAGCTCGGTGACACCACCGGGCATCTCCGCTTCCTGAGCAGCAGAACCACTGACCTGGACGTTGAGTCCCTCGGCCCGACCGACATCGGCTGCGGAGTTGATCGAATCACGCAACGCCTGATCGAGATCGGCGAAGTCACCGCTGAACGGAACCTCGACGTACCCGACTGTGCCGTCGGCACTGAGCGGCGACAACGCACGCGCGTCGTCCACGGCCTGTGTCTCGGAAGTTCCAGCCGCAGCAGCCTTTTCCTTGAACATCGCAACCATGGAGTCGTTGCCGGTAACCGGATTGACCAACGCCTTCGCGGCCTGTTCCGGAGTGGCAGTCGCCGGGTCCACCTTGGCAGAGTCGGCGACCTTGTCGATGCCACGAATACTCGCGAGCATGTCGTCCATGGCCTTGACGTTCGCCGGATCGGCCAGCGTCGTGCCTGCCGGAGCTTGCACTACGTATCGCGCGCTCAGCGAATCCATAGGATTGGGCGCGTCGGGAAAACGCTCCGCCATCAGGTCTTGCGCCTGCTGCGCCGGGGTTCCCGGAATGGAGAACGAATCCTTGGTGGGGCCGGACAGAGTCGCTGCCCCGACGCCCATCAGGACCAGGATTATCAGCCAAACGCTGAGGACCGCGCCTTTTCGCCGGTAGGCGAACTTGCCGATCCGATAAAGATAGGTGGCCACGACGGGCTCCTTGCTGTTTCGGTGCGTGTACGTGGACAGGTATTACGTGTGGGGCTCAGAGACGAGACATCTCAGGGACGCGACATCTCAGGGGCAGGCGGCGGCGCGGGCAACCCGGCACGAATCTGCCGAAAAGCGTCGTGAACCAACTCTTCCGGACTGGAAGCCTCCGACTTTCCGCCAGTCCAGACGTCGATCACCGATTTAGCGGCTCCGCCCACCGCTCCCAGGAGGAGCGTCGGGTACAGGTCCTTCTCGGCGTCGGTGCCGGTGCGTTCCGCCAATGCCTGAACTACTGCACGGTTGATCCGCTGATGCATGTCTGCGGCATCCCGGTAGAGCGCGGGACTCGAATCCGACAGCAGCCAGATACTTGCCTTCTCACTCCCACTCGGACCTGAGTCGTTCACGATTTCGACCACAAGCTCTTCAAGGACATCGAGAATAGGTTCGTCCGCGGGCCGTGACGCAAGCGCCTCGATCCACAAAGTCACCGATTCCTCGAAACTGGCGAGCACTGCCTCCTCCTTGCTGGAGAAGTAGTTGTGGAACGTCCTCGTCGACACTCCGGCCTCGGAGGCGATTGCGTCAGCGGTGACGCATTCGATTCCCAGCGCACGAGCGAGCCGTGCTGCCGCGCCGCTGAGTGCGGCACGGGTTGCTGCCTTCTTGCGGTCACGAAGGCCTTGTTCGATGATCACCCCAACACGGTACCGAACTTGCAGAGCTCTGCAACTTTGCAGAGGTCTGCAATATTGTGCGATCGAACACACGGCACGGAAACTCGAGGCGTACCTCACACTCACGCACGGCAAATGCCTGAACAGTGCGACAGAGAGAGTTGCGGGCAACTCCACCGCGTGACGCCCCCTGCCAAGTTGACGCGTGAATCAACATGGCCTGACATACTTTGCGGTGAATTAACCGCAATTTGCTCGGCGAAGGAATCTGATGGACCCGCTCCTGCATACCTGGCCGGTTTCGTCCACGGTGATGCTGTGGGGATCGAAGTCCGGACGAGGCTCCGTACTACGTCTCGTCCGTCTCACCATCGGATTCTGCTCACTCAATTTCTCGATCGTGGCGTTCCTGTTTCTCCTTAGCGGGGAGGGCCCGGACGGACCGTTTGCGCGCAGTTGGCTCGTCGGCATTGCGACCGTCAACCTGATCCCCACGATTCTCTGGTTTGTCGGCCGAATCAGAGGTTCACGCATGCTCAAGCTCTACGGTCTGTGGGCGGATCTCGGAACTGCCTCGATTCTCATCACCTTCACCAGCCATAACGCCGCCCTTTTCGGCGCGGCACTCTTTGTCGCCACCGGCGCCTACTTCACCTATTTTCTCGATTACCGCTGGTTGGCCTTCCATCTCGCCTTTGCCACGACATTTGTCATCGCCCTGACGGTGCTCGGCCTGACGAACGGCGACTACTCGACAACCAGCGTGATCGCACGCACGGACGTCGTCCTGTGTGCAGTGATCTTCATTCCGGCCACAATTCAGTTCACTTGGCGGCAATTACTCGCGCGCGCAACGGGATCCAAAGTGGATGCGCTTACCGGCCTACTGAACCGACGAGGACTGTGGGACATGTCGGAGCGCATCTGGTCGGTCGCGTCGGCAAATCGTGCCGACATTGCTGTTGCCGTCGTCGACATCGACAAGTTCAAGGCGGTGAACGACACGTTCGGTCACGAAGTCGGTGACGCCGTCATCATCCGGACCGGAACGCGCCTGCAGGCGCATGTGAACGGTTTCGGTTACGCCGCGCGCACCGGCGGCGAGGAGTTCACCGTTGTGATGATCGGTACTCCGTACGGACTTCGCAAACGAATCGCGACGCTCCCCAAAGCCGTGGTGAACGCCTCCGACGACCCCCTGGCCACGGTCAGCGTCGGCGCAGCGACGCTACCTTTCATCCCACATCAGGAAGAGTTCGACTACAACGAGTTCTCCCGAGCAATCGTTGCGGCCGATCATCTGATGTACGACGCAAAATCCGCGGGAGGCAACACCGCGAACACTGCTCCTATGGCAGTTCCGCGTCGACGGGCACACTGAAACCGGGCTGTATCAGCGCCGATTCCACGCCTCGGGATCTGCCGTCAGTTCGTGAATGAACTCGGGCAACTCTCCACCTGCAACATCGGTGAGTGTGACATTTTCGAGCACAGCACGGAGGTTGACTCGCACTGCAATCCACACCTCCTTGAGGGGCGTTGCCGGTCCCCCGTAGTCGACGTCTTCCGGTCGCTGACCCCGAATCGAAGCCAGCGGTCCCTCGACAGCCCGTATGACGTCGGCAATCGTGATCTCGTCCGCGGACCGAGCGAGCCAGTATCCCCCGTCCGGGCCTCGACGGCTGTTGACCAAGCCGCCGCGCCGCAGGTCCGAGAGCACCGCTTCCAGGAACTTGTGGGGTATTACCTGGGATTTGGCGAGAAACTCGGCCTTGGCCGGGTCAGGACCAACTGCCGCGAGCTCGACCAGAGTCCGCACGGCGTAGTCCACCTTCGCGGTGATATGCACCGGCAATTCCTACCATCGTTCTATGAATAGTCGCAACAAACCTGCGAGTTCTTCGCCGCAAAGGGTTCCCTGACGTTACATTTTAATGCATGATGTAACGATCAGAGCTAGAGAACAGGACAAATCGCGTGTGGGAAACCCTTCTCGAATCATGGAAGTCACTGCTCGAACCGCTCCATGATCCCGTTACGCTCGCAATCCCCGCGTTTGTCATCTTCCTCGCAATCGAATGGTTCGCGGCCCGTGCGCTCGAAGATCATCCCGACGACGCCGACGGACGCGCACGGCCGGCACAGGGCGGCTACCGAAGCGCCGACGCCAGAACCAGCGTTCTACTCGGACTCGTGTCGATCGCAACGAGCACCTTCTGGAAAGTGCTGGCGCTGATCGGCTATTCCGCAATCTGGGTGTATCTCGCTCCGTGGCACCTCTCGCCGACTGCCTGGTACACCTGGGTGATCCTGCTGCTCGGAATCGACGTCCTCTATTACGCGTATCACCGCATCGCACACCGAGTTCGAGTCATCTGGGCCACACACCAGGCTCACCATTCGAGCGAGTACTTCAATTTCAGCACCGCACTGCGGCAGAAGTGGAACAACAGCGGTGAGATCATCATGTGGTTGCCGTTGCCGTTCCTCGGGATCCCGCCGTGGATGGTGTTCGTCGGCTTCTCCGTCAGCCTCGTCTACCAGTTCTTCGTCCACACCGAACGTGTCGGAAAACTCTGGCGGCCCATCGAATTCATCTTCAACACGCCGTCACACCATCGCGTCCACCACGGCTCCGACGCCGAGTACCTCGACCGCAACTACGCCGGAATCCTCATCATCTGGGACCGGATGTTCGGAACCTTCGCAGCCGAAACCCACCGGCCCACCTACGGACTCACGACGCCGGTCGGAACGTACAACATCTGGAAGCTCCAAACGCGCGAATATGCTGCCATTGCTCGTGATTGGAAGGCGTCGACATCGTGGCGGCAGCGAGCCGGCTACGTGTTCGGCCCGCCCGGCTGGGCGCCGAAAGCCGAGGTCACTTCAGCAGAATCCACAGCCCCGTCGCACTGAGCAGGAGCAGAGCGACCGCGAGAGTTGCTCCCATACCCAAAGCGGGCGTTGCCTTTTCGGCCGAAAACTGGGCCAACCGCCTGGGCCGCGACCGACGTTCGTAGACCGTCACCGCGACGACGAGCACGGCAGCGACGGACGGGCCGATCAGGGCCACCGACCCGAACGGCGGCAACCATCTCAGACAGGCGGCAGACAAGCCGAGGATCGACAGACTCGTACGCACGAACGAGAGCGATGTGCGCTCGGACTGTAAGCCCTTGTCCGGAGGCTTGACACCTTCCGACGGTTCCAGCGCGGTCAATCAGTTCACGACCTCGACCACCAGGACGGTCGCGCAGATCACCAGCACGATGCCGACGACCGGCGCCATGAGCGGCACCGGCAACGAGCGCTCAGTTCGCAGTGCACGCTCGGCGCTGATCCAGTGGACAAAGGAAGTGATGGCGATCAGAGCACCGCCGACGAGCAACAACGCGGCCAAGCCGGCACGAACCGTCGGGTCGAGAATGTCGCCGCCGAACGCTTCGAGTCCGACGCCCGACGCGACGAAGGCCGTTGCAGTGCGGATCCAAGCCAGATATGTCCGCTCATTGGCGAGCGTGAACCGTGGATCGGGGTCTTCGCCCGTTCGGAACGGTCTCCACCGGGGCATCACCTGTTCATTCCGTCCGGGCAGAGATCGCACACTGCCTTCGGAACGGACAAGAAGAAAGGAAGGTCATGTCCTTAATCTTCCCTGCCCGCCCCGAAGCAGTGCGAATCGGGTGGACGTAATTCAGCTCGCGGCGAGTGAGACCAGGAAGTCCACCGAGCCGCTGCCGTCGACGGTGACGAAACCGAGGGACGGAGGCTCGACTCCGAAATCGGTCCAGGTGACCGGAATCGAGCCCGATGCGATCAGCGAATCACCCGAATGCAGCACGGTCATGTCGACCGACACCGGCTTGGCCTGACCCTTGAGCGTCAGCGTTCCTGACACCGTGACCGTCGCCGTTGTTCCGTCCGTCGGTACAGCAGACAAGTCCACCGGCGAGTCGATCGTGAACGTCGCCGTCGGATACGTGCTGGTATCCATCACATTGCCCGTGAACTGGCCGTCCCGCCGATCCGAGTCGGTCTTGATGCTTGCCACCTGCACCGTTACTTCGCCGGAAGTGAGCTTTTCACCCTCGACAACCGCGTTTCCGCTCACCTCGCCAGTGGTTCCGACGACGGTCACACTCGATCCGTTGAGAATCTCGTGCACGGTGTACCCAGCTGCCGTCTGGTTGTCCCCCTGCCCCGCGACGACGGTCCATTGCCCGTCGATCGATCCGGACGCCGCCTCCGCGCCCTCAGTGGACACCACGGCCGCCGGTGCATCGTCTTCAGCGATGAACTTCCCGTACGCCCACGGCCCCACGAGCAGGGCGAGTACGACCACAACTACTGCTCCGCCGATCCACCAGATCTTTTTCATGGGCTCGACGATAGTTGCAGCTTCAACAGTTGTCAGGACTTACGACCTGGGAGAACCCTGTGAAAGTGCTCCACGACCACCGCAGGCGGGCCGCATCTACAGCCATTAGTAATCATTTGGTAAAGTCGACTGTGCATTCCGGCCCCCAGCCTGGAATGCCTGGGCCGTGCGCATCGAATCATGCATCGATCCCGATGCGCACGGTCTGCCCGAAACACGAATCACACCGATCGAGGGAGCTCGCGATGGCGGACCTGACGCTCCTGACCGACGACGAGTTACGCGAGCGTCGGATCGCCCTCAGTCGATCCCTCACTACCGCAGCAGATTTGATCCCCACCCCGCCACCCTCGTTCTTCGAGAAGCTGAAGCAGGACATCGATGCCGCCGCTGCAGAGTGGATCGCCCGCCGCTCCTGAACGTTCGAATTGCGCACACAGAACCGGTTTTCGATTTCCTCACCGGTTCACCCCGCAAGGGTGATGATGCAGCGGACGGTCACCGGCACCATGACTTCATGGACTCCCCGACCGACTCAATCGCACAAGGTTTCACGCCGGCACACGCTCAACTGGCGAGATCGGCCGGAGTTCCAGCAACGCTGGCCGCTGAGAGTTACGTGGAAGCCCTCGCCCGGATCGTCTATTACTGGGGCTATCCAGCTGTGGACACCTTCGGCCGTACAAACATGTGGGAGATCATGGATGGCAAGACCGGACTCCAACTCGGTCTTCTGCCAGGCGCCGCCAAGAATTACACAGGTGCCCTCACCGACTACATGAGCCCGGCGCAGCGGTGGGTCGTCTCACCCAACAACGACACGATCTACGGCGCAGGATTCGCCGATCTCACCGACGAAACCGCAGTGATACAGACCCCGACCGAGGTACCCGACGGCCATTACTGGACTATCCAGATCGTCGACGTGCTGACCAATGTGACTCACCAACTTGGTTCGGCGACAGGCACTCCCGGCGGAAAGTTCCTTCTGGTCGGACCTGATTGGGATGGCGAGTTGCCGGAAGACTTCCTCGATGTGCTTCGATCACCGACGAACGTGGCTGGTGTCTTCCCTCGCAGTTTCGCAGCACGTTCCGAGGCGTCCAAGCAGCAGGCGCGGTCGGTGCTCGACCAGATCGGCATGTACCCGTTCAGCGAGGATCGACCCGGCCCGCGGTCCTTCGGCTACGAGGCCCACGCCGCGAACTCGATCTACCCTCAGGGCGTCACCGCCGAAATGTTGGCGGTCGATCCCGACGCCAGTCGACCTCAATGGGTGAAGCCGGAATCTTTCTGGACCGATCTTGCAGCAATGCTCGATTTCAACCCGACCATGGGCGCAGCAGACACCCCGATGGCTGATCAAGCCAAGACGCTTGTCGCACTGTATCGTTCGGACAAGTCGTACCGAGCGCTGCTCGACCGCGCCGCGCTCCGCGCCGACGTCGCCCTCCATCAATCGGCGAGCTACGTCCAAACCGGGGTCGACGCAGGCAACGGATGGCAACGGCAACGCAACAGTGGCCTGTGGGGCACCGACTGGTTCGGACGGGCGCTCGCGGCCGTCATCTACATTTACGTCAACGACTTTCACGAGGCTGTCTACCTCATCCGGGGTACCGACCACGACGGAGCGTTGCTCCACGGCCGCGAGCGGTACACCATGACCTTCACAGAAGACGCACTCCCACCCGTCGACCGCAGTCGCGGCGGCTTCTGGTCTCTGACCATGTACGACAAGGACGCATTTATGCTCGCCGACGCACCCGGTAACCGCGTCAACCTCGGCACCGTCAATCTCGACGCGGGCGATCTCGTCTTTCGTGACGGGAAGCTCACCTTGCACCTGTCTCACGACGAGCCGACCGATCCGGATGCTCGTGCCAACTGGCTACCCGCTCCGCACGACGAATTTCGACTGATCATTCGCAGCTATGTCCCCGACAAATCAGTCCTCGATGAAACCTACCGATTCCCCGACGTCGTCCGAGCAACGGGACTATAGGCGCCACCAAGCACAAAAAAGCTCCCCACCTGCGTGAACAGGTGGGGAGCTTTGGCGGTGGCGGAGGGATTTGAACCCTCGGACGGGGGTTACCCGTCACACGCTTTCGAGGCGTGCTCCTTAGGCCGCTCGGACACGCCACCGTTGGTGACTTTACCGGATGGAGTGCCCGTGGCTGAAATCGCCAGGTGGAGCGGTATTACGTGAGCTTGTCCTTGATGCTGGAAGCGGCGTCCTTGACCTTCTCGCCTGCATCCTTGACGGCCGATTTCACCTGGTCGCCCTTGCCTTCGTTTTCGAGGTCCCGGTCACCGGTAGCGCTGCCAGCAGCTTCCTTGGCCTTGCCCCCGAGGTCTTCGGCCTTGTTCTGAGCCTTGTCTGCGATTCCCATGAGTACTCCTCTGTGAACGCGAACGAATCGCCTTCCGACGATCCGCCGATGCCCTGACGGCATCTGCCTCCACCATGCCCTCGATTGATGGATCCGGCTACCCGAGTGTGCGATCACTCTCGATGGGGAATACCGAATTCAGGCTCGCTGCTCGCGGAAGAAATCTTCCAAAAGCCCAGCGCATTCGTCCTCGAGGACCCCGCCGCGCACCTGCGGCCGATAGGTCAATCTTTTATCTCTAACTACGTCCCATAATGATCCGACGGCTCCGGTTTTCGGCTCCCACGCCCCGAAAACGACCCGAGAAACCCGGGCGAGGACCAGAGCGCCCGCACACATCGTGCATGGCTCGAGGGTCACGGCAAGCGTCGCACCTTCCAGGCGCCAGCCGTCACCGTAGGTTTTCGCGGCAGCACGCAACGCGAGGATTTCGGCGTGCGCGGTCGGATCGGACGACGCTTCCCTGGCATTGGAGGCCCGAACAACTTCGACGCCGTCTGCGTCGAACACCACTGCCCCGACCGGGACGTCTGCGTCGGAGGCGGAACGTGCGGCCACGATGGCCGCACGGATCATGCGCTGATCGTCAGCGAGAGTCATCTAGCGCGGGAGCTTGTCGAGCGCTGCGCCGAACTCGGATGCGAACCCGAGTCGCTGCGCGATCATCCCCAACTGCTCGTCCGGATAGAGATCGGTCTCGGCCGCGATGACGGCGAGCACGGGTTCCGGCAGGCCCAGATCGGCCAGCACGGACAGATCGCCCTCTTCCCAGGGTTCGACATCGTCGAGGTCGTCCGGGTCGATGTCGGGGATCTCGATGTGCAAGGCGTCGAGGACGTCGGCTGCGATGTCGTAGTCGATGGCGGCGGTCGCGTCGGAAATCAGCAACTGCGTGCCCGACGGCGCCGGACGCAACACGATGAAGAACTCGTCGTCGACGTCGAGAAGACCGAAGACGGCACCCGAACTTCGCAGCTCACGCAGCTGCGTTTCGGCGGCCGAGAGCGAGGTCAACGCGTCGGGCGTCAGTGCCTTGACCGTCCAACGCCCCTCTTCACGGACCACCGCGACACCGAAGCCTTCAAGCTCCTCCGACTGGTTCGAAGAGGCGCTCTTGTTACCCGCGCGCTGTGCACCCATGGCGCAACGGTAGCCCGCCTGGTGCCAGTGAGTGAAGTCCGAGCATCGATGTGCCAACCTGAACTCGTGTCTGCGATCGATTCCGCCCCACCAGTCTGCGTTCTCGGCCTCGGATTGATCGGCGGTTCGCTACTTCGCGCCGCCGTCCGATCCGGCCGCCGGGCGTGGGGTTACAACCGTTCCAGCGAGTCCGCCGACGCGGCCCGAGCCGACGGTTTCGACGCCGACACCGATCTGGTTTCAGTGCTGCAGAGAGCAAACGAAAGCGGCGCGATCATCGTGGTCGCCGTGCCGATGCCTGCCGTCGACGCCACCTTGGAGGCAATCGCCGCGCATGCGCCCGACAATCCGATCACGGACGTCGTCAGCGTCAAGGGTGAAGTGAAGGCCGCGGTCGAACGAGCGGGCTTGAGCGCCAAGTTCGTGGGCGGTCATCCGATGGCGGGGACGTCAGCTTCGGGTTGGGCGGTCGGGGATGCCGATCTGTTCGTCGACGCGGTGTGGGTCGTTGCCACCGACAACGGCGTCGACGCAGATGTGTGGTCGCAGGTCGCCGACCTTGCACTGGACTGCGGCTCGGTGGTCGTGCCGGCCGAATCTCTCGAGCACGATCGAGCAGTCGCGCGAATCTCGCATCTGCCTCACCTGCTCGCGGAAACGCTTGCGATCACCGGAGCTGCCGGAGGCGAACTGGCTCTCGGGCTGGCTGCCGGATCATTTCGCGACGGCACTCGCGTGGCCGGGAGCGCTCCTGGCCTGGTGCGGGCGATGTGCGAGGGCAACCGCGACGCCCTGCTGGTCGCGCTGGACGAGGCGCTCGACCTTTTGCAGGGCGCACGTACCGATCTGCTCGACAACGGCTCGACGGCACGATTGGTGGACGCAGGGTTCGCGGCGCGCGGCGCCTACGAGTCGCACGAGCGGTGGGACATCGAAGACGTTCAGGCCGGAGAACCCGACTGGATCAACCGGATGCGAGACGCCGGTCGACGCGGCGGCGTCATCCGGCGATCCGCAACCTAGAACTACGCAACCTGGAGATACGAAACCTAGATACGAGTTGCCAGACCCGGGTAGTCGAGGACAAAACCTTCGGTGTCGACGGACAGCGTCGAGCTGGACACCGGGGACAACACACTGATTCCGTCGGCGCCGGAGCTGTAGGTGATGGTCGCACCCTCGACGCGCAGGTCGAGGAGATTGACGTAGACGACCGGGACCTCGGCGTCCTCGATGTCGTTCTGCAAGCCGACGCGGCGGATGGGCAGCGTGTTGAAGAACGGGCTGAGGATCACGTCGACATCGAGTGCGCCATCGAACGCAGAGCGCTGGTGACTGGCGCCGTTCTCGACCATCCAGGTGCCTTCTTCGTCCCGGCTGATCGACATCTGACGCTCACCGGCGGCCAGGGCGGTCCGCACGGACAACCGGCGGGTGATGCCGGCCTCGTCGGTGACCAGGTCGTACGACGCGCTGAATGCCGGGTGCTCACTGCAGGCTCCACCGATGATCCGGCCGGAAGCCTTGATGCGATTTCCGTTCAGCTGCACACGAACAGACTCCATACGAGGAGCGTTGTGGGCCTGCCAGGTCAATACCGCGGGCCAGGACGCGTCACCGGAAGGTTGGATGCTCACCCGACCACGGTAATGGACGAACGGGCACGGAGCACCGCTGGTTCGGGTTATTGCTTCGATCAGGGACCTTTTAGGGACTTCGATCGGCCCCGAAGATCTCGATGTAAGGCGTTTCACAACGGTTCTTCCGTAAGGAGCACGCCGCGGACCGAATAGTTGGCAAACGGTGTCGGAGTTCTCGAGTACCGTGCTTCTAGGTCGGTTCGTGAGGAAGGGTGCTGTGACGTCGTCGCGGAGCATGGTGGGTTTGTTTGCCGGTATCGGTGGTCTCGAGTTGGGGCTCTCGGAACATGGGTGGAACACCGAACTGCTGTGTGAAATCGATCCGGGCGCGCAGGCAGTTCTCCGTTCGCGTTTCGCCGACGTGCCGTTGCACGGTGACGTCACCAAACTTCGCGCGCTGCCCAGTGACATCGAATTGGTGGCCGCCGGTTTCCCCTGCCAGGACCTCTCTCAGGCCGGCAAAACGGCAGGCATCACCGGCGCACGCTCAGGCCTGGTGGACGAGGTGTTCCGTCTGGTCAAGCGCAAGAAGGGCCCGCGCTGGCTGTTGATCGAGAACGTTCCGTTCATGCTCCAGCTCGGCAAGGGCGCCGCCATGCGGCACATCACCGACGCCCTCGAAGACCTCGGATACACCTGGGCGTACCGGGTGGTCGACGCCCGCGCCTTCGGACTCCCCCAGCGTCGCCAGCGAGTCATCATGCTTGCCTCGCGCACAGATGATCCCCGCGAAATCCTGTTCGGCCAGGACGCCGGCGAGCGCCTGGGTGGCGATCCCGCGGACTACCCCTGCGGCTTCTACTGGACCGAGGGCACTCGCGGTCTCGGATGGGCCGTCAATGCCGTGCCGACGCTCAAGGGCGGCTCGTCCGTCGGCATCCCCAGTCAGCCGGCAGTCCGGTTGCCGTCAGGTGAGATCGTCACTCCCGGTCTAGTCGATGCCGAGCGACTGCAGGGTTTCGATCCCGACTGGACGCTGCCGTCCGTCGAGGTTCCCGGCCTACGCCACAGCCATCGCTGGAAGCTCGTCGGCAATGCCGTGAGCGTGCGGATGGCGTCGTGGGTCGGTGGCCGGTTGAGCGATCCCATCGAATACGACGCCGCGGGCGAGACGCCACTCGAACCGGGCGACGCCTGGCCGAGTGCGGCCTGGGGCCGTAACCGCCAGGCCTTCCGCGTCCATACCTCGACCTGGCCGGTCCAGTACGACTACGAGGATCTGAGCGGCTTCCTCGAAGACACGCGGTTGCTGTCGGCTCGGGCCACCGCCGGCTTCCTCAAGCGCGCGCGCATGGGTAATCTTCGGTTCATCCCCGGTTTCATCGAGGACGTCGAAAGCCATCTCGAGCGGATGGGCGGATACCCCGAGGCCGCAGCATGACGGACTCGCTGTTTCCCGAACCTGAAACGCTGTTTTCCGAGCCGGAACACGAACCACTGTGGAGTGCACTGCAACTCGCGGGCGACAAGCCCCCGGCCGACGCCGATCGCGGCGAGAAGAAGAACTACGCCCAGCGACTGTCCAATCAACTGGCACAGACGGTGGCCGACGCTCTGCGTCCGCTGTATCCCAACATCACCCCGACGGCGTCCGGTGAAGGCCAGGAGGCAACAGTCGATGTCGCCAAGGGCCGAAAGCGCTTGGACGTCAAGGCACTCGACCCCACTCTCGGCCTGATCCTCTGCGTCTCCATCAAGACGTACAACTTCCAGGACTACAGTCCCCGCAGCGGCAAGCTGGGACGGTGGACCAAGAACATCGTCCGCAACGACCACGAATTGCGTGGCGAGGCAATGGTTCTGCATCAGCGTCAGCCGTACAGCGTGTTGGTCGCCGTCATGTTCGAGCCGTACGCCACGTGCGACGACGGCGACCCGACCAAGACCAGCGACACCGGCAAATCCTCTTTTGCACACCACGTCACGACGCTCTCGAAGCGCTCGGGCCGAGGCAAGCGCGCGGTGGTCGGCGTTCCGGGAAAGGCCTGGGTGGATCTCGGCGCCGAGGACACCCGCTACGACCTCTTCGAGAAGGTCTACATCGGACTCTACGAACCCGATGGCGCAGTTCGGTTCTTCGACGTCGACGAGCCGCCGCCGCGCAACGGACGCCCCACCGAAGCTCAGACGCTCTCGTTCACCGACTTCGTGACCGTCGTGCACGGTGAAGTGGAGCGTCGCAACAGGTTTGCGCCCACCTGGTCCGATCCCGAAGACAGCGAAGATTCCGACGGCTGAGGGAACCACGGTGCCTGCGACGGATCCTGCCACCAGCGCTCGGATGAGCGCTCAGCGTCGGCGCGACACCAAACCCGAAATCGCACTTCGACGCGAGCTGCATCGACGCGGACTCCGGTACTTCGTGGACCGAGCGCCTGTCAAAGGTGTTCGCCGACGGGCCGATCTGGTATTTCCACGCCGCAAAGTCGCGGTGTTCGTGGACGGATGCTTCTGGCACAGCTGCCCGCAGCATGCGACGTTTCCCAAGAACAACGCGCAGTGGTGGACGGACAAATTGGCCGCCAACGTGGTTCGAGACCGCGACACCGATGCACGTCTGGCAGAGCAGGGTTGGACCGTCATCCGCATCTGGGAGCACGAAGATCCGCTGGTAGCGGCCGAACGCGTCCAGAAAGCCCTGCTCGGTCCGTAAGCTCGATTTCGTGAAGGAACGCAACGTTGCGCGGTGGGGTTTGGTGGCTGCGCTGGCTCTGGGCGGAATCGTCTACTCGTCGTGGATTCTCGAATTCTTCCTGGACACCGGCCTCGACCCGGTGACATCGTTCCTCAGCGAACTCGATGCCGAGAACCAGAAATACCGCGATGTCTTCGGCAATGCCGATGTACTGTCCGCGATATTGATGTTGATCTCCGGAGCGCTGGGTCTGCTGATCACGCCCAGGCGGAGGCTCTACGTCACGGGCTGGATCGCGCTGGCGGTGTTCGGCATCGCGACCATCGCCGACGCGTCGTTCCCCCTCGAATGCTCGGGCGAGGGTTGCCCGTCGAGCGCACCGGACGGTCTACTTCCGCAGCTCCACCATGTTCACGCGTTGACGAGCAGCGTGGCGGTGTTCGCGATCTTCACCGCGATGATCGCATTCACCGTGGGAGCGTTCAGATATCGCGAACATCGGTCGTTGCGGACGACCGGCCTGACAATTTTGATCCTGACTTCCCTTGCGACGGTGTGGATGTTGACGACCAACAGCATCGAAGTCTCCGGCGGCGGTAATCTCGGACTGGGTATCGCTCAACGTGCGCAGGTGCTGGGAATGTCGTTGTGGTTGTGCACCCTGGCATTTGCGATGTCGAGGCCGCCATCCACCGGGCTCCCGGCGTCGCCGCGCTGACAGGTTTTCCGGCAAGCGATTCGGGCGAACCTGGAACTACAACTGAAAATGGCTGCCCCGAACTAGCGAAGGTGTGCCCATGTCTCTCGCGTCGTCGTTCTTCGCCCATCCGCACCAGGCGTTCACTGCTGGTTTCTATCGCAACGAATCCTTCGACTTCGAGCTACGAGTCGTTCTCGGGCAAGCCACCTTCGGCGCGGCAGATACCGGCGAAGTGCTCTCGGCCATCGCTCACGTCGGCGAGAAGGACCTCGAAGGCTGGTACGAGGCCTGGTTCGACCTCGGCACACGGGTATTCGGGCAGGCAGTAGAGGCAGCCGAGGCCGGGCATTCGCGAAGCGCGTCCAACGCGTACCTGCGGGCGGCGTCGTACTTCGGTGTGGCGATCAACGCAGTCGACGGTCTCAGCGACGATTCGGTTCTGGTCCCCACTTTCAAACGTCACCGACAGGCGTGGGACCGCTTCGTCGACACCACCTCCCAGCCCGTCGAACGCGTCCGGATCCCTTACGAGGACACCTACCTGCCCGGGTACTTCTTCCGGCCGCCCGGGGACGTGCGACGGCCGACTTTGATCATGGTGAACGGTAGCGACGGCCCGATCAGCGGGCTGTGGGGCAGCGGCGGTGCCGGGGCGCTCGAGCGGGGCTACAACGTGTTGATGTTCGACGGTCCCGGTCAGCAGTCGATGCTCTTCGAGCGCAACATCCCGTTCCGTCACGACTGGGAAGCCGTCATCACGCCCGTCGTCGACTATCTCGTGGACCGGCCGGACGTCGATGCGTCGAAGCTGGCGATGTACGGGATCAGTCAGGGCGGGTACTGGGTGCCCCAGTCGTTGGCGTTCGAGCATCGGATCGCGGCAGCGATCGCCGATCCGGGGGTCGTGGACGTGGCCGCGTCGTGGCTCGCCCACATCCCCAAGAACATGCAGAAGCTACTCGACGAGGGGAAGTCGGAGGCCTTCGACCGCGACATGGCGATAGGGCTGGGAATGAAATTCTCCAAGGACAGCGCCCGAATCTGGCGTTTCCGAGCGCGTCCGTACCTCGCCGACGGTTACTACAACACTCTCGCCGAGGTTCGGAAGTACCACCTCGAACACGTCGCCGGCTCGATCTCCACTCCCCTGCTCATCACCGATCCGGAAGGCGAGCAATTCTGGCCCGGTCAATCCAAGCGGCTTGCCGCCCTCGCCGGCGGACCGACGACGGTGGTTCCCTTCACCGCTGCCGAGGGCGCGAACTTCCACTGCCAGCCCATGGCGAGGCGTCTGACTGATCAGCGGATGTTCGACTGGCTCGACGAGCAGTTGGATCTCTGAATCAGGACACTTTCTCCTTTTTCGTCAAGAGAGTGGCGAGCATCGGCAGCAATAGAACCGTGATCGCCCCGGCCGCGACAAGAATCGACGCGTTGTCCGAGGACATCTGATGCGCGTCGACGGCAGCGCCAGTGACCGCCACGATCATGGGCAGGCCGGTAGCCCCGTACAACGCGACTTGCGCACTTTCGCGCGTGGTGAAGGGTGGTTCGACCTTCTCGAACTTGGTCACGAAGAACACCGGCGCGCCGCGGACGACAACGATCAGGATCAAAAAAGCAATCAGTATGCCGGGACTGGCGGCGACCGCCGAGACGTCGATCGCCATGCCTGAAGTGATGAAGAAAATCGGGATGAGGAACCCGAAGGCGATCCCGTCGAGCTTGATCTCGAGGCGCTCGTCGCCCTCTGGCATCAGTCGCCGCAGGATGAAGCCGGCGGCAAATGCACCGAGAATGACGTCGAGTGAGAACACGGCCGACAGCACTCCGAGGCTGACCAACAACAGAACGGTGAGGCGGACCGTCGTCTGCGCCGTCGTGTCCGCCCCTGCCCGCACCAGGCGATGTGTCCACGAGCCTTCGTGAATCAGCTTGCCGGGCAGCACCGCAACGATGACAGCGATCAAGGCGAAGACGGCAAGAACGATCAGCGACAGTACGGCACCACGGGCACTCAGCAGCACCGCCATCGCGACGACCGGCCCGAGCTCGCCGACGGCCCCGTGGTTGAGGACGGTCTTACCCAAGCGTGTGTCGAGGAGTTTGTTGTCCTTGAGGATCGGCAGCAGCGTGCCCAGAGCGGTCGACGTCATCGCGATGGCAACAGCGGCTTCGGCGGAGATCACGTTCCTCATGCCAAGCAGCGCGACCACCGTGAACGCCAGCGCGAGGCAGAACAGCCACGTGTAGAGCGCTCGACGTCCGCCGCGCCCACTGAGTTCCTGTCGGTCGATCTCGTAGCCGGCGAGCAGGAACAGCATGCCGAGGCCGAGTTCGCGCAGGATGCCGATCGCTTCGCTGTCAGCTGCGATGTTGAGGGCGAACGGCCCGACCACTGCGCCCGCGACCAGTAGCAACACCACTTCGGGAACCAGTCGACGCGGGATCAGGCCCGCGACTATCGGCGCGATGGCCGCGATCAGCGCGATCCAGAACAGCGATGAGGCAATTGAAGGCACGGATCATTATCGGACATAGGTGACGGATCTGCGCTCAGTACAGGTACTTGCGGTACGCCTCTTGTCTGGCGGGTTCGAGGTCCTCGACGCGCAGGCTGTGTTGCTCCGCCATCATGTCGCGCAGACTCGGCACCTCATCGGATGCGGGCCACGTCGACGGATCCCACAGCTTCGCCCGCAGAATTGCTCTCGCGCAATGCAGATACGCCTCGTCGATCTGCACGATCACCGCAAGCTGTGCAGGCTTGCCGTTCATCGCCATCGAATCCAACAGATCAGGATCGGTGGACAGAGTCGCCGTGCCGTTGACGCGCACGATCTCGTCGTGCCCGGGCGCGAGAAAGAGGATCCCCACGTGAGGATTCTCGATCATGTTCCGGTACGAGTCAGCGCGCCGGTTGCCCGGACGATCCGGGAGCACGAGCGTCTTCTCGTCGGGAAACAGAACCTGACTGACCAGGTCTCCACGCGGCGAGCAGTCGCAATTTCCGGCCGCATCGCATGTCGCGAGCACAAAAAACCGTGCCTGCTCGATGAATTCACGGATCAACGGAGTCGTGTGAGCGGTCTGCTTCTCCATGATCGTCGGATGGGGCTGTCCGAGAATCGCATTGAGTTGTTCCACGGATTCGATCCGCCCGCCCGGGGCGTTCGACGCCGTCACGTCGACACGTCGTCGAGCACGTGGTGGCGCCCGAGCGGCAACACCAACGGCTTACCCGACATGGGGTCGGGGATGATTCGGCTCTCGAGACCGAACACGGTGCGGACGTTGTCGCTCGTGAGCACCTCGGCAGGATCACCCGCCGCGTAGACCCGGCGATCGGCCATGGCGACGAGGTAGTCGGCGTAGCGGGCGGCGAGATTGAGATCGTGCAGAACCATGACAATCGTTGTACCCCGAGTCCGGTTCAGGTCGGTGAGCAGGTCCAAGACCTCAACCTGGTGGCTCACGTCCAAGAAGGTGGTCGGCTCGTCGAGTAGAAGCAGATCGGTTTGTTGGGCGAGCGCCATCGCAATCCACACACGTTGGCGCTGACCACCGGAAAGCTCGTCCACCGATCGCTCGGCCAATCCGGTTGTGTCCGTGGCCGCAAGCGCCTCGGCGACGGCTGCGTCATCCTCGCGGCTCCACCTCGACAGCACCCGCTGATGTGGATGACGACCACGGCCGACGAGATCGGCGACAACTATCCCTTCCGGTGCGATCGGTGACTGCGGCAGCAGACCGAGCGTGCGAGCGAGCTTCTTCGCAGGCAGGCGATGAACATCCTTGCCGTCCAACAGAACATGACCGCTTCGGGGACTGAGTAGCCGCGACATCGACCGCAGCAGTGTCGATTTGCCGCACGCGTTGGCGCCCACGATGGTCGTGATCTTTCCCGGCGGCACCGCGAGGTCGAGCGATTCGACGACGGTCCGTCCTCCGTAACCGAGTTCGAGGTTTTCGACAGTCAGAGTATAGGATTCGGTCACAGCGAACCTCCCGTTCGGTTGGAGCGAATGATGAGGTAGACGAGATACGGCGCTCCCAGCGCGCCGGTCACCACGCCAACGGGGTAACGGGTGCCGAAGGCGTACTGTCCGCAGAAATCGGCAACGAGCACCAGCAGCGCTCCGACCAGCGCCGACGGAATCAAAAGTGATGTTCCCGGACCGACGATGCGGGCGGCAATGGGGCCGGACAGAAATGCGACGAAGGCGATGGGCCCCGCAGCGGCAGTGGCAAAGGCGATGAGTCCGACGGCCGCAATGATCGTCAGAATGCGCGTTCGTTCCACTCTGACGCCGAGCGCTTGTGCTGCGTCGTCACCGAGCTGGATGGTCGAAAGGTTGCGCGATTGGCTCAGCAGCACCGGCCCGAGCACGACCAGCGCCAGGAGTACGGGAACCGTCGAACCCCAGTTGGCACCGTTGAGACTGCCGGTGAGCCAACGCATCGTCTCCTGCAGATCCCACGCGGCGGCGGTACTGAGCAGGTAGGCGGTGACGCTGTCGAGCATCGCGGCGATGCCGATACCGATCAGTATGAGCCGAGTGCCCGCCACACCGTCCCGGAAAGACAGAACGTAGATCAAGACTGCGACGCCCAGACCGACAGCGATAGCAAAAACCGATACCTGTGAACCGCCGAGTGAAAGCGAGATGATCGCGAAAGCCGCTGCAGCGCTTGCGCCGGAGCTGATTCCGATGATGTCGGGGCTCGCGAGCGGGTTGCGCAGCATCGTCTGGAACGTGATGCCACCCAAGCCGAAACAGATTCCGGCGACCACAGCGAGGACAGCGCGAGGCAGCCGGAGGCGGCCGACGGTGAACGAGGCACCAGGCACGTTCTCCCCCAGCACGACCCGAAGCACATCTGACGGCGAGTAGAAGGTTTTTCCCACCATCAGAGTGACCGCGAAGGAGGCGACGACGAGGACCATCAGCACGGCAATCACGATGCGGCGGCGTCTACCTCGTCGGATACGGCTTGCTCCGACTGCGTCGACCTCGACTTCGGGAGTAACGAATGTAGTGGTCACAGCTCACGTATTTTCTGACGGCGGACTATGTAAATGAAGAAGGGCGCTCCGATGAGCGCGGTGATGATGCCGACGTCGATTTCGCTCGGCCGGGCGACAATTCGTCCGAGAATGTCGGCGGCGACGAGAAGGCCGGCACCTGTCAGCGCAGAAAACGGTAGTAGCCAACGGTTGTCAATCCCGATCAGCAACCGGCACAGATGCGGGACAACCAAACCGACGAAGCCGATCGGTCCCGCGATGGCAGTGGCTGCACCGCAGAGCAGCACTGCACCGAGCGCTGCCACTGCACGAACCACCGCGACGCGTTCGCCGAGACCTGATGCAACCTCGTCGCCGAGCGCAAGAGAGTTGAGACTGCGCGCTGACAGCAGACAGATCACGAAGCCGACAATGAGGAAAGGCAGACCCTGCCGGATCACCTCGAAACTCGCGCCACCGACGCCGCCGATCTGCCACGAACGAATGTTGCCCGCAATATCGTTTCGCGGCAGCATGATCGCAGTGATGAACGAAGCAAACGCAGCCGATGTTGCGGCCCCGGCGAGAGCCAACTTGAGTGGGGTGGCTCCACCTCGCCCGAGTGACCCGACCACGTAGACGAACAACGCCGCCCCGGCTGCACCGAGTACGGCCACCCAGATCATGCTGGTCTGGGTCCACAGTCCGAACCACGCCATTCCGATCACCACGGCGAGCGAAGCGCCCATGTTGACGCCCAGGATTCCGGGATCCGCCAAAGGGTTTCGGGTAATCCCCTGCATCACAGCGCCGGCAAGACCGAGCGCAGCTCCCACGATTATCGCGAGCACCGTCCGCGGAATGCGCTTGGCAATCGCACCCTGACCGATGTTGTCCGTTGAACCGCCTAGTGCGGCAACGATATCGGACCAGTCGACCTCACGAGAGCCGATGACGATCGAAGCGCACATGAGCACCGCGAGGACAACGAGAAGGGCGATCAACCACAGCGAATTGCCGAACGTCGGGCGCCGCGTATCGCGAGCGCCCGACGTCGAATCCTGCGAGGTTACAGTCACTCCGACTTTCCAGCGGCCCCGGCGAGCAGATCGACGTAGTCGCCGAGTACCCACGAAATCGCGAGTGGAGTCGGGTTGGCCGCCGTTCCCATCGGCCCGGTTCCATTGAGGAACACGATCGCGTTGTTGGCGACGGCAGGCATCTGCGAGAGCAGCGGGTCAGCCTTGAGTGCGTCGACAAGTGCCTGGTCACCGTAAGTGACGATCAGTTCGACGTCGTCGAAGACGTCCACACGCTCGGCACTGACCTTCTTCGAGAACTCACCACCCGTCGAGGCGTCGGCAACGCTCTTCGGCGTCGAAAGTCCGAGGTCCTCGAAGAACGCGGCGCGCGTGTCGTTCGCCGTGTAGAAGCTGACCTGGCTCAGATCAGCGGTGTCGACGTGCGTCAGGAACATGGTTGCCTTGCCGGCAAGCTGCGGATGCGAGGCAACCTCGTCGGCGATCTCCTTTTCGATGGTGGAGATCAGTTCCTGCCCTTCGGATTCCATACCCAAGCCCATGCTGTTGAACTTGATGACGTCGCGCCACGACGTCGCCCACGGCCCCTCGGGGTATGCCACGACCGGAGCAATCTCGCTGAGGGTGTCGTAATCCTCCTGCGTCAACCCGGAGTACGCGGCAAGAATGACGTCAGGGTTCGTATCGGAGACGGCTTCGAAGTCGATGCCGTCGGTCTCGTCGAAGAGCACCGGCGGCTTCGCGCCGAGTTCGTCGAGCTTTTCCTCGACCCACGGCAGCATTCCGTTGCCGTTGTCGTCACCGAAAGTCGCCGCTGCCATTCCGACGGGAACCACGCCGAGAGCAAGGGGCACTTCGTGATTGGCCCAGGCAACGGTGGCAACTCGCTCCGGCTTGGCGTCGATCGTCGTAGTTCCGAAAGCGTGCTCGATCGTGACAGGGAAGGAGCTGGATCCGCTTCCGGCGCTGCCGCCGTCGGCGGTCTCCGAGGAGTCGGAACTGCAAGCTGTCATGCCGAGGGCGACTGCGACCGCTGCTGCGGCCACCGCCAAGAAGCGTTTTGAACGCATGAAAACAGAACTCTCTCGAGAAGGGGTACGGCCCTCAACCCGGCTCAATCAGGCACTTAGGTGAGGTTTGCCTAAACCGTATACGGGAGGGCAATGTGGCGCAATCGCGTGTTTGGGACACCCCGTGTAGCGATCGAGACAAGGTGTGATGGCCGATCAGCTAGCCCGGAACATCCCTGGTGTAGCGCCTGTAGTGCGCCGGAATGCCGCCCCGAATGCGCTGGTCGAGTGGTAGCCCACACGCTCGGCAACCTCTTGTAGATCCAAGCCGTGGGCAAGAAGGGTCACCGCTCGTTGGGCGCGCACAGCCGAGACCCACTGCCCGAAACTCATCCCGGTCTCCGACCGAAATACCCGGGTGATGGTTCGCGGGCTGACACCGAGGAGCCTTGCCCAGTCGGACAGCGTTCGCATGTCACTCGGATCGTCACCGATCGCATCGACGATGGGTTGCAGAAGTGGCGAGTCCGGCACCAGCACCAGCAACTCGTTCGGCGACGGTGCCAGCACGTCGATCACCATCTGCTCCGTGAGCGAGCGCGAAGGAGCTCCGAGTGACTCGTCTGCCAGTCGCTCGAGGAGGTTCCGCAGCAGCGGAGTGACCTCGATCGCCACCGGCACGTCGGACAGAGAAGGAACCGATGCGATGTCGAGCTGAGCGGCGCGATACCAGGTGCCGGCCGGCGCGATCGCCGAGTGCAGGACGCCGGCGGGCATCCACAGACCGACGGTCGGCGTAATGGTCCACGTGCGCGATCCCACCGTGGCGCTCGACGCTCCCCGCTCGTTCCACAACAATTCGTGAGTCGGGTGCGAGTGCGCATCCCACCGGGTCTCGCGGGAGACAAGTTCGTCCATGCCCGCAATGACAAAGGGCACCTCGACCGCCCCGGCCGAGTAGACCGGGAGCGTCCGACTGTCGACGGTCTCCAACGGGTTCTCCTCGGTTCGCGTGGCTGCTCCGCAGAAAGCATAGGTCGTGGGGATCGGTTTGTCGGTTCCCAAGATCGCGAGGATCACCGCCCGAAATCGCCGAGGTGACCTCACACACATTCAAGAATTGCGTATGCACCACAACAAAAAGAAGGTCACAGACCTGAAGTCTGTGACCTTCTTTCTTGTGCGCCCGAAGGGATTCGAACCCCTAACCTCTTGATCCGTAGTCAAGTGCTCTATCCGTTGAGCTACGGGCGCATGTTCTGTTGTCTTGCTGGTCTTGCATGTCTTACCGTCGTAATTTCTATCATTTCTTACCCGCCGGTCAAAATCACCGGCTTGGCGGAGGCGAGAGGATTTGAACCTCCGGTCCCTCGTAAAAGGGACAACTCATTAGCAGTGAGTCCCATTCGGCCGCTCTGGCACGCCTCCCTGGGGGTTCCGATCCTTTCGGACCGCCGGATCGAAAGATTACACACCCTTCGCCACCAAAGGCAAAACGTGTGGTCAGCGGGCTGTTTTGTGGACTTACCGCAGGTGGCTGTCGAACCAGTCGAAGATCCGGGTCTGAGCTTCGATGATCGAGGCCGAATCAGGGTCGTCGAGGTCAGCGTCCTCGGACAGCTGTGGCGGCTCGTCCGCCCGGTGAGCCAGTCCGGCGTAGCTGACCACCAGTGTCGCGACGTCGGCCTTCGCGGTCGCTTCCCGGAGCAGAGTCACGTGTTCGCGAGGCGTGCTGGGATCGTCCTCGCCGTACAGCGCCAGCCACGGCGCCTGCAGGGAAGTGGCCGCGTCGACAAGCGCCTGAGCATCCACCGACAAGGCTTCGACGATTCCCCGGGCGGCGACGCTCACCGCGGCGCCGACGGGACGGCTGGTGGCCACGAGCATCGCGGCGGTACCGGCGTCGTCGAATCCGAGCACCCCGATGGTGTCTGCGAGAACTTCGCGTCCGACGAGCCAATCGAGGGTCGCGTCGAAGTCGGCGAAGAGGTTGTCACCGAACACCTCACCCTGCATGTGTTCGGGTTCGCGGTGAAACAGGTGAGGTGCGACGCTCACCCACCCTTCGCCGGCAAGCGCGCACATCAGATTCAGCAGAGCCGGGCTGAACTTCCGGGCTTCATGCAGGACGACGATCCCGCCCCGCGTCGGGCCGTCCGGCTCCACCACGGTCAGCGGAACAGCCGTGGCGACCTCCCCTTCGGCTCCGCGCAGATACGCGGTGGCTCGGAAGATTTCCGACATCTTCTAACTCTGACACGCAGACGGCCGCTACGCACCAAATCAGTGCGCGCATAATCGACTCGTGACCGCACACATTCGCCCTGACCTCGCCTCCATCCCCGCCTACGTTCCCGGACGCAATTTTCCGGGTGCGATCAAGCTGGCGAGCAACGAAACGACAGTAGGGCCGTTGCCCGGTGTGCGTGACGCCGTCGCAGACGCGGTCGCCAATGCCAACCGCTACCCGGACAATGCCGCGGTTGCACTCATCGAGGCGCTGGCCAGCTTCTTGAAAGTCGAGCCGGCCAACGTCGCCGCTGGTTGCGGCTCCGTGACGCTGTGCCAGGAACTCGTGCAGATCACGTGCGATCAGGGTGACGAGGTCATCTACGCGTGGCGTTCGTTCGAGGCGTACCCCGTGGTCACCCAGGTCGGCCATGCCGTCTCGGTCAAGGTTCCGCTGACCGAGGACTTCGGCCACGACCTCGACGCGATGCTGGCCGCGATCACGGATCGCACGCGGTTGATCTTCGTATGCAACCCCAACAACCCGACCGGCAATGCACTGTCGAAGGCAGAGCTCGAGAGCTTCCTCGACGCGGTCCCGGCGCACGTCGTCGTCGCACTCGACGAGGCGTACTTCGAATACTCACGCTCGGACGCCGACGGCATCGAGCTGTTCCGCAGCCGCCCCAACGTGGTTGTTCTGCGCACCTTCTCGAAGGCGTACGGCCTCGCGGGAATCCGCGTGGGTTACGCGGTCGCGGATCCGGAGATCATCGTGGCCCTCGGCAAGGTGCACACCCCGTTCACCGTGAGCGCTGTCGCGCAGGCCGCCGCAATCGCTTCCCTGGCTGCAGCAGACGAACTGCTTGCCCGCACCGAAGGTGTCATCACCGAGCGGACGCGAGTTCGAACCGCTCTGATCGAAGCCGGGTACACCGTCCCCGAGTCGTCGGCGAACTTCGTCTATCTCCCCCTCGGAGAACTCTCTCCCGCTTTTGCCGAGGCGAGTACCGAAGCGGGCATTCTGATCCGCCAGTACGGCGTCGAGGGCGTCCGGATGACCATCGGCGATCCACACGAGAACGACGCATTCCTCGCTTTCGCTGACACCGACGTCGCGAAGCAGGCCGCGGGCATCGGCGTCACCGCGTGACACTCGATACATAACTGTTACGCCGGGGACTGGAATTCGTTTCGGCAGACGGGCACACTCAGGGAGGTTCGAAGCCGGTCCGAGTGAGGGAGCACGACGCATGACGCGACGCATGACACGAACGTGTGCCGTGCTCGCAACGACCCTTCTCGCCACCACCGCGACCTCCCTGAGTGGCGTCGCCAACGCAGAGTCCCAGGACACGGTGTCGGTACGTCTGTTGGCGTTCAACGATCTGCACGGCAGTCTCCGCCCGCCGGAAGGTGTTCGCAGCGAGATCAGGCAGGCCGACGGCTCTCTCACCCCCGCAGGTGGCGCGGCGTATCTCGCTGCTTACGTGACGCAACTTCGCAGCCAAGCCACCAACTCGCTGCTGTATTCGGTCGGTGACAACTGGGGATCGTCGGCGCTCGAGTCGGCGATGTTCAACGACGAACCGACGGTCGAACTCCTGAACCGGATGAAGATCGACGCCTCCGCGATCGGCAACCACGAACTGGACAAGGGACTCGCCGAGTTCCGACGCATGCAGTCCGGCGGTTGCTCCGCCGTCGATGCGTGCACGTTCAGTCCGTCCTTCGACGGCGCCAACTTCCCACTGATGGCCGCGAACATGACGTACACCAACGGCACCCCGGCCACGCTGCCCTTCACCGTGAACATGGTCGACGGCATTCCGCTCGGAGTCATCGCGATATCCCCCGCCAACACATCGCAGATCGTGACACCGGGTGGGATCGCCGATCTGCAGTTCGGCGACGAAGTCGAAGCGATCAACCGCACCGCCGACGTCCTCGACTTCTTCGGCGTCAAAGCCATCACCGTCCTCCTGCACCGTGGGGACGAACCGGCCGTCGAAGGTGGGCCCAACGACTGCAACGTCGAGTCCGGGCCGGCCCGCGACATCGCCCTTCGTGCGTCACCGAAGGTGGACGTCATCTTCACCGCCGACAGCCACCAGCAGTACAACTGCGAATTCCCTGATCCCGCAGGCAATCCCAGAGTCGTGATGCAGGGCGCTTCGCACGGCCGGATCGTGTCCGTCGCAGACGTCACCATCGATCGCAACACCCGCGAGGTCGTTCGCGATCAGACGTCCGCGTTCAATCAGATAGTGACACACGATATTTCGCCGGATCCCGATATTCAGGCTCTCGCCGACCGGGCCTGGTCGGAGGCGTCGGACAGCGCTCAGCGGCCGGTGGGGACCATTACCGCCGATCTGACACGCGACCGCGTCCCCAGCGGCGAATCGACACTCGGCAACCTGGTCGCCGACGCTCAACTCGCCGCCGGATCGACACGAGGCGCCCAACTAGCGTTGACGAACCCCGGCGGCATGCGCGAGGACTTGGACTTCGGCACTTCCGGCCAGGTCACCTACCGCCAGGCCTACGGTGTTCAGCCATTCGGTAACAGCCTCGAGGTGCTCTCTGTCACAGGAGCGGTGTTGAAGGACGCTCTCGAACAGCAATTCCAGATCGACCTCGACGGCACCGCTACCGAGCGCATCCTCTCCCCGTCCGCGGGCTTCACCTACGCCATGGACCGGCGGGCGGCACCAGGCGCGCGAATCTCGGAAATGCGCCTGAACGGCCAGGACATCGCGCCCGACGCCGTCTACAGCGTCGTGGTGAACAAGTTCCTCGCCGAGGGCGGGGACGGCTTCACCGCGCTGAAGAACTCCACCCAGATGACCGGTGCTGGCAACGACCTCGACGCCTTGACCGCCCTGTTCGCAGCCGGGTCGCCGGTCTCGCCACCTGCCACCGACCGCATCCGCACCATCGGCTGACTAGGCATCCCCGCGCTCGATTGCCTAGTCTCGACGGGTGATCATCGCGACCCATAACGGCAAGTTCCATGCAGACGACGTCTTCGGCGTATCGCTGCTCAAGCAGCTGTACCCCGACGCCACCGTCGTTCGCAGCCGTGACGAGTCCGTCCTCGACAGCGCGGACATCGTGCTCGACGTCGGCGGTCGCTACAACCCGGCCGAGGGGCGCTTCGACCATCACCAGCGTGATGCCGGCGAGCGCAGCAACGGCATCCTGTACTCCGCCTTCGGTCTGCTCTGGCAGGAATACGGCCTGCAGTTCTGTGAAGGCGACGCCTCCGTGTTCCGCCGTATCGACAGCCGACTGGTCGAGGGCATCGACGCCGTCGACAACGGCCAAGAGATCTACACCCTCAACGACTACGGCACCAAGCCTTTTGATCTGTCGTCCGTGCTGGACCTTTTCAATCCGATCTCGTCCACCGACGAGGAGTTCGACACCCAGTTCGAGCTGGCCGTCGTTCTCGCAACCCAGGTCTTGATTCGCCTGCGCGCCAAGTACGCCGGCGACGCGGCCGCCGAGCGCGAGTTCACCGAGACCTACGAAAAAGCAACGGATCCGCGCTTCGTCGTCCTGGAACGCTTCGTTCCCCACGGCCGCGCCGCGTCGGCCCAGCCGGAGCTGCTGTTCACCATCTTCCCGAACACCAACGGCGGCTGGTCGATTCAGACGGTCAAGCCTGCTGACTCCAAGTTCGGTTCACGAAAGCTGTTGCCGGAGCCGTGGCGCGGCCTGAACGGCTCGGATCTTGCCGCCCAGACGGGCGTCGACAGTTCGGTCTTCTGCCACAAGGCCGGGTTCATCGCGGCTGCGCAGACCCGTGACGGCGCCCTCCAATTGCTCGAACTGGCACTGGCCGAGTAGTTCTCAGCTCACATTCCCAGCGCCGTCTTCACCGTCGGCCAGGAATCGTGAAGCGCGTCTTGCCAGTACGGCCACGAATGGGTGCCGTCGTTCCGATACGCGAATACTGCGGGAATCGACAACTCGCCCAACCTCGCTTCGAACAGTTGTGTGCACGTATTAGCGAGCGCCTCGAGCGGTCCGCCTTCGATGGCAGTCTGCAGTCCACTCGGGGTGAAGACGTTGTCGTATTCTCCGGGCGCACCTGTACCGGAGGACACGTAGATCGTCTTCCCTCGCAGCGTTTCCGCGTTGGTGGACGGGTCGTGCTTTTGCCAGTCGGGGTCCGACGCCGGACCCCACATGTTGGTGGCGTCGCCCGCCTTGCTGGCCACGGTGAGCCGCACGGAATCCTGCGAGGACGATTCGGAGTTGTCGAGACAGCCACTGTACGAGGCCAATCCGGTGTAGAGCTTCGGGTGATGTGTGATGAGGTTGGCCGCGCCGAGCGCACCCATGGACACCCCGCCGACCACGTTCGTCCCATTTCCGGAAAACGCAGAATCGATCAACGTCGGAAGTTCTTCTGCGAGAAACGATTCCCACTTGTTCACACCGAGGTTCGGATCGTCGTTCTTCCAGTTGGTGTAGAAACTGCCGGTGCCGCCCACGGGGAGAACGACGTTGACGTTCTTGTCAGCGAAAAACGTTTCGATGTCGGTCTTCTGGGTCCAGGTGCTCTCGGAGTATCCGGATTCCGAACCGGCACTGACTCCGTCGAGTAGGTAGAAGGACGGACGTGAACCGGCGCTCGACGCTGGATGCAGAACCTGCACTTGTACCTCGCGTCGCATGGCCGGCGACTCGACGAACACGGCACTGCGTGTGGGCGACAACTGCTCTATGCGATTGATGTGAGCCCCGGCCTGACCGGCCGAATCTCCTGGTGGGTTTTCAGGTGCCGGTTCGGCATACGCCACTCCGCCCACGACAAGCGCGAGCACGACCAACACAATCCCGACAAACCCAAATCTCCGCATCCGTCAAGCGCCCCCTGAGCATCGCACGACTACCGCTGACCCTCGATTGGACAGGACGAACGTCCCGGGGTCAACCCACTGGTTGGGATTTATTACTCGCGGGTATCCAATGGAGTTGGACAGTTCTCCACCGATGCACACACAGGTGTGGATAACTTCATTCACATCCACTTCCCAGTTGTGCATAACCTGTGGACAAAAGGATGAATTACAACAGAGTTATTCCTCCTACCTGCAACGATTCGTTTCCCCACAGTGTGCATAACTTTGTCGAACAGGGCTCGCGAGACGCCGGTTTCCGGGCGTGTCCATGCAGTTCACACCGCCGCGCCACTCTTTGTTCACAGGCCCGACACCACCGGCCGACAATGCTCCCACCCCGACTTCATACTTGTTGCATGCTGACCGCTCTGCTCGCCGCCACAGCTGTGCTCGCCCTACTGACTCTGGTCCCCGGGCCCGACATGGCCGTCGTGACGCAGGCTGCTCTCGGCGCGGGCAGATCCGCCGGTTTCCGGGTAGCGGCCGGCATCGTCTCGGGCCTTCTGGTGTGGGGTCTGTTGACCGTCCTCGGGCTTTCGGCGATCCTCGCCGCGTCGGCCGAGGCGTACACGGTGGTCAAGCTCGCCGGCGCGGCTTACCTGATCTATCTCGGTGTGCGAGCACTGTGGGAGAGCCGGACGTCGCGGATGCAACACAATGCCGACGCTCCACGATCGCAGAAGGCCGGGACATGGAAGACGGGCTTCACCACCAACCTGCTCAACCCCAAGATCGCCGTCTTCTACACCGGACTGTTGCCGCAGTTGGTTCCGGCCGGGTGGCCGACGGGACCGTCGCTTGCATTGCTGGTGCTCATCCACGCAGCCATCACCATCGTGTGGCTCAGTGGCTACGTGGTCCTTCTCTCGCGAGCGCGTAGCACCTTCGAAAAGCCCCGAGTGCGACAGGCACTCGAGCGCATAACCGGAACAGTTCTTCTAGGATTCGGAGCGAAGATCGCGCTCGAAGCGCGCTGAGACGGCAATCGGAAAAGAGTAGACAGTGGGCGCGTGGGGATCGGGACCGTTCGATAACGACGGTGCAGGGGATTTGATCGCGTCCATCGGACACGGTGACTTCACCTTCGAATCGGTGGAGTGGGCATTCGAGGACGACTACCTCGAGGTGGACGGCGGCCAAATCGCCGTCGCCTTGCTCGAATTGGTGTTGATCGTGCGCGCCGATCGCAAACGCGACCCCGCCGCCCAGGACCTCGATCTCGATTCCTTCACCTCGGCCCTGACCAGCGAACGGCTCACCTGGCTGATCGAGATGGTGGAGCGCACCATCTCCTCGACCGATTCGGAACTGTTCGAACTGTGGGACGAGCAGGGACCGGAAGAGCTTGCCTCGTGGCGCGTTCCCGTCGTGGACGGTCTCGAGGATCTGCGCGTTCTGTCGGTTCAGTAACCTGCCGACGGATCGATTACCGCAGCGAGGTCCTCACCCGCAGCGAATCGAGCGACGTTGGCGGCCACGTGATCTGCCAGCACACGCGTGAGCGTCGTAGCCGGGTTGGCGACGTGCGGCGTGATGATCGCATTGGGCAGCTTCCACAACCGGTGCCCGTCCGGCAGCGGCTCGGGATCCGTGACGTCCAGTGCCGCACCGCCGATCGAACCAGCTTCGAGGGCATCGACCAGCGCGTCCGTGTCGACCAGGTTGCCGCGTGCGATGTTCACGATCCAGCTCGACTCCGACATCTGGTCCAATTCAGCCTTGCCGACCAGATGCCGCGTCGCGGACGTCGACGGTGCTGCGATCACGAAGTGATCCGCCCGGGACCAGATTTCACCGGTTCGATCGGCCGAGAGCGTTTCGGAAGCACCTTCGACGGGGGTTCCCGAGCGGGTGACGGCGATGACTCTGACCTTGGACGCGGCGAGGTACGGGATCAGCGCACGGCCGATTCCGCCGCAACCGATGATCGCCACTGTCGAGCCTTGCAAGGTGCCAACCCGTGGATCGAACTCTTCTTTTCGCCACGACTGCGCCGCCAATTGTTCGGGGAGAGAACGCACTCCGGCGAGGAGGAGCATCATCGTATGTTCGGCAACATTGCCCGCGTACGCCCCGGCAGCGGACGTCCAGACCCGCTTGTCGTCGATCACGTCGGCATCGAACCATGGCTCGATCCCGGCGAAGGGCAACTGCACCCAGCGAACCGAGTCAGGTAGCGACGACGGGAACGTGTCCGGACCATGTACCCAGACCACGCCTTCTGCCTCGGCGAGTGGAACGAGAACCCCACCGACTCCGCGAATTCCGTCGGCAATGTTCGGATCCTCGACGGGGCCGAGATGGATGCGAGGGGCGCTGGAGTCTGTCATGTAGGTGCGTTCCTTCGAGAGTGGCGGGGCGATCGGATCAACTCATCGGTGTGCCCAAGCGTACGGGCGCCTCGCCAATTCGGCCCGTCTAGCCGTTCGCCTTTGCGATCGAATCCTTGCCTTCGGCCGCTCCGCCCTCGATGGTGTCGTGCTGGATGGGAACGAACTTCTTCTTCGGCAGCAGGAACAGCCACGTCGCGAAGACGAACGGGCCCGTTCCGGCCGGCAGGCTGATCGGAGCAAAGGCAGACACCAGCGTGCCGTGGATGACAACAGTCACCAGTACTCCGAAGACGGTGTAGACGAACACACGCCACGACGGGTTGTAGAACACCGATCCGAGAGCAATTGCCGTCAGCACCGAACTGAGCCCGTAGAGACCATTGCCGATGTCGACGGTGTTTGCGCCCAGCGCCAGTACCGAACCCATCGCTATCGCGGAACCGATGAGCGCGAACAACGCCGCCCAACGCGACGCGACCAGCAGCGCGATCACGAAGATAATGCCGGTGACGGTGTTGTTGATCAGAAAGATCTGGGAGACGTTGCGGAACAGCGTGTCCCACAGGAAGCTGAAAGTAATTTCGGCATGAACTGACGCGTCCCCGATGTGCTGGGGAAACTGGCCCGCGCTGAGGTCCGACGTTTCGATCCGCAGGAACTGGAACGCCGCGAGGAGGAAGAACCAGTTGACGAGGTTGAACGGAAAGGTCAGCGCCGGTACGCCCCACGTCTTGAAGACATTGGCAACGGCCAGGAACGCGATCGTCGACGCGGCAGCTCCCACCACGAGGTAGATCCACAGCATCACACCGCCGGCAAGGAACGTCGGAAAGGCAGCTCCCACAAGAACTCCGTTGTATCCGTACAGGCCGATACGCATCGAATCGTCGTCGGAGTGCAGCATCATGCCGGTGACGGTGGATACCACCAGACCCACCACGGCACCGATCGCGACGGTGATCGTGTCCGCGGCTATCGCGCCCCAGAAGATACCGACCAGAAACAGCAGGCCCGTCAGCGCATTGCCCTGGAACATCACCTGCCCGGAGCCTTTGAGATTCGTGTCGATGAATCTGAGCACGACGTTCTTGTCCGCGACGTCGTCCCACGGTTTGGTGATGGTGGTCATCGCGCGTTCCTCGATCCCTATCAGGCGATCCGCGTCATCCCCAGAGCGGGACGGGCGGAATGGTGGTGTCCAGAACTGCCTTTCGCACCAGAGCCCAGAAATCACGAACCTTCGCCTTGACGGGTTCGCTCTCCGGACCGAGGACTTTGAAGATGAGACCGGCGTCGTTCGGTAGCCGACTCGCTCCGGAAACGACCTTGCCGTCACGGCCCGGAACTACCTCTTCGAGAATCGCGTCGGCGTGCTCCTTCGGTGTCAGCAGGATGACATTGCCGAACACGTCGTGGTCACCCATGATTCCGCCGTATCGCACGGGGAAGCGTGCCGGTTCGATCACCAATTTCTCGGTGAAGAGGTTCTTCCCGTCCGGACGCTCCGCCTTGATCATTGTGGAGTACAGGTCGTAGACGAACATCTCTCCGCCGTCGTGGTACTTGCGACCCGACATCACGATCTCCGAGAACAACAGCGTTGCAGTCGGATCCACCGTGATGTCGGTGCGCGCGTAGTACCTCGCGTTGCGGTGTGGGATCGTCACCCCGGGCATCAGTTCGAGATACGAATTCTCCGCGAGCACCACTTTCTGGAGTTGCGACGCGTGATTGGCATCCATCCGGTGAACCTTGGTGGCCGACTGAGTGGTCACGTGCGCGAGGGAACCCGGTTCCATCTCGATGGTCAGGAACAGTCGATCGCCTTGCAACACACTGCCGGACGTCGAGATCATGTAGACGCACGGCATGGTCGGCAACGCTTCGTCCCAGTACAGCGCTTGCTGAACCAGCAGCGGTGTCTTGCGGTACATGTCCCGCAGAATCGTCTTGTCGCCGCGGTCGACAAATCGCATCTCTAGAACGCCGGTCTTCCCGACCTTGCCGGCCGGGGCCTGCTTCGGCTGGTCCTGGTACTGGTCGAGCTCCGGGATGGTCGGGATCGGCCCCGGGAGCGACCGCGTTGCTCCCGGGACGGACGTTGCGCTCACGGTGCGCTCGCTCCCACTTCCTCTTCGTCGAAGAGGACTCCGTGCACGATGAGGTCCACCACTTCCTTGATGCCTTCCCCGGTCATGCAATTGGTGAAGACGAACGGCTTGTCGCCGCGCATCCCCTTGGAGTCGCGATCCATGACTCCGAGATCGGCGTTGACGTACGGTGCGAGATCGGTCTTGTTGATGACCAGGATGTCGGACTGCGAGATTCCCGGACCGTTCTTGCGCGGAATCTTGTCGCCTGCGGCCACATCGATGACATAGATGAAGAAGTCGACGAGAGCCGGACTGAACGTCAGTGTGAGGTTGTCGCCGCCACTTTCGATGAACACCACGTCGGTGTCGGGGAACGTCTTCTCCATGTCCTCGACCGCCGCGAGATTCATACTCGGGTCTTCGCGGACGGCGGTGTGGGGGCAGGCTCCCGTCTCTACGCCGACGATGCGTTCCTCCACGAGAACACCTTTGAGAGCCTTACGCACGTGCTTGGCATCTTCGGTGGTGACCACGTCATTGGTGATGATCAGAACGCTGGTGCCCCGCTTGATGAACTCCGGCGTGATCGCCTCGATGAGTGCGGTCTTACCCGAACCCACGGGTCCGCCGATTCCGATGCGCGTTGTCTTCTTCATCGTTCTCCTTCTAGTTCATGAACATTCGGACGTGCGCCTTGACGTGAACCGCAGCCAGAATGTCGATCATCGGGGCGAAATTGGACATGTCGTCGAGTCCGTAGTCACGCACTGCGGCGTACTCACGGCCGGCAGTCTGATTGACCTCGAACAGAATCTCTTGCGTCGCGAGGTGATCGACTCGGACGATACGAAGGGCAGCGCCGAGCAACGTCATCGCGACACCGTACTGATTGACCGTGAAAGCGTCCTCCTCCGGAGAACCCATCTCCGCGAAAGCAATTCCGAGGCCGACGGGGTAGGTACCCGGCGTCTCCCCCGATGCGATCGCAGCTAACCACTTGTTGAACAGGGTCTCACCGGCCAAGCGCCCGCCGAGTTCGGCCAACTTCTTACCCATGCGGGTACTCATCGTGCGTGCTTCTTCGTTGAGCTTGCGTTCGATCACTGCATGATCGGCCGCGAGGATCGCCGAGAAGTCACCGGCCGTCGCGCCCCGGTGCGCTGCGAGTACGGCGATACCGTCGCACGTCGCGCCCTGATGGGTGGCCGAGAGCACAAACTCCCGCAGCGACGGACCATCCGTGACAATTCCTTGCGCCACGGCTGATTCCAAACCGTTGGAGAACGAGAAGGAACCGACCGGGAACATGGAATCGGAAAACTGCATCATCCGCATCGCGCGGTTGATGCTGAGCCCAGATCCCTCAGAGGAGAGGGTCATGGGTATGCCCCTCGCCCTCACGCGCGGCCGCACCGAACAAACGGCGCGCCTCGTGTGGAGCGATGTAGGGAATGACCTCGGCGCCCGGGATGAAGGTGTACTCGATGCCCTCGAAAGCATGCGTACGCATCACCGAGCCCATGACAGCCTTGTCGACGGTCAACGGAACGTAGACCTTCATTCCCTTCACCACCGCAGGCCAGTGCTGGTTACCCACGGCATGTCCCAACTCCAAGCACGTCTGAATCATCTTCTCGGGCGTCACGTCGACCAGTGCGCTCAGGTCGATCTCCAACACGTCCTTGAGGTTGATCCTGGCCACGACCACGGTGTTCGCAGGCTCGTCCCACAGCAGAATGTCGCCGTCCTGCAACTGAATACCACGATCGAGCGAGACGGCCAGTTCACGGCCACCGATCGTGGTGCGCCGCAATCGACTCTTCTGAGCTTCCCACTGATCGAGCGACAAGACGTCCACTACAGCCTTTTCGAGTCGACCGGCCCACTCCTCGTCGGTCTCCTTCCCGAGAAGCGCGTCGACTCGCGTCGGCTTGCCGCTCGGCGCTGTCATCTCGCCGTGAGTGTGTGGCGCCGCATCGGCGCCGTGCGTGTGTGTGATAGTTCCCGACACTGGAGACCCCTAACTGAAGAAGTAAAGTTGGTTCAAGCGAATGGATTCGGCGGGTTCGACGTACGCATGGACGCCGTCCGCAGTCACCGCGAAGGTCTCCGGGTCCACCTTGATTTCCGGAGTAGCCGAGTTACGAACCAGATCACGCTTGGTGACCGTCCTCGTGCCCTCGACGGCGACAACCTGACGTTCGAGACCGAGTCGATCCTTGATGCCGTCGTCGAGCGCCGCTCGCGAGACGAACGAGACCGAACTCTGCGGCAACGCCTTGCCGAATCCACCGAACATCGGCCGGTAGATCACCGGTTGTGGTGTCGGGAGCGACGCATTCGGATCTCCCATGGCGTGCCAGCTGATCAACCCGTTCTTGATGATCGTCTTCGGCTTCGCGCCGAAGAATGCGGGCTCCCAGAGAACAAGATCGGCCATCTTCCCGACACCGATCGACCCGACCACATGCGAAAGACCGAACGTCAACGCTGGATTGATCGTGACCTTCGCGACGTAGCGCAACACGCGGAAGTTGTCGTGTGTCGGTGAATCCTCGGGCAGCTTGCCGCGGGACCGCTTCATGCAGTCCGCTGTTTGGATCGCGCGAAGCCAGTTTTCTCCGACGCGGCCCATCGCCTGTGAGTCACTCGAGAACATCGAGATGACGCCCATGTCCTGCAGTACGTTCTCGGCACCGATCGTCTCCGCGCGAACACGGGACTCGGCAAACGAAACATCCGAGGGCACTTTGGGATTGAGGTTGTGACAGACCATGATCATGTCGAAGAGCTCGGCCTGAGTGTTGATGCCGTACGGCAACGTCGGATTGGTCGACGCCGGAAGTACGTTGTCCTCGCCCGTCACTCGCAGGATGTCGGGTGCGTGACCGCCGCCCGCACCCTCGCTGTGATAGGTGTGAATCGTACGGCCTTCGAAGGCCGCGATGGTGTCCTCGACGTATCCGGCCTCATTGAGGGTATCTGTGTGAATGGCGACCTGAACGTCCATTTCGTCTGCCACCCGCAGAGACTCACGAATTGTGGCCGGTGTCGCTCCCCAGTCCTCGTGGACCTTCAGACCGGCCGCACCGGCCTTGATCTGTTCGACCAGCGACTGATGCCCGGACGAGTTCCCCTTGCCCAGCATGCAGACGTTGACCGGCAAACCCTCGTTGGCCTTGAGCATCATCTCCATGTTCCAGATACCGGAAGTGATGGTGGTGCCGTTGGTTCCGTCGGTCGGGCCGATACCACCACCGATCAGCGTCGTCACTCCCCCACTGAGTGCGTGGTACGCCTGTTGTGGTGACACGAGGTGCACGTGCGGATCGATGCCGGCGGCAGTGAGAATCATCTGCTCACCGGAGATCGCGTCGGTCGCCGGACCGGTGGTCAGCCCCGGAGTGACGCCTTCCATCGTGCTGGAGTTTCCCGCCTTGCCCCAGCCGACGATCTTGCCGTCCTTGATTCCCACGTCCGCTTTGACGACCCCGATGGTCGCATCGACGATGACCACGTTGGTGATCACGAGGTCGAGCGCACCGTCGATGCTGCACGACTCCGGATCCTGGCCCATGCCGTCGCGCAGCGTCTTGCCGCCGCCGTAGATCGACTCGTCGCCGATCGTTCGAAGATCTTCCTCGACCTCGATGTACAGGTCGGTATTACCCAGCCTGATCTGGTCACCCGTGGTGACCCCGAACAGACCTGAATACTCTTGTCTCGAAATGCTTGTCATGGGTATTGCTCTCCTTCGTCCGCCGTGAACGAGAATCAGTCGGTTTGAGGTTCGGACAGAAAGCCGAGTTCTTCGGCACGCTGGACGGCTCCGGGAAGCCGAGGGCGGTAGGCGGCGTGGGTCGGCGCCCAACCGTCGACAAGTCCGTTGAAGCCTTGCACTCGTTGCTTGCCGCCGAACGGCACTAACGTCACTTCCTTCTCGTCGCCCGGCTCGAATCTGACCGCCGTGCCCGCTGGAATATCGAGGCGCCAGCCGAAGGACTGTTCCCGATCGAAGGACAACGCGCGATTAACTTCCATGAAGTGGTAGTGCGAACCCACCTGGATGGGACGGTCACCGGTGTTTCGGACTCGCAACTTCAAACGTGGACGGCCCTCGTTGAGTTCGATCGGCTCGTCCCGCAACACGTATCCGCCGACCGGTACTTTCTTCTCGCCGCCGGAATCCTTCTTCGTCGATTTGCTTGCCATCTTGGAGTGCTCCTGACATCTCGGTCGGGCTACTGGATCGGAGAGTGCACGGTGACGAGCCGGCTACCGTCGAGGAACACCGCCTCGACCTGCACACGCGGAATCATCTCCGCGACACCTTCCATCACGTCGTCGACCGTCAAGGCGTGCGATGCGTCGGCCATGACCTCCTCGAGCGTCTTGCCCTCCCGAGCTCCCTCCAGGGCGGCTGCAGTGATAACTGCGACTGACTCCGGGTGATTGAGTTTGAGCCCCTTTGCCTTTCGCCTCAGTGCGACATCCGCCAACATGAGGATTGTCAGCTTGTCGAGTTCTCGCGGTGTCAGATGCATTCTGAACGCTCCTTGTCGATCATGCGGTAACTCCCTGTCGTCGAATACATGTCAGCTCCCCTGTTCCGTCGCTTCGGTGAGAGGTTCGGCCGCTTGCTGGACGAAACCGCTCCTCCTGCCGCCCGAGTACTCGTTGATCGCGTCCAGAACCGCCTGTGCATGTTCCGAGGCGACCAGCACCTCGACACGCAACCGCTCGGTGAACACGACGTCGTTGCGTTGTCCGCGGAACTTGAGCGAGGCCGAGTCACTCGCGGAGACATGCGCTTCCGATACGACTATCGACTCCGCTCCGGCGGCCAGCAGCGCCTCCCGTAGCTTCTCGGACTCGATGGTCTGCAATACCGCGGTGATGAGTTCGTGCTTCGGGGCGCCGAGGTTCGGAACAAGTTTTGCCCCCTCGACCAGGACCCCCGAGTCGAACCCGCTGGTCTGCGGCGCACCACCCGCGTCCACGAATGCGGCGTTGTAGCGGTATGCGTCCATGCCTTGCTGACGACGGTCGATGTCCACCTGGTCTTTCGGGGCCAGCTTGAGACCGATGGTCTTCTCGATGCCCGTGGCGATCAGCCAGGTCACCACGAACGAGAAAGCGATGACGACGATCAACGCCAGCGCCTGCTCGCCGAGTAGTCCTGCCCCGCCGCCGAAGAAGAGTCCGTCGCGGCCGATCGAATTGATGGCTTTTTCGCCGAACAAACCGAGAAGGAGTGAACCGAGGATGCCGCCGATGAAGTGGACCGCGATGACGTCGAGCGCGTCGTCGAACTTGAAGATCGACTTGAGCGCGAGCGCGAAGTGGCAGACCAGTCCGGCAAGCGCGCCGATCGCCAACGCGGAGAAGGTGCTGACGAAGCCGGCGCAAGGGGTGACGGTCGCGAGACCGGCTACCGCGCCGGTGATTCCGCCGATCGCCGTGGCCTTGCCCTCGGTGTACCTTTCGATGACGAGCCAGACGACCATACCGCCCGCTGCGGCGATGTGAGTGTTCATCAAGGCTTGTGCCGCAACACCATCGGCGGCCAATCCGTCGCCTGCGTTGAATCCGAACCAGCCGAACCACAGGATGCCTGCGCCGATCAACGCCAGAGGCACCGAGTGCGGGACTGCCTCGGCGTTGGGCCATCCCGGACGTTTACCGACCACCAGCAAGATTGCCAGGGCGGCGGCGCCGGCGGATGCGTGGACGACAATTCCGCCGGCCCAGTCCTGAGCTCCGCGGAGCGCCAACCAGCCTTCGGGATTGAAGAGCCAGTGCGCAATCGGGGGGTAGACGATGATCGACCACAGCACGAGCAGAACGGCCCAGCCCAAGGGCTTGAGCCGGTTTGCGGTCGCACCGGTGATCAGCGCGGGCGTGATGATCGCGAACATCATCTGATAGACCACGAACGCCAGAGTCGGTACCGCGACTGCACCTTCGATCAGGTGGAAGCCCGGGGCGGCGGCTGTGTGTATGTCCTGCAAGCCGAACAATTTGAGGTCACCGAGGAAGCCGGAACCCCAGTCTCCACTGAACGCGAAGCTGTATCCGAACACGACCCAGGTAATCGAGACGAGTCCGAGTGGGACGAGGTTCTGCTGCAACATGACGAGCGCACTGCTACCACGCACCAGACCGGCGTAGAAGAAGGCGAGTCCGGGAACCATGAAGAGAACCAGACCCGCGGAGATCAGCACCCACGCCGTGTCCCCACTGTCTATCACTGCTTCGGCTAACACCATTTCCATCGACATCGACGACCTCCGAGCATTATTCGGACCTGAACAAAGTCATTGGTTAGAGCAGCAATTCGCGATGTTCCGGTTCGCTGCGACAGTTACGCTACGCCCCATAGTTGCACCTTCTCAGCAAAATCGGGGGAACATCCGGTTTTCACGTTTAGTAGAGCATTGTTCTGGGAAAAGATGGGACTTTGCCTAAACATTGCGGACGCTCCACAACCTACAATTGCGAGACTAAATCTCGCCGAAAGTGGTTTAAGTCCTGCAAAATGGGGAACGTAGCCGCAGGTGAGCGCCACTTTCGGAGCAGCAATGCCGTTTCCAGCTCGGGACTTAGCTCCCTAACCGAGACAGCTGCGAGAGCCTTAGTTGATTACCAACGTCGGTGACCCGCCTATCCAATCGGGTAGGTAACTTCACCGAACATCTTCTCACCTGTTCAGATGATTAACCTTCATCGCACTGAGGGCAATCCTGTCGTTAATATGTTCTTCATCTGTACTGGATATTTCGACTGGAAGGTCGAAGATCACCTTTCGATAACCTTTAAAGGTGAAATGAATTTCGCTGTAACTCTTTTGTTATGCAGAACCTAGAGGGGAGGATTGATCCCACCAGGCGAGCACTCGGATGCCGGATAAAGTCAGCCACCTCGACGGCTCCCCCGCCTTTGTGTCGACCTCGAACCACACCCGCCCCGGTTGGCGACCGGCCTGGAGCCACGTCCCATCCGAGGCTCGAGCGGCCCGGATCATCTCGATCGCGTCCGCCATTCGCGGATCAGGCTCATTTCCATCCGACAACGACGCTTCGCGGAAGTAGTCGGCTGCGTTGAGCACGTTGTAACGCCACCGGAACGGGTACGCGAACCGGCCGATCCAGTCCCCCACCGGTTCCCCGGTCGAGAGTCTCCGGAACAGACCGCGCTGCAGCAAGAATTCCTCACCGGATCGTCGAGCCGCGCGCGTCTCAATTGTTCCCCCGGTCGCGATCTCGTACGCGAGAAGCCCTTTGAGTGAATTGAGCGTCGAATGGAACGACGATCGGGTCGAACCTTCGATCCACTCACAGTTCCACCCACCATCCGGAAGTTGATGCCGCACAAACCAATCAGCCAGTTCATCAACGGGCATGCCGAGCCACACACCGTTTGCCACCGTCCAGGCGTTGATGCAGCAATCGACCTCACCGTCCCAGTACGGCCGGCCCTCGTACTCCCAGCGACAGTTCTCCGCGAGCAGTTCTGCAGTACGACGCTCCCGCAGAACACTGGCGTCGAGGCCCCACTCACGCAAGGAGTTGAGCGTCCAAGTAGTTGCCGTCCAGGGTTGCGAACCTTCTTCTGCTGCTTCGGGTCCCACGAAGTCGAATTCTGCCGGGAAGAACGCCCCACCCGCCCATTGGCCGTCTCGATCCTGCAATGAAAGCAGGCGTGCACCAAATCCTTTGGTAGCGATCGACGCGCGCGTCGCCGCCCACACAGTGGGCGCTTCGTTCAGCAGGTCGCGCTCCACCTGCCACCGAATCGCCGGATCCGAATCGAGGAGCCACGCGAGCAAGTCGGCTCGGGGTGCCATCTGGCAATACTATCGAAAGGCGAAGCAGGTCATCCGGTTAACACATTTCTCGACGTCTGATGCAATGGTGAACTCCGGACCCGTTGCGTGGCCTACACCGGATAACCCAACGCCGCCCGCACCGCCACGATGTCGGCGGCAGCGACCTGCATAGGCTTGTCCCCCAACCGAATCAACGTGCCAGTGGGCAGTTCCTCTACCACCGCAGATTGGGGCAGCGCGCTGCGATCGAACGTAACTCCGGAATGGAAGTATGTTTCCCATCCCACCTCGACCTCACCTTTCGACCGATTCTGAAGGTGCCGGTAGTCTCCGATGCTCCACCGAGCTCGCTCCGGTTCCCAATGCTTGACGATCACTCTCATGATCGCGTCTCCGATATCCGGGTCGAGCAACCGCCGGGTACTGTCGGTGAGCTGCGTCTCCGTCGGCAACGACACCAGGACACTGTTGGGAGCACTGGTTTCCAGCCCGCCGACCCAGGCACCGACCCGGCGCGCGGTCCCGTCCTCGGGCGACAAGTCGATGTCGTAGCCCGGTCCCGGGGTGTCCGAATACCCCATCTCCTTCGAGCGGGAATACTCGAAGATTCGCACCAACCCGTCCACACTGAGATCTGCTGGCGCCTTGTCGAACTCGGCAGTCGAGACCCACGACAACGCCAACCCCGGGTCGATCGCTTCCAGATCATCGAGGAAGGCCCGCATCGTCTGCGCCACTTCCTGACTCGACTGCACCCGTGTCCCCCAATATCCGGCTAAAGTCGGCCGCCGCCCGAACATGCTCATCGCCCCGTCCTTTCCAATCCGACCTGATCTCCATAGCCCGACACTGCGCGCACTGCCACGATGTCGGCGGCACCGACGTGCATAGGCTTGTCTCCCAACCGGATCAACGTGTCAGTGGGTAGTTCCTCGATCACGGCGACTTGGGGGAGCGCGCTGCGCTCAAGGCATGCCATCACATAGTTTCACCACGGCAAAGCATATGTTGGGCAAGTTGGTTCAGCCGAGCCATTCGGAGATGGTGGCGTTGTCGACACCGCCACCGAAAGAGTGGAACACCAGCAACGCTTGCCCCGACATCACCAGGCGACCGTCCTCGGTGAGACCGATATCGAGCATCCCCGCTTGCCCATGCACCTGGCACCACACGAAGTCGGGAACCCGCAACAACCCCGACGCCGGGTCCGTATCGAGGTCCGCCGGATGAAGGGACACTTCGCCGAAGACGTTGTCCTCGAGCGCTTCCGCGGTCTCACGGTCCACCAACACCAGCGGGCCGGCGCCGATCAGTCCGTCGGTAGGTTGCCGGGTGAACACGAAGTGAGCCCTCTCCACCGTCGGCGGCAAGGTTGCGGTATCGACAACTGTACGATCCCCGACAAACCCTGGCTCTTCCGGGACGACGACCCAGTAGTCCATTAATTTCTCCCCTTGAAGTGTTGTGGTCGAAGCAAATCCGAGATTCTTGCACTCACATGGCTAGCCGTCGCCCAGGTCTTCGAGAACGTCGGCGAACACCGAATCCGGTAACGGGTAGTGCTCACGCACCGCGGCACGGCGATGCTCGTCGAGCCACCGCAGTGTCCTCTCACGATCATCGGCAGCAGCGACTTCACGAAACTGTGTCCAGAACATCACAAGTGGAGCTTTCGGGTCGGCAACCCAGCCGCGGAAGTATTCAATTGCGTTGTCGATAACCTCGAGCGGTGAACCGGTGTCAGTGATCACACGCAGCCCCGCCAAGATTGTCCAGCGTGCTGGACCCGACTGATTGCGCTCAAGGTACTGCTTCTCACGGAGTGGGGTGAGTGCCGCCTCCGATCGTGCGTCGAACAGCTCGGATGCTGGCCCCTCAGCCCACCAGATCACTAGCTCGGCAGCGGAGACGGTATCAAAGATATCAATCTGGCGGCCATGGTAGTCGTGTCCGCAATGCCTGCTGTCGTAGTGGTCCTGCCACTCAGTGAGTGTTCCGGGATCGAGGGGTTCGATGAGTGGTAGGTGAGTAATCGTCAGTTTCTCACGGTTGGGAATCGGATCGATCCCGACGGTGTCGAAAAACCATCGCACCGGAGTGTGCAGCAGCTTGGCTCGCAACCCGCTCCCGATGATCGTCCAGTTCGGGCCGAGCGTCTCCACTGCCGCTCCCAACACCTTCTCCCACGCAGCGCCTCTCCCCTTTTTCGGAGTGAGGTCCGCGATCGCATCTATCGCCATCTCCCGCAACTGATCCCGGTCCATTCCCAGGGACTCCAGGACCTCAGTGACCGATTTCGGCGACTTAGGCTTGTCATCGCTCATGTGCATGCTTGCCATAAAGGACCATTCGTATTATTTGGTAGACGAAAAGGAGCGACTGTGCGCACCGCCAGCGGTTCTCCGACGCGGCGCGCGATCCATCCGATTCCACTCCCTCACGCCTACTTCCCTCGGCTACGAGTCCTCAGTACGGAAAATCACATCGGCAAACGCAGAATCCCGAAGCCCGTATGCATCCTTTACAGAACGACGTCGTTCTTCGTCCAGCCACTGCAATGTCGCTAGTCGGTCTCTGTTTTCCGCGACCGCGCGAAATTCTCGCCAGAAACTTTGGACGTGGCCACCGACATCACGGCGAGCCAACTCCCAGAGGACGCTGTCGATGACCTCGATTGGCGAACCGGTGTCAGCTATCACCCGCAGTCCAGCCGAAATCATCCAATCCCGGCAAGGCTCTTCCTTGCGGTCGGCATAAGCCTGCTCGGCTGCAGCTACCGAGTCGGGAGGCGGCGCTGCAGCAAAGAACTTGGTGGACGGACCGAGCGCCCACCAGCGCACGATCTCCGCAGCACCGCGGGTATCGAAGATGTCCATCTGAATATTCGGTGGTTCAGAATCTGTGGGACCAGGTTGATATGAACTCTGTCGAAAGGTGATAGTGCCCGGCGTGAATTCTCTCATCAGGGGCGCATGACTGAAGGTCAGCTCTTCCCGATTCGGTTTGGGATCCAACCCAATGGAATTGAACCACCATCGCACTGGTAGATGGATCAACTCCGCCTGAGTGCCAGATCGTGCCACAACCCACTCTGGGCCAAGGTTGCTCGCCGCAGACTTCAACACCCGCTCCCATGCAGAACCGCGCCCCTTCCTCGGGGTCGACATGGCCAAGCCATCGATTCCCTCGAGGATGGAAGCCAACTTCGCTCTCCGGTGTATCAAACGATCGAGCGCTGCCAGTGGCTTTCTCCAGGTAAATCACGATAACGCAGCAAGAAGTCGGAAATTTTCCGCCCCACGATAGGCCAGTCCTCACGTCCGTCGAGAGTTGAAGCTAACAGAACATTGAAGTCGTTTTTTCTTGTGTCGAATACAATGAAATCTGGCTCGACCACCATTGTGCCGATTATTATGTCACTCTTCAAGAAGCGCCCATCCTCGTCATCCCAGAATTCCAGCTCGCGTTCCGTAACTTCTCGAGCTTTAGGCGGAGAAAGGAGTGTTATTCCGTCCTTTCCTAAGCCCCTATCGTGGTGAAGTCTGCATTCTCTCGCACTTCTCCATAAATCGAAGAGATCTCTCGGCAGGGTATCTAGGTTCCAATACTGAGACACCTCTTCAGCCTCTGCCGGCGGGTCGTATGTGTTGTAGACGTCGAATGATCGGCCTGGATGCGTCGGGACTAGGACCCGCTGGATGTCGGGATAGGACTCCAGCGCATCAGTTATAGATATCGGCATAAAATTCCCACCATCGAGTGAAGAGTGCATGTATAGAAGTGGGCAGGGGAACTAGATTCCAGAATTCATTCGTACCTCCGTACTTTCGGGGAAGTATGTGATGCACCTCCCAGCGCCTTCGACCGCGCCGGAATCTCCCACATCGACTGGATCGCCGAAGGGTTCGACGCCATAGACAAAGGCCGCAGCCGGCCGCCCGCCTTCGAAAACGGTATGGTCTCCGCTGACCGCCTCACTACCGACCCACGAATCATCCGCACAATTAGCCCCGGCCTACCTGGCAGTCCGGACATCATCCCTCAGTATCAAGCACTATCTGCGAGGGTTCCGGAATCGCGGGATCCGGGCGTGCAGGTTCATTCACGGACGGAACAGAGGGTTGATCATGCTCGGCAGGTGGAACGGTACCGTCGATGGCGGGTATGCCGCGCGGTGGCACTCCACCCGGAGCGTCGATCAGCTGGTGCGTAGCCGGATCGGGATCGCGGCGCGGTAATTGCGGGCAGGCTGGTCGGTCCGCGCCATCCCTACCTGCAGGCAGCCCCGAGTGCGCCCAACGTAGGGCTCACAGCCGTCTGAAACCTTTGGGTAGAGGAATCTCCGGTCGTTCGGTCGGCAGTCCTGCTGCTGCGCGGATGCTTCGGATGTCCTCGACGGTTAACGGCGTGGACAGATTCTTCTGGATGACGATTGTGCCGTCATGGTAGGGAAATGCCTCCACGCTGGGCGGGAGCTGCGTTTCCTTGATCGGCAACTCAGGACCGAAGTAGGTGCAACTGCCCACGATTGCGTCACCCGGTACGTTGCGCTGAGGCGATGATTCGGTTCGGCGGTAGAGCACGGTGACACGCGAGTCCCAGATGTCGGCTAGTCCCTGTACGAGCTTCGATGCCAGCGAAATCAGTGATTCGTCGGCAAAGGCACATGCGAATGCGCCGGACCCTGAGGTGCCCCCGAAACTAACAACGACTTTGACGTCTCCAGCGGGTGAATACAGGGTCATATGTCGTCCCAATGAGAGGGGATACATACCGCCGGTGGCATCAGGGGATCGTCTGCGCTCGATCAATGCGGCTTCGATCGATTTTTCCGTCGGAGGCACAAGGATCTGACGGATATTCGACGCCAAGGCTTGCTCGACTCCGGCACCGTCGGGGAGGGCATCGCCTACTGTTTGGTACAAGTCGACGTCGAAGACAGGATCGATGTCGCGAAGCAATCGTAGCGAACGTGCAACGAGCGCGGCCGTGACGGCCTCGCTTTCAGGCGCACCCTTTCGTGGAATGACCTTCACTGTCAAGCCCGCCGTAGGATTGCGGCGCAGTGATGATGTAGGCACTCTTCACTCCCCTCCAAATACGATGATGTTGATGTTCTCCAGCCCGATTACCTCGTCGAACGCATCCTCCATTATCTGCGCAGCTTGTTCTTGCAGAAACACCCATTGGAGGTGTGCATCGCTGCCCGCAAGAGCTATGGCTCGGACCTGTCGCTCAGCTTGCTCAAGCATGCCATCGACAATATTGTCGCGCATGAAGTCTGGTACATGCGGTCTGAACAGCATGTCGTAATTACCTTTGACCTCTTGAAGAATATTGAGTTCTCGGATCCAGTTGTCGATACTGATGCGCCCGGTTGGTCTGAAAGGCGCCGGAAGGTAGTAAGTGAACGCTGGGTCAACTCCGGTAACCAACTGCTGAAAAGCTGCGTTGGGTGTCAAATTGCCGTTCTGGTCGAACATCGACGCGATCTCTGATGGATAGGCGTTGTCCCAAATACCGTGACCGCCCTCAGGATCTCCGAGTATCGGAATACGACCTGCAGGAACGTCTGCGGGTTCACCGGTTTCGATTCCGCCAGGATCCGTCTGCGTGTTTGTAATCGGAAGCGATACGCCTGGTTCGCCAGAATCGGGCTGTAGCGGCGGGGTAGCGACAGTCGGCCGGTCTGTCGGACCTGGAATAACACCTGGCTGCTCGATCGTGCTCGGATCGGTGGCGAAGGGGTCGAATTCCGGTGGTCCGGGTTGCTGCGGAGCGCCGGGAGCATCCGGATTCACCGGCACATGACCGACATCGGGCAAAGTCGGCACACTCGGTTCCTCGACGTGACCTGGCGAGGGAGCCTTCGGTTCTGGGTTCGACCCCGGATCAGCAACCTCACCGGGCGAGGGTGATTCCCACTCGCCACGATCGGGATCGCCGGGCGAAGTGGGTTGCGAGGGTTCCGGAATCGTGGGATCCGGGCGTGCAGGTTCATTTACAGACGGAACAGAGGGCTGGTCATGCTCGGCAGGTGGAACGGTGCCGTCGATGACGGGTATGCCGCGCGGTGGCACTCCACCCGGCCGGGGAACACTCTGCGCCGGAACAGACGGTGCGCTGGTCGGGGGCCGGGTCGGTGTTGTCCGGTTCGAGACGATCAGGTCTTCGGCCCGGACTGCGCCAGCAATCAGACGCCCCCCACGCAATGGTGGGAGAACGAAGCTCATGATCTCGCCGGTGTAAGGCTGATCGAAAGCAACGCCCGGGTCCAGATAATGCGGGTCGCCGATCAGAACGGGTTCGCCGGTGCTCCAGTCGTACAGGTACAGAGTGGAGGTGTAGTTGTCGAAAACCCGATGCGGGCGACCCTGCTCGTCGTAGGTGACCTGCAGGTCGTGCTCTTCTCCCTGGGCGTCGGTGTACGTCCAACTCCACACGTTCGGCACTTTCGAGGCTGTGCCAGACCAGCTGGTTCCGTTTTCGTCCGTGAAGGAGGTGTCAGTGACGACAGGTTCGGTGGTGTAGTCCTGCCCGCCGATGTTCGAAGTGATCGGCTCCTGGGTTTGATTGGCGAGTATTGCGTCGCCGACAGGGTTTCCGGTTCCTGTTTCGGTGATCGGTGGTTCGGAGACCTCGGAGTTAGGGTCACCGGACATGAGATGGCCGAGGTCTGAATCTGCCGGGTCCGCAGGTTCTGTGGTGTAGTCCTGCCCGCCGATGTTCGAAGTGATCGGCTCCTGGGTTTGATTGGCGAGTATTGCGTCGCCGACAGGGTTTCCGGTTCCTGTTTCGGTGATCGGTGGTTCGGAGACCTCGGAGTTAGGGTCACCGAGCATGAGCTGCTCGAGGCCTGAATCTGCCGGCTCCGGGGGGTTGGCGGCGAGGACGTTTTGTGCGTCCCTGCGTGCTTGTTCGCCCTCCGGGGTCATCGGGCCGATGAAGTTCGCCTGCGCTTCGAGCGCAGCACGTTCTTCCGTTGTCAGCTCCGGGTCGGCGAGGATCGGGTACAGCAGGTTCTCTATGCCCGCGGTGTCGACGACCTGGACGAGTTGCCCGTCCCGGATCTCGTAGTGCGTCGGAACAGGAGTGCCGTTGGCGTCGTACGCCCACGGGGCATCGATTGTCGAGACCGGATTCCCGTCGGCGTCGAAGACGGTGACCGTGCCATCGGGGTTGACACTCATGTGACCGCCGGGCGGCACCGTCACCGGAATCACGGATTCGTGCGACGACGTTTCGTCGTGGATCAGGAAGAAGAACCGGCTTCCGCCGGTGATCGGATCGAACACCCGCAACGAGGACTGCCCGCCAGGTGCGTACGCAGTCAACGGCGACACGACAGTCCCGACCGCCTGGGAGAGTACTGATTCGGGCGTGCGGGGGCTGAAAGGTCCCGGCCGCCCCCTCACTCTCATACCCGCAGCGGTGAACGCCGCGGCCCCGACGAGGACCAGTTCGAGATACCGGTCACGGCCCGAGTCCTCCCCGTTTGTAGAGACATCTGCTGCCGGGTCCGGAACCGTTTGGGCCGGTGCGATATTCGAATCCGAATCCGCGGGGATCGGTCCTGGACCGCGATCGGTGGTGGTTCCCTCACCCGGGGTGGGTGTGGGTGAGGGAACCGCTGATGCCGATGCATTGGGGAATGCACCGACACCAGTTTCCGAGGCCGGGGACTCGGAAGTAATGGGCGGAACCTCGATCGTCGGCACAGGGACGATGGGGGTGCCGTTGTAGGTGGGAAAGTTCGTCGGAGCATTGGCCCCGACATTCGGGCCACCGCCTGGAGCCTGCACACCGGGGAGCCCGACAGTGGTCGTCGGCGCAGCTGTCGACGTCGTGGACGGCGCGCTCAGGCACGGGTTGATGATCTCTGGCGGGATGGGCGCGCCAGGTGGCAGCGACGCAATGAGATTCAGGTAGATCTGATGATCACGTGCCCGCACCGCCGCGCAGTCTTTTTCCGGCGTCGCGTTCGCCGGAGCGGCGGAGAGTGCAATTCCCGCACCGATCGCTCCGGCCGCTCCGGTCAACAGCGCCCCAGCGGCAAGCACTCCCGCGAGAGTCCGGCGAAGTCGTCTACCGGACTTCACCGGCGCGCACCACGATTGTCACTCTTCTTCGTTCGGAATTGCGCGATGAGTTTGTCTGCGCCCCACCAGAACAACCGTCCGGAGATCGACATCCACAAGAAGAACGCCAGGTAAACCAGGATCGTCCCGTAGTCGTTCGCCCAGCCGGCGAGCTTCCCGATCACCGCGAATGCCGCGATCAGCAACCCCAGTCCAACTGCCGTAGCGATCACAGCCTTGGAGAGTGGACTGAGTTCACTGTCCGGATCCCAGTCATCAACGTCTGCAACGTCTTTCCTATCGACGGCAGCGGGTTCCGGTTGGACACTGCGGCGTTCGGCGTTGTTGACGGTCATGACTGGAACTCCAAATGGGAAGGGAGAGCGGGGAAAACGGGTCGCCGGTGCTGGGCGCGGTATCAGTTCCAGTACTGGTAGGTCAGGGTGACGTACCCGGCGTTGGCCGGGTTGTTCGGATCAGCCAGATAGACATCGACGTAGCCGCCAGCATGGGTAGCGGCCTCGCCGATCACTACGCGGTCGGGGGCGCTGAGCTTGCCATCGGGGCCGACGGTGAGCGCCGAGCCCGGTGCGAGCTCAATCCACCGCTGCGAGCCTGGAACGATGTCGGAGATGGCGTCCGGGATCGGGCTCGCCGCCAACGCCGCGGTTTCCGCATTCGAGAGCGACAGACCGATCCGACCCTGCTCAGGTTCGACGATCGGAGTTGCGGCAGATGCCACGCCGGCGCCGAGAACACCGAACAGGGCGATACCCGCGGTGAGGGTTCCGGCAGTGGCCAAGGTACGAATCTTCATGATTTCTCCTTTGTGGGCGTGATGAGTAACCACCCCTGGACTGGGCGGATCGGGAATAGTCGCCAGCAGCGCTGACGACGGCTGCGCGGGTCAGAGCCAGGTCGGATCGGAGTACACGAACAACGTGTTGTCGGACGTCGCCGTCGACACCGAGAGTTGTGCGTACGAGCGGATCGTCACCGGCCCCATGCACGCATCAACCTTCACGTGCACGTTCTCCGCGGTGATCGACGCCTTCGACGACTCGAGATCCTTCTTCCCCAACGGAATCGTCGTGATCGTGCCCGGCGCAATCGTCGACTGAATACTCGGATTCACCGACGCATTCACACCCACGTTCGCCGACGGGACACCCGAAATACTCACACCGACAGACGGGCCGAGCGAAAAGCCAAGCCCCAAGCCAAGTCCGGAGGAGACATCGATCTGGCAGCCGATCTGCAATCCCTGCTCGACATATCCGGTCTTCACTGCCGAATCGCCCTGACCACCGATCGTGCCGGTCACCTTCGCCGACACGAACCCCTCACGGGTGAACGCCGTCGTCGCCAGATTCGGCACCGGGTTCGCCGACAGTTTCGTGGCGGCAAGATCCAACGACCAGCCGTCATCGGTGACCGTGCTCGCGAATTTGTCCGCCAACGCCGTTGGCGTTGCCGATGCGCTCCCTGCGAAGACAACACCCGATGACAGCGCGGCAACCGCACACGCCGCGAGCCCTACCGCGGCCCTCGATCGACGATGGGATACGCCGTTTTGCGATTCGATCGACATGAACTGCTCCTCCACGTGACACAGCAACCAGAGCGGTAGCCGGCAACTAACTGAATTAGTTACCGGACGGTACCAATCGTCCTGTTTGCCCGCCAGCGCGCCATCTCCCCCATCTTGGATTTAGGGTGAACTTTCGGTAACAGATATATATCGACAGGCTTATCAGCAGCGAAAAGGACCTAGGTCCCACTATGAGCAAGGTCACGGTTTAAAGGTAAGAAGATCCCTCAGAAACAGTGCGGCAAATCGAATCGAACCCGCATTTCACGGTCCTCAGAGCAGTTGAAGGCCGAACTTGCGGGCATCAAGCCAGTGCGCGTACTTGAATATGAAACTAACAGGCATTACTTGGCAATCGATCGCAAATCAAGGCGCCCGAGCGGGGCCTGGGAGCGCAACTCTGCACGGTTCACGCGGAGATACTCACTTCGTGGTCGGCGCGAACTCGTCGGACCCACTGGCATCGCATCGTTAGCTCGTCAATCACTGATTCATGCAGACGACGCACACAAGTAGTACGCCAGTACGAGAAAAGGCTCTGACCAAGACCGGAGTCCTTGATCAGAGCCCTACCAACTCAGGGTCGAACGTTATGCCGGTTCTCTCATGATGCCGAGATGCCGTGCAGTCCCGGACACCCCAGGAACCTCTTGCACAGGAGACCAGGTGTTCAGCCCGTCCGTGCTGTCGGAGTAGAGATACTTTCCTTCGGTATAGGCGTCGAGATAGATCCGCCAGTCGCCGCTCGGCAACTGAACCACGGCCGGACCTTCGACAAGCGAACCCCAATTCCCGGGCGGGACAAACGAATAAGGTCCCGTCACCGAAGGAGCGACCGCATGCTCGACGACCTTCCTCGTCTCGTTCTTGGTGAACGCATGATAGGTCGATCCGACTTTGACCACGGTGGTGTCGATGTGGTCCGCACCGATCCCGGCGAGCGGAACAGGCGGGCTCCACAACCGGAGCGACGGTTCCAACGCCGTCATCAGATACGGCACAAATCCTCCACCGGTCGACATCGACAGGATGACGTTGACGCGATCGCCGTCCACAAACCATTCAGGCGCCCAGGCCTTGGTGACGAATGGTGACAGCGACGGTCCGTCGCTGAAACCAGCCGAACCCGAGAAGCCCGGGGGGCTCGCAGAACCGGTGCCATCTCCCGTACCAGGCATCAAGGCGCAGCAAAACGGAACCGGATAGTTCCCCAGCGGCGTCCAGTTGATGCGGTCGCTGCTGCGTGCAAACCCGATGTTCGCCCCACCACCCGTCGTGTAGGTGAGGTAGTACAACCCGTCCGTGTTCCGGAAGATGCTCGGATCACGCACGAGCCCAGATGGCGGCCTGTACGCCGACTGCTGGACGAGTTGAAAGCCGGTGCCGTCAGCCGACTCGTAGACATCCATGTCACGGTCGCTGGCATTGCTGAACGCCACCATTGTGTATTTCCAGTCAGGCGGCGGCGCGGCGCTGCTGGCAGGGGCTGCGACCAGCAACCCCGCGACGACGAGGATCACCAGCGATACAACAGAAAGGCCGGTCCGTTTTGTCGGAATCACCGATGAAGTATGTATGACAGCAGGCCCTCCATGGGTAACTTCGGTCGGAGGCAGAGCAGGATCGTTACCTAAGTCGATTCGTCTTGTAGTGACGGCGGGACGGCGGCAAGGTCGGCCGTTAGCATCACGCCATGGAACTTGGAGTGCATTTCGCGCTGTCAGACAGCGTGGCAGCGGAACTTCTGGACGCGCGCGGCGACGACGACAAACTCGGCGCTGTGGTCGAGGACATCGAGGAGACGGGCCGATCCGAGTTCTCGTGCGACACGGACAAGGCGTGGGATCCGATCCTGTGCGCCCTCTCCAGCACGGGGTACGAGCGCGTGTCCGAGAACTGGCCGGCCTACGGCGTGATCTTGGGGGACGAAGACCTCAACACCGACACCGACGACCAACTCGTCACCTACCTGGCACCCGATCGGGTCGCCGAAGTCTCCTCGTACCTGGCGGAAGTCACCGAATCCGAGTTCGGCGTGCGCTACGACGCAATGCCACTCGACGACCGCAACCCGGAGTACGGCTCCGACGAGCGCGGGTACGCCTGGGGCTGGCTTCAGGAAGTGGCGGACTTTTTCCAGCGCGCGGCCCGAGAGAATCACCACGTGGTGTTCACCGTGCGGTTCTGACGCCCACTACCCAAGCAGTGTGACTCCGAAAACAGTAAAGGCTCTGACCTGGACCGAAGTCCGAGGTCAGAGCCTTTGCTTTGGCGGAAGCGGAGGGATTTGAACCCCCGGTGGGTTTAACGCCACGCTCGCTTTCAAGGCGAGTGCATTCGGCCGCTCTGCCACGCTTCCGTGGGCGATCCTATCGGGTGTTCCCACGGACCGCGAAAACGGCTCCAGAAGTCAGCGCTCGCCGATGGCTTTGTCGACCTTCTCGAAGACGTCTGCCAGCACGTCCAGTTCCTGGGGAGTCAGCAGATCGACCAGATTGTTCCGCACTCCGGCCACGTGAGTAGGTGCCGCCTCGGCGAGGCGACGCCTACCCTCTTCCGTGATCCGCGCGAGCACGCCGCGACCATCTTCGACGCAAGTGTCTCGCACGACGATGCCCTGAGATTCCATCCGCCTGATCTGGTGTGTGAGGCGACTCCGCGAAGACAGCACGCCGTCTGCCAGGTCACTCATCCGCAACGACCCGTCAGCTGACTCCGAGAGCATGACCAAAATGCGGTAATCGGCCAACGACAGGTCGTGTGAATCCTGCAGTTCGCGGTTGAGAACCTCCATGAGGCGCTGATTACCGTCCATGTAGCCGCGCCATGCACGCATCTCGCACGGCGTCAGCCACGGTGTCTCACCGTGCGCCACCTGCGATGTCTCCTCGGTTGTCGCTTCAGCTGTCACAGGTTCCAAGTTTAGACCTGTGTCCGCCCGTCACAGTAAGACTCACCCTAAAGTCACGAATTGGACATCAGGATCGAACGGTCGATTTCGGCGACAGATGCCAGCCCCGCCAGTCCCATCGTGAGATCCAGGTCGGCCAGGAGACTGCGCAATGCATGACGCACTCCGTCCGCTCCGGCCAATCCCAACCCGTACACCCACGGCCGCCCGTACAGCACTGCATCGGCACCCAAGGCCAGAGCCTTGATTACGTCTGCGCCACAACGAATTCCGGAGTCCATCAGGATGTCCACCTCATGCCCCACCGCATCAGCGACGGGACCGAGAGCATCTAGTGCCGAAATCGACCCGTCGACCTGACGCCCACCATGGTTGCTCACGACGATGCCGTTGGCGCCGGCCGCGACGGCCTCACGTGCGTCGTCGGGATGGACAATTCCCTTCACCGCGATCGGAAGTGTCGTCCACTGGCGAAGTTTCGCGATATCCGCGATCCGCACCGCGTGATTGCCGAACAACGACACCCACGTCAGAACCGCGATCTGCAGGGCTTCTGCACTCTCCTCGGGAGGCGTGGCCAGTTTTGCGCGGAACACCGGATCCGACAGATAGTTGGCAATACCCTTCGCCTGCAGGAACGGAAGGTGGCCGAGCTCGAGATCCCTTGGACGCCAGCCCATACCGGGAGTGTCGGCAGTCAGGACGATAGCCTTCGCGCCCGCCGTCTCCGCTCGGCGGACAAACGACTCCGCAAGTTCGTCGTCGGCCGGCCAGTACAGCTGGTACCACCAGTTCTCGCCGGAGGCCGCCGCTACGTCTTCGATGGTCGAGGATGCCGCCGTCGAGAGAATCGATCCGATCCCCAACTCGGCAGTGACCGAACCGACCGCAACCTCGGCGTCGTCGTGGACCAAGCCGAGCACGCCCACCGGAGCCGTCAGGATCGGTGCAGCCAACCGCGTCCCCAACACCTCGACGCTCAGATCACGCGCGTCGGGCGCCGCAGTCCCCCGCAACATCCGCGGCACGATCGCATGCTTGTCGAACGCCCGCAGATTCGACACCGCGGTTCGTTCGGTCGACGCGCTACCGGCGATGTACCCGAAGGCCTCCGGTGAGAGTTGCTCGCGCGCGGCATCTTCCAAGCCTGCCGCAGTCATCGGCAAAGCCGGCTTCGCGCCGCTCAGTCCCGTCAGATAGATCTCGTTCTGCATGTTCCCGAAGTAAGTCACGTCCGCGACGGTAGCGGCAAAACACCCGTCAGCGGGGAGATTCGCTAGCGTCGTATCCATGTACGCCATAACGATCGATCAGCCCGGCGGTCCCGAGGTCATGAAATGGGCGCAGCAGCCCGATCCTGAACTACCTCGCGGGCACGTACTCGTCGAGGTCGCCGCGACCGCAGTCAACCGCGCCGACCTGCTCCAACGTCAAGGCTTCTACCCGCCGCCGCCCGGCGCGAGTGACATTCTCGGCCTCGAATGCTCGGGTGTGATCACCGAACTCGGCGAAGACGTCACCGGTTGGTCCGACGGCGACGAAGTCTGCGCATTGCTGGCCGGCGGTGGCTATGCCGAGAAGGTTGCGGTCCCGGCAACACAACTTCTCCCCGTTCCCGCGGGCGTCGATCTCCGTGTCGCAGCGTCACTGCCGGAAGTTGCGTGCACGGTGTGGTCGAACGTCGTGATGCGCGGCGGTCTCCGACGCGGACAAGTCCTCCTCGTCCATGGCGGTGGCGGCGGAATCGGCACCCACGCCATCCAGGTCGGCAAAGCCCTCGGCGCCCGCGTCGCAGTTACCGCGGGTTCGGAGGACAAATTAAACCGCTGCCGCGAATTGGGCGCGGATATTCTCATCAACTATCGCGACAGCGACTTCGTAGCATCACTCGCCGAAGCCACCGACAACCACGGCGCCGATGTGGTTCTGGACAACATGGGAGCGTCGTACCTCGGGCGCAACGTCGACGCACTCGCCATGGACGGCCACGTCGTGATCATCGGAATGCAGGGTGGCCGCAAGGGCGAAGTCGACATCGCCAAGCTGATGGGAAAGCGCGGAAACATCACGTCGACGGGCCTGCGCGGGCGTCCGCTCACCGGCCCAGGCGGTAAAGCGGACATCGTCGCCGACGTCCGCGCGAAGTTGTGGCCGTTGATCGCAGACGGATCGGTTCAACCGATCGTGTCGACCGAACTTCCGATCACCGAGGCGCCATTAGCCCATCAGTTGCTGGATTCGCCGGAAACCGTAGGCAAGGTCATCCTCACCGTGAAGTGAGCCGAGCGGGATCGATCAGCCCAGGGCGCCGAGTTCGGCGACCAGCTGATTGATCTCGTACCGCGTCGTGTACGGCGCAAGGCCGACGGTGACCGCGCCGCCTTCGTCGTTGACACCGAGGGCGTCGAGCAGCCTGGAACCACCATGCGTACCGCTGACCGTCGCGATGCGCTTGTCGGCCAGGTGCGCCGCGACCTTGTCTGCCGCCATCCCCTCGAGTGTGAAACTGAGCGTCGGCACCCGCGTGGGTGCGCCGCCGATCACCATCACGTTGGGCAGGGCTGCGAGAGAACGCATGAGGTGATCGAACAGACCGTCCTGATAGTCCTGTAGCGAGCTGATCGAGGTTTCGAGGCGCTCACGCCTGGTTCCCGTTGCCGATTCGTCCAACCCGGCCAGGAAATCGATCGACGACGTGAGACCGGACAGCAGCGCGAACTGATGACCGCCCACCTCGAGTCGCTCGGCGCCACGCGCGTACGGGTTGAGCGACACGGCCGGAATTCGGTCGAGCAGTCCGGGATCGCGGAAGACGAGTGCGCCCACCTGTGGACCGCCCCACGACGGCGCGCTGACGGCAACGATGTCCGCCCCGAGATCAGCCATGTCCACATGCGCATATGGCGCTGCACCGACGGCGTCGACCACCATCAGTCCGCCGAATTCGTGCAGACGATCAGCTGCGGCGCGGACGTTCGGAGCCGAACCGACGACCGGTGATGCGGCCGTCAAGGCCACCAATCGAGTGGTCGAGGTGATGAGATCGTTGAACTGCCAACTCGGGAGCTCACACGTTTCGATTTCGACCTCTGCCCATCGCACCTGGGCGCCGTAGCGACTGGCCACACGAAGCCAGGGCGCGACGTTCGCCTCTTCGTCGAGGCGCGAGAGCACGAGACCGGTTCCGAGGCCCAACCGCGAACTCAGCGACTCGGCGAGCCAAGCCAACAACACCGCTCGGTCTGATCCGAGAACGACTCCCGCAGGATCTCCGCCGACCAGATCGGCGACCGCGGTGCGCGCACTGTCGAGAATGGCAGCACTACGACGGTTCGAGACGTGGCGACCGGAGGAAGAAGATGCAGAGGCACGGAACGCGGTGGAGACCGTCCGCGAGACGGCGTCCGGGATCTGCATTCCGGCCTGCGGATCGAGGTGGATCCAGCCGTCACCGAGTGAGGGAATCAACCCCCGTACGCGGGCAACGTCGTAAGCCATGCTCGACACTCTAGGTGCAGACGCCCGCTTAGTCGAAGGCAGTCACCTAATTACCCGTCAGTACAGTTATTCGATAGCTAACTTTTTGGGGGTTACGCGGCGTTTGTCGCCCACACACGACAAGATGGAAGCATGACGAACCCCGACAAAGAGCAGGTACTCGTTATCGGACCCGACGGTCGACCCGTCGCGATGCCGGCGGCCGAGGCAGAGGCCTCCACATCCGGCACCACCGAAGGCGCGGAATCCGAAGCCGAGTCCGTCGCCGAGATGGTCGAGCAGCCGGCGAAGGTCATGCGAATCGGCACGATGATCAAACAACTCTTGGAAGAAGTGCGCGCCGCGCCGCTCGACGACGCCAGCCGCAAGCGCCTCAAGGACATCCACACCTCGTCCATCCGAGAACTGGAACAGGGCCTGGCACCCGAACTCCGTGAAGAACTCGAGCGACTGAGCCTCCCGTTCACCGACGACTCCATTCCCTCGGACGCCGAACTGCGCATCGCACAGGCCCAACTCGTCGGCTGGCTCGAAGGACTGTTCCACGGAATTCAAACCGCACTGTTCGCGCAGCAGATGGCAGCGCGCGCTCAGCTCGAACAAATGCGTCAGGGCGCACTGCCTCCCGGCATGAGCATCGGGGCTCCGCATTCGCCTGCACATCCAGACCAACAGAGCCCAGGAACCGGCCAGTATCTGTAACTCGGACCACCGCTAGGTCCGAGGGAAATCCGGCGCCGACGCCAGGCCGGTAGGCTCGACCTCCGTGTCAGCATCCGCAATCGAATCCGAGACGCCGGACGCACCTGCGCCCGTGTCCGACTCCCAGACGTTCCGTCGTGCGTTCAAAGACCTTCGCGACGGTCTGAATCAGCGTGAGTTGTGGCTCAGCCTCGGCTGGCAGGACATCAAACAGCGCTACCGCCGGTCGGTGATCGGTCCGTTCTGGATCACGATCGCCACCGGCGTTCAGGCCGCCGCGATGGGTCTTCTGTACTCCGCGTTGCTGAACATTCCGCTCAAGGAGTTCCTGCCGTACGTCACGGTCGGGCTGATCGTGTGGAACCTGATCAGTGCAAGCATCCTCGAAGGCTCCGAGGTCTTCATCGCCAACGAGGGCCTGATCAAGCAGTTGCCGTCGGCATTGAGCGTGCATGTGTATCGCCTGGTTTGGCGTCAGGTGCTGTTCTTCGCGCACAACTTCGCGATCTACATAGTTCTTCTGTTCGCGTTCAGTATCTGGCAGAACATGAGCTGGACGGCGCTCGCGGCAATACCGGCATTCGTGCTGATCGTCGCGAACACGCTGTGGGTCTCGATCGTCTTCGGTATCTTCTCCACCCGGTACCGCGACATCGCCCCCATCCTCGGCAGCCTCACCCTGCTGCTGTTCGTGCTGACGCCGATCATGTGGACAACTCAGGCCCTCAAGGACCAGGGTGGGCAAGCCATGGAACGGGTCCGGCTCGCCGAACTCAATCCGCTGTACCACTACCTCGAGATCATCCGAGCACCACTCATCGGGGCCGACCAGCAGGCATACCACTGGTACATCGTCATCGCCTTCACCGTCGTCGGCTGGGCCGTCGCGATTCTGGCACTCCGCAAGTACCGGGCACGCGTGCCCTACTGGGTCTAGAGGAAACACATGAGTCAGCCAGTCAGCATCCACACGCAGAACGCGTGCGTCGACTTCCCGATCTTCGACGCGAAATCCCGCTCGCTCAAGAAGGCCTTCCTCGGCAAGGCCGGAGGATCCATCGGCCGCAACGACTCCGATGTCGTCGTCGTCGAAGCGCTCCGCGACATCACGATGACGCTCAAGGAAGGCGACCGCATCGGGCTCGTCGGCCACAACGGCGCCGGCAAATCCACCCTGCTGCGCCTGCTCTCCGGAATCTACGAACCGACCCGGGGATCCGCCAGCATTCGCGGACGCGTCGCACCCGTCTTCGACCTCGGTGTCGGCATGGACCCGGAAATCTCCGGGTACGAGAACATCATCATCCGCGGCCTGTTCCTTGGTCAGACCCGCAAGCAGATGCTCGCGAAGATGGACGAGATCGCCGAATTCACCGAACTCGGTGAATACCTCTCCATGCCACTGCGTACCTACTCCACCGGTATGCGCGTTCGCGTTGCCATGGGCGTCGTGACCAGTATCGATCCCGAGATCTTGCTTCTCGACGAGGGCATCGGTGCCGTCGACGCGGAATTCATGAAGAAGGCCCGCATCCGGCTGCAGAAGCTGGTGGAACGCTCCGGCATCCTGGTATTCGCCAGCCACTCCAACGAATTCCTCGCTCAGCTGTGCAACAGTGCGATGTGGATCGACCACGGCCAGATCCGCATGCAAGGCGACATCGAAGACGTCGTACGCGCCTACGAAGGTGACGACGCCGCCGAACATGTGCGCCACGTGATCAAGGAAATGGAACGGGAGAACACCCCGTGAGCGCACCCGAGAAAATCATCGGGGTCGTCGTCACTCACAAGCGTCGTGAACTGCTGGCCGAATCCTTGAAGGTTCTCAGCACCCAGTCGCGTCCGCTCGATCATCTGGTTGTCGTCGACAATGCCGACGAAGCCGATGTGAAAGAGCTCGTCGACAACGCTCCACTGCCGACCAGTTACATCGGTTCTCAGCACAACCTCGGCGGTGCCGGAGGATTTGCTCTTGGCATTCTCTACGCGCTTTCACTCGGCGCCGACCGCGTCTGGCTCGCCGACGACGACGGCCGCCCGGAGGGGCCTGAGGTCCTGGAAACACTGCTCGACTGTGCAATTCGGAACGACCTGGCCGAGGTCTCCCCCGTCGTCTGCGACATCGACGACCCCGACCGCCTTGCCTTCCCACTTCGCCGCGGCACGTCGTGGCGCCGGTTGCGTTCCGAGCTCGGCGACGAGGATCTCCTGCCCGGCATCTCGTCCCTCTTCAACGGCGCACTGTTCACCGCCGACGCGATCGATGCCGTCGGAGTTCCGGATCTACGCCTGTTCGTCCGCGGCGACGAGGTCGAGGTACACCGTCGCCTCGTGCGCTCCGGCCTGAAGTTCGGTACCTGCCTGCAAACTGCTTATGTCCACCCCAACGGCGCGGACGAGTTCAAGCCGATCCTCGGCGGACGCATGCACACGCAGTACCCCGACAACGACACGAAGCGCTACTTCACGTACCGCAACCGTGGATACATCCTCTCCCAACCGGGAATGCGGAAACTGCTTCCGCAGGAATGGGTTCGGTTCGGCTGGTACTTCCTGATCACACGCCGCGATCCGGCCGGACTGCGCGAGTGGATGCGATTGCGCAAGCTCGGCCGGGAAGAGAAGTTCGAACGTCCGAGTTAAGTCGGCCGCCCCGAGTTAATTCAGTTGCACAGTCGCGTCTGCGGCTGAGACGATTCTGATCCGACGCATGGTGCGTCCTGAGATTTTCGAGGAGTGAGTATTGATGACTGTCGTGTTCCGCAGTTTCAGCACCGTCAACATTCACACTTCTTCGTACTCGAGGACACACTCACCATGCCGGAAAACAGCGCGCCCCTGACCGAATACGGTTGGAACGCAACACTCTCGAACACATTCACTGCCCTGGCCCCACCGGACTCCGCACCCGGGCGCGTTCTTCGCGTCGACCGGGGGCGGTGTGACGTGGCCGTCGCCGAAGGCACAGTTCGCGCACTCAGCGGCAGCGATCCACTCTGTACGGGTGACTGGGTCGCCGTGGCCGAGTTACGGGACTCCCGCGAACCCGAGATGCACACGGTCACTTCGATACTCCCTCGATCAAGCAGCATCGTTCGATCCTCGGCATCCGGAAAATCGGAAGGCCAGATTCTGGCGGCCAATGTCGACACCGTCGTCATCGCCACGGCTTCGGACGGCGACGTCGATCTCGGGCGCATCGAGCGACTACTCGCACTCGCCTGGGAAAGTGGTGCAACCCCTGTCGTCGCACTCACCAAATCGGATGCAGCTCACTATATCTCCGACACTCTCGCCGAGGTCACTGCCATTGCGCCCGGCGCAACAGTGCTGGCCGTCAGTGCCGAGACCAACGAAGGAATGGATGTACTCGATGCAGTTCTGGACGGCACCGTGGCGATACTCGGTCCATCAGGCGCCGGTAAGTCGACGCTCGCGAACGCCCTCCTCGCGGACACCACAGACGCCGATCGACTCGAGACCGGTCGCGTTCGGACCGGTGACGGAAAGGGACGCCACACCACCGTCACCAGAGAGTTGATCTCATTCTCCGGCGGCCGGACACTGATCGACACACCCGGCCTGCGAGGGGTCGGCATGTGGAACGCGGCGGAGGGGATCGAGAAGACGTTCCCCGAGATCGAGGAGCTGATTGCAGAGTGCCGGTTCTCCGATTGCGCACACAACTCCGAGCCGGGATGCGCAGTCCTGAGCGCACTCGGGCGTGGCGATATCGATGAGCGGAGGCTCGCGAGCTACCGGAAACTACAGCGAGAGAATGCATGGAACGCCGCGCGAAGCGATGCTCGTCTGCAGGCAGAGAGGACGCGGGAGATCAAGGTGATCTCCCGACAACTCAAGAGTCACTACCGCGGTCGGGACCGGTAGCGAACAAAGCCTGGCAGCATGGGGGTGATCCCGACGAGAGGTTGCCATGTTCGAGCAGTTCCGTTCCAGCGCCAGAACCAAGCTTCAGCGTGCGGTATCCGAGGTGGTCGAGGCCGCCGACCGGCGCAACGCAGATCGCACGCAACAGATCCTCGACGCGCTGGCACTCTCACGTGACGAACTGGCCGAGGCCCGCGGTGACATCGCGGGCCTCCGGTCCAGGATCGACGAGCTGGAATTTCGCCAGCGTCGGGATCTGGCCTACGCCGTGGACCTGGAAGCGACAGCGTCGACTGCCGAGTTCATCCTCGAACACCTTCGCGTCGCGGAGACATTCGGCCACCCACACGACACGCTGCGCCATGCACTGAGCTTGATCGAAATACCCGGCATGGCACTCGAATTCGGCGTTGCCAGCGGAACCACACTCAGGATCGTCTCGGAGGCATTCACCGAACGCGAGGGAACCGTCGCAGGTTTCGACGTGTTCTCCGGCCTTCCGGAGACTTGGCGGACCGGGTTCCCGGCCGGCGAGTTCGCGCAGGAATCTATCCCCGAAGTCCCAGGGGCGCAACTTGTTCCAGGCCTCTTCGAGCACACATTGCCCTCGTTCCTGAACGACGAACCCGGCCCCGTTGCGTTCCTGCACCTCGACGCCGACCTCTACTCGTCCACCAAGACGGTGCTCGATCTCCTCGGCGACCGACTGGTACCCGGGTCGATCGTCGTCTTCGACGAGTTCTTCAACTATCCCGGGTGGCAGCAGCACGAGTACCGGGCGTGGACGGAGTTCGTCACACGTACCGGCATCTCGTTCGAATACCTCGGGTACACCGTCGACAACGAGCAGGTCATCGCCAAGATAGTGCGCTAACGCTCACTTCTCGTACAGGCGGGCCCAGTTCTCGCGGCTGGTGAGCTGGGGGAAATCCCGAGCGAATGCCTCAGCAACACTTGGCGCTTCGGCGAGGAACCTCTTCATCACGCCGGCGAGGCGGCCGCTCATCTCGGCGGCCTTCTCACTGTCGAAGCGGCGTTCACGCACGCCTCCCTGCGAAGCATCGGTGACGAAGACGTGGTCGAAACGTCCGACGTGCCACCACTGCGCATCCTCGTACGAGATCGCCACTGGACCCCGCTCGAGATGATTGCGTGCCTGCATCACAGCACGTTTCGCGAGAACCAGGTCTGTCCACAAACCGGGTTTCGGGCTGGGCGCAACGCGGCGGATCGGCAGCCTGCCCGGCAGCTCCGACGCCGGGCGGGTCACAGTCTCGGGGAAGCGCTTACGTTCCTGGTTGATCGCGGCAAGCGCCTTCTGCCCACCGTCCGCCAAACCTGCCGGCCCCTCGAGGAATCCCTCGATCGCCCGGAGTTGCGTATGTGCAAGGCCGTACTGCAAACCCACGATCGAGTGCGAAATGTCGCGGGAGAGCTGCTTCGCGAGGGTTTTGGGTGCAAACGCTGGGTCCAGCGCAGCGGTGATCAGACCGTTGCGCGTACTGAAGTAGTGCGCGAAACCGTCGACGTCCTTCCAATAGAAGTCCGCATGCCACACAGCAGCCGACGGCAACGTGATGGTGGGAATCCCGGCCCGCCCGGCCCGCAAGCTGTACTCGACGTCGTCCCACTGGAAGAAGACCGGCAGTGGCAAGCCGATCCGCTCGATGGCTTCAGCAGGGATCAGGCAAGACCACCAGCCGTTGTATTCGGCATCCACGCGGCGTTCCGGCAGCTTCTCGAGCACACTCCGGTTGCGAACACCGTGCTCATCGGTCGGTACACCACGCTGCAGGGTGCCCAGATCGACGCGTTCACCCGAAGCCAACAGGAAGTCGGGGTTGAACAGAAAGAGCATCTGGGCGCCGATCAAAGCCGGCTCCGTCGTCATGTTCGCGAACGCACTCAGTCGAAGAACCGATTCGGGCTCACACAGAATGTCGTCGTCCATCAAGATCACGTCGGCGTGCGGTCCGGCCGCCGAAGCCTCGTACAGGCCCCGGGTGAATCCGCCGGCACCACCCAGATTCGCCTGCCGCAGATATTGCAACCGCGAACCGAACTTCTTCGACACTTCCTGGAACAGCTCACGGCTCTCTACCGGATCCGTTCCCTGATCGACGACGTACAGAGCGTCGAGCAACGCGAGTACACGCTCGTCGGACGCGAGGGCCTCAATCGTGCGCGCACAGTCGTCCGCACGATTGAACGTGCAGATCGCCACGGCTACCGGGCGAATCGACTCCGGCGAGACGACGGTCCATTCCACATCGTCGACCACTGCGCCGCCACCCTGCGCTTCGAACTGCAGCCACAGTGCCCCGCCGTCGACGAAAGTATCGAGCGGGGCGGTCATGGACACTCGCTCGTCGCCGGTCACGACGACGTTCGTCACGATCCGGCGGTGACCACCGATGTCCGAGGCCTGGATCTGGATGCGGCAAGCGGTATCGGCCACGACATGCGCGGTGACAGTGACCTCGGTGACGTTGGTCCAGCGCTGCCAGTAGCTGGCCGGAAAACGACCGAAGAAGGTGTTGGTGTGTGCGACGGCCCCGGGCTGAAGCCGCAACTCGAATCGCGATCGCGTCGACATTCCGACCTTGGTCACTGCATACAGTTCGTCACTGGCGACGGGCGAAGTTCCGGTGAACAACGTCCGCTGCGCCAGCAGTCGATCCGACGTCGCGCTGCGTTCGATCAACTCGACTCCGGAATCGGACTGGTCATCGGTCGTGTTCACGGTATCCACGCCCCGCAGGGTATCGCGAATCCGCACCTCGGCGCCCCGGGCACCGAGTCACACCAGGTCTACCCGTGATTACTCACTGCAGCGGCGGAGCGCAGCTCGGTCTTTCGCCGACGAAGCGACAACAGCCCCTTCGCCATCTGGACCACGTCCTTGGGCGAGATACGGCTCGCGTGCGCCAGATGATCGTCGCTGAGTCGGATCGGGACCTCGACCGGGCGCACCCCGGCCAATTCGAGCGCGTAGTCCAATTCGGTGGTGAAAAGGAATCCACGCTCGGTCAGCGAGGGTGCGATTCGACGCAGCAAAACGCCGTCGACGATGAATGTCCCCTGGGGGTCGCCCGTGCGGGTGCCCAGCACCACCCGTCGTAGCGTCGCGAATCCACCCGTCATCACCGAACGCAGCAAGCCACGTTCCACCTCTGATTCCGAATGAGCCTTCGAACCGATGACCACCGGCGGGACGGACCCTAGATCCGCCATCACGCGGTCGGCGCCTTCGATGTCACCGAAACCGAACGGAAGGTCGTCCGCGGTGAGCAACACGCGTCGTCCACGAGAAGCAAGCGTCCCGGCGCGAAGCGCTGCGCCCATCCCTTTGTCGCTGCTCATCGGCAGGAAGGTCACTCCAGGCCAAGACCAGGAAGCTGCCAGAGCAGCACACACGTCGGCAGTGTTGTCCGTCGAACCGTTCTCCACGACGATGATCTCGACCTGACCGGCGCTCTCGGCCGGGCGGCTGGTGAAGTACTCGGCGAATTGACGCACCGTCGACTCCAGCACCTCGCCTGAGTTGTATGCGGGGATGATCACCGAGAGTTCCGGCGTAGCTGGTTCCCCACGAACGGGTTCCGTTCGCGATGTCGCCACGTCCCGATCTCCTTACTTCCCCGACTGCAGTTCGAACTCGTCGGAATACTACGCTCCGAGAAACAAGGCGCAGCCCAGGCTCCGAGAAAAAGAGCACGACCCAGGCTCCGAACAACAGCCATCGACTCGAAGACGAAAGCACATCGTGAAATCTGACTTACCGCTCGCACAACGCGTGGTGCCGCCAATTCTTCTCGCCGCTCTGGTGTCGATCGTCGCCGCCATCCCACTGATCTCCAATCGGTGGTTCTACTACTGGGACGACAGCGCAGCAGCTTTCACGCCTGGTTGGCACACGATCGGCGAGCGAATCCTGTCCGGGTCATGGCCGACGCTCATCCCCGAATTGTGGGCCGGCGGCAATGTCACAGCCGAAGCCCTTTACGGGACATACAATCCCGTGATCCTTCTGGATTCGGTTGCCATTGCACTCATTCCGAACCTGGGAATCGGAATCACCCTGGTCAAGATGCAATTCATGGCGATTCTCGCGGTAGGCGTTTATCTGGTGGCCCGCCAGTACGGCGCCAATCGGTCGATGGCTTTCATCGCCGGATTTGCCATGCCGTTCGCCGGATACACGCTCTATTTCGACGCCTCCAGTTGGGCGTCCGGGCTGATCGCCTTCGCCTGGATCCCCCACGTCTGGTGGTCTACCCGCGCCAGCGCCCTCGGCCGAGTGAACCCCCTGGTACCGATCGTTTTCGGCTATCTTGCGATGACCACCGGAAACCCGTACGGCGCTGTCGGTGTCGCGGTCGTCTACCTCGCTGTCTTAGCGGAATGCATCGCAATCAAACGCGCAGGCAGCATCAAATCACTGATGATCAGCGCGGCAGCGATCATCATGATGTCGCTGATCGTGTATCTACCATTGCTCTTCACCACCGGCGTGTCGGTGCGTACTCAGTCCGGAATCGCGAACGACGGTTCGCTTCGACCCGATCTCGGTGATCTGCTCAACCTCTCCGGCCCGTCGAACCAGCCGTACGTCACCGCTTTCGCTTCGCCTGCCATGACGATTCCACTGGTGTACCTGGCCTGGTTCCTCATACCGCTCGCACCGTGGATTCAATGGAAGTCACTGAAGAAGTTGGGCCGCCACAGCGTCTCGCTGTTCGTATTCGGCGGAATCTACGTCGTACTACTTCTCGGACCGTCGAATCTCTGGCTGTTCCGTTGGCCAGCGCGACTGCTCGAGTACGGTCAACTGCCCGCCATCGTGGTCACGGCGGTCGCCCTCTCTGCCGGACTGCATCGTGATCGAATCCGGACAAGATCAATCATCACCGCGGGATTGTTGGCACTTCAGTTCTATCTTGCCTGGTCGAATGTCCCGGAAGACATCGGTATTCACTCGGCATCACTGATAATCACCGTGGTTCTCACCGTCTTCGCGTTGGTCGTGGCCTACCGAAAGCCCCGCTACCTCGCCGGTGCACTCGCTGTCGGCATCGTCGTCGTGCTCAGTGCTCAGACCAATTTCTGGTTCACCGGAAACTACAACGTGACACCGTGGAAGTTCCCCAGGCAGGTGGCATTCCTGGAGTCCAAGTTCGAGGACCGTTACCAGGGAACCACTTTCGCGATTGCCGACCCCGTCAACATCCCGCCGGACAACGAAACCGGGCAGTGGGGTGACCTCCTGTTCGGCAACGCCTGGCAGCCTGCCGGAGTCAATGCCGTCAACAGCTACGCCGGAATCAGCTACAACGATTTCGTTCAAGCACTGTGCTTGAACTACTACGGCGGCGTCCAGTGTCCGGACGGCGTCGACCGACTGCTCGCTGAATCGCCGGGAACGGGTGTGTCCTGGCTCGACGCGATGCGAGTCGACACGGTCGTCGTTCAGAATTCCGGACCGTACGGCGGAAAACGCGCCCTCGACGCCCTACCCGAGGGCGAGTGGACCGTATCGCCGGATCGGGTGGTCACGGTCGGCCATCGCACCACCGAGCATCAGTGGCCCGACGGTCGCGTATCCGCAGCGACGCCTGGTCTCGACGTACGTGGCGATGCCGCCGCTACGGACACCAGGGAAACCGTCGAGTACACCGGGTCCGGCACGGTTACATTCGCCCTACTGGCCTGGCCGGGCTGGACGGCGACTGTCGATGGTCAGACGGTCGAGACGAAGGCGAGCCCCGGCGGGTTGTTGCAGGTCGATCTACCGCCGAGTGCCACGTCCGGATCCGCCCTCACCATCGAATTCAGTCCACCCGGAAGCACTTTCGGCTGGACTGTCGCCGGCGTCGGATTACTCCTGGCACTGTCTCAAGGTGCCTGGGCCTTCCGACGCCGACGCAGCGGTCAGGACGACAACGCTGCAGCCAACGCAGATTCCGTCACCTCGTGAACCGCGCGGTGAGCGGGCAGAATCGACGCTCGCTCACCGTCCGCGTCACCGGTGCCCTGCACCAATCCGAGGAAATGCGTCAGCTGCGCGGCAAGCGGTTCCTCGCTGTAGCGGATCGTCGGAATTTCGATGACCGTCTGCTGCTGGTAGCCGTCCCGATCGGTGGGCATGTTGTCGTCGATGTGCCGGTAGATCGTGATGTCGCGACGCAGGAGATCGATCTCGATGAGTCGATCGGCCTCGAGCAACGACAGCTGGCGAATCTTGCGCTGACTGATCCGGCTCGCGGAAATCGTTGCAACAGCACCTGATCCGAAGCGCAATACGGCGTCGGCGCAATCTTCCGACCGGTTCTGCACGGACGTCGGGTGGAAGTAGCCGAACTCCCCTTTTGCCAAACTGGGTTCCGAGCCGGCAAATCCGATGGCAAGGTCGATATCGTGAATCAGCAGGTCCGTCGCGACACCCGTCGGAATGCGGGAAACGAACGGCGAGTGGCGGATACCGTTCACCTGCCACACATCGCCGGAGAACTCACGGGCGGTGCGGACAGCGGGATTGAACCGTTCGAGCAGTCCACACATCAGGGGAACACCGGACGCGCGCGAACGATCGACCAGGTCGACGCTCTGCTCGTACGTCGCAGCCAACGGCTTCTCCACCAGGACGGGCTTCCCCAGATCGAGAACCCGCCCGGCCAACTCGTAGTGCGCCGGCGTAGCGGCAGCGATCACGACGGCATCGATCTCGTCGAGGGAGTCGAAATCGGCGGCCCAACGCGTATCGAACCGCGCAGCAACAGCTTTGCCCTGCTCCTCGCGCGGCTCGATCAGCAGATCCAACTCGCACAGCGCCGACTGCGCGATGACCCGCGCATGCAGCGAGCCCATCTGACCGGATCCGACAAGAGCGATACGTGGCTTGCTAGCAGTCATTTTTCAGGCCTCCATGGCGCCGCGTACCGCGGCAACGATCTGATCGACGTCGCCGGCGGACAACGCAGCGTGGACGGGGATGCTCAGGCACCGGGACGCAACCGAAGTGGCCACCGGCGTCTCGTCGATGACGACGCGCGGATGTTCGCGGTAGCACTCGTAGTCGTAGACGGCCTTCGGGTAGTAGATGCCGCTACCGATGTCCTTCGCGGCCAGACGCTCACTCAACTGGTCGCGAGTGATCGGTGCGTCTTCGGCCAGCAGCAAGGTGAACTGATGCCAGACATGTCCACGACCGGACAGTTCGCTCGGCAGGATCAGTCCTTCGACGTCCTTCAGGCCGACACGCAAGGCCTCCGCATTCCGGCGGCGCGCCTCGACCTGCTGCATGTACGTCGCCATCTGGGGCAGAGCCAAGCTCGCCTGGAGGTCAGTCATCCGGTAGTTCTGGCCGACCATCTCGTACTGGTAGCGCGCCCGCATGCCCTGGTTGCGCAGGACCCGAAGTCGATCGGCGATCGCGTCGTCGTCGGTCGTGATCATTCCGCCCTCGGCGGTCGTGAGGTTCTTCGTTGCATAGAACGAGAAGCAACCCACACCGAAACTGCCGGCGCCTCGCCCGTCGTACGTCGCTCCGTGGGCCTGAGCGGCGTCCTCGACGACAGTCAGACCGTTTTTCGATGCCAGCGGCATCAATGCGCCCATGTCCGCCGACTGTCCGTACAGATGAACCGGCATCAGCACCTTCGTGCGGTCACCGATTCGATCGGCAGCGACTGCCGGGTCGATGTTGAAATCGGACTCGGAGATATCGGCAAACCGCGCCGTCGCGCCTGCCTCGAGAATCGCATTGAGCGTGGCCACGAACGTGAACGGCGTGGTCAAAACCTCGTCACCTGGCTGAAGATCCTGGACCTGGAGAGCCGCGATCAACGCCGTAGTGCCGTTGTTCACCGCCACCGCGTGTCGCGTGCCCACCAGCGCCGCGAACTCGTCCTCGAGCCGCTTCACCTTGGGTCCCTGCGCGACGATTCCCGATCGCAGAGTGTCCAGCACCTCGCGCTCGACTTCTTCCCCGAACGAGATACTGGATATCGCGATCACTGAGTTACCTCCGATAGATTCATCCGACCGTCGTCGGAACGAAATACCCCGACAACCCAGGAAGCGTATCGAAACACGATTCGATACTTCGAGAGGATTCCGGAACCTGCATGTCTGAACGAGCCGACTGCCACATCCATCCGACCGCCGTGATCGGCGCCGACGTACTGATCGGGGCGGGAGTCACGATCGGACCGAACGCGGTACTCACGGGCCCACTCG
>NZ_BAAILK010000047.1:287476-300300 GCF_054589475.1 Rhodococcus sp. no. 34
GATCGGCGACGACTGCTGGATCGGCTCGGGAGCGGTCTTGGGAGCTCCCCCCGAGATCCTCGGCGCGTTACATCCGACGTCCTGGTCCGTCAGCGCCGGTCTGGGAATTCGAATCGGTGCTCGAACGACGATTCGCGAATTGAGCACAGTCCATCAGGGAAGCGAACGCCGCACCGAAATCGGCGAAGACTGCTTCGTGATGAACAGAGTGGGAATCGAGCACGACGTGCAGATCGGTGACCGCTGCGTCGTGTCCTCCGGTACGACGCTTGCCGGGCACGTCAGCGTCGGAGACGGCGTCAACCTGGGCATGCACACTGTCGCGCACCAACGACGCGTCGTCGGCTCCGGATCCATGATCGGCATGGGAACCGTCGTGGTCAAGGACGTCCCGCCCTTCTCCAAGGCCTTCGGCAACCCGGTGTCGTTGCACGGTGTCAACCGGGTCGGAATGAGCCGATCGGGTATCTCGGACGCGGACATTTCCGCAATCGAAGACCTCTACGCCGCCGGCAGCTTCGGCACGTCACCGGCCATTCCGGACTCGCTGTCGGAGGCCTTCACCTGGTGGCGGGAACGCGCCGACAAACCGCTCGTGGTTTAGCGAGACAAATCCTGGTTGGTATCGTCTGCGAAATGACGAACGGGCGGGATGCAGGCGCGTGAGTACCTCTCCCGAATCTGAACAACCGGTCGAAGACGTCGAACCGGCCGCAGAGCCGAACGCTCTACGCGGCCTTCTCGTCAACGGATTCAAGGTCCTCGTCACCCTCGCGATCGTCGTCGCGATCATCTTCGCGGTGAAGTCCCAATGGTCCGAGGTCAAGAACACGATCACCGAGCTGAACTGGTGGACGCTTGCCGCCTCGTCGGTGTTCATCTTCCTCGGTATGGGTGCCGCAGTGCGGGCCTGGCAACACGCACTCGGCGCCCTCGAACAACCGATTCCGGCCTTCGACGCCGCTCGCGCTTATCTGGTCGGCCAACTCGGCAAGTACCTTCCCGGCAGTGTCTGGGCCTTCGTTCTGCAAACGGAACTCGTGAGGCGCGCCGGTGTGTCCCGTGCCGCAGGCTTTGTCGCAGTGCTGGTCACGGTGGGGTTGAGCACAACTTCGGCGCTGGTCGTCGGCCTCTTCGGTCTACCTGCCCTGTTCGAGGTCAGCACGGCGGCAGCGGTCGGCGTGATCATCCTCGTACCGATCGCATTGGTCTGCGCCTACCCGCCGGTGCTCACACGCCTGGTGAACCTCGCGCTGAAACTGCTCCGCCGCACGCCGCTGCACAAGCCGCTCACGATGCACAAGATTGCGCTCGCATTGGGCTGGTGCGCAGCAAGCTGGGTGCTCTACGGCATCCAGTTGTGGCTACTCGCGTCCAGTTCGGCCGGCTTCGAAATCCGTGGGCTCGTCCAGTGCATCGGCGCTCTCGCCCTCGGTATGTGCGCGGGCGTCCTCGTGTTCGTCGTCCCGTCCGGAATCGGTGTCCGCGAAGCCGTCATCGTCGCAGCGCTTTCACCGTTCATGGATGCCGGCGTCGCGCTCGGCCTCGCACTGGCGTCGAGGCTGCTGTTCACCCTCTGTGAGGTCTTTGCCGGCGTCGTGGCTGCACTGTCGGGATCACGAGGCCTGCGCAATGCACTCGTGCACGAGCGCTCGCGGGTGCCGGACCCCACCAAAGCCTGACGTTCGGTCAGACCACTTTCTCGGACGCGGAATACTGCGTCTCGACGCCGGCCTTCTGCGGACGCCACCACTGCTCGTTGTCGCGATACCACTCGACGGTGGCTTCCAGTCCGCTTCGAAAATCGCGGTACTGCGGCTTCCACCCAAGTTCCTGCTGCAGTCGCGTCGAATCGATCGCATACCGCAGATCGTGACCAGGGCGGTCGGTGACGAAGTCGAAATCGTCCGGCTTGCGTCCGAAAATTTCGAGCAGGGTCGCAATCACCGTCCGGTTGTCGGTTTCACCGTCGGCGCCGATCAGATACGTCTCGCCGGACTTTCCGCGGTCCAGGATGTCCCAGACGGCGCGGTTGTGGTCCTCGACGTGAATCCAGTCGCGGACGTTGCGGCCTTCCCCGTACAACCGTGGACGCACTCCGTCGAGCAGATTGGTGATCTGGCGTGGGATGAACTTCTCCACATGCTGGTACGGGCCGTAATTGTTGGAGCAGTTCGAGATGGTCGCCGCGATCCCGAACGAGCGCACCCAGGCGCGCACGAACAGATCACTCGACGCCTTGGACGCGGAGTACGGGCTCGACGGGTTGTACGGTGTCGTCTCCGTGAACTTCGCCGGATCATCCAGTTCGAGGTCGCCGTACACCTCGTCGGTCGAAATGTGGTGATAACGGACCCCGTGCGAACGCACTGCCTGCAGGAGCGAGAAGGTTCCCATGACGTTGGTGCGCAAAAACGGTTCGGGGTCGGCGAGGGAATTGTCGTTGTGGCTTTCGGCCGCGAAGTGCACGACTGCGTCGGAGCGCGAGACAAGATCGTCGACCAGCGGCTCGTCGGCCACGTCGCCGTGGACAAACGTGATCCGGTCCTCGACGGACGCCAGGGACTGGCGATTTCCGGCGTAGGTCAGAGCGTCGAGAACCGTGACTTCCACGTCGGGACGCGTCGCCACCGTCTGATGAACGAAATTGGCACCGATGAAGCCGGCACCCCCGGTGACCAGTAGTCGCACGTCATCTCCTCAGGCTCATCGGACGAACCCCACTCTAGCGGCCGGGCGTGTCATGTCCGTTTGCGTCGGCAGGCAGGAGTGCAGGACACTGCACGCATGCGCGGAATCATTCTGGCCGGTGGCACCGGGTCGCGGTTGCACCCGATCACCCTCGGAGTGAGCAAGCAACTCTTGCCTGTCTACGACAAGCCGATGATCTACTACCCGCTCTCCACTCTCATGCTCGCCGACATTCGCGACATCTTGATCATCACGACCCCACACGACGCCGAACAATTCCGCCGGGTTCTCGGCGACGGCTCACAATTCGGCGTCAACCTCACCTATGCAGTGCAACACGAACCGAACGGCCTCGCAACGGCATTCACCCTCGGCGCAGAGCACATCGGATCCGACTCCGTGGCGCTCGTCCTCGGCGACAACATCTTCTACGGCCCCGGCCTCGGAACCCAACTCAGGCGTTTCTCCGACATCGACGGCGGAGCCGTATTCGCTTACTGGGTCTCGAATCCGACCGCCTACGGCGTCGTCGAATTCGACGACTCGGGTCGCGCCGTGTCCATCGAGGAAAAGCCGACGTCACCGAAATCCAATTACGCAGTCCCCGGCCTCTATTTCTACGACAGCGACGTCGTGGACATCGCACGCACTCTGAAGCCCTCTGCGCGTGGCGAATACGAAATCAGCGACATCAATCAGCACTATCTCGAAGCTGGCAAACTCTCTGTCGATGTCCTCCCCCGCGGAACCGCGTGGCTCGACACCGGCACACCCGATTCCCTGCTCGAGGCAGCGAACTACGTGCGGACCATCGAACACCGCCAAGGCCTCAAGATCGGTTCCCCTGAAGAGGTTGCGTGGCGTCAAGGATTCATCACCTCCGACCAATTACGCACTCAGGCAGAAGCATTGGGCAAATCCGGGTACGGCAACTACCTACTCGAGCTGCTCGAGCACGGCAAGGAATGGTGACGTGGAAATCCGTCCACTGAAGATCGCCGGAGCTTGGGAAATTACACCGAAGCAGTTCGGCGACAACCGCGGTGTCTTTCTCGAATGGTTCAAAAGCTCCGCCTTCACCGCCGCGACCGGCCGCACTCTCGACCTCGCGCAGGCCAACTGCTCGGTTTCCGAAGCCGGTAGCCTCCGCGGGATCCACTTCACCGACAATCCGCCCGGACAGGCGAAGTACATCACCTGCGTGAAAGGTGCCTTCCTCGACGTTGTCGTAGACCTGCGCGTCGGATCACCGACCTTCGGCGAGTGGGATGCAGTGGTGATCGACGACGTCGATCGACGAGCGGTGTTCCTTGCGGAAGGCCTCGGCCACGCGATCCTTTCACTCGAACACGGATCGACAGTGATGTACCTGTGCAGCGTCGAATACTCCCCCCACCTGGACCGCGACCTCGATCCCTTCGATCCGGAACTCGCGATCGAATGGCCGAGAACAGACCGTAAGGGCAACCCTCTGACCTACGAGCTCTCCGCAAAGGACGCTGCCGCGCCGTCCCTGGCGACGCTCCGCGCGGACGGCATGTTGCCCGGTTTTGTGGCCGAAGATTCGCCGAATCGGTAATCTTCACCTTTCACGACTCGATGGCATGACACCGGCGGGACGGACGGCTGGATGACCAAACGTGCGAGCAGACGCGGCCTGTGGACGGCCGTCGTTCTCGCAGCCGGCCTCGGTGGTCTCGCGCTGGTCGCACCGCCCCTGACTCCGGGAACGATCGAGTCCGCACCGGTCACCGTCATCACGACCACCCCACCCTCGCCGGTTGTTCCGCTCACCCCGGAGGAGCTCTCGGCCCGGGTGGTCCCCACCATCGTCACCATCACGGCGCCGGCCGGATTCACCACCACTGCTGGGACCGGGATCGTGCTCTCCCCTGACGGAGTGGTGCTCACGAATCACCACGTCATCAGCGGAGCTTCGGACGTCACTGCCGTCAGCATGTCCAACGGGCTGATCTACGACGCCGAGATCCTCGGGTACGACAGCGTCAGCGATCTTGCCGTCCTTCGACTCGCGGGCGCTGACGATCTGCCGGTGGCTGTGGTCGGCAAATCAGCAGAAGCCGCTCGCGGGGACTCCGTCACCGCAATCGGAAATGCGGAAGGCGGCGGAGTACCCGTCCCTGCTCCCGGCGTCATCACCAACCTCGGTGTCACCGTCAACACCCGCAACGTGTCCGACGGATCGCGAAACCAGTTGAAGGGCCTCATCGAGGTGGACGCGGACATCCGGCCTGGCGATTCCGGTGGCCCCCTGGTCAACGCCGTTGGCGAGCTGATCGGCGTCAGCAGCGCGGGCAACGCCGTCACCGACCGCACCGAAACATCACCGGCGCCTCAGTCCTACGCGATACCGATCGACACCGCACTACCGATCGTCGAGCAGGTACTCGGCGGCCGCTCCTCCGAGACCGTGCGTGTGGGACCGACACCCGTACTCGGTGTCGCGGTGAAGGATCACGCGGACATGCCGGCCGGCGCCGAAGTTGTTGCCGTGAGCTTCGATTCGCCGGCCGAGCGGGTGGGGCTGACCAAAGGTGCGGTCATCACCGAGTTCGGTGGCAGCCGGATCGCGTCGTCCGCTGATCTCAACGCGGCGATGAGCTCGCGCCGCCCCGGCGACACCGTCGCGGTGACGTGGGTGGACGCAACCGGGCAACCCGGGACCGGTTCGCTGGTCCTCGACGAGGGGCCACCTCGCTAGTCTTAGAAGGCGCCAGCCGTGAAAGCATCGTGGCATGACCACGGTTCTCCTGCTCACCTGTGACGGCGCCGCCCGCGAGGCGGATGTCGAAAGCAAACTCGTCATGGATGCTCTCACCTCCTACGGCATCGCGTCGACGATGGCGCCGTGGTCGAGCCCGTCCCTCCTCGATATCGACGCCGACCTGGTTCTGATCCGGTCGACCTGGGACTACACCCAGCGCCTCGACAAATTTCTTGCCGTTCTCGATCAGCTGACCGCTCCGATCGCCAATCCACTCTCGATCGTGAAGTGGAACGCACACAAGGGATACCTCACCGAACTTGCCGCGGCCGGCGTACCTATCGTCCCAACCGCTGTGATCGCTGCCGGACAGAGCGAAACACTCACCCTCCCTTCGTTCGAGGGTGCCGACGTCATCGTCAAGCCGGCAGTGTCCGCCGGCGCTGTCGGAGTGGGAAAGTTTGCCTCGGGGTCCGCGCAGGCCCACGCTCACCTCAGCTCGATCCTCGACGGCGGTAACGACGCGTTGGTCCAGCCATTCGTCTCGGACGTCGTCGACGGTGAGCGCTCGATCATCCACATCGGCGGACGCTACTCGCACGCTGTCCGGAAGATCCCGGCCGCCAACGACTTCCGCGTGCAGGAATTTCACGGCGGAACCAACCACCTCCACCAACCGTCCGCCGCCGAACTCGCGGTGGCCGACGCAGCACTGGCCGCGACCCCATGCGGCCCCGGCGAATTGCTTTATGCACGTGTGGACGTCGTGGGCCCGGTGGATCAACCACTGCTCATGGAAGTGGAATTGATCGAGCCAGAACTCTTTCTGCCATTCGCCCCTGGATCTGCCGACGCCCTCGCACGGGCAGTTGTCGCGTCACTAGGTCGGTGACGCGCCACGGAGTGCCTTCTTGTCGATCTTCCCCAAAGCAGTGAGCGGCAGCGCTTCCAGAATCGAAATCTCCTTGGGCGCCCAGATCGGACCCTTGTGCGATCTCACGTGCGCGATGAGTTGATCGGGTGTGACCGACCATCCCGTCTTCAGTACGACTGCGGCGGTAACAGCTTCTCCCCATTGAGAATCGGGGACACCGAATACCGCACATGCTGCCACCGCGGGATGATGTCCGAGTGAGTCCTCGACTTCGCGCGGGTAGACGTTGAATCCACCACTGATGATCGTGTCTTTGATGCGGTCGACGATCGAGATGAGCCCACTTTCGTCGATTCGAGCAACGTCGCCGGTGTGCAACCACCCATTCGCGAGCGCTGCAGCGGTTTGTTCAGGTTTGTTCCAATAGCCGTCCATCACGAGCGGACCTCGCACACAAAGCTCGCCGGGTACGCCCGTCGCCGTCTCGTTTCCCTGCTCGTCAAGCAACACCACTTCGACACCTGGCATCGCGCGCCCACAACTCCCCAAAACTGCGGGATCGTCCGTGTGCTCACGTGTATCGAGTACCGTCAACGCATTCGGGGCTTCGGCCTGACCGTAATGCTGGCTCAGGATCGGCCCGAACACCGCCCCTGCCTGCTCGAGCCTGGTGGGGTCGATGGGTGCAGCACCGTAAAGCATCCAGTTCAGCCCAGACAGATTCGCATCCGACAGGCGTGGATGGTCGAGTAAGGCATAGAGCATCGTGGGAACCACGAATGTAGCTGTGACTCCGCCATTTTCGATGGCGTCGACAACTCTGTCCGGGTCGAACGACCTGTGCAACTCGAAGCTTGCACCTCGCAGCAGACCGGGTGCGACGAGCAGACCGGCAGCATGAGACATCGGCGTAGTGAGCAGCATGGTGGTTTCAGCCGGCCACTCCCACGTGGTGCAGGCCCAGGCATTGGCGACCAAGGATCGGTCCCTGAGCATGACGCCTTTCGGCTCACCGGTGGTTCCACCGGTGTAGAAGAGATACAAAGCTCGACCCTGACCGCCTAAGCCTGAACCTATTCCCGCCGTACCCAATTCACACGCTGATTCGAGGGCTGACAGTGACATCACTCGAGTCTGTGCCGCTTCGGCGCGTACCTGGAACTGTCCGTCGGCAACCAACAGGAGATCGGTACCACTGTCTTTCAGCACCATCCTGTCGTTCTCTTCGGTCGCGAGCGGATGGAGTGCCGTGTAGCGCACGCCCGCCAGACACGCCGCGGCCATGACCGTGAATGCTTCAGGACACGGCCCCGCAAGCAGGGCGACCCCGGCTCCGTCCGGCAGAGCGAAGCTACTGAGGACACCTGCAATCCGCTCGATCTGTTCCGCAGTCTGCCAATATGTCAGCTCGGCCCGATCACCGTTCCGATCCGTGAATCGAAACGCGATGTGGTCTGGTCGGCGTCGCAGCGCCGACAGAATCAGATCCGCATATCCCGCTTGCACCTGCAAGCCTGGCGCCATCGGTTCATCGTTCATGATGTCCGCGTTCATCGTGGCCCTCCCAAGATCGTGACCGCGGCGACGGCTTCCTCGATGCCGTAGAGACCTCCGCCGTTCTCTGCGACCGCGATTCGAGCACCCGGAACTTGTCGCCGCCCTGCTTGTCCACGCAACTGCGTGACAAGTTCGAAGACCTGCGCCAGTCCCGTTGCCGAGACCGGATGACCACGGGACTCGAGCCCACCTGACGGATTGACCGGACGCACGCCTCCCAACGAACTCGCACCGGACGCCGACCACGCGCCGCCCTCACCGATCGGGCAGAACCCCAGATTCTCGACCTGCTGCACTTCACCGAAGGCCGTGGCGTCGTGGACCTCTGCCACATCCACATCGCCTGGCCCGACTCCGGCTTCCTCGTATGCGCTCATTGCTGCACGGCGACCGATGTGACTCTCCACGTCATCTGCGGTCCGATCCGTGCCTGACACCAAGCTGCAACCGAGTACCTGCGCCGCCCGCCGAGAGGAATCGTGCCTTCGAGCAAAGTCCGCACTGGTCACAATGACCGCCGCTGCACCGTCACTGACGGGCGAGCACATCGGAACTGTCAGAGGCCACGCGACTCGCCTTGCGGCAAGCACCTCTTCGACGCTGAAGAGTTTGCGAAAGTGCGACCGCGGATTGTGCACGGAATGCGCATGATTTTTGGCTGCTACGGACGCGAGCTCGAACTCGGTGGTTCCGAATCTCTCCATGTGCGCCCGGGCAAGAGAAGCGTAGATCTCCATGAACACCGACCGCTCACCCTGCGATCCGAGTGCATCCGGCAGCGGAGCGGACAGCGAAGCAAGGCCCGCGAGCGTCTCGTCGCGATGCGCAACGTCGAGTGCACCGTCGAACACCTCCAGACTTCGAGCCGGATCCGAGCACACCAGCTTGTCCACCCCGACCGCCAACGCGACCTCGGACAGACCGGCGCGAACGTGGGCGATCGCCAGCCAGAGTGCAGTCGCGCCGCCGGCGCAGGCATTTTCGACATTGACGACCGGGACTCCCCCGAAACCGTATGGCCTCAAGGCAATCTGGCCTGGGATCATGTGCTGCCGGTCGATCGCCTTCTGGCTGACTGTCGCGTAGAAGACCGCACCGACGTCACCGCGGGTCAGGCCCGCGTCTTCGACGGCATCGATCGCCGCACGCCCCGCCAATTCCGAGGCCGCGGTATCCGCGTGCCGCCCGAAGAGAGTCGCGCCGACACCGAGAACCATGACTTCGCCGCTCACGCCACCACTCGATTCCTCAATACACCGAGGCCGGTGACCTCGAGTTCGACTACGTCTCCCGGTTCCAGGAACCGCCCGTGCTCCAAGCCGCATCCACTCGGCACGGTGCCGGAACAGAAGACTTCACCCGGGTACAGCCGCGTGGAAGTCGAAGCGAACGAAATCACGTCCTCGAAACGATGGTCCATGTCGGCGCTGGTTCCTCGGCTCACCTCGTCTCCGTTGATTCTCGCGGTCATCTCGAGTTGGTAGGGGTCACCGACTTCGTCGGCCGTCACGATCCAGGGCCCGAGGACATTCGCGTTCGAAAAGTCCTTGCTCTTACTGAGACCGAGTCCGGTGGAGATCTCCTCGAGCTGAGTATCGCGGGCGCTGAAATCGTTGAAGATGGTGTAACCGAAGATATGCGCAGGGGCATCCGCGCGTGAGATGTCGGTTCCACCGCGCCCCAGCACACAGGCGAATTCGAGTTCGTAATCGCGCAGGCTCGAGTACTCGGGCCACACGACGTCAGATTTGTGTCCGGTCACCGCCAATCGGTTCGCTATGTAATACAGCGGGCGCTCCAACTGGATCTTCGGCAGTTCGACGTCCTCGAGTGCGACCCCTTGAATTCGGGCGCGAGCGTTGCGGAAGTGATCCATGAAGCAGCCGAAGTCTCGGATCTGGACCGGCTGAGGAAGCGGCGACATCCAGCGCACATCACCTGCGTCGACGATTGCACTTGCCGGCGGCTCGTCTGCGAGCCGATCCAGGGTCTCCCGTGCCGCCGGACCACCTTCGATGATGGTTTGCATGGTTTCCAGTTCTGGAGCCGGTTTTCCCGTCACATCATGATGAGCTCGCTCGAGTAACAACAGTTGCTCGCCGCTGCCCGTCACCAGAGCCGTCTGCTGAGTCTTTTCGTATTCGACGGTCGCAAGTTTCACTGTGAGTCAATACCTTTCACTGAATTGTTCGTTAGGTGAGGCAGGAATTTTGCTCAGACGAACGCGACCACACGAGCCGGGGCAGCGCTGGCTCGCGCAAGCTTGATCGGGAAAAACGCCACGTGAAATCCCGAGGGCGGAAGCGCGGCGAGGTTCGCCAGTTGCTGAACGATGAATACTTCACGTTCGCGTCCGGCCCGGTGCCCGTCCCAGAGAACCGAGTTGTCCCCGGTGTCACGAAATTTCTGCGCCATGACTGCAAAGCTCAAGTCCCAGCCGGCAGCGTCGGTGCCCAGCACCTTCGCGCCTTGCTCGGCGAGAAACAGCGTGCCTTCGCGACTCATCCCTGGATACTGAAAGAACCCTGGATCAGCCAAGGTGAAGCTCTCTTGTCCGGTACGGAGCAACACGGCACCACCCTGGGGAACGGACGCACCGTTTTCCGCCAGGGCAGCTTTCAGCGCGTCCACCGAGATCGGCTGATTCGCCTCGCACCGGCCGCGCAGGTCGAGCACCACTGTCTCGCAGAACAATTCATCCAACGCGATGTCTGTGATCGTGCGAGAAGGCTTACCCTCCGAGGTTGATCCGTAGTGCAACGGCGCGTCGACGTGTGTGCCCAGATGGCTGTTGAACTCACTCAACATCTCCGATCCCCACCCCTCACCGTCCGGAAGATCATGAACTCCGCACTGCAGTGCTGCCGCGAACTCGTCGCGTCCGGCACCTGCGGGGTGCGAGTAGGTCACCGAGGGGGCAACGACGGAAGCCAGTGCCTTCAAACCCTCGGGGAGCAATTCCCGATCGGCCGGATCGAGAGTTCTAGTCAGATCGATGAGTTCCATGTCCGCCCATTCCGTTAAGTTATTGGACGCTCAGCATAGAACTGGACGATCAACATAGGCAAGAGGGTGTCGCGAGAGGAATACGGCCGGCCGATGGCCGGCCTCGTAGCATGAGTGCGGTGCGCAGGTCTCGGCCCCGACGGGCGCGTCGACGTCACCGCGTGCCGGAATTGGCTGCACTCGAGAACGAAAGAAGGCAGGAACACCGAATGGCGTCGACACGCAAGCAGGAGATTTCCGAGGAAACCAGACGGCGACTGGTGAAAGCCGCGGCCGAACTGGCTGCCGAAGGCGGGTCGACCGCGATGTCCGTACAAGCCGTGGCAGAAAGATCCGGTATCAGCAGAGGGTCCGTGGCCTGGCACTTCGGATCGAAGGACGGGCTTCTACGAGCCGTCGTCGAGGACGCATTCCGGTGGGGCATGGAAAAGCTACGCGCAGAGTTGGCATCATCCTCGGCGACTGGAATCGAAGCATTGATCGAAGCCAACTTCGTACTGATGTCATACCCCGAGGCACGAATTTTCTCGACCATCTTGATCGAAGCCGTGATTCCCGGGTCCACCATCCGCGAGACCTACGCAGAGCAGTACGTCGCAATGCGAACGCTGTACGCGGACTACCTGCGTTCGATCGACACCCCGGTCACCAATCCGGAGTTGGTTGCCGTCACCCTTCTGGCCGGCACTCTCGGGATCAACCTCCAACATCGCCTCGATCCCGACAACGTCGATCGACGTTCAGCAGTAACCGAGCTCGAATCGATCTATGCCCGCGCGATGGCACCTACCACAACGTCAGGACACGAGAATCCCTAACCGGACCGGAAGTTCAACTTCCCGAACAACTTTCGCCCGCGACCTGGGGCGGGACCGCATCCAGCCTGGCGCGAATGAACCTGGCAACGTCACGTAGCGCAGCCCGGCTCTCCGGCAAGCCAGGCCAGACGGCGGGAAACGCGTGAACCTGGCCGTTCCAGATCTGCAGCGAGCACGGCACCCCCGCGGCGGCGAGCCGTTGCGCCATCACCTCCGAATCGACTCTGAGCACCTCGGATTCGGCGGCGATCAGCAACGACGGCGGCAGAGCGGCCAGATCGCCGTCGACGGGTGAGTTCGTCTGTCCGCCAAGCTTTCCGATCGCCATCAATGCCGACACCGGGGCGATCACGTCGCGTCGAGCGTTGGCGTGGACTGATTTGGTGGTGCAATCGAGATCGAGGAGAGGTGAGAGCCCGACAAGACCGGCCGGAACCTCGAGCCCCGCGGAAACAGCTGCAAGTGCCGTCGCGAAGACCAGAAAGCCTCCGGCCGAATCGCCAACGAAGACAACCTTTTCCGGCAAGGCTCCCTGTTCGAGGAGCCACCGGTATGCATCGAGACAGTCGTCGACGGACCCGCTGATGCTCGTGCTCGGCAACTGTCGATATGCGATGTGCAGGACCGGAAGGCCGGTTCGCTTGGCGATGCTTGCAACGACCGGCCGATGCGTGTTGAGCCCGCAGCACATGAACCCGCCGCCGTGCAGGTAGAGAACAACACCGTCGCGCAGATCAGCCGTCGAGCCTGCCGTCCGCACGAGTTCACCGTCGAAACCTGGAAAGCGAATCGCTTCCCGATCGATCCCGGACGGAATGCGTACACCCGCGGCCGAGTCCAGCACTGCGGCGCGGCGCATGGCGCCAGGCGTCAGCGGCGCGATCCCGACCACGGGCCGAAGCATCCATCGACACGCGTTGTAGAGGACCTGCGATTCGATACTCGGCCTGCCGTATCGAGTTCCGGTCCTTCGACTGACTGTCGGCAACAGAGACATCTGTCCAGATTAGAAGCGATCAGGCACCGAAGAGGTCGACTTCGTCGAGATCGTCGACGATCGTGACCTTTCGTTTCCGCCCGCCGATGACCTTGCCCAGACCGCGCAGTCCACTGGACTGAGCTTTCGGGGCGGGTTCGATGCGCTGCGGCGCAA
>NZ_BAAILK010000047.1:300377-363207 GCF_054589475.1 Rhodococcus sp. no. 34
GCTGCGCGCTGAACAGGCTTGGGGGCGGGGGCTGCTGCAGGTGCCGCGGGTTCGGGAACCTCGGCTGGAACCACCGCTTCCGGCTCCACGAAGCCCTGAGCAACCGGGGCCTCGGGCGCGACCTCAGCGGCTTCCTCGACCTCCGCCACCTGCTCCACCTGCACCGGTCCGTCGATCACCGGGATGTCCGACGCCCAGCGGACCCGATACTCCAGACCGCGCGACGCCAGCTCACGCGCGAGATCGCCGTGCCAGACCCCGTCTTCGCCGTCGCCGTATGCCCGTGCGTCGGAGCTCACCCAGATGACGTCGACGCCCGGGTTGCGGTCGGCGAGATCGAGCACGGTCAGCCAGTTCAGCGTCGCCGGATATCCGTCTCGCTTCTTCTTGTCGGTATAGGGCCGACGCAGCGAGATCGCCCTCTCGGCCACCTCGACATGCGACACGTCGACTGGATCGACCACTTCGACGCCGATCGCCACGAGGTCTTCGATCACGTCGTCGACGTAGCCGTCGGCCTTGTCGTGAGCAGCGTCGACGAACCTCGTAAGGTCGCGCCGCAACCCCAGTCGGTCGTACATGCGCGCCTGGACGCTCAGGGCCGCGATCATCTCCGCCGATTCCTCGCGGTAGCGACTCGCAACCTCGAGGACAACCAACCGCGGCACGACGACGCGGTGTCCGAGTGCGCGAGCGTCGGCGACGGCAGTGTCGAACCGTGCACCCCTGGTCAGGGCCGAAGAATCGAGAACGATGATCATGGGCTCGATTCTCTCTCGAGAAACCGGACGAATGCGCTAATCCACCCCGAACCGTTACTTGATCTTGAAGATCACTGCCCGCTGAACGATGAAGTTGATGACCGTCGCGGTGCCCTGCGCGATGACGAAGGCCAGCGGCATGCGCCACCACTCGTCGGCGAGCACATGCACCATCAGCGCGTTGAGCCCGACCTGAACCGCAAAAGTGACCGCGTACAGCACGACAACAGCGATGAAGCGGGCGCGAGAAGGCTCGGCCTTGAACGTCCACCGCCGGTTGATCAGATACGCCGTCGTAGTGCCGGCGATAAAGCTGATCGACTTGGCCACGCTCAGATCGAGGCCGACGACCTTGAACAGGAATGCATACAGCCCGTAGTCCACGACCGCCGACAGCCCACCCGTCGCGACGAACCGGACGATCTGCGTTTTCAGGTCCAACGCGTCGTCGGCGATGTCCGTCGTGACAGGAATCTCGACGGGCAGCGGGACGTGGGGTTCGTGCTGGTGACTTGCAGGTGTTTCGGGCACGACGACGAGAGTAACCACTCGAGTCGGAGCCGTCGGCACTACTCCCAGGTAACCTCTACCTTGATGTCCACGACAGCAGAAGAGACGCCGCAGCCGGCTCTCCACACCCAAGCCCGCACCCTCACCGGTTGGGGACGCACCGCCGCCACCACTGCACAGGTGCTGTCCACCCCCGACGTGGAAGTGATCGCCAACGCGGTCGCCCAGGTTGCGGAACAGAACGATTCCAAGCCCTCGCATCTGCGACGCGGCGTCATCGCGCGCGGCCTCGGCCGCTCGTACGGTGATCCAGCGCAGAACGCCGGCGGCCTGGTCATCGACATGAATGCCCTCAGCCGCATTCACCGCATCGATCGCGACACCGCTCTGGTGGACGTCGACGCCGGCGTAAATCTGGATCAGCTGATGAAGGCTGCTCTGCCGTTCGGCCTGTGGGTTCCGGTCCTGCCGGGTACTCGTCAGGTCACGATCGGCGGCGCCATCGGCTCGGATATCCACGGCAAGAACCACCACAGCGCGGGCAGCTTCGGCAACCACGTCGTGTCGTTGGATCTGCTGACGGCCGACGGCAAGGTTCGCACGCTCACCCCCAAGGGCGGGCGCAACGACCCGAAGGCCGCACTGTTCTGGGCCACGATCGGCGGCATGGGCCTGACGGGCATCATCTTGCGGGCAACCATCAAGATGACACCGACGGAGACGGCGTACTTCATCGCCGACGGCGACGTCACCAACAGCCTCGACGAGACCATCGCGCTGCACAGCGACGGCAGTGAGGCCAACTACGAGTATTCGAGCGCGTGGTTCGACGCGATTTCCGCGCCCCCGAAGCTCGGCCGGGCGGCAGTCTCGCGCGGGTCATTGGCGAAGCTCGACCAGCTTCCGGCCAAGCTGCAGAAGAACCCGCTCGCCTTCGACGCACCGCAGTTGCTGACGTTCCCCGACGTCTTCCCGAACGGGCTGGCCAACAAGTTCAACTTCACCGCGATCGGTGAGGTCTGGTTCCGCAAGTCCGGCAAGTATCGCGGCAAGGTCCAGAATCTGACGCAGTTCTACCACCCGCTCGACATGTTCGGTGAGTGGAACCGCGCGTACGGATCCAACGGATTCCTGCAGTACCAGTTCGTGGTTCCGCCGGAGGCCGTCGACGAGTTCAAGAAGATCATCGTCGACATCCAGCGCAGCGGGCACTACTCGTTCCTCAACGTGTTCAAGCTCTTCGGCGAAGGCAATCAGGCGCCGCTGAGCTTCCCGATCCCGGGCTGGAACATCTGCGTCGACTTCCGCATCAGGCCGGGCCTGAACGAGTTCGTCACCGAACTCGACAAGCGTGTCCTCGAATTCGGCGGACGCCTGTACACGGCCAAGGACTCGCGGACGTCCGCGGAAACCTTCCACGCCATGTACCCGCGCATCGACGAGTGGATCGCGACGCGCCGCAAGTACGACCCCACAGGCGTTTTCGCCTCCGATATGTCCAGAAGGCTGGAACTGTGATCAACGCTGTAGGTAACCCGCAAACCGTTTTGCTTCTCGGTGGAACCTCCGAGATCGGCCTCGCCATCTGTGAGGAGTACCTGAAGAAGGCGCCGCTCCGCGTCGTTCTGGCGGCACTCCCCGGCGATCCGGGACGCGAAGCTGCGGTCAAACAGCTCGAAGCCAAGGGCGCCACCTCGGTGGAACTCATCGACTTCGACGCCGTTGATTTCGAATCGCACCCGAAGGTGATCGACCAGGCGTTCTCGAACGGTGACGTCGACGTCGCCATCGTCGCCTTCGCACTGGACGGTGACTCCGAAGAGCTGTGGCAGAACCAGCGCAAGGCCGTTCTGGTGGCAAACGTCAACTACACCGCTTCCGTCTCGGTCGGTGTTCTTCTCGGCGAGAAGATGAAGGCTCAGGGCTTCGGCAAGATCATCGCGATGTCGTCGGTTGCCGGCGAGCGCGTCAAGCGTGCCAACTTCGTCTACGGATCCACCAAGGCGGGCCTCGACGGTTTCTACCTCGGACTCGGCGAGGCTCTCGCGGAATTCGGACCGCAGGTCACCGTCGTTCGCCCCGGCATGGTGCGCACGCAGTTCAGTGCCCACGTCAAGGAAGCTCCGCTGACGGTCAACAAGGACATCGTCGCGAAGCTCGCTGTTGCCGCCTCGGACAAGGGCAAGGAAATCGTCTGGACTCCCGGCCCGTGGCGCTTCGTCATGATGGGTCTTCGCCACGTGCCGCGCCCGATCTTCCGGAAGTTGCCGGTTTAAGCTCCTCCCGTGCCAGAAACAACAACTGCTCCGAGTACAGACCTTTCGACCCCGTCGCCGTGGCGTAATGCCGCGGCGACGGTGGTGGAAATGGCCCTCGGAGCGCTGGTCGCCGCTGTTGTAGCCGCTGTCGGGCTCTTTGCTTTCGGCCGAGTGCAGTGGCCGGCGTTCACCTCTTCCAATGTCACGCAGGCCGTCACGACGGTGCTGCAGGTGCTCTGCATCGCAGTGGTCGGTGTTGCGGTTCTGATGTTCCGTGCCCGCAAGGCCGAGCGGGTCGCAAAACTCCTCTCGTGGGCCGGGCTCTCCGGCTTCGTCACCACGACGCTCGGACTTCCCCTGGCCGCGACGAGTCTGTATCTGCACGGCGTCTCGGTCGATCAGCAGTTCCGGACCGAGTACCTGACCCGACTGACGGATTCTGCTGCGCTGCAGGACATGACGTACGTGGATCTGCCGCCGTTCTACCCGGCCGGCTGGTTCTGGATCGGTGGACGCGTCGCGAACCTGCTGGGAATGGACGGCTGGGAAGCCTTCAAGCCTTATGCGATCGGCTCGTTGGCTGTCGTCGCCGTCGTTGCACTCGTGTTGTGGACCAAGCTGATTCGACGCGATTGGGCCGTCGTCGCGGCATTGGCCGTCACTGCCGTCGTGTTGGCGTACAACTCCCCCGAGGCGTACGGCGCCGTCATCAACCTCCTGATCCCGCCGGTGCTGATCCTCGCGTGGGGCGCATTGGACCGGCCGGGGGCATCTCGATTTGCCGGAGCCGGCGCAATACTCGGGACGGGCCTGTTCCTCGGTCTCGCCGCAACGGTCTACACGCTCTATCTCGGATTCGCCGCGTTCGCAGTGACTCTGATGGCCTTGGTTGCCGCAGTACTTGCCGCACGCGCCCAGAACACGTGGAAAGCCGCACTGGGACCCCTCGTCAGGCTCGCCGTGATCGCGGTGATCTCCGGCCTGGTGGCTCTGACCGTCTGGACGCCGTACCTGCTGAAGGCACTCTCCGGTGCCACCGCAGAGTCCGGCACCGCAATGCACTACCTCCCCGATTCCGGTGCGGTACTGCCCTTCCCGATGCTGAGCTTCACCCTCGTCGGTGGGCTGTGCCTACTCGGCACGATCTGGCTGATTTCGCGGTTCCTGTTCTCCCGCCGCGCCCGAGCACTCGGTATCGGTGTCATTGCCGTGTACCTGTGGGCATTGCTGTCCATGACGTTCACCGTCGCCGGCAGTACGCTCCTCGGTTTCCGACTGGAGCCGGTCCTGATCGGACTCCTTGCCGCCGCCGGTGTGTTCGGTTTCTTCGAGTTCGCCGGTTGGATCGTGCTGGCCACCAGCGAAAATCCTCGCGTCAAAGCGGTACTGGTTGCACTCGGTGTCATCGGAGCCATCGCCTTCGCGCAGAACATCCCGCAGGTGCTGGCGCCGGATATCGCTGTGGCATACAGCGATACCGACGGCAACGGCGAGCGCGGGGACAAGCGACCCCCGGGTGCCGAAGCCAATTATGCCGACATCGACCGGATCATTCGCGAGCAGTTGGGACGCGAACCCCATGACACGGTGGTCCTCACTGCCGACATCGGCTTCCTCAGCTTCTACCCGTACTTCGGCTTTCAAGGACTGACGTCGCACTACGCGAACCCGCTCGCCGATTTCCGTGCGCGCGCTGCGCTGATCGAGCAGTGGTCGGAACTGAAGACGCCTGACGAACTGATAGCTGCGCTGGACTCGGCGCCGTGGCGCAGCCCCGACGCCTTCGTCTTCCGCCAGGGCGCCGACGGGTACACGCTGCGGTTGGCAGAGGACGTCTACCCCAACGACCCGAACGTCCGCCGCTACACGGTCACGTTCCCCAAGGAACTGTTCGACGATCCTCGTTTCACCGTGACCGAGCAGGGGCCGTTTGTGGTCGTTACCCGCTCTGACGCAATCTAACCAGGAGATACGTCACAAAAGGCTTACCGTCGGGGTCGTTGACGCGACCCCGACGCACCCCTAACTTCATACCGTGCCCCGAACCGATGCCCGAGCGGCGATGATCGATGCAGCCGAGCGTCTGGTTGCCGAGCGAGGTCTGGCCGCTCTGACTCTTCGTGATGTTCAGACCGAAGCCGGGCAGGCCAACAAATCGGCTGCGCAGTATCACTTCGGGTCACGTGAAGGTTTGCTGGCGGCCGTCGTCGAGTCCAGAATGCGACCTGCCGGTGAGCGTCGTCGTGAGTTGCTCGACACGATCGATCTCGACGCGAATCCACCGATGATGCGTGCCCTCATCGAGGCTCTCGTCCTGCCGTTGGCGGAACAGACCATCTACCGCGAGGGCACGTTGTACGCACGGTTCCTGGTGCAGTCGATCTTCGACCCGGCCATGTCGTCGACCATCCGTGATCACATGCAGGCCGAGAGTTTCCGCGAAGTTCAGCGGCGGATAGTCGCTGCGTCCTCGTTACCGGCAGAGATCGCCGAACTTCGGGCGGCAACTCTGACCGTGCTCACCGTCGTCACTTTTGCCACGTGGGAGGGTCGCGTCGACAGCCGAGAACGTGCTCACGTGATTGTTGCCGACCTGATCGAAAGTTGCCTCGGAGCACTCTCGGCCCCGGCTGCGCAAATCTGACACGCTGTCCGGCGAGTTTGTTTCCGAAACTGCCGGGGTACTCAGCCCCTCCAAGCGCAGTCGAGCAAACGGCCGCATCAACCACCGGCGGGGTAGGTGATGACAGTGAGCGAACTCGTTGCGCAAAGCCGCGAGCTTGTACCGCATCGTGCAGTTCTCGATTCCGCAGAACATGTTCTGGTCATTGCGCGCGGCAAACCGTTCGGGCGCGAGCAGGCCTTCCATGAAGTGTTGAGCGTCGCGATTCGCAATCGCATCGAAGTACTCACTCTGGCAAGGGCTCTCATCGACGTGTCCGAGTCCCGCGACTACCGCGCGATCCCGACCGACACCGCACACACCGTTGCGGTACTCGAATGGGGCGAGCTACTCGAGATCCCGACCGAACACCACGAGAAGTCCAGGGACGAGTCATCCGAGGACGTCAATGAATCGAGTGAACCCGACGATCCGATCGAACCCGAGTATCTGGTCGAGACCGACGTGGGCGGACGGGTCGTCTTCGTCGCCCTCGCGTTCACGATCGGCGGGATTGTCGGATTCTTCGCGCACGACTGGGCACTTCTGCTTCTGATCACCGCCGTGTACCTCGTGTGGATCGCGGCACGGTTGGTCGCGAAACTCGTCAGTGTTTCCCGTAGTGCCCACTGGGCAGACGCTTCGCCGATTCGTGGCGCCGATTCGACCACACGGAACACGGAAAACTCCCACCATCACGCTGTTGCAGCGTGACGGCGGGAGCATCCGCTTTCGCTAAAGCCTCTGCGGTACACCGTAAGTGACGACGGTATCGCCATTCGACGTGACAGCCTTCGCGTACGGCCTGATGGTCACCGGCCCGATTGCTCCCTGTACGTAACCGTGAACTCCGGACAGACGGACAGCGGCCTCGGGACCGTCGAATGTCTGATCCTCGAGCAGCGCGACGTCGGTGATTCCGCCGGGCGCCAGATCGACGTCAAGTTCCTGCGACGGAATGATGTCCCCGCCGAGAATGACGTGATTCGTGAAGTCCACGCCCAGTGCCGGGTCTGGGATGAGTCCGATGCCGATGTCGGTGCCACTGTCGATCGCCCAGTCGAGACCGGGACTGTTGAGAACGACCGTCGCACCGGTCAGCGCGATCGGGTAACCGATCTGATAACCGATCGTCAGCTTCGTTCCGGTGAAACTTGCTGCATCCGGGCCGTCGATCTTCACGCCGGCAACCCCGTCGTGGAAGAACTCGACGCTCAGCGGTGAGCTGTCGAGAGGCGGAAAGACGTGGATAGCGGTATCAGCCTGGAAGACTTCTATCCGATTTCCTTTGACGTCGGTGATCGAACTGGTGTTGTCGACGCCTGCCGACGCCGTCCCACCCCCCAGGACAACGGCCAACAGGGCCACTGCCCCCACTGCGCTACTGCGAACTGCTGTCTTCGACATGCACAAGCACCATCCCATCCGGTATAGGCCCCGGACGTAGGTTCCAACTCTTCGTCGAGGATGGGATTCGTCGGGGCTGCCTGAACAAACGCGAGCAAGATCCTTGTTGCGATACCCCGGTCACGAACCCGTCAAACGGTGCACGAAAACATTACTTTCCGGACAAGTCGGGCGGACCGGTTTGTCCCGCTGACTGCGCCCGCTCGCGGACGCGAACCGTTTTGTTCGTTACTCTGACAGTGGAAGTTATCGAATCGAGACCTAAGTAGGCCACCCCGAACTTCTGAGATCGCCACTTCAGGGATGGGCGCCAGAACCGAAAGGCACCGACTGCATGACCGAGACCTTGCCCGACGTCCAACTGCTCGAAGAAGCACGTCCAGGGCGAGTCCGTTCAGCAGTGCGGCGCTCGGTCGTCCAGCGCGGTCGTCTGGTCGACCTCGCGATCATGGCGACGTTCACCGTCGCGGCGATCTACGTGATGTCCAACCTGTGGAGCGATCTGCAGTCCGGCTATCTGTTCAACGCGGGCCGCGACCAGGCCATGTGGGAATGGTTCTTCGCCGATACCGCTCACGCCCTCGCCCAGTTCCGCAGCCCACTGTTCAGTGACCTGCAGAATTATCCACTCGGCGTGAACCTGATGGCCAATACCGCGATGTTCGGCATCAGTATCCCGTTGGCCCCGATCACGCTGATCTTCGGACCGACCGCCACGTATGCGATCGGGCTGACCGCCGGCCTCGGCGGCACCGCCATCGCTTGGTACTGGGCATTCTCGCGGCACGTACTGACCGGAGTCTCCGTCCGCTCCAAGGTCGCCGCCGCCGTCGGAGCGGGGTTCTGCGGATTTGCGCCCGCCATGATCTCGCATGCCAACGGCCACCCGAACTTCGTCGCGTTCTTCGTACTTCCGTTCATATTCTTGCAGGTAGTGCGCATTTCGAACGGCAAGCGTCCGGTTCGCGACGGAATCGTCCTCGGCCTACTCGTCGCCTGGCAGATCTTCCTCGGCGAAGAACCGCTCCTCATCTTCACGATGTCAGCCATGGTGTTCGGCGCCGCCTATGCACTGCCCGGCCTGGCCAAGTCGCGCCAGGCGATCAAGCGCGCGATGCCCGGCCTCGTGATCGGCGGCGCGGTCACACTCCTGATCACTGCGGTGCCGCTGTGGTCGCAGTTCTTCGGCCCAGCGAGCTACGACGGCGTCTCACACGGTCAGGCCGGCAACGACACCGCTGCACTCACCACGTTCCCGACCGAATCGGTTGCGGGCGACCCCGAGGGCGCGGAGTTCCGAATGAACCCGACCGAGGAGAACGCGTACTTCGGATGGCCGCTGGTGCTCCTGCTTCTCGGTGCAACGGTGTGGCTGTGGCGCATCCGTCTGACCCGCGCTGCCGCCGCCGTGATCGTGGTGATGGGTGTGCTCTCGCTCGGTTCCGAACTGACCATCGACGGTGACAAGACCGGCATCACCCTGCCGTGGAAACTCCTCGCAGACTTGCCGTTGTTCGAATCGGTGCTCGAATCCCGATTCGCGATGGGCGCGATTCCGGCGATCGGACTGTTGCTCACCCTCGGCACCTACCGCGCTTTTGTCGAACTTCGTGGACCGCGCCGCACGGCCGCCGGTGTCTGGCTGGTGGCACTCGCCGTCGCGATGATTCCCCTGATCCCGACCCCCATCGACGCCGATCAGCGATCTGCGACGCCCGAATTCATCACCAGCGGCTCGTGGGAGAACTACGTCAGCGACGGCACCCTGGTGACGGTTCCCGTCGCGAGCGCCGAAGACGCCCGCGCACTGAGCTGGCAGGTCGACGCCGACTTCGGCTTCCCCATCGCCGGCGGGTACTTCGTCGGCCCGGATTCGAAGACCCGCGCCGGAATCTACGGCGCCGAGTCCCGGCCCACCTCGACCCTGCTGGTCAATGCCAAACAAACCGGCAAGGTCCCGTTGATCGACGTGGGCACCAGAGCGAACGCACTGACCGACCTGCGGTACTGGCACGCCGACGTACTGGTGCTTCCCCGATTCTCCGGCGACGACGCCCTGCGCCACACGGTCGACGAGCTGGTCGGCTTCGACGCCAAGCGCGTCGACGACGTGTGGGTGTGGGACGTACGAGACCTCGTGAGCGGCAAGACCTCCAACCAGAGCTGAGCGGGTTGATCAGCGGGTCATGATCACCGGACCGTCTTCGGTGATCGCGACCGTGTGCTCACTGTGCGCAGCCCTGGCGCCCGAAACGGTGCGAAGGGTCCACCCGTCGGCGTCGTGCCGGTAGTCGTCGGTTCCGTCGGCGATGAGCATCGGTTCGATGGCGATGACCAGGCCGGGCCGTAGCCGGAAGCCTTTGCCTGCTCGGCCTTCGTTGGGCACGTCCGGGCCTTCGTGCATCTCGCGGCCGATGCCGTGCCCACCGTGATCGGCGAGCATTCCGTATCCGAGGCCGCGCGCGTACTGTCCGATCGCGGCACCGATGTCGCCCAATCGGTTTCCGGGCTGGGCAGCGGCAATGCCACGGGCAAGTGCCTCATCGGTCGCGTCGATCAGTGCCTGATCCTCACTGCTCCCCCGCCCGACAGTGAAGCTGATGGCGGAGTCACCACACCAACCGTCGAGTCTCGCGCCGCAGTCGATGCTGACCAGGTCACCGTCGCGAAGCCGGTACTCATTCGGGATACCGTGCACCACAGCATCGTTCACACTCGCACAGATGGCGCCTGGGAACGGCGTCGGTGCCGTTGCCGGCCGGTAGTTCAAGAACAGCGCCGAGGCGCCGGCCGCCGAAATAACCTCCGCGGCAACGGCGTCCAATTCGAGCAACGTCACCCCGACGCTTGCCGCCTCACGCGCCGCAGCCAGAGCCTGCGCCGTGATTCTCCCAGCCGCCGCCATCGCGTCGATTTCCCCTGCGGTCTTGATTTCGACCATTTCGAACACCTTCCTTGTCGAATAACTATACCGGTATTACTATAAGCACATGGTGCGCGTACCGCTGACGGCGGAAGAACTCGAACGAGGACTACGACTGGGTGAACTCCTGCGATCGGCACGGGGAGACCGAAGCATGGTTCAGGTAGCGCTCGATGCCGGCATCTCGGTCGAAACGCTGCGCAAGATCGAAACCGGACGCATCGCGACACCCGCCTTCTTCACCATCAGCGCGGTCGCGGAAGTGTTGGGTATTTCACTCGACACCATTGCCCGAACACTTGAAACACCACAATCCGAACAGGAAGTTGCATCCTGAGTAGTTCTCTCAGGATGTGCGGGCCCACACTCGCCTAACATCGTTCCTTGTGCCGTCTGAAGTAGTAGTGCCCCCGAAACCCGTGCCCACTGGCCCCGAAGCTCCCCGAGAATCGGATTCCCAGCGAGTCCGGACGGCACGACTCATCGCGATAGTCACCGGCCTTCTTGGCCTGCTTCTTGCACTCGCGACGCCCTTCCTGCCCGTCAAGCAGGAAGCCGCGAGCATCGACTGGCCGCAGGGTGGGACCGTCAACAGCGTTTCGTCGCCGCTTATCTCCTACTCGCCCACATCGCTCGACATCAGCATCCCCTGTTCCACTCTCGGCCAGTTGGGCGGCAGCGGCGGCACACTGCTCTCGACCATGCCGAACGGGGCGCCGGACCGAAACGCCCGCGGCCTCACCGTCCGCACCACTGCCGACCGCCTCGAAGCACTCACCCGCGATTCGGTATTGATCTCGACCCCGCTCGATCAACTGAGCGGGTGCACGGCGATCACCATCACGACCAACTCCGAGCAGACCGTCGCGGCGGTCACCGGAATCGACGGCGTCGGCACCACCCTGACCGGTGACTACCGCCCACAGGTTGTCGGCATCTTCACCGACCTGCAGGGCGCAGCGCCCGCCGGACTGTCCGCCCACATGGACGTCGACTCGCGGTTCTCGTCCAGCCCCACACTTCTCAAACTGTTCGCGATGATCGTGGCGGCACTCTCGACCATCGTCTCGCTGTACGCACTGCACCGGATCGACGGCGTCGACGGCCGTCGTGCGCGGCGGTTCCTGCCGGCGCGATGGTGGAAGTTCACCGGCATCGACGCCCTGGTTATCGGCACGCTGGCGCTGTGGCATGTGTTCGGCGCCAACACTTCCGACGACGGTTACCTGCTCGGCATGGCCCGAGTCTCGGAGCACTCCGGGTACATGGCCAATTACTTCCGCTGGTTCGGAGTCCCCGAAGCGCCGTTCGGTTGGTACTACGACGTGCTGGCGCTGTTCGCGAAGGTCAGCACCGCGAGCATGTGGATGCGCCTGCCCGCGCTGATCGCCGGCATTCTGTGCTGGATGGTGATCAGCCGCGAGGTGATACCGCGACTCGGTGTTGCGGTGCGCCGCAACAAGGTTGCCATCTGGACCGGCGGGCTCGTGTTCCTCGCCTTCTGGCTGCCGTACAACAACGGCCTGCGTCCCGAGCCCATCATCGCCCTCGGCGCTCTGCTCACGTGGTGCTCCATCGAACGCGCCATCGCCACCGGACGTCTGTTGCCCGCCGCGATGGCCGTGCTGATCGCCGCATTCTCGCTGGCCGCCGGGCCTTCCGGGCTGATCGCCATCGGCGCGCTGATCGCCGGAGCCAGGCCGATCCTGCAGATCCTGATCGCCCGCGGCAAACGCGTCGGCTTCCTGTCCCAGATCATGCCGATTCTCGCCGCCGGAACCGTGGTGCTCGTCGCGGTCTTCGCAGATCAAACCCTCGCGACAGTTCTCGAATCGACCAGAGTGCGAACGGCCGTCGGGCCGAACGTTCCGTGGTTCGAGGAACGGTTGCGTTGGGACGCACTGATGACCATCTCCCCCGACGGCTCACTGGCCCGCCGCTTCGGCATGTTCGTCATGATCGTCGGACTCGTCTTCTGCGTCATGATGATCCTGCGCAAGGGCCGGATCCCGGGCACCGCTATCGGGCCCTCGCGCCGAATCCTCGGGATCGTGTTCGCGTCGCTGCTCCTGATGCAGTTCACCCCCACCAAGTGGACTCACCACTTCGGTGTCTACGCCGGTCTGGCCGCCACGGTGGCCGTCCTTGCCGCCGTCGGTGTGAGTGCGTCGAGCATGCGTTCCAAACGAAACCGCGCGCTGTTCGCCGCGGGCATCCTGTTCATCCTCGCTGTGGCGTTCACGAGCTCCAACGGCTGGTGGTACGTCTCGAGTTACGGCGTCCCGTGGTGGGACAAGCCGCCGTCAATCGCCGGCAAGGGATTCTCGACGGCCTTCCTCGGCCTCACGATTCTCGCGCTGCTGCTGGCCGCGTGGTACCACGTCATGGAGCCGCGCCGGCGAAACGGCACAGAGGACAGCGTCAAGAAGACCAGGCGACTCCGCCTTCTCGCCCCGTCACCGTTGACCATCGCGGCCGGAGCGGTCGTGCTGTTCGAGGTGCTGTCCCTGCTCAAGGGCGCGGTCGCGCAGTACCCCGCGTATTCGATCGGCAAGTCCAACATCGAATCCGTCTTCGGCGGAAGCTGCGGTCTCGCGGGTGAGGTACTCGTCGAGTCCGATCCGAACGCCGGCGTTCTGCAATTGACGGATCGGCCCACCGATCTCGCCGGCGCAGGTGCATTCGGTGCGAGCGAATCAACCGGGTTCTCGCCGGACGGGGTTGCAGGCGACCTCACGGCCGACGCAGAAGACTCGACGGCAGGCAGTGCAAACAGCCTCGACACCTCGACCTCGCAGTCCGGCACCACCACGCCGGGAACCGGATCCGGCACCGCCGGTGGCTCGCAGTCGACGGCCGGCGTCAACGGCAGCAACGTCGCGCTCCCGTTCGGGCTCGACCCCGCAAAAACCCCGGTGCTCGGTAGTTACGGAGCACCTCAGAACGCGTCACTGACCACCGGTTGGTATTCACTCCCCGAGCGCAACGACGCCGCACCGCTCCTGACCGTCGCGGCCGCCGGACGCATCCGCTACGTCAACTCCGACGGCATCGTCACCCCCGGCGCAGTGCTGCAGGTCGAGTACGGCAAGAAGCAGGCCGACGGGAGCGTCGACGCACTGGGACGTGTCGATCCGATCGACATCGGCCCGTCGCCGTCGTGGCGCAACCTGCGCGTTCCGATGGATCAGCTGCCCGCCGACGCCGACACCGTGCGTCTGGTGGCCAGTGACACCGACATCAGCGCCGACCAGTGGCTGGCGGTCACACCGCCACGAGTGCCGACCATGCGCACGCTGCAGGACGTCGTCGGATCCACCGATCCCGTGCTGATGGACTGGGCTGTCGGTCTGGCCTTCCCGTGCCAACGTCCGGTGGATCACCTGTACGGCGTCGCCGAGATCCCCGACTGGCGCATCCTGCCCGACCGCATCGGCGCGGAGTCCACCAACGCCTGGCAGGACCACTACGGCGGCGGACCGCTCGGCTGGACTACCGAACTGCTCTCGGCCAGGGCATTGCCGACCTATCTGGACAACGACTGGGATCGTGACTGGGGATCGCTCGAGCAGTACACACCGCTCGATTCGGACGCGGTTCCCGCGCAAATGAACGTCACCACAGAGACCCGATCGGGCACCTGGACACCGGGCCCGATTCGTTACCAGTCGTAACTGTTACGCGTGGACCTACCAACCACCTGGGCACGGTAGGTCCACGCTCAGCCCTGACATACCATCGGTAGCCGTGCCCGACGCCGTGACAGCTTCACCTCAGACTTCGAGTTCGCCGCCTCCTGCTGGTCAGGATGCCCGCGAGCGTTTCCATCGCACGCGATGGGTCGCGATCATCGCCGGCTTGCTCGGCTTCGTGCTCGCACTGGCAACTCCGCTGCTTCCCGTCGTGCAGACGACGGCTTCGGTCAACTGGCCGCAGAACGGCGTGATCGGAGACGTCGAGGCACCTCTGATGGCGCAGGTTCCCATCGACGTCAACGCATCGATCCCCTGCACCGCGGTCAGCTCGCTGCCCGAGGGCGGCGGCATCTTGCTGTCGACGGCACCTGCACAGGGCGACGGCGCGGCACTGTCGTCGATGTTCGTCCGGGTGTCCGCGACGAGCGTCGACGTGCTCGATCGCAACGTCGTCGTCGCTTCGGCGGCACGCGAGGACGTCGAGTCCAGTCGCTGTGGCGCCATCGCGTTCAGCTCCGACGTCAACCGAACCACGGCAGAGTTCGTCGGACTGACGTATCCCGACGGCAACCCGATTCGTGGCCAGCTCGACGGTGACTTCCGCCCGCAGGTGGTCGGCGTCTTCAGCGACCTGCCCGACGGCGCTGCCCCCGAGGGCCTCGGCTTCTCGATGACGATCGACTCACGTTTCTCCTCGAGCCCCAGCGTCTTGAAGCTGGTCGCGATGATCGTGGCCGTCCTCTCGACCATCGTCGCGCTGGTCGCCCTGGCTCGCCTCGACGGCACCGACGGCCGCAAGCACCGACGCTTCCTGCCCGCACGCTGGTGGAAGTTCTCCGGTATCGACGGAGTGGTGGTCGGCACGCTCGTCGTGTGGCACTTCATCGGTGCGAACACCGCCGACGACGGCTACCTCCTCACCATGGCTCGAGTCTCACCGGACGCGGGATACATGGCCAACTACTTCCGTTGGTTCGGCGTTCCCGAGGCCCCGTTCGGTTGGTATTACGAAGTGCTGGCCGTGATGGCGAAGATCTCGACCGCAAGCCCGTTCATGCGTCTGCCCGCTCTGCTCGCCGGAATCCTGTGCTGGATGGTCATCAGCCGCGAGGTCGTCCCGCGTCTCGGCCGGGCGGTTCGCCGGAGCAACGTCGCCCTCTGGACCGGCGGTCTGGTATTCCTGTCCTTCTGGCTGGCGTACAACAACGGTCTTCGCCCCGAGCCCATCGTGGCTCTCGGCGCACTGCTCACCTGGTGCTCCATCGAGCGCGCCATCGCCACCGGACGTCTGCTGCCCGCGGCCACGGCAATCTTGATCGGCGCCTTCACTCTTGCCGCCGCACCCACCGGATTGATGTGTATCGCAGCCCTTCTCGCCGGTGTGCGCCCGTTGGTGCGCATCGTCGTCAAGCGTCACCGACTGGTCGGCACCCTGCCGCTTCTCGCTCCGATCGCCGCTGCCGGAACCATCGTGCTGGTGGTCATCTTCGCCGACCAGACCTTTGCCGGCGTCATGGAAGCCACGCGCGTCCGAACGATCATCGGCCCCAATCTCGAGTGGTACCAGGACTTCCTGCGCTACTACTACCTCTTCGTCCAGACGGTCGACGGCTCGGTTGCCCGACGCTTCGCGTTCTTGACGATGATCCTGTGCCTCTTCACGACGCTCTTCGTGTTGTTGCGCCGCGGCCGCGTCCCCGGCGCGGCAACCGGTCCGTCGTGGCGCCTGGTCGGCGTCGTCTTCGGCACGATGTTCCTGATGATGTTCAACCCCACCAAGTGGACTCACCACTTCGGTGCGTACGCGGGCATCGCCGGTTCTCTCGCCGCGCTGACCGCCGTGGCCGTGTCCGCGTCCGCCCTGCGCTCGCGTCGTAACCGATCGGTGTTCGTGGCCGGACTGCTCCTGATGCTCGCGTTGACGTTCGCCGGCATCAACGGCTACTGGTACGTCTCGAGTTACGGCGTGCCGTGGTTCGACAAGACCATCTCCTACGACGGCCGTGAATCCAACACCCTGTTCCTCGCGCTCTTTGCTCTCGCCTTGGCCTTTGCCGCCTGGCAGTACCTGCGTGAGGGATTCGCCGCCCCGCCCGAGAAGCCGAACACGGCCAAGGGCAGACGAATTCGCAAGTTCGCGGCCGCTCCCCTCACCGTGATTGCCGGTCTGATGGTCCTGTTCGAGGTGCTCTCGCTACTCAAGGGTGCAGTGTCGCAGTACCCGGCGTACTCGCTGGGCCGAAGCAACATCGAGGCACTCGCGGGCAAGACCTGCGGCATGGCCGAGGACGTTCTGGTCGAGACCGACGTCAATTCCGGGAATCTGCGGCCTCTGACCGCTCCCGGATTCAACGCCGAGGATCCGTTGTCCGGAGTTGATTCGAAGGGCTTCTCCCCCAATGGGGTTCCCAGCGATCTGACTGCGGATTACATCGAAGTCAAGCAGGGCATGGGTAATACCGACAGCCAGAGCGTCGGTCCCACCTTCGCCACCGGTTCCGGCGCCGGAACCAGCGGCGGCACCGGCAACGTCGGCGTCAACGGCAGCACGGCCAAGCTCCCCTTCGGCCTCGATCCGTCGAAGACACCGGTCATGGGCAGCTACCAGCCCGGCGTGCAGGAACCTGCTTCCCTCATCTCGAGTTGGTACGGATTGCCCACTCGCAGTGAAGAATCACCGCTAGTGGTCATGTCCGTCGCCGGGCGTGTGTGGTCCGTCGACAACACGGGTGCGATCACGTACGGCCAGTCGCTGCTGGTCGAGTACGGCAAGACTCAGCCCGACGGAACCGTGCAGGTTCAGGGTTCGTACATGCCGCGAGACATCGGACCCGCGCCGTCGTGGCGCAACGTCCGTATCCCGATCGACGAACTCGCGCCGGACGCCGACGCCGTTCGGGTGGTCGCGTTCGATCCCAATCTCACGGGCGATCAGTGGATGGCATTCACGCCGCCGCGCGTGCCCAAGCTCGAGTCCCTGAACTCGTACATCGGCAACGAGCAGCCGGTCCTCCTGGACTGGGCTGTCGGCCTTCAGTTCCCGTGCCAACGTCCGTTCACACATCAGAACGGCGTGGCCGAGATGCCGAACTTCCGCATCCTCCCGGACCGTCCCCTGGCCGTCAGTTCCACCGACACCTGGCAGTCCGCGGACAACGGTGGCCCGCTCGGATTCACCGAGGTTCTTGCCGGTGCGACGACGGTTCCTACGTACCTGAAGGACGACTGGGCGCGGGACTGGGGATCACTCGAGCGGTACGACCGGTACTTCCCGAATGCTGTTCCGGCAGAGGTGGAGACGGGCACCGCAACCCGCTCGGGCATGTGGATGCCCGGCGAGATGCGAGTGCACTAGCCTGCGCTACCTACTCGGGTGACTGCTCGGGTGCGACGTACGGAGACGGCAGAGACCGCTCCGACAACGACGACGCACCCGAGTAGTTGCCCAACGCCTGGCCGTTCGCCGAGCAGCACGACCGCCAGCAGTACGGCAAGTACCGGTTGCATGAGCAGGAGCGTCGCGCCCACCTCGGCGGGAAGCCGAGGGAGCGAGTTCCCCATCAGCATCCAGCCGAACACCTGGCCGACCAGTGCCAGTGCCGCGAGCCAGCCGAACGCTTCCCAGCCCGGGACGAAATCGATCCGGCCCCACAGTGATCCGATGACGGACCCGGCGATGCCCGCGGACGTCGTCGAGATCAACACCTGGCTCGCTGCCCGATCCGCCTCGCCCGTCCGGCCGACCACGAAGATGTAGCCGCCGTAGGCGATTCCGGAGACGAGCGAGAGCGCCGTTCCCCACAGCAAGTCGTCGCCGGTTCCCCCACCTCCGAACACGCCGCCCGCCAAGGCGATTCCCGTGAACATGAACGGCAGGGCGAAGACGAACCGCATCGGCACCCGATGGCCGAACACCAACCAGGACAGTGCGGGCACCACGACCACCTGCACGTTCACGACGACGCTCGCCATCCCCGCGCCGATCATCAGAATCGACTGCGACCACAACGCGAAATCCAGTCCGAGCAGCAGACCGCCGAGCACCTGCAGAAGGACTGCCCGCCGGCTCGGCTTGCCCACCCGGCGGTACTCCCGCCACGCCAACCACAACAGCGGCGGCAGTGCCAGGAAGCAACGGAAGAAGACGGCCGTCGAGGGCCCGACATCAGCCAACTTGATGAGGAGCGAACTGATCGAGATCGCGGCTGCGCCTCCGACGACGAGCAATCGAGGGTCGATGCGCCCCCGAGGAGTTCGGGTGGGTGTCGGTGTCTGCGCGGTCGCGGAGGTCAGTGTGGTCACTCGACAATGTTCCTGCCGCTAACTATTCAGCACAAGCAAATGTTCAGACCGTATATTCGGTAGCATTACTACTGTGTTGAATCTCGAAAGACTTCGCGCCCTGCACGCCGTCGCCGAGAACGGATCAGTGGCGGCTGCCGCCCGCACCTTGCATGTCACACCGTCCGGGATTTCGCAGCAGTTGAACAAACTCGAGCGAGAGGTCGGTGTTCCGCTCCTCGAACCGCAGGGCCGCGGTGTGCGACTCACAGAAGCGGGCCGAATCCTCGCGCGCCGAACCGCAGAGGTTCTCTCGACGCTCGCCCAGGCCGAGGCGGAAATCGCGTCGCTGCAGAGCGAGGTGACGGGCCGCGTACGTATCGGCGCCCTGGTCTCCCCCAGCAGGACGGTGCTGCCGCGAGCCATCGCCGAAATCAGGCATGCGCACCCGCAGCTCGAAATCACCTTCAACGAAGGCGAATCCGAAGAACTGCTCCCCGCACTGATTCGCCGCGACCTCGACGTCGTGGTGGTCGACAGTTGGAGCACTCTGCCCGTCGAACTTCCCGACGGACTCTCCTTCACGCCCGTGTACGACGACGTGGCGCTGCTCGCTCTCCCGGCGTCACATCCGCTGGCGGAGAACAAGGTCGTCGCGCTCAGCGAGCTGTCCGAGCATGCCTGGGCGACGTGGACACGGGGAACGGACTTTCACACCTTCACCGTCCGGACCCTGCGCGCGCAGGGGTTCGACCCACGAATCGAGTACGAGGTCGCCGAGTTTCCCACCCAGGTCGAATTCGTCGCTCAGGGCCTCGCCGTCGCATTGATTCCACGTCTGGCGAGAGTTGTACCACCGGAAGGTGTTCGAATGCTCGACACCCTTCCGCCGCTGGGCCGCGACATCTACCTCGCCTGGCGGACCGACAGCGAAAGACCTGCCGTCCTGGCGGCGATAGAAGCGCTACGCCGCCAGTTCGACGCCCTCTGTGACAAGAAGAATTAGAGCGGCATCAAGTTGTGCTTGCGCGGGTTCTTGAAGATCGTCTTGTCCTTGAGCAACTTCAGAGCCTTGCGGATTTCGAGACGCGTCTGCGAAGGCTCGATCACCGCGTCGATGTATCCGCGCTCAGCCGCGATGTACGGCGTCGCGACGAACTCGTTGTAGAAGTTGATCAACTGAGCACGCACCGCGGGTGCGTTCTCTCCCGCCTCGGCGAGCTGACGACGTCCCATGATGTTGACGGCACCCTCGGCGCCCATCACGGCGATACGAGCGGTCGGCCACGCGAGGTTGATGTCGGCACCGAGCTGCTTGCAACCCATGACGGCATAACCGCCGCCGTACGCCTTACGAACCACCACAGTCACCTTCGGCACAGTGGCTTCGATGTACGAGAACAGGAAACGCCCGCCGCGCTTGATGACGCCGACCTTTTCCTGATCGACGCCGGGAAGGAAGCCCGGTGTGTCGACGACGAAGACGAGCGGGATGTTGAAAGCGTCGCACAGACGCACGAAGTGGGCGGCCTTGTCGGAGCTGTCCGCGTCGAGGGCGCCGCTGAGGTACGTGGGCTGGTTGGCCACGACACCGACGGGCAGGCCGTCGACGCGGGAGAATCCGGTGATCACGTTGTGCGCGACCTGGGCTCCGATTTCGTGGAAAGTGCCGTCGTCGAAGATCCGCAGAATGATGTCGTGCATGTCGTAGCCGGCGTTGTCGGCATCCGGCATGAACGCATTGAGTTCGAGATCCGACTCGGTGATCTCGGGTTCGAGGCCCGGGTTGATCAGCGGCGCCTTCTCCTGGCATGACGACGGCATGAAGCTCAGGTACTCACGCACCCAGTCGAAGGCAGCCTTCTCGTCGGGAGCGACGTGATGGATGTTTCCGTACTCCGCCTGCTTGCGGGCTCCACCCAAGTCCTCGAGGCTGACCTCTTCGCCGGTGACCGACTTGATGACGTCGGGTCCGGTGACGAACATGTACGACTCTTCGGTCGCGACCACGACGTCCGTGTTGATCGGGGCGTACACGGCACCGCCGGCGCATTTACCGAGGATGACCGAGATCTGCGGGCACAGGCCGGACAACGGCTCCTGACGTGAACCCATGTTGGCGTACCAGGCCAACGAGGAAACGGCGTCCTGGATGCGAGCTCCACCGGAATCGTTGATACCGACGACCGGGCAGCCCACCTTCAGCGCAAAATCGTTGACAGCTGCGACCTTACGGCCGAACATCTCTCCGGCGGCACCGCCGAACACCGTCTGATCGTGCGCGAACACGGCTACCGGACGCCCGTCGACGGTTCCGTGACCGGTCATGACGCCGTCGCTGTACGGGTTGCCCTCGCCCGCCATCTTCACCAGGGCACCGATCTCGATGAAGCTACCGGGGTCGAGCAACATGTCGATGCGCTGGCGCGGCGTGCTGTGCCCTGCTGCATCGCGCTTGGCAATGGCCCGAGCCGAGCCGGGTTCCTTTGCCTTCTCCAACTTTTCGCGGAGTTCAGCGAGCTTCTCCGCGGTGGTTGTCGTCACTTCTGAACTCCGGTTTCCGCTGCTTTGGTCTGAGCTGTCTCGATCTGGGCCAGCTTGGTGGTGAGGTCTGCCGCAACCTTCGCGATGTACGGCTCGTCGACGATCTGCAGGTGGTCCCCTCCGATGTAGACGACCTCGAGGTTCTTCACGTAGTCACCCCAGCCACCATCCGCCTTGCGGGTCTTGAATGCAGGCTCGAGCGTCATCAGCTCGTCGTGGTACTTGTCAGCCATGTAGAGCACGACGTCGCCGTCGTAACTGCTGAACTCGGCCGTCTGGATGGCGCGATTGTCCAACCACGACGTCCGCTGATGCTCGATGATGCCGCCGGGAATCTTGGCGCCGCTCATCTTGATCATGTCCATCAAGATCTGGATCTGATCCTCGTCGGCTTCGGTGGAAGCCAGAACGTCAAGCGGCAGCGGCACATCCAGGTTGTAGGTGCGCTTGGCGAACTTGCCGTAGCGCTCCCAGCGCTTGCGTCGTTCCGCCTCGGTGTCCGGCACGACCTCGCCGGCCATGACGGTGTCGAGCAGCCCGACCACACGCACGTCGGCGCCCTGCTCGCGCAGCAACTTCGCGACCGCATACGACATCACGCCACCGAACGACCAGCCACACAGCACGTACGGCCCGTCGCCCTGGATCTCACGCAGCAGCGGAACGTAAGCAGCAGCACGGGTTTCGATCGAGCCCTCGACCCGCTCGAATCCGTACATCGGCGTGCCGGCGGGCAGGCGCTTGAGCAGAGGCTCGTACGTCACCGTCGAACCACCGGCAGCATGGAATACGAATACCGGTACGGCAGTGGAACCTTCGGGACGGGCACGCAGAGTACGTACGAGTCCGTCGATCTTGCCGTCGTCCTCGAGGTACTGGCGAACGACGTCCGCAAGCTCTTCGATGGTGGTGGAGTCGAGAACGTCGTCGAGAGTGATCTCGCCGCCGGCACGCTCGGAAAGCCGAGCAGCAAGCTTCTCGGCGACCTCGTCACCGACGATCGGCAGATCGTTGAAGATGCCCTTGGCCGACTTCCCGGTGACAACCGCCCACGTCGCAAACGTCAAGCGCTCGGCCGCATCTCGCGGCGGAACGTCCGAGCCTGCGTCGTCGGCAGTTCCGGCTCGAGAAGGATCGGAAGGCGCAGCTGCAACCGGAGCAGTGGTAGGTAGTTCCACTGCCACCTCGGCGGGAGCAACGTCCTCGTCAGCAGCGTCGGCCGCCAACTTCTCCGCGGCCTGCTTGTCGGCCATCGCCTGAACCTCTTCGCGATTGTCGATCGCGTAGCGCAGGTACTTGTTGACCTCGTTGAGGCTCGCGTCCTTGACTGCCTGGAGCTGGAGCTGCGGAATGTCGAACTCGTACTCGACGCGGTTCTTGATACGCATCGCCATGAGCGAGTCGAGACCCAGTTCGATGAGCGGAACCTCGGCCGGCAGATCCTCCGGCGAGTACCCCATCGACTCGGCTACCACGATCTTGAGGCGGTCGTCGAGGCTCTGCGAACCGTTCGGATCCCACTTGTCTCCGGCGTCTTCGACGACCTCGGCCAGGGATTCCATCGGCGCACTGGTCTTGACCGGCGCGCTGACGACCAGCTCGGGCAGCGGCTCACCCGACGTGACGACGGCGTCGAAGAGCAGACGGAACGTAGCGCCCTCACGAGCGTGCACCTGCACCGACGCTCCACCCGGATGCGGGTTGAGTGTCGTGGTCAGGGTCGCAGCGCCGGCCAGCTCACCATGGGGAACGGCAGCGGTGAGAGCGACATCCGAGAGCACCTGTCCGGCAGCAGCGCTCACGAGCACAGCCAGATCGGTGACGGCGGATGCGTCGACCTCCCACACGTGGCGACCGTCGGGCAGAGCGACGTGCGAACCGGGTACGCGAGCCGCACCGCCGGCACTGACGCGAATGTCGAGCCAATACGGCTTACGCAGGAATGCGGTACGCGGCACCGAAGCGAAATCGCCTGCGGGAAGCAGAGACTCGAGGTTCACGGCATGGCCGTGCACGTACAGCTGTGCGAGAGCGGCAAGAACACCCGCGGACTCGTCTTCCTTACGCTTGAGCGTCTGGATGAGCTCCATGTCGTGCAGGCCCGAATCGAAAGCGGTAGCCGCCACCGACATCAACGTCACCGGATTGGGTGCAAGCTCGACAAAAGTGGTGTGGCCGTGGGCAACTGCACCGCGTACCGCGTTGGTGAAGTACACGCTGTGGCGAAGACCCTTGACCCAGTACGCCTCTTGATGGATCGGCTCGTGACCGGGGCGGTAGAAGGTGTCCTTGTCGACGGACGAGTAGACGCCGAGCTTCAACGTGGTCGGCTCGATACCGGCCAACTCGGCGGCAAGCTCACCGAGCAGCGGATCTACCTGCGAAGTATGGCTGGCGCCCTTGGTCTGCAGGACACGCGCCATCTTGCCGTCGGCCTCGGCGGCCGCGACGATCGCCTCGATGTCCGGCTGTGGTCCACCGATCACCGTGTGCGTCGGAGCTGCGTAAACACAGACCTCGAGCTTGGGGTACGTGGGCAGTAGCGCCTCGATCTCGGATGCGCTGTACTCGAGCAGAGCCATCAGACGGATGTCGTCACCGACGAGTGCGCCCTCGGCCTCACCCATCAGCCGTGAACGTGAACAGATCACGCGGACAGCGTCTTCCAGGTTCAGGCCGCCGGAAACGTACGCGGCAGCGGCCTCACCCATCGAGTGCGGAACCACGGCTTCGGCCTCGGCGCCGTGGTGACGCAGCAACGCGGCCAGACCGACCTGGATGGTGAAGATTCCCACCTGGGCGGTCTCGACGTTGTACTCGATCGAATCGTCGAGGAACATCTCGACCATCGAGTAACCGGCCTCGTCCTGGATCAGCGCGTCGACCTCGTCGACGGCCGCCTTGAAGGCCGAGTTCTCCGTGTAGAGCTGCTTGGCCATCTTGCGGTGCTGCGAGCCGAAGCCCGAGAACACCCACACCGCGCCCTTGGGCGACGGCGAGTCGGCGGAGAAGACTCCTTGAGCAGGCTTGCCCGCGGCGACGGCACGCAGCGAGCTGATGGCCTCGGAGCGCGTCTTCGCCAGAACAGCGGCGCGCGAGCGTCCGTGGTTGCGACGCGCGAGTGTGCGGGCGACGTCGGCGAGGGGCGTCTTGCTTCCCTCTTCGGTTTCGAGCCAGTCGGCCAGGTCAGCGGCTGCGCGGCGACGACGCGACGGCAGCGCGCCGGACACGGCCAGCACAACGGTGCTCTCGTTCTCTGCTGCCGGTTCGTCGACCACCGGGGCATCCACAACCGGTTCATCGACTACCGTCTCGGCAGGCACGTATTCCTTGACCACGACGTGCGCGTTGGTTCCGCCGAAACCGAAACCGGAAACACCGGCGACAGCCTTGCCGGTGTAACGCGGCCAGTCGGTGGCCTCGGGCGTCACCTGCAGGTGCGACTTCTCGAAGTCGATGTGCGGGTTCGGGCCCAGGTAGTTGATCGTCGCGGGAATCTTGTTTTCCTGCATCGCCAAAACGACCTTGATCAGGCCGGCGGCGCCCGCAGCTGCTTCCAGGTGCCCGAAGTTGGTCTTCGCGCTACCGAGCAGTGCCGGCTTGTCTTCGTCACGACCACGACCGACGACACGACTGAGCGCGTCGGCCTCGATGGGATCACCGAGATCGGTACCCGTTCCGTGCGCCTCGATGTAGTCGACGGTGGTCGGCAAGATTCCGGCGTCGCGGTACGCGAAACGCAACACGTCGGCCTGGGCATCGGGATTGGGTGCGAGCAGACCGTTGGAACGGCCGTCCTGGTTGACCGCGGATCCGGCGATCACCGCGAGGATGGAATCTCCGTCACGCTCGGCGTCTTCGAGGCGCTTGAGCACGACGAGTCCGCCGCCCTCACTGCGAACGATTCCCTGAGCCTGAGCGGAGAAGGCACGCAGTTTTCCGTCGGGAGCGAGCATCCCGGTCTGATCGAAACCGAGGGTTCCGGGAGGGGCCAGCAGCATGTTGACGCCACCGGCCAGCGCGATGTTGGAGTCACCGCTGCGCAGCGAGCGCACAGCCTCGTGAACGGCAACCAGCGAAGACGAACACGCGGTGTCCAGAGCGATGGACGGTCCACGGAAGTCGAAGAAGTACGAGACCCGGTTCGCGACGATGGCAGTCGACGTTCCGGTCAACGCGTACGGATGCGCCGTCGTCGGATCACTGACCGCGAGCAGCTGGTAGTCGTTGGCGGAACTGCCGATGAAAACACCGACCTGCTTGCCCTTGAGCCCACTGGCCGGAATGCGAGCGTGCTCGAGTGCTTCCCACGCGAGTTCGAGTGCGAGGCGCTGCTGCGGATCGACGTTGACGACCTCGAGCGGAGACATCGCGAAGAACTCGGCGTCGAAGCCCTTGACGTCGTCGAGGTACCCGCCCTTGGTGTTCGCGTTCTCGACCGCGGCCTTGATGGCGGGATCCGACATGAACTCGGCCCAGCGGTCCTCGGGGAGGTCGCTGATGCCGTCGCGTCCGGCCGCCAGCATTTCCCACATGTCCGAAGGCGTGTGCCCGGCACCGGGGAATCGTGTGGACAGTCCGACGATGGCGATGTCGTGAGCGTCCGTCGTGCCGCCTGAGACGTAATACGAGGCGTCGACGGTCTCCTCCGGCGCCTCGGGCTCACCTTCGATGATCCGAGTAGCCAGCGAAGCGATGGTGGGGTGTTGATAGGCAACCGTGGCGGTCAGCGTGACGCCGAGCAGATCCTCGATGTCTCCGCTCAGAGCGACTGCGTCCCGCGAGGCGAGCCCGAACTCTTCCATCGGGCGATCGTCCGTGATCGACCCCGCCGGCTGACCGGTCGCGTTGGCGATCCAATTGCGAAGCCACTCACGCAGCTGCGCGACACTCATTTCGCTCACAACGTCTTTGCTCTGCGCACCATCTTGTTCAACCATCAACTCACCAAGCCACCGATCATGAAGGGACTGCTCCTCAAACGCTATCGGGGAATGCGGTCTGCTGATAGCCGCCTCGCAACGTTCCCTCGATATAGCTCGCCTTACACGCGCGGCGAGCGATCTTGCCGCTGGACGTACGCGGAATCGAGCCCGCGGGGACGAGCAGGATGTCTCGGGCCGTGACGCCGTGACGGGAAGAAATCGCCGCACGCACGGTGTCCGCGATCGGCTGCGGATCGGCCTTGCCTGCGCCGGGAGCACGCTCGGCCACGATGACCAACTGCTCCGAGGAATCGTCGTCGTCGAACTTCAGACCCGAGTGCGTGTTGGAGAACACGACGGACGGCAGCTGGTTGGCCGGTACGGCAAACGCAGCGATGAAGCCGGGGCGCAGAGCCGGGCTGGCTTCCTGAGCCGAAGCCTCGAGGTCCTGCGGGTAATGATTGCGACCGTCGACGATCACGAGGTCCTTGACGCGACCGGTGATGTACAGCTCGCCGTCGACGTAGACGCCGAAGTCGCCGGTACGCATCCAGTTGGCATCCGCCGGCGTGCCCTCGGTGTGGCTGTCTTCGCTCAACCGATTGTCCAGCTTGTTGTGGAAGGTCTCCGCCGTCTCGTCGGGGCGACCCCAGTAGCCGATACCGATGTTCTCGCCGTGCAACCAGATCTCGCCGACGTGATTGTCGGGGACCTCGGTCAGCGTCTCGGGATCGACGATCGCCGCCCACTGACTGCGCGAGACGTACCCACAGGAGACCTGTGCGATTGCGTTCTCGGAGTACTGGTCGACGATGACCATGCGTCCCTTGTTGAGTTCCGTGCGGTCGACGTAGATGACCTTGGCCTCGTCGGAATGCTTGGTCGAGGAGACGAAGAGCGTCGCCTCGGCCATGCCGTACGACGGCTTGATCGCAGTCTTGGGCAGACCGTACTGAGCAAAAGCGTCGTTGAACTTGCGCATCGACGACGTCGTGACCGGCTCACTGCCGTTGATCAGACCGATGACGTTGCTCAGGTCCAGGGTCTCGCCGTCCTTCGGCAGGCCACGCGCGGCAGCGTGCTCGAAAGCGAAGTTGGGAGCGGCAGCAAAGGTGCCGGCGCCGTCGGAAACCGCAGCAAGTTCCTTGATCCACCGGTACGGCCGCTGCACGAAAGCACGCGGGCTCATGATGGTGATGTACTTGCCGCCCAGAGCAGGCAGGATGACCGTCAGCAGGCCCATGTCGTGGAACAGCGGCAGCCACGTGACGCCGCGTGAGTCCTCGTTGAGTTCGATGGAGTCGACCATCTGGAGCGCATTCGTTCCGACAGCACGATGGGTGATCTCCACACCGGCGGGAACTCGGGTCGAACCCGAGGTGTACTGCAGGTACGCGATGTCGTCGAGTTCGATGTCGGGACGAACCCACGTTTCACCGACGGTATCGGGAATCGCGTCGACGGCGATGATGCGCGGACGCTCGGCAGCGGGAAGCGAGCGGAACAACTGGCGAACACCGGCCGCCGACGATGCGGCAGTCAGAATCGCAGTCGGCTTGCAGTCACCGAGAACAGCGTGAAGACGGTCGGTGTGACCGGGCTCGTCCGGATCGAAGAGCGGCACCGCGATGGAACCGGCCTGAATGGCCGCGAAGAACGAAATGACGTAGTCGAGTCCCTGCGGAGCAAGAATCGCGACGCGGTCGCCACGCTTGGTGACCTGCTGCAGACGGGCTGCAACAGCGCGCAGACGCACACCGAACTGCTCCCAGGTCAGCTCCAGGGCTTCACCGTCACGCTCGCGTGAGTAGTCGATGTACCGATACGCGAGCTCGTCCGCGTTGACACGCGAGTGTTGCTCGACGTAGTCGACCAGCGTGAAGCCTGGTTGCAGGCGGATCTGGCCCTTCTCGTCGAGAAAGCCATCGAACAGCGCGTTCATTCCATCTCCTCCGAAGCGATCACACAAGCACTGTCTTTCATGCCTGCGCCCCAGACTTCCTTCGCTCTCTCGGGTCCATCTTCGATCAATCGAATCGCACTTTGTGCGCAACTCACCTGAATCACTTCATCGATCCCAAACCATCGATATGTTACAGATTCGCATCGTCCGTATTCTCCGGCCTACTCGCCCGCCAGTAACGGGATGATCGGGGCGAACGCTTCCATCTGCGTCGGGAAGACCCCGACGTACGACATCGACGTCTTCTCGCGGACCAGTCGAATCTGGTCTGCGATTTCCTCGAAAGTGCCCACAGCCAGGTATGGAGAGTTCAACAGCTCCTCCACGCTCAGCTTACGATCCACTTCGATGTTCGGCGGAAAACCTTGGTCCAGAGCGGCGATTGCCATTTCGGCAGCCTGCTCTCGATCGTCGGTGATCATGATCATGGTGATGGTCCAGTTGAGTTCGATCTCATCGAAACGCTCGCCGGCAGCTTCGCGGATCCGCTCGACACGTTCGATGGTCTTTTCCATCGTGATTCCGGAGAGCAGAAGCCGCCCGTCACGGTTGGTGGGTGTGGCGACCGAGATGATGTCCGCGTACTTCGCCGCGAGAGCAAGCATCTTCGGGCCTCCGCCGCCCACGATGATCGGTGGCCGCGGGCCCTGCCGCGGTCGCGGGCTGCCCTTGAGGCCGCGCACCTGATAGTGCTTGCCTTCGAAAGTGCATTCCTGCCCGCGCAGCAGAACATCGAGAATCTGCAGAGACTCCTCGAGCTTCTCGATGCGAACGCCCGGACTTTCGTAGGCGATGCCGCCCTTGTCGAACTCTTCCTTCATCCAGCCCGCACCGATACCGAGTTCGAGTCGACCACCGGACAGCACGTCGATAGTCGCCGCGTCCTTCGCGAGCACAGCAGGATGACGGAAGCCGTTGGCCAACACGGCGGTGCCGAGACGAATCTTGTTGGTGGCCACCGCGAGCGCTCCGAGAGCGGCGATCGGGCCGACCTGATTACCCAGGTGATCCGGAATCATGAACGAGTCGTAGCCGAGTTCCTCGGCCTTCTGCGCGAGCTTGACGAAGCGTCGCGCACCACCCTCTTCGGCGTTGCCCTCGCCACCGGCCGCAAACCGAAATTTGCGTAGGGCATCGCTGCCGTGGGTGGAACTCATATATCGATCTCCTGTGATGGACACGTACGTCGTACTCGAACTACAAACTCGGACAAATCGAACCTACTCGCCAGTCACTTACGTGACAGCACTGTAGAGGAAGCCCCCGGACCGTGCAGCACTCTACCGGGACCAAACGAGCAGATTACCCGCGAGCGAACTCCCGAGACGCCCGATTGTGACGAATCAACAGTGCGGCGGTGACTCAACTGTGGGGCGGCGTCGGTGCAGCGTCGATCTTCTCCGCAGCCCACTGTGCCATCCATTGGGTGGCCGTCGTGCCGTTCGGATCGACTTGGAAGGAGTTGTACATCGCGTGCACAGGGTTGTTGTAGTACTCGAGCAGTCGCGGCGCCGAACTCAGCCAGTTGGTCGGGTTGAGAGCGGCTGCCGGCGCGTCGCAGATACCGTCGCTCGGCGCGCAGATCTGATAGGTCCGATCGTTGAGGTCACCGAACCCGCCGGGCCTCGGGCCGGTCATCGTGAGACCGGGCAGCTTCAGCCCGTTCAGCGACAGCTCGGCGCCGACACCGGCAACGCTCGGGCCAACGGTGTTCCCGAACGCCGGATCGCGCCGACCGTCGGCGATCAAGCCGACGCCCAGAACCAGATCGGCAGGCACCGCGCCGGTACCGTCGCCGATACTCGCGGCGACGTCACCCGCGATCACCGCGCCCTGGGAAAATCCGGTCAGGACGTAACTCGTGAGCGGGCACTCGGCGTGCCGCTTCATCAGAAAGTCGTTAGTGGCAGCAGTTCCCGCGGCCCGACTGTTGTTGTAGGACTGCTGTCCGTCCGGCGGGATCGCAACCGGATTCGAAAACTGTGCGACATACGGAACGGTGTAGACGTCGGCCCGTGAAGTATCGAACTTCTCCTGCAGAGGACGGGTCACGTTCAGCATCAACGACGCCGGATTGGCCGTCGGGTTGTACGGGTCGTCGGTAGCGCTCGACTCCCACGTACCCGGTATGGCTACTACCTGGACATCGGGGCAACTGGCCGGCTGAGACACCGGAGGCTCCGGGCTCGGCGGGATCGGAGTCGGCGAAGGCACCCGCCCGGCCAGGATGTACCAACCGCCGATCACGACCGCTGCGACCACAAGAATGATCAGCAGCGGGATCAGGCACCCACGACGCTTTCCAGACCTCGCCATGACCCGCGCCTACTTGCAGTAGGTGGCGTTGGCGACGTCGATGTAGATCTGAGCGTTCGCACCTGCCTGCTCGGGAGTGATCTGCTTGCCTTCCGCCGACGCTTCCTGGCCGACGAAGGCGGTCACGAAGGTCAGGACCTCGTCGTCGGTCTGAGGACCGGCAGCGCAGATGTAATTGGCCGTGTTGACGGCGATACTTCCGTCACCGGCTGGGGTGATGCCCTTCGCCTTCAGTCCGTCGAGGAACTTCTGTGCCTCGGGACTGACCTCGACGACTGTGGGACCCGGGAAGCCCTCGATGCTCTGCGGCTGCTCCGGCGGCGCGGTGGCCGCGGCTCCCGGGCTGGTGGGCGCAGCCGACGCCGTCGTGGTCGCAGAGGCGGACGCAGATGCCGAACCGCTCGAGGACGAAGCCGCCGCGGACGTCGTGGTGACCGGATTGGAGGTTGCAGTGGAGTCGTCACTACCGCACGCGACAAGCGCGCCACCGGTGGCGAGCGCCAGGGCGCCGACCGCGATCGCGCGTGCACAAGTGTTTCGGTTACCCGAGAAAAGCGACATCAATGTCCGTCCTTGCCTTCAGTCGAAAGTCCATCAACAGGTTACGCAACGCACGCGGGCGGGCACCGATCCGTGATCGGGCCCGCCCGTCGTGCACCACTGTGAGTTAGTGAACTTCTGTCTTGTCACCGATCACCGTGATGTAGCCGAACTGGAAGTTCTGCTGGACACCACCGGGAATGTCGAACTTGTCACTGATCGGGAATCCGAGTCGTCCACCTTCGTATCCGACGCTCTTCCAACCGTCGAACAGCGGACCGTTCTCGACGGACCATGCACCGGTGCCGGGGCTCCAGTAGATGTTGCCGCCCTCGAACTCGGTGAAGCGTCCGTTGTCCTTGATCGGAACCTCGTTCGACTTCGGGAATCCGAGCCAGCCGTTTTCCCAGCCGAGTTCGCCGTACTTGCCCATGATCATTCCGAGAACCGCGTGAGTTCCGTTGGCGCTGCTGTACATTGCGCCGATCTCGAATCCCTGGACCTTGCCCGGCTTGCCGGGGGTCGCGATCTCGTCGGCAGTCGGGTAGCCGAGCGGGCCACCTTCCCAACCCTGTGCGGACCACTCGGCGAGGATGTCGCCGCTGACGGGGTGAGCGCCGGTCTGCGGGGTCCAGTAGATGGAGCCGTTCTGGAAGTGGTTGAAGCGTCCGCGTCCGTCGGGGGTACCGAGTTCGGGGGTACGCGGGAAGCCGAGCGGGCCGGCCGCTGCTCCGGTGTTCATGTACGCGCCGGCGATACGACCGGCGACGGGCTGGGCGCCCGTTCCACTGGTGAAGTAGATGCGACCGTTGCGGAAGTCCTGTGCCAGGCCACCCGCGACGCTGTACTCGGGGGTGATGCAGTCACCGATCCAGCCGTTGGCTGCGGCCGTCGCACCGATCTCACCCGAAGTGCCGCAAGCCGGCTTCTCGACCTCGACGCCGATGGCGTTGGCCAACTGCGGCCACAGCTGATGAAGCTCGAACTGCCAGTACGGCCACGAGTGGGTTCCGGACGGGCGGTAGTTGACCTGCGCGGGGATTCCGAGCTGGTTGAGCTTGGTCGCGAAGGTCTGCGAGGTCAGGCGAGCGAGGATCTCGAGGCCCATGCCTGCGTAGTTGGTGCTTACGCCGGGAATTCCCGACGGCTGGTCGTACGGGCCGGTCGTACCGCTACCACTCGAGACGTACAGGCTGACGCCCTTGAGCTTCTCGGCGAGCGCGTACGGATCGTGTGCAGCCCACTGCGGGTTGGACGGCGGTCCCCACATCGCGGCGGAGTTGTATCCACCGGCGTCGGTCATCGCGAACTGGATTGCCTGAGGCATGCCGAGCGAGGTGGTGGTGAGGATGCCGGAGAGCGAAGCGGCGAACTTGAAGAAGCCGGGGTTGCGCGCCGTGAGGAACATGGCGGACGTGCCGCCCATCGACAGTCCGACGACACCGCGTGTCTGCGTGGTCCGCCAGTCCTTTTCGAGGATGGGGGGCAGTTCCTTGGTCAGGAACGTCTCCCACTGGTAGTTCTTGCCGTTGTCGGGCTGGAGCCAGTCGGAGTAGAAGCTGGACTGACCGCCGACCGGGAGGATGACGTTGACGTTCTTGTCCGCGTAGAAGGACTCGGCGTCGGTCTCGTAGGTCCAGGCGTTCTCGTTGTCGGTCGCGCGAAGACCGTCGAGCATCCAGACCGAGGGGAAGCTGGCCGACGGATTGACGTTCCAATCGCGGGCCAAGAGGATCTGCACCTGAATCGGGGTGCCCATCGCGGGAGAGTTCACCCACAGCGCGACGCGACGCTCGCTGAGCCAGTCGACCTTCGTGACCGCTGCTCCGGTGGGGTTCTGGGTGGCGGCCGGTGCGGCCTGAGCAGGTGCCGGCGCGGCTGCCGCGGTTCCGGCCGTCGTCAAGCCCGCGGCGATCGGCAGAACCAGCATCGCTGCCAGTGCGCCGACGACCTTTGTCCGGAAGGTTGCCCGGGACCGGCGACGGTCCTCCGTGGCAAGGCCTACTCGCATGAGCTCACTCTCTTTCCTTACGTTCGGTCCGCGCGTCGATCGTGTGGCCGCCTGAGCAGCCAGACCCCCGTTGAAACTATTTCTACACGCAAACGATCCCCGCTTGGGGTAGCCGCGCTGTTACTGGTGGTGCAATTGTTACTGACATCGGGCGCTTGTGCAGCACCTGAATACACAAGTGCCGTCCCGGTTCTCCTTCGAGGAGTCCGGAACGGCACTGGTGAAGTGACTAGGTCACGGGATCGCGCACGATCACCAAGCGTTCATGGTGTCGAGGATCTGGCCGCGAGCCTTCCACAGCTCTGCCGACCAGTACGGCCACGAGTGCGTGCCGTTGGACGGGAAGCTGTAGGTGGCCGGGATACCCAGCGAGTTCATGCGGATCTGGAATGCACGGGTGTTGACCAGGGCGAGAGCCTCGAGGCCCATGCCGTTAGCCGTGTTGTAGTAGTCGATCGGTGCGCGCGGGTGGTCGTATTCACCAGGCAGGCCGCTTGCCGACGAGATGTACATCGACAGGCCCTGCAGACGCGGCGCGAAGACGAACGGGTCGTTGCGCAGCCAGGACGGGCTCCACGGCGGTCCCCACATGGAGTCGACGTTGAAGCGACCGGCATCGAGCATTGCGACGCGGATTGCCTCGCGCATGCCCGGAGCCGAGATGTTCAGGTAGCCCGACAGCGAGCCGGCGAACTTGAACTGGTCACGGTGGTAAGCAGCCAGCGTCAGAGCAGCGCTGCCACCCATCGAGAGGCCGAGGACCGCGTTGTTGGTGGGCGAGACGCCGTAGTTCGCGAGGAAGTTGGGCAGTTCTTCGGTGAGGAAGGTTTCCCACTTGTACGTGATCTGCTGGCCGTTGAAGTTCGACGGTGCATACCAGTCGCTGTAGAAGCTGGACTCGCCGCCGACGGGCATCACGAGGGTGATGTTGTCGTTGCGGTACTGGTCCATCGCATTGGTCTCGAAGCTCCACGCGTTGGCGTCGTTACGCGCACGCAGGCCGTCGAGGAGGTAAAGGGCAGCGTTTCCGCCGCGAGCGGCCCACTGGACCTGGACCTTGATGTTGCCCATCGAGGAGGGCACCCACAGCTCGTCGTATCCGCCGGAGGGGGCGGTGTGGCTGGGAGCAGTGTGCGCAGGCGCAGCAGAGGCGACAGCACTACCGGCAACTCCTGCAGCAAGGGGGAGCACAAGTGCTGCGGCACCGATGGCCAACGCTCGGTGCTTGAGGCGCTGGGTCAGCCTCTTTCTGGCAAAACGCATGGATACTGCTCTCTCTCTTCGTCTGCGGAACCCACTCGGTGGAGTGGTTCCGGCGGATTCCGTCGGGGAACAGGCTTTTCTGCCAGCCCGAACGAGTTCGGGTCGGCAGCGGACCTCTTCCAAGTCACACTGCGCTCGCTGGACTTTATGTCACAGGTTCAGCTGTGACAAATAGGTGGACCGTTACGTCCCAATCCGCGAGCAACACCGTCATCACCCCTCGGGGGTGATTCAGGTTAGGTGAATCGTCTTCGAGTACATCGTGGCCAATCAATTCGGTGTTACTGAATCGAAATATTCAAACCCTCAACAGTCGGTGATGCTGATCACATCACCTGGGTGACTCCGGTGGAACGAGACCGCAGCGTTCCAATTCGTAGGCCGGAACCCGGTCGAATCGGTACTTCGCGAAGTCGAATGCCTGCTGGAAGTTCTGTTTGAATCTGGCCCAGGTCAGCTCGGAGCGGTACGACGTGAGCAACTCCTGCGTTTCCGGGCAGGTGATGGCCAGCTTTGCGTCCGCAACCCAGTCTTCGTCGAGGAAGAACGGCAGCCACGGTCGAACGTCGATCATTCCCGTGTCCGCGACCACCCAGTCCGGATAGAGATTCTTGTCGTGCCCGATCCGGCCGTCCTCGAGTCGCTCGGTGTGAGCTGCCAGGGGGTACGCCAGCCCCATCTGATCGAGCACCCGAACGTCGAGGCCGACGTTCATGCTCGTCATTCCGAGGTTGAGGAAGAAGACGACGTGCTCGGCCGGCTCTTCGATCGGTCCGGGTGGTGGGACGACGAACCAGGAGTCGTAGCTCGCGGACGGCAGCAGCAGCCCACCCTCCGGAGTCCGCGCGATGGTCTCGACCATGGCACGCATTCGCGGATAGTCGAGGTAGTCCTCGGCCAGGATCGGATGCTTGTGACCGGTGTTGAGTGCGTAGAACGCTCGCTCGTCGACGATTCCCGAGCGACCCACCACGGATCCTTCGGGCATACCCGTCGTGTTCGCGGCGAAGAAGGCCCAGATGATCGTGCCGATCCACAGCACCGCCGAGACTCCGAAGATCGCGGTGTCGCGATTACTTCCGAACGCTGCCCGCGCCGGCACCCGCAACGGAATGACCGCCACCGGGATGAGCAGGCAGAACAGCACCGGCAACAGGACGCGGCCGTGCATGAAGTCGCCGCCGACGCGCAGAGAGTAGATCCCGAGGATCAGCCCACTGCCGAGAATGAAGGTGACAATCGCCCGCGGCGTGCGCAGAAACTGCTGAAAGCGCTGCCACAGCGGGCGTGCGGGTTGATCTGCGGTAGCGGTAGGTGTGTCCGCTCGGCTTCGCCACACGAGCAGCAGCGCACCGATGAGCAGGAACAGCAACGGCAACCAGAGCAGGTACGGCCCGACCAGGTTCCACAGGTACGCAAAACCCTGCGCCCACTTCGCGCCACCGGCGTCCTTCGACACCGCGGTGTTCGGGTACGGCAAGGCGTAATAGCCCATTCGCCAGATCTGATAGGCCACCGGGACAAGTCCGGCGACGACGACGATCAGTGTGCGAATCTTCCAGGTCAGGCCTGCGGAGAGAACGATCATCATCAACGCGGCAGCACCGGGAATCGCCATCTCGGGTCGAACCAGTGGTCCGAGTCCGGCCACGAACGAGAGAGTCAGGATCGACGCCGTGGACGGCGTCGACGCCTGCGCCCACCGAACGAGCAGTACCCACAGGAGCGCGATCCAGAAGATCACCAAGCATGTCTCGAGCCCGGAAGTGGCGAAATCTCGCGCAGGCGGAACCGCGATGTAGACGAGAACACCCGCCGGTACCAGCAGGATCGTTCCGCCCGCCGACGGCCGAACGCCGCGGTACAGACGACCGGTGCCGAGCATCGCCAACACGACGGCAGCAGTCGAGAGTACGAGCGCGATCGTCAGAACAACGTATTCGAGACGGATCTGCGTGAGCCAACTGAACGCGTAGACGATGTACGTCCACGCGGTACTCGTGTTCGCCTCGACACGCTCACCCGCGTTGAAGACCGGGCCGTTCCCCGCGAGCAGGTTGCGGACGGTTCGCAAGACGATGAGTCCGTCGTCGGCGATCCAGCGACGCTCCCACGCACCCCAGAACATGAGGGCAGCAGCAAGCACCACCCCGCCGAGAAAAACTCCTCGACTGAGGGTGGTGCGATTCGCCGCAGTGTCGACGTGCGGGTCGGCCTCGGTGCGTGGCTCAGACGAGGTAGACAGCGACACCCACTACTCCGATCCACGCAATCGCGAGGAGTTGCAGCACCCGGTCACCGAGCGCGATCTCCTCAGGCTCTCCGGCTTCGCCGCCGTCGACGTCCACCGCGTATCGCAGCACCGCGATGGTGAACGGCACCATCGAGATGGCGTACCAGTTGGTGCCCTTGATGGCGTCCTGTTGGAACGCCCACAGTCCGTAGCAGAGGACCAGCGTCGTCGCTGCCATCGTCCACACGAAACGCAGGTACGTCATCGTGTAGCTCTCGAGGGACTTACGGATCTTCGCGCCGGTCTTCTCGGCCAACTGCAGTTCGGCGTAGCGCTTGCCTGCCGCCATGAAGAGTGAGCCGAACGCCATCATCAGCAGGAACCACTGCGAGAGATCGATCTCGGCGGCAACGCCACCGGCGATCGCTCGAAGCAGGAAGCCGGACGAGACGATGCAGATGTCGATGACGGCCTGATGCTTGAGACCGAAGCAGTAGGCGAGCTGGATGACGATGTACACGCCCATGACCACGGCGAGTTGCCAGTTGGCCAGGAAGGACAGCCCGATCGCACCGGCAAGCAGCACGACTGCCATGCCGTACGCGATGTTGACGGGTAGAACTCCGGCCGCGATGGGACGGAATCGCTTCGTGGGGTGAGCACGGTCGGCTTCGACATCCATCGCGTCGTTGACGAGGTAGATGCCCGATGCCGCCATGCAGAACACGACGAACGCCAGCGCGACGGGCAGGAGCACGTCGGCTTCGGTGGCGGTTCCGGCCGCGATGGGCGCTGCCAGCACAAGGACGTTCTTGACCCACTGACGTGGGCGAAGCGCCTTGACGATGCCGGCGGGCAGGGACTTCGGGGGTCCGCTGACCGTAGCCGGTTCCTCGCTCATTTATCTCCACATTTCTGTTCGGCTCTGGCTTCTTCGACCCGGCGAACTACCGCCGCGGATGCGGCTCCCAGTGCCGCTCCGGCGAGTACGTCGGTCGGGTAGTGAACTCCCAGGACCAGACGCGAGAGCATCATCGGGGGCACCAGCAACGCCGGTAAGGGTAGCCCGGTGAGTCGACCGATCAGCACAGCCGCCGCCGTCGTCGACGTCGCGTGTGACGACGGGAAGCTGAGCTTGCTCGGTGTCGAGACGTTGACCTGCACCGAAGGGTCGGAAGGTCGCTTGCGCCTGACGACTCGTTTGATCACCACGGAGGCGGCGTGTGCACCGAATGCTCCGACGGCTGCTCCGGCCCATTCCCGTCGACGCGGCTTGTCCACAGCAGCTCCGACGGCAGCGATCGCGATCCACCCGAGGGAGTGCTCACCGAAGTGAGACATACCGCGGGCGACCTTGACGGCTCCCGGCAGCTGCCCGACGGTCGACTGAATCCCGGCCAGAATCTGTACTTCAGGAGATGCCGAAGACACGTTCCCACCTTTCCGTGCTGGTCAGTGAAGGAACGGCGTCCTGGTACTGCTTCTTGAGCTCGGGGAAACGGGCGGCGAGTTCGCGGCGCAACCGTGTTGCTTCCTTGAGCAGTTCGAGCGCGAGTTTCGGGTTTCGCTTGCGGTAGACGACGCCGCGACCGTCGGCCGTGGTGACGGTGACGCCGTCGACCTGCGAGAGCAGGAACCAACGGGCGTCGATGGTCGGAACATTGAGCTGAGGGCGCTCGAGGTGTTCCGGCTTGGCCGGCTTCACGTTGTGCACTCCGGCCCTGAGGACCCGGGTGATCTTCGCGACGGTCGACAGCGGCAGGCTCACGTCTCCGACATCCGCACCGGAGGGCAGCGGCAACGCAGTCGACGACGGCAGTACGACGGCGTCGGAGAATTCCTTGCGCTGGGCGTGGACCTCACCGAGTGCCGTCGGCAGCATGTTCGCGACGTGCTCGGGTCCGGCGAGGAAGTCCGCGATGGCCTTGTTCTGGATCGCGACGGTGGAGTACTCGAGGCACAGCAGGTGCTTGAGCGTTGCCTTCACCGTGTTGACCACGAGGCCACGGCCGTTGCCCGGCATGTGGAGCGCGGCCACCACCAGACGGTTACGGAGGTGGAAGTACGCCTGCCAGTCGATGGCGTCGTCCTTGTCGCTCCACGCCATGTGCCAGATCGCGGCACCGGGCAGCGTGACGGTCGGGTATCCGGCTTTCTTTGCGCGCAAACCGTATTCGCAGTCGTCCCACTTGATGAAGAGCGGTAGTGGCTGCTTGATTTCTTCGGCGACCTGGCGCGGGATCATGCACATCCACCAGCCGTTGAAGTCGACGTCGATGCGGCGGTGCAGGAGTTTCGATTCGCGCAGCGGCTTCTTCGAGAAATCGTGGTCGTATTCGACGTTCGGTGCCGCGGTCCACATGAAGATGCCGCGGTCGACCACTTCACCCATCACGTGGAGGTGGCTTCGTTCCTGCAGGTTGAGCATCTGCCCACCCACCAGCATCGGCGACTTCGCGAAACGCGAGAACGAAAGCGCACGCAGAATCGAGTCCGGTTCGATCTCGATGTCATCGTCCATGAACAGGATGTGCTGGCACTGCGTCGTCTTGAGTGCCTCGTACATGATTCGGCTGTATCCGCCCGAGCCGCCGAGGTTGCCCTGATCGTGAATGGCGAGCCGATCACCGAGCGCTGCAGCAGCTTCGGCGAATCCGGGTTCGTCACGCACCTTGCGGGTGCCCTGATCCGGCATGATGACGGCCTTGATCACGTCCGACACCAGCGGATCCGAAGCCAGTGCAGCAAGCGCCTTGACCGCGTCGGTCGGACGGTTGAACGTCGGAATACCAACGGCGACAGTCGCTTCGCCGGGAGCCTCGACGGGCGCGTACCAGCCGCCGCTCTCGACGACCACTGCCGTATCGGTGGTGATGTCGAACCAGATCCAGCCACCGTCCTCGAACGGCGCCAGTTCCACCTCGAACTCGACCGCGGCATCGCCGTCGGCAAATTCCTTGCCTTCCACGTGAATTCGCGAGGAATCGGCCTTGGAACGGTAGATGTCGACGCGGCCGTGGCCGGACAGCTCGAGACGAAGGACCACCGATTTCAGGATGGACCATCGACGCCAGTAGCTGGCAGGGAACGCGTTGAAGTACGTGGCGAACGAGACCTCGGTCTCGGCGCCGAGCGCTACCGACGTGCGCGAGGTCGAGTGCGCCCGCCGACTGTTGGACCAGGACTCTTCCAAGTACAACGTGCGGACGTCGAGCGGCTCACCGGCGCGGGGCAGGATGATCCGCTGAAGCAGGGACTTGCCGAGGTAGGTCACCTCGTCGCCGCTGACGGCATCTTCGCCTTCGAGTAGATGACGTGCGTTCATTCGCTCTCCCCTGCCAATTCCGCACCCGTTTCGAGATGCGGGCGCAGGGTGTTCTCGAACATCGTCAGCGCGCTGGCGATCGCCATGTGCATGTCCAGGTACTGGTAGGTACCGAGACGCCCACCGAAGAGGACCTTGTTCTCCGCGGTCTCCTTCTTGGCGCGTGAGCGGTACGCGGAGAGCTTCTCGCGATCCTCTGGAGTGTTGATCGGGTAGTACGGCTCGTCCTTCGCCTCCGCGGCACGTGAGAACTCACGCATGATGACGGTCTTGTCGGTCGGGTACTCGCGCTCCGGATGGAAGTGACGGAACTCGTGGATACGGGTGAACGGCACGTCGGCGTCGTTGTAGTTCATGACCGGGGTGCCCTGGAAGTCTCCGGTGGGCAAAACCTCGGTCTCGAAATCGAGGGTGCGCCATCCCAGTGCACCTTCGGAGTAGTCGAAGTAGCGGTCGAGCGGGCCCGTGTAGATGACAGGGGCGTCGGGGCTGGCGGTGCGCAGTTCGTCGCGGACGTCGAAGTAATCGGTGTCGAGGCGGACCTCGATCTTCGGATCCTTCGCCATGTTCTCGAGCCACGCCGTGTAGCCGTCGACAGGCAGGCCCTCGTACGTGTCGTTGAAGTAGCGGTTGTCGAAGTTGTAGCGGACCGGCAGGCGGCTGATGTTCGCCGCGGGCAACTCGGTGGGGTCGGTCTGCCACTGCTTAGCCGTGTAGTCACGCACGAATGCTTCGTAGAGCGGGCGCCCGATCAGGGAGATCGCCTTCTCTTCGAGATTGGAGGCGTCCTTCGAATCGATCTCGCTGGACTGTTCGGCGATGAGGGCGCGTGCTTCTTCGGGAGTGAAGTACCGACCGAAGAACTGCGACACGAGACCGAGTCCCATCGGGAACTGATACGCCTGTCCCTTGTGCAGCGCGAAGACACGGTGCTGGTAGTTCGTGAACTCCGTGAACTGGGTGACGTAGTCCCAGACCTTCTTGTTGGAGGTGTGGAACAGGTGGGCACCGTACTTGTGGACCTCGATGCCGGTCTCCGGCTCTGCCTCCGAGTATGCGTTCCCCCCCAGGTGGTGACGGCGATCCAACACCAGCACGCGCTTACCCAGCTGGGTAGCGGCACGCTCGGCGATGGTCAGCCCGAAGAATCCCGAACCGACGACGATCAGGTCGTACTGGGCACGGGCGGTCTCTGAATTTGCAGCGGTCACGATGAACCAGGGTATCGGACCTGTTCGGACGCCGAGGGTTGGATGCGTCACCAGGGACGATGCGGCAAGTCAGGACGTTGCAAGACCGATCAGACCGGAAGCACGAGGTGCACCGCTCGAATCGAATTCGATCACGATCGGTTCGTCGACGGGGAAGTGTGCGGGAAGTAGAAGCAGTCCCTCCGACGCGCAGCGTTCGAGAAGTTCGCGGCGGGTGACCCTCGCGATCTCGGGATCCGCGTCGCCGCCCTGGCTGAGGTCCGGGTACAGAAACTGGATCGGATGGTGGACCACATCGCCGGAGATGACGGCGCCGCCGTCGGCAGTGCGAATCTCGATCACGATATGGCCCGGCGTGTGGCCGGGCGCGCTGCGAACGACGACGCGTGTGCCTTCGGACTCGACCAGGACGTGGCCGTCGTCGACCGCCTCCCACTTCGCCCCGTCCAGAACGGGACGGACGCTGTCCTCGAAGGTCTGCGCCAGATCCGAGACCACTCCTTCGTGTGGACCGTCGGCGGCGAGTTGTTGGAGCGCGGCCAGTTCGGTGCGATCGAAAATGTAGGTCGCGCGGGGGAAGGTAGGCCGCCAGGTTTCGGCGTCGAGGGCGGTGTTCCAGCCACAGTGGTCGGGGTGCAGATGTGTGCTGACCACCAGATCGACGTCGTCGACGGACACACCGGTGGCAGCGAAGCGTGAGAGGTAGTCGGTGCCGAACATGTGATGCGGCAAGAGGTTCGGCCGGTGCTTGCTGTTGCCGTTGCCGGTGTCGACGACGACGGCCTTGCCGCCGATCTCCACCAGGTAGGTGTGGATGGCAAGCACGAGGTCACCACTACCCGCGTCGAAGAACTCCGGTGTCAGCCGCGCCGACGCTTCACTGATCTCGGCCTCACTCGCCTGGGGAAAGAGCTCTCGCGGCGGAAACGGCCAGTGCGCCAGCTCTGTCAGTTGGGTGACGCGTGCCGACCCGACGTCGATGGTGAAGCTCATCAGTGTTTGCCTTCCGAACAGCTCGATACCGCTTGTAGGCACACGCAAAGGCACCCACCGAAATGCTCGGTGGGTGCCTGGTCGGTGTCAATGGTTTTCGACGCCGGTGATCAAAGACTCTTCGCGATGATGCCCTTCATCACTTCGTTGGCGCCGGCGTAGATCTTCTGGACGCGGGAGTCCTCGTACATGCGCGCGATCGGGTACTCACGCATGTAGCCGTATCCGCCGTAGAGCTGCACGCACCGGTCGACGACGGCGCATTGCTGCTCGGTGAGCCAGTACTTGACCATCGCGGCGTCTGCGCCGTCCAGCTCGCCGTTGAGGTGATCCTCGATGCAGTTGTCGAGGAAGACACGGCAGGTGCGTGCGATCGTCTGGCACTCGGCCAGCTCGAAGGCGGTGTTCTGGAACTCGAAGAGGCTGTGCCCGAACGCTTGACGCGCCTTGGTGTATGCGACGGTCTCCTCGACTGCACGCTCGATGGTGCCGATGGCCTGCGCGCCGATGATGAGGCGTTCCTGCACCAGCTGCGCCATCAACTGACCGAAGCCGAGCCCCTCGGACTCACCGAGGAGGTTCGAGACGGGAACGCGAACGTCGGTGAAGGACAGCTCCGACGTATCGGCGCCGTGCTGCCCGACTTTGTCGAGCACGCGGCCGACCGCAAAGCCTTCGCAGTCACGAAGATCCACGATCAGGAGCGAGACACCCTTGGCGCCCGCCTTGGGGTCGGTCTTGACGGCGAGCACGATCATGTCTGCGCTGCCGCCGTTGGTGATGAAGGTCTTCGACCCGTTCACGACGTAGTGGTCACCGTCACGGATCGCGGACGTGGTGATTGCCTTGAGGTCGGAACCTGTTCCGGGCTCGGTCATTCCGATGGCGCCGAGGATTTCGCCCGTCGCCATACCTGGCAGCCAGGCCTTCTTCTGCTCTTCGCTTCCGTATTCGAGCACGTAGTGGGCGACGATGCCACTGTGCACGGAGTTACCGAGCGCATAGTCACCGCAGTAGCCCTGCGCCTCGAAGACAGCGAGATCGTGCGCGAAAGTTCCACCGCCCCCGCCGTATTCCTCGGGAATCGAGCAGCACAGCAGGCCGAGCTTGCCGGCTTCGAGCCACACGGACCGGTCGACGCGATGCTGAGCGTCCCACTGCTCACGCTTGGCGATCAGTTCACGATCGAAGAAACCACGGGCCAGTTCGGCTACTGCGGCGATCTCGTCGTCGTGCCACGACGGCTTGCGCTTGGTCGCCATGATCAGACCCGCTTCAGCAGGGCAGCGAGTGCCTGACCGCCGCCGATGCACATGGTGACGATGCCGAATTCGAGGTCGCGGCGAACCATGTCGCGTGCGGCACGCAGGGTCAGGATGGCTCCGGTGGCGCCGACCGGGTGTCCGAGGGCGATTGCTCCGCCGTACGGGTTGGTCTTCTCCGGATCCAGGCCACTGTCACGGATGACGGCGATGGCCTGCGAAGCGAACGCCTCGTTGACCTCGGCGGTGCCGATGTCGGACGGCTTCAATCCTGTTTGTGCAAAGAGCTTTTCGAGAGCGAGCACGGGAGCGTAGCCCATCAGGCCGGGCTCCATGGCTGCCGTCGTGACGGTTTCGAGCGTGACCAGTCCGGTGAGACCGCGCCTGGCTGCCTCGGTGCCCGTCGCGAGGACGAGTGCGCCGGCGCCGTCGTTGATGCCCGACGCGTTACCGGCGGTGACGGATCCGCCCTCTTCGAATGCGGGGCGCAGCTTGGCGAGGGTTTCGACGGTGGTTCCGGGCTTGGGATGCTCGTCCTCGGTGACGGTGACGGAGCGCCGACCACCGGTCTCGACGGGAGTGATTTCCTCGGCGAATGCCGCCTTCGCTGCGTCGGTAGCGGCGCGGCGCTGAGATTCGACGGCGAACTCGTCCTGCTGCTCGCGACTGACGCCGTACTTACGGGCGACGGCTTCGGCAGTGCGGCCCATGTGAGCCTTGCTGAACGGGTCGGTGAGCATCGCGACGGTGCCGTCGACGAGGCTGCGATCGCCGAGCTTGTAGCCCGAGCGGGCGGCGAAGTCGTAGAAGGGCATGCGAGACATGCTCTCGTCACCGCCGGCGAGCGTGATGGCAGCTGCACCCCATCGCATCTGCATCGCCGCAGACCACACAGCCTGCAGGCCGCTGCCACAGAGACGGTTGACGGTGTAGGCGGGGACGTTCTCGGGCAGTCCGGCGGCGATGCCCACGCGGCGTGCGTTGTAGGCGTCCGGGCCGACCTGGCCGATGCAGCCCATGACGACCTCGTCGATGTCTTCTGGCGCAACGCCGGCGCGGCTCAGCGCGGCCTTGGCTGCTGCGGCGCCCAGCTCGTGCGCGGGTACGTCCTTGAAGACGCCGCCGAAGCTACCGACGGGGGTCCTGGCCCCGTCGACGATGACGATCGGTTCGGGTGTGGTCATGATTGTCCCCATCTGCTGTGCTCACGTCGATTTCTCTGTCCGTGGCCGATACTAGGACATCGAAGTATCTCGCAGATGGGGACGTTGGTGTCAGGGTGTGGGAGCGCTCTCGGCGACGGGCACGACCTCGGCGTCGGTGTCTTTGTGGTTCCGGTAGCGGTAGAGCCCGATACCCACGAGGATCGCTGCAAGTCCCAGGGACACGATCATCTGGCTGCGCGTCGAGTCCAGGGTGAGCATGCCGATGCAGAGCGCGATGATGGCGGCGATCGTGGCGTAGGTCAGGTACGGGAAGAACCACATCTTGAGTTCCAGCTCCTGGCCCGAAGCTTCGAGCTTGCGGCGGGTGCGCAGCTGGGACACCGAGATGACCAGCCAGACGAACAGCGCGATCGCACCGGAGGAGTTGACCAGGAACAGGAAGACCTTGTCCGGGGAGAGGTAGTTCATGCCGACGGTCAGGAAGCCGACGATCGTCGAGACCAGGACAGCGCGCATCGGGACGCCGGTCTTCTCGATACGTGAGAGCGACTTGGGGGCGTCGCCGCGGCCGGCGAGGGAGAAGATCATGCGGCTCGCGGTGTAGAGACCCGAGTTGAGGCAGGACAGAACCGACGTGAGGACGACGACGTCCATGATGTTGCCCGCGGCCGGAATGCCGTAGGAGTCCATGACGGCGACGTACGGGCTGAGTGCGACCGACGCGCTGTCCCAGGGAAGCAGGGTGACGACCACCGCGATCGAGCCGATGTAGAAGATGAGAATTCGCCAGACGACGGATTTGACGGCTGCGCGAACAGCTTCGAGCGGGTTGGCCGATTCACCGGCGGCGATCGTGGCGATTTCGGCCCCGAAGAACGAGAACACGACCACAAGGACTGCGGCGAGCATCGCTCCTGTTCCGTTCGGCAGGAAGCCGCCGTGACCGGTCAGGTTTGTCATTCCGGGTGCTTCGACGCCGGGCATCCATCCGCAGATCGCCACGATGCCCATGCCGAGGAACGCGATGATGGCGACGACCTTGATGGAGGCGAACCAGAACTCGAACTCGCCGAACGACTTGACCGAGATGATGTTGGTCAGCGTCAGCACGATCATCAGAATCAATGCCCAGGTCCACTGGGGAACGCCGGGAACCCAACGATTCATGATGAGGGCACCGGCGGTGGCCTCGATGCCGAGCACGATGATCCAGAACCACGCGTACAGCCAGCCGATCGAGAAGCCCGCCCAGCGGCCGATGGCCTTGTCGGCGTACGAGGAGAACGAGCCGGTTTCCGGCGACGCTGCCGACATCTCACCGAGCATGCGCATCACGAGGATGACGACGACGCCGGCAAGCGCGTAGGAAATCAGGACACCGGGTCCCGTCTCCTGGATCGCCACACCGGAGCCGACGAACAGTCCGGCGCCGATGACGCCTGCGATCGCAATCATCGACAGATGCCGCTTCTTCAGCGTGTGCTGAAGTGCCGGCTGGTCTGTACTGGACATCAGTACTCCTTGTGGGCTGTTCGGAACGTGGATCTCGGTGGCGCTCTATCCGGAGCGCATTTTCGATAGCGCCAGTGTCGGACCTTCGGCAAGCTCGCGTCAGGCTCCACTTTGTACAAACGTGACCGCAGGCACTACAAAGTGGCGAGTCCGAGATGTCAGACTGGACCCATGCCCATCACGCTCCGCCAGCTTTGTGCGACCGAACAGTTCGGCCTTCGCGTCCTGGCGGGGCACGACCAGCTCGATCGCACCCTGACCTGGGCACATGTCTCCGAACTTCCCGACCCGACGCCCTTCCTCGACGGCGGTGAACTACTACTCATCACCGGGGTGTCACTACCGACGACGGCCGCGGAAACGACCCGATTCGTACGGACCCTGGTGGCGGCCGGAATTGCCGGAATCGGTTTCGGAACCGGCCTCGGATACGAGCAGGCGCCACAGACTCTGGTGGATGCGGCCACCCGTTTCAGTGTGCCCCTTCTCGACGTCCCATTGCGAACACCTTTCATCGCCCTGACCAAAGCGGTGTCGAAGGCGCAATCCGACGACGACATGAAAGCGCTCCGCAGCAATTACCAGAGCCTGCGGCGACTGCTTCAAGCTGCGGTGACGGTCAACGGCACCCGGGCAGTCGTACGACGGGTGGCGGAATTGATCGGCGGATGGGCGGCTCTGCTGGACTCGGCCGGACATACCGTCGAGATCTCACACACCGCCGCGGCCGCCGGAATCGAGCGAACTGCCCCCGAGCGCGACGCCCGCCCGATGGAAGTCAGTTTCCTCACGAGTGAGAACGAGGACGTCATCTCCCATCCGCTGCTGACGTCGAGGGGAAAGCTGATGGGGTACCTCGTCGCCGGCTGCCCCGGCGCCGTCGGTTCACTGAATCAGGGCATCGTCATCGCAGCCGCGTCTCTGCTCACGTTGATGACGGCTCGAACCCGAGACGCACAGCTGACGATGAACCACCTTCGTACCGTTGCGATGCATCAGCTGTTCGAGGGACAGAATGCGCTCGCCCGCAACATCTCCGGGGAACTGTGGGGAGGATTTCCGGTCGAGCCTTTCCAGGTCTTCCACGTAGCGGGCCCAAGTGGCCTGCTCGAGAGCGTGTCCGTCTCACTGCTCGATGGTCTCAGCCGCGATCTGGCGTTCGGCATCACCGACGGTGCACTGATTGCCGTCGTCTCGGCTACCGACAGCGGGCGAATCCTCGCCCGTGTCAACGAAATCGACGTCACCGTCGGCGTGTCGGACATGCTGTGGTGGGACGATCTCTCGCGCGCCAGACGCCAAGCCGCGCAGGCAGCAGCCGAGGCCGGTGCCCGCAACCTGCCTTCGATGCGGTTCGCCGAACTCTCGGAGAGCGGATTGTCCGCATTTCTCGACCAGGATCGCTCGACGGCATTCGCGGCGGCACACTTGCGCCCGCTTCTGGAAGCGAAGGGCGGTAGCGATCTCTACCGGACCTTGGCCATGTGGCTGGCACACAACGGTGTGGGCGACGCCGCGGCCACAGCGCTGAATATTCATCGGCATACGTTGCGCAGCAGACTCGCTCGGATCGAGAGCCTTCTCCAGCTCGACCTCGGCTCCCCCACGGAACGTGCGGAGTTGTGGCTCGAGTACCGCCTGCTCGGCGACGCCCCGACCATCTGACCGACAACCAACGAACCCTGAACGACCTGAAGGGCCTCCGCCGGGTTACGGCAGAGACCCTTCAGAGTCGATACGTGCGAGTCGCTACCGACCGACCTTCCCCTAGCTTCCGCCCGTCGGTATCCACTCGCGGAGCACGTTGGCATCAACTACCTGCGCGCCCAAAACCTTTGTCCAGATGATGGTTCCGTTTTCGTAGACACGGAAAGTGCCTGCTTCGGAGGGCAACTGCATCTCCGGGCCGGCAGGAGCACCGAGAGAGCCGCTTTCACCGCCGAGCTCCCGATACTTCTTCTCGATCTGCGTCTCCGTAACCGTACCCGATGGATCGTCGGATGGCGAATTGGATTCCGGCACTGTCGATTCCGAATCCGGTGCCACTACCACACCCGCACCGTCACCGATGGTGAACCAGTCGGATTTCAGGCCGAGTTTCTGGCGGAACTGAATTCCGGTGGCGCCAACAGTTGCATCTGTTCCGACTACCTCGACTGCCGTCACTCGCCCGCCGTCGGTACCGAATCCGTTGCGCGAGAGAATCTTGAGCGATTGCAGCTCACCCACATCGAAGGCGTCCGCAATCTGCCCTGCGGTCAGATTCACTGTCCAGTCATGATTCGGAGAAAGGGCGTCACCGAGATCCTCGACGGCCGGGAATTCACCGCCGGAGCTGTAACCTCCTGTGGACGAGGAGAATTCGGTGGCAACAATCTTGCCGTCACGCGACAGAACGGCGCCGGCGGTGGACCGGACGGCTTCGGTGGTGCGGGGATCTTCCTTGCCCGCTCCGCCGTAGACCTGGCAGTCCTGAGTGTCGCAGGTGTCGGCGTACGAGCTGCGATGCTCGGTCGCAGCGTACGAGCGTGCTGCCACGGCTTGCGCCCGTAGCGCTTCGGCCCCACCGGAATCGGCCCATTCGGCCTTCGCTTCGACCGGCACCACGCCGAGCAGGTAGTCCTCCATGTCGAGGAGATTGACTGTCCGAGCCGAGCTGTTGTCGAGCACTACGCCGAGGGCGCCTCGATAGGGCGCATCGTTGTTGCACAGCTTCAGGAACTGGTCGGCGGGTCGATCAGGACCGAGGTCCACCGGGTCCACCCACGGATGCTCGGTGACCGCTTCCCAGACAACCCCGCCACCGCACCCGCTGGTGACCACTACCTGCGCACCGCCACCGGGCAGTGCAGTGAGATGGGCAGCCTCGCCGGGCGCGGTGCGCTGACCGTTGACCACGAGGCCGGCGTCGGAGTAGACGTCGAGCGTCGAGTTGTCCTGGGCCGTGAGCCGCACACTCATCTGGGCGGGCGGCATCGAGTCCAGGACGGTCCCGCCGTAGTAGTGACTGAGGATTCGCTCGCCGGACCAGCCGTCGTTCTTGGCGTAGCCGTAAGCGCCCCACTGGCCCATTCCACGGCCATGTCCGTTGCCGTGACCGGAGAGCGTGAATTGCGTGTCGGCAGCGACGGCGTGCAGGATCGACGGCTCGTCAGCGCGGATTTGCGTGAAACCTCCGATCGCGACGCCGAGCGCAAGAGCCGGAACGAGACCGAGGACCGAGATCCGCATCAGCGAGGTTCGCCTCCCGGGTCCGCCCACCAGAAAGCGACCTGCGCGACCGGACACAGGCTTCTTACCTGCAGTTCCGCTTCTTCCGCTTCTCGCCATCAATGCTCTCCTCATCGCTACCGGCCTCACGAGTCCGCGAAGTCGGTACTTCGCGCGCAGGCCAGTCCACAACGATTTAACTAAAGTCTCACCCTAAGGTTGAGCGTTATGGACTTTTGTGACTAGTGTGGCAAGAGTGTTTGGAGTTAGCAACACCAGTCACACGAGTCACATCAGCATCACGAGTTGCAGACGTACGCGTCCGAAAACTGGAGTTCAACCCCAGAACATGGCATCCGACCTGCTCGGATCCGGTTTTGAAGGATTCCGTTCACGGCCGTCATCGGCCCTGAAGTTCGCTCGCAAGTAACTACAACCGAGGAGTAATCCCTTGCCACACCGTCGACCGAAGCCCTCGCTCGTACTCGGGGCTGTAGCCGCAGTGGCTGTCGCAAGTCCTTTTGCGGTCTACGGCTTCACGAGCACTACGTCCGATGTACGTTCCGCGAACGAGACGACGTCAGTAGCAGTGCCGACCCAGATCGCAGAGGTGCTCCTCGCGTCGGTGCCCGACATCATCATTCCGGTCAAGGAGCTGACCGGTCTCGATCTCCCCGACATCAACCTGGGCGATCTCAGGAACCTCAAGCTCCCGACCGAAATCCCGCTACCTCCCGGGATCACGCTGCCGACCGAGCTGTTCCCGGCACCCGCTGCTCCCGGCGCCCCGACCGAAACCGCTCCGGTTCCTTCCGAGGAAGAGCCAGGTGCCGTGGTCAAGGAAGTCACCCGCGACACTCCGTTCAGCATGGTCGCGTTGACCTCGGACACCATCGCCTCGGCGCAGTCCAAGGTCCGCGCCCTGGCCGAAGACGGCACCTGGGGCCCGTGGTTCACCCCTGACGCCATCGACTCCGCCAGCTCGGATCAGGCCACCAACTCCGGTACCGCCACCGAACCGGTCTTCGTCGGCGCCACCAAGTCCATCCAGATCCTCACGCCGCAGGGCGCCGCTGCTCCCGCAGCCGAGGTTGCGCCGGCCCCGGCTCCGGAAGCTGCCCCCGCGCCCGCTCCGGAAGCTGCCCCCGCTGAAGCACCCGCAGCCACCGGCGAACTCGGGTACACACCCGCTTCGGTGTCCAAGCCGCTTCGCCAGGTGACGACGGCAGCAGATGCCGTCACCGCCGTGTTGATCGACCCGGGTGCCAGCGAGGCAGACAGCAATCTGCAGGCCGTCGCAGCGCCGCTCGGCGGCAGCGGACCGTCCGTCATCACCCGTGCTCAGTGGGGAGCAGACGAGTCACTTCGCTGCGACTCCCCCACCTACGACGACTTCATCGGTGGCGCGACCGTTCACCACACCGCAGGTAGCAACAACTACACGAAGGCCGAATCGGCCGGCATCGTCCGCTCGATCTACGCCTACCACGCACAGACGCTCGGCTGGTGCGACGTCGGATACAACGTCCTCGTCGACAAGTACGGTCAGACCTTCGAAGGCCGCGCAGGCGGACTCGACAAGGCAGTTCAGGGTGCACACGCGGGTGGATTCAACGAGAACACCACCGGTATCGCGATGATGGGCGACTACTCCACCGTCGAGCCTTCGCAGGCGACGCTCAACGCCGTCGGCAAGTTCCTCGGTTGGAAGCTCGGTATGGCCGGACTCGATCCCAAGGGCAGAACGACGATGTACTCCGAGGGCACCGAGTTCACGCCGTACCCGCAGGGCGCAGCAGTCGATCTGCCGATCATTTTCGCCCACCGCGACGTCGGAAACACCGCGTGCCCGGGTGATGCCGCATACGCACACATGAACGACATCCGGAACATCGCGGCCGCGAACATCGGGGGAACGTTGAACCCCTCGAACCCTTCCAATCCGTCGACGCCTGCGCCCAAGCCGACCACTCCGGTCGACACGGTCACCGGTGGCACCGGTTCGTCGATCCCGGATCTGGTCACCCAGATTCTGCAGATCACCGACAATTCACCGCTCGCGCAGAAGTGGATCGCCGAAGGTGGCGAGATCGGACGCCTCGGCCAGGCACTGTCCGGAATTCTGCAGGCGAAGCTCGGCAACCAGGGTGCGCTGTTCCAGAACGGCGCTGTCTACACCTCGCCGAACGGCGGAGTGTTCACCGTGCTCGGCGAGATCTTCAAGTCGTGGCAGAGTTTCGGTTCCGACGCGGGTGAACTGGGATTGCCGATCTCGGACGAGTACTCGATCCCGGACGGCCTGCGCAGTGACTTCGAGAACGGTTCGCTGATCTTCAACCAGATCACCGGCATGGTCACGAAGGTCCTCAAGACCTACAACGAGACCTTCGCCCAGGAAATGGCCAACAGCGCGCCTGTCGGCTGACACTCGAGCAGTACACGTCCTCGGGCGCTGGCGGGTTCTACGACCACCAGCGCTCGAGGACTTTTGCGACCCCGTGTGCCGAATTGTTGTCGGTGACCTCGTCGGCTGCGGCTTTGGCTTCGGGGTGAGCGTTGCCCATGGCAACGCCGAGGCGTGCCATCCCCAGCATCGGGATGTCGTTGGGCATGTCTCCGAAGGCCACCAGACCCGACAGGTCGAAGCCGAACCTTTCAGCGGCGGCAACCAGGCCCGACGCCTTCGTGATGCCCGGCGCCGAGAGTTCGATCAGTCCGTTCTCGGTGGAGTACGTCATGTCGGCGAGCGCACCGACGTGCGGAGCGAGCGTGTCGTACATCGCCGTGCTGGTCATGCCTGGACGGCGAATCAGGAGTTTGACGGCCGGCGCCGCAAGCACTTCGTCCTCGGACATCTCGGTGTTGTCCGGGTTGAGCCAGGCATGTTCGTAATCCGGTGAGCTGACGAATTGTGGGGTGGCGGCGTCATGTGCGCTCTCCCCCACTCGTTCCGCGGCCAAACCTGCGCCCGGGAGTGCAACCAGTGCCAGCTCGGAGAGTTCGGTGAGTGCGTCGACCGACAAGGTCGCGGCGCTGAGGACGCGGTCGGCGTAGCTGTCGTAGACAACGGCTCCATTGGCGCAGACGGCGAGTGGCGCGTATCCCAAGCCCTCGACGACGGGCGAAATCCATCGCGGAGGACGCCCGGTTGCCAGCAGGAACGGCGTGCCGGATTCGACGACGGCATGCACGGCGGCGCGGGTGCGGGCACTGACCAACTCGTCGTGATCGATGAGGGTGCCGTCGACATCGGTCGCAACCAAGGTTGGGCGGTCAGGGCTGATACGACGGTCTGGGCTCACACCGCCATTGTGCCTGCCCGGTACGACGGTCTCGCTCAGCGCGCCCGCTTCGCGCGTTCCTGTGCGTCCATGGCCGCGGCTTCCTCCGGCGTCGGTGCGCCACCGCCGAGTCGACGAGGCACCCAGTACGCCCCGGGCTCGTGCACGAACCCGTCCTGCACGTGGCGCAGGATTGCATCCATCTCGATGCGCAGAATCTCGCTCAACGCTTCGGCGGGCTCGACCGGATCGATCGGTGCACCCACCTCCACCGAGATCGGGAAATGATTGCGGCCCAGATTTTTCGGTCCGCCCTTGGTGACGATCCGCTGGGCGCCCCAGACAATCAGCGGAATTATCGGAACGCCGGCGTCGATGGCCATCCGAGCTGCTCCGGATTTCATTTCCTTGATCTCGAAGCTCCGGCTGATCGTCGCCTCCGGGTAGACGCCCACCAGTTCGCCCCGTTTCAGGGCGTCGACTCCGGCTCGATACGCCTGCGCTCCGGCAGAGCGATCGACTTCGATGACTCCGCATCCACGCATGAGGAAGCCGAGGACCTTGTTGTCCGCCAACTCGGCCTTTGCCATCACCCTGAGCTTGCGTTTCGCGGTACCGACCGCCAGGGCCGCCGGTATGAAATCGAGGTAGCTCGTGTGGTTGATCGCGATGACGGCGCCACCGGACACCGGGACGTTCTCAGTCCCGGTGCGGGTGACCTTCACACCCTGGAAACCGCTCAGACCACGCGCGACTACCTCGACAGCGGTGTAAACGGGTTCGAAGGACATCGGTCAGCCTTCGGACTTCCGCGCCTCGCGAGCCTTGGCTTTCGCCTCGGCCTCATCGGCATCCATCTTGTCGGCCTGCTCGAGCGTCGGCGCGCTGCCACCGAGGCGGGCCGGCACCCAGTACTCGCCGGCGGGATGGTCGTAGTTCTTCTGCAGATCGAGCAGCAACTCCTGCATCGTCGACCGCAGCTTCGCCGTCAGCTCACTCGCCGGCTCGAAAGGTGCAATCGGCTCGCCGACGGCAATGGAGATGGGAGTGTTGGTGCGGCCCAAACGCTTCGGATAACCCTTCGTCCACACGCGCTGAGCGCCCCAGATGACGACGGGAACGATCGGGACGCCCGCCTCGATCGCCATGCGGGCGGCGCCGGACTTGAATTCCTTGATCTCGAAGCTCCGACTGATCGTGGCTTCGGGGTACACGCCCACCAATTCGCCGCGCTTCAGGAAATCTACGGCTGCCTTGTAGGAGTCGGCGCCCGCGCCGCGGTCGACCGGGATGTGCTTGAGGGCCCGCATGATCGGTCCGGAGATCTTGTTGTCGAAGACCTCTTTCTTGGCCATGAACCGGATGTAGCGCTTCGGGGTCCGTGCCGGCAGTCCCGCATACGTGAAGTCCATGTACCCGGTGTGGTTGATCGCGATCACGGCGCCACCGGACGCCGGGATGTTCTGCTCTCCCTTGACGGAGAACTTCAGGCCCTCGAAAGCGAAGACGGTACGGGCGATGCCGATGACTGTTCTGTAAACGGGATCCACAGTTCGCTAGCGTAGACGGGAATCCGTGATCTGACCCGCAGCAGTTCTGGGGTGGGTGTTGGTCAGAATGTCGCAAAAGGGGCGTACGAACGAATGAAGTCGGCAGGACGAGCGGCAGTGGGGGCAGTCGCACTCGCCATGACGTTGGCGATAACCGCATGTGAGGACGACGGACGGACGGGAATCCTGACGGACGAACCGTCTCCGCCGACGACGGAAACCACGACGACAACCACTCTCGCACCCACGACGACAATTGCGCCCGCTGCGCCGGTCGCGCCACCTCCGGTTGGTGACGTGCCCGGCAATCCGGCTGCTGCGCCGGCCTTGGCAGCTTGGGCAACTGACCTGGTGTCCTTGGACGTGGCTGCGCTCACGAACGCATGCTGGACGATGCCGCCCACAACGATCGCCGACCGATATTCGGATGTGCCCGCCATCTTGACGGCCATCGCTGCACCAGGCGTCGACGGCCAGTACGCGGTCACCTGGAGCGGCGGCGGACTCTCCGTCGCCGCCAAGCGCTCGGAGATCGCTTCCGGCTATGCGTGCCCGTTCGTCTTCCCTGCGGGGCAATCAAACTTCTACACCGCGGCCGACGCTTCCCACGCCGTCGTCAGGTTTCTCTCACGCGCCACGGGACGGCCGGTCAATACCCGCGACGTCGAGACGTTCTATCCACTGATCTGCCCCGGCAACAGCCCGTGGGATCCCGACGGCACCGGCGCAACCGGCCAGCCGCCACTCAAGCTCGATCCGAATCAGCTGGCCGGTATCAAGTCTTTCGACGCCGACGCTGCAACAGTCACTCCGGTTCGCGGCGACTACGTCCGTGTCACCCTGCCCGTCCGCGACGGAACGGGTAACTCACGCTCGATGCAGTTCACCCTGTCGATCGGCCCCGAGGGATATTGCCTCGGGGCCGCGACCTGAACTGTTCCGGTCAGGAACCGAACGGAAGGAAATCGCTCGAGCCAGCGCTTCCTGAACCGAGGCTGCCCGTGCCACCGCCGGTTGCAGCCTTGATCTGAATTGCGTGGGCCGTCGAGGTGGATCCTGTGAATCCGGTTGCCCCGCTGTAGATTGCCGAAATCGAATGCGTGCCAGTTGTGGTGAAGGTGTGGTTCAGCGCCGCGATCCCGTTGACCACTGCAACAGCGTCACCGATCGGAGTATCCCCATCCATGAACTGCACCGTTCCACCGTTCTGCACCGAACTGACAGTCGCCGACAGGGTCACCGACTTGTTCACCACGGCATCACCAGGCACCGTCACCACAGTCTCCGTGGTGACATCCGAAGGCGCAGGGTCCGTTACATTCACCGTCCGCGCCTGGGCCGAGGATCCGACCACGCCAGCTCCTCCCGAATAGACCGCAGTGATGCTGTGCGCACCCGCAGAGGTAAACGAATGCGTCAGGCCGGCAGCGCCGGCCGTAACCGCTTCAGGACCGCCGATCGCGACGCCACCGTCGTAGAACTGCACGGTTCCGACGCCGACAGCATCATCCGACGACGTTCGGACGGTTGCCCACAAGTCGGTCGCCACACCAGTTTTGGCGTCGGTCGGGATATTCAGTTCGACGACGGATTCCTGGTCGGCAACACTGACCTGAACTGACTTCGCACTCGCAACCGAGTTCTTGAATCCGGAACCAGCGGTGAAATCCGCGGTAATGCTCTGCGCGCCAGCGGCATCGAAGGAATGTGAGAGGGTCGCGGTACCACCGGAAACCGTCACCGGGGAACCGATCGCCGCACCGTTCGACTTGAACTGCACCGTACCGACAGCATTGCTCGGAGCAACCGTCGCCGTCAGATCAACAGCCGTACCCGTGATCGCCGTAGCCGGAACCGACAACGACGTCGTGGTCTCGACATCGACCGGAGCCGGATCAGAGACCGTCACCGTCTGAGCAGGCGCCGACGAACTCACGAACCCTGCACCAGCGGTGAAATCAGCCGTAACACTCTGCGCACCAGCAACATCGAACGCATGCGACAGAGACGCAACACCAGCAGCCACCATCACCGGGGAACCGATCGCCGCACCGTTCGACTTGAACTGCACCGAACCCACAGCGTTGTTCGGAGCAACCGTCGCCGTCAGATCAACAGCAGTACCCGTAACCGCCGTAGCCGGAACCGACAACGACGTCGTGGTCTCGACATCCACTGGAGCCGGATCCGAGACCGTCACCGTCTGAGCCGACGCCGAAGAACTCACAAAGCCAGCACCGGCGGTGAAATCAGCGGTAACGCTTTGTGCACCAGCAGCATCGAAGGAATACGACAGCGTCGCAACACCCGCGGAGACTGTGACCGGAGTGCCGATCGCCGCACCGTTCGACTTGAACTGCACCGAACCCACAGCGTTGTTCGGAGCAACCGTCGCAGTCAGATCAACCGCCGTACCCGTGATCGCCGTCGCCGGAACCGACAACGACGTCGTCGTCTCCACATCCACCGGAGCCGGATCCGAGACCGTCACCGTCTGAGCAGACGCCGAAGAACTCACGAACCCTGCACCAGCGGTGAAATCAGCCGTAACACTCTGAGCGCCAACAACATCGAACGCATGACTCAATGTCGCAACACCCGCGGAGACTGTCACCGGTGAACCGATCGCCGTGCCGTTCGACTTGAACTGCACAGTGCCAACAGCATTGTTCGGAGCAACCGTCGCGCTCAGATCAACAGCCGCACCCGTAACCGCCGTCGGGGGAACCGAGAGTGACGTCGTGGTCTCGACATCCACCGGAGTCGGATCAGAGACCGTCACCGTCTGAGCCGACGCCGACGAACTCACGAACCCTGCACCGGCGGTGAAGTCAGCCGTAACACTCTGCGCACCAGCAACATCGAACGCATGCGACAGAGTCGCAACACCAGCAGCCACCGTCACCGGGGAACCGATTGCAGTGCCGTTCGACTTGAACTGCACCGAACCGACAGCATTGCTCGGAGCAACCGTCGCGGTCAGATCAACAGCCGCACCCGTGATTGCCGTCGCCGGAACCGAGAGTGACGTCGTGGTCTCGACATCCACCGGAGCCGGATCAGAGACCGTCACCGTCTGAGCCGACGCCGACGAACTGACAAACCCAGCACCGGCGGTGAAGTCAGCCGTAACACTCTGCGCACCAGCAACATCGAACGCATGCGACAGCGTCGCAACACCAGCAGCCACCGTCACCGGGGAACCGATCGCCGTGCCGTTCGACTTGAACTGCACCGAACCGACAGCATTGCTCGGAGCAACCGTCGCAGTCAGATCAACCGCAGTACCCGCAATCGCCGTCGCCGGAACCGACAACGACGTCGTCGTCTCCACATCCACCGGAGCCGGATCCGAGACCGTCACCGTCTGAGCCGACGCCGAAGAACTCACGAACCCTGCACCAGCGGTGAAATCAGCCGTAACACTCTGAGCGCCAGCAACATCGAACGCATGACTCAATGTCGCAACACCCGCGGAGACTGTCACCGGTGAACCGATCGCCGCACCGTTCGACTTGAACTGCACCGAACCCACAGCGTTGTTCGGAGCCACGGTAGCGGTCAGATCAATCGCCGTACCAGAGATGGCAGTAGCCGGAACCGACAACGACGTCGTCGTCTCCACATCCACCGGAGCCGGATCCGAGACCGTCACCGTCTGAGCAGACGCCGACGAGCTGACAAACCCAGCACCAGCGGTGAAGTCAGCCGTAACACTCTGAGCGCCAGCAATATCGAATACGTGCGACAGAGTCGCAACACCCGCGGAGACTGTCATCGGTGAACCAATGGCCGCGCCGTTCGACTTGAACTGCACCGAACCCACAGCGTTGCTCGGAGCAACGGTAGCGGTCAGATCAACCGCAGTACCCGCAATCGCCGTCGCGGGAACCGACAACGACGTCGTCGTCTGCACATCCACCGGAACGGGGTTCGAGACCGCCACGTTCGCGGCGGCGGATGTCGAACTCGCGTACGCCACCGCACTTGGCGTAAATACCGCTGTCACGGAGCGTGAGCCAACGGATCCAAAAGAGTGAGCCAATGTGGCCACACCACCACTGACGGTGACAGGGGACCCGATATTGCTGCCGTTGTCCTTGAACTGGACAGCCCCCGGCACGTTGTTGGGCCCGACTGTCGCCGTCAGGTCTACCGACGAGCCCACCGTCGCGGTGGCCGGCACAGACAGCGTAGTGGTGGTGTCACGCTTGGCAACCGTCACCGACGGTCCCATAGTGGAATGATCTTCGGAGACTCCGAAACCACTGCTGCCCATCACGGTGCCCCTGGCTGTGACGCCACCACCGAGTGCACCGAACGCGCAGGAATCCGTGACGAGGTACGTCACGCTGAATGTCCACGGATTGTTTCCGTTGACCAGCCAGCCGGCATTGGTCACAGTGACTGACGTTCCCGTGACGGACGACGGAGTGATCGACGACGTAGACCCTCGCGTCAGTTTCGCAGAGCCCGTTTCGTACGTCAGGCAGGCGGGGTGTACATCGACGAAGGTGTTGATGTACCCGTCGATACCGGACTTGGTGAGGGCAGTTGTGTACGTGATCTTGTCACCGAGATACACGGTGTCGACGTTGGAACTGCGCGTGAACCGGTACTTGCCCTCGGAGACGGTTGCCGTCGCAGCAGAGGAGACGGTAGCCGAGATGGAACCGACCGTCAGCAACGCCACTGAAGCGACGCCGACGAGGGCTATGCCACGGCGAATCAGGTTACGCGACATGGAAACTTCTCCAACCTGAATCGCAGAACTGTTGATGTGACATAGCTACTCCCGTCGACGGTATTCGAATACTGCAGATGCTGTGACCAGGTCAGGAACCGAACGGAAGAGACTCCAATGATCCCGTTCCGAGCGAACCGGTACCGCCGTTGCCGCCGTCACCGGGCGCCGCGTTGACCTGGACGGTGCGGACATCGGACGTGGACCCCGTGAATCCGGCTGCGCCACTGTAAATCGCCTTGATCGAGTGGACACCGGTCGTCGTGAATGTGTGGTTGAGGGCAGCGATCCCGTTGATTACCGCCACAGCCTCACCGATCGGCGTATCCCCGTCCATGAACTGCACGGTTCCCCCGTTCTGCACCGAGGTGACAGTGGCGGAGAGAGTTACCGACTTGTTGACGGTCGAACTGCCGGGAACGGTTATTCCTGTGGCTGTTGCGATGTCGGACGGAGCCGGAGCGGTGACGTTCACCGTGCGTGCCAGTGCCGTTGACCCGATGATTCCCGAGCCGCCTGAATACACCGCGGTGATGGTGTGAGGTCCCGTGGTCGTGAACGTGTAGGACAAGCCGGCAGCGCCAGCCGTCACAGCTTCCGGACCACCGATCGCAACGCCGCCGTCGAAGAACTGCACGGTGCCTTCTCCGACAATTCCGTCAGTCGACGTCCGGACGCTCGCCCACAGGTCCGTTTCCACACCGGTTTTCGCTTCGCCGGGCACGCTGAGCAATGTCACGGAACCCTGATCGGCAACACTCACCTGGACGGACTGAACACTGGATGTCGATCCGTTCACCCCGTCATTTCCCGAGAACACCGCCGTGATGTCGTGCGAGCCGGCCGCGGTGAAGGTGTGGCTGAGCGTCGCTGAACCATTCGTCACCGCAATCGCACCGCCGATGTTCGTACCGCCATCCTTGAATTGCACCGTTCCACCGTTGCCTGCGGGCGACACAGCGGCTTTGAGGTCGACGGCGTTTCCGGTGTTCGCACTGGGCGGAACAGTCACGGTAGTCGCCGAGTCAACTGCTGCAGTCGACACAGTCACGGTCTTGGGTGCCGAGATCGAGCCGCCGAATTCTGCACCGCCGGAGTACACGGCCGAGATGCTGTGTGCACCGTTGGTGGTGAACTGATGTGAGAGTGTCGCCGATCCGTTGACTACGGCTACTGCACTCCCGATGTTCGCCGCGCCGTCTTTGAACTGGATGGTTCCCGAGCTTGGTGTCGGCGAGACCACCGCAGTCAGATCGACTGCTGCACTGGTCGAGGCAGCGACCGGAGCACTGAGCACTGTGGTCGTGTTCTGTTGAACGAGAGCCACTGTGACGGTCGAAATTTGGGAATTCGACGCACCGAAGCCTGCGACACCCGAGTATTCGGCAGTGATGTCATGTGTGCCGGTAGCGGTGAACGTGTGGGAGACAGAGGCAATTCCGCCACTCACTGCCACCGGGCCACCGATCGCCACTCCACCGTCCTTGAACTGGACGGTTCCACCGTTGGGTTGCGGGTTCACGGTTGCCGTCAATGTGACGACAGCGTCCTTGTTCGCGGTGGGAGGCACCTGGAGTGTCGTGGTCGTGTCTTGCGTGGCACTCGAGATCTCGATTGTCTGCGCCTCGGCGGTCGAACCGTCGAAACCTGCAGTGCCGGAATAGACTGCGGTGATCGAATGCGCACCGGTTGTGGTGAAAGTGTGGCCGAGCTTCGCTGCTCCGGCCGTCACCGGAATCGCACCTCCGATGTCGATCCCACCGTCCTTGAACTGCACCGTTCCACCGTCGGTTGCCGGGGAGATGTATGCGTTCAACTCGACGGAGGTCTGCTCGACAGCGCTCGCCGGCACGGTGACCGACGTACTCGTATGTTCATTGGGTGCCGCGACGTTCACCGTCTGTGCCGACGACGTGGATCCGAGAAACTCGAGAACCCCGTCGTATGCGGCGGTTATGGAATGGCTCCCCGCTGTTGTGAAGGTATGCGGCAGTGTGGCAACACCATTGACGATGGTGACGGGAGTACCGATGTCGGTTCCACCGTCCTTGAACTGAATGGTGCCGCTGGTCGGCGCCGGCGAGACCTGCGCTACCAGGTCCGTCGACTGGCCGACGGTGGCCGTCGTTCCGGATGTGAGGGTTGTTGTCGTGCCTACCTGTGTGACGACGTTGACAGTGGCCAGCGCCTGACCACCGGCATTCAATCCACCATTGTTCGAATCACGCGGCGAGCAGTTGTACCGCTCCCAGTACCCCGGCCACAACGTCTCGTACTGCAGGAACGTGAACGCGTTTTTCGGTGAATTGAACGAGCCCGAATCACCGTCGGTTGCACGCAACTTCGGCTGCACCGTGCTGTCGGCGGCACCGGCAACCACCGTCACATCGATCGCCGGCAAACGGAAGGTATTCCCCGCTGCGACCTCGATTCCGCCGTCGCTGTTCTTGCTCGAGCTCGGGCCGTTGCTGCCCTTGTTGTTCGAGTCAGCAGTCTGGTTGTTCCCCGAAATACGTAGATGCGTACCCGCACCATCCGGCGAACCGCCGTCGTTGATCCGAATCACCGACGGAGCCACACCTGACAGATTCGACGATGAACCTGTCACCACTCGCGCATCCACGAAGGACACACCCGAAGGAATGTCGAAGTCGTACTTCAGTCGTGTCCACTTACCGACACTGCGACCCGCATGGCCACCTGTCGGCACTGACATCGCATTCGGTTGCACCCGGTACGTGAAGGTCGACCCTGCCACTACCTTCTCCGGCGCCGACACCGTCACACCCGTCGAATGAAACACATCCGAGATGTCAACGGCCAAATGCTCGTAGCCGTCACACCCCAACTTGAAGTCGACGCTCTTCTCCACGGGCGGCGACGACGACGACGGTGCCGCCGAAGCAACACCACCGGCCACCAATACACCGCCGACCAACGCCGCCACCACAACCGCGGAACTTCTTCTCACAGACACGAATACTCCTCAGCTAGCAACGCACGAAGGTCAGGAACCGAACGGAAGAAAATCACTGGATCCGCCGCCACCGTTGCCGGTCGAGGCCTTTTCGACGAGGACGGAAGTAGCCGCCGACTTCGAGCCGGAGAATCCGGCAGCACCGCTGTAGACAGCGGTAATCGGGTGAGCACCCACCTTGTCGAAGGTATGCCCCATGGTGGCAACGCCGTTGACCAGTACAACCGCTTGACCGATTGGTGTGTCGCCATCCATGAACTGCACGGTTCCACCTGCGGTCTCCGAGGCGATGACGTTGGCGCTCAACGAAATTTGCGAACCCACCGTGACTGTGCCGGGTACGGATATGACGGTGGCGGTCGAGATGTCCGACGCAGTCGCCTGCGACACGTTGATCGAACGTGCCTGCGCTGCCGAGCCGTTACGGCCTTCGGATCCGCTGTAGGTCGCAACGATCTCGTGTGCACCCGTAGTGGAGAAAGTATGTGTCAGCTTGGCGACTCCGTCGAATACGAACACCGGCGCACCCAGACTGACCCCTCCGTCGGAGAACTGAACGGTTCCACCGGTCGAAACAGGCTGCCCACTCGGCAATTCGAACACCGAAGCCCAAAGGTCGGTGGCGGCGCCGGTCTTTGCTTCGCCGGGAACACTGAGCAGAGTGGCGGTGCCGAGATCCGCGAGACTGACCTCCACGGTGCCCAGGGCGGACGTGGAACCGTCGAATCCGACAGCGCCGCTGAACGCAGCGGCAATATCGTGAGACCCGGAATTCGTGAAGACGTGGCTGAGCGTCGCGACACCATCGACCACGTTGACCGGATATCCGATAGGCGAGCCCGCGTTCGTGAACTGGACGGTGCCACCGGAAGGCTTCGGTTCAACCGATGCCTTCAGATCTACGGCACCGCCGGTCCGGGCGGTCGCCGGGACGGTCACCGTTGTCGACGTAGCCACATCGGAGGACGTCACCTCGATGCTCTGCGCCGTCGAAACCGATCCTGCGGATGTCGGATCACCGGAATAGAGCGCAGTGATCGCGTGCGTTCCAGCCGTCGTGAAGGAATGGGTGACGACAGCTACACCGTTGTCGACGGCAACCGGATCGCCGAGCGGCACTCCCGCGTCGGCGAACTGAACGGTGCCACCCGCTGGTGCGGGATTGATCGTCGCGCGCAACTCGACCGGGTTCCGAGTCGATGCCGATTCCGGCACGGTAACTACCGTCGTGGTGCCGGAGATTCCGTCATCGATCGTGATCGTCTTCGGTAGCGACGTCGAGGCTGTGAAGCCCGCCGCTCCCGAGT
>NZ_BAAILK010000047.1:363277-436816 GCF_054589475.1 Rhodococcus sp. no. 34
AGATCGCGGTGATCGAATGACTGCCTGCCGAATCGAAACTGTGGGTAAGGTTTGCTGTCCCTCCGACGAGTTCGACCGGGGCACCGATATCGACTCCACCGTCCTTGAACTGAATCGTTCCGCCAGTGGGCGTCGGGAAGACTGATGCGGACAGCGCTACTTGGTCACCGGTCGCAGCCGACCCGGAAAGGTTGACGAATGTTGTCGTCACCGAATCTGCTGCTGCGACTCCGACGATCTGTGGAGTTGACGTCGAGCCGGCAAATTCGGTTGTTCCGCTGTAGATCGCAGTTATCGAGTGCTGTCCGGGAGTTGTGAAGGTGGTGGTCAGCTTGACCTGGGCGGAGGTAACCTGCTGCGGCGCACCGAGATTGTTCGATCCGTCCTTGAACTGAACCGTGCCACCCGTCGGTGTCGGTGAGATTGTTGCGCTCAAGTCCACTGGCACGTTGATCGCCGAATTCTCGGGCGCGGTGACTGCAACCGATGTCGCAGTGCGTGCGGACTGGACCTTGATCACCTTGGGCGCCGATGTCGATCCGGAGACTCCGGATACGCCGCTGTATTCGGCAGTGACGCTGTGGTCGCCGGCCGTCGTGAACGTGTGTGGAAGCGCGGCGGTGCCGTTGACAACCGCGACCGGTCCACCGATCAGGTTGTCTCCGTCCTTGAACTGAACCGTGCCACCGGATGTTCCACCGGAAACGCCTGCAGTCAGGGTTATCTCGGTGCCTACGTATGTCGAGGCCGGTAGGTTGAGCTGTGTGGTCGAGGGTGCATCAGCACTCGATACTGCGATGGTCGCCAGCGCGCCTGCGCCACGATTGAGCCCCGATCCCGTTCCGTCCCGCGGAGAACACTTGGTCGGCGCCCACTGGGTTCCACCGAGAAAAGTTGCTTTGGCGAGCTGGGTACTGAAATTCTCGCTTGCGTTGTAACTTCCGGCGCTGCCGGACGTCCGCACCTTCGGAGTGATGGCCGTCCCGGCGGTGCCTGCGACGACGGTTACCTCGACGGCCGGCATCTGGAACCAACTGTCCCCGTTGCTGTTGGACGATCCGTCCAGATTCTTCTTGAGCTTGGGAGCACGGATTCCCCCTTCGCTGTTGGTGCTGTTCGAAGTGCCGTTGGCGATGACTTCGTTGTTGCCCGACAACCGAAGCAGAGGCCCTGCCGAATCGGCTGAACCCGACGTGTTGATCCTCAGCACGCCTGCCGGAACCCCATCGAGGTTCTTACCCGTGTTCGGCAGCACCGCGGCCTGAACGAATGTCGTGTTGTTCGGAATCTCGAAATCGAACTTCAACCTCGACAGATTGCTGGTAGTCGCACCGGAATCACTGTCCGGGTATGAAGCGGGGCCCGGCTGAATCGTGAATGTGAATGTCTCTCCGGATACCACTGTGGTCGGCGCATTGACGATGACGGAATCGTCTTTGGTCTTGTCGACGTTGATGGTCGCCGATGCGCGGCACGTACTTTTGAACGAGGTCGTGGTGGTCTGCGCAGCGGCCTGCCCACCACCTATAAGCAGCATCCCGGCCACCAGGGCAGCGCCGGTCAGGGGCGCGGCACAGTGCCGGAGCGTCGAGATGTGCATTGGTTCTTCTCTCGGAATACTCGAACAGAGCGAAAATCAGAATTGAAGCTGGACGCCCGTACAGTACCCGTCAAAAGTAGTACTTGTATCAGTTTTTTCGGACAAATACCGACAAAAAATCACGAATTGCCGATAGTTCCGCTAACGACCAATCATCGATTTGCGAAGAGTGATGCCCCTTGCGCCTGTGGGGCACAAGGGGCATCACATCATCGGAGAATCAGGAACCGAACGGCAGCGACAACGATCCGAGCGAACCGAAGTCACCGCCCCCGTTGCCGACGTTCACAACCGATGCAGTCGACGTGGAACCCGTGACACCCTGGGCGCCGCTGTAGACCGCGGTGATCGAATGGTTGCCGGTCGTGGTGAAGGTGTGGCTCAACACAGCCTGCCCACCGACAACATCAACGGCAGTTCCGATCGGAGTCGTTCCGTCGAAGAACTGGACGGTTCCCGACGTCGCGCCGGAAGAACTGACCACAGCCTTCAGCTGCACCGCCGTGCCGACCTTTGCCGAGGACGGAGCCGTCAACGACGTAGAGCTTTCGACATCCGACGGGGTCGGAACCGTGACATTGACGTCGACAGACTCCGCAGTGGACGACGTGAACACACCGGATCCACTGAATACAGCCGAGACTGCAAAGGTGCCTTCTGCTCCGAATACGTGCGGCAGCTTGGCAACTCCGTCCACAACCGCGACCGGGGCACCCAGATCGACTCCACCGATCTTGAACTGGACCGTTCCGCCGGAAGGCACCAGGGCGTCCGAGGGATCTTCGGACACTGTCGCGAAGAGATCAACAGGCAGTCCGACCTTGGCTTCACCCTGAACACTCAGCACCGTCTTTGTCGCCTTGTCGACCGGAGCCGGATCAGAGACCGTCACCGTCTGAGCCGACGCCGACGAGCTGACAAAGCCAGCACCGGCGGTGAAGTCAGCCGTAACACTCTGCGCACCAGCAACATCGAACGCATGCGACAGAGTCGCAACACCACCAGTCACCGTGACCGGAGAACCGATCGCAGTGCCGTTCGACTTGAACTGCACCGTACCGACAGCATTGTTCGGAGCAACGGTAGCGGTCAGATCAACCGCAGTACCCGTGACCGCCGTCGGGGGAACCGAGAGCGACGTCGTGGTCTCGACATCGACCGGAGCCGGATCAGAAACGGTCACCGTCTGAGCCGACGCCGACGAGCTGACAAAGCCAGCACCGGCGGTGAAGTCAGCCGTAACACTCTGCGCACCAGCAACATCGAACGCATGCGACAGAGTCGCAACACCACCAGTCACCGTGACCGGAGAACCGATCGCAGTGCCGTTCGACTTGAACTGCACCGTACCGACAGCATTGTTCGGAGCAACCGTCGCCGTCAGATCAACCGCAGTACCCGTGACCGCCGTCGGGGGAACCGAGAGCGACGTCGTCGTCTCCACATCCACCGGAGCCGGATCAGAGACCGTCACCGTCTGAGCCGACGCCGAGGAACTCACAAACCCTGCACCGGCAGTGAAGTCAGCGGTAACACTCTGCGCACCAGCAGCATCGAACGCATGACTCAATGTCGCAACACCGCCAGCCACCGTCACCGGAGTGCCGATCGCCGCACCGTTCGACTTGAACTGCACCGTACCGACAGCATTGTTCGGAGCAACGGTAGCGGTCAGATCAACCGCAGTACCCGTGACCGCAGTCGCCGGAACCGAGAGCGACGTCGTGGTCTCCACATCCACCGGAGCCGGATCAGAGACCGTCACCGTCTGAGCCGACGCCGACGAGCTGACAAAGCCAGCACCAGCGGTGAAGTCAGCCGTAACACTCTGCGCACCAGCAACATCGAACGCATGCGACAGAGTCGCAACACCACCACTCACCGTGACCGGAGAACCGATCGCAGTGCCATTCGACTTGAACTGCACCGTACCGACAGCGTTGCTCGGAGCAACCGTCGCGGTCAGATCAACCGCAGTACCCGTGACCGCCGTCGCCGGAACCGAGAGCGACGTCGTGGTCTCGACATCCACCGGAGCCGGATCAGAAACGGTCACCGTCTGAGCCGACGCCGACGAACTGACAAACCCTGCACCAGCGGTGAAGTCAGCCGTAACACTCTGAGCGCCAGCAGCATCGAACGTGTGGCTCAATGTCGCAACACCACCAGCCACCGTGACCGGCGAACCGATTGCAGTGCCGTTCGACTTGAACTGCACCGTACCGACAGCATTGTTCGGAGCAACCGTCGCCGTCAGATCAACCGCCGTACCCGTGATTGCCGTAGCCGGAACCGAGAGTGACGTCGTGGTCTCGACATCCACCGGAGCCGAAGCAATGCTGATCGTCGCGAGTGGACCTGCACCAGCGTTGAGAGGCGTGGTGTCCTTGTTCTCGCGAGGCGAGCACCGGGTCGGAGCCCACTGTGTACCAAGGAAACTCGCCTTTGCGAGCTGAGTGCTGAAGTTTTCGCTGGCACCGAGGTTGCCGGCCGCACCCGCGGTCCTCACCTTCGGCTGGATCACTCCCGTCGCACCAGCGACCATTGTTACGTCGACTGCGGGAAGTCGGAACCAGGTGTCTCCGTTGCCGTTTGTCGAGCCATCGAGGTTCTTCTTGGACTTCGGTACTCGAATTCCACCCTCCGAGTTCGTGCTCGTCGTCGGACTGTTGCCGATCACCTGGTTGTTTCCTGACAACCGCAGGATCCCGCCGCTGCCGTCGACATTGCCAGAATCGTTGACTCTGAGAACATTCGGTGCGACATTGTCGAGTCCGATGGAGGTACCTGCGACGACGGTAGCGGAAACGTACGTCGCATTGCTCGGGATGGCATAGTCGATTTTCAGACGTGACAAGTTCGTAGTAGTCGCTCCGGAGTCCTTGTCCGGATATGACGTTCCGCTCGGCTGAATTCGGTAGGTGAAAGTCTCGCCGGGCTGGACAGAAGCCGGGGCGTCGACCGTGATGAGGTTGTCGGTGACCTTGTGGACGTCTCCGATAATCGATCCGGCAACGCACGCTGTTTTGAAACCGGTGGTCGAGATAGCAGCTGACGCGGGCGTGCCGACCAGCAGCATTCCGGCGACCATGGCGGTTCCGGTTATGGGCACGGCGAATCGCCGCAACTGAGAGATTTGGGGCATGGGCACTTCCTTCGGAAGGGCAAACATGAGCAGTGGATTCGGACAAAACGTGTGCGCGCCGTCACAACATAACGAAAAAACTAGTACGTGTACTACTTTTGGCAAGACACTTGTCCAATTCACCCCGGACTCACCCTCGTATCACCAGACGCGGGATGGAAAAGCAGGGTATGGAAACTCGATTGAACGCAAAACTATCGCCAAAGCGGCCCATCGACAACGCTTTTGGTGGTCACCGCGCCAATCGGCGGGAAAAAGTTGATATTTCGTCAGTTCAGAAAAAGTTCCAAACCTACCAGTACGAAAGTACGAAAAGGGCCGCGACGGAGTCCGTCGCGGCCCTGATTGTGTTGGTTCAGCGTGTCAGCGAAGCACATCCGTGCCGACAAACGGCACCAATGCCTCGGGCACTCGCACCGAGCCGTCGGCCTGCTGATGGTTCTCGAGAATCGACACGATCCAGCGCGTCGTAGCCAAGGTGCCGTTGAGAGTGGCGGCCGTCTGCGGCTTGCCGTTCTCGTCGCGGTACCGAACTCCGAGGCGGCGGGCCTGGAACGTCGTGCAGTTGGACGTCGATGTCAGCTCGCGGTAAGTGCCCTGCGTCGGGACCCATGCCTCGCAGTCGAACTTACGCGCAGCCGAAGAACCGAGGTCTCCGCCGGCGACGTCGATCACGCGGTACGGAACGTCGATGGCTGCCAACATGTCTCGCTCCCACCCTAGGAGACGCTGGTGTTCGGCGTCGGCGTCCTCGGGACGGCAGTACGTGAACATCTCGACCTTGTCGAACTGATGGACACGGATGATGCCGCGGGTGTCCTTGCCGTAGCTTCCGGCCTCGCGGCGGAAGCACGAGGACCAACCGGCGTAGCGCTTCGGGCCTTCGTTCAGTTCGAGGATCTCGCCCGAGTGGTAGCCGGCCATGGGTACCTCGGAAGTTCCGACGAGGTACAGGTCGTCATCCTGCAAGTGGTAGATCTCGTCCGAGTGAGCACCGAGGAAGCCGGTACCGGCCATGATTTCCGGGCGTACGAGCACCGGCGGAATCATCATCGTGAATCCGTTGGCGATCGCCTTCTGCGCAGCCAACTGCAGCAGTCCGAGCTGGAGCATGGCCCCGTAGCCGGTCATGAAGTAGAAGCGCGAACCCGAAACCTTGGCGCCGCGTTCCATGTCGATCAGGCCGAGCGACTCGCCCAGCTCGAGGTGATCCTTCGGCTCGAAGTCGAACTTCGGAATCTCACCGACGTGTTCGAGAACGATGTAATCGTCCTCGCCGCCCGCCGGCGCACCTTCTTGTACGACGTTGGAAATCGCGCGGTGTGCGGCGTCGAGCGCGGCCTGCGCCTCGTGCTGCGCGGCCTCGGCTTCCTTGACCTTTGCCGCCAGTTCCTTGGAACCTTCGAGCAGTGCGGGACGCTCCTCCGGAGATGCCTGTCCGACCTTCTTGCCGAAGGCCTTCTGCTCTGCACGGAGGTTGTCTCCGGTCAGAACGGCAGCGCGTCGGGACGCGTCGGCTTCGAGCAGAGCGTCGACCAGTCCTGGATCTTCTCCACGGGTGCGCTGCGACTCGCGGACGATTTCGGGGTTCTCACGGAGAAACTTGAGGTCAATCACGACTTCGAACTTTACCCACTCACTGCAGCTCTCCGACGGTCACGTCCACGTCGGAGAGGGGGAGATCACGATTCGAGCAGACTCAGGTAGTCCTCGCGTCCGAACATCCGAGCCGCGTCGACGGCAGTCGGGTGTCCACCTTTCGGGTTGGCTCCCCCGCTCACCAGCGCTTTCACCACCGCATCCTCACCCTTGAAGACCGCTCCGGCAAGGGGCGTCTGGTTCTTGTCGTTGGGCCGGTTGACGTCGGCGCCGCGCTCGATCAGGGCAACGACGGCGTCAGCGTGACCGTGGTACGCCGCCAACATGACGAGCGTGTCGCCACTCTCGTTGGTCAGATTGACGGGAACTCCGGCATCGACGTACGACGCCAGCCCGGCTGCGTCACCGGTTCGTGCCATGTCGAAGAGCCGGCCCGCCAGCTCGACAGCCTCGGGATCGAGTGGGGTGTTTTCGCTCATGACTACAAAATACTCACAGACGCGATTGTGAGTTTTGTAGTGAAGGTTCGATATCGCCACGGCAACAGGCATGATGGAATCGATGTCCGAAGACAAGATCGAGAAGTCGCCAGATCCGGCAGATCCCCAGGGGACGCCGGCGAAGAAAACTGTCTCAGCGAGTCGCACCCGTCGGGTCCTGGCTGCTGTGGCGGTAGGTGCGGTGGTCGCCGCGATCGCAACGATCGCGATTTCCGGTGGATTGAACAAGGACGACTCGTCCTCGGTCAGTGTCAGTGGCGGCGGTCCCGCAGCGACGGGATCGACTCGCGACGACGCCTTCACCGCGGCTGCGGCCGGCGACTGTCTCAACTGGACGCCTGCGACCGAGTCGGGCGGAGACCGCACGGACATGTCGAAGGTTCAGTGCGGAACTGAACACCGCTTCGAGGTAGCCGGACCACTCGATCTCTCGGTGTTCCCGGGCGCCGAGTTCGGCCCCGGTTCCCGGTACCCGGGCGCCCTTCGGTTCGCCGAACTCCGCGACGAGCACTGCACACCCATCGTCATGTCCTACCTCGATTCGAAGTTCGATCCCAAGGGCAAGTTCAGCGTCGGCCTGATGTTCCCGAGCGAATCGGGTTGGGCTTCGGGTGAGCGCGCACTGCGTTGCGGCTTGCAGTTCTCGACCACGACCGGCGAACTACAACCGTTCGTAGGCCGCGTGGCGGACCAGGACCAGTCGAACGTGTGGGACGTCGGCACGTGCATCGGCATCAACCAGAACCTCCCGACCGATCCGGTCGATTGCGCGAAACCGCATGCATACGAGGTTATTTCGGTGATAGACCTCGGCACTCAATTCCCGGGCGCAATGCCGTCGGTCGAAGATCAGGACCGCTATCTCGAGGGCGTCTGCACTCAGGCGTCCAACGAGTACCTTGGTTCCGCAGACGCGCTTCGCGACAAGACGCTGACACTGTTCTGGGACAACATTTCACTGGAAAGCTGGTTGGCCGGCAGCCGCCGAGTCAATTGTTCGATCGGCAAAGAGGTCGAAACCGGCGGGTTTGCCGCGATCACCGGAAGCGCCAAGGGCGACATCCTGATCAACGGCGCCGCTCCGGTCCCGCCACCCGCTGCACCGGAAGGTCGGTCGTTGCCGACGCCGTTGCCCGGCGCAGCTCCGCCGTCGTAAGCCATGACGGTGACTATGACGCCCGACCGGTTCGAGGAACTGGTCGGCGAGGCGCTCGATCTGATTCCGCCCGAACTTGCCAAGGCAATCGACAATGTCGTGGTGCTTGTCGAAGCACGTGACGAGGAAGAACCGGGGCTGCTCGGTTTGTATCAGGGCGTCGCTCTGACCGAGCGGGATTCTCATTACGGTGGGTACCTGCCGGACACGGTCACTATTTTCCGCGATTCGATACTCGACATCTGCGCATCCGAGGACGAGGTTGTTCACGAGGTCGCCGTGACCGTCATCCACGAGATCGCGCACTACTTCGGCATCGAAGAAGACAGATTGCACGAACTCGGCTGGGGCTGAGGGCAAAGTCGTCCGATTTCGGGGGGAACCAAAAGCGGGCGGTAGGCATCAAAGTATGTGCGGGGGGATATCGACGGCTGTGCGCACGGCCTCCCGACCACTTATCCGCCCTGGTCAGGAAGGAGTTCGGCACTATGCACGTCGACCCTCAAGCCCTAGTTGCCGCCGCAATGGAACTCGAGTCCGCGGCGACGCGATTGCGCGGAATCGTCTCTACTGCGCAGCCGACGCTACGCGTTCTCCCAGCGGGATCCGAAGAAGTGTCCGGTAGCGCGGCAAATTACTTCAACACCATCTCGGGCAGCCTTGCCTCGTCCACCGATCGGGCAATCGAGGAGCTCACCGCGGCTGCGGCAGCTCTGCGCAAGAATGCAGCTGCCTACGAGCTCGAAGACCAGCTCACCAAGTCCAGCCTGGCAGCCGCACCGATCTGATCGACAGAAATCGAGCTCGGTAACTCGGCAACACAGTCACACTTCCTGGGGGGAAGAACAATGGTCGGCATCACCGGCGTCATCTGGTATCCACGGGGCGCAGCACCCAACTCCGCAGCACTGGTCGCCGGAGCCGGGCCGGTCCCTCTCGGCGTGGCGGCCGGAGCCTGGTCCACCGTGTCGTCCGGACTGACCGACACCGCTGCGTCCATCTCTCGCGTGATGGCGGATCTTCGCACCGGGTGGTCCGGAGAAGCAGCGGATGCCGCATTGAGTAAGTTCGCGCCGTTTCAGGAATGGGCTGCTGCTGCCGCGTTGCTCGCGGGAGAAACTGCAGGTAAGGCCCAGGTGCAGTCCGGTTCGTACACGGTTGCCACCCTCGCCATGCCGTCCCTGGCCGAGATTGCAGCAGTTCAAGCGGCCAAGGTCGCCGCGTACTCCATCGGCGGTGCCCTGGTCGGCGGTGCCGCTGCAGCCGAGGCTGCCGAAGAAGCTCTCAAAATTCGAGCGGCGGTGACAATGGAAACGTACGACGCCGCAACGGCCCATCTGGCCGTGCAGCAGAACTTCGACTCACCACCGTCCATCGCGGAACCCACAGCTGGGGCATCCGCTTCGGCCGAAAGCCCAGGCAGCGCCGCACGACAGTCCGTCGTGCAAGCGGCATCCACGCTCGCTGACGCAATCGCGGATCCCGTGCGCGCCGCCACCGCTGCTGTCGCATCCGTAGTTTCCAACCCGGTATTTGCCGCCGCTGCCTCACAGGCCGGTGCCATCTCCGGTGGAGTTGCCACCGCAGCCAGCGCCACCACCACCGCAGTCACAGGCGCCACCACTGCCGCATCAGCTCTCGCGACGGCAGGAGCAGGACTCACCGGACTGGGCGGCGCGGGACTCGGCGGCGCAAGACTCGGCGCTTCCACACCATCACTGTTCGGCACCCCGTCGGCAAGCCGGGCACCGGCACAGGTCAGCGCAGCTTCCGCGACTACCGGAACCGGAGCAATCGCGGGCTCGTCGTCGAGCAGCAGCACCGGTCGGCACGCTCTTCCTGATCCCTCCACCGGCCAGAGCGCCTCGCGCCAGAACCCCGTGACCTCGCCGGTTCAGGGCACCACAGATACCGTCAGGGTGGATCCGGCCCGAACCGCAGGCGGATCTGCGCCGATCGCCGGCGGCCGTCATGCGGCCCAATCTGAAGACGAGACCGAGCACGACACACCCGATTACCTGAAGCACTTCGAGCACTTCGCCGACGGCCGAACAGTCATCCCGTCCGTGATCGGTGGCGCACTCGAAACTGCAGAGCATTGATGGTGGACCTCGGCACCTCACCTGATGGGTGGAATTTACCTGTCGTCGCCCTGTCACAGGACGAAATCGACTATGTACGTGAGCGACTCGGGCTCGATGCGCTTCCCGTGGTTCTCGGTGGCGCGACGGTTCACGCCAGTGCGAGCGCTCACCGTATGGCGATGCAGTCCGCGGCAGATTCGCTCTCCGAGCGCGATCTCCTCCCCGGCGGGGAGATCCATCACGAACTCAGTGCCCGCCTGCGCGTCCTGACCCACCCCAAATGGGAGTTGGCGCTGCGTCGGCATGTCGGTGGAAGGATTTCACGCCTCTGCGTCGCACAGGGCGAGTTCCTTTGTGTCGAAGCGACTTCAACCGATTCTTCGTTCGCATTGTGCAGCGTCACCGCCGAACCAGCTGCACCCGTTGTCACCGCGCTCGGCAGCGCCGAAGCAATGCCGATTGCCGTGATCAACGCACCGACCGAGATGCTCAGCCTGGCATTCGGCGCCGGCCCGGATGCAGACAGCGTGAGCTCGGCCTTGATCAACGCCGGGATACTCGAAGATGACGCACGCCAACTGGGTAGCGCAATCGTCACATGCACCGCCTTCGCCGAATTGGTTGGAATACCACACAGTTTGGGAGCGACGACGCTCATGACCGGCGCAGTGACTGTGTACGACACCTTGGCCGGCCGGCTCGTGGGTTCGACTACTCGGGCTGCCGACGGCACCGAGTGGACGTCCATCAGTTCCGGAACATCCCATCGCCTCCGACAAGCCGTGAACGCTCTGGTAACGGAACTCGAGGAATCGGCGCCGGAGACTTCCGGGTAACCTCGGGGCGTCCCTTCAACGCCCGGAGCCTTACTTCAGCATGCAGTTCTCGCGTCAACCGTCGTCACCGGGCGAACAAGGCTCGGTCGCCACGATCGACCGGCCGAACGAAGAACGGGCAACAACACCGCACCGACAAGACCTGAACGGACTGCGTGGCCTCGCCATCGGTTTGGTGGTCGTGTTCCACGTGTGGTTCGGACGGGTATCGGGCGGGGTGGACGTCTTCCTGGTTCTGTCCGGATACTTCTTCGTCGGCTCACTGGTTCGACGCGCCGAAGCCGGGGGTTCACTCAACCCGGTCCCGGCACTGCGGCGGGTGTTTCTGCGGCTGTTCCCCCTGATCGCGGTGGTCAGCATTTTGACCGCACTGGGGACCGCGTTGCTGCTGCCACGCACACGCTGGGCCGATCTGGGCGATCAACTGATCGCGGTGCTCGGGTTCTTCCAGAACTGGCAGCTCGCCAGCACCGCAAGCGACTACCTGGCCGCCGACGGCTCGGTCACTCCCCTGCAGCACCTGTGGTCGATGGCCGTACAAGGTCAGTTCTATCTCCTGGCCATCGCACTGGTCTCCGTGATCGCTTATGTCGCTTCACGCGTGAATCCCAACTATTTCCGCCCGTCACTCGCGGTCACCCTTCTGGTTCTGACCGCAGGATCTTTTCTCTACGCACTCGCCAAATCTTCGCGTCACCAAGCCTGGGCGTACTACGACTCCGGCGCCAGGTTGTGGGAATTGGCCCTCGGTGGTCTGCTGGCCGTTCTGATGACCAGCACACGCAGTCGGCAGATCGCATCCCTGCCGTTCTCGGTCAGAGCAACGATCGGCTGGGCGGGGCTTTCGTCGATCCTGTTGTGCGGCATAGTGCTCGACGGCGCCCAGCAGTTCCCCGGCCCGTGGGCGCTGGTGCCGGTGCTGGCCACTCTTGCGCTGATCCTGTCCGGAGTCGGCGACGACACGCCTTGGACGTCGAAGACGCTTGCCCATCCGGCACTGACGTGGCTCGGCTCGTTCGCATTCGCGCTGTACCTGATTCACTGGCCGATTCTGGTGTTTGCACTCGTGATCACCGGACGCCCCGAAGCCAGCCTGCTCGGTGGGGCACTGATCATCGCCCTCTCCGTCGCGGGGGCGCTTGCACTCCGGCGCCTGGTCGAGGTTCCGGTGGAGCGCGGAGGCCGCTCGCGCCGGTACACCGTCCTGGTATGCGTCGTCACCGCTGCCGTGGTCCTCGCCGCTTCGGTCGCCTGGCAGTCGTACGCGAGCAGCCAGACGACGGGCCAGCGGGCGGTCGACACCCTCGACCTCCCGACCCATCCCGGCGCACTCGCGCTCACCGACGGTGCCGAAGTACCCAAGGCGTCGATGGTTCCCTCGATCTTCGATGCGCCACTGGACCTTCCGGCCAGTACGCTCGACGGCTGTATCGCCGATTTTCTCGAGCGGGACGTCGTCCACTGCACCTACGGCGACGCCGATGCAGACAGAACCATCGCGCTCGCGGGTGGTTCGCACTCCGAGCACTGGCTCACTGCGCTCGACGAACTCGGCAAGAGTCACGGGTTCCGCGTCGACACGTACCTGAAGATGGGCTGCCCGCTCACCATCGACTCCATGCAGACGTTGTCGGACAACGACTATCCGGATTGCGTCGACTGGTCGCGTGGAGTGCTGACCGAGTTGGCCACCGCCTCACCCGATTTCGTGTTCACGACGGCAACCAGGCCGAGTTCCGACGGCCCTGGTGACGTGACGCCCGAGTCGTACGTTCACGTCTGGCAGGAACTGGAGCGCGACGGTATCGACGTACTCGCCATCCGCGATACCCCCTGGCTGCACCACGACGGCGTCGCCTACCGCGCGATCGACTGTCTGGCGACAACCACGTCACCCGATCACTGCGCGATGCCACGGTCCGAAATGCTCAGCGACGTCAATCCGGCGCCGTCGGCAATTGCCGATCTGACCAACGTCCGCCTACTCGATCTCAGCGACGGTGTGTGCGGACCGGAGCTGTGCCGCGTCGTGGAGGGAAATGTGTTGGTGTATCACGATTCCCACCACCTGACAGCCAGCTACGTGAGAACGCTGTCCGCTGAACTAGGGCGCCAACTAAGCGTCCAGACCGGTTGGTGGTGAAGCCGGCCGTCAGCCCATCACGTCGTCGGCACCGGGGATGAGTCGATGCTCGAACGGCGGGTTGACGGTTCCCCAGCGCAGGCACTCCCAACCGCCGTCGACCGAAGGCAACAGTTCGACGGTCTCGGTGTTGGCCAAGTGGTTGTTGGCTGCGAACAGACCGGGGACACCGGCAAGCTGGGCTGCGACAAGACGGATCGCAGCACCATGACTGACCACGACGATGTCGCCGCCGTCTCGTGAGCCTTCGAGAAATTCTTCGCGCAACGCATTGACGACGGGGACGTACCGCTCCAGGACGTCGTATCCCGTTTCACCACCGGGGATGCGAGCGCCGAGGTTGCCGGTGTGCCAGTGATGAAACGTCTCCATGAACAGTCGGTGCGCGGCCTCGTCGGTACGATCTTCGAGGTCACCGGCCTGCACCTCGTGCAATCCGTCCCGCACATCCAGGGATACGCCGGCGGCCTGCTCCACGAAACCTGCTGTCTGCCGGGCACGCAAAGCCAAGGACGATACGAGCGCCAGAGGAGGCGCCGAAGCCAGGCCGATGCCCAAAGTCTCGGCCTGCGCCAACCCTTCCGGCGTGAGCTTTGCTCCGGGTAGTGCGGTGTCGAGACGTTTGGCGACATTCGCCTCCGTCTGACCGTGCCGAACGAGGATGAGCCTTCCGGTCATCGTTCTCCCCCTCCATGCTTGAGTTCGTCGATCCACCGAATCGCTTCTTCGTCCGAAGGAGGTTGTGGCCCGGTCGAATTCGCTGTCGCCCACGACCCCAGGAAGCGGACTCCGGATTTACGATGCAGGGCACGCATCGCCTCGGCCACCAGCGAGTCCTCGACGTGTCCGACGCAGTCCACGAAGAACCGGTACGTGCCCAATTCCGTTCGCATCGGCCGTGATTCGATCCGAGTCAGGTCGATACCGCGAGCGGCGAATTCGGAGAGTGCACGCACCAGGGAGCCGGGAGCGTTGTCGAGGTGAAGCACCAGCGCGGTGCGATCGGCACCGGTCCGCGCCGGAACCGGGGCCGGCTTGGTAACCAACACGAAACGTGTGCGGGCGCCGCCTACATCGGCGACGTTGTCCGCCAGGCTGTCGAGTCCGAGCATCTGACCTGCCAAAGCCGTGGACACACCGGCGTCGACGGTTCCGGCCTGCACATCCAGGGCCGCACCGGCGTTGGACGACGCCAGCACCACCTCGGCCTGGGGCAGGTTCTCGGCGATCCATCCGCGGACCTGCGCGCCCGCATGCGGGTACGCGCCGATCGTGCGGACCTGATCGGCGGTGGTCCCGGCCCGAACCAGGATGGAGAAACTCACGTCCAGATCGGTTTCGGCGACGATCTGCAGCGGCGAACCGAGAGCGAGTGAATCGAGCGTCGGAGCTACGCCCCCTTCCACCGAGTTCTCGAAGGGAACCACGGCCCCGTCCACGGAACCATCGCGAACCATGTCGAGAGTCGCCGGCGGACTGCCGGCCGGTACTCGCTCGACGGTTTCGCCGAACGCGCCCTCAGCCTCCAACTGGGCGAGAGCTATCTCCGTGAAGGTTCCCGACGGACCGAAATACGCGATTCTTGGCACGCCTAAAAGATTACGCACCGACCCACGCCGGTCACTGCAAACCCGCGGCACGCAAAGCCGTTTCCACTGCAGGCAGATCCGCGACCTCGATCGTGAGCAGCACCTCACGCATGGCCGACGCGGCTTCGGGGATCAGCGCGGCAAGTTTTTCCGGCTTCGGATCGACCATCGCGGCGCGCACGTCGTCGCCGCGCAGTGCAGCGACGGTGCCACACAGCAGGGCGATCACCTCGTCGCCGTCGGCCGCGCGGGCTACGAAACCGACGGACTCGTGCGCGAGTACCGCCAGGAAATCAGCCACTTCGGTGGGCGTAAGACCGGCGGCGAGTCCGGGGATCCGGCCACCTTCGCACAGACGCAGCGCCGCTTCGGCGGGTGTCAGATCCTCTTCGCCGCCGTCGACGTACACAGCGAGTGGAGCGGGCAGGCGCAGCGCGATCGCGTCGTCGATCTGGTCGGTGGTGACGTCGACGTCGAAACGGACGGCCTCGTACGACGCTTCCGTGTCCGCACGCAGTTCTTCCGGATCGATATCGAGACGGACGACAACCCGGCCTGCTGCTTCGCCACCGATCAGAGCCGACGCCGGAACAACCGGGAGAAAGAGTGCTTCGAGGAGTCCGCGCGAGTTTCTCGGGGCGGGCAGCCCGAGTGAGAGAGGAATGGCCACAGACAAACCGTAACCCCGGCGCAGGCGGCGGATTCCACGCGAGTTGCGCAAAAGTCTTGCGATTCACACCGAAGCGTCTTAGGTTAGGGTTACCTCATCATCCGATGGAGTTCGAGAGAACACCCGCCAAGGGGGCAGCATGGCAACGAAGACCAGCACCGGCCCGTCCACCGCCGAACGCGTCCGCAGCGCCTGTGTGCGCGCACAAGACGCAGTTCTCGCCATCGAAGGCAGCGATCCCACCGTCACGTCGGTGCATCACCTGCGTTCGAACGGTGACGTCGTCGTTGCAGTCCCACATGCCTCCGCTGCTGCGGCTCTGGCCTGGAACTCCGGCGGCGGCGGCCTGCCTGCCGTCCTCGAGATCACCGATCACGCACCACTGCGGCTGCGTGAGCCCGTGCGCTCCCTCGTGTGGCTTCGCGGCTCGTTGCACGCCGTGCCCGACTACGAGGCACGCGTTCTCGCCGACGACGTCGCATCCGAACATCCCCACCCGGGGCTACTCGACATCGGCCACACCTCGGTCCTCCTTCGCTTGAGCCTGGCCTCGGCTGTAGTCGCTGATTCAACGGGGGCAGAACCCGTCGCCGTGGACGAACTGCTGAACGCCAGCCCCGATCCCTTCTGGGAAATGGAGACCGCATGGCTGCAGCATCTCGACGAAGACCACCGCGACCTCGTGGACCTGCTCGTGCGCAAGCTTCCCCCGTACATGCGCACCGGACGCGTTCGCCCACTCGGCATCGACCGCTACGGACTTCGCCTGCGGGTCGAGGATCACACCGGTGACCGCGACGTGTGGATGCCGTTCGCCAACCCCGTCGACGACGCTCCCGCGCTGAGCCGCGCCATCCGCATGCTGGTCGGGTGCCCTTTCCTCAACGGCCTCCGATCGGGCGGCGCATCAAACGGCTAGCGTTGCGCGGGTGAATGCCCGCGAAACCGTCCGCACCTGGTTACGGCCGCCGACTCCCGTCCCGGCCGGCCCGGCCCTCGATCCGGCCGCCAGACGCGGAGTCTGGATCGAGATCACGATCGTCCTGCTGGTCACCTTCGGACTCAGCGGATTGTCCGGGATCCTCTCGCTCGCCGAATCCCTGGCGACGCCGGTTGCGCTCTCGGATCAGACGGTTGCACTCAACCCGTCGCGGGCCGCCATCGACTGGATCGACCTGGCGCGCCAATTGCTGGGCGTCGCAAAGCTTCTCGCGTGGGCAGCGCTGGGACTCTATCTACTGTGGCGTTCGGGGATCGGTCCACGTGCTGCGGGACTGACCCCCAAGCCTCGATTCGGGCGCGACATCGCTCCGGGATTCGGCCTCGCCGCTGTGATCGGTCTCCCCGGTCTGCTGTTCTATCTCGTGGCTCAGGCACTGAGCATCAACCTCACCGTCCAGGCCAGTGCGCTCGACGATCACTGGTGGCGAGTGCCGATCCTCGTACTGTCCGCGATCGCGAACTCCGGTGCCGAAGAGGTGCTGGTCGTCGCCTACCTGATCACTCGCCTCCGAACGCTGGGTTGGAGCGAGAACAAATCACTGCTCGCGTCGTCACTCCTGCGCGGCAGTTACCACCTCTATCAGGGGTTCGGTGGCGGCGTCGGAAACGTGATCATGGGGCTCGTGTTCGGCCGGTACTGGCAGCGCACCGGGAAACTCTGGCCGCTGGTCATCGCCCACGCTCTCATCGACATGGTGGCGTTCATCGGTTACGCCCTCCTGCGCGATCACGTCTCCTGGCTGCCGTGACCGGTACCGTGAACTGGTGACCGGCGACTCCGAATATCCTCAGCGCCCTCCGCGGCGCCAGCCGCCAGGGCCACCTCCGCGTGGACCGATGCCTCCGAGGCAGAACCCTCCACGCCAGAATCCACCCCGTCAGGGCCCACCCCCGCAGCGGCGTCCACCGATGCCGCCGGAAGGGCCGACGGTCATTCGCCGCGACGGACGCCCGCAGCAGCAGAATCCGGCCAATCAGGCCTGGTCACAGGTCCCACCACAAGCGCCGCAGCAGCCCAGGCGTGAGGACTGGGCGCCGACCCAGCGCCCGCAACCGTTTCAGGACGACCCGCGCAGGCAGGGGCCGCCGCGTCAGGATCCGCAGCGCCAGGCGAAGTACGCGCCCGCACCGCCGCGCCGAACCCCGCCGAACGCCCCGCCGCGCCCTCCAGAACCTCCGAAGCAGCGACGCCCCCGCAAGCGTCGTAGCTGGGGTAAACGTATCGGCATCACGTTGTTGGTCTTGCTGCTCGCGCTGGCCGGCGCGCTCTATTACGTCGACAGTTCGCTCAATCGAATCGACGCGCTGCCCGACTACGCGGGACGCGTCGCCGATACTCCGGGCACGAACTGGCTGATCGTCGGGTCCGACAGCCGTGAGGGGCTCACCCCCGAGCAGGAGCAAGCCCTTGCGACGGGCGGTGACACCGGTCCCAAGCGCACTGACACGGTCATCTTGGTCCACGTCCCCAAAAGTGGGAAGACGACCATGGTCAGCATCCCTCGCGATTCGTACGTTCCCATCCCCGGCTACGGCTCCGACAAGATCAACGCCGCCTTCGCCTTCGGTGGCGCTCCATTGCTGGTGCAGACCGTCGAAGAGGCAACGGGGCTTCGCATCGACCACTACGCCGAGATCGGATTCAGCGGGTTCGCCGGCATCGTCGACGCCGTCGGTGGCGTCAACGTGTGTCTGGCACAGCCGATCGACGATCCACTGGCCGGGATCAACCTCCCCGCCGGATGCCAGGACTTGAAGGGTTCGGACGCACTCGGGTTCGTGCGAACTCGCGCAACGGCGCTCGCCGACCTCGACCGCATGAACAACCAGCGCCAGTTCATGTCGGCGTTGCTGTCGAAGGCGACGAGTCCGACCACGTTCCTCAATCCGTTCCGGTTGTGGCCACTCGTCTCCGATACCGCCAAATCTCTACAGGTCGACGAAGGCGATCACATCTGGAATCTGGCCTCACTCGCCTGGGCGCTTCGCGGCGGGATGACCACCACGACGGTTCCGGTCGCCGGTTTCGAGGACGTGGACGGTTCGGGCAACGTGTTGTTGTGGGACAAGGCGCGCGCTTCGCAGTTCTTCGACGCCCTGGCCAACGATCAGCAGATTCCACAGGATCTGATCACCACGGGGTAATCGCCCTGAGTTCCGGTAGTACCGCGGGAGGACAGGCCCGGCGAACAAATCGCTTTCCGGCAGGACGCGGAATCGGCGGCCGAAAAATACCGTGAAGGTATGAACACAACACACCGCCGATTCCGCACTCTCGCCGTCGTTGCCGCCGCCGTCGGAGCTGCTGCACTCGTGACGTCCTGCTCCGGAACCTTCGAGAAGTTCGACGACTCCAAGGCGTACAAGAAAACCGAAACCTTCTCTTTTGCACAAGCATCCAACGGAATCGACACACTGCCGAGTTGGGTTCCCGCCGGCGCGACGGGTATCGACGAGGTCATCCGCACCACCGGCAACGAACGCATCCTGCGAATGACTGCGAACATCGCGGAGATAGATCACAACAGCTGCATCGCACGACCCACCGTCGAAACTCGTCCCGCATCGTTGTCCGCACAGTGGTGGCCGACGGGGGTCGAGAAGGGCAGTTCTTTTCAGTGCGGCGATTGGTACGTCGGCGAAAAGGACTCGTTCGTCTACGGGTACCGACCGGAAACTGTGGGCTTCGTCATCGATCAGCTCGACAAGAAGTAGCTCCCTCTCAGCGGCGACGACCCAGTAACCTGTTGGGATGACACAGGCGAAGAACTCGAGCGAATTCACCACTCTGCTGCGTCAGCAGATCCGTAACGAGTTCACTGCATCGCAGCAGTACATCGCGGTAGCGGTGTACTTCGATGCACACGATCTTCCGCAGATGGCCGCGCGCTTCTACAGCCAGGCCACCGAGGAACGCGGTCACGCGATGATGATGATCCAGTACCTGCTCGACAACGACCTCGACGTGGACGTTCCGGGCATCGACGACGTCGTGACGAAGTTCGACAGTGTCCGGGCTCCGGTCGAGTTGGCACTCGAGCAGGAGAAGACGGTCACGGAGCAGATCACGCAGCTGGCACGCACCGCGCGCGATACCGGCGACTACCTGGGCGAGCAGTTCATGCAGTGGTTCCTCAAGGAACAGGTCGAGGAAGTGGCAAGCATGACAACACTTCTCACCATCGTCGACCGCGCCGGCGACAACCTGTTCCACCTCGAAACGTTTGTCGCACGCGAGATGAACACCCCGGCCGCTGCCGACGCAATGGCGCCGACGCCCGCCGGCGGCGGCGTCTGAGGGTCACCGGCCTACCGAGTCTCAGGCCGCTCGGCGGCGTTCAGTGATCTGAGGAAATTGTTGTACGCCTCAAGATCACTGTCGCCGTCGATCTCGGCGCGGCGGTCCAGGTCGGCATTCATCCGTTTGTCGTCGCGGTTCCAGCGCATCGCGAAGATCACGACCACCACCAGAGCGACGGGCTCTCCGTACGACCACGCGAGGGCGCCCGCCAGCTGCTGATCCTGCATCACGTCCACGCCCCACTCCGGAGGCGGATCCACGAACGTGGTCAGCAGCGGCTTTGTCGCCATCATGAGTACGACGCCGATGAACACGTGCAGCGGCATCTCCACGAACAGGTCGAAACACCGGCCGAGGTAGCTCTGTCGCACCGGCAGTGGGCCGGTGGCGAGCACCGGCATGATGAAGAGCAGACCGCTGGCGAGAAAGAAGATTTCGAGAAAGACGTGTCCAGCCGGTAACGCCGAGACGGTGTCGAAGATCGGCGACAGGTAGATCCCGTAGTAGCTGAACAGAAATACCGGGATCGTGAACCCGGGGTGCAGCATCCACCGCGCCGGACGGCTGCGCAATGCCGAGAGGGCAAGCGCGAGAATGCCTTTTCCTATTCCTCGGTGCGGCGTCGAACGTAATAGCAGCAGTCCCGGCGAGCCCAGTACCCAGAGCGGCGGGATCGCCATCGAGAGCGTCAGGTGTTGGAACATCCAGACGCTGAAGAGTTCGAAGCCGTAGCTCTCGACCTTCAGTCCGGTCACCGCGATCAGCAGCAGGCACCCACCGAGGAAACACGCTGTCCGATGCCACGGCCATGGTCGCCCACTCGCGCGAACTCGCTGAGCGCCAGTCCAATACCAGAGTGCAAGAACAACTCCCAGGGCAGGAAGAAGCGGGAGGGATGAGGTATCCCACTCCAGCATCTGCCCGATCGACGGCGGCGGCGTGTCATTCACGAACGCTTCACCGGCGGGTCCTCCTTCGTCTCCATGCGGGTACCGTCGACTCTACACCTAACTACTATGTTGGATAGTATTTAGGAATTCGACGGAAGGTACAGGTGCACAGCAGTGTCCAGAAGCATGAAGATATCCGCCGCCCTGATCGCGGTGTTCGCGGTAGCACTGATCACGTTCATCACCGTCGATCCGATTCGGGCAGACAACGAGAACGCCGATCGGGCAGCACAATCCACCGCCGTCCTCACCGACGACGCGTACCGATTGACCTCGGCCGCCGACGGCAAGGTGAACCTGGTCGAGTTCCTCGACTTCGAATGCGAAGCCTGCCTCGCGCTGTACCCGACGATGGAGCGGATCAGAGCGGAGTACGAGGGTCGAATCACGTTCGGCATCAGATACTTTCCGATTCCGAGTCACACCAACAGCACTCTCGCGGCGCAGGTCGTCGAATCCGCATCTCGCCAGGGCAAATTCGTCGAGATGTACAAGCAAATGTACGAGACGCAGTCGCAATGGGGTGAATCCGCCGAATCACAGGAGGCGCTGTTCCGTTCCTACGCACAAGATCTCGGACTTGACATGGCCCGATTCGAATCCGACCTCGGCAGCCGCGGCGTCCGCGAGCGGGTCGAGCGCGACTTCGAAGAAGGCCGACGCCTCGGCGTCCGAGGTACTCCGACGCTGTTCCTCAACGACGTGAAGCTGGACCAGATGCCGAGCTACGAGCAGTTGAAAGCCCAGATCGATTCGGCCTTGGGAGAATGATCAGGTCAGAACAGCGCAGATCCCCGCGGAGACGGCCACCGTCACGGCTGCGGCAACGGCCGTCGTGACAGCGGCCGGCGCACAGGCCGCCACCGCGCAGGTCAGTCGCCGAGGCGACGCCACGTCGCCGTCGACCAGGGAACTCAATCGCACCGCAGTCGCGCTGCCGCGATCGCTCAAGCTCCAGTCCGGCTGAGGAAGCGGCGATTTCGACACCACGGCAAGGGCGGAACGCACCGCAGCCGGGCTGGTGACGCGAGCGGCGTGTCTGTCCGCCGACAGTTCGACGATCGCGCCGACGGCAGCGGGTGCCGCCGCGAACAACGGCACTCGCGGAAGAACAGCGGCCAAGACTTCGCACGCACCGACAATTCGGTGATGACCGCCGCTCAGGTGTGCACGCTCGTGCGCGAGGACAGCATCACGCTCGCCTCCACTGAGAGCGGATGACAAGCCTTGCGTCGCAACAACAAATCCAGGCTTTCCGGCGACGCTGTACGCCATAGGCAGCGGATGATCCAACCACAACACGTCGGACTCCGAGTTGTCGCGGCGCGCGACGATCGAGAGAACATCACGATGGAAATCTCGGACCCTCGCGTGCTCACGTGCCTGCTTGCGGCCGGCCAGCACGATCCGAACGGCGATCACACCCACCACAGCAACGGCTGTGCCGGTGATCAGTTCACCCACCCATGAACTCGTGCCGTGCGCGAAGGCGCTGAAACACCGAGCGATACCGTCGACCAGCCCCTCGACCGGCGCGTGGCTCGGCCACACCAGAACCAAGACCGCGGAGAGAGCGAGATACAGAGCCGACGCCATGCTGCCGAGCCACGCCGCGAGCAGCACCGCCGGTGACAAAGCCGAGGAAACGGCTCGCAACACTCTCGGAACCAGGAATCCCACGAGCATCGCACCGAGAAACATCGGCAACGCCAATGTCATTGCACACCTTCCCCGGAAAGACCCCGGCGCAGGGCCTCGTTCTCGGCATCTGTCATGGTCTTGGCGAAGTGCAACAGCACGGCAGCGGAATCGGAACTGCTGTCCAACAATTCGCGCAGTGCTCTGGATGTGGCCTCTTCACGGCTGCGACTCGGCCGATAGAAGTAGGCGCGACTCTTCTTCTCACGACTCACCCAGCCCTTGTCGTAGAGATGCGTCACGACGGTCAGGATGGTGGTGTACGCAAGTTGTCGACGCTCACCCAGGGTCTCGACCAGATCCTTGACCGAGAGCGCGTCGTCGGACTGCCAGAGCACATCCATGACCTCGGCTTCGAGTCCGCCAAGCCCCTGCATTGCTCCTCCATCGCGTCGTGACAGAACTTCAGTCGCCCGTGGTCTTCTCCCCGAACGACACGCCCCGGGAATTCAGGTACGCGAGCGGATCGGTCTTCTGTCCGTCAGATTGCCACACCTCGTAGTGCAGGTGTGGTCCTGTCGATTGTCCACGATTGCCCACGGTCGCGATCAACTCACCCGCCCGCACCTTCTGACCCGCAACCACGAGCGCCTCGTTGATGTGTCCGTAGACGCCGACGGTCCCGTCGTCCTGCTGGATGCGGACCCAGAGCCCGAATCCCGCGGCGGGACCGGATTCGAGCACAACACCGTCGGTCGCCGACACGATGGGCGTTCCGATCGCGTTCGCGATGTCGAGACCGTAGTGGGTGGTTCCCCACCGTGGACCGAAGTTGGACGTCATCGTCCCGCTGACGGGGGCCATCACCTGTGGCTTTTCGGCCTCGAACGCCATCGCCGCTCGCTCGGATTCGAGTTGTCGCGTCTTGCCGAGTTGTTCGGCTATTCCAGCAAGATCCGTCGGCCGGACAAGGTCGAGGATCTCCGGCGCCGACACCGCAGATGCATCCTCGACTGCAATCGGCGGCGGCGACGCGTGCCCGATGGAAGTGCCGGACGCGAGGATTGCACCCGTCGCCACGGAAACCGCGGCCATGCGCCCGCCGGGTCTGATCGGCTCGGATTTTCGATGTCTTCCCACTTCTCGGTCCTCGCGTCGATGACAAATGAAGGTCTACGCCGCCACCTTACAACTATGTTGCATAGTTTTTAAGACATGCACTATTGCGCATATATGCATATGTGTCTAGGCTGGCGTCGACGAAAGGACCTTCGATGTCACACGGACACGGGCACGGAATCTCCCCCGCCGAGGCTGCGACCAGCAACAGCGGCAAGCATGTCAACAAACTGTGGATCGCCGCCGGCCTCGGGTTGGTGACCTTCGTGCTGCAGGTGACGGTCGGCCTCTTCACCTCGTCACTGGCCCTGCTCTCGGACTCGGCGCACGTGTTCACAGACATCTTCGGCATCTTCATGGCGCTCGCCGCGATCCTCGTCGCACAGCGTGCCGCCCGGCGCCCCGACCGTACTTTCGGCATGTACCGCACGGAAGTGTTTGCGGCACTGGCCAATGCGATCCTGCTCTTCGCAGTCGCCGGGTGGGTGCTTTACGAGGCCGCCAGCCGCTTCACGGATCCGCCCGAGGTTCCCGGCCTTCCCGTCGCGACAGTCGCCGTCGTCGGTCTGGCGATGAACGTCATCGCCTTCCTCATGCTGCGCAGCGGCGCGAAGGAAAGCATCAACATCCGCGGCGCCTACCTCGAAGTCATGGCAGACATGGTCGGGTCCATCGGCGTCCTTGTCAGCGGCTTGGTCACGCTTGCGTTCGGTTGGCGCTACGCCGACCCCGTCATCGGCGTCGCGATCGGCCTCTTCGTCTTGCCACGTGCCTTCAACCTGGGCCGCCACGCCGTTCGCATCCTCCTCCAGCAGGCTCCCGACCGCATCGACGTCACCTCGATCATCGAGAAGATCAACGCTCTGCCGGGAGTCGTCGACGCGCACGATCTGCACGTCTGGACACTCACCTCGGGGATGGAAGTTGCTTCCGTTCACGTCACCGCGGTCAGTGACGCCGATCCCACAACGGTGCTCGCAGCAACCCGAACCTTGCTTGCCGAGGTATTCGAACTGGGGCACGCCACCGTACAGGTGGAACTACAGGGAAGCGACGGTAAATACGCGGAACTCGCCTGGTGAAATGGACATTCCTAAATGAAACATTCGAATTCACCGGGCTCGATAACCTCACCGAATTCGAAGAAAAATTAGGTCTTCTTTAGTTTGGGAACGCTTACCACAATAAGGTCATACTGGGATGACAGGGCCTCTGACCTGCACTATCTTGGAATTCATGACTTCTGGGGAGACTCACATGACCAAATTCCACGCACTACTCCGAGACCAGATTCGCAACGAGTTCAACGCTTCGCATCAGTACATCGCGACAGCGGTTTACTTCGACAATGCGGATCTGCCACAGCTGGCAAAGCACTTCTACAAGCAGGCTGTGGAAGAGCGTAACCACGCCATGATGATCGTTCAGTATTTCCTCGATCGCGACATCAATGTCGAACTCACCGGCGTCGACGCCGCGAAGGCCGACTTCAAGGATGCCCGCGAGCCCATCGCTCTCGCGCTGACGCAGGAGAAGACGGTCACCGAGCAGATCGTCCAGCTCGCGAGCACTGCCCGCGAAGAAGGCGACTACCTCGGCGAGCAGTTCATGCAGTGGTTCCTCAAGGAGCAGGTCGAGGAAGTTGCAAGCATGACAACACTTCTCACCATCGCGGACCGCGCAGGCGCCAACCTGTTCGACCTCGAAGACTTCGTGTCCCGCGAGATGAGCACCGTCGGTGACACCACCGGTGCACCGAGCGCAGCCGGCGGAACCATCTAGCCTGCAGCACTCACGGATTTTGCCCTCGAGCCGAACGGTTCGCTTCCTGCCAGCAGGATCGAACTGATCAGCTCGGGGGCATCTGTCATCGGTACGTGCCCAAGGCCGGGCAGAACCATCAACTTTGCCTGCGGGAACGGCTTTTTCACGCGCTGCGCCTGATACACGGGCAGGATGAGATCGCGTCGACCCCACGCAACCGTCACCGGCACAGTGGGATCCACGATGGGCGGCAGCACGAAGTCCATCTCGAGACCGAGATCGACGAGTTCGTTCGACACGAGCGAACGGCAGTCGGCCAGCGCCGCCGCATAACCGACATGACTCGGGTGAGCGAAGAACGCGGCGAGCGCCGGATAGCGAATCAGCTTGTACCGCAATGCGCGTGGCAATCCGTCACCCATGAGCTTGGCCGTGCCGCGCAGTGCACGGAACGTGTTGATCGCCCGCACCTGATCGAGGTGATTGACAAAGAACCCGGCCGGCGAAAGAGCTGTCGCCGACGCGACATCTCCGCGCGCTGCCAGCGAGAGGGCAATCCAGCCGCCGAGGGAGTTTCCCGCGACGTGGGCACGCTCCCCCGCCGGCGTCACTTCCTTGACGAACTCACTGACATCGTCGATCAGCTGTCCCATGACGTCCGGACCGAGTTCGGGCAGCAGCGACTCTCCGTGACCCGGCAGGTCGACGGTGACGACGCGGCGATACGGCGTCAGCTGGTCCAAAAGCGAATCCCACGCCTGCCGTCGATGGACGATGCCATGGACGAGCACAAGCGTGGGACCGCTACCGGAGATGTCGTGCGACAAAGTCATGCCGCCAACATTAACCGTAACTTTGCGTAACGCCTATAGTTCTGGCGAAAAAATCAGCGCAGCGTGACCTGGCGTCCGCGCAGGCCGTCGCGCGAGCGAAGCTCGGCCGAGGTCAGCGGAGCATCTACGGCCAGAGCCTCGGCAAGACGCTCACCGAACTCGACGGTTGCCGCTACCCACTCGTTTGCATGCTTTTCGCGGTCGAGGTCGAAGACGGGAACCAACAGGCCGTGGGTGCGGAACGAGCCTGCGTAGCGCGAGCCCTCACCCAGATGCAGTCCACCGGTCGCGTGCACGCGCGCCAGCGCGAGCATCAGGTCGTCTTCGCTCTCGGGACGAACCCAACGCAGGTGCGCCTTCTCGCCGGCGTCGACCCACCACGCGGCAACGAGGCCGTCGCCTTCGAGCCGTGCAGAGGGCATGATCGCCGAGTTGGCGTGCTGCACGGTGGCGGCAACCTCGGGATCGGTTTCGACGCCCTCGGGGATCCACCAGTTGAAGTTCTGGTGCACGGTGATGTCGAGCAACGCCGCGGGATCGACGACAGCGGTGACTGCGGGGGTCTCGGAATCGGGGTTCGCGGCAGAAAGCGCATCGCCGGGGGCCGCGTCCTTGATCCAGTTCACCGAAGCGGCGAGGTCTGCGCCGAGGTCGGCCGAGTGCGCCTGAACCTGGACACCGACAAATCCTGTGGCCGTCTCGCCCTCGTCGCGGACGAGTGCGGCAACCGCGCCGGGGAGGACCGTTGCCAACGTGACGGGACGGTCGGAGCCGATGACCGGCAACGGAGCCGTGGCGGACGGAACGAATTCACGCAGCGCGACCAGATCGCACTCGGCGGCAAGGCCCTCGAACGGGCGGCTGACTACGCCGGCAGCGGCTTCACGCTCTGCTTGGCGTGCCGCCAGCTTCTCTGCGCGTGCGCTGCCCTGCTTCGGTCCACTGTTTCTTTTGCTCTTCTTGGCCACGAGGGCAAAATCTACACGCTGCCCAGCCATTGCTTCGTGCGCCCGGGATGGTTGGTGGCAACCCAACTGACCCCGAGCTCACGACACAGGTCCACATCCGCCTTGTCGTCAACGGTCCAGCAGTACGTCGCGCGACCCGCAGCGGCGGCCCGATCGACCAGATCGGGATGTTCGCGCAGCGCCTTGATCGACGGCCCGATCGCCGTAGCGCCCACAGCCGTCGACGCACCGCCGCCGAGGTACCGCGACGCGTCACCGAGCAGGACCGTCGGCAGCAGCGGTGCCGAACGACGCACTCGCCACACCGCACTCGCCGAGAAAGACATGACGACAGCCCGCGAGTGATCGGCCGACGGCGGCGACGCGATCCCGAAGCGGTGCAGTTCCGCCAGGAGTTTGGCTTCGACCAATCCGCCGAATCGCACGGGGTGCTTGGTCTCGATGAACAGCTTCACCGGGCGCGCAAAATCCAGAGCGAGGGTGATGAGGTCGGAGAGAGTCAGCAGTTCGGCCGGTTCGCTCGTCGACCCGTAGTCCAGAGCGTTCAGCGAATCGAGCGTCATCTCGCTGACGATCCCCGTCCCGCTGGAGGTGCGGTCGACCTTGCGGTCGTGAACACAGACCAGGTGCCCGTCACGGGTGAGCCGGACGTCGCATTCGAGCCCGTCCGCACCCTCCGCGAGGGCCAGTTCGTAGGCGGCGAGGGTGTGCTCCGGCCGCGCAGCCGACGCACCTCGGTGCGCAACGACGAGTGGACCTCGACGATCTGGGCTCACAGGGCAGCGGTCTCTTTCTGTTCCAGCACCGTCTTCTCTTCCAGCACCGAGCGCGGCACTGGCACCCACCGGGTTTCCGATTCCGGTTCACCGCGCCAGCTCTTGCGCTCGATCCGGCGGATCACGACGAGTGTCAACGCCGCGGTGACGGCAGCGATCAGTGCGATGAAAGCGTTCAGCAGAACCCCGTCGGCCATTGCCTGAATCCCCGGGCGTGATCGCCAGTACGCGTTGACCACCAGCAGCAGAGCGCTGAATGCCCAGAAGCCCCACCAGATCTTGACCAGCAGGGTTCCGCGCGGATCGCGGCGGACCAACTCGAAGAGATAAACGGCCGGCATCACCAGGTTGAGGATCGGCACAGCGCAGCCAACGACAACTTCCGACGCTGTGCGTGGATCGGATTCCCGGGCACCTGCGAAGTGTTCACGACGCCGACGAAGCAGCCAGCACACAGCGGCGATTGCCGCGAAGACCGAGATCAGCAGTCCACCCAACTGAGTGAAGTACACGGCGGCGTCGGAGACCGTGAGCAGCGGCTGCGGGATCAGCCTGGTGCGGTTGCGGACCAGGATCGCGTATCTGCCCAGTTCGGCGAAAACCGCCAGTCCGTAGAGGATCGTTGCGAGCGTCAGCAACGGCCCGACTCGGTCGGCCATCCGGTCCGCTCGCGAGGGCGGCACCGGTGAGGTGTCGACGACGTCCTGTAGTCCCCACTGCGGGACAGCGTCGTAGCGCGGAGTGGAGAAGCTACGACGCACTGGTGCGTCCCCCACGCCGCGGGGGTCGGACGGGGAGCGCGCGATCCAGCGGAAGCCACGGCGGTTGGGCGGTTGGTAGATCTCGGTGCGGGTGGGGATCAGCAGGACGCCGCTGCAGCGCGGGCACCACTGCGTCGGGCCGCCGACGACAGGCCAGCGTGCGGCGCACCGGGCGCAGACCTGAACGACACTCACAACTTCGATTCTGTCACGCCGTATCGGTAACGGCAGCAAATGGATTCACTCCCGATTTGTGATCGAACCTCCACCGCGTTCACCTGCATTGTTCGAATAATGTGACCTCCGCCACTTAAAAACTCGAGTTATCCACAGTTTCCACAGGTTCATCCACAGTTCTGGATGAATGAATCGGGCTTTATCCACAGGTCACGGGCAAGACCCTGAGAATTTGCTGACAGGTGTTAGCGAACGATGCACAGGCTCGAGGATGAATTTGACACCGCAGGTCAGTGAACTTTCGGGCGTCGACGTCATTTATCCCGGCAAAGTTCACAATCCATTCAGAAATTGCTCCCGAAAAGACAGAAAAGACCGGTATCCCCTTTTTATGAGAAGTCGGTTTTTGACACACCTGGAAGCATGACCGTCGATGACTTCTCCACAGCCCGAGCCAACTCTGACGTTCACCCCGAGACGGGTCACGCAGCTCGCGTTCGTGTTGATCGGATGTCAGCTCGTCATTCGCGTCTGGGTTGCCGCGAGCAATTACTTCTACTGGGACGACCTCATCCTGATGGGCCGCGGAGGACGCTTCCCACTCTTCTCGAGCGAACTCCTGCTCTACGACCACGACGGTCACTTCATGCCCGCGGCCTTCTTCTTCACCGGGTTGATCGCCCGTATCGCGCCGTACAACTGGGCGCTGTCGGCAACGCTGCTCGTCATCGGTCAGGCCGCCGCGTCGTTGGCGCTTCTGCGCACTCTTCGGTTGGTCCTCGGCCGGCGACCGGCACTGTTGATTCCGTTGATCCTGTATCTGTTCGTCCCGCTGACACTTCCGGCGTTCTCGTGGTGGGCAGCCGCGCTCAATGCATTGCCGCTCCAGATCGCGCTGGCCTGGGCATGCGGCGACGCGATCAAGCTGTACCGCACCGGGCAGGTGCGCTACGTGTTCTCGGGCACCGCGGTTTTTGTCATCTCCTTGCTGTTCTTCGAGAAAGCAGTGCTCGTTCCGTTCGTGGCACTCGCTTTTCTGGTGCTGTACTTGCGCACACAAGGTGAAGGAACGCCGATACGAAGTGCGATCACGAAGTGCCGACTCCTGTGGACGGCCTGCGCCGCCGTGCTCGCGATCTGGATTCCGGTGTATCTGACAACTGTCGAATCTCCGATCACCGGATACGGCCGTTCGATGTCCACCGAACTGCTGCATCACGGAACGTCTTTGGGGATGCTTCCCACTCTTCTCGGCGGCCCCTGGCGCTGGGAGCGGTGGATCCCCAGCCCCGCCTGGGCCGATCCGCCGACGCTCTTGGTGGTCGCATCCTGGGCCGCGCTGCTGACGACGGCCGTGATGACAGTGCGTGCCCGACGCGGCGCTGCCTGGATCTGGGCTGCCGCGGCGCTGTACTTCCTGGCCTCCGTGGTGGCGATGACCGCTACCCGATCCGACGCCGACACCACGTACGAGTTGGCGCAGACCTTGCGTTACTTCACGGATTCGGCGACGGTGTTCGCCCTCGCCGCCGCTCTTATTCTCGCTGCGCCTCGGCGACGTCCGGCCCGTATACCCGTCGCAGTCGCCGCCGGCCTGTCAGTGCTCTTCGTGATCAGTTCGCTCGTCTCGACCGTCACGTTCGTCGACATCTGGCGCGAGAACCCGACCCGCGACTACCTCGCGAACGCGCGAATGTCGTTGTCACAGAATCAGGATGCTCCACTGCTCGAGCAACCCGTCGCGATCGAAGTGCTCCTTCCCGTCGCCTTTCCGAACAATTTGGCAAGCAATGTTCTCGCGCCGCTGCCTGATCGCCCCGAATTCTCTTCCAGCACTCCGATTCTGCGCACCATCGACGACAGCGGTCAGATCGTCGATGCCGAAGTGACCTGGACGAGAAGGATTCCCGAAGGAACGGCGCCGAACTGCGGCACCCGTGCCGAAGGCCCGACCGAGCTCCCCCTCGACGGCCCCCTGGCCGGCTGGGAATGGACGGTTCAGCTCAATTACCTCGCCAGCGCCGACGGAACGATCGATGTTGCGTTGGAGTCCGGCGACGCAGTATCCGTACCCGTCACCCAAGGTTTGCACTCGGTGTTCGTGCGCCTGGTCGGCCACGGAAACAGTGTGAAGATCACGCCGACAACGCCGGGACCGACGCTGTGTTTCGGCGCCGGACAAGTCGGTGCCGTCGTCCCGACCTCCGCAAAATAGTGGCAGAGTGGAAGTCATGGAGCTGCGTATATTCACCGAACCCCAGCAGGGCGCTACCTACGAACAACTACTGACTGTTGCCCAGACCGCCGAAAAACTCGGCTACGGCGCATTTTTCCGCTCGGACCACTATCTCGCCATGAATTCCGACGGCCTTCCCGGGCCCACCGACGCGTGGATCACGCTCGCCGGAATCGCCCGCGAAACATCCACCATCCGCCTCGGCACTCTGGTGACGTCGGCTACGTTCCGTCACGCCGGACCGCTGGCCATCTCGGTCGCACAGGTCGATCAGATGAGTGGTGGCCGCGTAGACCTCGGCATCGGTGCCGGCTGGTACGAGGAAGAGCACCAGGCGTACGGCATCCCGTTCCCGGCGCTCAAGGATCGCTTCGAACTGCTCGAGGAAACTCTCGACGTCGTGACCGGTCTGTGGCGTACTACGGTCGGCGACACGTTCGACTACGACGGTAAGCACGTGCAGATCAAGAACTCTCCCGCGCTTCCCAAACCGCACCAGGTCGACGGTCCGCCGATCCTGATCGGTGGCACAGGCAAGAAGAAGACTCCGGCGCTCGCCGCCCGGTTCGCAAACGAGTTCAACATTCCGTTCAAGTCCCTCGAGGAAACGAAGGACATCTTTGCGCGGGTTCGTCAGGCTTGCGTCGAGCACGAGCGCGATCCGAACGAATTGGTGTACTCCAACGCTCTCGTCCTGTGCTGCGGCCGCGACGAGGCGGAGATCAAGAAGCGCGCCGAGGCTATCGGACGCGACGTCGACGAGCTACGTGAGAACGGTCTGGCCGGAACACCTTCGGAGCTGGTCGACAAGATCGGCACTTTCGCCGACGCCGGTTCACAGCGCGTGTATCTGCAGACTCTCGATCTCGCCGATCTGGATCATCTCGAACTCGTCGCAAGCGAGGTCATGCCCCAACTGCAGTAAAGAATGGGCCGGGATCTACAGCGCGTTCGCGTCGAGGAACGCGCGTAGGTCTCGGTCCCACTGGGCCGAGCGGGAACGGTCGAGAAAGACGCGCACCAGCATGAAAGCGATGACCAGCAGCGACATCACGCTGAACCAGGTGAAAACCCCGGTCACCACGGCTGCGACGTCGGCAGCGCTCTGAGTGATCGGAGCTACGGTCTTGTCGCCCTGATCATTGACGTAGATGGGGACCTCGGTGCCCGCGGGCGTCGCCGAGTCGACAGTGACATCACCCGTGTGAACCTGGCCGTTCCAGTTCCACTGCGCGCTGGCCATTTCGGTGGTCGGCGCAATGTAATCGGCTGTCGAGGCGGTGGTCTGCGTCGAATCTGCAGTCGTCGTCGCCGAAATACTGTGTAATTCGGCGGATTGTTTGGCGATCAGTGCGTTCTGGCTCGAAGCAGTCGCAGCCCCTGCCCATACCGCGAGAGGCAGCAGAAGAATCGCGAAAATGATCAGACCGAAGGACATGAACCCTTCGATCCGATCACTGCGGCGAACCATCGGATCGTGGCCTACATGAATTGTGCGTCGGAGCAGCGACGCAGTTCCTCGCGTACTACCTGACATTGTGAGCTCAGTTCTCTCGACGACACACTCTTACATCGAGATTCCCTTTGTTTCGATCTAGTTGCAAGTGTTAACGAGCTGAATCACATGTGTCCTCCAACACCTGTCCAGTTATTCGCTCGGCGGAAGGATGTCCGTCTGCGCCGGAACCTGATCCTGACGGAGCAATCCGACCGGGCAACTGACGCCCGTGGCATGCACCGGGCAGTAACCGCCGGGATTCTTCGCCAGATACTGCTGGTGGTAATCCTCCGCGTAGAAGAAGTCGCGCAGCGGACCGATTTCGGTGGTGATCGCTCCATATCCGGCTTCGGCAAGCCGTTCACCGAAAGCGACGGCCGACGCATGAGCGATTTCTTCCTGCTCCGCGGACGTCGTGAAGATCGCCGAACGGTACTGCGAGCCCTGGTCGTTACCCTGACGCATCCCCTGCGTCGGATCGTGGTTCTCCCAGAAGTGCGCCAGGATCTGCTCGTAGGAGATCACTGCGGGATCGAAGACCACCAGCACGACTTCGGTGTGACCCGTACGTCCGGAGCACGTCTCTTCGTACGTCGGGTTGGGCGTGAAGCCGCCCGCATAACCCGCAGCGGTCGTGTACACGCCGGGAAGCTGCCAGAACTCCTTCTCGGCGCCCCAGAAACAACCCATCCCTACGACGACGGTCTGCAGTTCGGCCGGAAACGGCGGCGTCAACGGATGCCCGTTGACGTAGTGCGCGGTCGGAACCGGCATTTTCTGCTCTCGGCCCGGGAGTGCGTCCTCAGGCGCGATCAGCGTGGATTTTGCGGACGCTCGTCCCAGAATGTCGTCGTACCAGCTCATGCTTCGATGCTACGCGCGAGCGACTGTTTCGCCACGCCGTGATCGCGCGGGCGCCGGGCAGCTCCACCCACCGGTAGCCGATTTCTGCTACCGCGGCCGTGGCCAGAAGGAAGAGCGCAAACGCCAGCGTCGGTCCGACGTACAAAACAGTGTTCTCGACGACGCGGTACAGGATCAGGGTGTGCACGAGATAGATGACGTAACTACGCGTCGAGAGCCACTTCACGACCGGCCAGCGCGTCGGGACGCCGTCGTAGCGGCCGATGAGAACTACCGCTGCGGCGACTACCGAAATGGTCCACAGATAGTGCTCACCGGCCCAGTAGACGCGGAACTGGGTCGCCACGATGATGACGTGCATCTGGACGAGGACGGCCGCGATCAGCCAGCGGCCGGGAGCGAGCTTCGCCCACGCGAGGTACATGATCTGGCCGAGGAAGACGGCCGGCAGCGTCGCGGCGATCTTGGACAGCATCGGCACGGTGTACGGCAGCGGCGCGTAGACGTTGTAGAGCAGCACCAGCGAGCACAGCGCACCACCGGCGAGCGGCATGACGATCGGTCGCAGCCGCAGTATCGGGCGAGCCGCTACGCATGCGAGATAAAAGAGGAATTGGACGGTGAGTGTCCAGGTCACTCCCAGAACTGCTACCTCGGGCTTGAGAAAGAATCCGCCGAGAAAAAAGCTCATCAACGCTTCGGTATCGGAAATACCTTCCTGACCGCTGAACATTCCGTTGATTCCGAGGCGGACCAGAAGAATGGCAATCGCGGTCGCCACCCAGAATGCGGGCAGCAGTCGACTGAATCGGTTGGTCAAGAACTTTCCGGGGCCGTCGCGAATCGCGGATCGCGTCACCAGAGCGCCGGTAAGCATCATGAATACTGCGACGCCGACAAAAGAGAGGTGCTGGTTGAGTTCGGCAGGCTCGATCAAAACGCCGTAGACGACGTCGATCACCCACCAACCCGAGCCGAGATCGTCGATGACGTAGAAAGAGATGTGGGAGTAGATCACGGCGGCAACCGCCAGGGCTCGCAGCAGGTCAGCGCCCGGAAGATTCACCCGAGGCGCGGCCGCCTCTGGTGATTCCGGGAGGAAAACTGGTGCGGGCATCGCGCAAGTTTAAGGTTCCGTTCACCTTTACGACGAATTTGCGCATATTAGCTTACCCTTAGATCGGGGCAAGTTCGGTTTCCCAAACTTTATTCTTTGGTGATTGCTACCTGAGCCGGACTGTTGCGGACGGTGTACGAATGTTATTGGGTGGAAACCCGAAGAATGATTTGCACATACGCGAGTGACGTCACGCCGTGACCGGTGATCGACGCACTCTAAAGCACCAGGGCTCACCAGCCCGCAAAGAAGGGACCCTCGTGTCTGTTTACACGCTGCCGGAACTCCCCTACGACTACGCAGCCCTCGAGCCGCACATCTCGGGCAAGATCATGGAGCTGCATCACGACAAGCACCACGCGGCTTACGTTGCCGGTGCCAACGCTGCACTCGAGAAGCTGGCCGAGGCTCGTGAGAACGACACCATCGCAGCGCAGGCCAACCTGCTCGAGAAGAACCTGGCGTTCCACCTCGGTGGCCACACCAACCACACCGTTTTCTGGAACAACCTCAGCGCTGACGGTGGCGACAAGCCCGAAGGTGAACTCGCCGCAGCGATCGACGACAACTTCGGTTCGTTCGATCTCTTCCGCGCTCACTTCTCCGCGAACGCCAACGCCATCCAGGGCTCCGGCTGGTCCATCCTCGCGTGGGACTCGATCGGACAGCGTCTGATCATCGTCCAGCTCTACGATCAGCAGGGCAACATCTCCATCGGCCTCACGCCGCTGCTGCTCCTCGACATGTGGGAGCACGCTTTCTACCTCGACTACCAGAACGTCAAGGGCGACTACGTCAAGGCATTCTGGAACATCGTCAACTGGAACGACGTTTCGGCTCGCTTCGACCGTGCACGTACCCAGACCGCAGGTCTGATCGTCTAGTCACGCTCTTCTTGCGAACGGCGGCGCCTCACCAGGGGCGCCGCCGTTCGTGTCAGCAGAGCACCACCGAGCAGGACCGTCGTGGCTCCGAAGACCAATGCCAGTGTGCGAGTTCCGGAGTCACCGCTGCTCGCGGTGGTCTGATTCACGGCCACCGGATCCGACAGCACCGAGGTCAGCTGAACCTGCTGCGGGGTGGTCATCGCGGGAATACCGGATTTTGCGCCGTCGAGGCCCGTGACCAGTGACTTGGCGATTCCTTGCAGCGTCGTGAATCCCTGGGTGATCTGATCGGTCACGTCACCGAGCATCTGCGGCGCCTGATCAGCGATGGGAATGAGGCCGTCGTTCAATTGTCCGGCAGCACTGCTCAGTTGATCGCTCGCGCCTTGCAGCTGCCCGACAGCGGTGCGGACTAGATCCCCGAGCTCCGTATCGGGCCCGACCGAGCCACCCAACAGCGCCGGAACGGTGCCCAATTGCGCATTCAGCGCACCGAGATCCGAACTCACACCGGCCAGTTGCGCTGTCACGTCAGGCGGGATCGGAAGGCCGTTCAGCGCAGTCTGCAGCGTGTCGATTCGTGTCTTCAGTTCCGCGGTCGAGGACGACGCCTCCCCCAGCGTCAGGCCCAGTGAGTCCGCGCGCGTGGCCAGCTCTTCCGCCGACCCCGACGCCTGATCGACAACACCGGACACCTGATCCGCGACGCTCATCAGCTCCAACGCCCCGGACCGTGCGGTCTCGAGGTACGGCAGCAGAGTGCCTGCGCCTGCTTTCACCTGATCGATCGACTTTCCGGCCTCGTTGGTTCCGGCGACCAGAATCTGTGCGGTGGTGAGGTTTTGATCGATCGAGCGTCTGGCGGCCGACGTCTGAGCCAGCAGGCCCTTGATGCCGTCCGCGCCGACCTGCGCCGACACGGCCCGAGTCAACTCGGCCGACTTCTCCGAATCCGAGCCGTTCACCTCGAGGTCGACGCTCGCCTGCCGTGGATCCATGCCGAACATCGACGCGACGGTTTCGCTGAAGTCCTCCGGCACGGTCAACGTCGCGAAGTAGTTCCCGCCGGGGTTGTCGACCACCTGGAAGTCGAAGTCTTCGTTCTTGCCCAACGTGTCCACCAGCGTGTCGCCGGCCCGAAGTTCCTTGCCGTCGAGCGTGGTTCCCGCGTCGGCGTTCACGATCGCGACGGTGTTCGAGGTGTCGGCACCGCCCGCGAAGATCACGAACCCGATCCCCGCCACCGCAGCCGCGACGATCGCGGCCACACCACCGACTGCCAGCCGTCGACCGAGTCGTGACGGCCGGCGATGGGAGTTTTCTGTGGTGTTCTCGGCGCTCATGGGCGAGACGATAAAGCAACAACTTGTAGAAACACTGAGAGCCCTAGTCTGCGGGCGTGGCCGGCTTCTCAGACTCCTCGGGTTCCTCCTTCGGCATGTCCCGAGGCCCACTGATCAGGATGTCGGCCCAGCGCGTGGCTGGGTCGATGTCGAGCAGGACGGCCTTCACCAACAACGAGAGCGGGATCGCCAGCAGCGCTCCGAGCGCCCCGAGAACCCACGACCAGAAGACAAGTGAGAGGAACGTCATCGTCACCGACAGTCCGACGGCGTCGCCGACGAACTTGGGTTGGATGATGGACTGGATCACGAAGTTGATGACGGAGTAGACGACGATCACCCACAGCATCAGCCACGGCCCGCCCTGCAACAGTCCCAGGAGCGCCGGTGGAATCACGCCGATGACGAACCCGATGTTGGGGATGTAGTTGGTGATGAAGGACAGCAACGCCCACAGGACGGGCAGCTGAATGCCCATGAGCCACAGCGCGCCACCGTCGAGTACCGCCACGATGAGACCGAAGACCGTCGAGACCACCAGGTATTTGCGAGTTCCGGCGGCAAAGGTGGAGAGCGCGTAGGAGATTTCGGGACGTTGCTCGGACAGCACATGCAACCGCGAGCGGATGCTCATGCCGTCGAAGGCCATGAACAACAACAACGCGAGAATGAACACCAGATCCGACAGGATGCCGAGCAGGCCCTCCAGCCCGCTTTCGAGTACGCCCACAACCTTCGTGAGATCGACACTGCTGAGCGTGCTTTGGATCTGTTCGGTGCTCACTCCGAAGTCGGCCAACTTGTCGCGGCCCTCGTTGAGGAGGTTGGTCATCTCCTCGGAGTACTGCGGCAGGATCGTCGCCAACTGAGCCGTCGACACGATCAACGACGCCGCCAACCCGAGCAGGATCAAGTACACGGTGACCAGTGAGCCGAGCATCCCGACCCACTTGGGCCACCCTCGGCGCTGTGACCAATCCTGAATGGGCTGAACGGCAATCGTCAGCACCAGGGCCAGGAATACCGGTCCGAGGATGCCGCCGAACACCTTCATTCCGCCGACGGCGACCACGGTGGCGGCAATACCGAGCAGGACGATCAAACCGCGCGGGATCGACCAGTTCTCACTACCGGACAGCGTGGGGATCGGAGTGGGAGCCTCGACGGCCGGCTTTCCCTTCTTAGAGAACACCGGCTTAGAGAACACCGGCTTCCTTTGCCCGGCTCCTGATCTGGAATGCTCCCACGATCATGAAGAGGCCGAACAGGATTGCGTACCAACCCAACAACCAGATGAGGCTGATGATGCCTTCGCCGGGCGCGATGAGAAGAATGATGCCGAAGATGACAGCAAGCACCGATGCGGCGAGCAACCATCCCCAACTGGATCCGGGCAGCGCCTTCATCTTGAAGGCGCCGACAATTCCGAAGATTCCGAACATGATGGCGTAGAAGGCAATTATGTACAGCAGCACCAGCGCAGTGATGCCCGGCCAGACCAGCGCGACGATGCCGGCTCCGACCGAGACGACGCCCGTGAACACCCACCAACCCCACGAGCTCAGATGCTCGCGGTCCCGGATGGCGCGAACTATCGTGATCAAACCGTCGGCGATGGAGTAGATACCGAACAGGAAAACCAAGGCCACCACGGTAATTCCCGGCCACACGAGCGCGATGATTCCGAAGATCACGCCGAAGATTCCGCGGATCAGGATCATCCACCAGATCTCTTTGCCGTACTGCACGAACGGATTCTGCGTGACCATCAGTAGCCTCCGAAACAAGCGGGTGTCTCTGACCGATTCAACAGCTCTTCAAACAGGGCAGTACCGACAGATCGTATGACTCTTGTGACCTTTCCGCCCATCGAAACGCGCGGCTGATACCGAGTTGTGCTCTTCGGGTACGAAGCGAGGGGACTTTCAGCCTGCTTCTCGAATACTTGCTTCTCGAATACCGGGCGCAGTCCACGATCCCGACAGCACTGCAGCCTTCGGCCAGTACAGGCGCAGAAAGACGTTGAAGTCGCCGGACGGAGCCGGCAGCCAGTTCCGCTCCTTCTCACCACCAGGGGATTCGTGCTGGAGATAGATGTCGAGGGAACCGTCGTCGGCAAACACCAGATCGCTTCGATCGCCAATCGCGTATCGGTCGATCGGGTTGTCCACGAAGAACTGCCGCTCGTTCATCATCGTGAGCGACCAGAAGCCCTCGACCGGTGGCAGCTCGTCCTTCTCGAAGTGCAGGACGTACTTCTTCGCCCCGGTCAGCGGCTTCCCGTCGACGTCCGTCGTGGCATGCGGGTACACGGCATCAGCGTCGAGATTGGCCCCGAAACCGAGCCAGACGATCAGGGCCCGCTGAGCGTAATGGGTTCCGTAGTGTCCCAAGCCGCGGTGCATCGTCCAGCCGTTCTTCGGACTGCCCTCGGCCTCTTCGGCGATCTCGCTCAGCACGTCCATACCGGTTCGCGCAGCTCGATCGAGGGCATCACGTACCTCCTGCGGACGCGACCTCCAGGGCAAGGAGGAGCCGATTCCTATGTCGGACAGTTGTTTCATCATCTCGGTGTCCTCCGGACGCGGAGGATTGTCGTCGAGAAGTGCGTCGAGTCTGGTGAAGAATGCCTCGCCGTCCATGGCGGCCACCTGGTCCACCGGCGGCGTCCGCGTGTCGACGGCAGGGTTCACCGGCATTTCACCGGGCGTGTAGTCCTGCGGGTCACCCGTCCACTCCGACAGAGGAGTGAGTCGCGTCCGGTCCTGCAGGCTGTGCACTTCTGCCAGGTCTGTTCCCCCCGACGTCGCGTAGCGGGCGACTATCCAGTTCATCGCCGTCGGAGACCGCAGCAGCGTCAAACCCTTGGGCACGTTGCCTTTCCAATTCGGCCCGGCCACCAGGTACGGTCCCCCGGTCCGCCCGACTGTCCGAGATCCCGGAACCGTGAACACGTCGCTCCACGCGTCGAGGATGGGGACCAGCCAGTACCGCGTGCCGAAGTCCGGCAGCGAGAGCACCTGCGGTTCCGTCGAGACGTCCAGCCACCCCGACGAATAGAGAGTGTCCGCGTTGGGTGAGACGACATCGGTGAAGGTCGCATCCGGCGTCGTACGCGCGTATGCGAACTGGTTGAGCGGGGCTTTCATCGCCACCGGCGAAGGCACCGCCGTCATGACATCCCGCGATACCGCAGCAATCAACAGGGGATATCCGAAGATCCACGCCTGCGTTGCCAGGTCTTCCAGCCGAGAACGGTTCTTCGACAGAGTCATGTCTGCGCATACCACCGCCCTCACCAGCGCAAACCTGGCTGGCACTCTCCCTCTCTTGTGTGCCAGTACCGAATGGGTGCATATTTCGATTACCCAACGAGGTGTGCCGGACCGACGCATGCGCGTCTGCCCGAGATTTGCCCCAGCACCGAGGGAGGAACAGAAATGAACAGAAACGAAGCAATAGGCATTTCTCCGTTCCAAGCCGCTGGGTCTTTGCAGGGGTTCGTCATTTCCGGTCGTTGGCCGGACACCACCCAGGAGTGGGCGCAGCTTCTCGCATTGGCTGTCCGCGTGGCCTCGATGCCAGGTTTGTTGCCGACCACGACGGTCTTCGGGGTCCGTGAAGACGTTCCCGAAGATCCGCAGCCAGGCACCGTCGGTCTGGTGGTCGCCGAAGGTCCGGTACTCGGCGATTTCGCCTTGACACCCGGCCGTTTCTCCGACCATCAGCCACCGGCGCTGATCATGCTGCACCCACCGTCGGAAACCACGCCCAGCCTGCCGGAATGCGAGGGCAGCGCGTCGGGGTGTGTACTGCTGCCAGGCCTTCCCTATCTGGGTTTGGAGCATCGTGCGGCGTGGGTCGAGGCTGAGCCGGACGGCACAGTCGTCTCCATGATCAGTCGTGTCGGCATCGATCCGATCAGCGATCCCGACACCGCTGTTTTGGCCATGCTCCTCGCCTCGTGACGGCCCCGGTAAGCGATAAGTTCGGACTCCCAAACTTGCTGTGCGCTTTGCCAATTCGTTTCAGGCGCGCTAACGTGGGCAGCAACGAAGGGGAGTAGCCCCCAATCGCCCGTGTCGACATACTGGTTCGACGCGCTCCGCCTGGTGCGGATCGCGAAGCACCCGGCCTGGCGAACCGAAGGTCCTGTGGCCTCGGTGGGCGAGACCTTCGGCCGGACAAGCGCACCCACTGCGCCTGCCCAGGCCGGAGGCTCGCATTTTTCCTCCGACCTACACCGACCGGAGGAGTAAATCTTGCTTGCCGCAATACTTTTGAGTTTCGGCGTCATTTTTGTCGCAGAACTCGGTGACAAGTCGCAACTGATGGCAATGACGTTTGCCTTGCGCTATCGCTGGTGGGTCGTCCTCGGCGGAATCACCGTCGCCACCACCCTTGTTCACCTCGTCTCGGTCGCCGTCGGCCACTACCTGGGCGTCGCCCTCCCCACCGCGGCGATTTCCATCGTCGGCGGTATCGCTTTCCTGATCTTCGGCCTCTGGACCTTGCGCGGTGACGATCTCACCGACGACGAGCAGAACAAGGCCGGTCGCGTCACGCGATCCGCCTTCATCGCCGTCGCCTCGGCCTTCTTCCTGGCAGAACTCGGCGACAAGACCATGCTCGCCACCATCACCCTTGCCACCGACAACGACTGGATCGGCGTCTGGATCGGGTCGACGGTAGGCATGGTGGCGGCCGACGCTCTCGCCATCATCGTCGGCTCGGTGCTGGGCAAGCACCTTCCGGACGGATTCATCAAGATCGGCGCCGCGGTGCTGTTCTTCGTCTTCGGTGTCTGGCTGCTGCTCGAGGGCATCTTCCCGGACTCGTCGGCCGGCATCATCGGCGGTGGCGTTGTCCTGGCCGTGTCCGTGCTGGGCGCACTGGCTCGGATGATCTGGAAGCGCTCCCGTGCGACCGACTCCGCTACGCACCTCGTCGACGACAATCGGACGCCGATCGACTGACGCTCAGCGAAGAAGGTCGCCGGCACCCCAAATTGCGACCGGGACATGACCTTCCGCCACTCCGCTTGGTCCGAGCAGCTGTCCGAATCGCTTCATCGGGTACAACGAGACACGTCGATCAAGGATCCGCACACTACCGATTCGACGGAGGCGATCCTCGACGACAAGACTCTGCGCGAGGCTGCTCAGCCACACGCTGATCAACATGTTCGCTGTTCCGGTGGTCGCTACCAACAATCTGATCTCCGGCCAACTCGACACAAGATTGCCGAGTTCGTCGGTGGAACCGTCCACAGCGACGTCGAAGATCACTTCGAACGGTGAACCGACGGCCTGTTGCGAGACATCGCAGCGGAAAATCAACTGTTGCGACGCAGTCAGTTGGGCCAAGCGCCGTCGAATCGCAGCCTCGTTCGTTCCACAAATCGCGGCGAGACGCGCATAGCTGGCACGTCCGTCACGGCCGAGCGCCTCCAAGAGGGCACCGTCGGACTCGCGGAACTCTGTCGGATCTGCCGGCACCGCAGCGCCCTTTGTCGATGCCGTTGCCAGCTGAGCCCGACCCGCTTGCCCCAGAGCGCCCGGCTCCCAGCTGAACCCGTCCCGGTACACCTTCACCCCGACCCGGCTTCTGATCGACAGAATTCCAGGATCGGCGGCAAGGTGCTCACACACCAAGGCGTCCAAACTCTTGTGGTCGGCGGCCACGACTCCGACGAAATATTCGTACTCGCCTTCCGTCCTGGCCAACAGATAGGCACAGGAGAGTTGACGTAACAGCTCCCCCACGTCGGCAACGGAATCCTGTGTGGTCCTGATCAGGAGATAGCCGAATATGTGGGTTCGACCGATTGCGACCGCGTTGACCCACGAATGACCGTTCGAGACGAGGCGACGCCACCGGCGGGCGATCGTCGTCGAATCCATGTCGAGCACTGACGACAACTGCGTCCACGACGCGCGGGGGTTGAGCTGAAGTGCATTGATGATCTCCAGATCAGATTCCGCGATGACAAATGCGTCGGATTCCGGCTTCATCGGCCCAGTATTGCCGGATTACTGCATTCTGGTCGGTGATCCCTGCCTGTTTGCCAAAGATGTGTGAATCACTTCACAGGTTCACCACTTGGAGGCCCAGTGCTTCGCTCCACCAAAGTCACGGTCGCGTTGCTGTTCGTCGCGTACGCGATCGACTACATAGATCGGCTGGCGATCAACCTCGCTCTCCCCTTGCTCGGTGAGGAGTTCGATCTCGACTACTCCCAGCGTGGATTGATCATCTCCACGTTCTTCATTGCATACACGCTGGCCCAACTGCCTGGTGGACTGCTCGCCGATCGATACGGCGCAGTCCGGATGGCTCTGATCGGGTTGGTGGCGTGGAGTGTCTTCACCGGCCTCACTGCCCTTGCCTGGTCGTTCGGGACGCTTCTGGTTGTTCGCTTTCTCTTCGGTCTCGCGCAGGGCGTGTTTCCGGCAGCTGCAGTAAAGCTCGTTGCCGAGCGGAGCATCCCGGAGCAACGTGCCACTGCCACAGGATGGATGAACAGTTCAAACGCCGTCGGTACGCTTCTTGCCATCGTTGTTGCAGCAGCACTTCTCCCGTTGATCGGCTGGCGTGGAATGTTTCTGGCCGTCGCGGCGCTCGGCGTACTCTCGCTCGTCAGCATCAAGTTGTGGCTCCCGCCGGCACTTCCGGCGGAGAACGACCACGGTCCGGATTCCTCCTGGGACAACATGCGCACCGTACTTCGCTCCCGCGCGATGTGGCTCTTCGCCTTGATGTTCTTCGGATACGACTTCGTGATCTGGGGGATGTCGTCGTGGGTTCCGTCGTACCTCCATGACGAACGTGGAATCGCCCTCTCGAGCGCAAGCCTCCTTCTGATTCCGGCTACCGTGGTGGCCGCCGTGACCACCGTCATCGGCGGGCGAATCTCCGATCGGCTGGCTGGCAACAGTCGTGTCGTCGTGGTGCCGTCCATGCTCGCGTGCATCGTGATGCTCGTTTCGATTCCTTTCGTCTCCAACACGGCCTTGTTCGTCGTTCTCGTCACCCTCGGATCTGCCGCTGCCTCTTTCGCTTTCATGCCGTGTTTTGCACTTCCGCTTCGTAGCCTGCCTTCGTCGGTGGTCGGAGCAGCCTCGTCGATGATCATTTTCGGCGGCATGGTCGCCGGAATAGTCGCGCCGTTGGTATTCGGATTCATCGTGGACCACCTCTCCTGGTCAGCGGCGTTCGTATCTCTCGCGCTCGGGCCTGTCGTGGCGATCGTCGCGGTCATGGCAGCACCACAAACCCGGGAAAAGATGCTGAACCTGGTGCAACTGAAAACCGCCAACTGAAAGAAGATCAACCATGAATCAACTGCTTTCGAATCTCGAGTTCGGAGACCCGTCGCGGTTGCGAACCGTCGAGCCGCACTGGTTCGAGCTCTACCGGGACCTACACGCACACCCCGAGTTGTCCGGCGACGAAACTCGCACCGCCGCAATTGTTGCCGAGGAACTTCGGCGAATCGGTGGCTGGGACGTCACGGTCGGGGTCGGCGGTACGGGTGTCGTCGGTGTTCTCGAAGGGAGCAGCGGTCCGGTGATCCTGCTACGCGCCGACATGGACGCGTTGCCGGTGGCAGAAGACACCGGGCTGTCCTACGCCTCCAGAACTGATGGAGTCATGCATGCGTGTGGCCACGATGTCCACGTAACCGCGCTACTTGCCACGTGCGCAGCACTTTCCGCGGATCCGACATCGATCACCGGGACTGTTGTCGCGGTCTTCCAGCCTGCTGAGGAGACCGGCTCCGGCGCTCGTGCGATGGTCGACGACGGAATCTTCGACCGCTTCCCACGACCGGACCTCTGCCTGGGACAGCACGTGGGCCCGACTCCTGCGGGGATGTTGGTCAGCAAACCCGACATCTTGATGGCAGCATCCGACACGATACGAGTGGTCTTTCACGGCCGTGGTGGACACGCGTCCTCACCGTACGCATGCATCGACCCTTTGTTGATGGCAGCGTCTTTCGCGCTGCGCATTCAAAGTCTGGTGGCTCATGAAGCGGCAACCCCGACGGCACCTGTGCTCACGGTGGGAGCCTTGCACGCCGGCACAGCTGCGAACATCATTGCCGACGACGCCGAACTGCTACTCAGCCTGCGAACTTTCAGTGCGTCGTCGCGAGATCACATGCTCGAATCGGTGGGCAGGATCGCTCGCGCAGAAGCTGACGGGGCAGGCGCCGTCGAACAGCCGGACGTTCATGCGTACAACGGCTTTCCGGCCACGGTCAACACTCCGGACGCCACGTCCACGGTGATGTCCGACCTGCGACAGGCCGGCTTGGGAATGCATACTCTGTCACAACCACTTTCGGGTAGCGAGGACTTCGGCATCTTCGGCACCGCCGCCCAATGCCCCTCCGTATTCTGGCATTTCGGCGGAACGGCACTTCAAAGTTTCGACGGAACCGCCCTTGCCGCGCTCGCCGAGGGACGGATACCACCCGGCACGCCGTCGAATCATTCACCGCGCTTCGCCCCAGATCCCGCCGCGGCCCTACCCGAAGGTGTTACAGCCATGACCGCGGCCGCGCTGGGAGCCCTTGCGCGGAGCGCGTGATTCCCACACATACTGTCCCAGGGAGATAACGCCATGTCAGACGAACTGCACTACCTCAGCGCCACCGAAGCCATTGCTCACTTTCGCGCGCGGGAATTGTCTCCGGTCGAACTGCTACAGGCAATCATCGACCGAACCCAGAAGCTCGAACCTCACATCAATGCCTTCACCGAAGAGATGTTCGACGAGGCACTCGCAGGCGCCCGGGATGCCGAGAGCCGGTATCGCGGCCAAGGACCCGACCCGCGGCCGCTGGAGGGAATTCCGGTAGCTGCCAAGGAAAAACACTCCATTGCCGGAAAGTCGCTGACCGAAGGCTCTCTGGCGGGGCGCGGCAACATCGCCCGCGAGAACGCACCCGTGATCGACCGAGTTCTGGCAGCAGGCGGCCTGATTCACGCACGCACGACGACACCGGAATTCTGCGTCGCGGCGTTCACACACTCTCCTTTGTGGGGCGTGACCCGCAATCCCTGGAACCTCGATTACAGTCCCGGCGGCTCCTCCGGCGGAGCCGGCGCCGCACTGTCCGCCGGAACTACTACTCTGGCAACAGCATCCGACATCGGCGGGTCGACAAGAGGCCCGGCAGGCTTTACCGGCACCGTCGGCCTCAAGGCCTCGTACGGGCGTATCGCCGGAGTCGCCCCGCTGTCCATGGATTCCTACCGTGGCGACGGTCCGATGGCCCGAACTGTAGACGACGCAATTCTTTTGGCCAACGTTCTGATCGGGCCGGACCCGCGTGACCATTCTTCGCTGAAGCCGGCGATCACGCTGCCACACGAGTACCCGTCGGTCGAGGGAATGCGAATTGCCCTGTGCCTGCGGCTCGGTGACTTCCCCATCGAACCTGACATCGAGGCGAACACACGGGCTCTCGCACAGTCGTTGGTCGATGCCGGCGCGATCGTCGAGGAGATCGAGTTGCCGTGGACTCGTGATTCGATGGCAGCAGCGGTGAAAGTCCATTTCGGAACGATCATGGGTGCATCCGTCGCGGAAGTTGCTCGCGTCCACGGTGATCTTCTTGCCGATTACACGCTCGACAACGTCGCGATCACGTCGAAGGGCGCTACGGAAATGTCATTTCTGGACGGCCTTCGCAAAGAAACCCAAATGCAACGAGAGCTCGCCGAGGCGATGGCTCCATTCGATGCGCTGATCTGCCCGACTTCGGGCACCATCGCCTTCCCGGCAGGCGAGTCTTTGCTCGACGGCCTCACTGTGGCGGGTCAGCACGTGAACACCACCGCCGAAGCACTTCTCACATTGCCGTTCAACGTCGCCAATCGGTGCCCCGTATTGGCGGTGCCGAGTGGACACGCACACAACGGTGTTCCCACGGGCGTCCAGATCGTCGGCCATACGTACGACGAACCGACCGTGTTCCGGATCGGCAAAGCACTGGAGAAGATCCGCCCGTGGGCATACACCGACCAGCATCAACCGAAGCTGAATGTGGTGACGCCGGCGTCCTCTTGATTGCTGAGGAGATCAGAGCTTGGCTCTGATCTCCTCAGCGATCGGCTGGAACTGCTCGAGGAATGTCAGGGCCCAACCGAAGGACGCGACGCCCTCGTAGTCGAACGAGTACACCTGATCATTCTTGACGGCGCGCAGACGCTGGAAGATGGTGTCGTTCGCCAACTTCTCGTTGATGGGGCCCTTGCCACTGTTGGTGATGATGACGTCGGCCTCGTCGAGTAGCTCCAACTGCTCCCTCGGGAACCACTCGTTGCTGCCGGCGGGAATTGCGAGCGAACGGTCGTTGAACTGGAACCCGGCCTCGCTGATGACCGTCGTCTGATACTTGGTCGGCGAGTACAGCGAGAAACCACTCTCCTCGAAGTACGTGGTGTAGACGACCTTCACCTTGCTCAGCACATCAGCGTTGTCGCTGCGGAACTTGGCGATCCGCGCCTCGTACCGATCTGCCAACTCTTGAACCTTCGCGCTCTGGTTCAGCGCGTCCGCGACTCCGAAGGCGCGCTCCTTCCATGCGTACTGCCCGTCTTCGGCAAAAACCGCGGTCGGTGCGATCGACCGGATCTGCTCGTAAAGATCCGGGTTGTTCTCCGACAGCAGGTTGGTCATCACGATCAGGTCGGGAGACAAAGCCGCTATCGCCTCGGCGTTGGGCTCGTACCAGCGTCCCACCTTCGGGAGAGACCGCAGAGCGGACGCATAGGGTTCCGGGACGCCGTCGGCGTTCTCGTAGTCGACCGGCAATCCGACCGGTGTGAACCCGGCGTCGAACATCGCGGGGCCCGTGTAGTAATCGGCGCTGACCACCCGTTGCGGGTTGGTGGGCAATTCCACCTGCCCCAGAGCCGTGTTGATGGTGCGCATCGAACCCTCGGCCGATTCACCGGAGCTGGTTCCGCAGGCCGTGAGCAATCCGATCCCCGCCAAGGCACCGGCTCCGAGGAAACCGCGTCGGGTAAGTGCTGCGGTGATGCGAGCGAATTCGGCATCGGTGTCAGCGGTGGGCAATAGAAGTGATGTCATGAAAGTGCCTCCAAGGCGCCGGTTTCGAGTTCGTTGAGCCAGTTGATTGCAGTGCCGTAGTCGGTGACCTGAGTGCTGATTCCGAATACCCGGCCCGAAGCTGCTGCCGGAATGCGGCTCCACAGCGGGCTGGCGAAGACGGATTTCATTCCTGCAGAATCAGTTCCGTTCGGCTGCTTCGGGTAGATGACGACGGTGACGTCCCGCAGCATTTCGAGTTGTTCGAGCGGGAAGGCTTCGAAGCCGGTGGCTGGGCGCAGGTCCGGGATGAATTCGCCGCGGGTCACGTTCAGGTCGGCGAGCATCGCGCCGGTCACTCCGGTTGGATACAAGATGGAGAAGAGCCCTTCCGAACCACCGATAGCAACCTGGGCCCACCGATTCTCGCCAAGCTGCGCGGCGTATTCGGTGCGGATTCGCTCTTGCATCGCCTGATACTTCTCGCGATTCGACGTCAATGCCGAACCCTTGTTGACCGCGTTTGCGACACCCTCGGCGACAGCGCGCCAATCCGATCGGTTCGTGCCCGAATACACCGCTGTCGGAGCAATTTTCGAGAGCTCGCGGAACCTGTCCTCGTCGATCTCGTACGCATCGCCGACAATGAGATCAGGCGCGGCAGCCACGACGGCTTCGCGGTTGACCTCGAGGAAAACCCCCACCGTGGACAAGCCGTCGATGAACTTCTGCTGTGTCGGGGTGAACTGGTCGATGTACGCGCTGTAGTCGAGCGTCGCGACGGGTCGGGCGCCGACGGCTTGCAACTGCCACGGGGTGTTGTAGGAGACGGCGACGATGCGCTGCGGATCGACGGGAACATCCACGGGTCCGTAATGCGTCTGCACAGTACGAGTTGCGCCGTCCGCACCGTCCCCGCCCTCCCCACTACCGCATCCGACGAGAGCAAGTGTGGACAGCGCGGCGGCACTTCCGCCGAGAAAGCCGCGTCGAGTCAGGGCAGCGGTGATGCGAGCGAACTCTGCATCGGTATCTGGAGTCGGTAACAGGAGCGATGTCATGGGTTTCCTGACGGTTATCCGAATTAGGGCTACCTAAAATTACTCTCACCTGCGCCGTTACGGTGAAGCCTCTTGGCCAAGACATATCTCTTTCGCGCCAAGCCTCCAATCGTTGAACTGGTATTACCACTTGACCTCTTACCGAGAAGCGGGTTACGGTCGGTACATGTTTCAACCCGTTGCACGTACCTCGGCCTCCGGCGCAGTCTTCGATCAGATATCGGTGAAAGTGCTGGCCGGAGAGCTGGCTGCGGGTGAGGCACTACCCAGCGAGCGCAAGCTCGCCGAGGCATTCGGCGTCTCGCGGCCCGCAGTCCGCGAGGCAATTCAGAAGCTCGCCCAGGCCGGACTCGTCGAGGTCCGCCAGGGCGAGTCCACGTCGGTGCGCGATTTTCGACGCCAGGCCGGACCCGAACTTCTCCCCCAACTGCTGGTGCGCGACGGCGTCCCCGACCTGAGCGTGGTGCGCAGCGTCCTGGAAACTCGCGAGTTGATGGGACCGCAGATCGCTGTGCTGGCCGCCCGTCGCATCTCCGCGGAATCCGCCCGAGAACTCGACACGGCCGTTGATCAACTAGGCGCCACCGAAGATCCAGTGGAGTTGCAAGACCGCGCTCTGGCGTTCTGGGACGTCGTCGTCGACAGCGCAGATTCCATTGCCTTCCGTTTGATCTTCAACAGCCTTCGGGCTGCATACGAGCCGGCTATGACTGCACTTGCATCCGTCATGGTCGCCGAAGTCGGCCAGACCGACCTGTATCGAAAACTGGCCTCCGCCATCACTTCACACGACGAGCCAACTGCCGAGACGTCAGCCGCACAGCTCCTTCACACCGGCACGACGGCAATCGGCGACGCTCTCACCTTCCTGGAAGGACTGAAACCATGAGCAAGCCTCTCACTCTCGCCGATGCCGCACGGACGTTCCGCAAGTCACCGACGCCGTGGATGATCGGCACCATGCTGCTGGCCGCCGCGGCGGCGCGCATCGCAGTGGGCAACTGGCAGATCACCGACGCCCTCGTTCCGCTCGTGATGCTTGCCGCATTCCCCTTCGTGGAGTGGATCATTCACGTCTTCGTTCTCCATTGGAAGCCGCGAACCATTGCCGGCGTCACACTCGATTCACGGCTGGCGCGCAGCCATCGGGAACACCACTTTGCGCCGCGAACCGTCTCACTCATCTTCATCCCGTGGCAGACGCTCCTGATCGTGATTCCCGTTCTGACAGCCGTCGCCCTCCTGACATTTCCCCGCGTCGAACTCGGTCTGACGTTCCTGACCTTCATTTCCGTGCTCGGCCTCGGTTACGAGTGGACACATTTCCTCATCCACAGTGACTACAAGCCGAAAACTGCTCTCTACCGGTCGGTTTGGCGCAATCACCGCAACCACCACTTCAAGAACGAGCACTACTGGTTCACCGTCACCACCGCGGGAACTGCCGATCGCGTACTGGGCACGTACCCCGATCCCAAATCCGTCGAGACCTCCCCGACAGCCAAGAACCTGCACGGCGCAGCGTCCAAGCTGTGAAGGAAGACCGATTCCTGGCCCCCAGCTGGCAATGAACTTGAACTTGCCTGTGTATCAGCAATTTTCGTTGAAACTCGTCAGAACCGTGCTTAGTGTCGATGGAGTCAGAAGTTCGAAAACGCTGTAACCGAAGGACACAACACATGTTCAACGATGTATTCAACAACGTCATCCACCCGATGGTCACGAACTTCCAGCAGTTAGGCCCCCAGCAGTTCATTCCGCAGCAGTTCATCCCACAGGGAGTGTTCCAGCAGGCGCCGCAGGCAGCAGAGCAGGCAGTGACGATCTTCGGTAGCTGATACCGCAATCCACAGATAGCGCCACTCAGGGGTCGTCCGTCCAATATGCTGGACGGACGACCTGAGTGCCTCCGCCTGACAAGGATCCCCATGACCGCGAACACCCCCATCCACGCTTTCACCGACGACGCCCTGGGCGACCTCGACGCCACCGGCGTCGCCGCCCGGATCGAATCAGGCGAGGTGACCGCACGGGAAGTCATGGAGGCATCGATCGCCCGCGCCGAGGCAGTGCAGGGGCAATTGAACGGTCTGGCCTGCACTGATTTCGATCGTGCCCTCGCCAGGAGCAACCGGCCCGCCATGGGCGTCTTTGCCGGTGTCCCCACCGCGATCAAGGACAACACCGACAGCGCCGGCCTTCCCACCCAGCAGGGCAGTACCGCCTTCACCGCGATCCCCGCCAAAGCCGACAGCGATTTCGCGAAGCAGTTCCTCTCCACCGGGGCCATTTCGATCGGCAAGACCCGACTGCCCGAGTTCGGATTCAGTGCGTCCACCGAATACATGACGGAAGAACCCGTCCACAACCCGTGGAATCCGGCGTACTCGTCGGGCGCTTCCTCGGGAGGCGCAGCCGCGCTTGTTGCTGCCGGCGTACTCCCGATCGCGCACGCCAACGACGGCGGTGGATCGATTCGCATTCCCGCCGCTGCCTGCGGACTCGTCGGACTCAAACCCACTCGCGGACGCACCATCGCCGATCCGGCCGACAAGTCGATGCCGATCCGGTTGATCGCCCAGGGCGCCGTTACTCGCACTGTTCGCGACACTGCACGATGGATGTCTGCGGCTGAGAACTACTACCGCAATCCGCGACTCGCACCGGTTCGCTTGATCGAAGGACCCAGCTCAACCCGCCTGCGCGTCGGCGTGATCGCCGATTCCGTCACCGTCACCAAGACGGACGACGAGACGCGCAAGTCCGTCGAAGCTACGGCCGAACTCCTTGCAAGCCTTGGCCATCATGTCGAGGACGCAGCACTGCCCGTCGGCCCCGAATTCATCGACGACTTCAGCATTTACTGGGGCTTTCTGTCGTTTGCCATCTCCACCGGTGGCAAACAAATGCTCGGACCCGACTTCGACAAGTCCGGCACCGACAATCTCACCAAGGGCCTCTACACGCTGTACCGGAAGAACCTGGTGAAGACGCCGCGCGTGCTCTACCGTCTGCGACGGCTCCAGCAGCAGTACAGCGCCATGTTCTTGAAGTACGACGTCGTGCTCTCGCCGGCCCTGGGGCACACCACCCCCGAGCTGGGATACCTCTCTCCCGCTCAGCCTTTCGAGGAACTCTTCGACAAGCTGATCGCGTACACATCGTTCACGCCACTGAACAACATCTCCGGAGGTCCCGCGATTTCGCTACCGATGCATCAGACCAGCAATGGTTTGCCGTTGGCTGCGCATTTCTCCGCCGATCTCGGCGACGAGCGCACGCTCCTCGAATTGGCCTTCGAACTGGAAGAGGCTCAGCCCTGGAGAAGAATCCAGGACTGAGCCTCGCCGGTAAATACCCTCAGTCTCGCGGCAATCCGAGCATGCGCTCACCGATCACGTTGAGCTGCACCTCGGTTGTGCCGCCGTAAATGGTGGTGGCGCGGCCCGAAATGAGCTGCTCCATCGCCTTGTCGCTTGGCTGACCTGGGATGCTGACCGCTCCGGCAGCACCCAGTTCGGCGACGACGAACTCGGCGATCGACTGGCTGATCTTCATCGCCAACAGCTTGCCGACGCTCGACGTCGTACTCACGTCGATCCCCGAAAGTTGCTTGAGCACAACGCGGGAGCCGATGAGGTCGATGGCCTGGCTCTCGGCAACCAGCTCGCCGACACGGTAGCGTCCGATCGGGCTCAGGTCTGCCGACTTCGCGAACTTCAGCAGATCGGAGTCCGAGGCGTACGCCTCCATCTTCTGGCTCAGTGCGACGCGCTCGCCGGCCAGCGTCGTCCGGGCGACGTTCCACCCGTCGTTGACCTCACCGACCACGTTCTCGTCGGGGATGAACACGTCGTCGAGGAACACCTCGTTGAACAGCGCCGAGCCCGTCATCTCACGCAGCGGGCGGACGGTGATGCCCGGTGTCGACATATCGAGCACGAAGTAGGTGATGCCCTGATGCTTCGGCTTGCCGGCGTCCGTACGGGCGATCAGCATCGCCCAGTCGGAGAACTGAGCAACCGTGGTCCAGATCTTCTGACCGGTGATCTTCCAACCGCCGTCGACCTTTTCGGCCTTCGTCGACAGTGATGCGAGGTCGGAACCAGCACCGGGCTCACTGAAGAGCTGGCACCACACCAGCTCACCCTGCAGGGTCGGTACTGCCAATTCCTGCTTCTGCTTGTCCGAACCATGCGCTACGACGGCCTGCACGGCCCAGGTGCCCATCAGGAGCTGCGGCATCGAGATACCCGCAGCCTTGATCTCCTGGGAGATGACGATCTGCTCGAGCGGAGCGGCGCTGCGCCCGTACGGCTTCGGCAGGTGAGGCTGAACCCAGCCGCCGTCGCCGAGCGCGATCAGCTGGTCGTCCTCGTCGAGCTCGACCAACTTGGCAAGCTCGGCCGCGATGCCGCCGCGGATCTCCTCTGCCTCCGGCGGCAGTTCGAGAACCGAAGCCCGGCTGACACCGTCAAGTGCTTGCTGCGCAACACGATTGGCTCGATCCTCGCGGGTGCCGAGAATGCCGCGGATCGAGAGCGCGCGGCGGTAGTACAGGTGTGCGTCGTGCTCCCACGTGAATCCGATGCCGCCGTGAACCTGCACGCAGTCCTGCGCTACCTGCACTGCGGCGTCCGGCACGATGACTGCGGCGATGTCGGCGGCAAAATCTGCCGTGTCGTCGCCCTTGTCCAATGCGCTTGCCGCATCCCACACAACGGCGCGTGCCTGCTCGAGCGCAATGCCCATCTGCGCACACTTGTGCTTGACGCCCTGGAACTGGCCGATGGGTCGCCCGAACTGCACACGGGTCTTGGCGTACTCCGACGCAGTGGAAACACACCAGGACATGACGCCGACGTCTTCGGCGCCGAGAACGACTGCGGCAATGGACCGTACCCGCGCCTCGGTGAGACCGTCGAGTACCCGTTCGGCGCTGATCTGAACATTGTCAGCTTCGATCCGCGCACTGCCGCGCAGCACGTCGATGCTGTCCTGCACGGTGATCGCGACTGCGCTGCTCTCGAGCACCGCGTAGCGAACGCCCTCGGGCAACTGGATCGGAACCAGAAGTACGTCGGCGTGCTCACCACCGAGCACACCGTCGAGTGCGCCCGTGATCTTGTACCCACCGTCCGACGACTCGGCCGCCAACGGTGCACCCAAGGCGACTGCTGCCGTACGACTTCCGTCGATCAGACCGGGCAGGAACTCGGGTCCCGCCTTGGAATCGGCGACACCGAGAACGGCACTTGCCAATACCGTCGGAACGAACGGGCCGGGAGAGACTGTGCGGGCTAATGCTTCCAGTGCCACCGCCAAGGTCAGCAGGCCGGCGCCGTGACCACCTTGCTCTTCCGGAACCGCGAGCCCAAGAAGGTCCTGCCCGACGAGTGCCGTCCAGAACTGGGGGAACTTGTCCTCGGTCCGCGACTCCACGGCCGCGCGTACCTGCTCGGTGGTGATGGTGCGCTCGGCGAAGGAGCGCACCGAATCTGCAAGCGCGGTGTGCTCCTCACTCAGCCCGAGGCCGAGTTCGTATGCGTTGCGTGCCATGCGCTTACAGTCGTTCTGCGAGGTCAGCGGTGGTCCAGGGACCCTCGCTCTCGATGGTGTTCACACCGTGCCAGCCGGCGAGTTCCGTGATGGCCCCACCCTGAACGGCATACACCTTGCCGGTGAGCTTGCAGTCCGCCGCCGCGAGATAGGCCACGAGCGGCGAGATGTTGGACGGCGCAAACGCGTCGAACTCACCCTCGGGGACCTCGGCCGCGAAGAGCGCACCCATACCGGGTGTCGCCAGCGTCAGTCGAGTACGCGCGATCGGCGCAATTGCGTTGACGCGCACGCCGTATCGATCGAGCTCGTCAGCGGCCACCAACGTCAGGGCTGCGATGCCCGCCTTGGCTGCACCGTAGTTGCCCTGGCCCGCATTGGGCATGAAGGTACCCGAAGCCGAAGCAGTGTTGATGACCGAAGCGTTGACGGTCTCGCCTGCCTTGCTCTGGTCCTTCCAGTATGCGGCAGCGTGGTGCAGTGTCGCTGCGTGCCCTTTGAGGTGCACGGCAATGACTGCGTCCCACTGGCTCTCGTCCATACCCGCGATGAAGGCGTCACGAAGAATGCCGGCGTTGTTGACCAGGACGTCGAGTCGGCCGAACTCACTGACGGCCTGCTTGACGAGGCCCTCGGCACCGTCCCAGGTGGCGATGTTGTCGGTGTTGGCAACGGCCTTGCCGCCTGCGGCAACGATCTCGTCGACTACCTGCTGCGCGGGGCCGGCATCTGCACCGGAACCGTCGTTTGCGCCGCCGAGGTCGTTGACCACGACGCTCGCACCCTCACGAGCGAAGAGCAGCGCATGCTCACGGCCGATGCCGCGTCCTGCTCCGGTGATGATCGCTACGCGACCGTCGAGACTTCCCATCAGTTCAAATTCCCATCAGTTCAGTTGTCGGACATGAAGACTCATTTGTCGGCGATGACCGCGAGGCCGTCCTTGATGACCAGGTCACCGACCGCGCTGGTTTCGTACGAGTACGACGTGGCTCCGTCTGCCGAACCCGACTTGTAGAACACCGTCTCGATGTCCTGGGTCGGGAGCACAGGCTTCGCGAATCGCACTGCGAGACGGCGCAACCGCTCGGTCTCGCCGCCTGCCAGTTCGGTCAGGGCTCCCCACGACGTGAACGCCATCGTGCACAGTCCGTGGTTGATGATTCCGGGGAGCCCGGACATCCGAGCGATCTCCTCGTCAAGGTGGATCGGCATCGGATCGCCGGAAGCCGGTGAGTACCGGAACGTCTGGTCCTCGTCGATGTGCTGATTCACCACCGCTGCGGGACTACCAGCGCGAAGAGCGTCGTCGAATCGGTGTTCGGGAGCCTTCTCGCCCAGTCCGGGGCCCGCGTCGACCTTGCGGAAGAACGCTGTCATCCATTGCTCGTTGACCAATTCACCCTTGTCGGTTTTGGTTTCGACGTAGATGACGACGGTGGACCCGTTGTCCCGGCCCTCGAATCCGATGGGCTTGGCGCGAGCGACCAGATGGTCGCCAGGGTAGATCGGACGGTGGAACAGGAAGTCCTGCTCACCGTGAACGAGCTTCATCAGCAGTTCGACCGGCGCCACCGACAGCGCAGCGGGTGCCATCGACATGAAGACGGGTACCACCGCGAAGACCGGCGGAGCGATCTCACCTTTCAGGTGTCGCTCGATGGGGTCGTTTGTGGCAGCGGCATATTCGGCGATGCGCTCGGCTGTCACCTCGAAGTGCTCCGGATCGGTCCATACGTCCAGCCCGGACGTATCGAATTCGACCGCGTTGGTCTTCGGTGTCGTCATCGAGCCGTTACCCGACCAGCTCGGCGAACTTGGCCAGCGAGGCCTCGAGATCAGCCTTGGCGTTCTTGGCAACTGCCTTGCCGATCGGCCCGACGATCATGGTGCCCTTGAAGCTGGCGTCGACGGTTGCCTTCGAACCCGCACCGTCGGCCTCGACCGAGAGAACGAATTCGACGGTGACGCCGGCCATTCCGGTACCGGCAATCTTGACCATCTTCGGAACCTCGACCTCTTCGACGGTCCACTCGATCTTGTTGGCCATACCCATCACGGAGACGACCTCGGTGAACTTGGCGCCCAAAGCCACCTCGGTGGGGAGTTCACTCTTCCAGCCCTGGTGAATGGTGAGCCACTCTTCCCAGCGAGACAGATCGGAGAGCGCATCCCAGGTCTTCTCGGGGGATGCGGGCAGTACGGCGGAGACGGAAACGGAAGCCATGATGAAACTCCTAGTGGATAGCTAGCGGGTTGAGGGTGTGATTCAGCGTGCGTAGGGCTTGTATGCGGTCACGACAACTGCACCGCCGAGTCCGATGTTGTGCTGGAGGGCGACCTTCGCGCCGTCGACCTGACGCTTGTCCGCGGTTCCGCGGAGCTGCCAGGTGAGTTCGGCGCACTGCGCGAGGCCTGTTGCTCCGAGGGGGTGGCCCTTCGAGATGAGGCCGCCGGACGGGTTGACCACCCAGCGTCCGCCATAGGTGGTGTCGTCGGCGTCGACGAGCTTGCCGCCGTCACCTTCGGCGCACAGTCCAAGTGCCTCGTAGGTCAGCAACTCGTTAGTGGAGAAGCAGTCGTGGAGTTCGATGACGTCGACGTCGTCGGCGGTGATCCCGGCCTGGGCGTACACCTTCTCGGCGGCCTTGCGGGTCATGTCTGCGCCGACGAGGCTGATGGCGCTCTTGTCCTCGAAAGTGCTGTTCATATCGGTGACCATGGCCTGCCCGACGATCTCGATCGCCTGAGCAGCGAGGCCGTGCTTCTCGACGAATGCTTCGCTGGCGATGATCGCCGCACCGGATCCGTCCGAGGTGGGCGAGCACTGGAGCTTGGTGAGCGGCCCGTGGATCTGGCGTGCTTCGAGGATCTGCTCGAGGGTGTACTCGTCCTGGAACTGGGCGTACGGGTTGTTCAGCGAGTGCTTGTGGTTCTTGACGGCGATCTTCGCGAACTGCTCGGCAGTGGTTCCGAAGCGTTCCATGTGCTCGACGCCGGCCGCGCCGAACATGTACGGAGCGGGCGGCATCGCGAACTCCTGCAGCTCGGCGAGAGCGAGGAGGTGCCGCATGAGGGGCTGTTCGCGGTCGTCGTAGGTGGATCCGAGCGACCCGGATTGCATCTTCTCGAAGCCCAGCGCGAGTGCGCAGTCGGCCTGACCACTCTTGACCGCCTGCGTGGCGAGGTAGAGCGCGGTCGATCCCGTCGAACAGTTGTTGTTGACGTTGACGATGGGGATACCCGTCAGACCGAGCTCGTAGACAGCGCGCTGACCTGCGGTGGACTCGCCGTAGACGTAGCCGACGTATGCCTGCTCGACCTCGGTGTAGTCGATACCCGCGTCTTCGAGCGCCTTGGTACCCGACTCGCGTGCCATGTCGGGGTAGTCCCACTCGCGGGCTCCCGGCTTCTCGAACTTCGTCATGCCGACGCCGACGACAAAAACCCTGTTACTCATTGCCACTCCTGAAGAGAACGGTATCTGTGTGTGACACGCTGTCCCACCAAAGTATGTGAGACATCTTGTCCAGTCAATGGCGGGGTGAGTATCGTTCGATTTATGACAAAAACAGCCGAGTCGGCGCAGCCCGACGGGCGCAGCACTCGCTGGAACGATCACAAGGAGCAGCGCAAAGCGCGGATCCTCGACGCAGCACTCGATGCAGTCAACGAAGGTGGCGCCGACGTCGGCGTCCAGCAGATCGCCGAGCGCGCCGACGTCCCCCGTTCCGTTGTCTACCGGATCTTCAAGGATCGAGCCGACCTCGACGAGCAGCTGCGAGTCCGCATCCTCGAGATGATGATGACCGACCTGGCCCCCACTCTCACGCCGAAGGGCACCGTCGGCGAGGCCATCTCACGGGCCGTCGAGACCTACCTTCAGTGGATTGTGAAATATCCACGACTGCACCACTTTTTAGGCAAGGGCTCGCCGAGTACGCGGGCCACCGGTTCGAAAGTGGTGACCGGAACCAAGACGGCCATCGCCGTCCAATTGGGAAATTTGTTGGGCACGATCCTCACCAGCCGTGGCAAACCGTCGAAGATGGCGGAGCCCTTGGCTTTCGGCGTCATCGGATTGGTCGACGTCAGCGTCAACCGTTGGCTCAGCCAGCCGGGTTCCGATGTGTCCAGTGCGGAATTGGCCGAGTTCCTGGGGCGCTCCATCTGGCAGGTTCTCGACGGCAATCTCCGGAGCATCGGCGTCGACATAACGCTGTCGACTCCGATCGCCGACCTGTGACAGTCACCGAACTACCCTGGACACTCGGCGGACGTGGACTTCAACTGGTCCAGGTTCCATCACTCGCCCTCCACGCACTTGGTGAAGACAACGCCACTCTTGCAATGGAACTCGCACCCGACCTCCTGACCCCGTATCTCCTCGGCGAAGAATGCCAGGGCTTGTGGCGCTACCGTAGCAAGCAGATAGCAGAGAATCCCCTCGACAGCGCGTGGATCACCCGCATCGCAGTCGATGCCCGCACCTCGACGCCGGTGGGGTTGGCCGGATTCCACGGTCGCCCCGATGCGCGCGGGATGGTGGAGGTCGGATATCGCATCGACCCGGCGTTCCGGCGTCAGGGCTACGCACGAACCGCCCTCGAGATACTTCTCGACGTCGCAAGTCGCGAATCCGAAGTACACACCGTTCGAGCGACCATCAGTCCGGACAACATCGCATCACGAAATCTGATCAGCCAGTACGGTTTCAACGAAGTCGGTGAGCAGTGGGACGAAGAAGACGGTCTGGAGACCATCTTCGAAGTCAGTGCCTCTCGATCGGCTTAGGCCGCCAACGGTTGATCACACCGAATACCGACAAGGCAAGAATGTCGGGAGTCAACCGCACAACGACGTCACGCACCGCCGCCAGCAGGCGAGTAACTGCGTCCTCGATCGCCAAAGCCGCACCTAGCCCGAGGTGGGGTCGCATGGCATGAGCGGCATCTCCGATCAACGCAACTTTGCCGCGTGTCAACAACTTCGGGGTCCGAATCTCGAGCAACTCGTTCTCGATGATGCGAGCCGGATCAGCGTTCGCGACCAGTTGCGACACCGGTTCGGGCCAGTCGGCAAAATGCGCGAGACTCTCGACGCCGCGTTGCGCACCCGCGAAGGCGTAGGTGCGGTTGCCCGCCAACGGGAGAATCCCGAACTCCCCTCGAACCCCCCACACCTGTCCGACAAAATTCGGCGGTGGGCCATCGACGATCCAGCGCCAAGCTGACACTCCGGTATGTACCACGGTTCCCTCGCCGAGCCAGATCTGCTGTCGCACAACACTATGCACACCGTCCGCGGCAACGACAAGGTCGTATCGAGCGGTATCACCGTCGGTGACGATCTCGCCGCGGCCGTGATCCCCGCAGCCCACACCCGTCACCCTGGTTCCGGTGCGTAGACACTCGGCGGGGAGGGCGCGAACCAACACCTCGATCAGAACGGCGCGGTGGATTGTCACCAGATCGCGTCCGCCGGCGAGGTCACCAATTCTGCGCGTCACCAGATTTTGCCCGCGCAGATTCCTGATCGCGCCCGAGCTGTACGGAAGGGAGTTAGCCCTGACCTGTTCACCTACACCGATTTCGTCCAACGCTGCCAGCGCGTTGGGAAACAGCACGACGGCGGCGCCTACCTCCGTGAACTCGGACGCACGCTCGTACACGGTGACATCCCAGCCTGCTTTGCGGAGCGCGATGGCAGCCGTCAGCCCGCCAATTCCCCCGCCGACGATTCCAGCGCATTGTCCCTCCGGCACAGGTCAGATCCTCTCCGGAACTGTGACAGCCGTCAACCCGCTGGTGTTGTCGGTCCAGTGAATGGCTCGATCCTCCAGCATTACCGGCGTCCACAACCTGTATGTCTTCACCTGATGGTGATGACGACACAGGCATTGGAGGTTGCTCGCAATGGTCCACCCACCACGTCTCGGATCGGAAGGATCGAACTCGGTGATGTGGTCGAGTTGGCACCTGTTCGCGGGCACCGAACAACCAGGGAACCGGCAGTGACCGTCGACGGCCCGTACAAGCGCCGCCAATGCCGCTCCCGGAGCATAGGTCAGCGCGCCGGGAGGTGGATCGGGCTGGGCGCCATGCCCATCCGATCTTCGAACTATGTCGGGGGATCGCTCGACCAACCGTTGCATTTCCCGAATCCGATCCCCGCAGCCTTTCGATTCGCGACTTGGGCGATCACGTCGGGTGACAAGCGGCAGGACAGTCGGAGCATGCTGCCGACGCGGTCGATTCCCCGCGGCCTGGGCGCGGAAATCTACGAACAATGCCTGCCAGGTGGAATCGGCAGCAAGCTCGCGAGCAAAATCAGGATCGATCGGTCCGTACCCGTCGATGCTCGCGGGATCTGACGTCAATCCGAGGAGCGTCGCCAGGTCACACACGATGTGCAACAACGGCTTCCGTCGTGAGGATGTAGTTGGTTGGGCTGCCGTGGACGCAGCCACGCACGTTTGGCTGCCACATTGGCAACGTAGCCCGTTCTCGCCGTGCAGGAGAGCGACCAGCGCGTCAGCCCCGCGCGTCGAGGCATTTCGTGGATCGTGGTTGCAGACGCTTCCGGCGGCCTCGTTGATCAGGCCGAGCGCCTCGACGGCCTCGGTCGCGTTGAGTGTTGCCTGCAACTGGGCGAGTCCGTGACGGTCTGCACGCGTGCGAACATCGCGGTGTTCCAGCATTTTCCGGCGACGTTCGGCGGCAGCGTCCGGATCGTAGGCAAAGAGCTGACGTTCGATGTCGCGCTCCAGTTGCCCGGGCGGAAGACGGTGCGCGGAGGCAAGTACTCGGCGCTCGAGTGCTGCGATCGCCTCGGGGTCGGCCCCGGTGAGTCCGTCGACAATCTTGCGCACGCGCGCATAGTCCAGCTCGCCGGCAGCGAAGGCGGCCTTGGTGAGCGGAAGGAACTCCCGTAGGGCATCACCGATCTCGATGTGGACTTCGGCAGTACGACGCGAGCACGTGAGCATGACCGCGATCTCGTTGCATGCGATCCGCCACGCCTTGTCGACATCACCGGACACGTCGAGTTCGGCGTTGAATCTCGACTCCGACAACATGGATGCACCGAGCACCTTTTGCGCGGCAAGCATGTTCTCGCTCTGCGCCGTCGCAAAGAGCATGTCCGGCAACATGAGTGGATCGACGTCAGGACGGCCGTCATCTACGACTGTCCCGACACCGCCCGTCGATCCACTATCGAACATACATTCGATAATAGACCCACCCACCGACAACTGCCATACGAATCAGCAGGCTCCCTACGCTGTTACCGCATCGGCCGAATCATTGATACTCCGGAGCACTTCAACCAAACGCAGCGATTTGCCCGTTTCGAAGACCTGCCCGGGGCCCTGCGGTGCACCGTCCGTGAAGGGCGCCTCGAACAACAGAGCCGGATCCATGGTTCCGTGCTTGGTCACGTGTGCGATCACGAGATGCACGAAGTCGATCTGGTTGGCTGTAGCCGTACGCCCGTCAAGGAATTCCGAGAAAGCCTCGGTTGCCGCCTGTTGGTCCAGTCCCACCAGGGATCGTATGAACCTGCCGAGTCCCTTGGCGTTTTCCGCCGCGCGTTTGAAATCCTCGGGTTCGCCTGCGCCGCTGCGGGCCAACAGCTCTTCCAGTGATTCAAGGTCAGCTTGAGTCAACGCCTTGTTCGTGCGCAACTTTCGCAGAGCCAAGTTCTCTGGCTGTCGACGCAAATAGTCCTTCACCTTGGCCCTGAAGCGCTCGACATCAGTTCCGGAATGCAATGTCGGCATATCGATTTCGACGACGTCACCAAGAGTGTCCTTGAAATCGGTGTAGACGATCACCGCTTTCTTCTTTTCAAGCAGACGCACGATCGATCGCAGTTCTCGTCGAGCTTCCTCGAGCATCTGCAACGTGACGTCTTCCCACCACTCGTCGCTCGCAACCTCGCGGAGCAGTTTTTCTTTCGCCTTCACCTGGGGAATGCTCAGTCCCTGGTCCAACAGTCCGTCAGCAATGCTTCGGATGGGGTCTTGATACTTGGGCAGCGTGCCGTCGTTGTTCACCACAGCCAATTGGGCACGTAAAACCATCAGGTCGAACCGCTTTGCCATCTCGTCACTGTCGCGAACTTCTGTCGGCAAACCAGCCAAGTTGTCGACGATCTCCGCTGCTTTTTGCTCGGTCAGCGACTCCCACTCGTCCCGATTGGCATACTTCTCGACGTGTCGGCGCTTGGAGCGGACGATGAAATTGTCCAGCCGCATAGCAACTACAGATTTGTGCAGCATGTCCGCGACTTCGACGCGCAGATCGTTGTCGGTTCCGTTCTTACCGAGAGCGAAAACCAGATCCGTTCGGGTGCTGAACAACCGCTGAGACAGTGAGACTGTCGCAGCCCCATCCGCCGCATCCGGATGCGCGTTGAAATAGTCGAAATTTCCACAGACATCGAAAATGAAGAAGTTTTCCTTGTCCTGGCCCGGGCCGTAGAGATTTTCGCGAAGACGCGTACCTCGACCCACCATCTGCCAAAACTTCGCCTTCGATCGAACAGGTTTGAAGAACACGAGATTCACGACGTCGGGCACGTCAATTCCGGTATCGAGCATGTCTACCGAAATCGCGATGTGAGGTTCCTGGTCAGGCATCGAGAACTTGTCGATCAGGTCTTGGCTGAACGTCACCTGATGGGTGATCACGCGAGCAAACGAACCCTTGAACGTCGGATAGTTGGCGTCGAACCGTTCGGAGATGAAGTCTGCATGACGCTGGTTCTTCGCGAAGATGATCGTCTTACCCAACCTATCGCCGCCGGCGACATGATGGCCATGTTTCATCAGCGTCTCGAGGACCTTGTCGACCGTGTCGATATTGAAGAGCCACTTGTTGACTGCCTCAGCCTGCACCGCGTCGAGGATCTCGCCTTCGTCGACATCGTCGCCCCAGTCGATACCTTCCCAGCGCTTCTTCTCCTCTTCAGAAAGATCTGCGTATTTGATCCCCAGCGAGGGGAACTTCAAAGGCACGGGTACAGCTCGCGGCGGTACGAGATACTTCTCTTCAATTGCCTGCTCGAGGCTGTAGTCGTCGGTCGGCACCCCATCTTCGAGCTTGAACAGTGCGTAGGTGTTGTGATCGACGTCGGACTTGGGTGTTGCTGTCAAACCGAGCAGATACGAATCGAAGTAGGAAAAGATCTGACCGTATTTCTGGTAAACCGACCGATGGGCCTCGTCAATCACAACAAGGTCGAAGTATCCTGGCCCGAACCGTCGTACACCACCGTTCACCTCGTTGATGAGGCCCATCATCGTCGGATAGGTAGAGACGTAGACCCGACCCTCGGTGTTCTTGTCTGTCAACAGATTTACCGGTGACGAGTCCGGCAGATGAGCTTTGAACGCGTTGACTGCCTGCCTGACCAGCGCTTTGCGGTCGGCAAGGAACAAGATGCGCTTCGCCCAATTAGCGCGCATCATCATGTCCGACAGCGCCACTACCGTGCGTGTCTTACCGGAGCCAGTCGCCATGACCAACAACGCGGCTCGTTGTTTGTCGGTCTCGAAATGCTCCGCCACTCTCCTGATCGCGTGTTCCTGGTAGAGACGCCCCGCAATCTCCTTGGGAACAGCGGTGTCAGCGAGCAACTTTCGCGAAGTGCGCCGTTGAATGATCAGATCCAGCTCGTCACGCGTGTGAAATCCTTCGATCGGTCGGGGCGTCGAGTCATGATCGTCCCAGAAGTAGTGATCGAAACCGTTGGTGTAGTAGATGATCGGACGCTGTCCGTACATCTTTTGAAGGCAGTCGGCATACAACACTGCCTGCTGCTTACCTACGTTCGCGTCCCTCGATGCCCTCTTCGCTTCGACAACAGCTAGCGGCAATCCGTCTTTGCCCCAGAGCACGTAGTCGACGTATCCCTTCTTTCCGTCGGGCATTCCGTCGACGGGGAACTCGAGGTTCCGCGGTTCATCAAGCAACCAGCCGGATTCGCGAAGCAGCAGATTGATTATTTCGGAACGCGTTTGGGCTTCGTTGTAATTGTGAGTATCGGGAATGATCGCAGAAGCCGATTGCGCTGCAGCAACCTCTGCTTTGAGCTGCTCGACCAACTGCTCGAGAGTCGCAACCGCGATCTCACTGGATTTCTTCTCGACATCACGGGCGGCAAGCTGCGCGGCTAGATTCTGCTTCTCAGCTTCGGACTGCTCCAGAAGAGCGTCCTTGGCTGCCATTGCCTCTTCGAGTGACTTCAACTGTGCGACGGTCTTGGCCACCGCTGCAGGTCCGCCACTCGGTTTCGGCAGCAACTGCGGGTTGAATTGCAACTGCGGTGACGGTTTACTCGACGACTGCGTGGCATATTTCCGTGCAAGCCACGACAGAATGTGGAACATCTCGTCAAGCACTTTCCGCCCGACATCCTCGGGAATCGGACGCGCTTCATGCACTGCGGTGTTACCGAGTTTGCGAATGAGGTTCATCTTCGACTGAAGGGAGTGACCGATAATGGTCACAAATGCGGGATCATGGAGCCTGGCCGCTAGATCATCCTTGTAGGGCACCGACAAGGATTCCATCTGGTAAATCCATTTGACGGTGATCTCGACCGTCCGGCGTGCATAGAAACAGGTGGTCCTGGCATCGAAGAGTGCGTCTCGTTCTGCTTTCCGAGCCTCTGCATGCAGCTGAGGCCATTCAGCATGTAGGAAATCAAAGTTTCCGACCATTGGACTTACACCCTTCTACAGATACACAACCTGCGCTGATCTTTACACAGTCCAGGTACTCGATACCGAACCGACAGACGTTAGTAGCACCCTCCGACATGTTTAAGCGAGGCTCGGACGCCGAGGGTCTCTGGTCCAGAGTCCGCGCGAAACACACCCTTCCTATTCGACCATTCTCATCCTCACCGCCATGAGGATGACACCAAGTGCATTCCCACCTGGAACGTCTCGATGCCGCGAACAGCTACAGCTTCCCCAGATTTGGTCGTGCCAGACATTGCCTTCGACAATCAGCGAGCCTCCGGTGCTACGAAGGCGATCTGCCAGATCGGGGTTTTGTACGAACTTTGACGTGACGACCGATTCCATGACGCGAAACTTCGAAGCTTCCCAACCTTCAACGAGCGTCGCGGTGCGGCCGATCTTCTTAGCCTCGGCAGGATCATCGGTGGCGAGGATCGCACGGATCACCGTTGGATCACTCGACTTCGCCGCAGCGTAGGCATGCTCACTCGAGGGAAAGAGCTGACCACGGTGCAGCGTCGGAGCGGGATACATATTCGACATGTATTCGTGCTCACCGACAAAGGCGTCGATAATCGGTATCGGCAACGCTCCCAACTGCCACGTGCGTTGCTCCATCAGGTCTCCTTACGAGGCGATCGGCTTGTATCCCTTGCCCTGCATCCAGGCAAGCACGTCCAGGATTCGAACGGCTGGCACGTCTTCGCCCAAGCCGGCCCGATCGCGCAAATCCAGCAACCGCTGATGAAGTTCGCCATTGCGCGCGTGCAGAGATTGTCGCACCGGTTCCAGGTGGGCTGCTTTGGTCTCGAGCACCCGGCCTACTACGTCGTCGTAAATCGGGTACAACCGAGGACGTTTGCGCGCAATGAGTTTCGAGGCGATCGTTCGGCCAACCCCATGAATTTCTCGCAGCGCTGTTTCCAGGCGCCATGCCGCTGAATCCGCTGTCATCTCTTCGGATTCACTCGCAAGGTCACGATCTGGACCGACTTCGACGAGCAATGCGTTCAACTCGTCGTTCTTCTCTCCGAGCAAGATCAAGGCTCCCTGCCCAGGCACCTTGACCGACAGGAGTGTCACCGCGACAAGATCTTCCGCGGTGAATCGGTCGACGTCCTTGAGACGGTGCCCGCTCGGATCCCAAGAATCCCACAGCGCTCCGGTTCGCAAATAGCCCGTCTTCTGGACCTTGCGAGTGAAGTACTCCTGCAGTACATCCACAGCACCAGCGCTGTCACCGTCGCGCAGAACACGCGGCAGGCGGATCAGATATTCCTCAGACATGATTCACTCCACGTCCAACTGCCTGTCGAAAGCCTGTCGAATCAGTCCCAACGCATAGGGCAATTCATCGTATGCGGCCAGGAGGAAACGGGTTTCGCCCGTACCCCAACGGCTGATGTCACTGACATCTGCACAGATTTCACGCGGATCATCGAGCTCTTCGTAAGGAACATGTAGTTGGATACGCAATCCACCCGCCTGCGGAACGAGATCCATGAACGTACCGTTAGCTGCGAAATCGATGTGCACCTTGCGGTACTCAATCGCTATCGTCGAATCGAGAGCCCGCAATTCCCTTACCAGCGCGTCATACATCTCACGGATACGCTGGGATCTCAGATGCTCAAAGTTGTCTACGCCATACTGCGGACCCGACGTAAGCGCATCTACTGCAACACCTTCCGGCATACTCGGCCGAGACCAGACCTCCACCGCCCGCTGTGCTAATTCAGTTCCCCGGTCCATGATTGCTGACTCATCCCAAACCGCAAGATCCCGCAGACTCTTGTTCAGCCGAAGCGGACTGTCCCGAAAGCCACCCTTGATATCACGCTTCTCCGAAAACGGTCGATCACTGTACTCCGAGTTATATCCGGTCAGAGTCAGATTTCCCAGGGAATGCAACCACTCCCCTTGAACCCGCTCCCATTCAGCTCCGAGCGATTCGCGCCATGCAGGCGACAGGTCCGGGTTCTGCGGCAGGATGTGCTCGATTGTGTACTGTCCAACCTGAGCAGGTTCTTTTGTCGCCCAATTCTCCAATCTACGAAGGAGATACAAGCGGCGTTTGAAATTGTACGCATCGAAACGGTGCAGGGCAGCGGCGAACGTCTCGTCATTCGGAAACTTCTTGTACGTCCCGAGACTGAGAAGATTTGCCGCAAGACTGTCGAGGTAGTTCGACTTGTCGATCGTCTTCGCCAAGTTCTGGAACGTAAGCTTCAGCGAGTTGGGGGGGATCCCGCACACGGCTCGACGGAATACGTACGATTCCAACATCCGAATGACCTCAACGAAATCATCGCGACTGATTACGCCGTCTTCGTAGTCGTTGTAAAACTCGAGCATTGCAGGGTAGGCCGTGTCGGCCTTCAGTTCATTGAAGTCGGCGAACGCATCTCGCAGCGTCGCATCCTCTTCCCTACCTAGTGCAATTCGGCAATAGTAGCCGGCATGATCGCGTAGCCCACTGAGCACCTTGTGTAGATGATCAGCGGCGTTGATATCTCCGTCTGATCCCGCAAGATTCCGAGAGTGCTTCTTGAACGCCTCGTAAACTTCGTCGCGCTTCGGCGTCACTCCCGTTTTCATCGTGAGATAGTTGCGGACAAAGGCATCGAATTGGGTTGCGTACGCCGACTGGCCGAATCCCAACTCCATTGGACGCCAATATTTTTCATATAGATCTCGCTGCAGTCGGTTTGGCGCACCCATCAGTACGTAATTCCGAATCAAGTCTGCTTGGCTGAGTTCCTTGCCTGTCGAGTTCATCGACTCGAAGATCAACTGCGGATTCTCCTGATCGCGTGCAAGCGCGATGTCCACAACCATCAGTTTCGCCAGTCCCTGACAAACGACGGCGAGGTCTCCACCCTGCCGAACATAGTCCTGAATGGCTTGACAGAACCACTCGTGATTCGCCGTGACCAGCAGTGAATGGTCTTCTGGGCGAGGACGATTGTCAAGCAGAGCGATGAGAGTAGATCGATCCGTCTGAGTGAGAAGTAGCTTGTACCGGCGATCGTCGTCCTCGTCATCATTGATGAGGAAGCGTTTGTGTAGCTTCGTGGGTGAATATCCATCGAGCGGTTGCTGTTCCGACGCGGGTAGCTTCGCCAGTTCCGAAGCAAGCGCATGGATCAGTAGCGTTACAGACGTCAACCGTTGCTGACCATCGATCACCAAGAGTGGTTCTTGGCTCGTCAGGTTTGATTGCCCCTTGCTGATATGGACAATCGAGCCGATGAAGTGCGCCCCGACGCGATCACTGCCACCTGCACGCACAACGTCATCCCACAGCGTCTTGCACTGCTGCACCGTCCACGAGTACGTGCGCTGATAGATAGGGATCTCGAATTGCACTCCCGTCCTCAGGAAGTCCATCAAGGTTGTTTCGGAGGCTTTCATTTCAGAGTTCTCCTCGAAAAGCCCGGTGCTGGAGAGAAGCAAATAAGTCATCAAAGGCGCCGAGCGCACTCTGCTGTTGGCGCTTTAGTACATCGATCTGAGCTGCCTTCAATTCAAAAGACTTCTGCAGCCCGATTGGAGGTACGACGATTGGAAGTTCTCTAATCGGCCCCTGAAAAAGATTAGCTTGAGCAGAGGAATTCGCGCGTTGCTGCATCATTCGTTGCAACTGCGGTGTCCGCAGGTAATGCATAACAAAATTCGGAAGCAATTGATCAGGAGGGAATCGCACCAATGCAACACTTCTCACTAGCGAGAACGGCTCCATCTCCGGGACCACCGCTACACGCCCAATCGACCCAGAACACGAAATTAAGATGTCGCCGACTTTTGGGTCACAACGCTTGCGGATACGCTCATATTCTGAGGTTCCAATATGATCAACAGTGCCCAGGTCAAGCCTACCGTGATGCACATTGCGAGCCGAGAGCAGTAGGACGCCTTCGCTCTCCCGCTTCGGCGTTTGATGTTCGCCATCGGTAACTTGAAGAGCTATTTCTCCTATATTCACCGTACGGAACAGGGTATCTTTAGAGCCCGCATCTCCAAACATGTCGATGAATATCGACTGGGTTAACTCCTCCAACTGGGCGAGCGCTTCGCGGCGCTTGGCACGGAGGGTATCGGCATGATCGAGAATCGCCGCTATCCGGCGCTGTTCGGGGAGGGGAGGGAGCGGGATCGCTATCGTTGCAACGTGCGCAGGGCGAGCCCTCATCAGAGAGCCGCCAACCCCCGCCACTGTCTGCATCAACTGAGCATGAAAAACATCGCCAGTCAGCACGTGCCGAAGCCAATCAGCGTGAATCCGATCGGAGCGGAAAACCATCCACTCACCAGAGGCAATCAGCCTTCGCCCCTGGTCAGATCCAACTACCCATGCTCGCCTAATATGCGGCACAATCCTCGACAGAAGAAGATCTCCAGCAGAAACGATCTGCTTCGAGGATCCGATTCCTGATCCTGATACTATTTCGGGCGCACCGGCATCGAATGCCGGAATGCTGTAGAGATCAAATACTTCATCCGGATGTTTTGACGGGTCCACCGAACCTGCACGTTTAACCATCAGCTCACCCAACTCAACTGTCGGCCAGGCGGTCATTCCGAACCACCGGCGAGCATGTCGCGGAGCTGAGCCATGCCGTCGACAATTTCCTTCTCGAGGCGATCCAGATCGTCCAAAATGGCTGCAGGAGAACGATGCTCAACCTCTTCGTGAACTATTTCCTTGTACCGATTCAAGGAGAGGTCGTACCCCTGAGCCACGATGTCAGCCTTCGAGACGCAGAATGACTGCTCCGTGCGCGGCCTGTTGATCTCATGTGAATCACGAAGATTCCAGCGATGCAACACATCCGGCAAGTTGTTCTTCGCATGTTCGTCGCCGGAGACCGCGGCGAGTACACCTAACTTGTCCTCATCGAGCAATGGTGTGCGTCGATCGTCGAGCGAGTAGCCATCGGACTGAACGTCGTAGAACCAGACGTTGTCGGTTCCACCGGAGTCCGTTTTCGTAAAGAAGAGAATCGCTGTGGAGACACCGGCATACGGCTTGAACACGCCAGAAGGCAGCTTCACAACCGCGTCGAGCTTTTGGTCCTCAACCAGGATCTTGCGAAGCTCCTTGTGAGCCTTGGAACTTCCGAACATCACGCCGTCCGGCACGATGACGGCCGCGCGCCCACCGGGCTTGAGGAGCCTCAGGAAGAGAGCCAGGAACAGCAATTCCGTCTTCTTGGTCTTGACGATCTGCTGCAAATCCTTTGCGGTGTTCTCGTAATCCAGCGAGCCCGCGAACGGCGGATTGGCAAGGATCAACGAATACGCGCCGGCATCACCGGTATTGGCTTCCGCCAACGAATCTCGGTATCGAACGTCGGGCTGCTCGACACCGTGAAGCATCATGTTCATCGAGCCGATTCGAAGCATTGTGTTGTCGAAGTCGAAGCCATGGAACATGTCGTGGTGGTACTGCTCGTGACCCGCCCCGGAATTGATCGAGTCAGCGTGATTTGCGCGCATGTATTCGGATGCCCCGACCAAGAAGCCACAGGTACCCGAGGCAGGATCGACAATGCGATCGCCAGGCTTGGGTTCCATCATCTCGACCATCAGCTGGATGATGTGGCGAGGGGTACGGAACTGACCGTTCTGACCGGCACTCGCAATCTTGGAGAGCAGGTACTCGTAGATGTCGCCCTTGGTATCCAAATTTTCCATGGGAACACCGTCAAGGCGGTCGATTACGCGCTGGAGCATCCCTGCATTGGGGATTGTGAGTCGCGCATCCTTCATGAAGTGCGCGTACGTGGAATCCTCACCACGAATGTTCTTGATGAAGGGAAAGACGCGCTGATCGACCACTGCGAAGGCCTCATCGGCAGACATGTTCTTGATCCGCGACCAACGCAACTCGTCGTAGTCACGCCCTTCGTCGTCGGTTCCGATCGGAAAGGGGTTTCCTTCCACAGGGCGGCCGAGCATGTTGGCTTTGCTGAGCGCAAGCGTCTGCTCGTCGTCGAGACGCCGGATGAACAGCAGATACGTGATCTGTTCCATCACCTCGAGGGGATTGGATATGCCGCCCGTCCAGAAGGCATCCCAAACCGCGTCAACCTTGCTTTTGACCTCACCAGTAATCACGTGTGCTGCTACCACCTTGTTCTGCGTATCGGTAGACACAGTCAACTGTGCCCCCGGCTGCCGCTGCAACATTGCAGAGTACCGCGCTCACTCACCTTCAGCTTGGTCGGCGCCACCCAACACCGGCAGGTTGGTTCGAATCAACAAACTTGTCGGTGCCCCATGCCAATCTGTTCGGCTCTCGACAATGCGGGGGCCAGAAGTCGTCTCGACTTCTGTTCTCACTAACGAGGGGGACCCGATGAGTACCAATTCCGACGAGTTCGAGGACGCCATCGCGCGAGAAGTTTCATCCGGTACGAGTGCGTTCTGGAGGCAGGTTGCCGCGCAGTTGGCACGCGGGCTGGTTGTGTACGCCGCAGTTGCAACGATGATGCAGCTGGTCGTTTGGATTATCTCGCTGAACGAATCCAATCCGTCGGATATCAGCGTCGCGATGAGCATGGAGCCGGTCTTGGGTGTAGGCATCCTCGGAATTCTGGTTGGTATCGTGACTGTTCTGCATGTAGCCGCATGGGGAGCAGAACTGTTGAGTACCAACGATATTGTCGTCCAAATTCGCAAACGCTACTTAGCCACCACCGGGATCGCCATGGGGCCGCTCGCCACCTTCATCGGCATGTCGGTCCTTCTCAATGGCGCACCTGAAAGGATCGAATTCAGTGGCATCGCGGTCGCAATGTTGTCGGTCGGTGTAGTGATCATTTCCTCCGACCTGTATCACCTCCTCGGCAAGGATGCGCCTGTTCAGCGTCGGCTGCCTGCGGCCGAGCGAAGTGCAAACATCGAGAGTCTCACGGTCGTGGCGGACCTATGGCGACCCAGCGCGCCAATGACGTCCGGTACTCGTAGGTTGCATGTCGCCCTTGACGTGTGCGCGATCGGCGCCGCGGCGACTCTGCCTGCGATTCTCCATTTCCTGTATCTCGGAGTGGTCGATCATCGAGAGATCAACTGGGCGTCGACTATTGGCGGCGTGGTCCTCGCGGCGGGGTTCCTGACAACACTCGCACTGTACACGGTCTTCGTCTCGACCCGCTTGTTCCTCGGCCGAGATTTCGGTACCGCCGTCTTCATCGTCGTCATGGGAACCCTGTCGTACCTCATCGCCATCTTGACCTTCACGATCGCTGTACTTGAAGCGTGGCCGAATTACTCAATCGTTGTCGCGCGAATTCTGGTCGGCACCATCGCACTGTTCCTGCCGGCTGTGCTGGTGGGCTGGGGATTGAGTCGAGAGCATGCACGCTGGATTCCCGGATCCACCCTCCGAAGCGCGATGCACGCCAGCCTGGTCCGAAAGATCGAATCTCTACGAAGAATTCAGTCCGAAGCGGAAACCCCGACGGCACGGCCCGGAGTCTGGGCTCGCTTCGTCAGGTGGGTTGATCGCGTGACTGGAGTCCCAGAGACCAACTGATCCCACTGATCAGGTGGATTCGGTACGTGCCGAATCCGCCTGATCAACCATGGTCGAGTGACCTTTCCAGTACATATTTGGCGAACCCGGCGTTGTGATACTGCCGAAATGGGCCCTTGCCCTTGGCAACAAGATGCTCCGCGAGCGGACGAACCGTCGTCATGTCGACGGGCAGTTGAGCAAACTGTTCCAACGCATCCGAGTCCTCGAGACTGCAGTCGATCACGGTCCCGTCGCCGTCGGCGGACGCCAACTCGGTGCGTCTGATGGCGACCAGATCGTGCTTGGCGTCGAGTTCTTCGATGCTGCAGCCGGTTCGCGATTCCAGTGCCGAACTGGATACGTAGACGGATATGACGTGCTCGATCGGCTTACCGCCGACCAGATGGCACTCGACGCTCAGAATCTCCATCGGACCGATATTGAGTGTGAACAAGCGATGGCGCTCCGCGGATCGGTTGGTCGACGGCAGGCAACTGATCGTCCACTGTTCGATCTCGACGGCGGCCGGAGCGTCGAACGCGTAGGAGAGAACCTCGGCAATCAGTTCGGCGAGATCTTCGAAGAGAGGGTCGCGCTGCAACCGCTCGAAATTCTCGACAGAAGCGGCGGGACGCACAGGCGCCTTGCTCACGCAGGTCCCCTCTCGTCCGGTGCTTTGCTCTCAGACCTCGCGTCCAAGGTACCCAGCCCTACGCGGGTCTCGCGCGTTCGCCCTCACATACACCCTCGCGTTATGGTTCTCGACACGTACCACCGCCTTACCGATCGCTAACTCGAGGAGCACACGAAGTGGAAATCAAGGGAACCGCAGCACTGGTCACCGGAGCGGCATCAGGCCTCGGCGCCGCAACAGCCAAGCGCCTCGCCGACGCCGGCGCTACCGTCTTCGGCCTGGATCTGCCCGCGTCGATCGAGCGCGCAGGCGACAACGTCCCCGCCGGCGTCACCCTCATCCCCACCGACGTGACCAGCGGCGAAGAGGTCGAAGCAGCGATCAACC
>NZ_BAAILK010000047.1:436889-515025 GCF_054589475.1 Rhodococcus sp. no. 34
AGATCGTCGAGTCGGGCTCCCCGCTGCGCATCGTCGTCAACTGTGCCGGTGTCGGCTGGGCCGGACGCATCCTGTCCAAGAAGGGTCCGCACGACCTCGAGCTGTTCCGCACGGTCATCACCGTCAACCTGCTCGGCACCTTCAACGTCATGCGCCTGGCCGCCGACGCCATCGCCAAGACCGAGGCCGTCGACGAGTCGGGCCAGCGCGGCGTCGTCATCAACACCGCTTCCGTTGCTGCCTTCGAAGGCCAAATCGGCCAGATCGCGTACTCCGCCTCCAAGGGCGGCGTGCACGGCATGACGGTTCCGGCTGCCCGTGACCTTGCGCAGTTCGGCATCCGCGTCAACACGATCGCTCCCGGCATCATCGACACCCCGATGCTCGCAGGCGTCACCGACGAGTACCGCAAGGGCCTCGAGGCCGGCGTTCCGTTCCCGTCGCGCCTGGGCCAGCCGTCCGAGTACGCGCAGCTCGCGCAGATGATCGTCGAGCACGACTACCTCAACGGCGAGACCATCCGCATGGACGGCGCACTGCGCATGGCGCCGCGCTAACCTCCCTGCTGTGCGCCTTTATTAACCGCCCACGGTTAATAAAGGCGCACAGTTGTCAGAACGAATGAAAATACCCACCGTTGGAGTGGGCAGTTGCGCTGAGGTACTCGGCCACTTCCTTCGCCGGCATCGGTCGGCTGATGTAGTAACCCTGAACCAATTCGCAACCGGCGGTAAGCAAGAGCCTCAGCTGGTCGGCCGTCTCCACGCCTTCCGCCAATGACTGCATACCGAGCGCCTTCGCCACCTCGACCACCGAAGTGACAACTGCCGAATCACCCTCGCTCAGTTCGGTGATGAACGACCGGTCGATTTTCAGAATGTCCAATGGCAGTTTCTTCAAACTCTCGAAAGACGAATAGCCGGTTCCGAAGTCGTCCAAGGCAATCGCAATCCCGGTGGCACGTAGGCGATCCAACTCGGCGACGGCAAGCTCCTCCACTGCTCCCGTCTCTGTGATTTCCAGCTGAAGCCGTTTGCCGGACAGACCGCTTGCCTCCAGCGCATCGTTCACGGCCGATCCGAACCCGGACGACATCAGTTGCACCGGAGAGACGTTCACCGTCACGTAAGTGTCGTCGGGCCACGTCGCGGCTTCGGCGCACGCCATGTTCAGTACCTGAAGCCCCAGAGGGACTATCAAGCCGGTCTCCTCCGCGACATCGATGAAAATGTGCGGTGCAAGCACGCCCCGCACCGGGTGATTCCAGCGAAGCAGTGCCTCGAAACCCTCGACGCGGCCGGTGTCCGCACGAACCTGCGGTTGGTAGTACAGCTCGAACTGCCGAGACTCGATCGCAAGCCCAAGTTCTTGCAGGGCCGATGCTCGCTCCCTGGCCCGCGCCCGCAGCACCGGTGAGTATCTTCCTACCCGGTTCTTGCCGGCGGATTTCGCCGCATACAGCGCCAGGTCGGCGGACATGACAAGCGTGTCCGCGTCTTCGGAATCTGCGGGTGCGCCGGCATAGCCGATCGATGCACGAACCTCGATGCGATTCCCCCGCACGTAAAACGGCTCACGCAATGCATCCAGATAGCGAGCGAACACCTCTCCGCCGTCCCCTGTTCCCCGCAAGACGACGCCGAATTCGTCACCACCGATTCGCGCACACATGGCGCCGTCGACCACCCGATTGAGCCGTGCAGCAACGGAAATCAACAATTTGTCACCGACAGGGTGCCCTAACGTGTCGTTCACCGACTTGAAGTTGTCCAGGTCGAGGATGCCGACAAGAACCCGCTCGCCGGTTCGGACGGTGCCGAGCGCGTCGGACAGCTCCGTGCCGAACGTCCGGCGATTCGGGAGCCCGGTCAGTCCGTCGGTTGCAGCCAGCCACAGAATTCGCCGCTCGTAGTTGTACTTCTCGGTGATGTCCGAGCCCACGCCTCGCCAACCCACGAACTCCGTGGCCTCGGATAGCCTGGGGTGACCCGACAGAGACCACCATCGGTCGACGCCGTCGACACGTACGGGAATGACGACCTCTCGAAACGGCATGAGGCGGTCGAGGTGATCTCCGATGACCTGGACCGCGGCTCGGCCACTCTTCGTCGAACCCACGTCGAGCCGATCCAACAATCCGCGCAGCGACAGGGTTCGCAGGTCGGAGACGGGAACTCCCGAGATCTGCGACAGCCGAGCGGAGGTGTGCGACAACGTCCCGGTGTTGTCGACTTCCCACAGCCAGTCGCGGGAACCGCCCTCGAAATCGTCGAGGAGCAAACTGACTGTCTGACGCTCGGCAGCAGCCTCGAACTCGGCAAGACAACGACTTCGGAACGACGCCCACAGGTAGACGACACCGACGCACAGAATGCTGATGTAGACAACGAGCTGAAATGAAAGGACGAAGTATTCGGCTGTCGCCCCGGCAAGCATGACGAACAACAATCCCAGACCGTGCACCAGTATCCAGGCCAACCCCAGCGACCGAACCGTCGAGAGCGCAACTGCACCGGCACCCACCACACCGGCAATGGTCGCGATCAGAACCAGCTTTCGTGAACCGTCTATCACCGGAAGCATCTGAGCCGCGAGGATCGTGTACAGAACGCCAAGCAGTACCACTTCGAGCATGAGAGCCCAGTAGTCGTACCGAGACGTGTGCTTGGGCGAATAGCTATCCCCCTGAATGACCCTGGGTAGCCATACACGCACCGAGTTGAGGATGACCGCGAGCGTTGCGGCTCCCCAGATCAGGCGGAACTCTTCGTACCCGGGAGGCACGACATAGGCCAACAAGGCGCACGCACTGAAGAAATTCGCGACGTTGGCCAGCGGAGCGACCGTTGTCACTTGACGGACTTGGCGAGAGAAGAGGTCGCGCCGCTCTACTTCGGACAGTTCGGCGTCGCTCGCACTCGAAGTCAGCCTGCTCAGCATGCAACACCCTCCATCGTGGAGCCGACCAGATGAAGGTAGCGCGTGCGCGCAGTCGAGACACCCTATGGGAGACAATTGGGTAGCGAACCCCCTTGCTAACTTGGGCATTTCATACTTTTAGGACATTGGAGGCGCTAGGACGGACCGATCCACTCCGGAATTGCATAGCCATCGACAATGTTGACAGAACACGACCGGGCTGAAACTTATGACACATCAGCCGGACCGATCCACCCCGGATACTGCACACCCAACGGCATTACCGGAGCCACAAAGCCTTTTGGCTGGCGCCGCAATTGCGCAGTCGGAGTTTCATAGATCAGCTCCGGAAACTGCTGCAACCACCAATCCTGGCACCCTGGCGGAATACCGTTGCCGCCATTCGCAGGGGGATTCGACGACCCCGAGAGATAGACGTAGGGCTGAATCTTCCACGACCCGAACACATCCCAGGATGGCGTACGGTCCCCAGGCTCCCCTCGCTCGGGATCGGAATCGACAACGCCCGGCAAACCCGGACTCTCGCCCCGATTCTTCAGCACAATTCGATACGCGTGGTCCGGAAACTCTACCGACCAGTTTCGCCCCTCCGTCGTATTGATCATGTAGCTGCACACCGTGCCCGACACCTCGGTATCCGTTGCAGAGTAGTCGGTGATATGAGCAAATACGTTCTCCCCCAAAGGAGCCAGATACTCTGCCCGCTCAGCGAACCGTGTGCTCTGCCCCGGGCGCGGTTGTTCCACAAGAGCCGAGGTATATCCTGGAAAGAAGTCGTCGACCTCACTGATCACAGGCCAGTAGCGTCTCGGCTCGAACGCTGCTCGCAGCAGTTCCGATCCACGCGAGAACAAATCGACGCCGGCATCTGCTGACCACACGTTCGGCACAAAGTTGTCGAAGGCCGGGACCACTTCGGCGGTCGCGCCACGACCCTCGGGATCCGATGTACCGCAGGCAGATACACCCAGAGCGACACATAGAGACAAAACCGCTACGCTCCGAACGCGCTTATCCATCGGTCAGCACGACGATTTGATATGCATGCAAAATGCCATCCGCATCGGTACCACCCAAGACTTCGAACATTTCCGCGCAGTCCGCACCAAGCTTGATATCGTCGGGCTCAGTCTTCACCATCTCATTCCAGCTCATCAGTTGCCCCGATTCGTCGAAGTACTTCCCGTACTGATCCCGGATCTCCATGGGCATCTCGGGCACTGCCCTCAGAATGTTGTAGGTGTCACGCTGAAAATCAGGAGGGTTGAGGGCCGCCTGATCTGCTCCACCCGGAGGCTTCCCGATCATCGCACTCTGCAAGGAATTCCCCGAACTATCGATCATCAAGTTGACGAACTCGCCACCTGGAAGTTTATCGATGCCAAAGGAACCCATCGTCGACAGTGCGGTGAATGCAGCTTCTTTTCGATCGTAGATGACCTGAGCGTGCGCAGCCTTGTCATCGTATTGGTCTTGAACGGCCTCGAGCACCCCGCGATCGATCAAGCCGTGCAACCTACCGACCCTTTCCAACTCGGCCCTCGAGTCGCTACCGGTGGGATCTGCGGCATACCGACCTTCCGATGCCAATTGTTCGGCAATGGCAGCCTGCGTGAGTATCCTTCCTGCCCCCTCATCAGTATTCATCAGCGCGAAAACATTGGCAGAGCCTTTGTACTGGTTGTTATCAGTGGGATCGGCCCATTCCCCGCGATCGAATCCAGCGACGTTCGGACCCGGACTGCCGGCAAGGTCCGAAACGTAGGGGCTCATGCTGCGTGAAACTGTTTGCAAAAGATCAGGATTGAGCTGACCGGTCGATTGGCCGTCGGCTTCGGGAATGTTCGCAATGAGGGAACCAGCAAACCCTCGACAAGCTCGTGCGAGATCGCTGATGCTTCGAGAAAAGAGGTCAGCACCGTATTCGCAGGCGCAAAAGAAGAATTCCCGAGCAAGGGCCCAGTCGCCATGGGGGGCAAAGGTGCCACCAGTGGCCGGAGGAGCACCAGCCGACGGTCCCACGCTCAGCCGACCAGCTTCATCCGCGAGCCCGTGCAGCACCCCGCCCAAGCTTTTCAATGCAGCGATATCTGTCGCAAACGTACCCACGATCCCCCCTCGGACGTACGAGTCAGCCCCCCTGACTCGTGCAACGTCGGCCAAGTATACGTCGAGGCCGCCGGCTTACAGGTCCGAGGCGAGTGGAATTTCCTTCTCCGCGCGGTCCGTCATCCACTCACGGAGGACCTTGGTGGCAATGACGTCGTCCTCGTTGTACTGCAGGATGCGTGTCCGCTGCGTCTCGTCCGGCTCACCGTCGTAGCCGACCGCCTCGCGGTACCACGCCATCGACGCTTCACCCCCGGCCTCGGCGTCACGCCAGTTGAAGCCGGCGACGGGCGCAATCTTCTTGAGCCCCTTGCCGTTCGGGCAGATGAACTGATCACTCACTGCTTGATAAATGTCGACCCACTGCGGACTGTCGATGAACTCGCGGATCTCGTCCTTACTCGGAATCCCGGGTTCACCGGCAAACCTGCGCGCCGAGTCCAACAACCACTTGTCCTCGGCTGAACGCGAATAACAGTATGCGGCAAAGGTTTTACCCGAAGCAGCGGCCGCGGCACGCTCCGCCATCAGCCAGCCCCAGAACTCTGCGAACGACCGCGCCTCGTCACGCGTCGGCAGCGGATCCCACGTCGCAAATCCTCGATACATCGAGAAGCCGCCGACATTGAGCAACGTCCCCCACAGGTACGCGCCGTGCTCCTGATAGCTCTCCATGTCGACGTCGATCTCGATGTCCGCCCGAGTCACCGAGATCTTCTCGAACCGCCGCACCAACGGAGCATCTGCCAACCACGCCTTGGCGATCACTACTGCGTCGTCGAAATTTCCGTGCGGCCAATCCTCGAGCGGCTCACCGTCCCAGGCGGCCAGCTGATCGATCGTGTTGCAGCCGACGTCGCGCAGAAGCTCGGCCCGCGATCCGACAGCCACCAGGCTGACGTCGCGGTTGCGAACCAACTCCTGCTTGCATTCGGTCCACCACGGGCACGACTTGCACTCGCTCACCTGTGACGGAGACGTCAGCACCTCACCGCGGGCCACAGCGATACGGTCGGCGAAACGCTTGTCGTAATCGTCGAGAATCGCGCTGAGGTCGTGGACGAGGATGCAGTCTCCGTTGTATCCGATCGCGCCTGCCGTCAGCGACGGGCTCGCCAGCCCACGACGCTCGAGCATCCGATAGACCTGCGCGACGCGCATCTGATCGCGGACCTGACTGCGGACCTTGCGTTTGGGATCGGCCGCGGGCTCCCATTCGAAGAGCCCCGAGGTGATCGCGCCCTGGCCGGGATCGGTCACCTTGTGATTGACGACAATGACGGGGATGTACCCGCCACCCTCGTCGTCACGGATGAGCATTTCGCAGCGGCCCTTGCGTCCGGTGTCGCGCTCGACCGGCAAGACCGCGCCCCAGATCCGGTCTGCGCCGGCCTCACAGGCAGTAAGAGTGTCACGAGCCTGAGCCGACGCCGATTGGTCGGGGTTGATCTTCACCCAACGCTCGGGAGCAGCACCGATCACGAGTTCGGCGATCTCCGCGCGCTTCGCGATCGCGGCATCCTGGCGCTGCTTGACGCCGGTGTCGACGGGTTCCGAAGCCGATTTCCCGGGAAACAACCCGTCCAGACGCACCCGATGACGGCATCGGGTCAACGCCCCCGAATCGATGATCGGGAGCTGGGGCGCGGGGTTGTTAACGGAACACACGATGACGAAGATTATGTGCTCCCCTAGGCTGAAGCCGAAGCGCAGGTACCTGGCAACACACAAACACCTGGAAACGGGGTCCTTTTCGATGGGGTTGTTCAAGAAGCGAAAGTCTCGTGCCACCCGCAAGGCGGAGGCAAAGGCTCTCAAGCACAAGGCTGAGGTCGAGGCGAAGCTCAACGCCAAGAGCCAGCGTAAGCGCGACAAGGTCGAGACCAAGTCGCTCAAGAAGCTGGAGAAAGCCGAGATCGAGTCACAGCACAAGATCGAAAAGGCGCAGATCGCGACCCTGAAGGCGCAGGAGAAGGCCGCTGCGAATCAGGGCCTGACCGTCGCCAAGGTGCGTAAGTACCTGGGAGTGGCACGTCTGCTTGCCCCCGTTCTCCTGCCGATCGCTTACCGCGCAGCCACGGCGGTGCGCGCCCAGCTCGACACCACGCGTGCACAGAAGATGGGCATCGCCGTCGACCAGCTCGGTGACTACACCGGTCACGGCGCGAAGTTGAGCGCTCGTATCGCCGGCGCCGAGAGCTCGGTCACCGAGATCCTCAGCCGCAAGCCCGACGACGCGGAGACGCAGCGTTTCGCCGCCGCCATCCGTGAGCGCCTTGGCGACCTCAGCACGGCAGTTCGCGCTGCCGAGCAGATGCCGCAGGCTCGCCGTAAAGCAGCTCACCAGGCGATTTCTTCCGAACTCGACGGCGTCGAAGCAGATCTGCTCGCACGTCTCGGCGTCCGCTAGACCTGAGAACGCCAGTGAGAGCAGCCGAGCAGACCGCGACCCTCCGGGGGACAGCTGTCGGCTCCGCTTCGGCTGCTCTCGCTGTCGCCGCGCACGGGATCGGCGGAGGCGAGCTGCCACAGTCGTCGTCGCTGACCCTGTTGCTCGCCGTCTGCGCAACCGTCGGCGCCGTGACGGCCACCCTTCCCGCCCTCTCACGGGGGCCCGCTGCCCTGATCGTTGCTCTGGGTCTGGGTCAGTTGGCCGCGCACACCACCATGACGCTCTCCGAGCACGCTCATTCGCCCGCTCCGGGATTGGTGATGCTCGGTGCTCACGCCGGTGCCACCGTCGCTTGTGCGGTGGCGGTCCTGGCCGCCGAGCGCCTCTACCGCGTTGTCACCCACGCTCTCCACGTCGTCCTGGCGTCTCTGGCTCCCGCCGCTGTCACTTCCCGCGGCCACACCGTCTCGACCGGAATCCATCACGGACCTGTCGACGCTCTACTTCGCGCCAGCATCTCGCGGCGCGGTCCTCCTGCCCTGGTCTGAAGATTCGTAGAACGCCCCACCCCTTCACCAGACCAAGAGGACACTTCCCGACATGAAGAACACCCTGATTTCGCGCGCGGTTGTCACGACCGTCGCTAGCGGCAGCGCCGTGCTGCTGGCCGCCGGAATTGCTTCAGCACACGTCAGCGTCGTCGCACCAGGAGCTGCGCAGGGCGGATACTCCGTTCTCACGTTCCGCGTGCCCACCGAATCCGACACCGCTTCGACCACCAAACTGACGGTGGCGCTCCCCGACCTCAAGTCGGCACGCACCGAACCGATGCCCGGCTGGACCGCCGTCGTGGAGAAGGACCCCACCTCGTTGGTCGCCAAGTCCGTGACGTGGACCGCCGACCCCGGCGTCGGAATCGCCCCCGGCCAGTTCCAGCAGTTCGTCCTTTCTGCCGGCCCGCTGCCGGAGCAGGACGAGGTCGAGTTCAAGGCCGTCCAGACGTACAGCGACGGCAACGTCGTCAACTGGGATCAGGAAGAGCTTGCCGACGGCAGCGAGCCGGACAAGCCCGCCCCGACGCTGACTCTCGCCGCGTCCACCGGCGATGCCCACGGAGCCCCCTCTGCCGATAACACTGCCGAGACGTCCGCCGCATCCGAAGCCTCTGACTCTTCGTCGGACAACACCGCCCGCTGGCTCAGCGGCGTCGGCCTGGTGCTCGGCGCGTTGGGCGCTGCACTCGGCCTCGGCGCACTGGTCAGGAGCAAGCGCTGATGAGTACCCGGATCAAGGTCATCGCCGTCGGCATGCTCGCGATGCTGGCCACGATGCTCGGAATGGGCACGGCCAGTGCACACTCCGCGGTGGTCGGCTCCAACCCGGAAAACGGTGCGTCCATTCAAGTTGCGCCTGACACGGTTTCGGTCACGTTCAACGAGGCTCTGCAGGCGCAGTTCGCGGCGCTGACCGTCACCGGTCCCGACGGCAACCTCTGGACCAAGAGCGATCCGTCCGTCGAAGGACCCACTGTCAGTGCAGACCTCGGCGATCTCGGGCCGACCGGCGTCTACACCATCGCGTACCGCGTCACCTCCGCTGACGGTCACCCCGTCAACGGAACCCTGACGTTCACCCTCACCGAGGCGGGGTCGGGCACTCCCGGCGCTGCCGCCGCGTCGAGTACGGGTGAGTCGGAGTCCGGCAGCATGCCGGTGTGGATCTTCATCGTCGCCGGCGTCGTCGTGTTCGGCGGTGCGCTGTTCTTCGTGCTCCGTAAGCCGAAGTCGAGCTGATCGCGTGACGGGTACGGCAAACAGGTGGTGGTTGCTGTTTGCCGTACCCACAGCTCTGCTGGGAGTCCTGATCGCCTGGGGCCTCGCCAGCCCGTCGGGACCCGAATCGTCGAGCACGGTCCGCGTTCTCGCGATCGGATGTGGTTCGTTGACGCTCGGCATCGCGACGCTCGCCTGGATGGGCCGCAGTGAACGCCGCCCGGCGACAACCCCCGCCGTCATGTGGACTCAGCTCACCGCGGTGGCAGCAGTGTGGCTCGTCGCCGAGATCACGCTCCTCGTGCTCAATGCCGCAGCGGCCGACGGCGCCCCGGTCACCTCGCTGACCATCGGGCACTTCGGCGCATTCGTCTCCGAGGTCAACGTCGGCCGCGTCGGCGTCGCGATCATCGCGTGCGCGTTTGCCGTGGTCTGTTACGGCATCTACGGATTCACCAATCCCGAGACGGTGCCCGTCGCACCGGCATTGGTCGTCTCCGCGTTGGCGCTCGCTGCCCGCCCGATCACCGGGCACATGGCGCAGCAGAGCTTCGGATCGATCCTCGACGCCGTTCACGTCCTCGCTGCGGCCTTGTGGTTCGGCGTGCTCGCCGCACTCGCGCTTGCCGTACCGTCGCGCGGTGCCTGGGCGATCTGGTTGCCCAAGTACTCCGCTCTCGCCTGGCGATGCGTCCTCGCGCTGGTCGTCACCGGTATCGTCAACGCCGTCGTGCGACTCGACTCACTCTCCGCCTTCTACGACACCGCATACGGCCGGGTGATCCTCGCCAAGATCGTGGCGATCGGACTGCTCGTCGCCCTGGGATGGTGGTGGCGCCGGACATGGGTGGTCGCGAGCGCTGCACACCGCATGAGTTCGGACGGATCCCTGCGTCGCGCCATCGGTGAAGTTGTCTTCATGGCCATCGCATTCGGGCTTGCCGCGGCCCTTGCGACAACTGCGTAAGACGTGCCTCAGCGCGACATTTCGTGACCCGCACATTTAACGTTTCACGTCGAGATTTAACCTCTACGTGAGTTTATTTTCCCAGCTTGCGGCGGTTTCCGGCCCCCCTTAGCGTTGCTCGCATGACGGAGGCCCAACGCTCGTTTCTCGTCTGCGCTTCGCAGCGCAGCGGCAGTACTTTGCTGGTCGAATCCCTGCGAGCAACCGGGGTCGCGGGTGAGCCGGAAGAGTTCTTCCAGTACCTCCCCGAGACCTCGCGATCGCCGCAACCGAGGCAGTGGTTCGAAGACGTCACGGACGAGTCCGTCCTGGGTCTGCTCGCCCCGTTCCACCCGGGCACGCCGGACACTCGCACCTCCGAACAGTGGCGCACACAACTTCTCGAACTCGGCCGAACCCCCAACGGAGTCTGGGGTGGCAAGCTGATGTGGAACCAGACGCCGCTCCTACTCGATCGCGCGGCCGGATTGCCCTGGCGCAGTGGGACGGACCTACGTTCCGCACTCCACGACACCCTCGATCACGACCTGCAGTTCATCCACGTCTATCGAGAAGATGTCGTCGCTCAAGCTGTGTCGATGTGGCGCGCCGTGCAGACACAGGTTTGGCGCGACGACGCGACTCCACCGAATCTCTCGGACGGTGCGCAGTACAACGCAGTCGGAATCGCGCACCTGGTGACGATTCTCGGTGAGCAGGAACGCCAATGGAAGCGCTGGTTCGAGGAAGAGGACATCTCTCCCATCGAAGTCGGGTTCCGCGATCTCACCGAAGACCCGCAGTCCGTGGTCGCAAAAACCCTCATCTCCCTCGGCCTCGACGGACAACTGGCCCCGCCACCGCCGCTGCGTCGTCAGAGCGACGGACGATCCCGCGAATGGGTGCAGCGTTATCGCATCGACGCCGAACAGAACGGATATCCCGTCACATGAGCACCGTCACCGATGTCGTCGACGAACTCCGAGTTCTCGAATCCGAAGCGGTTCACATCATTCGAGAGGTGGTGGCAGAACTCGAGAGACCGGTACTGCTCTTCTCGGCCGGCAAGGACTCGATAGTCCTGCTTCGTCTGGCCGAGAAGGCGTTTCGGCCCTCCCCACTCCCTTTCCCGGTCCTGCACGTCGACACCGGTCACAATTTCGAGGAGGTCATCGAATTTCGCGACCGCCGAATCAAGGAGGGCGGGCACACACTTCTGGTTGCTTCCGTTCAGGATTCGATCGACCAGGGCAGAGTGCAGGAGTCGACCGAGACCAGCGGATCGCGAAACCGCCTGCAGACCAGAACCCTGCTCGACGCTCTCGAAGCTGGAAGATTCGACGCCGCGTTCGGCGGCGCCCGCCGGGACGAGGAACGTGCGCGCGCCAAGGAAAGAGTCCTCAGCTTCCGTGACGAGTTCGGCCAGTGGGACCCTCGGGCGCAACGGGCCGAACCGTGGTCGCTCTACAACGGTCGGATCAGACGCGGAGAGTCCGTTCGTGTCTTCCCGCTGAGCAACTGGACCGAACTCGACATCTGGCGCTACATAGCCCAGGAGGAACTGGAACTGCCGCCCATCTATTTCGCGCACGAACGACGGGTATTCGAGCGCGACGGAATGCTCCTCGCTGCTTCGGAATTCAGCACCGACGCCGAGAACGCCGCGGCAACGACCGAGTGGGTGCGATATCGAACCGTTGGCGATCTGACCATCACCGGCGCCGTTCGATCACACGCCGCCACCATCGACGACGTCGTCACCGAGATCTCGGCCGCGACGGTTTCCGAACGAGGCGAGACTCGCGCAGACGACCGAACCTCGGTCGCCGCGATGGAAGACCGAAAGCGTGAGGGCTACTTCTGATGACCACCACCATCACTCGCCAACTCCTTCGGCTGGCCACGGCGGGTAGCGTCGACGACGGCAAGAGCACGCTGATCGGCCGACTGTTGCACGACACCGACAGTCTGCCAACCGATCACCTCGATTCCGTCACCGACGAGCACGGTGTCGCCGACCTGGCTGCACTCTCCGACGGACTACGTGCCGAGCGTGAACAGGGCATCACGATCGACGCCGCGTACCGATTCTTCTCCACTCCGACCAGAAGTTACGTACTTGCCGACACCCCGGGGCACGAACGCTACACGCGCAACATGTTCACCGGAGCATCCAATGCTCACGTAGCGGTCCTGCTGGTCGACGCGAGGACCGGCGTGCTGCGTCAGACCCGTCGGCACGCCAGAATCGCCGCACTGCTCGGTGTTCCGAACCTTGTAGCCGTGGTGAACAAGATCGATCTGGTGGACTTCGACGAAGCGAGATTCGCTCAGGTGCAGGAAGAATTACGGGCCTTGGCGCGGCAAGTCGGACGCGAGGACGTACTCGCCATACCGGTCTCCGCGAAAGCCGGCGACAATGTCGTGACGCGGTCCGAGAACACCGCGTGGTACGAGGGGCCGACGCTCCTCGAGTACCTCGAAGGCGTCGAACTCCATGCGCCCGCGACCCACATCGAGGAGCTTCGGCTTCCCGTGCAATGGGTTTCGCGCCCCGATCCGCAGAATCGTCGCCGGTACACCGGCCGGATCTCGGCAGGCACACTGAGCGTCGGAGACGAGGTAGTGGTCCTGCCGTCCGGATCGAAGAGCACCGTGATCAGTCTGGACACTCTCGACGACAACCGCAGTACTGCCGTTGCACCACTGTCGGTTTCGGTGGAACTGGCCGACGACATCGACGTCGGACGTGGCGACGTTCTGGTCAGTGGCGGTGCGCAGGCTCATTTGCCGGTTCTGGCCCGAGAACTCGAAGCCACGATCTGCTGGTTGTCCAACACACCGTTGCGCGCGGGCGATCGGATAGCGCTCAAACACACGTCCCGGACCGTGCGAGCGACCGTCCAAGAACTGCACACCCGTCTCGATCCTGAAACGCTCGACGAGCAGGACAGCCCAGTCGAACTGGGGCTCAACGACATCGGAACGGTCACGCTCCGAACCAGTTCCGTGGTGGTCGCCGACACCTACGACCACAATCGGGACTCCGGCGCCTTCATCCTGATCGACGAGCAGAGCAACGACACCGTCGGCGCCGGCACCATTCTCGAGCCACGCGTCGTCGTTCCCGGTGAGCAGACACGCAACGACATCAAGTGGCATCCGTCTTCACTCGAACGTCAGCGGCGGTGGGCGTCTACCACCCAGAAGGGCGCGACGATCTGGCTGACCGGCCTTCCTGCCTCCGGAAAATCCACCGTCGCTGTGGCTGTCGAACGTGCGCTCGTCGACGCGGGACGCACCGCGTATCTCCTGGACGGTGACAACGTCCGCCACGGTATCTCCGACGATCTCGGGTTCTCGCCGGGAGACCGAGCCGAGAACATCCGACGCGTCGGGCATCTCACTCGACTGTTCGCCGACGCCGGCGTGGTGGCGATCGCGTCGATGGTCTCGCCACTGCGTTCGGATCGAGCAATTGCGCGCGCGCTCAACGAAGCTGCCGGGCTCACCTTCCTCGAAATTGCCGTCACCACCCCCGTCGAAGAATGCGAACGCCGTGATCCCAAGGGCCTGTACGCACGTGCGCGGGCGGGTGAACTGAAGGGGCTCACCGGAATCGACGCGCCTTACGAGACGCCGGAGGAGCCGGACCTGGCATTCGACACAACCGGCGCTGACATCAACGAGCTGGTCGAGCGGGTCATCGCATTGTTGGAGGAGCGCGAGACCGTTCGAACCTAAGGGTTTTCGGTGTCCGACTCGAGGTAACCGCGGTCCGCACTGTAGGCGGACCGCACGTTGGGTCGGACACCGATCTTCTCGAGGTACGCCGCCATGCGGTGCACCGCCATCGCGCTTCCCAATGCCTCGTCCGGGAGACGATCATCCGTTTCGGCGCGCCACGTGTGAAGCTGCGAGGACAATTCCGCCTGTATTGCCGAGACTTCCGGTCGATCGATCAGATTGATCTTCTCGTCAGGGTCGGCACGAAGGTCGTACAGCTCCCGGGGTGCGCGTACCGCCAGATGCTCGGTGCCGAGCGCCTTTCCGGAAAGACTGTCCTCGATGTCGAGCGGTAGATCCAGAGCGGGGCGGACGGCGTAGTTCTCGATGTAGCTGTAGTCCTTGGTACGCACCGCTCGAATGGGATCGAAACTGTCGTGAAAGGTCTTCTCCGTGAACAAGGAGGTCCGGACAGGTTCGGACGGCTCGGTTCCACGATCGACGAGGGCATCGGCGTGCGAGCGCCCTTCCACCTCGGTGGGGACATCGATACCGAGGAGATCGAGAATGGTCGGAACAAGGTCCACACCGCTGAACAGTGTCTCGTATTCCTTTCCGCCACTGCGATACCGCACGGGAGGCCGAGCGATCAAGGCAATACCGGTACCCGGGGCGTAGAGCGTCGACTTGGCACGCGGGAACGCCGCGCCGTGATCAGTGAGGAAGAAGACCCAGGTGTTCTCGTCGAGCCCCTCTTCCTCGAGGGTCGCGAGCAGTTCCCCCACCGCGGCGTCGGCCACCTCTACGCTGCCGTGGAATTCGGCCAGATCCTCGCGCACCTGTGGCACGTCCGGAAGGTATCCGGGGACCTCCAGGGCTGCGGTGTCCGCCGGGGTATAGCGATCGGCGGGGTACGGGCGATGCGTTTCGAAGAATCCCGTGGTGAGCAGGAACGGCTCGGGCGGGAAGCGTCGTAGCCAGTTCTGGGCACGCGGAACCACGTAGTCGCAGAACGAGTTGGTGACGTCGTACTCGTGGTAGCCCAGTCGCTTCGGATACGCAGTCTCGTGCTGCATGCCGAAGAGCGAGGTGTACCAACCGTTGTCGGAGAGGATCTGCGGGAGCGTCTGCACCTCCGCGTGGTACTCCCAGCCGTGGTGCGCCAACCCGATCAGACCGTTGTTGTGCGGATACCTGCCCGAGAAGAGCGATCCGCGCGAAGGCGAGCACAGCGGCGCCGTCGCGTGTGCGTCGGTGAACCGGATGCCTTCTGCCGCCAGCCGGTCGAGATGAGGGCTGTTGACCCCGGCGACACCGTAACTCGCGAGGTGCCGCCCCAGGTCGTGCCAATGAATGATCAGGACGTTATCTCGCGCAGCCGACACGTGGGCAAGGCTAGTTGCCCCGCCCACGTGCGGCAACAGCTCGAATCAGCAGGATCTCAACTGTTTCTGCCGAGTTGTCTGATCCATCCGCGGGTATCGGCCGGATCGATGACGTCGTCCAGTTCGAACGTGGTCGCCGCCATCAGCGCCTTGCCCTGTGCGTAGGCCAGTTCTACGAACTGACCGAACAGCGTTTCCCGAGCCACCGGATCTTCGACGGACTCGAGTTCCTTGCGGAAACCGAGACGCACAGCACCTTCCAGACCCATCGGCCCGATCTCGCCCGTCGGCCACGCCACCGTGAACTCGGGGGCGTGGAAGGAACCACCGGCCATCGCCATCGCGCCCAACCCGTAACCCTTGCGCAGGATGATCGTTCCGAACGGCACCGTGAGGCGAGCACCGGCAACGAAGAACCGGCCGAACCTTCGGACCGTCGCCTCCTCCTCCGAATCCGGACCCACCATGAATCCCGGTGTGTCGCACAGGGTCACCAGAGGGATGCGGTGCGCTTCGAGCAGTTCCAGGAAATCCGAAGCCTTGTCCGAGGCTTCCGCGTCGATCGCGCCGCCGAGATGCTCGCTGCTGTTCGCCAGCACACCGTACGGAACTCCTTCGACACGAACGAGTGCGGTGACTACACCGCGTCCGTAGTCTCGACGCAGTTCCAGGACGCTGTCGACGTCCGCGATTGCGTCGATCGCTCCACGAACGTCGTACGAGCGCAGGCGATTCTCCGGCACCACATGCCGCGAGAGCCGCGGATCCGGAGCCGTCCACTCTCCGCTCGCACCCTGGAAGTAGCCGAGGTACTGCTTGGCCAGCGCCACCGCATGAGCGTCGTCGTCAGCGACCAGGTGTACGACGCCGTTGCGGCGCTGGACGTCGATCGGGCCGATGTCCTCGGGGCGGAAGTTTCCGAGCCCGCCGCCCTCGACCATGGCAGGACCACCCATCCCGATGTTGGCGTCCGGTGTCGCGATCAGGACGTCGCACGCGCCGGCCAGGGCCGCGTTGCCCGCGAAACAGCGCCCGGACACGACGGCGACCATGGGCACCCGCCCGCTCAGCGCCGCCATGGCGCGGAAGGTTCCCAGCTCGAGGCCCGCCCCGGCGCCGGCGTCGGTGTCACCGGGGCGACCGCCGCCACCTTCCGCGAACAGCACTACCGGAACTCGCTTGCGATCGGCGATCTCGAGCAGGCGGTCGGTCTTGGCGTGATTGCGCATGCCCTGGGTACCGGCGAGCACCGAGTAGTCGTACGAGATCACGACGCTCTCGCCGCCGCTGATGGTCGCGACTCCGCCGATCAGTCCGTCAGCGGGAGTGTTGGCGATCAGGTCTTCCTCGCTTCGCCGACTGCGCTGCGCCGCCAGCGCGAGCGCGCCGTACTCGACCAGGCTGTCGTCGTCGACCAGGTCGTAGACGTTCTCGCGAGCAGTCCGGCGTCCCAGCTTGTGACGCTTCGCCACGGCTGCGGGCCGGGCCGGGTCCAGGGTCACCTCATGGCGAGCGATGATTTCGGCGAGGTCGGGACGGACGTCGTCGAGGTCCACCTCGTCGACCTCGGCGAGCTTCGATCCTGCGCTTGCACTACGGACGACGAGCAACGGTTCGCCCGCGCCCACCGACCTGCCCGGTGACGACAGGACCCGGACCACTTCGAGATCACCGGGCGCCGAGAGAACATGCTGCATCTTCATCGCCTCGAGGACGGCAACCTGGCCACCCGCATGGATGCCGTCACCGACTGCCGCGAGTTCGACGACGATGCCCGCCATCTGTGCACGGACCACATCCTCGTCCGGTGCCACGTCCACAGACGAGGAGGGCGTTTGTGGGCCCACTTCGGGGACGAGGTCCGCCAATCGAGAACCCAACCAGTCGACGTCGACCAGGCCGTCGCGGAAGTCCTTGTCCGACAGTATTGCCTGCAGAAATTCGAGGTTGGTCGCTACACCGTCGATGGCGAACTCACTGAGAGCAGCAATCGACTTACGCACCGCGGCAGGGAAATCCGCTCGACGCGTGTGGGTGATCACCTTCGCCAAGAGCGAATCGTAACGCGCACTCGGCGAGAGTCCGACCGTACCGAAGGTATCCACGCGCACACCGGGCCCGCCCGGAGGAGTGAAGTTGTCGAGCGTGCCCGAGGAGGGCAACGCATTGCCGTCCGGCGTCATGGTTTCCATGTTGACGCGGGTCTGGATCGCGATTCCCGAAGCGTTTGCCACGGATCCGACTGTCTCCGAGCCCTTCTCGACAGCGATGATCCCTGTTGGCAGTTCCAGGTTCTCGAACGGAACTCCGTCCGCGATCGCGAGCTGCACGGCGACGAGGTCGACTCCGGTGACCTCCTCGGTCACCGTGTGCTCCACCTGAATTCGGGGATTGACCTCGAGGAAGACGAAGCCGCGTTCCTCGACGAGGAACTCGACCGTCGCGATGCCGCGGTAGCCGACCTCGGCGCACAGCCTCGCCGCCGCAGCGTGAAGACGCTCGCGCAGGGCCCCCGACAGCCCCTGCGCGGGCGCAACCTCGATCAACTTCTGATGGCGACGTTGGACGCTGCAATCGCGGTCACCCAGAGCGAGCGCGTGGGTTCCACCTTGCCCCGGTGCCGCCACGATCTGCACTTCGATGTGCCGAGCGTGCTCACTGAGTACCTCGGCGAACAGTGCCGAACTGCCGAATCCCGACTGGGCTTCGGCCGCACACACACGGTACGCGTCGTCGAGTGCTTTCGGGTCACGCACCGCGCGCATGCCGCGGCCACCGCCGCCGCTGAGCGCCTTGATCATGATGCCGCGGGAGTTGCGCTCGAAGAATTCACGCACCTCGTCGAGGTCGGCGTTCGCCGATGTCGACGGCAGGACCGGTACGCCGGAGTCGACCGCCGCAGTGCGGGCGCTGGCCTTGTCGCCGAAAGTCCGGAGAACCTGGGCGTCCGGGCCGACGAAGACGATGCCCGCCTCGGTACACGCCTGCGCGAATTCGGCATTCTCACTGAGGAATCCGTAGCCCGGGTGCACGTGCGTGGCGCCCGTTTCGGCCGCGATCTTCAGCAGTGCGCTCTGATCCAGGTACGCGGATGCGCCCGACGCTCCGAGCGGCACCGACTCCGTGGCCGCCGCGACGTGCGGACTGGACGCGTCGTCCTCGGCGTACACCGACACCGTCTCGATGCCGAGTTCACGGGCAGTTCGAATGATCCGCAGCGCAATTTCGCCGCGGTTCGCAATCAGCAGTCTCACTTGTCCCCCTGAGTGCGCTCGAACAGATCGCCCTTGCGCACCTTTCCTGTCGCTGTCATCGGAAGCGCCTCGAGCACTTCCACTTCGGGCACCTTGTACGTGGCCATGTTCTCCTTCGCCCACGAGACGATCTCGTCGGCCGCAGTGTCGGAACCCTCGACCAGTTGGACAAACGCAAAAGCCACCTGCCCCTTGTCCGGGTCCGGTTTCGGCACCACCGCAGCCTTTTCGATCGCCGGGTGCAGCATGAGCAGCGCTTCCACCTCGGAGGGAAAGACACTCATGCCGTTGGTCTTGATCATTTCCTTGTTCCGCGCCAGATAGTGCAAACCGCCACGCTCACTGAACTTTCCGACGTCACCGGTCTGCAGCCAGCCGTCACGGATGGCGTCGGCGGTGGCCGCCTCGTTGCGGTAGTACGCGGAAAGGATGGATGGGCTGCGCACGATGATCTGCCCGTGCTCGCCGACGGGAACCGGCCTGCCGTCGTGATCGACGATCAGAACGTCGGTGCCGGGCACCGGAATTCCGCAGAACACCGGCTCGCTTTTCAGGTCGTAGTCGCCGTCCTGGAAGCCGAGGGTGATCGTGTCCGCGGTGTGGGTTTCGGTCATGCCGTAGCTCGCTTCGCGCAGAACGCCGCCGGTAGCCTCGCGCCACCGCTGGCGCGTGGCCGGATCGAGTTTGAGAACGAACGAAACTGCCATGACGTTCTGGAGTGTCGAGAGATTTCGCTCCGCGAATCCTGGCGTGTCCATCAGTTCGACGTAATTGTCGACAGTTCCGACCAGCGAGGTCACGCCGTAAGCCTCGACAGCGTCGAGCGTGGTCTCCGCATCCCAACGATTCAGCAGGACCACGGTTCCGCCGTTGACGAGCGGAACCAGGATGCCGAAGTCCTCACCTGCGATCCAGAAGATCGGCAGAAACACCAGGGACACCGGCGGATTGGCACCCACCTGGTCACCGCCCGCAAGCGTCGCGGTGGCCGCGGTGTAAACCATGTGGCGCTGAGTGTGCTCACAGCCCTTGGGCATTCCCGTCGTTCCGCCCGTGTAGTTCAGGGCGGCGAGGGAATCGAGTTCGGTGGCGACAGGAGTCGCCCGCTCACTGGTGATGATCGACTGCCAGTCGCTCAGGCGCGGATCGTCCACCTCGAAGGGCAGTTCGACGGTCGGGATCGCGGTCAGCATGTCCGACACTGCGGTCTTCGCGACGTGTTCGAGCGGAGTCTGGGAGCGAACCTTCTTCACCAACTTCGAAAAAGTGTTCTGCGTCAGAAGAACCGTGACGCCCGCATCGTTGAGTTCGTGAATCAATTCGTGTTCACGGAAGAGCGGATTGATCGGCACGTGAACCGCGCCGACCTTCAGAATGCCGAGCATCGCGATATGGAACTGCGGGCAATTGACCAGGTGAACGCCGACGCGATCGCCGCGTTCGACTCCGAGTGACAACAGCCATCCGGCAAAACGATCCGAAAGCTCGTCGTATTCGGAATACGTGATGACCCGGCCGTAGAAGACGATGGCAGGAGTATCCGGCCGCTCGATCGCCCAATGCCGCAAGTAATCGACAAGTCCCCCACCTTCGAGCGGATACTCGACGGCGCGGGGAATGCCGGCGGGCCAATGCGCTTGTTGCAGCGCAGAGATCTCCGCCAGAGCCGCTTCGAGCACGTCTTGTTCTGCCACCGATCACTCCATTCGTAAAAGAAATCTATTTCGACTCTTCGAACCCGATCAACCGCTCGGACATCGTCGTCATATCTGCAATGAACTGGTTCTGCTCTTCGACACTCGCCTTACTCAGTCGTGCTCCACCGGCCATCTGTGCGTCCGAGATCATCTGAACGAGCACCGGGGGCGAAACACAGGGATCTACGTCGTGAACCCGTCGAATCCGTTCGACAAACCGGACGTAGCGGCTCACGAGCTTTTCGCGAACCGCCGACCAACTGCGCTCGACCTCGGAATCCACCCGCGCCCGATGCTCGATCACCGCGAGCAGGTCACCGTAGGTGTACACGGCCGTGATGAACGCCGACGTGGTCGTTCGGAGAACTTCGCGTAGATCCTCGGCCGCCGGGCCCTCCATGTGCTGAGCGTCGAGGAAGCGTCGGCACATCATTTCGGCGACGGCGCGGAAGACCTCGTCCTTGGACGAGAAGTACGCGTAGAAGGTCGCCCGGGACACATCAGCCCTGGTCGTGATCGTCTCGACGGTCACGGCGTCGTATCCGAGTTCGCCGAAGCAGAGGGCAGCGGTGTCGAGCAGTCCGGCACGGCGTGGACCGTCCCCGAGCTTGCGGGCTGTCCGCGCTCGCTCCTGCGTTTCGCTGGTGGTCACCGTCACATTGTGTGTTGACGTTGACGTCAATGTCAAGAATCGCAGTCCCGACGACCGACTTCGGCCTTTTGTTCGGGTTGCCCTTTCACAGCCCATATATCTGGTGTAAGACTCTGCCTCTAATGCTTTTCGCCTTTTCCAGAAGGAGTCAGTTCCGTGCCGGAAGAATCCGCGTCACCCTCCTATTCCACGATCAAGGAAACAGTTGCAGCTTTGATGCCGACTCTGGAGTCGGAACTAGTCGAACTTGTTCGCATCCCGTCGATAGCGACCGAGGGTTTCCCCAGCGAACCCCTCTTCGAGGCTCACGATCTGATCGTTTCTCTACTGGAAAAATCCGGAGTCACGAAAATAGAGAAACTCGAAATAACAGGTAAAACCGCGCCCGTCATCATTGCGACAGTGCCCGGCCCCGCCGGATCCCCGACGGTATTGATGTATTCGCATTACGACGTCGTTCCCGCCGACGACGTCGAACTCTGGGATTCTCCGCCTTTCGAACCGAGCAAGCGTGACGGCGCGATTTACGGCCGCGGTACGGCAGATTCGAAGGCAAATGTCATCGGCATGATCGGTGCACTTCGAGTCTTCGACGGAAAGCCGCCGGTGACGGTCAAGCTCGTCATCGAGGGCCAGGAAGAATTCGGCAGCCCCTTCGACAACTATCCGCCGGAAGCCCCTGAATTATTTGCGGCCGACGCAATGGTCATCGCCGACGTCGGCAGCGTTCGCCCCGGATCACCGACCCTGACCGTCGCACTGCGCGGATCCGCCCAGGTGATCGTCGAACTCACCACTCTCGGCGCCGACAAGCACAACGGCCTCTACGGCGGCGCCGCACCGGACGCCCGCCTCGCGCTCATCCGCGCACTGGCGTCGCTGCACGACGACAACGGTGACGTGGCGATCGACGGCCTCCTGCGCGAACCGTGGACCGGCAGTTCATACACCGAGGACGAGTTCCGCACCCTCGCCGAGATCCGTGACGGGCTTCCGCTGCTCGGAACCGGCGGCATCGGCGAACGCATCTGGTCGGGCCCGGCCATCACCGTGACGGGAATCGACGCTCCCCCTGTGGACGGTGCGGTCAACGCCGTCGCAAGCACGGCCCGCGCCGTGATCAATCTGCGCGTACACCCGCGCCAACCTGCCACCGAGGCGCAGGCTGCTCTGGTCCGGCACCTGGAAGGCCTGCGCCCCTTCGGTTTGCAACTGACCGTCACCGCGGGAGAAACCGGCGACGGGTTTGCGGCAGCCGAAGGTGGACCGGCCTTCGACGCGGCATTGTCTGCACTATCGCAGTCGTGGGGTGAGCCGGCCGGGCTGATGGCAGGCGGCGGCTCGATCCCCCTCGTGATGGCCTTGGATACAGCAGTGCCCACCGCCGAGAAGCTGTTGTTCGGCGCCACCGACGGTTACGCGAACATCCACGGCCCCAACGAACGCGTCCTGCTCGACGAGCTCGAGAAGGCCGTCGTCGCCAAAGCACTGTTCTTCCAGGAGTACGCCGACACCTTCGAGGGGAAGAAATGAGCACCGAAACCGACACGGGGTCCGCACCTACTCCGGCCAAGAAGAAGTTCGAGTTCCCCGGCGCGGTCACGATGCTCGCGATCGTCACCGTCCTGGTATGGATTGCGGCACTGTTCATTCCGGCCGGACGCTTCGGCGTCGACGTGGACGGCTCACCCGTCCCCGGCAGCTTCGAAACCGTCACGTCTCCGCTGTCGTTCTGGGAACGAATCCAGCAACTGATCCTCTCCCCCGTCAACGGCCTCTACGGCGTCCAGGATTCGATCACCGGGTTCGTCGACACCGACAACATCGGACGGCTCTTCGGTTCGGTCGGCGTAGTCCTCTTCATCATGGCGCTCGGTGCGTTCATCTCGGTCAGCTTTGCCACCCGCAGCCTGGAAACCGCTGTCTCCCAGCTGGCTACCAAGCTCAGCGACAAGGGCTGGTTGCTCATCACCGTCATCATGGTGCTGTTCTCGCTGCTCGGTTCGACAATGGGCTTCTCGGTCGAGACGTTCGGCTTCTACGCCCTGCTCATCCCGCTGATGACGGCACTGGGCTACGACCGCATGGTCGCGGCCACCATGATCATCCTCGGCGCTCTGGTCGGAAACATGGCGTCGACCGTCAATCCGTTCTCGATCGGCGTCGCCTCCGGTGAGGCAGGCGTCTCCATCGGTGACGGCATCGTACTGCGCGTGATCCTGTGGATCGTATTGACCGCTGTGGCAGTGGTATTCGTTCTCCGCTACGCCGCAAAGGTGAAGAAGGATCCGTCCAAGTCGCTTGTCGGTTTCGACATCGCGGACGACGAAGACGAAGAGCCGGCCGAGCCGGTGGACATCGACGGCAAGCTCACCGGAACTCAGAAGCTGGTACTGCTCATCACCGGACTCACCTTCGGACTGATGATCTTCTCCGTCATCCCGTGGTCGAGCATCTTCGGCGCCACCACCGGTCCGGCCGAGTACGACGCGTATCACGTCACGGCAACCGAGCCCTACTGGTTCGAGTTGAACTGGTGGTTCCCGCAATTGGCGATGCTGTTCATCCTCGCCGCCGTTCTCGTCGGCATAGTCGCGAAGATGGGTGAGAAGAAAATCGTCTCCCTGATCACGCGTGGAGCCGGCGACATGGTCGGACCGGCGATCGTCATCCTGCTCGCTCGCGGCGTCTCGGTGATCATGACCAACACCGAAACCCTCGACACCATCCTCAACGCGATGGAGCAATTGGTCAGCGGCGCTTCGGCGGGGGTCTTCGCGATCCTGGTGATGCTCGTCAACATCCCGCTGGCGTTCCTGATCCCGTCCAGTTCCGGTCACGCCACCCTGGCGATGCCGCTGCTCGCACCGCTGGGCGACTTTGCCGGAGTCAGCCGAGCACTCGTCATCACCGCCTTCCAGATGGGCCACGGCCTGATGCTGATGGTTGCCCCGACCAACGTCGTCGTTGTCGGCGGGTTGGCCATGGCGAAGGTCGGCTACGACAAGTTCCTGCGCTTCGTCTGGCCACTGCTACTGATCAACTTCGTGATCGTTGTCGTGGTGATCGGCGCAGCAGCGGTATTCGAGTAGTTCAGGCGTGGTGGGCCTCGCGTGCCGCCGTCTCCAGACGGTCGGTGTACTCGGCCCACCACGCCTCATCACCGGGAGCCAGATTGTTGTCGCCCGGCTTCATCCCAGCGGCGCCGTCGATCAGCTCCCGCACGATGTCCGCGTGGCCGGCGTGCCGATGGATCTCGGTGACAACGTGAACGAGTATCCGGTGCAATGTGACGTCGCGACGATCCTCCGGCCAGTGCTTCACGAAGCCGGGGGCGTCCAGATCGTGCTCCTCGATCGTGGCGTCGGCGAAAGCCCAGGTGCGGCGATAGGTTTCGACGATGTCGGCAGTGGACTCGTCGGCGCGGGCCCACATGTCGACGTTGAGTTCCTCCGAACGCAACCACGCGGGGAGATCGGGAACCCGACGGCCGAACGTAGGACCGAAATACCCGAGCTCGACGCCGATCATGTGTTTGACCAGACCCAACAAGTTGGTCCCTGTCCGGGTCATCGGGCGCCGAATGTCATACTCCGACAGCCCGTCGAGCTTCCAGACGAGCGCATCACGTGCTGCCTGCAGGTACCGCTGGAGATCTTCCTTTTCCGAGTTGGTGGTCATGAAACCAACCTAAACCGAGTGGAGCAGACATTGACAGCGGTCGAGGATCTGACCGAGGTTGCCTCCCGGGCCGTCGCCGCCGAGCGTGACGCCCGGTCGGTGCGCTGGCACAACCCGGCAGCCGTCCGCAAGGCTGCCGCGGCCGTCCGTGATTCGCTCGACGACGAACGATCAGCGCTGAGCCGACCGTCGTACAGCGGGTTGTCACCGTCGCCGCACATGGCGCGCCAACTCGAACTGATCACGACGTTGCAGCCGCCACTGCCCGCCGACGCCGGCATCGGCACCGCCGCGCAGGCCGAGGCCGACGCCGTCGCCGCGGTGACCACCGCACGGATAGCCTTGCGCGCCGCCCACCTTGCGGTTCTCGAAGCACGCGTCGCCGCGCTCGATGCCGGTGACACCGATACCGTCGCCGCCGCGATCCGCGGTTACGTCCCGCTGAACTCGGGCAACCCCGTCGTCCGGCACGTGCAGGATCTCGGCTCCCGGATCCGTGAGGAAGCACGGCACGTGGTGAGTGGTAAGCCTCGGTCGATCGCGTTTCGGCTGGGGCTGAGCCTCGGAATGGGCTTGGCGTACCTGGCATTCATTCGCCTCTTCCAGTGGGACGCCAAGGAAGATCGACTGCCTTATCTTGCGCTGTACGCACTCTCGGGTGTGGTCGGAAGCGTCGTGTGCACCAATGCGCTCAGCTTCGACGCCGGCCGCGTCCGTGCTGCGTTGTCCGGTGGAACCAGGCTCTGGCACGTACTGGTCGCGAAGAACGCGGTGATGCTGCTTCTCGTCGGCAGCGCCGGGTTCCTGCTCAGCGCCGTCCTCGCGTGGCGCTCCGGAAGCAGTGCCGAACTGGTGAAGGCGTGCGGCCAGGTGCTGACCATGATCCTGCTCTGGTTGGGGGTCGCGAACGTGATGTCGGTGAGCTTGCCGCTGCGGGCAGAACCGATGACGGCGCGGCGCCACGACGGCACGTGGAAGCAGTTCCTGCTGTCCTTCGTCATCTCGTACGGTGTCGGACTGATCGTCAATCTGATGCTCTACTGGCGCGTCTGGGCAAAGACGACGCTGCTCGAGCAGATGGGCGGTCCGTGGATTCCGGTCCTGCTGCTCCTCGCGAGCGCGGCCGCGACGTGGCTGTTGCTGACCGTGCTGGCCGTACTCCTGGCCGAGCAACCGCGCTTCCGTCGCGCCTTGCACCGGGAGATGGTGGTCTACCGCGAAGAAACCAACCACTTGCAGGCGACCATTCAGCACAATTCCGGCTAATGTAGCCGTGCGTGGCTGATCCGGGCACGTCGCGAGTACACGCAGTGTCGAGGAAGGCGTGACCCATCATGTCCGTAAAGCCTGGCGCGGCCGCCACAACGGCCGCCGTGAGCACCGCCTCCTGGCTACCACTCATCGTGGTGGTCCTCACCCAGATTCAGGCGTCGTTCGCCGTCAACGCCCTGACCGTCTCGATGGCCGGCATCACCACCGATCTCGACACGCCCGCAACAAGTGTCGGCACCGCGATCACCGCGGGCACCTTCGCCATGGCTGCCTTCATTCTGTTGGGGGCCAAGATCGGCGCCCGTTACGGAACGCGTCTGGTCTTCCAGATTGCCGTCGCGATTCACGGCCTCGCAATGGCCGCGGTCGCCCTGAGTCAGAGCCCGGCAATGCTGTTCGTGGCGCAAGCTGCATCCGGCGCCGTGATCGCCCTCATCGCTCCCGCGTTGACGGTCTTCATCGCCACGAACTTCAGTGGCGATCAGCAGGCAAAGGCCATCGGTTACCTGGCAGCAGCAATCCCGGCGGCCGGTGTGCTGGCGCTGCTCATCGCCGGTTCCTTCGCGACGACGATCGGGTGGCGATACTCGTTCGCCCTCGTCGTGGCTCTCGCGGTGGTCAACCTGATCCTGAGCTTCCGGGTCAAACCTGTTCCCCCGCAGAAGGACATCACCATCGACTGGGCCGGCGCCGCCATTGCTGCCGTTGCCGTCATCCTGCTCAGCTTCGGTTTCAGCGGCCTGAACTCGTGGGGCGTCATCCTGGCCACCGACGCTGCGCCGTTCTCGGTCATCGGTGTTTCACCCGCGGCCATCCTGATCGTCCTCGGCACCATCTGCGCGCAGGGATTCTTCCAGTGGACGCGAAGCCGCAAGGCGCAGAACAAGCCTCAGCTCTTCAACCTCGACGTCCTCAAGACCGGCGCCGAGCGCGCCACCACGATCTGCATGGCGACGATGATGTTCGTGGGAACCGCGGCCAACTTCCTCATTCCGCTGTACATGCAGATCATCCAGGGCCGCAGCAGCTTGCAGACGTCGTTCTCGATCATCCCGTACACACTTTCGATCTTCATCGCGAGCACCGTCGTCGCGCGTCTGTACAAGACGTACTCCCCGCGTCTGATCGCACGAGCCGGGTTCGTCGTCGTTGCCGCTGGACTCATCTTGTTGGCCTTCACCATTCGTGGCGACTGGCATCAGATCTTTGTCGTCATCGGACTGATCACCCTCGGCCTCGGGCAGGGCGCCATCGTTGCGCTGGTGTTCAACACCCTCCTCACCGCAGCTCCCAAGGAACTGGCCGGCGACGTCGGTGCCTGGCGGGGACTGGTACACAACATGTCCGGCAGCGTCGGCATCGCGGTGGCCAGCGTCTTCGCCGTCGGAATCCTGGGTACCCTCGTCAGCTCGCAGCTGATCGACAACCCCACCATCCCGGCATCACTCAAGGTCGAGTCCGGGATCAATCTCGACCAGGTCAACTTCGTCCCCAACGATCAACTCGTCGTGACGCTCGAAAACACCTCGGCGACACAAGCACAGATCGACGAAGCCATCCGGATCAACACCGAAGCGCGCTTGCGCGCCCTGCGAACCTCGCTACTCGTCCTCGCCGGACTCTCCCTGCTCGCCATCATTCCGGCCGGCCGCATGCCCGACGAAGTACCTGCTCTGGAAGAACCGCAACCCACGAAGGGCAAGAAGTAACCGATGTCCAACCAAGACCAATTCGGTCCGATCGAATACGTTGCCGTCGAGTTTCCCGGCGGTGCACCGACCTCCGCAGGATTCGAGCAGCTGCTCACTCTCGTCGACTCCGGCGTGATCCGCATCCTCGACCTCGAGTTCGTCACCAAAGCCGCCGATGGATCAGTGGCCGTCGTACCGGCATCGACCTTCGAACTCGCAGATTTCGATCTGGCGCAGTTCGACGGCGCAGCCTCCGGACTGCTCGACGCCGGCGACATCGCCGCCGTTGGTGACGAGTTGGCCACCGGTAGTGTTGCCGCCGTGCTCGTTTACGAGGAACTGGCCATACTGCCGGTGATCGACGCGTGGACACGCAGCGGCGCAAAGATTGTCACCGAAGGTCACCTGAGCTTGGACGAACTTGCCACCGCACTCGACAACACCGCACCAGGCAATACGGAGAAGGACGCATGAGTTTCTTGAGGCGAGCCGGCCGGGTAGCCGTCGCAAGCTCCATTCACGGCAATGTTCAGCGCCGTCAGCGGACCCGTTGGGCCGCCGAAGATCAGGCTCGCGCAGCGCAGGCCCAGCCGGTGCCGCCGATTCCCGATCTACCACCCCTGCCACCGCAGGCAGCTCCGGCAGCATCGATGGACTTGAAGCTCGAACAGCTCACCAAGCTGGGCGAACTCAAGAATGCGGGAGTATTGACCGAGGCCGAGTTCGAGACCCAGAAGGCACGTATTCTCGCCTGACCTAGCTGCGCCTCCCGAGTGCAAAAGCCATGACGGGAAGCTGCGTCGTCGCGAGATTCAACAGAGATGCCACTCGCGCATCCGTGAATCCTGCGATGGCGCAGCCCGCAAGTCCCATCGCCTCGGTCACGAGGTACAGATTCTGAACCAGCACACCGGCATCCACGTGCATCGTGCGGTAGTGCCGCATCGCGTACTTCTCAAGTGGCGCTTCGACGTCGGCGACCACAAACAGAAGAACCGGGAACACGTCGACGAACTCGGGTTGGAGCAGGCTCGCTCGAAGGTGCTCTCGCACGTCGCCTGGCCGGACAGCTTCGGCACGGCCTCGGGCATATCGGTATACCCCGGCTCCGAGCTCGTCTCCGGGTCGGCTGAGAACAAACGACAGCGTCAGTTCGCGCATCCCGCCCGCCGTCGGGCTGCTGACAACACTGTGGTGCAACACGTTTGACAGCTCGCCTGCTCGGAGTACCGTCTGTGCGGGGTCGTAGCGGCTCCGTCGTGCCTGCAAGACGTCCGCGAACCCGCAGGCCGGCAGTGGCGTCGCGGCCGGCAGTTCCACGGATTCACACGTCACCGGCGGCAGTGCGTGCTCGTCGAACGGTAGCTCCGACGGACTCACCGTCCGGTCCAACACTGCATGCAGCGATACGACGGCCTCGATTCGCTCGAGTGCGGTCACGAACCCGGGTGCAGCAGGCGAGACACCTCGCCGGCCCCGTCGATCGAGACCAACTCGCCGGCGAACCACGCCTCCGGAACGGCAAAGATCGCATTCGACGCCGCGGCGGGGGTTCCGGCAAATGCCGTCCGCGCAGCATCCAGGGTGGATTCCCGAGCCGACTCGGTGGAGTAGACGACGAGGACAGCCTTCGGCGACTTCGCGAGCACCGATTCCGTGGCTACCTGGCCGAAGTACTTTCCGTCGGGAAGGTCGTTCTCGAAAAGATTGCTTCCCCCGGCGGCCTCGAGCACACTGCTGTAGAGGCCCCTGGCCAGAGCATAGGACTGTCCCTCCGAAACCTGAACCATCACAGTGGGAACCGGCTCCTGCCCGGCGACAGATGCCTCGGTTGCTGCGAGGGACTTCTTGCCGTCGGTCAGGAGGGTTGCTGCCGCGTCACTTGTTCCGGTCAAGGCGCCGAGACCGTCGAGGTCGGACCAGACGTCGTCGATCCGCCCCTCGGTGACGGCCTTGTGGCAGTAGCCGCTGTTCACGAAGATCGGGATGCCGAGGTCACGCAATTCGTCCATGGTCTGCAATCGGTCACCGTCGAACCAGTATTCCCCGTCGGAGACGATCAGATCCGGACGGGCGTCGAGCAATGCTTCTTTCGCGGGAACTCCGGTGCTCAGTACCGGCACGGCCGCGAACTGATCAGCGAGTTCGGGGCTGGGAGGAGAGAGGTCGGTATTCGATTGTCCGACAATGCGGTCGGCGGCGCCGAGCTGAATGAGAAGTTCCGTCATCGACGGATACAGCGAGACAATCCGCTCCGCCGTCTTGGGCACCGTGACCTCGCGATCACAATTGGTGACGGTGATCTTCTCGGACGCCGACGCCGCCGAATCCGCCGTGGAGTTTCCGCATGCGGTCAGTACTGCAGTGGCGGTAACGGCCGAGCACATCAGCGCGGCAGTACGTATCGAGGATTTCAAGACACTGCTTCTTTCGTGTGTAGGAGCGGAGGTGCGAACGAGAGCAGGGGGCGCCCGGTCAACGGATGAGTGCCGAGATGCACCTGAACCCCGAATACTTCGGACAGCAGGTCCTCGGTGAGGACCTCGGCCGTTGGTCCTGTCGCGACAACTACCCCGCCGGAGAGCAGACAGACGTAGTCGCAATACGCTGCGGCCAAAGCGAGTTCATGGATCGCGACAATCGTCGTGGTACCGAGTTCGGCGACCAATTCCATCAATTCGAGTTGAGCACGGATGTCGAGGTGGTTGGTGGGCTCGTCCAGGACCAGCACCGACGGTTGTTGAGCGATCGCCCGGGCCAACATCACACGCTGTTTTTCTCCGCCGGACAGTTCGGCGAAGAGACGTGATCCAAAGCCCTGCATGCCGGTTCGCACCAGTGCGGCGCTGACGATGTCTCGGTCGATCTCGCCGATTCGAGAGAACGCGCTGTGATGCGGCGTCCGACCCGTTGCAACCACCTCGCGGACACTGAACGAGAAATCGGATGAATGCTCCTGCCCCACAACACCGATGATGCGTGCCGCCGATCGAGGCGAGAGATCGTCCCAAACATTCACCTCGTCCACCTTCACGATTCCGCTTCGAGGCTTCATCGAGCGATACAACGCGCGCAGGAGGGAGGACTTTCCACTGCCGTTCGGTCCGACGAGTCCGACCACGCTTCCCTCGGGCGCTTCGAGGTCTACACCCGAAACCACGAGGCGTCCGCCCCGAACGACGTGAATTCCGCTGGCCGACAATCTCATGACTGCGCACCGCCGTCCCGTCGAAGCAACCAGAGGAAGAACGGTGCACCCAATCCGGCGGTGATGATCCCGAGTGGTAATTCGTTGGGCGCATCCAACATCCGAGCCGCAAGATCGACGATCACCAGGAAGGTGGCACCAACCAACGCGGTCGCGGGGAGCAGCTTGCCGTGATCGGAACCGACCAGAAGTCGTACGGCGTGCGGCACGAGCAGCCCCACGAAACCGATTCCCCCGGCGACGGATACGACAACCGCGGTCAGCAACGACGCGATCACCAGTAGTAGCAACCTGGTACGGCGCACGTCCACGCCGACCGATTGCGCGCTCTCGTCTCCCATGGCCAACGCGTTGAGTTGGCGCGATTGTGTCAACAGAATTGCCGCACAGACGGTGATCACCGCGGCGGGCACACCGAGATCCGACCAACTGGCCCCGCTCACCGAGCCCAGCAACCAGAAGAGCACTCCCGAAAGCTGACTCGGATCGGCGCGCAACTGCACAAAACTTGTTGCAGCCGAGAGCAGATAGCCGATGGCAACTCCGGCCAGGACCATGCGCAGCGGGACGAGCATTCCCTCTCGCCGACCCAGTACGAGAACCGCGATCAGGGAGATCATGGCCCCCAGGAAGGCTGCCACCGGGACACCGATCGACAGGCCGGTGCCGATGCCGGTCGTCATGATCAGTACTGCACCGAAGGATGCTCCGGAACCCACGCCCAAAATGTACGGATCGGCAATCGGGTTGCGCACCAACGCTTGCAGCACGGCGCCGGCCAACGACAATCCGGCGCCCGCCAATGCCGCTATCAGAATGCGCGGTACCCGCAATCCCCACACGATCCGATCGAGCAGCGGGTCGACCGGCGGACCGCCGACGTGTGCGTACAACACCGCGAACACGTCGGCAAAGGACACCGACGCGGCACCCGACCACACCGCGACGGTGGAGACCGCGACAAGCACAACCGCCGTGGCCAACAGAAACGGGACGTACCCGCGCTCGCCGACGGGATGTGGACGCGACGGCACTCGTGGTGCTGCCTCGCTGGTCAGCGTCATCGCACTCCTGAGTCGGTGGGGTTCGCAGTCATGAACAGGTGGATCTAATCATAACGACAGTCGTTTTCATTAATAGTCACATGCTCATCTGTGCGGGTAAGGGTCGGTCCGCAGCGCGCTCGCCCACGCGAATAGCGCCCCGACCAGCGCAAAGATGCACGCAACGAGGTAGGCGGTGCCGATGTCCCAGCGTCCTGCGATTGCCCCGGCAATCAAGGCGCCGACCGGCGAACCACCCCAGGCGACCATCCTCGCCGTGGTGTTCACGCGCCCCTGCAGACGATCCGGAGTCAGGCGCTGACGTGCACCGATGCCATTGAGGATGGTGACGGTCGCACAGCCGGAGTAGACGACGAGCGCCGTGATCGCGGCGCCGGTATTGCCGGTTGTCGCAACGACGAACAGCACCACCGGGCCGATGGTCAGCGCCCCGACCGTGATCGCCCCGACCGGCCACTGCGCCGGTAGGCGTGGGAGCAAGACTGCCCCGACCACTCCACCCACGGAGACGGCCGTCCACACGGCGCCGATCATCGGACTCGACGTCGAAATCCCAAGCCTCTCGGATGCGTACACCACCAGGAGCGCCGTAACCGCACCCTGCGTCAGCGAATTGACGAAGCCGACGCCGGTCAAGGCCCGCAGAAGCGGCGACTGCCAGAGGAAGTTGAGGCCTTCGCGTATGTCACGCGCAATTCCGGTTCCCGACTTCTTCGGCGCCGCAGGAGTAATCGAAAACGAGGCTCCGATCGAGGCCATGGCCAGCCCGGCCAGTACGTAAGCCAGTGCATCAGCACCCAATGCGTAGGCCGGGCCGATCGAGGCCACGAGCACGCCGGCTATCGCCGGAAAGACAACATCGATCAGCGTGCTGGACGTCCACAGCGCGCTGTTGGCCGCCGGTATCCTCTGCCGACCGACCAGAGCAGGCAGCGCTCCGAAAGCAGCGGCGTCGAACCACACGAAACACGTTCCGATGCACATCGATACGCCGACGGCATGCCACGCCGTCAATACGCCGAGTGCCTGCGCTGCCGGAATACTCGCCAAAGCAAGTGCAGCTAGGGCCTGCGCACACAGGATGACCGTCCGCCGGTTGACTCGGTCTGCCACGGCGCCGGCGAACAAGCCGAACACGAGATACGGCAGAACCGTCCCCGCAGCCGCGAGCGAGGTGAGAAACGGAGACCGGCTGATGTCGAACACCAGGATCGGCATGGCCACTCCGGTGACCGCCGCACCGGCTACGGCAATCGTACGAGCCGTGAAGAACAATCGAAACGATCTGTCCCGAAAGACATGTGGTTGCGCTTCGACGGATCCCGTCGTCGGGGTCTCGCTCATGTATGCACTCTCTTGTACCTGTTGCTCTCCGTGGCGATCTTTCGTACGGTGGCATCGTAATGGAAATGGTTTCCATTACGGAAGGGATGACAATGAGCAACATTTCGTTCGACAGCATCTCCAACTCGGCTCCGGCCAATGCACTCCAGGGCGTCGGCACCAACGCTCTCGTCGACAACCCGTTCACCTTCGAGCCGGTTGCCGAGGCAACGTCCGCACACGCCCTGCAGGGTGTGGGCACCAACGCCCTCGTCGACAACCCGTTCAGCTTCCAGAGCTGAAACCTCCCCTGATCCAGACTGTTCCGACAGTCTGATCTGCCGATGACCCCGCCCGCATCCGACTCGTCGGGTGCGGGCACCGACAAGGAGATCCGTGTACGCCCTCGCCGACGGACACCAGCTGTATCCGACCACGGACGGTGTTTGGCATTACCTGACACCGGACGAGAACGCGGTCACGATCGGCGCGCCGGCCGAAGACCTCGCGGAACTCGACAACTTTCTCAGGCGCTCTGGTTCGGTGCTCGGCCCGGGAGCTATCGAGATCGCCGACGCCCTCGTCTCTCGCGGCGTGCTGGCTGTTCCAGGTCAAGTGCCAGAGATTCCGCGCCCACAGCGTGTGCTGATGGACGGGATCGGGCCCGTTGCCGATGCTTGCATCGCCCTGCTCTCCAAGGCTCTTCCGCATCTCGAGGTCGTATCCACTACTGCGCCAATCGAAGACGACGTTGCGTCTTCGGACCTCGTACTGTCGGTTGCCGGTGCTCCTCCTCACGACGAGTGGTCGGAACTCGATACCTGGTGCCGCCGAAACCAAACACCGTGGCAACGCGTCCACGCGGAGCTGGGTGAGATCTGCATCGGACCCTTCTTCGACGGTATCGGCAGCGCAAGCTACCGGGACGTCTGCGGTCGACGGCTTGCCGCGTCGCGCGTCCCGGATCATCTGCAGGCACTGTGGAATCACCTCGCCGGCAGCGAACCTCGCCCGCTCGAACTTGAACCCACCGCAGCCGCAATGGCCAGTGCGCTTGCATGTTCGGACGTCGTGGCTGGTGTACATGGCGCACCGCCATCACACCTTCACCACCAGATCCGGATGAATCCGCGAACCCTCATGATGACTCGCCATCCCGTGCTACCACTGCCCGGCGGCGTTCTCGAACCCGCGCCGACGCTCCGGTGATCTCACTCGGCGTGAAGATCCCGGCAGCAGACGGTTCTTCGTTGGCTACGGATGTGCTTCTCCCACCGGATTCTTCACCGCGGGGACTGATCGTGATCCGCACCCCGTACGGGCGTGGATGGCATCTGGCGGAGGGGATCGAATGGCGATTGCGAGGAATTGCCTTCATCTGTCAGGACGTACGTGGACGGCACGATTCCACCGGATCTTGGGAACCCTACGTCCACGAGCGCGAGGACAGCGCCGCCCTGGCCGAGTGGCTGCAGGATCAGCCGTGGACACCGGAGTGCGTCATCGCGAGCGGGGCTTCGTATGCGGCAGGAACCGCCTGGGCATTTGCTACCGAGACCAACAGCGCCGATCGGTCATTTCGTGTAGACGGCGTCGTCTCCAAGGTGCCGACCATCGGAAGCGACCGCGTCAAACGTGATCCCTCGGGGATACTTCTCCTCGCCGAGCATCTGGCGTGGTGGGGCGAGCACGGAGATTCGTCTTCCTCTCGTGAGGGTTTCATCCCTGCCCTGATGCGCTCGGATTCGTCTTTGCTGGAACATCTCCCGGTGCAGTCGATGATCGAGGAGGTTGGTCTGACCTCCGATTCACCGGGCTGGTTGACGCCGATCCTTCGCGCTCGTAAACGCGAAGACTTCGGTGGCGATGATCTGGTGTCCGCGGACGAACTCTCCGAACTCGACATCGCCGGGCTGCACATCGGCGGTTGGGACGATGCGATGATTCGGGAGACACTGCGGCACTTCACGTCCGTGGGGCGCGGGCCGCAGAGTTTGATCGTGGGCCCCTGGGCGCACGACCTCCGCCCTGGAAGGGTCGGCGAGACAAGTTTCGGCCGCCTTCAGGTCGAGTGGATGGAATCGGTATTCGCTGCGCGGCCCCTGACCATCAATCGGGTATTCGACCGGGGTGTCGGCGAATGGTCGACCGAACCGTTTGTCACGGGTGCGAATCGCGTTCATCTCGAACCAGATCGGAAGGATGCGGCCTACAGCTTCCTGTATGACGCCTCACGGGACCGAAACAACTGTGTTGTCTTGACTTTCGATATCAAGCACGACTCCGTACTCTCCGGAACACCATCGGTGGAGCTGAAAGTGCATTCACCCGAGGGCGAAGCCGATTGGATCGCCGAACTGAGCGTCGTAGATCCCGCTGGAGTTACCAGATCGATCGCACGTGGCGCGGGTGTCAGCCTGCAGCCGACGATGGTGACCATCGATCTGGATCCCGTGTTGCACACTGTGCGCGCGGGTGATGTCTTGTCGCTGCGGATCGCCGGCTCGGACTTCCCCCGCCTCGCACGCAATCTCGGAGACGGTGATCGCTATCGAGGAACACGCAGTACCGCACTGCACCAATCATTTTCCGGGTCGTTGACCCTGCCGATACTCGGAGGAACTGACGGTGGATGACTTGCTGGTCGACGCCCGGAGCGGCGTGCTGACCTCACTGGAACCACACATTCGCTCGGACATGCCGACGGGCTGGGTCGGTTGGGCCGCGAGGGTGGCCGACACCAGAAACTTCGGCGGCAGCGGTTCACTGTTTCGCGCGGACCCTTACGGATTCGGGGCTTCGATACGCAACGATGCAGCGGCCCGCGGGGCGGCAACCGGTGAGGCCGTCGAAAGATATTGCGGCAACATGGTCCCCGAGGATCTGGTCCGCAGCAGTGCATCAGCGCTGGAACTGGCCGGCTCACGGGTCGTCGATCCGGCGAAATTTGCGTTGTACAGCGAGGATCAGTACCGCCTTCCCGGATTCCCCTTTGTTCCCTTCACCTCTGATCTGAACATTCGCTGGGCATTGGGTCACACCATGGACGAAAAGGTGCCCACCTACGTGCCTGCGGCCCTGACTTATCTCGGGTACTACACAGGCACCCGTCGCTGCGAGCCACCGATCGCGTCGTTGCAGTACGCCGGAATCGCAGCGGGACGCTCACGCGACGAGGCCGAGATGTCAGCTCTGCTGGAACTTCTCGAACGCGATGCCACCGCGCTGTGGTGGTGCGGGGACCGGTCACAGCCGGCGATCGAGCTTTCCGACTGGGAGCGGTTGCCTGCGCACCGCCAACTCGGGGATCTGGAGAGCCAGACCCGGAGCGTTCGAGTGCTGCTGCTTCCCTCCCCCTTCGGCATTCCCGTCGCCGCAGCGTGGATCCGCGATGACCGACGTGGACTGGTCGCGCTGGGCACAGCTTGTCGACCGACGGTGGAGGCGGCAGTCTCAAAGGCGCTTGTCGAGGCGTATGCCGTACTTGCCATCACGATCGACCTCGCCGACCCCGACGGGCCGACCTGGCGCAGCGTGGCGGACGGAACGCTGCCGGCGCACCTGTACAAACCCTTTCGGGCCGACCGTCGTTACCGGGACGAGTTCGATCCGCAATGGAAAGACATCGTCGATCTGCCGACCGTCGCCCAACTCTATCTCGATCCCGTGATGGCCCTGGCCGCAGAGGAACATCTCTTCGACTACACCGAAACACTCTCGGTATCAGAGATTCCCGACGAAGCGCCGTTGGATCTGGCTTCTCTCGTAGCGCTTCTGATGTCACGGGGACACCAGCCGATTTCCGTCGATCTCACCACCGGCGACATCTCGATTGCCGGGTTGCACGTCGTCCGCATCCTGACTCCGGGCCTGTACAACAACGCCCCAGCAGCTTTTCCCCTTCTTGGAGGTAGCAGATTGACCAGCGCATCGACCACCCATCTGCATCTGCCGGTCCCCCTCGCATGACATCTTCGCTCGTCGACCGCCGAACTGGGATCATTCGAGAGTTGGTCGACGCCGTTGTTCCCCAGCACTTTCCGCCCGAGTTCAAGCTGATTCACTCGTATGTCAGTGATTCAGCACGCTTTTCACCCTGGTCCAGTGACTCGGCCGGCGCCGGATATTGCTTCGATCTGGGTGACCGTGCGCGGCCTACCGCAGCTGCGATAGGCGAAGCGGTGGAACGGTATTGCGGCAACATCGTCGCCAAACCGATCGTCCGCGGGTCGGCCGAAGCGTTGATCGGAGCAAGCATCGACCTGTCACAACTCGCGCGTTTCGACACTGCCCAGTACGCGCGGCCACAGTTCCCGTTCGTCGAACCAACCGACGATCTGGAGATGGACTGGACTCGCGGAGCCGACCTGATCACGGGTTCGGATATCTGGGTACCGGCCGAACTCGTCTGGGGTTCGTATCCTCATTTCGTCGCCCGGACGGGTCCGGCGATCTCTCCGGTGGCTCAGGCGGGTCTCGCCGCCGGACCCTCGGTGAAGTTCGCAATCGACAATGCCTTGCGCGAGATAGTCGAACGAGACGCGATGACGTTGTCCTGGAACGGAAGACGCGGCGTTCGGATCGTCACCGGCATTCCCGAGGTGCTTCGGCGACTGGGGAATCACGGCACCCTCTCGACCAGGTGGTTGTCATTCGACAGCGATTTCGGGATCCCGGTGCTCGGCGCCCTCGTCCACGACGGACTCACCGGATACTCGACCATCGGTACCGCCTGCCACGAAGAAGCGCAGACGGCTGCGTTCAAGTCACTCGGCGAAGCGCTTCAGCTGCAGCTGCTTTCCGCCGACTACGACAACCCGCAGAGCGGCATCGGTCGAGCCGCGGCCTCCCCGACCAGTCCGCTTGCGCCTTGGCGAGCTGACCGAAGCTATGCAGGCGCCTACCGATCGGATTTTGCCGACGTGATGGACTACGGATGCCACTTGCAACTTCACCTGGACCCGAAGATCCAAGCACGATTCGAGAGTGAGCTGGTCGGTGCCGTCGTCGGCGAGGTGGGACTCGACTCTCTGACATCAGCCGCCGGCACCGAAAGCGCTCTGACGGCAGCCGGTTTCCGGCCGGCATGGGTCGATCTCACCACAACTGATGTTCTCCACGCCGGCCTGCACGTCGTCCGCGTCGTCGTACCCGGTTGTCTCACCAATGCGGCCGCCGGATTGCCGTTTCTCGGCTCGCCCCGACTAGTGGACAGTCTTGCCGGACGATCGGCTCGCACCATCCCATTGCCGCACTGACAGTTCGGGAACCGCCGCTTGCAACGACTCGGTGGTTTCCACCGCGTGGAACCACGTCGGCTTCGAGATCGCGGCATCCCGAATCACCTGCACGGCGCGCGCGGCGATAGCTGCCGTCGCGACCGACTGGCTACGCCCCGAAACCCACAGCGCCGGGCCGGTATCCGCTCGGGCCATCGCTACCCAACGATCCGAGCCCCACAGCTTCTTCGGCACGACCTTCTGTAGCGCGGGTGCCCACGTCATGGCCGCAAGTCCGAGCGTCGCGGTGGACGTGTCCAATCGCAGGTACGTCCTGACCGGAACACCGAGGTCTCGCGTCAACGCATGCTGGTCCGAAAAGTCGGCCCGCACAGCAGGACCGGTGCGGTAGCCGGTCGCATCGGCCGGTATTCGAAACGTCTTCATCCCGGTGTAGTTGCGGACCGATCGTCCGTCGGGATCAGGAAACCTCGTGCCCAACATCCCGTACGTCCACGCCGTTGCGGCCGGCCCGTGTAGTTCTCCACCGCCGAGGCCGATCAGGATGTCCACGGGTCCGTCGCCGAGTCGATGCGCCTCGGTTGCAAGGACACTGGTCAATCCCGGCGCCAACCCGACGCCCATCAGAACGGGTCCGTCGACCGCTTCCAATTCTTCGCAGTAGCTCGAGGTCGCCGTGATGTCGACGAATGCCGCCCCACCGCGTACCGCTTCGTCGGCCAGGCGAACATCCTCGAAACCCGACGCATTCACCACGACATCGAAGTCTCGAACCACAGTCGAATACGCGCCTGGTTCTTTAAGATCAACGACGACGTCCGCGCGGGCAGGGTCACGGCCGGCGGAGTACGCGGAGATTTCGGGGACCTTCGCGAGTTGTTTCATCAGGGGAATCCCGACGGCACCGTAGCCACCGAGTACAAGAACCTTCGTCATTACTTCGCCTCCCGAGTCGCTAGAGTTCGACTCTAGAGTTAGACTCTAATCATGACTGAGGTTCTTCGGGAAGACACGTCGGCGCGGCGCAAGATCATCGAGGCAGCGCGTGAGGTTTTTGTCGATCCCGGCTACGCGGCCGCCACGATCAAGCAGCTTGCCGCGGCGGCGGGCGTGTCGGTGCAGAGTGTCTATTTCGTGTTCGGCAACAAGCCGAGCGTGCTGTCAGCACTGCTCGACGTGGCCGTTGCGGGCGACGAGGAAAAGACGGCAACTCTCGACCGTCCGTGGGTGGCGGCAGCACTAGGCGCCCCACATCCACTCGGGCAACTCCGGATTCAGGTTCACCACGGACGGCTCATTCTGGAGCGCACCGCAGACATCCTGTTGGCGCTGCGGGCTGCCGCTTCCGCCGACGAGGACGCCGCCCGCCTGTGGCAAATCAACCGCACTCAGCGACGCACGGTGCAGGAACATCTGATGGTCGGCATCGTCGAAAAAGCGCCAACCGTCGACCTCGAAACAGCCGTGAACGTCGCACTCACGCTGCTCAGTCCCGAGACCTACACAGACCTCGTGGTCGGCGCGGGTTGGACCGGCCAACAGTACGAAGAATGGGTGGTCAACACCCTTGCCGCCACCCTCGGCCTGGACCGAACCGTCAAATCCCGGAAGTAGCTGGGATTACTTGGTGGGCTTGTCGTCGATGTGCCGTGGGTTGTTCCACAGGCGCTCCGTCAGATCGTGGAGGACGGCAAGGGTGATCGTGTCGTCGTCCCGTCGGAGCAGAGACTGACTGACCGTCGCGCGCACCAACGTGGAGTCGGAGTGCACGAACTCCTTGACCGAGCCCGGCTCGGAACTCAGTTCACGATGGGCCTGCTCTGCACTGACGTCGTCGGCGTCCTTGTCGTAGAGGATGTCCTGCAAACGCAACGCCGAGACGGCCTTCTTGGGATATCCCAGCATGTCAGCGAAAGACGGGTTGGCAAAAACGATGCTGCCATCGCGGTGAACGGCCATGACCGGCACCGGAAGCCTGTCGAGGAGAATCAGGGCAGGCATCTGCTCCAGATCCGCAATCGGCGATTGTGGCGGCTGCGCAACGTTGCGGCGGCGTTCCATAACACGTCCTCTCAAGTTGCCCGAGTCGACAACAGTCTAACTGCCCAGCAAATCGCGGGTTGACTTCCCGCCCGGATGCAGTGACGAATGCCCGAATCGTGCCCGCCTGAGTCACGCCGCGAGCGCCTCCTGATCCTCCGCCAAGGAACCGTCAACAACACGATAGACAGTATCCATCCGAGACAGGTGACTTCGGTCGTGTGTCACGAGAAGGGTTGCCGCCTCGCGTTCCCGCACCACCCCGATGATCAGATCCATGACAGCGGCACCGCGCTCCTGATCGAGCGCACTCGTGGGCTCGTCGACCACGAGAAGCTGCGGATCGTTCATCAATGCTCGCGCGAGATTGACGCGCTGTCGCTGCCCTCCCGACAGCTGGGACGGCCGTTTTCCGCTCTGATCCGCGAGCCCGACAGCGTCCAGCAAATCCATCGCTTTTGATTTCACGGCCTTGCGACGGGCCCGTGACGTGAACACGGACTGCCCCAGATGCGCCATCACCTCGAGCTGCTCCAGTGCAGTCAGCGAAGACACGAGGTTCGACTGTTGGAAGACGATGCCGATCGACGAGCGTCGCAGCTCCGACGCCGCCCGCCGACTCAGCGCAGCGATGTCGGTGCTGCCTTCCGGCGTCCGGAGATAGACGTGCCCGGAATCCGGACGGATCAGCGTCGACGCCACCGCCAACAGGCTGGACTTGCCCGAACCCGAGGGCCCGGTGATCGCGGCGATCTCGCCGCGGTGCAGTCGCAGAGACACGTCGTCCAGCGCCGTCACCCGCGATTGCCCATCGGGAAACGTCAGATCGACGTTCTGGATGTCGAGAACTGTGGTGCCGGTTGTCATGGTCATCGTGCGCTCCCCAATGCTGTGAGTGGATCGGTGGTCGAGAGGAATCGAAGTGCAAAGGCCGCGCCGAGCAGACCGAGCCCGATCAATGCCACGGCAGGTACGACGGTGGTGGATGCGTCCAGGACAAACGGCATGGCGTCACCGATCAGCGATCCGGCCACGGCCGTCAGCCCGATTCCGACGGTGACACCGGCAATCAGAACGATGAGCGCCTGACCCAGTGCGTCGCGCACCAGCGAACCGGTAGTCGCACCGAGCGCTTTCAGCGTCGCGATGTCCGGAGTTCGCTGGATCGTCCACACCGTGAAGAACGCACCGATCACCAAGGCTGAGATCGCGAACAACATGAGCGTCATCAACGTCAACGACCCGTTCTCCGACTTGTACGAACCGATCGCGTCGAGCGAACCGCTGACCGTCGTCGACGTCGTCGCAGCCGCCTTGTCCGTTGCGGAAGCGTCGGAGGCTCCGGTGACAGCCAGTACTGTCGCAACTCCGCCGCGTGGATTGGCCGCCTGCCAGTCGTCGAGCGTCATCCAGACGACGGGCGAATGGCTGTACCAGTCGTCACCGCGAACGGCGCTGACGGTGAACTGCTGCGTACCGACACTCACCTGATCGCCGGCGCCCGCCCCCAGATCGCGGGCGGCACCTTCGCTCAACACCACCGTGCCTGACGCCGACGGCGTCACGTCACCGAAACCGCCATCAGCGCCGAACAGGGCCACCGACTTCTGATTTCCGTCGGCCAATCCCGCTTTCCCGCGACCGATTCCGATGGGATCGACGTCCTTCGACGTGGAGGTCCAAGCGTTGACCTGGTCCTGCGTGAGCGCCGACTCGTCGAACGACGCCCCGGCTCCGGTGTCGGCGAACACCACCGTGTCGGCATTCATGGCCTCGATGGCCGACACGTTCTGATGGCGAAGTCCTGCAGTCAACCCGCTGAGAAAACTGACCAGAAGTGCAACCAACAGAACCACGACGGAGATCAGCGCGAAACGACCTCGCGCTGCCCGTAAGTCCCTCATTGCGACAAACACTGTGAATTCCTTTCCTGTGCTTGCCTCTACGCTCTCGCGGATGCAGACTCTTTCCATCGCACCTCGGATCGACATTCCAGCGCTCGAAAGAACCATCCCGGTTTACAACTTTTGATGGATGAACCAGGCCCGAACCTCGCTAAGCTGGGCGAGATGCACCGATCTCCGCTCACGCCTGTCTTCGCCGGCCTACAACTGGGCCTGCATGTCCTTGTCATGGCGCTGGCCGGTGTGGTGTTTCTTCGAGCGCTGATCGACGAATCCGACCTGACCGCAACAATCATCGCGTTGGCCGTGATCTTCGTTGCCGTCTATCTTTTCGGGGTCGCCAAAAGGCTGCGCGGCAACGCTGCCCGCTGGTGGCTGGCCGTGCTGACCCTCGTCTGGATCGCGACGATGGCGGTATCCGCCGACGCCGCCTACCTCGCGTTCGGACTCTTCTTCCTCTATCTCCATATTCTGCGACGCCCCTGGAGTCTTCTCGCCGTCACCGCGGCAACGGCTGTCGCCGTGGTCGGCACCGGCCTGCATCGTGGATGGACGATTGCCGGCGCCGTCGGCCCGATCATCGGCGCTGCCGTAGCGGTTGCAATCGGCCTCGGATATCAAGCGCTGTACCGCGAGGCAGCCGAGCGCGGTCGTCTCATCGACGAGTTGATGAATACTCGTGAAGAATTGGCGTCGACGTCTCGCGATGCCGGAAAATTCGCGGAACGTGAAAGACTCGCCGCCGAGATTCACGACACCGTGGCCCAGGGACTTTCGAGCATCCAGATGCTCCTTCACGCTGCCGAACGCGCCGATCCGGACAGCCCGGCCATCCGTCAGATCAGCCTCGCACGGGAAACTGCCGCGGACAGTCTTGCCGAAACCCGCCAACTCATAGCCGAATTGACGCCCGCGGCCTTGGACGGTCAGTCGCTCGCCGACGCGCTTCGTCGAATCTGCGAACGCGCGAGCAGTCCTGAACTGGAAGCGCGCTCCGTGGTCGAAGGCGAGGCAGTGCGGCTGCCGATGCCCCTCGAAGCAACATTGGTACGCATCGCTCAGGGCGCGGTGTCCAATGTTCTCCGCCATGCGGATGCAACCAGAATGGCTGTGACACTGACCTATTCCGATGACACCGTCAGCCTCGACGTGGTCGACAACGGTCGCGGCTTCGACGTGGCAGTTCTCGAACGTGGCCCGGCGGAATCTTTCGGCCTCAATGCAATTCGCCGACGCGTCGAACTGCAGGGCGGGACTTTCTCAATCGAGTCCGAGCCGGGACACACGGCCGTCGCAGTGACGTTTCCTCTCGAAGTCGGCGAACCGTGATCCGCCTGCTGCTCGCCGACGATCACGCGATCGTGCGCGCCGGGTTACGAGCGCTGCTCGAAAGCGAAGCCGACATCGAGGTAGTCGGCGAAGCGGGCACCGCCGAGGAAGCCATAGCCTTCTGCGCCACCACGCCGGTCGACCTCGTGCTCATGGACCTGCGATTCGGCCCCGGGAAGACGGGCGTCGACGCCACCCGCGCGGTGTGCGCGCTGCCGAATTCGCCGCACGTACTCGTTGTGACCAACTACGACACGGATGCAGATATCTTGAGCGCTGTCGAGGCCGGGGCCAGCGGGTACCTACTCAAGGACACACCACCGGTCGAGTTGCTGTCAGCCGTCCGCGCCGCTGCGAGCGGGGACAGCGTTCTCTCCCCCGCCATCGCGTCGAAGCTCATGACTCGGGTACGTAAGCCCGAAACCAGCCTCAGTCCAAGGGAAATCGAAGTTCTGAAGTTGGTGGCGGCGGGTCGCTCCAACCGAGAGATCGGCAAAGAACTGTTCCTGAGTGAGACCACGGTCAAGTCGCACCTGGTTCACATCTTCGGCAAGTTGGGAGTGAAGTCGCGGACGTCGGCGGTAGCTCGTGCGCGCGAGTTGGGTTCGATCTGACATTTGCCCGAATTGTCGAAAGTAGCTGGACAGCAGCAATTTTCGCCTGCGATTCTCTTGTGTTCGAAACTTTGTTCGATTAAACTTTGAGCATGGACAGTCGGGATGCGTGGCAACTGGATGGCGAGGACCTCAAGGGTGAGGTTCTGGATCTGGTGCGTGTCCGGCACGAGTTGCAGTCGCGGATGGTGTTGCTGATCGTGGAGATGTTTTCCCGGGAGGTTCTCGGTGGGAAGGGTTTTCGGGCGATCGCGCAGTGGTTGCATGGTTCGACGAATCTGGAGATCGGTGAGTGCAGTCTGCTGGTCGGGTTGGCGCGGTTGTTGATGCTCGAACCTCTTGTCGGCGATGCGTTTCATCGCGGCGATGTGGATGCGTTGAAAGCCCGTCAGGTGGCGTCGTTTTGTCAGCATCCGCCGAAGAACATGACCCCGGCGGATGTGGACAAGGCCCGCGGGATCTTGCTCGGGTTGGCGTCGAAGAACATCGCTGATTGTGATGCGGTGCGGGCAGCGATCCGGCGGATCGAGAAAGCAGTACGGCAAGCGTGAGGACGGCGTTCCGGTGGGTGAGGATTCCGAACGTAACGAGTTCTACGCCTCGAAAGGCCTGTACGGGCGCGTGTCGGTGAAGGGCGACCTGGATGCTGTGAACGGGGCACGGTTGATCACGTTGCTGTCGAGCCTGTCGGCGCCGACACCGGAGAAGGACGGCGTCAAAGACACCCGCACCCCGGCGCTGCGGCGGGCGGACGGGTTCTGCGAGTTGTTGCGGCGGTACGAGCGGGCGGGGTTGGGCCCGATCGAGGGCGGAGTGAAACCACACATCACCGTTACCGCGTCCGCGAAAGACATGACGGACCTGCAAGCGTTGAAAGACCTCCTGCCGTCCACCGAAGAACTCGGATTTGCGTGGGCGGATTGGGTGGGCCCGATCAGTATCGATACCGCCCGGATGTTGGCCTGCGACTGCACGGTCACGCGAATTTTGTTGGATGAGAATGGTGTTCCGCTCGACTGCGGTAAGGAAGCGAGAACGGCGACCGTTCCGCAGCGGCGGGCGTTGGCAGTTCGTGATGGCGGGTGTGCGTTTCCGGGGTGCGGAACACCATCCGGGTGGTGCGATGCCCACCATATTGTTCACTGGAACGATGGCGGCCCAACAGATCTCGACAACCTGATCTTGTTGTGCGGTCATCACCACCGGACACTGCACCACACGGAATGGCGGGTGGAGATCGGTCCCGACCGAATAACAGTGTTCTACCCACCCATGTCGATCGATCCGTATCAACAGCCGATCGGCGGGAACAGCCCACCGACAGCGGCGTGAACCGACATAACTGAAAAGGCCAGCGTGTGCACCGGGGAAGATTCATGCCCCGGGGCATACGCTGGCCTTTTCGGCTGCGCTCGATGTCCGTCTTGCGACAGCATCTGTCTCCACTTCGACACGCCGGACCCATAGGGTCGAGGCATGTCTTTCTGCGAACCCGCCCGCGTTGTCACCGTCACGTCCCTGACCCCGCACATGCGGCGAATCAGCATCGAGGCAGAAGGCGACTGGCACTGGCCGACCGGCGGACAAGGCGACGAGCGCATCGACCTCGCGTTCCCGAAACCCGGTGAAACAGAAGCAGAATACGACTACTTCAACAATCCCGACTACGGCAAGGCCGATCTCGGAACCGAGCCACCGTGGCGGCACTACACCGTGCGCAAAGTGCACGACGGTGGCCGACGTCTGGACATCGACTTCGTCGTGCACCCTGGCGGTATTGCAGCGGATTGGGCCCTGCGGGCCGAACCAGGTCACCTACTAGGCGTCTTCTGGTCGGACAGTTCGCGGTCCCACTACCAAGCACCGGCGGGTCCTCGCTGGCAGCTGCTGGTCGCAGACGCCACGGGTCTCCCCGGACTGGGCAGGATTGTCGAAGAACTTCGAGAGGGCGATGTCGCACAGGCGATCATCGAGGTCGAAACCGAAGAGGATCGACAGGAATTTGTCACTCGCGGCGACGTCACGTACACGTGGCTCGTGGGGAGTGGCCTCGGAAAGGCGCCGAGCGCGCTGTTCGAAGCTGTGGAGAAGGTCGAGTTTCCCGAATCCGAAACGGCCGACGTCTACGCGTGGGTGGCGTGCGAAAGCGCAACCAGCCGTCGTATTCGTAAGCATCTGAGAGATGTTCGAGGAATTGCTCGCGACAAGCACAATGTTGTCGGGTACTGGCGAGAGGGCGCCGACGGCCACGTTTCCGGCATGAACAGCGAGGAAGTCACCGTCGGCGCCTGAGCGCCGTGATCACTCTGCCGGCAGCGTGTCGGTAGATTCTGCGTGAGCCTGCTGCGCGTCAGCCGGCTTTTCCGCCAGCATCTCGAACAGTGCTCGGCGTGCCTCGGCGAGAATTGCCTCGGCCTTGGCTACCTGCTCAGCGGTCCCACCTGCGGCTACCGCGACAGCGGCACCTCGGAGTAGGCCCATCGCGGGACGGAGCGCTGCGCCGGCTTCACCGAAGTGAGGCCGACCGTGTCCGCGCTGGTCAGGTCGACCGAATCCGCGCTGACCTTCGCGACCGCGTCGGCCTTCGGGGCGTCCTTCTGCTCGGTCTTCGAAGCGACCCTCGGGGCGCTCGCCATCGAATCCTCGACGGAAACCGTGTCCACGATGCGGGCCTCGGCGGCCATGCTCGCGACGTTCTTGCATTTCTGGGTTGTTGTGTGGGGCGTACATGTTGTCCTCCTGGACTGTCTGTGTTTGTTTGACATATCGACGATATATCGACAATAGATCGAACGCAAGGGTTCGTAGAATAATTCCCGCACCCTCGTCCGGATACGCTGAGGCCGTGAACACGGATCTACAAGCCCAGGCCGCGGACGTCCTACGCCGCCTCGCACTCGACGAATCCCTGAAAGAACGCACCATGGCGGACGCCGCGACGGCAGCACTCGCACGGAAAGTCGCCGCTCGCTACATCGGCGGCGAAACCATCGACGACGCTTTCGACCGACTCCCCTCGATCTTCGCGCGAGGACACAAGGCGAGCATCGAATACACCGGGGAAAGCGTCCGGGATCCCGAACTCGCGAACGCCGAAACCGATGTGTTCGTGGAATTGGCGGAACGGATCGGAACGTCGGCGTAGACAGCACCGTGTCGTTCGACCTCTCGCACATCGGCTTGGTGATCGATCCAGAGCAGTGCTTTCGCAATGTCGTGCGTCTGGCCGAGACCACTGAACGCGCCGGTGCTGAGCTGATCATCTCCGCCGAAGCGTCCGACCGCACCGACCTGGTCCTCGACATGCACGCGCGACTGGCCGAGCGGTTCACTCACGTGGGGATCACCGTTCAGGCCCGACTGCACCGCACGGCAAAGGATCTCACCGCTCTGCTGGACCGACCCGGTCGCATCCGTCTCGTGAAGGGCGCCTTCCTCGAAGCCGAGTCCGTCGCCTACCCACGCGGTAGTGCCGAACTGCGCAGCGCGTATCTCGACTACGCAGCCCGAATCGTCGAATCGGGTCACCAGGTCTCCATCGCGACGCATGACCGCGACATCCTCGAAGCACTACGCGCCGAGCATGATTCGAAGCTCAGAGGCGAGCACGTCGAGTTCGAGATGCTGCTCGGCCTAGGCACCGAGCAACTGGACGCACTCCGAGGAGCGGGCTTCACCACACGCGAATACGTCATCTTCGGAACACAGTGGTGGCTGTACGTACTCAATCGCATCGCCGAAGAGCCGGAGCGTGTCTACACCGCGCTGATCGACGCGGCTTCTACAGAACCTCGGATGGTCGTCGGATCGATGGAACCTCGATGAGCTCGACAATCGCGCCGACCGAATCCTGAGTGTCGTAGTACGCAAAACCTCCGTCCCCGTTCGCCCCATAGCCGTACCCCGACTGAATCAAATCGAGGTCGTGTTCCGCCATTTCGATCATCGCGTCCTTGATCGACGGGACGACAAAACCCAGATGGTGCAATCCGAAGCCGTGACGCGAATGCCATTCGTGGTACGAGCTGGGGCCCTCGAGGAGTTCGATCAGCTCGATTTGGGGACCGACACCGACAAAAGCCAAGCGCATGCCGAACCGTCCTTCCTCACCTCGGTAGCTCAACTCCGGAACGTTGTCGGGCCCATACGTGTAGATCGACCAATCGTCTCGGCCGAGAATGCCGCTCCACAGTGCAACGGCCGATTCCAGATCAGGCACAATCATGGCGATCTGTGCCACCGGGTTTCCCCGCAGGGGCTCAGGGAGCGAGTCTGCCTTGACGCCTATCACTTGCCACTCCTCGTTCGGTTCGGTTATCGGACCAATTCAACAGCAGTCCGTTCACAGATTGATCATGTGTCCGGCAAGCCCGTGGAAAGCCTCCTGCAGCGCCTCACTCAGTGTCGGGTGAGCGTGAACGTTGCGTACGAGGTCTTCAACTGTCAGTTCGAATTTCTGAGCGAGCGTCAACTCTGGCAACAACTCGGTCACTTCCGGTCCGATCAGATGTCCACCGAGCAACTCACCGTACGTATCGTCGCTGATCAGCTTCACGAACCCGACAGCGTCCCCTAGACCATGCGCCTTGCCGTTGGCACTGAACGGAAAGGTAGCCACCTTGACATCCCAGCCCATGGTGCCGGCCTTGTCCCTCGCTTGCTGCTCCGTCCATCCGAAGCTGGCAACTTGGGGTTGGCAGAAAGTTGCGCGGGGAATCATCGGGTAGTCGACAGGGATGGTGTCTACGCAGGCAATCGTCTCAGCCGCGACCACGCCCTGGGCCTCTGCGACGTGAGCGAGCATCAACTGTGCGGTGACGTCGCCGATTGCGAAGATTCCGGGCACTGAAGTACGCATGTACTCGTCGACCATCACGGCTCCTCGCTCGGTCAGTTCGACGCCTGTCGTCTCGAGGCCGTAGCCGTCGGTCCGCGGAACAAATCCGATCGCTTGGACCACCTTGTCCGTGAGCAGCGTTCGCGCCTCGCCACCCTGCCTCACTACTACCTTGACCTGTCCACCCGAATCGACGATCTCCTCCACCGAAGTGGAAACCAGAATCGTGATCCCGGATTTCTTGTATCGCTTCGACAGTTCGGCAGATACATCCGCATCTTCCAGCGGAAGGATCCGCTCTGCGTACTCGACCAGCGTGACGTCAACTCCGAAACTGTTCAGGACATAGGCGAATTCCACACCGATCGCTCCTGCACCGGCGATGACCACGCTCTTCGGCAGCTCGCGAGTGAGAATCTGCTCCTCATACGTGACTACATTGTCGCTGCGAGTCGTGCCTGGAAGTAGCCGTGGCTCTGCTCCACTGGCGATAATCACGTTGTCGAAAGTTATCGTCGCGGAATCGCCACCCGATACCTCGAGGGTATTCGGTCCACGGAATACGCCGCGACCGTTGTACTGCCGAATACCGTTCTTCTTCATCAGGTAATTGACGCCCTTGGTTCGGCCGTCCGCAACAGATCGACTGCGGTCGAACGCAACCCCGAAGTCAACCGAAGTGACACCTTCGATTCCGAACATCGAGGCTCCGTCGGTCACCAGGTGCGCAATCTCCGCGTGCCGTAGCAGTGCCTTCGACGGAATGCATCCGACGTTCAGACATACGCCACCCCAGTACTTTTCCTCGACCACAGCAGTGGAGAGCCCCAGGTGCGCGGCCCTGATGGCCGCAACGTAGCCACCGGGCCCAGCTCCGAGTACGACCACGTCGTAGTGTGAATTCATACCTGTGCCTCCCACTTTCTCGCGATGTCTGCTCAGCCGAAGATCTGGATCGGGTTCTCGAGGACTGTGGTGAAATGCTTCATCCACTTCGCGGCGATCGCCCCGTCGATCGGACGATGATCAACCGAGAGAATCACTCGCAGGACCGTCCCGACCTCCAGCCGTCCCGCCACGACAACGGGCTGCTCGGTCGCTGCTCCAATTGCAAGAATCGACGATTGAGGAGGGTTGATTATGGCCGAAAATTCCTCGACCCCGAACATCCCGAGGTTCGAGATCGTCGTCGACCCACCTTCGAGTTCGTCCTGCCGAATCTTCCCTGCACCTGCTCTCGCTACTAAATCTTTTGTAGCGCTGGCAATTTCGGAAATGGACATGGCGTCGACCCCACGCAGAACGGGAGTAAGCAACCCGCGATCGGAATCTATCGCGATCGAAATATCCACCTCGGCAAAGGTTCTCACTGCGTCTTCGACCCAGATCGAGTTCATCTCCGGCACCAGCGTATGCGCCTTCGCCATCGCTTTGATCAACAGATCGTTGACCGACACCTTGGAAGCGCTGACTTCGTTGAGCTGCCTGCGCGCCTCCAGCAACGCATCGACCCGCGCAGAACCAGAGATGTAGAAATGGGGCTGTTTCTGCTTACTCGATGTCAGCCGAGCAGCAATTGCACGACGAAGTCTCGTGTGCGGTGTGTCCGTGAAGGCAGAGCCATGGCCTTTGACACCAGCGCCCTTCACACCAGCATCTTTCACTGCGACGGCCTGTGCCGAAGCGGTCTTTGCTGCTATTGCGGCATCGACATCGTTACGTACGACGCGTCCGTTCGGGCCCGATCCCACGATGTCACCGAGGTTCAGCCCTGCCGATTCCGCTAGGCGTCGCGCCAAGGGACTCGCGAAAATTCGCGGCGCCCCCTCATCGGCCACTTTCTCGCCCAGCACGGTCGGAGACGACGAACCGTCGGGTTCGTCTACAGCAGTGGATGTTTCAGGCTTGGCAGAGCGCCCATGGGCATCACGGACCCCGAACTCGGCCAGCAATGCCGCAATATCCTTCACGACTTCGCCCCGATCAGCGAGGACGGCGATCGGTGCACCGACCTCGACGGATTTCCCTGGTTCGACGAATGTGTGTACAAGTACACCCGCGGACTCGGCCTCGATCTCAACCGTCGCTTTGTCCGTTTCGAGAACGGCCAACGGTTCGTCGACATCGAATTCCGAATCGACAGCAAGCGGCCACTCGGAGAGGATTACGGTGGTAGCTCCGGCTGCCACCTCTGGCATGCGCAGTAATGTCGCCATGGCGGTTGATTGCTCCTAGAGAATTTCTGCCGATGAGGGTGAATGGGTTCGGTTCGGTCGCTTCACGATCGAGTGATCCTCTTCAACGCTTCGACCACTTCATCCGTCTGTGCAATTGCCGCACGTTCGAGCACTTTGCTGATGCTCGGCGATGCCTCAGACCCCGTCACTCGCTGGATGGGCTGATCAAGCCAATCGAAGAATCGGCGCTGGATTTCATCACTGAGCCAGCCGCCGTACGACGTTCCGTATGCTCCTTGCTCAGCGATGACCACGTTGTTGGTCTTTCTGATGCTTTCGCCAATGGTGTCCCAGTCGATACTCGCTTGGTCGAGCCAACGGAGATCGATGACCTCGGCATCGACTGTCCCGATTTCATCCACTGCCTCGAGGCAATGCCCCACCATCGACAGGTAGGAAATGATCGTGAGATCGCTTCCGCGCCGACGCACTGCGGCCTTCCCGACCGGCAGGAAGTAGTCGTAGTCATCGGTCGGCGCCTGGCCGCTCGTGCCATATAGGTCTACGTGCTCGATGACCACCACCGGGTCGTTGCATTGCAAAGCGCTGTTCATCAAGCCGATGTAGTCGTACGGCGTGGACGGTGCGACGATGCGCCATCCCGGGGCAGTTGCAAACACTCCGGCAGGGTCCATGGAATGTTGCGAGCCGTAGCCGGTCCCCATAGCGACCTTGCTGCGCAATACGAAGGGCACGTTGCTGTCCCCTCCGAACATATGTCGCGCCTTGCCGATCTGATTGAAGATCTGGTCGGCTGCCACCCACATGAAATCGGCGTACATGAATTCGACGACTGGTTTGTACCGTCCGTCCAATGCGATTCCGCCACCGAGGCCTGCGAACGCATTCTCACTGATCGGAGTGCCGAGCACTCTGCCCGGGTATCGATCAGCCAATCCTTTTGTAGCGCCGTTCGTTCCGCCCTTCAAGCGATGGATGTCCTCACCCATCACGACGATGGAGCTGTCGGCGTCCATGCGACGGTCCATCACCTCCGCCACGACGTCGATGAACTTCCGATCGGCCATCTCGCCGCCGAACTCCTCTGGCTCGACGAATCGGACACCCTCGAACTCACTGAGATCACCACGTATTCCGACATCGACGAAGTTCACGTCCGGCCATTCCGATGTCTTGATTCTGACCTCGCCAGGCTTGCCCCCTGGCACTGTTTCCAGCAGCTCGCCACCGATCTCCTGCATTACTCGGGAGGCTTGCGCGACCGCCTCGGCTACGTCGGCTTCCGTCAGCAGCTTCCGACGGACCACTTGATCGGTGAGCAGGCGAAGCGGATCGCGCTTTTTCCAGGCCTTTTCTTCGTCCTTCGTGCGATAGCCGAAAGCGCTGCCCGGGAATGGGCCGTTCTGGTGAAAGAAGCGATAGACATCCGCTTCGATGATCGTGGGGCCCTTACCCGAACGCATGTGGGTGAGGGCCTCCTGCATCGCGAGGTGGACCGCAAGCGGGTCCATACCGTCAACCTTCCAACTAGGAATGTTGAACCCGAGCCCGCGTGCCGACAATCGCGGTTCACCGGTCGCTTCCGCGACATGCGTGGAGACCGCATATTGGTTGTTCTCGATGAAGAAGCAGATCGGAAGATCCCATGCTGCTGCCAGATTGAACGATTCGAGTACCGAACCGATGTTGACCGCGCCATCACCGAAGTAGGTAACTGCGACCGCATCGGTTCCAGCCTGACGGTGCGCCCAGGCGAAACCTGCAGCTTGCGGTACCCCGCCTCCGACGATCGCATTCGTACCCATCGCGCCGGCTTCTTTCCACTGCAGGTGCATGGACCCGCCACGACCACGGCAGTAGCCGCGCGACAGACCACAGATCTCTGCGAGGCTGCGGGTCAGTACGGTTCGGACCTCTGGCGAAAGTTCAGCGGTCGGATCCAAACCGTCGACAGCCACGTGGGCCAGCGCCTTGGCAAGGAACTGATGATGTCCGCGGTGGGAACCGTTGATGGAGTCGGCGGATGTGAGGCCGACGATCGACCCCACAGCCCCACCCTCTTGTCCGATGCTGGAGTGGGCTGGACCGTGAATCAGTCCCTTCCCCGCCAACTCCAGGACGTATTCCTCGAAGGATCGGATCAAGATTGTCTGAGCCAGCATCGTGGCGAGAAGCGACGGGGCGGCGGCATCCCAGTCCTTGTTCGATGTTACCAGTTCCACCCATGGTGATGCTGCGGTGAGTTTCTTGTGCGTGGTCATAGTCAGTCTCCGGATCAGGCCTTTGGACGGCCAAGCTTTGGCAGCACGTCTGGACAGCGCGGAGGGACTCGCGCAAGGCGGTCCACTTTCCGTGTTGGGCCTCACATTGCCATCGAATGGATCCATTCGCAAACCTGCCCAAGTCTCGATCGACCACAAATGTGGCTTGTCCCACTTGACGAACAGGGCCAACACCCCGCAACATACGTGCTGAGACTTTTGTCCGGCATGAAAAATAGAGTGATTGGATCCAAAACGGTGAAGCATTCAGGCCAGATCGCAACCGCGGTCAACCATGCGAACAGGCACAATTGGATCCAATTCGCGACACGGATCATCCCGAGCACCGTCACGCATGTCCGCAGTGAACAATGAACTCCGGCACCCGCTCGATCCGTGGCCGAGCTGAACTGCGCCCGTCCCCCACCTCGAGGAGCACCGTTGTCCGAAGCCGATTCTGCGAACGGCCCCACCACGGTCGCGAGCCACCGCATCGCTGCCCATATCCGCGAAGACATACTTTCCGGACGCCTACTCCCTGGAGTTCGAATCCGCCAGGAAGAGATAGCCGAACGACTCGGCGCGAGTCGACTACCGGTGCGAGAAGCGCTGCGCATGCTCGAATCCGAAGGCCTGGTCGAATTGAAGGCGAACAGTGGCGCGTGGGTGTCCTCGATGGATATGCAGGAATGCGATTTCGTATATCGCATTCGCGAACGTATCGAGCCCATGGCGCTGGCGGAGAGCATCCCGCATCTGAACAGCAGTGTGCATGATCGACTCTGGAGTATCCAGGACGAGATCGAAGCCAACGAGGACGTAGACCGATTCCTGGTACTGGACCGGGAGTTGCATCTACTCACTTACAGCGGTTGCGAAATTCCTCAGTTGATAACTATGGTGACGCGGTTTTGGAATACGACTCAGCATTACCGTCGGGCATATGCCCGTCTGACGGGTCCCGATCGAACCTGGGTCATCAACTACGAACATCGCTTACTGATCGAAGCCATCGTGCGCAAAGACGAGATCGATGCCGAACGGTGCCTGACCGGCCACATACGAAGAACCAGAACCGAATTAACAAAGCACCCCGAACTTTTCGACAGCACCAATCCTGATTCTTCGCGGGGAGGTTCGTCGAAAGTGCGCTGATCAAAGGAAAGCGACTTGTACGACTTCACCGATCGCACCATTGCAATATCCGGAGCCGCAGGCGGAATCGCCAGGCAGGTATCCGAGCAGATGTACGCAGCAGGGGCGAATCTGGTACTCGGCGACCTGGATACACAAGCACTCTCCGCGATCAGAGCTTCCCTGGATCCAGACGGAAATCGTATAGCAACAACCGAACTCGATGCTGCTTCACCTGAAAGCAATGATCACTTCATTGCGGTTGCGCAAAGGCATTTCGGGGGGATCGACCACCTGATCGTCGCTGCGGGGATCTATCCCGAACAGTCGGTGGAGTTGATGACCGATCAGCAATGGCGGACGGTCATGTCCATCAACCTCGACGGGGCAATGTATTTGACACGCGCCGCCATTCCGGTGATGCGTGACGGCGGCTCGATCGTCAATCTGACGTCCATGGCAGGCCATCGCGGCAGTCGAAATCACGCTCACTACGCGGCGTCAAAAGGCGGACTACTCGCTTTCACTCGCAGTCTCGCTTGGGAACTGGGCGGATCGATCCGAGTAAATGCAGTATCGCCCGGCATCATCGAAACACCGATGACTGCAAATTTGGTCAACAGCCAAAACGACCACCTCATCCGTTCGACGCCGATGGGTCGATTCGGCCGCGCCGCCGAGGTTGCTTCCGTGGTCGGATTCTTGTGCAGTCCAGCCGCGAGTTTCGTGCACGGCGAAGTGATTCATGTGAACGGCGGACTCCATATGGGCTGAACGCCCATATCCAGCGAACTTGTTGAACGACACACATACTGACATCTCGAGAAGGCTCACATGAACAGCTCTGCACCTCCTGAACAAACCCCCGAACTAGATCGCGCCCGTTCGCTCCGGGCAGCCGTGTCCGGAAACATCCTCGAATGGTTCGATTGGACTCTGTACGCAATCTTCTCGACATACCTGGCGTCGAACTTCTTCGATGACAGCGATCCCACTTCTGCCCTGCTGTCGACACTGGCGGTGTTCGCAGTCGGATTCGTGGCGCGGCCGTTCGGTGGCCTTGTCTTCGGGCGCCTGGCGGACCGCAAGGGTCGAAAATTCACGATGGTGCTCACGATGTGCCTGATGGCCGTGGCAAGCCTGGCAATTGCATTGATCCCGAGCTACGAGAGCATTGGGGTGTGGGCGTCGTTCGCGCTCTTGATTGCACGACTGACGCAGGGCCTCGCCCATGGAGGGGAGGCCGGCGTGTCCTACACCTACGTCGGTGAGATCTCGCCTCGAGATCGCCGAGGGCTCTGGGGCAGTTCGGTATTCACAGCTGTCACCTTCGGAGTAATGCTGGCGACTCTCGTCGCAGCGTTGCTGACGGGGATCCTCGGAAAAGACGACATGAGCAGATACGGATGGCGAATTGCTTTCGCCATCGGGGCCGTACTCGGCTTGTACGCATTGTTCTTGCGTCGTGCGGCATCGGAATCGCCTCACTTCGAGGAGAATTCGGATTCTGCAGCTTCGGCACCTCCGATCGCACGAAAGGACATTGTCAAGATCGGCGTGCTGATCCTCATGTTGTCTGCTGGGCAGAACGCGGCCTACTACACTTGGGCCACCTTCGCGTCAGCGTACGCAATTTCAGCCAAGGGAATGGATCCCAACGGAGCCTTCATTGCAAGCTTGCTTGCCCAACTCGTTGTGCTGGCACTGCTTCCACTCTCGGGCCATCTCTCGGACAAGTACGGTCGGCGTACCATGGCGGCAGCCTTCGGCATTTCCGGCGCCGTGCTCGTACTACCGATCGCGGCTATCCTGACCGCCCAGCCGTGGACCTTGTTCGTGACGCAGGCGATGGGATTGGCGGTGTGGTGCTGCGCGTCCGCGATGTATCCGGCGCTCATGTCCGAACTCGTCCCGACCCGTGCACGTGCGATGGGAGTCGGCTTCGCCACCTCGCTGTCCGTTGCGATCTTCGGCGGTACGGCGCCATACCTGAACACCTGGTTGACCTCGCGAGATCTCGGATGGGTGTTCTCGGTATACGTAGGAGCGCTGTGCCTGCTCTCCCTCGTTGCCGCACTGATCATGAAGGAGACCAAGGGAATCGACCTCAGTACGGTCGGCATGCCTTTCCGCAATGCCGGCAAGAGCGAGAATCGGGTGTCGACTTCCGACATCGGCGAGCTGTCGAACCGATAGAGACAAAGAAGTGGGGCTGCACTCGAATCGAGTGCAGCCCCACTTGTGTAAGTTTCTAGCTCTCCAGAAACGCCTTGATACGCGCCAGAGTGGTTTCCATTCCGGTCTGCATCAGCTGATCTCGACCCCGACCGAGTAGGCCGCTACCCGACATCATGCGCACGTAAAGCGCTGGCGTCGCATAGATCTCACGAGTCTCGGTAAGCACGGTGCCCGTTCCCGAAGGCTCGAGCACATAGGTCCACCGCGCTTTCGGCTCGTCCGATTCGAAGGAGAACCTCCGGCAGTCGACCACGTCGACCACCGTGCAGTGCGTGCTCCACCGAATCAGACCATGCTTGTTGGTGCCCTTGAACTTTGCACCCACAGTGCCCGGAGTTCCGGAAGTCCATGTTCCACCGGTATTTTCAGGACTGAAGCGACCCATACCTTCGATGTCGCTGACAACCTTCCACACCGATACCGGCGTTGCCTCGATGTACGCGCTGGCGGTTTCCACCCGTTACCGGCCCGGAACCCAGGACATGATCTTGATGGCGTGAGGCATGAGCTTTGCCCACACCTTGGCCGGAAGTCCGCGCGGTCCACCGAGATTCATGACGCGAGTGGTGGCAACGGTCTGCGGTTCGGTGTACTTGATCAGACCCTCCGCGCCGTGACGACGCCCGACGCCCGAGACACCCATGCCACCCATCGGTGCTGCGGTGCTGCCCCAGGTGGGTGCGTAACCCTCGTCGACGTTGACGGTGCCGGCGTGGATGCGCGCTGCGATGGCTTCACCGGCAGCCTTGCTTCCAGCCCACACACTGGCGTTGAGGCCGTACTCGGTGTCGTTGGCCGCAGCGATGGCCTCTTCGACGTCCTTGACGGGGTAAATCGAGACGAGCGGCCCGAAGGTCTCGTCGCGGTAGCACTCGGCGTCTTCGGGAACCCCGGTGAGCAGGGTGGGCTCGTAGAACAGCGGTCCGATGTCCGGCCGAGCCTTGCCACCGGCAATGACGGTGGCGCCCTTGACCACTGCGTCATCGACATGAGCGGAGATTGCCTTGACCTGCGCCTCGGAGACGAGGCTGCCCATCTCGATTCCGAATTCGTATCCGGCGGCGAGGTTCATCTTCTTGACGCGGTCACCGAACATGCGGATGAACTCGGGTGCGATGGACTCTTCGACGTAGATGCGCTCGATGGAGATGCACAGCTGACCGGAGTTGGAGAAGCACGCACGCACAGCGGCGTCGGTGACCTCGCGCAGGTCTGCGCCGGCGGCGACGATCATCGGGTTCTTGCCACCGAGTTCGGCGGAGAAGCCGATCAGTCGACGGCCTGCCTGCTCGGCGAGGAGCTGACCGGTCGCGGTGGAACCGGTGAACATGAGGTAATCGGTGTTCTCGACCAGGGCGGTGCCGACGACGGAGCCCGGCCCGGGAACCACGGCGAAGAGGTCGCGAGGCAGACCCGCCTTGTAGAGCAGTTCGACGCAGGCGAGCGCGCAGTACGGTGTCTGGCTGTCCGGCTTGAGGACAACGGCGTTGCCCGCGAGCAGCGCGGCAATGGCGTCGGACACGGCCAGCGTCATCGGGTAGTTCCACGGCGAGATGACGCCGACGACACCCTTGGGCTGGTAGCGGACGACGGTCTTCGTCAGACCCGGGAGCATGCCGGAGACGCGACGCGGGCGCAGCAGCTTCGGCGCCACACGTGCGTAGTGACGCGACGTCATCGAGATGTCGAGGACTTCTTCCTGAGCTGCGGTACGCGACTTTCCGGTCTCGGCCTGAGCCATGTCCATGAGGGCGTCGCGGTTCTCGAGGATGAGATCGCGGTAGCGGTGGAAGACGGCGGCGCGATCGAGGACGGAGCGCTTGGCCCATTCCTTCTGGGCGACGCGGGCACGGGCGATGGCCGCAAGTGCGTCGTCGGCGGTGCCGACGGGGATGGTCGCCAGCTCCTTGCCGGTGAACACCTCGGTGATGGACTTCGTCGGGCGATCGGCAACATTGTCGATGGCGATCAGATCGGCGAGCCGCGAGAAGGTCGCAGCGGACGGAGCAGGCATTTCAGTACCCCTACTGGTGAGTAGTTCTTGGAGTTACACACAACTTACCCCGTCGGTGGTACCGATCACAGTGCCGAATCAGACAGAGTCAACCAATACTGCCTCTTTCGGACGTTTTGCGATCAACAACGACATGACTGCAGCGATCGCGCAGAGCGCGCCGGCCACCAAGAAGGCAGCGTCGTACGAGCCGATCTGATCACGAACGAGGCCGGCCAAGAAGGCCACCAGACCCGCACCGATCTGGTGCGATGCCAGCACCCAACCGAACACGATGGGGGCGTCGGCGCCGAAGTGTTGACGGCACAGCGCGACGGTCGGCGGAACCGTCGCCACCCAGTCGAGCCCGTAGAAGATGACAAACGCGATCATCGGCGGATTCACGGTGTTGGCGAGCAGCAGCGGCAGGAAGAGCAGCGAGATTCCGCGGAACAGGTAGTAGATGCCGAGAAGTTTTCGCGAGTCCATCCGGTCGGTGAACCAACCCGAAGCGATGGTGCCGACCATGTCGAGGATTCCGATCAACGCCAACAGGGACGCGGCAGTCGTGATCGGCATTCCGTGGTCGTGCGACGCCGGGACGAAGTGCGTGCCGATCAGTCCGTTGGTGCTCGCGCCGCAGATCGCGAAGGTACCGGCGAGAAGCCAGAACACCTTGGTCTTCGACGCCATCACCAGCACCGAGATCGCCCGGCCCCCGGCGCCGCCGCGCTGGTAGACAGGCTTGGCTGGTGGGGCGTAATCGGCGGGCGCGCCGTACGGCGTCGTACCCACGTCGGACGGATAGTTGCGCAGGAACAGCAGAACGAACGGCACGACGGCCAGCGCGGCAAACGAAACTGTGAAGGCGACGCTCTTCCAGTCGTACGTTTCGGCGATCTTCGCCAGGACCGGAAGGAACACCAGCTGACCGGCAGCACCACCGGCCGTCAGGATGCCGGTCACGAGACCACGCTTCTCGACGAACCAGCGATCGACGACGGTGGCGACAAACGCCAGCGCCATCGAACCGGTACCGAGACCGACGAAGACACCCCACAGCAGAATGAGCTGCCAACTCGAGGTCATGAAGATGGTGAGACCACTGCCGAGCGAGATGAGCGCCAACGCCGAGGTGACGACCGCCCGGATACCGAACCTCTCCATCAGGGCAGCAGCGAACGGCGAGGTCAACCCGTACAGAATCAGGTTGACCGAGACGGCCGCCGAGATGCTGGCGCGCGACCACCCGAAATCTTCGTGCAGCGGATCGATCAGCACCGATGGGGCGGCGCGGAAGCTCGCCGCACCGACCAATGCCAGGAATGCCACGATCGCGACAGACCAGGCGCGGTGAAAGCGCGGCGGGCTCACCTGCTGTTGGCCTGATTCGGGGAGAGCGGTCTCAGAAGTCACAGAGAGAATTCTGCAGTTCGGATTCGATCGAGAACAGTGGCCAGATTGCCAATATATGAAAGAATCAAGCCATGTCTGGTCCGCATCGCGTCGTCGTACTGGCTCTGAATGGAGTCATCCCCTTCGAACTCGGCATCCCGGCGCGCATCTTCGGACGTGCCCTCGACGTCGAGGATCGGCCGCTGTACGAGATCCTGACGTGCACCGTCGACGGCAATCCCGTGCAGACCGACGCAGACTTCAGCATCTCGGTCGACCACGGGAGCGAGTTGCTCGCCACCGCCGACACCGTCGTCATCCCCGCGTCGTACGAGTTGGGTCCGGCCTACGAAGACGGCTACCTCTCCCCCGAGTTGGCCGCAGCTTTCCAACACATCCGGCCGGGCACTCGGCTGGTCTCGATCTGCACCGGGTCGTACATCCTCGCCGCGGCGGGTTTGCTCGACGGACTCCGCGCCACGACGCACTGGCGCAACACCGACCATTTCCAGCGTGTCTATCCCAAGGTGAACGTGGATCCGGACGTGCTGTTCGTCGACGAAGGCCACATCCTGACCTCGGCCGGGGTGGCGTCGGGAGTCGACCTCTGCCTGCATATCGTCAGGCGTGACCACGGCATGGAAGTGGCGAACACCGTCGCGAGGCGTTGCGTCGTACCGCCGTGGCGCGACGGTGGTCAAGCTCAGTACATCCGACGCCCCCTGGCCGACAAGCCTTCGGAATCGACTGCCGACGCTCGGCACTGGGCCCTCGAACATCTCGACGACCCGATCACCCTGGCGGACCTGGCGACGCGCGCCAACATGAGCGTCCGCACGTTCAGCCGTCGATTCCGCGACGAAGTCGGAACCACACCGAACCGCTGGTTGACCAGCAGACGCGTCGATCGGGCGCGGGAACTACTGGAGGAATCCGATCTGTCGATCGATGCGATTGCTACTCGAACCGGCTTCGGGACTGCGACATCCATGCGTCAACACATGAACGAGGCGCTCGGCGTTTCACCGAGCGCCTACCGACGCACGTTCAAGGCACCGGCGTAAGCGGCAGTACCAGGCACTATCCTGGATGCCATGGCCGAACAGACTCGCCCGAACTTTCCTCAGTACTGCGGATACCTCCTGGGGAAGACGCTCCCCGACCGGTATCAAGACTGGGTTCGGAACGATCTGGTCGGCCCGGGCGCCCAGGCCCGCTACATCATCCGCTTCACCGTGCCGGCGACGCTGATTCTTCTGCTGTTCCTCTTGATCCCGGGACCGATCTGGATTCCCTTGGCCATGATGGCCTTGTTGCTCATCCCGCTCGCGTACTTCGTCGTGGCGCTCGGGACCATCTACCGCCGTCACCGCCTGCTGAGCCACGGACTCGATCCCGAACTGCTCGACGAGAAGGCCCAGCGCCGTGCCGATCGCACTCGCGAGGACTACGAGAAGCGGCACGGTCGCTGAGCACCCCTCAGCGGAACATCGTCACTGCGGCCTTGGCGAGGACCTTCGGATCCTTCTCGTAGTGATGCATCTTGGTGAGCTTGTCTTCCGGAATCCCCAGGAACTTGTAGACGGCTACCTGAGCACAGCGCACCGAGTACTGCTCGGTGAACACCATGTCGAACGGCAGCTCCGCGAACTGACTGATGAACGCCAGGTTCTTGGAGTGCTTCGGCACCACCAGCGGCCGGTCGCCGACGGCGCGCCGATTGAACAGCGCACTGGCGTAAGGCATATGGCTGGGAATCGAATTCACGACGCTGCCGGTGATCTCTTGTCGACGCGCGGCGAGCGCACCGCTCTCGTCGAGCGCCTCGAGGTGTCCGAGCGTCTCTTCCAGCATTTCCTGGCCGGTCATCTCGATGAACGGCTTCTTCACGTAGTCGCCGTCCTTGCGCGGGAACAGACAGTAACCCCAGAAGACTCCTTCGTTCTCCTTCTGCGCGTGATAGTGCGGCTGATGGTGAACCACGATCGAGAGAAGCACGTTCGAGTCCACGAATGTGTTGAGCGCATTTCCGGGGAGCTGCTTGGTGATTCGGGAAATCTCGTTGATGAGCTCGTGTGACGAAGTGGTGACGGTGAAGCTGGTCCACTCACTCTGCGCCCGGTCCCCGAAGAACTTGTCGGGATTCCCGAGATCGTAGAAATGCTCGGTGGCCTGCTTCCACAGCAGCGCACTCGGTGCGTATCTCATGTCTTCGACGATCGGGGTATCCAGATCGCCGATCGAAGAACTGTCGGTGATGCTGCCGTTGGTGTCGAAGACGAAATCGCCCTCCGCCACGTCGATTCGGCCCTTCTCACCGGTGCGGACGTTTTCGTAATCGAGTCCCGTCACGATGATCTCGTCTCGTAGCGGGGTGTCCTTGAACACGAACTCCGTGATCTTCAGTTCGTTGACGAACTTCACGCCCTTGCCTTCGAGGAAGGCCCGCATCGGCAAGATGATGCTCTCGTACTGGTTGTACGGGGATCTGGTGACACCGGCAAGAGTTTGAATGCGACTGAACTCGAGAATCATTCGGTTCATGTACCGGCGCAGCTCCATCGCCGAACTCACCCGCTTGAAAGCAAATGTGGTCTCCCACATGTACCAGAAGTTGGTGGTGAAGAAGTGCGGAGTGTCCTCGAACCACTGCTCGATACTGATGTCGTCGAGTTTTGCCTCGTCCGACTCCGGCATCGTCATCAGCTTCGTCAACAAGTACCGATCCTTGTTGTCGAATTGCATGTGCTTGTAGTCGTTTTCACCCTTGTTGCGAATGCCGTCGCGATCGATCAATCGTGCGACGTCGTGCGTTGGATGCGCGTGGTCGAAATCGAGAATGTCATCCGTCACCGATTTTCCCGGGTTGTCCAGCGACGGAACCACACTCAGCACGTCCCAGAGGTTCTCATAGGTCTCCTCGTTGAGCATGCGACCGCCACGATTGATGAAGCCCGCGTCGTTGCCCAGCTCGCGATGACCGTACTGGTGCTGGAAGGTAGCGGCAGATTCGCCGTCGTTCGCTCCATGCATGTCCAGCCCCATGATGGTGATGTCCTCACCGCTCCACTCACCGTCTCGAATCAAATAGACGGCAGCCGAGAGGTTTCCGATGCCGGCACCGATCATGTAGGCCTTGTGAGACAGCTTGGAAGACATTGGGTTTCGTTCCTTACTCGAGTCGCGGTACGGATACCTTCCAAGCATGGACCCCTTCGCCCGCTGGCGCATCACCCGAACCGGATGACGTCCGTCACGGTCGCTGAAGGCGCACCAGATCCAGTGCAAAACGCGCGTAGTCGCGTGCAATTTCCTCGGGCGTTTGCGGCCCACTCGGCCGATACCATTGCGCGACAGAGACACACATCACGACTATTGCACGCGCGGCCTGTCTAGGCCGATCCGTCCCGAACACACCGGCGGCGATTCCGTCGTCGACCTGCTTCGTCATCAACCATTGCTGGTAGTTGCGTGATTCCGTGATGCGCAACCTGTTCTCGGCTGTGAGACTGCGCATTTCGCTGGCACCGAGAAATCCTTGATCACGCCGATAGATATGGAACAAGGTCACACATTCGACGAGGAAAGCCAGCCTTTCGGAGGGACTTTCGCCCTCGTCGATTGCCGCCAACGATCTCGTGTTGAGTTCATCCATGGTGAGGTCGAGAATTTCGGCCAACATCTGCTGCTTGCTGGAATAGTGGTGATACAGACCCGGAACACTCATCTGCGCACGTTTGGCGATCTCACGCATCGCAGCGCCGTGATATCCGGTCTTCACCATCTCCGCGAGCGCTGCCGCCAACACCGGATCGAACGAACTCGGACCGAACCTTCGCCACTCGTTCGGGCGAAAATGTGCGTCCGGGTCGGCATCGTCGCCTCCCCATCGCGGCTGTTCCGGCGGACGCACTATCGCAGCCGGGAGCAGAGCGTCGAAACGCACTCCGAGAATCCCGCCAATTGCCGCCAACCGGTCGACGCTGACTCTGGTCTTTCCGGTCTCGACAGCGCTGAGGGTAGCCGGGCTGACATCGAGACGCCTGGCCAATTCGCGCAGCGAGAGCCCACTGTGACGCCGGGCTTGCCGGATCGACGCTCCGATCAGGACGGCATTCTCGAATTCGGTCACAGTGTTCAGTATTCCCGAACATTGGATTTCCAACAATGCGATGACCACGGCAATCGGTGAACCTGTTGACTACTGATTATCGGCCTGAACATGATGTGGATCACAAAGACCCAGGTCCGTCCGAGCGATCGTTCGGTGTCGGTAGCGAGAGGATCGAATCACCATGACCGAGGCGCCATATCTTGGAGAACTCCTGCGCGACGCACCCAGCAACTGGGGCAAGTGGGGAGAGTCCGACGAGGTCGGTTCACTGAACTACCTCGACGCCGGACGGGTGCTTCGTGGCGTCGGAACCATCAAGCAGGGTTCCGTGTTCACACTCCAACGTCTTATCGGCGACCCCAAGGGTGATCCGGTCTGGCCGGGACGCAGCCCTGCCGAGCGCACACAGATCTTCGACGAGAGCAGCTGGGACGGCGACGACGCCCCCAACTTCCCCGGTGGCCTGCATTACGCGGACGACAAGATCGACGCGTTCCTGCAGGGTTCGACGCAGTACGACGCGCTCGGCCACGTCTGGTACGACGGCGCGCTGTGGAACGGATACTCCGCTGACACGACTGTCGGCGGCCTCGAGAAGGCCAGCGTCGAACCGATTGCCGACCGTGGCGTCGTCGGACGCGCAGTACTTCTCGACATGGCAAAGTTCCGCGGCAAGGAAAACCTCGACAAGGCCGAAACATTCACGCACCATGATCTTTTGGCCTGTGCCGAAGCGCAGGGCGTCACCATCGAGAAGCGTGACATCCTCGTCATCCGCACCAACTTCCTCAAGCTGTTCTTCGACCAGGGCGAAGCCTTCTACGAGGGCTTCTGCGAGCCCGGCTTGATCTACAGCCCCGAACTCGTCCAGTGGTTCCAGGACATGGAGATTCCGAACCTCGTCACCGACACCATTGCCAACGAGGTCACCACCGACCCCGAAAACGGTGTGGCACTGGTTCTCCACAACGCATTGATGCGCAACCTCGGAGTGGTGTTCACCGAGATCTGCGATCTGGAGAAGCTGGCCGCAGACTGCGCGGCCGACGGCCAGTACACGTTCCTGTACGTCGCCGCGCCACTCAAGGTTGCCAAGGCCAGCGGCTCTCCCGTGAATCCGGTTGCCATCAAATGACATACGAAGATCGCCCTTGGTTGGCGTTGTACCGCAACGACGTTCCCCCCGACATCGACGTCGAACACCCCACGATGCTCGAAATGTTGGCAGCGGCGGTCCGCTCTGATCCGGACGCCACGGCTGTGAAGTACTTCGACGGTCAACTCAGTTACGCCGAAGTGGATCAGCAGAGTGACGCGCTGGCCCGAGCACTCCGAGCCGGTGGACTGGTGAAGGGTGACCGCGTCGCTCTGTTCCTCCAGAACGTTCCGCAGTTCGTGCTTGCGCTCGCCGGAATCTGGAAAGCCGGCGGCGTCGCAGTCTCGATCAATCCCATGAGCCGTGAACGAGAACTGGGATACCAACTCGAAGATTCCGGAGCAGCGGTTCTGATCGCTCTCGAGGGGCTCTACGAGTCCGTCGGCCGCAATGTCGTCTCCGACTCGCCGGTCAGGCGAGTTATCACCACCTCGGAACTCGAGTACCAAAGTCGCAACGATCCGAGGATTTTCGACGGAATCGTCAAGAAGGATCTCGGTACCGACGATCTCGCGACGCTGATCGACGAACATCGTCTCCGCGATCCGATCACCACTGACGCTGCACCGGAAGACATTGCGGTACTGACGTATACGTCGGGAACCACAGGTCCGCCGAAGGGAGCGATGACCTCTCACGCGAACATGACCTTCAACGCCCAGGTGTACCAGGACTGGCTGGGGCTCACCCCTAAAGACACGGTTCTCGGAGTTGCACCGCTCTTCCACATCACGGGGTTGATCGGTCACATCGCGGTGTCCGTCCTGGCGAGAATGCCGCTGGTGCTGGCCTATCGCTTCCACCCCGAGGTGATGCTCGACGCGATTCGTGAGCACCAACCGACATTCACAGTCGGCGCCATCACTGCTTTTACGGCACTGCTCAACACTCCGGGTTGCGCGCCGGAAGACTTCACCTCCATACGGTTGCTCTACTCCGGCGGCGCACCCATCTCGCCGACTGCCGCCGAGGCCGTCCGTGCCATGACCGGTGCTGCGCTGCACAACATCTACGGGCTGACCGAGACCACGTCGCCGACCCATGCCGTTCCCGTTGGTGCGGATACGCCGGTCGACCCCACATCCGGAGCACTGTCTGTCGGCGTTCCCGTACCCAACACCGTGGTCCGCATCGAAGACGAGGGCGGTGCGGTCCTGCCGATCGGAGAGATCGGCGAACTGGTCGTCCGAGGTCCACAGGTGGTGCGCGGTTACTGGAACAAGCCGGAGGAGAGTGCGTCGGCCATTCGCGACGGGTGGTTCCACACCGGCGACGTGGGGTTCATGGACGAAGCCGGCTGGTTCTACGTCGTCGACCGTAAGAAGGACATGATCATCGCGTCCGGCTACAAGGTGTGGCCACGCGAAGTCGAGGACGTTCTTGCCGAGCACCCCGCAGTCCGTGAGGCGGCAGTCGTCGGGATCGCCGACGAATACCGCGGTGAGACGGTGAAGGCGTTTGTCAGCCTCGTCGCGGGGGCGTCCGTCACCCCGGAAGATCTGATCGATCACTGCAAGCAGCGGATGGCGGCGTACAAGTACCCACGCTCCGTGGTGCTGGTGGAGGAACTGCCCAAGACCGTCACCGGCAAGATACTGCGACGGGAACTGCGCACGATCTCTTGATCGCGGGGCAGCGGGCGGACTTCGCGGTCCGCCTGCTGTCTGATCGCGCACAGTTTCCGGTCGACCGCGCCATTGGGGTAATGGAACAGTAATATGTGCTGAGTACCCACGGACAAACGGGAGACATCAGTGAGCAAGTTCGGACGTAAGAAGCAGCCCACGCCCAAGAGCTACCAGTGGCTGGCCATGACCCTCATCGCTTTGTCGCTCTCCGTGTCGATCGGGATTGCCGCCAAACCCTCCTGAGCTCTGCGAATCCGAAACTTGTAACCCCGCGTCCATCTCCACATGGGCAAATAGGTGCAATTCGGACGCTTAGCTGTTCTAACTTTCCTTCCGTCGTGTCACCTCGGCACCGACGGAGAGGATCAACTCACCATGCGAAGCTCACGCTTCGGCGTGCTGGCCGCTGCCGGCGCTGTCGGACTAGTGCTTGTCACCAGCAGCGTCCAGTCCATCGCCACGGCGTCACCGTTCGGTTCGCTCGACGCCGGTTCGAGTTCCGGTTCGACAGAGATACCGACCGTCAGCGACGGCGGTTTCACGTCCAAGACGCCCTACACTCCCGGCCAGCGCATCGCCGACTATCAGGCGCCGCCGACGGGATACTCCCCGGTGTACACGGAAAGTGTTGCGCGCCATGGTTCCAGAGCACTGTCGAGCCTGAAGTACGACGACCTGAGCCTGCAGCTGTGGGAAATCGCCGAAGCCGAGAACGCATTGACTCCCGTCGGCAAGGAATTCGGCCCGGCCCTCCGTGATCTCATGGCCGCCAACAAGAAGCTGGGGTACGGCAACCTCAGCGGACTCGGGATCACCGAACACAGACAGCTCGGCGCGCGGGTCACCGAACGCCTCCCCCAACTGTTCGACGCCATCGCAGCGCAACAGGGCACCATCACCTTGACCTCGTCGGGTGTGGACCGTGCCGTGGACAGCGCCGAGAACTTCGCGCAAGGGCTGACCGGTGCGTTTCCAGCCGTCGCCAGCGATGTTGCACCGGTGACCACGGATGCCGACCTTCTCTACTTCCACGACTCGGATGCAAACGCCGACTACAAGGACTACGAAGAGTCCGATCCTCGACTGAAAGCCGTCGACGACCAGATCGCCGATCTGCCGCGCACCCTCGAGGTCTCACGGCACATGATGCTCAGGCTCTACTCGGAGGACTTCGTCAACCGCCTGAGCGCGGGCGAGTTCTCACTCGTCGACCGCGGCAAGGGTTCCAGCACGATCGACAACGAAGTCGACGCCGCGTACATGCTGTACAACACGTACATCATCACTCCGGGCATGGCCGAAGAAGGCAAGTGGAATTTCGAGCGGTTCATCGAACCTGCTGACGCGCAGTGGCTCGCATACACGAACGATGCCGAGGACTTCTACGCCAAGGGCCCGGGCTTCACCGGTGAAGACGTCACCTACCGGATGGCAACCGTCCTGCGCGACGAGTTCCTGCGCGGCCTGCAGAAACACACCGGCGATGACGCCGTCCCGGGAGCGGATTTCCGGTTTGCACACGCAGAAACGATCATCCCCTTCGCGGCACTCTTGAAACTGCCGGGGAGCACCGTCTCGCAGGCGGAGGGCGACCTCTACACCTATGCGAACAACCCCTGGCGCGGATCGCAGGTCAGCCCGATGGCTGCCAACGTGCAGTGGGACGTCTACGCCGGACCGGAGGGTAAGCGTCTGGTCCGAATGCTCTACAACGAGCGCGAGACAGCATTTGCTGCCCCGTGCGCTCCTGTGAGCGCCGGGAGTTTCTTCTACACGCCGGACGAACTGGCCCGCTGCCTGCCGGAGATTTCACCGGCAGCCTGAGATCCTGCAACTCGGGATCCAGCCAGCGGTCGACGAGGGCGCGCCCATACCTGGTGCAATGCCAGCATGCGCGCCTTCTCGTCGTCTTCCATCAACAAGGCGTCGCAGATCCTCACGATAACCGGAGCCGAAACACCAACGGACGTACCCTGTTCCAGCCGCTGATAGTGATTGAAACTGATGTCGGCAATCTGCGCGACGTCGCGCCTACTGAGGCCGTGCATTCGGCGAGCACCCTCGCAGCGCATGCCGACCTTTTCGGGCGCAAGACTGTTTCGTTTTTCGACGAGCATCTGGCTCATCAACTGACGCGCGCTCGACCCGTTCACGTCGCCACCTTTTCCATCCCTGAAATATGCTTTCACCTAACATGTTTCAGAATATGGAATGGGACGGACCCGGCGGTATCTCCGAGATGACAGATAATCACGCGATACCGCCAACCCTGTGCCCGTTCAGGCTGCGACGATGAGGCTTCAAAGAGATGAGGCTTCAAAGATCAGGCTATGAACCTGCCGATCGTCGGATTCGACTGGCAGATGGGACTACTGCCCCAGTTGATCGAACCGAACGCCGTCGCAACGACATTGCCGACGCCGGTGTTCACCGTCGCGGACAGGTACGGATAAGTACCGACCAGGTCGACGATTCCGGACTTGCCCGTGTCGGTGTTGACCCACGCAACGGTAACCTGACCCGCCGCCGGGATGGGTGCAGCGGCCGGGAAGGAATCGAAGCGAATGTCACCCTTGGCGATGGGCGGATTGGATTCTGGCCCGGACTGGCCGGTGAGTCCGGTCAACGAGGCCAGCGACCCCTGATTCGGACACCCGATAGTGACGGCGGCGCCGCCGAAAGGGTGGGGCGGATCAGCCGAGGCGACTCCGGCGAACATGACGCTCGCGGCAATCGGTATTCCGATGGCCGCAAAAACCCCGGCCGTGCGTGTGACGCTCATAGCTGCTCCTCGGGTCGACAACACTTTCCGGATACCCCTGGTACAACGCCCGAAACGAAGGAAAGACGACTATTCACACCCCCTAGACAACGCGTGTTGTCAGAACTACAGTCGGTGGTGCAGCTCACACCTATCTCTGCCGCGTGCAGACCAGTCCCAGGGAGTGTTCAGATGAAGCGCTACGACCTCCGCAGTCGCACGGATCAACTCGATCCCGAAACCGATTACGAAGAGATGTCGCGCATTCTCGCGGCGCAAGAGTTTCCCTGGGACATCAATCAGGCGCTCAGCTTCGCACTGTTTCGTACATACGCTGTCCCCTCGATCGGCAAGCTCCTCTTCTCCACGGGCGAGTTCACCGACAAGGTTCAGAAGCGCTACGACGACACCAGCCTGATCCTCGACGCCATCCTCGAGCACGGCCTCAGCAGCACCGAAGGCCGCAAGAGCGTGCGTCGAATGAATCAGATGCACGGCTCGTACGACATCTCCAACGACGACATGCTCTACGTTCTGGCCACCTTCGTCGTCACGCCGGTCAGATGGCTCGACGAGTACGGCTGGCGGAAGATGACCGACAACGAGATCGTCGGGTCGACGAACTATTACCGCCACCTGGGTCGGTACATGAACATCAAAGACACTCCTGACACCTACGAGGGCTTCGTCAAACTTCTCGACGACTATGAGCGCGAACACTTTTCATTCGATCCCGGAGCGCGGGCCGTCGCAGATTCCACCCTCGACCTGATGTGCACCTTCCCGCCCAACAACCTGGCACCGAAGGCTCTGGTCAAGGGATTCGCCTTCGCGCTCATGGACGATCACCTACTCGACGCCTTCCACTACAAGCACCCGAGCACTGCGATGCGCGTCGTCTCGCGCGGTGCGCTGAAGGTCCGCGCGCGCCTGCTGCGGTTCTTCCCGGTGCGTACGAAGCGGAAATTCGCCCGCGAACTGCCCAACATCCGCAGCTACCCGAACGGTTACAAGGTCGAAGACCTCGGCACCTTCCCCACGGGATGCCCGGTCAAGCACCTGCAGGCAGACCAGCAGGCCCAAGCGTAAGCAGTTTCCCATCGTGGAGTGGTGGAACTCCTGGCACCCGGGCTGATTCGCGTTTCTCATGCCTAGATGAGGGAGGAGTCGCGACCAGTACGACGAAGGGTGATCAATTCATGGTTCGTCTCGGCGTCGTGTCGACGCCCCTCTTCTTCGAACTCCATCAGCGCATAGAACCTGCGGGCGCGATCGTTGAGGGTGTAGACCTCGAGTGTCACCTCGCCGTGCATGGTTGTGGCGTGTTCGACCAACGCCCGCCCGACGCCCAACCCTTGTGACGCCGGCGCGACGAACAGTCCCCCGATTTCGGAGCCGATCATTCCCAACAGTCCAACGACAGCGGAGTTGTGCTCAGCGACCCAATTGTCGGCTTGAATCAGATAGACCTCTCGCATCTTCTGCTCGCGTTCGCCCGTCCCCTCACCCGCAAGGAACGGGTGGGCTTCACGGGCAGCGCGCGACCACAGGTCGACGACCACATCCTCATCCGAGGATACGTAGCGGCGAATGATCAGATCCTGGTTCACAATCCGACCATACCCTCAGGCGTCAGCGCACTGACCGGGCCGAAGTGTTCAATTTTCGGATCCACGCAGGACGACCCCGACGTAAATCAGTGGAACAATTCCATTCGTTGCCACCCCACAATTACTGCCTTGTGCAAGGGTTGTCTGATGACTGACGGTGATCCGACAACTGAGCGTGGAGGTCCGGCATCTTGGTGGAAGGTGACAGCGATTGTCACCGCAGTGCTTGTCACTCTCACATGCGGCGTCATCGTGTGGTCCTTCATGCCGCCGGTTGTGTACTTTCCGTTCTTTGCGCTCGCAGCCTCAGTACTGCTCGGTTTGGGCGGAGTGTGGTTGATACTCAGCCTGATTGGCTGGATGAAGTACAAAACTCTGCGTTTGAGCACGATCGCGCCGGTGATCGTGCTCGTCACCGGTGCGCTCGTGACCTTGTCCGTCCCTTCGCATGTTGCGTTTGCATTGTCGAAAGATTCGCTCGAAGCAGTGGCCGCGGATTGCCAGAAGTCGTTGGAAAACCGAACAATTGGCGTCTACCGGGTCCTGCAGGTCTGGCCCGTCGGCAACGGGTGCCGCTTCCACATCGAGGGCGGTCTGATCGATTCGATCGGATTGGCGTACTTACCCGACGGCGCACCATATCTCGGCAAGCCCCGCCGCGACGGCGAGATCGGATACCAGGAGTTCGACGGCGACTGGTACTCGTTCGTTCAAGCGTTTTAGCGGCGCGCAACTAGTCGACGAGCTTGGCCTTCAGAAGCGCGATCGTGTCCGGAGTGAGTCCGAGACCTTCGGTGAGATAACCGTCGACGGTTCCGTAATCGCTGGCTATCTGCGCGAGTCCAGCTTCCAGGTACGAAGCGTCGACACCTAGGGCCGGTTCGAGATTGGTCGCTACCTGCGGGCTCAGGGCCTGAGAGATCTGCGCAAGGATCTTCTCGTTGGTCGCCTGAAGGTAGGTGTTGCTCAACAGATAGTCGTCCATGATCGTCTGGGCGGGGACACCGGCGATGGACTGCAGCAACATCGCGGTCCAACCCGTGCGGTCCTTGCCTGAGGTGCAATGGAACAACTGCACCCCGTCACTCGCAGCGATGTCCGAGAGGACCTGCTTGAAGCCGGCACGGCGAACGGGATCGGTGACAAAACTGCGGTTGGTGTCGACCAAGAACTGCTTGGCCTCTTCCGGCGACTTGATAGTTGTGGCGAGCTGAGTGAGATCCTTGAACTCGATGGGGATGTTCGTGTACGTCACACCGTCCGGGAGCTTGTCCGCGCCACCGATGAACGGGTTGGAGATCTCGGTTGCGCCGCGCAGGTCATAGGCGTCGGCAAGTCCGAGGCCGGTGAGTGTCGTCTTGTCTGCGTCGGTGGTCGCGGTCAGCGCATTGGACCGGTAGATGACGCCGCGCTTGAGGTGTGAGCCGTCGACGGTGGCGTATCCCCTACCGTCGTTGCCGGCAACGTCGCGAAAGTTGGCCACGGAGGCCAAATTCGGTGTCGGCGCGAGGACAGGATCGAGCGAGCCGAGATCGACCGCTCCAAGCGAGCCTGTGTTGAGAGAGCCCAGGTCGAGCGGGATTGCCGTGGCGGGAGCAGCAAACATCAGACCACCTGTAACAACCAGTGCGGCGGCCTTCGCAGTGCGAGCGAACAACATTCGTGTGCGTGTGGACATGTGGCAGTGCCTTTCTCTGTAGTTTGGGATTTGTGGTGTGGTGATCTGGAGTTACGGAGCGACGTCACCGATGCCGGTAAATCCGTATCGCTGGTGAGGTCCGATGACTGCTACCTCGAACAGGCCTGTCCCGGTGCGGGTTACGCCGTCTTCTACAAGGGTGAACCGAGCCAAGTTGTCGACCGGGCACAGCATCTTCTTCCACGGTTCGATGTCCGAAACCTTCTCTCGCAGGCCCTGAACCACCAGTTCGCCTTGCCACATCCCGTGGCGCCAATCCTGCTCGAGTCCGTAGCCCGTGCCGACACCGATGTAGTTGGGCAGTATCGGTTCGCAGGTGATCTCCAGGATGTGGTCGGATTCGCCTGGTGCACCGGGGCGCCGGAAGTACAGAGTTCCGCTCTTCACCTCGCGAGTACCGGAAATGAACGTGAGCTGGTGGTCCGGTCGACCCAACCACTCCGGCTCGCGCGAGCGGTCCGCCCAGACGCGAGTCGCATCTTCGAGGATTCGGCGTCCCTGCTGATCTTCTTGGACGATCGTGACGATGGTGAAGTCGCCGAATTGCATGATCGAGTAAATCCAGAAGAAGTTCTGACTGCCGGCTATCGCCGGATCTGCCTTGCGTCCAGGCGGTTCCGCTTCGCCGACCGGTCGCACACCCCAGGACCGATCGCGATTACCCCGCCACGTCTCCGGGGGGACCGGGATGACGTCGCCGTCGACGGTCAAGGATCCGGACCATGTTCCGGTCTGCACGAATCGTTGCGTGTCGAAGGTGACTCGTTCGAGCTGGCGATGGAAATGTCTGGCCTCGAGATTGGCGGGGCCGTCGGACTCGAAGGTGAGGTCGAAGCTCAGGTCCGGCGCTTCGGGACTCGGGTCCAACACCACACGTAGGCGGTGCAGACCCTCGATGATTTCGATTCGCAGCGGGCCTACTGACAGGTCCATACGATCGTCACCCAAGGCTCGGGATGCCCGGAAGACTATGTGGTCATCGCCGCGCCGAAGAACCGCAAAGCCGTCGCATACACCAAGATTGGGGTACTGACCGAGACCGATGATGAGAAACAGCGGCTCGCTGTCGCCGTCGACGCCGGCATGGCAGTTGAAGTAGTAGCGGTCGTAGAAGTTTCGATCCGAGGTGCCCACGCGGCGGATGGTCTCGGCGATCTGATGTACCGGGTAGTCGTCGAGCGGGGACAGTGTCATCGTGCATCTCCTAGTGCGACCGGGGCCGTAGCGAGCGATTCCCAATAGGTGCCGTCGAGCATGGCTTCGAGTGTCTTGTGGTGCAGGATTATCTCGTCCGGGTTGTCGGGGAGTTCGGCCTGACCGAAAGCCACTGCGCGGCTTTGTACTCGGAACATGATCACCGCGTGCCGCAGCGCGGCGTAAAGGATGTAGAAATCCAGGTCCGCAACCTGGTGGCCGGAAAGCGAGCCGTAGGCATCGGCCACGTCCTCACGACGCATGAAGTCCGGCATTCCGGGGAGGCCTGCCATGGCAGCGAGATCCTCGAAGAACCTGTGCTGGAAGATCATCCAGCCGAGGTCCAGCTCACGCGGCCCCAGTGTGGCCATCTCCCAATCGAGGACCGCCGCCGGCTCGAAGTCGCGGTAGATGACATTTCCGATCCGCGAGTCACCCCAGCAGAGCACTGCGGAACCGGCATCGACGGGAAAGTTCGCTTCGATCCAGTCGAAACCGCGCTCGATCAACGGAGATCCTGGTCCGTCGGCTGTTGCCCACTCGTAGTAGCGTCGCTGGTCCTCGAGGTGCGCGCGAAGCGCTTCTGCCCCAGTCGGTTCGGCACCCTCGCGGCACAACTCGGGGAGTGCGAGGTGCGGATCGGCCATAGCGTGTAGCTCGGCGAGCACCCGGACCGATGACTGCTGGAGTCGAGAACAGTCGTCGGCCGAAGCTTCCGAGAGCCAGGATCCGAACGTGTACGGCATGACATCGGGCGGGATTTCGCCCTCGCGCCGTTCCATCACGAAGAACTCGCCGCCGAGCGCGTCCGGGTTGCTCTCGGACCAGTACACCCGCGGGATCGGCACCGACGTGTGAGCGGCGACGGCACTCATGACCCGAAACTGCTGGTCCAGGTTGTAAGACGGAAAGATCGGTACCGCACTGTCCCGCGGGGCGATACGGGCGACCAGGCGATGCTCGCCTCGAATCCCGTCCTCGATCCACGTCGCGTCGAAAAGCACAGTTTCGTTGGACATGCCGTTCGCGGCCGGCACCTCGACCGAGGTCACGGAAGGTTTCGAGCCTCGCCACAGCACGGTTGCGAGCCAGCCTTCGAGGCTGCGCCGCATCTCTGCCGGGTCGTTGCGGGATTCGCCGGGCCTGGCAAATTCGGCGTAGTCGGGATCTTCGCCGGAGTTTTCTGTTTCGGTTCGAAGGTTCATCACCACTCCTCGTGGTTCGGTGGCGCCGATGCGCACGTGCCGATTGTCGATACAATATGTATCGACTAAAGCCGTGACAGAATGTAACGGCCATCACAGCGATACCGCAAGGGATTTGCCCAAAATGTCCAAAGATTCCGAAACTCAGCACCGCCTGGGCCCGCAGCGAAACCCTGCAATCGACGACGCAGTACTGGACGCGACCAGGCAACTGTTGGAAGAAAAGGGGTACGCGGGCACGTCCATCGACGCCATAGCCACGCGTGCGGGAGTAGGACGTCCAGCCATCTACCGTCGGTGGCCGTCGAAGGCACACATCGTCAACGACGCGATCTATCCCGTACTCGACGTCGAACAGGGCGCTGACATCGACACCGAACTCGGCACCGAGGGCACGATCGCGGATCAGATCCGCGCGCTGGTGCACGGCGCGGTTGCTCTGTTCGCAGCTCCCGCCACACGAGCCGCTGCTCCCGGATTGATGAGCGAAGTGCGAACAAACGCGGAATTACGCGACGTTCTCGTGGTGCGGCAACTGGCAGAAGTCCGCGTCGAGCTGAACCGTCGACTCGAGGCGGCGAGAGAGCGCGGCGACATCCGAAGCGGCGTCGACGCCGACGCTCTTCTCGACATCATGGCTGGCGCGGCCATCTTCGCGCTGTCGGTTCGTGACGTCTCGGACCCGGGACCGTTTGCCGATTCTCTCGCCGACATAGTGCTGAACGGCATACTCCCCGACGACAACTAGGCGCCAACCCCGCCGACTATCCTGTGGGCATGACCGAGCCTGTAGCGACCGCTGACCTTGCCGACGAGATCGGACCCGACATCCGTAGCTGCGACACGCAGTTCACCCAGTTCGGTGGACGTGAAGTCTTTGCCGGCCCCATCACGACCATCAAGTGCTTCCAGGACAACCTGCTCGTTAAGCAGACCCTCAGTGAACCGGGCAACGGCGGAGTCCTCGTCGTCGACGGTGACGCGAGCATCCACACCGCGCTGGTCGGCGACATCATTGCCGGCCGCGGCGTCGACAACGGCTGGGCCGGCGTCATCGTCAACGGAGCTGTCCGCGACTCCGCGATCCTGCGCACCCTCGACATCGGCGTCAAGGCTTTGGGCACCAACCCGCGCAAGAGCACGCAAACCGGTTCGGGCGAGAAGAACGTGCCGATCGAAATCGGCGGAGTCACCTTCAACCCCGGCGAGATCGTCTACAGCGACCAGGACGGCGTCGTCGTTCGCGAGAGCTAGTCAGAAGTCGCGGGGTCAGGCGGGGGCTTCCACTTTGGCGGCCATCCCGCCGATCTCGACGACATCGCCGTCACGAAGCTGGCGGCCCCGACGATCTTCGACCTCACCGTTGACCGAAACCATGCCGTCGGCGATCACTTCCTTCGCCTCCGCGCCCGATTCGATGAGGTTCGCGAGCTTGAGAAACTGACCGAGCCGAATCATTTCGTCGCGGATGGGTACTGCTGGAATGTTGTCGGTCATGTCAATCATCTTCCTCCTCCCACAAAACTGGACACGACAGACCACACTTAGCGTGAGGATCTGATCGACCGGTAGGAGAGGAAGCTCGATGGCACCATTGACCGAGGTATCGGACACCACTGCAGAGTTGGTGGAATCGCCACCCGAAAATCCGCGCCAGGCGCGTCGATTCCGCAAAGGGCGGTTCAGCCAGGTTCCCCATATCTCGGGACTGATCCTCGGAGTCTTCTCCGTACTGGTGTTCCTGTGGAGCATCTCGCCGGTACTGCGGCACATCCTCCGCGTCCCACGCGAATACATCGACAGCTACTACTTCGACGCACCGGATACGAGCCTGTCGTGGGCGCTCGTCGTCGCCCTGCTCGCCGCCGCCCTCGCGAGCCGCAAGCGCATCGCCTGGTGGCTGTTGACGATCTACCTGTCACTGATCACCCTCACCAACATCGCCTCCGCGATCGTCGACAAGAACCCGAACAACGCCGTGGCAGTTGTCGTTTTGCTTGTCGTGATCGGAATCCTCATCGCGGCGAGGCCCGAGTTCTACACACGCGTACGCCGCGGCGCCGGCTGGAAAGCACTCGGCGTGCTGATCGGCGGCATGGCTGTCGCGACCGTGATCGGTTGGGGCCTTGTCGAACTCTTCCCGGGCGACCTACCGCAGAACCAGCGATTCCTCTGGGCCTTGAACCGCGTCACCGCGGCGGCTTCGGTCGACAACGAGGTGTTCGACGGCCACCCGCGTGTCTTCGTCAACACGGTCCTCGGTCTCCTCGGTGCCATCGCGCTACTCGCCGCCGTCATGACGCTCTTCCGCGCGCAACGCTCCAACAACGCCCTCACCGGAAATGACGAGTCCGCGATCCGCGGGTTGATCCAGAACTTCGGTGCCGACGACTCTCTCGCTTACTTCGCCACCCGCCGCGACAAGGCGGTCATCTTCGCGCCGAGCGGCAAGGCCGCGATCACGTACCGCGTCG
>NZ_BAAILK010000047.1:515099-535242 GCF_054589475.1 Rhodococcus sp. no. 34
GATCGGCGTCTGCCTCGCCAGTGGTGATCCCATCGGTGATCCTGAAGCGTGGCCGCACGCCATCGAAGCGTGGCAGGGGCTCGCGTCGCAGTACGGCTGGGCGACGGCCGTCATGGGCGCCAGCGAAACCGGGGCGACGGCATACAAGAAGGCGGGCCTGAGCGTCCTGCAGCTCGGCGACGAAGCGATCCTGCGCACCCGCGAGTTCAATCTCAACGGACGCGACATGCGCCCGGTGCGCCAGGCGGTCACCCGCGTGAGGCGTCACGGCGTCACCGTGCGGATGCGACGCCATCGCGACATCCCGCCCGAGGACATGGCAGCCGTCATCATCCGCGCCGACGACTGGCGCGACACCGACACCGAGCGCGGCTTCTCCATGGCGCTCGGCCGACTGGGCGATCACCTCGACGGCGATTGCCTCCTCGTCGAAGCCGTCATGGGTGAAGGCACCGAGGACGAAAGCGTCGTCGGCATGCTCTCGCTCGTGCCGTGGGGACCGAACGGTGTTTCGCTCGACCTGATGCGCCGTAAGCCGACGGCGCCCAACGGTGTCGTCGAATTGATGGTCTCGGAGTTGGCCACACGTTCGGACGAGATCGGCGTCGTGCGAGTTTCGCTCAACTTCGCCGTGTTCCGCTCGGTGTTCGAGGAAGGTTCGCGCATCGGCGCGGGCCCGATCCTCCGCATCTGGCGCTCGGTGCTCGTCTTCTTCTCCCGCTGGTGGCAGCTCGAAGCGCTGTACCGCTCGAACGTGAAATACCAGCCGGATTGGGCGCCGCGCTTCCTCTGCTTCGAGGACAACCGCGAACTGCCGCGCGTCGGATTCGCGTCGGCCATCGCCGAAGGCTTTGTGGTTCTGCCCAGTTTCGGGCGCAAGTCCAGCCAGGTCGTCAAGCACACGGGCACGCATGCGGCGGTGCCGGCAGCTCTGGTGACTTCCGAAGGACTGCATGCCGACGGCAGCCCGCCGGACTCGGCGCCGACGTTCACGACCAACGGTCCGCGTCGACCCGAGCAGGTCCGCGTGCGCATGAACAAGCTCGCGCAACTGGCCGACGAAGGGATCGCCGCGTACCCCGTCGCCTATCCGCCGACCCACACGATTGCCGCCGCAGCGAAGTCACCGGAGGGCACCCGCGTGCGAATCGCGGGACGCCTCCTGCGGGTCCGCGACTACGGCGGAGTGGTGTTCACGGACGTGCGCGACTGGTCCGGCGACATCCAGGTTCTGGTCGACCAGGACAACGTCGGCCGCGAGAAGTTGGCGGAGTTCGCTGCCGAGTTCGATCTCGGTGACCTGATCGAAGTCAGCGGAACCATCGGGCGCAGCCGCAAGGGCGAGCTGTCGCTCATCGCCGTCGAGTGGCGCATGAACGGCAAGTGCCTGCACCCGCTGCCGGACAAGTGGAAGGGCCTCTCGGATCCCGAGACCCGCGTCCGCCAGCGGTACCTCGACATCGCCCTCAACCCGAAGGCCCGCGAACTGCTCGAGGCCCGAAGCGCCGTCGTGAAGTCGCTGCGCGATTCACTCGGTGGTCGCGGATACCTCGAAGTCGAGACCCCGATTCTGCAGCAGGTGCACGGCGGCGCGAATGCCGCTCCGTTCCTGACACACATCAACGCGTACAACCTCGACCTCTATCTCCGCATCGCACCCGAGCTGTACCTGAAGCGGTTGTGCGTCGCCGGTATGGAGAAGGTGTTCGAGATCGGCCGCGTGTTCCGCAACGAGGGCGTCGACTTCAAACACAATCCCGAGTTCACGATCCTCGAGGCATACGAAGCCCACAGCGACTACGAGGGCATGATGCAGATGTGCCGCGAGCTGATCCAGGCGGCGGCCGTCGCAGCATTCGGTCGCGAGATCATCATGCGTCCCGGCCCGGACGGCGAACTGGTCGAGGTCGACATCTCCGGTGAGTGGCCGGTGAAGACGATGCACGGCGCCGTCGCCGAAAAACTTGGTGTCGACGTCTCCCCCGAGACAAGTCTCGAAGACCTGCAGAAGTTGTGCGACGCCAACGAGATCCCGTACCAGTCCAGCTGGGATACCGGCGCCATCGCGCAGGAAATGTACGAGCACCTGGTCGAGGACTACACGGAGTTCCCGACGTTCTACACCAACTTCCCCACCTCGATGTCGCCGCTCACCCGGCCGCACCGCAGCATCCCCGGCGTCGCCGAGAAGTGGGACCTGGTGGCGTGGGGCGTCGAACTCGGAACCGCATACAGCGAGCTGACCGACCCTGTGGATCAGCGCAACCGGCTCACCGAGCAGTCGATGCTCGCGGCCGGCGGCGACCCGGAAGCGATGGAATTGGACGAAGACTTCCTCCAAGCCCTCGAACACGCGATGCCGCCGACGGGTGGTCTCGGGATGGGCGTCGACCGAATCGTCATGCTGATCACGGGTGGCAGCATCCGCGAGACGCTGGCCTTCCCCCTCGCGAAACCGCGTCAGTAGTCCGGATTCTCGCGTGCCGGAATTGTTCCACGTGAAACCACCGGGCGAGATCTTGCAGGTCGGCGAGAGCCGACTGCATGTTCTTGCCGAGGGCGACGGCCCCGTCGTCGTCCTGTGCGGTGGGCTGGCGGGCAATTGGTTCGACTGGGATGACTGCGCGCGTCATCTTCAGTCGGACCACACCGTCGTCCGCTTCGATCGCCCGGGCTTCGGGCTCAGCGAGCCTACTTCCGAAGTTCCGACCGTCCGCGGCGAAGCTCAGCGGATCCGCGACGTGCTCGACACTCTGGGACTGAGTGGTCCGGCCGTGGTGGTCGGCCACTCCATCGCCGGCTTCTACGTCGAAAGCTTCGCGCGCCTGTTCCCCGATCGGGCGGCGGGGATGCTCCTCCTCGATTCCAGTGCCGAGAAGGAGCCGAAACGTCTTTTCCCCCGCGACCTGCTGCTGATCGCCTCCCGAGCCGCCGCGGCCTCGTTCAGCACCACCGGCCTGCAACGACTCCTCGGCACCACGACGCGCAAGATCCTCAACCAGTCCGTGCCGCCGAGCGGGTCGTCCGAAGCCACTCTCGAATGGGTCCGGAGAATCTACCGCGAGCCTCATTATCTGGAAGCGGCGATGATCGAATACGTCGCGTACACCGATATGGCGCTGGAGCTCACCGCTTTACGACGCTCGAGCAAGCATCCACTGCCCGACATCGACCTCAGCGTCGTCGCCGCACACACTGGCCACACCACTCCCTGGTCCATCGCCTGGATGGCAAAGCAGCAGAAACTCGCCACCTACCTCGGTGGGAGTTTTCACGTCCTGCGCCCGGCGCATCACCACGCGATGATCGACCAACCCGAGGAGTTGGCGAACTTGATTCGGCGCCTCACGCAGCCGAACCGTCGGGGATGACACTTAAAGTTACAACTCGGACAGTAGCCGGATCATTGCTAGTCTCGGACAGCTTCTGCTTTCTACGACAGGCTGACCATGGACCGTTCGACACGTCGGGTGCGCTCGTGCCTGATTTTCGTGGCGATCCTCGTTGTCGCCCTGGCGGGCATCGCCGCCCGTCCGCCCGGTTTTCTGTCGACCTTCTGGCCCGCCAACGCGATCCTTCTGGGCATTCTCCTCCGTAACCCGCGCTCGTTTGCGCCGATCGGACTCGCTGTCGGCGGCGCAGCGCTGCTGACGGCGGATCTTGCGACCGGAAGCCCCGTGCAGAGGGCCTTCGAACTGAATGCGATCAATCTGGTCGGCGTCACGACAGGATTGATCGCCGCGAACTTGCTCGGCTGCTTTCCACGGCGAATCTCCGAGACGAAGTACACGGCCAGAATCTTCCTCATCTCGGTTCTGGCGTCGTTCACGGCCGGGTCCGCCAGCGCACTACGCACTCAACTCCACGAAGGAAGCGGTGCGGCAACGGAATTGGTGGGGTGGTTCTTCGCCGACCTGTGTACGTATCTGATCGTGCTGCCGATCGTTCTGTCGGCACCGACGCTCGAACACATTCGAAGAACCTGCGGGCCGTCCGTGCGGCAGAGTCTGCGCTTGAGGCGGCTCGCACAGATCCTGGCACCTCTGGCCGCTCTCCTGGCCTGTCTGCCACTCGCCCTGGAGGTCCAGGGAGCCCTTGCGCTGCTGCTGCCGATGCCGGCGCTCCTGTGGTGCGCAATGCGTGTCTCACTGTTCAGCACTTCGCTCCTGGCAGCCGGATGGAGCGCGTGGGCACTGGTCATGGCGGGTAAGGGACGTCTGGCACTGGCAGATCCGGTGCACCTACTCAGTGAGGGGGTGACCACCCGGATCTCCGTCATCTTGATGGCACTCTCCCCCATCGCCGTAGCCGTCGCCACTGGCGCACAGCGGCGCGCTGAGCGAGAACTCCAACGCATCGCCGAATGCGACGCCCTCACTGGAACGCTGAGTCGCCACGCGTTCTGGACCCAATCGCAGGAACTCCTCGACGCCCAGCACGCGGCACAACGACCGATCGCCGTCATGATGCTCGATCTCGACCACTTCAAATCGATCAACGACAACCTCGGTCACCTCACCGGCGATTCGGTCCTCGAACAGTTCGGAAACACCCTCCTCGCCGCTACCGAAGGGCTGGGACTCTCCGGCCGACTGGGTGGTGAGGAATTTGCCGTCGCCGCCGCCGACTGCACCTTCGAGGAAGCCATCCAGCTCGCGGAGCGCATCAGAGAGGCGCAAGAGGCCCACGCGCGATCCATTCGCGGTTTCGCGGGAACGGTCAGTATCGGCGTCGCCTGGGCCGATCGCGCGATGCCGGGCATGGAGACTCTGCTCGATATCGCCGACAACGCGATGTACCAGGCAAAACGCGACGGCCGAAACCTCGTGGTGGCGTTCGATCTCTACATGGCAAGGTGACGTAGGTGCAACTACTCCTGATCCGACACGCGCTCCCCGAACTGGCCGAGGTCACCGAAGGCCGCGCAGATCCCTCGCTGACCGACGAAGGTCGTGCCCAGGCACTACGGCTGCCCGCAGCACTGGCGCCGTACCGGATCACCGGACTCTTCAGCAGCCCGCAAAAGCGCGCACTCGAGACCGCAGCCCCGGTAGCGCGGATATTGGGCCTTCCGGTCACCCAGCGCGAGGGTCTGGCGGAATACGACTACGAGCAGCCGCACTACATCCCGATGCACGAGGTCCTGGAGCGGGCGCCGGAAACCTATGCGCGCATCAAAGCCGGCTGGCTCCCCGAGTCGGTGGACGGCGACGCCTTTCGTGCGCGAGTCCTCGGTGCGATCGACGAGATAGTCGCGGCAACGGACAACGACGCCACCGTGGCGATCTTCTGCCACGGCGGCGTCGTCAACATCGTTCTGCAGGAACTGCTCGGACTGGAGCGCCCGTTGACCTTCCCGATCGAGTACGTGTCCGTCACGCGCATTCTCGTGTCGCGAAACGGAAGCCGCAGGGTCGGGTCGATCAACGAAACCGGTCACGTACGCAACATGCTTCGCGTGTAGTCACACGTGGTGGCACGCCACCTGATGGCCGCCCTCGACGAGACGCAGCTCGGGAACTTCCTCGGCGCAGAGATCAGTAGCCAGCGGGCACCGCGTGCGGAAGCGGCAGCCACTGGGCGGATTGAGCGGCGAGGGCAGTTCGATGACCTTCTGCTCGACGTTCTGCGCCGCGGTGACGGTGGCGTCGGGATCGGGAATCGACGCCAGCAGTAGCTGCGTGTACGGGTGAAGCGCGCGGTTCTGCATGTCTTCTGCGGGAACGATCTCGCAGACGCGGCCCAAGTACATGATCATCACGCGGTCACTGATGTTCTTCACGACGGCCATATTGTGCGCAATGAACAGCAGCGACAGCCCGTGACGCTTCTTCGCGTCCTCGAGCAGGTTCAGAATCTGCGCCTGCACGGAGACGTCGAGACTCGAGACCGGCTCGTCACAGATCAGGACCTTGGGGTCGAGCATCAATGCGCGGGCGATGCACACGCGCTGGCACTGACCACCCGAGAGTTCGCGTGGGGTTCGATCCCACACCATGTCCGGGTCCAGCCCGACCTCGACAAGAACCTCGCGCGCCCGAGCTTCGATGGCGGCCTTGTCTTTTCCGCCCCAGATCGACGGACCCTCGGTGATGAGAGCCTTGACCTTGCGTCGGGGGTTCAGCGAGGAGATCGGGTCCTGGAAGATCATCTGCAGCTGAGTACGGCTGCGACGCAATTCTTCCGCGCCCAGTGCCGTCATTTCCGTCTCTCCGAGGCGGATCGAGCCCGACGTCGGTGAGGGCAACTGCATGATCGCCCGGCCCGCCGTGGACTTGCCACAGCCGGATTCACCGACCACGCCCAAGGTTTCGCCCGGCGCGACGGTGAAACTGATTCCGGACACGGCGTGAACGGTCTGCCCCTTGCCGACGTTGAATTCGACAACCAAGTCCTCGACCGTCAGGGCCGCGTCCACCGTCTCAAGCTTTCTGGTATCCACTGATGCAGTCATCAGACCATCTCCTTCACCGCGAGCGTCAGGCCCGCTGCGGTAGTGCCGGCCTTCTCGTTGGCGACCAATGCCGTTGTGCCTTCAGGGGTGTCGACCGGGTAGTGGCACGCGAACGTGTGGCTTTCGGTTGTGTTGTCCCCCGGTCCGCCGGGAGCCAGGGCCGGGTCGCCGGTCAGGCAGTCGTCCTGGGCGTACCGGCAGCGAGCCGCGAAGCGGCAACCGGTGATCGGCTTCGTCATGTCCGGGAGACCGCCCGGAATTGTCTGCAGCACTGTGTGCGTCGGTGATTCGAGTCGCGGAATCGCGGCCATCAGCGCTTCGGTGTACGGGTGGCGAGGACGAGTGAACAACTCTTCGGTCGCCGACGTTTCCACGACGGAACCGGCGTACATGACCGCAACACGGTCCGATCGACCCGAGACCACACCGAGGTCGTGGCTGATCAGAATGACGGCCATGTTGAGCTTGTCGTTGAGTGAGGCGAGCAGATCGAGAATCTGCTTCTGCACCGTCACGTCGAGAGCGGTGGTCGGCTCGTCGGCGATCAGCAGTTTCGGCTCGCAAGCCAGCGCCATCGCGATGACCACGCGCTGTCGCATACCTCCCGAAAGTTCGTGGGGGTACTGGTCGAGCCGACGCTTGGGCTCGGGGATACCCACCATCGACAGGAGTTCCGCTGCGCGATCGCGGGCCGCGTCCTTCTTCAGACCCAGGTGGAACTTCAAGGATTCGGTGATGTGGGTACCGATGCGCTTGAACGGATTGAGCGAGGTCATCGGATCCTGGAAGACCATGGCGATCTCGGGTCCCCAGAAGTGCTTCATCTCCGACTTCTTCATCGTCGACATGTCGCGGCCGGCAAACGTCACCGTCCCGCTGATGTCGAGAGCCGGGCCCTTCTGGAGCAGTCCCATGATAGTGCGCCCGAGAACCGACTTGCCGGAACCGGATTCACCCACGATGCCGAGAGTTTCGCCGGCGGAGACGTGGATCGAGACACCGTCGACTGCTCGCAACTGGCCACGGGGAGTGGCGAATACGGTTCTGATGTTGTCCGCCTGCAGCAGCGGAACGCCGTTCTGAGCTGAAGTGGTCACAGCTTACTCCGATACTTCTCGCCGATGAGGTTGAAGGAGAACACCGTAAGGAAGAGGAAGACGCCTGGTACCAGGACGATGAACGGATGCTTCTCCACGATCCCGCCCTGACCTTCCGCAATCATGTTGCCCCAGGTCGGATCAGGTTGTGCGATACCGAGTCCGAGGAAGCTCAGTGATGCTTCCGCGACGATCAGGCCGGAAACGGCCACCAGTCCGAGCGCGGCGACGGGAACGAGGACGTTGGGAACCAACTCGCGCCAGATGACGCGCCATTTGGTGGCGCCCATGGCTCTCGCGGCAAGCACGAACTCCCGTTGGGCGACGACGATGGTGTTTGCCCTGGCGATTCGAACCATGCTGGGAATGCAGAGAATCGACAGTGCGAGGGTGATGTTGCGCAGGTTCGACGTGAGCACCGCGGCCAGTGCGATGAGCAGCACCAGAGAAGGAATGGCCAGCAGCGAGTTGGTCAGGATTCCGACCACGGCGTCGACCTTGCCACGGAAATAGCCGGCCATGACGCCGATGGTGCCACCGATGATCATGCCGATCAGCACGGCGCAGATGGCGACAGTCAAGGAGGCGCGAGCACCGAACAGGGCGCGGGCGAGGAGGTCGAGACCGAAGTTGTTGGTACCCAACGGATGATCGGAGAGCAGGCTCGGCGATGCGAAGCCCGGCTCGGCCAAGGTCTTGACCGTGTCCTTGTACTCACCGAGCGGCAGCAGCGGCGCGAAGATCGCGGCCAGGATCAGCGCGACCAGCCAGATGCACGCCAACCAGTACGAGAGATCGAACTGACTGCCCCACTTGGACGTACCGAGTTTGCCGAGCCCCTTGAAGAGGAAAACCAGGGCAACGAGCGCGAGCACGATGCGGACGGTCATCATGATCGCTGAACCGAAGAGTGCGGTGCCGAGCAGCGCAACGCCGACCACTGTGAGAATCGATCCGATCAGGACCAGATTCTTGGGCTGTTCCAGCGTCTCGACGGGACCGGGAGCCAGCAGGACTGTCTGCTGCCGGTATGTCATCACCTCGGACGGGGCCGGCGACGGGGCCGCTCCGTCTGGCGTCACTTCAGACATGGACACGACGACTCCTCGGGTCAAGATAGGTGTACAGAACATCGATCGCACTGTTGACGAGGACGTAGATGACCGCGATCACGACCACCGCGCCCAGCAGCATCGGCGAATCACCCTGCTGCGCTGCGCGGACGATGAGCGTGCCCATTCCGGGCAGTGAGAACAGCGTCTCGACGATCACGGTGCTGCCGATCATGCCGCCGAGAGCCAGACCCATCATCGTGATGAGCGAGAACGACGACGGGCGAAGCGCGTCACTGAAAAGCACTCGCAGCGTGGGCATTCCCTTGGCCTTCGACGCGAGGATGTAATCCTCACGGAGCGTCGTCACCAGGTCGGATCGGAGAACGCGAGTGAACATCGCCATCTCGAGGAGGCTGATGGTGATCGCGGGAAGTATTGCGTGTGAGAGGTTTCCGGACAGGCTGTCGCCGATGCGCACCCACTGTGATCGCGGGAACCAGCCGAGCCAGTTGACGGTGACCATGATCAGCAACAGACCGGCGAGGAAGCTCGGGACGGAAAGAACACCGAACGTCGCGGCGCTGATGACGCGGTCGATGACGCCGCCTTCGTGGTGCGCCGACCAGAGTGCGAGCGGAACTGCGACGACGAGTGCGATGACCAGACCCATCACTGCCAACTGAACGCTGACGGGGAGAGCGGAACTGATCGCGGTGAGTACATCCTGCTGCGGGGGAACGAGCGAGTTGCCGAGGTCGCCCTGGAGCGCGCTGGTCAGCCAGTCCCAATAGCGAACCAGGAGTGGATCGTTGAGTCCGAGCTGTTGCCGAACTTCCTCGTACTCGGCAGGCGTTCGGCCTTCACCGAGAACGGAGACAGCGGGATCACCGGGGATCAGTGATGCCAGCACGAAGGTTCCGAAGCTGACGATCAGGATCACAATGACGAGCTGGCCCAATTTCTTACCTATTGCGCCGATGTTCATCGATTTCGTCTCCTTCGGACAGCGAGCTCGCAATACACAGCAGTTCCTCTGATTTCATTTCTTCGTTCGCAGCCGGCCCCGATCCGCTGCAATACGGGCGCGGGGCCGGCTGTGAACTTCAGGCTCTCTAGGACTTCCAAGCTCCGTCGAAGAGCACGATTCCGTCGAGGCTCTGCTCGAGTCCGTGAACGTTCTGGTTCCACACGTCGAGTGCGGCGACGTTGCCCCACACCTGCCACGGGACGGTCTCGTTGGCGCGTTCCTGGATCTGTGCCAGGACTGCCTTCTTGTCCTCGTCGGTGGTTGCGACGCCCAACTTGTCCAGGAGAGCATCCATTTCGGCGTCGGAGTAGCCGGTCGCGTTGTTACGGCCACCGGACTTGATGCCCGTGTACAGACGCTCGTAGGGATCGGCCTCGGCGAGGCTCAGTGCTGCGGTGCTCATGTCGTAGTCGTGATCGGCGTACATCCGCTTGACCAGATCACCTGCACCGGTGACGTATTCGATCTGAGCGTCGAAGCCGACTGCGTTGAGCATCGCCTGGATGGCCAGAGCCGTTGCCTGTGCGGACGGTTCCTGGATGGAGAGGAAGGTGATCTTTCCGTCGTAGCCGTCGGCCTTGGCCTGATCGAGCAGTTCCTTCGCCTTGGCGGGATCGACGCCGATCGGTGCGACGTCGTTGTGCCAGCGCGAGGTGTCCTGGAAGATCTCCTGGCCGGGCAGTCCCTTGCCGTTGTTGACGCGGGTGTTGAGCGTCTCCGGATCGACGGCCAGCGCCATCGCCTGGCGGACACGGACATCCGAGCCCGGGCGGCCCGGGGCCATGTTCACGTTGGCGATGTAACCGAGCGACGGGATGTCGACGAAGCCGGGGTAACCCGACTCGATCAGATCCAGGATCGGGGTGAGCGTACGCATGTACGCGGCGTCGATGCCGCCCGTCTTGAGTGCTTCGGCGGTGGGCTGAGCGCCGACGATGCTGATCAGCTTGAGCTTGTCGATGTTCGGTGCGCCGTCGTAGTAGTCGGGGCGAGCAGCCAACAGCAGTTCCTCGTTGGGAGCGAACTTCTCGAGGGTGAAGGCGCCGGCGCCGATCGGGGTGAACTGGTCACCCTGCTGGGCGCTCGGGGCGACGATCATGCCGGGTCCGGTGGCGAGCATCGACTGGATGCCTGTCCACGGATCAACGAGGTTGAAGACTACGGTCGTCGCGTCGGGGGTGTCGATCGAGGCAACCTTGGAAGCCCACAGGCTCGACTGAGGTCCCTTGTTGGTGACGTAGCGGTTGATGCTGTCGGCGACGGCCTTCGAGTCGAGAGCTGTGCCATCGCTGAACTTCACACCGTCGCGGAGCTTCAGCGTCCAGGTCTTGCTGTCCGAACTCGCTTCGAGCGACTGAGCGAGCTTGGGCTCGAACTTCTGCCCGATGGGGTCGTAACGCATGAGCACGTCGTAGATGGCGCTGAGCTCGCTGCCACCGGTGGCGCCGGCAACCTGAGCCTTCGCGGGATCGAGAGTCGTGACCGCCGAGTAGCCGCTGAACGTCAGCGTGCCGCCCTTGGTGGGAGTGCCGGGATCGGCCTGCTCGTTGACCATGCCGATCTTCAGTGAGGAACCGGAATCAGCGGATTCGCCGCCGCCATTGCTCGAGCCGTTGTCGGCGCACGACGCCAGGAACATACTTGCGGTGATCGCCAGCGCAGCCGCAGCCAATCTGCGACTTCCGCGGCGGGAACTACGACTCATTCGAATGCCTCCAAGGCGGGGTAAGACCGTGACGTGATGTTGAACACGAAACAGTCTGTGATGGGAGGCACAGAAAATTGGATCGAGTCTCGCTCAGTGGAATCGGTTAAGTTGCAGGCCTCAACAGTCAGGTAAACCGACCCTGGCCAGCGGTTACCTTCGTGGACAGCAGACCAGCCGGTCTAGTCCCGGTCGAGCGTCGCTTCCTCGAGATCGAGCTCGCGAAGTACCTTCCGGAGGACCTCGTCGTCGATCCGGCCGGCATCGCGTTCGGCGATGAAGACGCCTCGCTCGGCATCGATCATCTCGAGGCGCAGCGAGCGGAAGGCGTTCGACGGGCTCTCCCCCAGATCCTCGTCGCTGCGTCCCAGTCGCTCCCACGCCGAGTTCGCGCGGTGGGTGTTCCAGCTTCGCAAGATGTCCGCGGCACGATTGCGGACTTGAGGGACGTCGTCGGCGTCGGCTCCGACCAATTCGTCCAGCCGCGCCGCAGCGGCCCGTGCAGCCTTGTCCTGGGCTGCCGCCTCGGCGCGGGCGTCGGACTGCTCTTCGTCCCCCTGCACGCCGAGGACACGGATCACCCACGGCAACGTCAGGCCGTGCAGCAACAGCGTGCCGACCACGACGACAAACGTCAGGAACAGGATCAGCGACCGCCCCGGGAAGTCCTCCCCACTGTTGACCGTCAGCGGAATGGCGAAGGCAGCTGCCAGCGACACGACCCCTCGCATACCGGCCCACGACACGACGAACACCGCCCGCGCCGAAATCTCCGGCTCCCTCGCTCGAATACGCGGCGACAGCCAGCGCGGTACGTACGTGAACGGGAACACCCAGGCGATTCGGACCACCACGACGGTCACGAGAACGGCAACCGACGCCCAGACGACGATCGAAGTGCTGTACCCCTGCAATCCGTTGACGACACTGGGCAATTGGAGACCGATCAACAGGAAGACGAACGACTCCAGAATCAGGTCGACGGCCCTCCACACTGCCGTGTCCTGCAAACGCGTCGCATAACTCGCACGGGTGGAGCGCTGGCCGAGGAACAATCCGGCTACGACGACCGCGATGACGCCCGACGCGTGGACCTCTTCCGCAGCCAGGTAGGTGAAGAACGGCACCACCAATCCGATTCCGCTCTCCATCACCGGATCCTGGAGCTTGCCGCGAACCTTCGAGATGACGAACCCCACCGCGAGGCCGATCACCGTTCCACCGACCGCCGCGACGAGGAAGGTCTCGAAGCCGCCGATCAGCGTCGCACCCGTACCGACGGCAGCCGCGAGAGCGACCTTGTACGCCGTCAGAGCGGTGGCGTCGTTGAGCAGGCTCTCCCCGCCCAGCAGGGTCATGATCCGGCGCGGCAGGCCGAGCTTGCGTCCGATTGCGCTCGCGGACACCGCGTCCGGCGGCGCCACGATGGCGCCGAGAACCAGAGCAGCCGCTATCGAGAACTCCGGCACGATCAGGTAGGCGACAAAGCCCACCGCAGCCGTCGTCGCCAGGGGAAGCCCCACCGCGAGAAATCCGATCGGACGCAGATTCGAGCGCAAAGCCAGGTATGAACTGTCCAGTGCTGCCGAGTACAGAAGTGGAGGCAACACGACGAACAGGACGAGGTCGGGATCGAGTTCCAATTCCGGAACACCCGGTATCTGACAGGCGATCAAACCGACCAGGACGAGGATCAGCGGCGAAGACAGCCCGAACCTTCGCGCGACCGCCGCCACCAGCAACGCCGCTACTACAACCCCCAGTAATATGCCGTTCACCCTGGCAGCATGCAGTATGGAAGGCGATGAAGAAAATCCTGAAGCGAGCAGCAGCTCGCACACAGCAGCCCGCACCCGCTCCCACCGGTTGCGAGGAACTAACCAATGCGCCCGAAACAGACCCGGCGGCGCTGACGCCCGGCGTCTGCCAGGAGTGCGCCGAGTTGGGCGAGGATAACTGGTCTCACCTGCGCATGTGCCTGTCCTGCGGCCACGTCGGATGCTGCGATTCCAGCCCTCATCAGCACGCCACCAACCACTACCGCGAAACCGGGCACCCGGTCATGCGCTCACACGAGCCCGGCGAATCCTGGCGCTGGTGCTACGTCCACGATCTGATGGATTGATCGCGCACGACTCGCAGTGTGCTGCGCATAGTGCCCACCTGTCACGGCGCACAGCCCTCGGTGTTGCGCACATTGCTCAATCCACTGGGTAGCTATTGCCCAATCTGTATGCCGATGATGGACTTTGACGCAGAATCTGCACAACAGATCGACAGGTGCGGCTGGACTTTGCCGCGCCGAACGGTTCGGCCTCAGGAAGTCCTGCCAAACATCACAACCACATCGTCGGCCCCATGATCTGGGGTACAGGCGGTGCGGTGATCGATGTCAACTATTGAAGGCAGGACCGGCCGTGAACAGCCCCAGCATCAACCAGAACGCTCCCGAGCCACTGGCGGAGATCGAGAAGCGCGTTCTGTGGTTGTCGACCGCGATGATCCATCACGCCAACCGTGTCCGTCCGAATCCCAGTGGGCTCAAGGTCGGCGGCCATCAGGCCTCGTGCGCGTCGATGGTCTCGATCATGACGTCCCTGTGGTTCGGCCAACTTCGTTCCGGCGACCGGGTTTCCGTCAAGCCGCATGCGGCGCCGGTGCTCCACGGCATCAACTATCTCCTCGGTGAACTCGACGAGTCCTACCTGACGACTCTGCGCGAATTCGGGGGCCTGCAGAGCTATCCGAGTCGATCGAAAGATCCTGATCCGGTGGATTATTCGACCGGTTCGGTGGGCATCGGCGCGACGGCTCCCATCTGGGGCGCCATCGCTCGCCGATACGTCGACGCCTCCCTCGGCGGCGCCGGAACCGGGCGTCAGTACTCCCTGGTCGGTGACGCCGAACTCGACGAGGGCGCTGTGTGGGAAGCAGTTCTCGATCATTCGGTTGCCGAACTGGGTGAGATCGTGTGGATAGTCGACCTCAACCGCCAATCACTCGACCGGGTGGTGCCGAACATCGCGGCAACCCGCCTGGAGCGCATGTTCTCGGGTGCCGGCTGGCAGGTCATCACCGTGAAGTTCGGTGCGCTGCTGGAATCACTGTTCACCCGGCCGGGCGGCACCGCGTTGCGCGAACGAATCCTGGACATGCCGAATCCGGAGTACCAGCGCCTGCTGCGATGCACGGCCGACGAGGTACGTCTGAGACTGCCCGGCGACGCGGCGGACGCCGACGCGATCACGGCGCTGATCGACGACCTCGACGACGCCACGGTGCTCGAGGCCATCCGCAATCTCGGTGGCCACGACCTCGACGCTCTGCGAGAGGCGTACGCACAGATCGACGACACCCGTCCCACCGTGATCATCGCGTACACGATCAAGGGTCGGGGTCTGCCGACGCAGGGTCATCCGCAGAACCACTCGTCGCTGCTCACCACCGAGCAGTTCGAGCACCTGGCGGCGGAACTCGGCATGGATCCGTCGAAGCCCTGGGAACGGTTCGAGACCGACAGCCCGTCCGGCCGCATCTGCGCCGAAACCGCTGGGCGCCTGACTCGCCCGAAGGTGGAGCATCTGGTGCCCCCGGCAGTTCCGAAAGACATCGGCCGTACGCCCTCCGGCACGTCCACCACTCAGGCAGCTCTCGGCCGGGTACTACTCGACCTGAGCCGCGAAGCGCCGGACGCCGCGAAACGTGTTGTCACACTGAGCCCGGACGTCAGTTCCACCACCAACCTCGCAGGCTGGCTGAACAAGGTCGGCGTGTGGTCCCCCGACGAGCGGCACAACTGGTTTGCCGACGACGCCGAAACGATCATGCACTGGCGTGAGAAGCCCACCGGTCAGCACATGGAACTCGGTATCGCCGAGACCAACCTGGTCGGACTGATGGGCGAACTCGGTGCAACCTGGAGTCGTTGGGGCCAGCCACTCTTCCCTATCGGCGTGATGTACGACCCCTTCATCGAGCGGGCTCTCGAACCGTGGTCGTACGGCATCTACGCCGGTGGCCAGTCGATCATGGTCGGCACTCCGTCGGGTGTCACCTTGGCCGCCGAAGGTGGTGCACACCAGTCGATCAAGACCCCGTCCATCGGACTGGAACAGCCGGGTTGCGTCAGTTTCGAACCGGCATTCGCCGTCGACGTGGAGTGGACGCTCCTCGACAGCATCGGACGCCTCGGTCGCCCGGACGGCAGCTCGTCGTATCTGCGCCTGTCGACCCGCCCGGTCGATCAGGCCCTGGCCGCGGTACCGACCGATCCGGCTGCGCGAGAACGCCGCCGACGTCAGGTGGTCGCCGGGGCATACACACTGCGACACAATCCTGATCCGGCCGTCACTCTGGTCGGCATGGGTGCCACTGTCACCGAAACACTCGTCGCCGCTGAAAGACTCGGCGAGCAGGGTATTTCCGCCGACGTCGTGTGCGTGACCAGCCCTGGCTTGCTCTTCGAAGCGCTCCAGTCTCGGCGCGGCCTCGCGGACGGTCCGTCGTGGATCCTGGATCAGGTCTTTCCGAGCAGCCGCTCCGCGCCGATGGTGACCGTTCTCGACGGACACCCGCACACCCTCGCGTTCCTGACGGGAATCAACAACGTTCCGGGTGCTGCGCTCGGAGTGAGCCGGTTCGGTCAGGTCGGTTCACTCGAGGACGTCTACCGGTACCACGGCCTCGACTCCGACAGCATCGTCCGCGCTGCCCTCGATCTCACTTCTTGATCGATCACACTCTCTGATGCCGAGAAGCGTCCCCGCAGGGACGCTTCTCGGGTCCAGTCAGTCATTCAGGTGTCTAGTTCTTCCAGGCCTTGTCGAAGAACATGATTCCGTCCAGGCTCTGCTGAATGCCGTGGACGTTCTGTCCCCACACACCGAGCCACGGGGTGTTGCCGTAAACCTGCCACGGCACAACCTCGTTGGCGCGCTCCTGAATCTTGGCGAGCACCTCGATCTTCGCGTCGGTCGACGTCGCGACACCCAACTGGTCGAGAAGCGAATCGATCTCGGGGTCGGAGAAGCTCGTGGCGTTGTTTCGTCCACCCGACTTGAGATTGGAGTACAGACGCTCGAACGGATCGGCTTCCGCGAGGTTGGCGGAACCTGTTGCCATGTCGAAGTCGCGGTCGGCGTACAAACGCTTGACGACGTCGGCAACCGAGTTGACGTACTCGATCTGGAAATCGAATCCGACGGCGTTGGCCATCGACTGCAGTGCCAGAGCCATCGCCTGCGCCGAATTCTCCTGCAGCGTCAGGTATGTGATCTTGCCGTCGTAACCGTCAGCCTTGGCCTCGTCGAGAAGCTGCTTCGCCTTGGCCGTGTCGACGCCGATCGGAGCGACGTCGTTGTGCCAGCGAGAGGTGTCCTGGAAGATGACCTGCCCGGGCAGACCCTTGCCCTCGTTGAGTCGGTTGTCGAGTGCGACGGGATCGGTTGCGAGCGCCAATGCCTGACGGATGCGCACGTCGGCACCGGGACGACCGGGTGCCGTGTTGACCAGCGACAGGTAGGACAGCGAGGGGATGTCGACAAAGCCCGGGTAGCCGGAGTCGATCAGATCCAGCACGTTCGGTAGCGACCGCATGTATGCGACGTCCGTGCCGCCGCTCTTGAGCGATTCGGTGGTGGACTGCGAACCGACGATGCTGATCAACCGCAGCTTGTCCACGTTCGGGGCACCGTCGAAGTAGTCCTCCCGAGCGTCGAGGATCAATTCCTCGTTGGGAGCGAACTTCTCGAGGGTGAAGGCACCCGCGCCGATCGGGGTGAACTGATCACCTTGCTGGGCGCTCGGCGCGACGATCATGCCGGGGCCCGTCGAGAGCAGTGACTCGATACCGGTCCACGGGTCGACAAGATTGAAGACGACCGTCGACGGATCCGGAGTGTCTACCGACGCGACCTTCGACGCGTACAGGCTCGACTGCGGTCCCTTGTTGGTGACGTAGCGATTGAGGCTCGCCGAAACGGCCGCCGAATCCACCGGAGTGCCGTCGCTGAACTTCACGCCGTCGCGCAGTTCGAGGGTCCACGTCTTGAAGTCGGAACTCGGTTCCATCGACTCTGCGAGCTTCGGAACGAACTCCTTGGACGCCGGGTCGTACCGCAGGAGCGTGTCGTAGATCGCGCCCAACTCCGAACCGGCGACCGAACCGGCGATCTGAGTCTTCGCCGGATCGAGATTGGTGACGGCGGAGTACCCGCTGAACGTGAGGGTGCCGCCCTTGACCGGATCGCCCTCGCCGGACTGCTCGTTGACCGGGCCGATGGACAATCCCGAACCGGAGTCCGGTGCGTCGCCGCTCCCACCCCCGTTCCCGCTGTCAGCGCACGACGAGACGAACAGGCCGGCGGAGACTGCCAGCGCGACGGCGGCAACCTTGCGGTGACCGCGCCGAGAACTGCGACTCATTCAAAACCTCCAGGTCAGAAACTGTGATGTGAAGCATTGTCGAGACAGTTTGTGACTTAAGGCACAGGTATTAGTCGCAGGTCCCGCTCAGTGGAATGAAGCGCGACGATTGGTCAGTTTTCGAGCGACATTCGCAGGTCAGACCCTTAGCGAAGGTCAGGAATTCATTCTGATTCAGGCGCCTTTCAACGGATGAATCGCCGGAGCGCCGTCGAGAAGTGGTCCGGCAGCGGCCAGCGCGGCCTGTAGATGCGGGGACTGCATGTGAGCGTCCAACTCCTCCTGCCCGCGCCAAGTTTCGATCGTGACGAACGTGCCGGGCGCAGCCGCTGACTCGAACAACTCGTACGACACACAGCCGTCCTCGGACCGACTCGCCTCCGCGAGAGTTGTCAGAGCCGATCGGACGTCGTCCTCGGAACCGGACTTGGCCGGGATGGTTGCAACTACACGAAGCTCGCTCATCGGATACCTTTCGCAGAGGGGAAGTCAGCTAGAGACACACGCCACAAACGTACACACGAAAAGGGCAACCAATGGGGCTACTGAAGGACGTCACCGGCTGGCGACGCGGAACGAAGTTGCAGCGTCGACTGCGCGATCTCACCGGCACGCTGGTGGTGATCACCGGTGCGGGCAGCGGCATCGGGCGTGAAACGGCCCTCGCCTTCGCCGCCCAGGGAGCTATCGTCGTGGTCTCCGACATCAATCTCGAAAGCGCGCAGGACACTGCGGCACTTGTAAACATCCCTTCGCAAGCCGGCGGCGCCGAAGCGGTGTTCGGTGGCGGTGCCCACGCCTATCAGGTGGACGTGTCCGACGAACAGGCCGTGATTCGGTTCGCGGAGACGGTCGCGGCACATCACGGCGTACCGGACATCGTCGTCAACAACGCCGGAATCGGGTTCTCGGGAACGTTCGCCGACACCGAGCAGCGCCAGTTCGAACGCGTCATGGACATCAACTTCTGGGGAGTTGTCTACGGCTGCCGGGCATTTACCCCGATGATGATCGACCGCGGAACCGGTGGGCACGTCGTCAACCTGTCCTCGGCCGCCGCGTACACACCCCAGAAGGCACTCACCGCGTATTCGACCAGCAAAGCAGCGGTATTCATGCTCTCGGATTGCCTACGGGCAGAGCTGCTTCCACACGGCATCGGCGTCAGCACCATCTGTCCCGGCCTCGTTCACACGAACATCCTCAAGACCACCGAATTCGCCGGGACCACCGCCGAGGAGCAGCTCGAGAACCAGACCAAGGTCGACAACTTCTACCGCAAGCGCAACTTCACTCCTGACCGGGTCGCCAGTGCCATCGTGAAAGCAGTTCGCACGAACAAGGCCGTCGTACCCGTGACCGTCGAAGCCAAGCTCGGACGCACCATCGGCCGGTTGTCTCCCGGGTCGATGCGCGTCGGAGCTCGGTTCGAGATCTAGGTCAGCTTCCGAAACTCAGGCTGCCCGTGAAACCCTGCTGCACATCGGCTTCCGAGCGGGGAAGAACCTCGTAGGTGCTGGCGTACTGGCCACTGAAACCGGTGACGGTGATCGGGCGTCCGACGGCGACGGCATCGACGTCGATTCCCGTCTGTGTGTTGACGAAGATGACGGTGTTTCCCTCGGCGCCCGAGACCAGGATCTTGTGGCCGTACGGCAGATCGTCGACGACGGGTCCGCTCACGATTCCGGACACCCTCACGAGACGACCTTCGCTGCCCTCACCGATTGCATTGAGGGGCAGTCGCGCCGGGCTGATCTGGGTAGTCGTGCCGATTACCTCGACGGCAGTCGGGCGGACGACGAGCAGGCCTTCCTGATCCGCGAGGACTCCGGTGACCTGAACCTGATCGCCGAGAGCAATCCCGGAGTTGTTCGGATCGCTGATGTAGATGCCCGAATTGCCGCTCTGGAGACCAAAGCCCTTGTCGTAGAAGCTGGATTCGAACACTCCCGACGGCGTTGTCGCGGTTCCCACGACGGTGACCGTCGTTCCGATGGCCTGCGCACGGGCTGCCGCAATGGAGTCCGCGGACACCTCACCAACTACTGCCGCCGGCTCCGCCGTTGCTGCAGTACCGACAAACATCGTGGCCGCGGCCGCAACTGCCAGTGCTGTCACACCCCGGCGCAGGACCGGACTCGCAAGAACGCTGTCTCGAAACATGTTTGAGGACTCCCCTGTGATTTCGTGGCCGCGCAGGTCCTCCTGATGGAGTCCGCCTTCGCCCACCCTGAGGCACAGGTTATTACAGGTCGGACGCCGCAGCGGTGGTGACATTCCGTCACCACCGCTGCTTCAAGGCATCCGAGTTTTCAGGAACCGGAGCTTCCGGACGAACCGCTCGAGCCACTGGAACCGCTGGATCCTGTTCCGCCACCG
>NZ_BAAILK010000047.1:535309-562138 GCF_054589475.1 Rhodococcus sp. no. 34
AGATCGTCGAGAGGATCGCTACCGGTGAGGCCGCCCGGGTACAGGTAGGCGTCGGAGATCGTGCTGAGCGAGGTGCCGGAAGTGGCCGGCACCTTTGCTCGCCAGTTGACGATCGGATTCAGCACTCCGAACGGTCCGCAACCACTGGCAGCGGGCAGCGCGAAGCCGGTGGCCTCGTTCCCGACCGGGCTCACCTTCAGCGCAGTCGACGGAAGCACCGTGTAGGTAGGGACCACCGACGGGTCAGGCGCGAGACGAAGATTCACCGGCGCCGCCGCGGAACCCAGGTAGCAGTTGTCACCGAGGAACGCGTTGTTGATCTTCATCCGCACCGGGATGCTCAGATCCATGTCGGTGATGATTCCGTTGAGAGTCGGCGCAGCCGTTGCCTCCACCTCGGCCGTTACTGCGGCAAGGCCGAAGAGATTGCCGAACGGAAGATCGATTCCCAGAACGCCGCCGGGAACGGTCAACGGCTTGGAGTAGACACCGTTGTGTCCGTCGTCGCGCGGGAGAAGAACGGTGGACTCACCTTCACCGGAGCCGGCCTCGGCGGCAATGATCATGTCGCCTTTTCCGATCGGGAGGTTGAAGCCGTTGTTGTCGAAGGTTCCGCTCTGAACCACTACCGACACACAGGATTCGGCAGTAGCCGGACACACTGCGGCGCCCGGTACCGAATTGTCGACCGGGTCCTGAGCCGAGGCCATCGGCGCTGCAAAAGCCAGCACTGCACCTGCGGTACCTGCAATAACGGCCACGCGCGTGCCGAGACGTCTGTTGCCGTTCTTGTGAGATTTCTGCACTGATTTCTCCCTGCCGTTTATGTGATGGGGGACGAAACTCGCAGTCATTGCTTGTGTTTCGACCGCCGCCGACAAGGTCTTGCGGTGTGCTCCTACTCACAAGTAACAACTGAACAGATGTATATCACAGGACTTCGACTTAAAAACAGGGCAAAAGGGAGTTTCCTTAAAACGGACAAACTAAGCGGTACGGTGTGTAACACTCACGGGTGATGAACACGAACAGACTGGTCCTCTGCGTCGCGGCAGCGGGCCTACTCCTCAGCGGCTGCAGCAGCCAATCCGACAGCAACGCAGCGGAATCCACTTCTGCTGCCACCAGCACATCGATCGCGGCAACGTCGAGTTCAGCTGCCCCCGAGTCCCTGTCGGCACTGCCGACCAGCCCGCTTGCCGCAACTCCGGAAGCCGCGCCGAGCGTCGTCGAATCGACGCCCCCGCAGGTGTCGCTGCCGGTAGCGCCACAGGTAGCGCCACCGGCAAACTCACCGATCGACGCCCGCTCACCGGAAGAGATCGTCGCGAACGCAGGCGAGAAGGGACAGCGGTACATCGCTGCACTACGTCTGGCCGGGATCCCGCCCGCCGGAATGGATTCCGCAGAGATCCTCTACGCCGACGGCACCTGCAAGGCTCTGGCCGACGGCATGCCGCGGTCCGAGGTGCTGGCGGAGTTCAACTCCGTCGGCGAGGTGTACTCACAGATCACGCCGATGTCTTCGCAGCGGATCGCCGAGATCTACGTCGACACCGCGGAGCAGACGTACTGCTGATCAGGCTTTTCCTGCCAACCAGTTGTGCAGCCAGGATGTGGCCGAATTGCCTGCGCCATCAACGACGTAACGCGTGTAGTCGGTGTGAACCTGCGAGCCGTAGAAGGCGACCAGTTGATCGACGCGCCGCGAGTTCGCGCCTGGATCGAGCTGAGCCATCAGTGCGGGGAGTCCGCCAGCGGTGACCAGATCGTTGACGATCACGGCGGCCTCGTCGCGCAGCGAGAGAGCGTTTGCCGGAGTGGGGTCGGAAACCTGAGCCATGAACCCGGCCAGACGCATCACGAAATCGTCCTTGGGCGTCGAGCAGTACAGATCACCGACGGCGCACAGCGTCACCGTTTTGCCTGACAGCCAACCGAATCCACCGATGCGAGCGCCGCTGGCTCCGTTGCCTCCGACAGCGGGTCCGATCAGGACGTCTGACTCGGAGCGGCGGGGATCGGACAGCAGGCCGACTCCTTCCACGCGAGTCGGGGGAACAACGCCGATGCCGGTTCCGATCTCGGCGGCGAGATCGCCTGCCGCGTCGGCACCCTGGCTGTATCCGACGATCGCGAAGCGGGTGTCACCGCACGAGGCGGCCATCGCGGCGATCATGCCGCGGGCGTTGTCGACAGCCTGCTGCTTCGACTTGGCGTAGACGTTGGACTCCCACGGGAAGGCCGTTGCCGAGTACGTGACGTAATCGGTGCGTACGGAACCGGGAAGGCCGTTGGTGACCGGGGCAAGCATGCCGGCACCGGGAGAAGTACCCGAAGGCTCCCAGGTTCCAGGAATGGCCACGACGTACAGACCGGGGCAGGGATCAGCCGACGCCACGGGAGAACTGACAACCGGTACCACCACTGCCGCAGCTAGTGCCGACAACACCGCAACGAGACGCCTCGCACGCATGAAACTCCCCTGATTTAACTTAAGCAACCCATACACCACTATCGATGCTCCGGAATCATACTGTCTGGGCGTTGTGTCTGTCCGATGCACGATTGATGAAGGTTTGTTACAGATCGTGCGAACTGCTTGCAGAAACAAAGCCGCACCCCACCGAATGCGATGGGGTGCGGCTTTGTAAGAGCCTCTAGCGCTGCGGAGCCGCTGTCGGGTGGATCGGTGACGGAAGGGCCGTGACACCCTCGAGGTAGGTGTCCACAGCGGCTGCTGCGGAACGTCCCTCGGCGATGGCCCAGACGATCAGGGACTGACCGCGGCCCATGTCACCGGCCACGAACACGCCGTCGACGTTGGTGTTCCACTTCGACGTGCGGGCGACGTTGCCGCGCTCGTTCAAGTCGACACCGAGATCGGTGAGCAGACCCGGCTTCTCGGGACCGACGAAGCCCATTGCCAGGAGCACGAGATCGGCTTCGAGCTCGAAGTCAGAGCCCTCGACCTTCTCGAAACGACCCGACTTCATCTCGACCTCGTGAGCCTTGAGTCCGGTGACCTTGCCGTTTTCACCGACGAAGTTCTCGGTGTTGACGGAGAACAGACGCTCGCCGCCTTCCTCGTGAGCCGAAGCCACGCGGAACATGAGCGGGTACGTCGGCCACGGAGTCTGCTCGGCGCGAGTCTCCGGCGGACGCGGCATGATCTCGAACTGGTGCACGCTGGCTGCGCCCTGACGGTGCGAGGTGCCGAGGCAGTCCGCGCCGGTGTCGCCGCCGCCGATGATGACAACCTTCTTGCCCTCAGCGGTGATGGTGGGAGCGTCGAGGTCGCCCAACTGCACACGGTTGGCGATCGGCAGGAACTCCATCGCCTGATGGATGCCGTCCAGTTCGCGGCCCGGGATCGGCAGATCGCGAGCTGCGGTGGCGCCGCCGGCCAGAACCACTGCGTCGAACTGCTCGCGCAGCTCGTCCGCGGTGATGTCCACGCCGACATTGACGTTGGTCTTGAAGACGGTGCCTTCGGCTTCCATCTGCTCGAGACGGCGGTCGATGTGCCGCTTCTCCATCTTGAACTCGGGGATGCCGTAGCGCAGCAGGCCGCCGATGCGGTCTGCCCGCTCGAAGACCGTCACTGCGTGACCGGCGCGGGTCAGCTGCTGCGCTGCAGCCAGACCGGCCGGGCCACTGCCGACAACTGCGACCTTCTTGTTGGTGGCGTGCGCGGCGCGAACCGGCTTGACCCACCCTTCGTCGAAGGCCTTGTCGATGATCTCGACCTCGACCTGCTTGATGGTGACCGGATCCTGGTTGATGCCCAGGACACAGGACGCCTCACAGGGTGCGGGGCACAGACGACCGGTGAACTCCGGGAAGTTGTTGGTCGCGTGCAGACGCTCGATGGCGTCGTGCCAGTGGTCCTTGTAAACCAGGTCGTTCCACTCGGGAATCAAGTTTCCGAGAGGGCAACCGTTGTGGCAGAAAGGAATTCCGCAGTCCATGCAACGGCTGGCCTGGGTCTTGAGGGTTTCCTTCGGGAACTCCTCGTAGACCTCTTTCCAGTCGAGCAGGCGCAACGGCACCGGCCGGCGAACCGGAAGTTCGCGCGACGTGTGCTTCAGGAAGCCGCTTGGATCACCCACGAGCTGCCTCCATAACTGCCTCGTCCACGTTCTTGCCATCCTTCTCTGCGGCCGCGATGGCCAAAAGAACCTTCTTGTAGTCGCGGGGCATCACCTTTGCGAAGTGACCCACCTGCTGCGACCAGTCAGCGAGGATGCGCGTGGCAACCTCGGAGCCGGTTTCGTCGCGATGACGTTCGATGGCGCCCTTCAACCAGGTGAAGTCGTCGCCCGAAAGATCCTCGAGGTCCACCAGTTCGGTGTTGAGGTTCTTCTCGAATGCCTTGTCGGGGTTGTAGATGTACGCGACGCCACCGGACATGCCGGCGCCGAAGTTACGTCCGGTGGCTCCGAGGATGACCACCTTTCCACCCGTCATGTACTCGCAACCATGATCGCCCACACCCTCGACGACGGCAGTGGCGCCGGAGTTACGGACTGCGAAGCGTTCGCCGACGACACCGCGAAGCAGAGCCTCGCCACTGGTGGCGCCGAACAGGATGACGTTGCCACCGATGATGTTGTCCTCGGCGACAAAGCCTTCCGCTGCATCGAGCGGCGGGCGTACGACGATGCGTCCACCCGAAAGGCCCTTGCCGACGAAGTCGTTGGCGTCGCCGTGCAGGCGCAGGGTCATACCGCTGGGCACGAAAGCACCGAAGCTGTTACCGGCGGAACCGGTGAACGTGATGTCGATGGTGCCGTCGGGCAAGCCCTCTCCACCGAACGCCTTGGTGACCTCGTGGCCGAGCATGGTGCCGACCGTGCGGTTGACGTTGGTGATCGCGGACTCGAAGGAGACCGCCTCACCCTTGTCGAGTGCGTTGCGGGCCGAGACGATCAACTGCTGATCGAGTGCCTTGTCCAGACCGTGATCCTGCGTGCCGGTGCAGTGGACGTCCTGGTCCATGAACGCGGACTCGACCTGGGTCAGGATCGGCGACAGATCGAGATTGCCTGCCTTGCTTCCCTTCCAGTGATCGAGAGCGCGCGTGGTGTCCAGCATGTCGACCTGGCCGACGGCTTCGAGCAGCGTGCGGAAACCGAGTTCCGCGAGAAGCTCGCGAACCTCTTCGGCGATGAACATGAAGAAGTTCTCGACGAATTCCGGCTTGCCACTGAAACGCTGACGCAGCAACGGGTTCTGCGTCGCGACACCGACGGGGCAGGTGTCGAGATGGCAGACGCGCATCATGATGCAGCCCGAGACCACCAGTGGTGCGGTGGCGAAACCGAACTCCTCGCCGCCGAGCAGGGCAGCGACGACGACGTCGCGACCCGTCTTGAGCTGGCCGTCGACCTGCACGACGATGCGGTCACGGAGACCGTTGAGCAGCAATGTCTGCTGGGTCTCGGCGAGGCCGAGTTCCCACGGTGCGCCCGCGTGCTTGACGGAGGTCAGCGGGGTGGCACCGGTGCCACCGTCGTGACCGGAGATCAGAACGACGTCGGCATGTGCCTTGGAGACACCGGCCGCGACGGTTCCGACGCCGACCTCGGAGACCAGCTTCACGTGGATGCGGGCCTGCGGGTTGGCGTTCTTCAGGTCGTGGATCAGCTGAGCGAGATCCTCGATCGAGTAGATGTCGTGGTGCGGCGGCGGCGAAATCAGCCCGACGCCAGGCGTGGAGTGCCGAACCTCGGCCACCCACGGGTACACCTTGTGAGCCGGAAGCTGGCCACCCTCACCGGGCTTGGCTCCCTGCGCCATCTTGATCTGGATGTCGGTGCAGTTGCTCAGGTAGTGCGAGGTGACACCGAAGCGTCCCGACGCGACCTGCTTGATGGCACTGCGTCGAAGATCGCCGTTCTCGTCCGGCGTGAAGCGCGACGGATGTTCGCCGCCCTCACCGGAGTTGGAGCGGGCGCCCAGACGGTTCATCGCGATGGCGAGAGTCTCGTGAGCCTCGGCGGAGATGGAGCCGTAGCTCATCGCACCCGTCGAGAAACGCTTGACGATCTCGCTGGCCGGCTCGACCTCGTCGATCGAGATCGACGGCCGCTTGCCGATGTTGAAGTCGAACAGACCACGCAGAGCGGCAAGGCGCTCCGACTGGTCGTTGACCATTGTCGTGTACTCCTTGAACACCTCGTACTGACCTGTGCGAGTTGCGTGCTGGAGCTTGAAGACCGTGTCCGGGTTGAACAGGTGGTACTCGCCTTCACGACGCCACTGGTACTCGCCGCCGACCTCGAGCTCGCGGTGAGCGCGCTCTTCGGGGCGATCGAGGTACGCGATGCGGTGACGTGCTTCGACGTCGGCTGCGATCTGGTCGAGGCCGATGCCACCGAGCTGCGACTGCAGACCGGTGAAGTACTCGTCCGTCAGCTCCTGCGAGAGGCCGATGACCTGGAACAGCTGAGCACCGGTGTACGACGCGAGCGTCGAGATGCCCATCTTGGACATCACCTTCAGGACACCCTTGCCGGCTGCCTTGATGTAGTTCGCGATGCCCTTCTCGAGGGTCAGGCCCTCGAGTTCCTTGTTCTGCAGGAACTCGTCGATGGTCTCGAAAGCCATGTACGGGTTGACCGCTGCGGCACCGAAGCCGATGAGGAGCGCCATGTGGTGCACCTCGCGGGCGTCGCCGGCCTCGACGATGAGACCGACCTTGGTGCGCGACTTCTCACGAACCAGGTGGTGGTGCACGGCTGAGGTGAGGAGCAGCGACGGGATCGGCGCGTAATCCTCGGTGGACTCGCGGTCCGAGAGCACGACGATGCGTGCGCCACCCTCGATTGCCTGCGAGACCTGGTACTTGATGCCCTCGAGCGCACGACGGATACCGTCGCCGCCTTCCTTGACGGGGTACAGGCCGCGGATCACAACGCTGCGGAAGCCCGGGAATTCGCCGTCGTCGTTGACGTGAACGAGCTTCGACAGGTCGTCGTTGTGCAGGATCGGCTGCGGGAGCGCAATCTGCTTGCAGGAGTCCGCATTCGGGTGCAGCAGGTCGCCCTCGGGGCCGATGGTCGCGCCGAGGCTGGTGACAACCTCTTCACGAATCGCGTCGAGAGGTGGGTTGGTGACCTGAGCGAAGAGCTGCGAGAAGTAGTCGAACAGCATCCGGGGACGTGACGAGAGCACGGCGATCGGAGTGTCGGTACCCATCGAGCCCAGTGCCTCGGCACCGGAGAGAGCCATCGGCTTGACCAGCAGGTTGACCTCTTCGTTGGTGAAACCGAAGAGCTGCTGACGCAGCACGACGCGCTCGTGCGACATGTACGTGTACGGACGGTCCGGCAGGTCGTCCATGTGGATCAGACCTTCGTCGATCCACTGCTGGTACGGGTGCTCGGCAGCGAGTTCGTTCTTCAGTTCCTCGTCGCTGATGACCCGGCCCTGCGCGGTGTCCACGAGGAACATGCGACCGGGCTGGAGGCGGACCTTGCGGACAACCGTGGACGGATCGATCGGCAGAACGCCGACCTCCGACGCCATGACGACGAGGCCGTCTTCGGTGATCCACAGACGCGACGGACGCAGACCGTTGCGGTCCAGCACGGCGCCGATGACGGTGCCGTCGGTGAAGCACACCGACGCCGGTCCGTCCCAGGGCTCCATGAGAGCCGAGTGGTACTCGTAGAACGCCCGACGAGCGGGGTCCATGCTCTCGTGCTTCTCCCAGGCTTCGGGGATCATCATGAGAACTGCGTGCGGCAGGCTGCGACCGGCGAGGTGCAGCATCTCGAGCACCTCGTCGAAACGAGCGGTGTCACTGGCGCCCTGGGTGCAGATCGGGAAGATCTTCTCCAGGTTCTCGCGGCCGCCGAAGACGTCACTGTCGATCAGGGACTCGCGAGCGCGCATCCAGTTCTCGTTGCCGGTGACGGTGTTGATTTCACCGTTGTGAGCGACCCGGCGGAACGGGTGCGCCAGCGGCCACGACGGGAACGTGTTGGTGGAGAAGCGCGAGTGGACCAGGCCCAGTGCGCTCTCGACACGATCGTCCTGCAGGTCGAGGTAGAAACCCTTGAGCTGCGGGGTGGTGAGCATGCCCTTGTAGACGAACGTCTGGCCGGACAGGCTGGGGAAGTACACGGTCTCGCTACCCGGGCCACCCTTGCCGGCGCCTTCGGAGCCGAGTTCGTGCTCGGTGCGCTTACGCACCACGTATGCACGACGCTCGAGATCCATGCCGGTGTACTTGTCACCCTCGGAGCCGATGAAGATCTGACGGAACGTCGGCATCGCGTCGCGCGCCAGTGCGCCCAGCGATGAGTCGTCGGTTCCGACCTCGCGCCAGCCGAGAACCTTCAGGCCCTCTTCGACGACGATCTTCTCGACTGCAGCAGCAGCCTCGTGTGCATCGGCATCGCCCTGCGGGAGGAATGCGATACCGGTTGCGTACGCGCCTTCGGCGGGCAGCGCGAAGTCCACGACAGCTCGGAAGAACTTGTCGGGAACCTGCAGCAGAATGCCCGCACCGTCACCCGTGTTGGGTTCTGATCCGGCAGCGCCGCGATGCTCGAGGTTGACCAGAGCGGTGATCGCCTTTTCGACGATGTCCCTGCTGCGGCGACCATGCATGTCGACAACAAATGCGACTCCACAGGAGTCGTGCTCATTGGACGGGTGATAGAGGCCCTGGGGGCCTGGAAGTTGCTTCATACCCAGCCTTCGTATGCCATAAAGATGCACCGACGACCAGCAGCGCTGATGGCCATCAACTTGCAATGCAAGTCCTTCAAAGCACCGACACGACGATGTGTTCGGTACCACCGAAGTAGCCGCCCTGCGCAGACGCGATGGTGTGCGTTCTGGCACCCGGCGACGTGAGTCTTCGGTCGGTTGAAACTTTTGTGAGTCAACCGTGTAACGAAAACGATAATTCAGAACCCCGGCACGGGCGCAACTAAGGTAGCCCTATAATTGCTCTGAACTGCGGCGATGCAGGGAGCCAGAAGGCCCCTCGACAGATTTCGGAGCTGCGTCTGTGCAGAGAAGTTCCGATTCACAGGATACCGAATCCGCAGGAAACAGGCGCGATGGGCGATGAATGCAACAACTGGCCGCAGCGATAAGAATCAGCTGCGGCCAGTGCGCCTCGAACTGTAACAAAAGTTGATCGATCAACCAAGGTCTAGGCCTGAATTGTTTGCTCGCAGAATGCCATCGCTGTAATTTCCGTAGGCTCACCCTTGAGAAGACGGGTGGCGAAGAGCAAATGACAACAGCAGTAGTGGTAGGCAGTGGTCCCAACGGTCTCGCGGCGGCGATCGAACTCGCCCGCGCCGGAATCGACGTCCATGTCATCGAGGGTGCGGACAAGATCGGCGGTGGCACCCGCAGTAGCGAATACATAGTCGACGGGCTCGTCCACGACGATTGCTCCGCCTTCCATCCCACGGCCTTGGCTTCTCCCTACTTCAAGGAACTCGACCGCGAATTCGGGCTCGCCAAACATGGCCTGACGTGGCTGTGGCCCGAGATCGATCTGGTCCATCCACTCGACGACGGCACCGCCGGGGTTCTGTGGCGCGACATCAACCGGACCGCTGACGGATTGGGTGCCGACGGTAAGCGCTGGCTCGACGTCTTCGGATACCTATCCGAGAACTTCGACGAGTTGGTGCAGGACGTCTTCCAGCCGATCGTCCACGTCCCGAAGCACCCGCTGATGCTCGCCCGTTTCGGGACGGGCGCTCTGCTTCCCGCGACGGGTTTCGCGCGGATGTTCAAGACCCCACAGGCGCGGGCACTGTTCGGCGGCGTCGCGGCGCACATGTTCGGGACGCTGACCCTTCCACTCTCCAGTGCTGTCGGCTCGATGCTCACTGCGGCCGCTCATGCTCACGGTTGGCCTGTGGCGCAGGGTGAATCAGGATCAATTGCTGCGGCGCTCGCGTCGATTCTGCGCAGCCTCGGTGGCACCATCGAAACCGGGAACTGGGTCACCAACTACTCCCAGATCGCCGACTACGACATCGTCATGCTCGACATCGCCCCCGATGCGGCCGGGCGCCTGCTCGACGGCCGGCAGCCCGACCGCATTGCCCGGGCCTACCGCAAATTCCGCTACGGCACCGCCGCCTACAAGGTCGACTACGCCGTGCGTGGTGATTCCGACGGAAGCGTCGTGCCGTGGACGAATCCGCACGCCCGCAAGGCCGGCACCCTGCACCTGTCCGGGACGATTTCGGAGACTGCTGCTGTCGAACGCCAGACCGTTCGGGGTCAGATGCCGGCCAAGCCTTTCATTCTGTTGGGCCAGCAATTCTTGGCCGACCCCTCCCGTTCCGTCGGAGACATCCATCCCGTATGGGCGTATGCGCATGTGCCGCATGGCTATCCGGGTGACGCTACCGATGCGGTGACGCGTCAGATCGAGCGGTTTGCGCCGGGGTTCCGGGACCGGATCGTGGGCGTCCACGTGCGCAATGTGCCGCAGATGCAGGCGTACAACCCCAATTACGTGGGCGGCGACATTTCCGCGGGTGCGAACACGGCGCGGCAGATCATCGCGCGCCCCCGGTTCGGGCTGGACCCCTATGCCACCGGCGCCCCGGGCGTGTACCTCTGCTCGTCCGCGACTCCCCCGGGCGGCGGGGTCCACGGGATGGGTGGGTTCAATGCGGCGCGTGCGGCGCTGAAGGCGCGGGGTTGAGGCGTCCCCGATGGGGACGACATTTCGGACAGGTAGGTGAAGCGACACCGGCGCCGACACCGCCGTTGCACGACGGCAAACCAGTCAATCACCTTATGTGCCCCGGTAGCTCCAATTTTGCGGAGACCAGCTAACAGGCGACTTACGTTCACATTTCCCTGACGTTTCGACTACCTAAAATTTTCTCGGCTTGTATATAGGCATACGGCGACTCCTCAAATTCGAGCGATATAGGTAACTCCAAGTCAAGATTTATCCAAATATGGAAATCCTTGAAACGTAGCAAAGCCCCGTAGCATGGCGCAGAACTCCGATTCCCGGCTAAGGAAATCTATAATATCTTCCTCCAACACACTCTTCTTGTCAACATTATCCTCCTGATTCCAGAGCTGAATTCTGTCACTTAGTTCCTGAATTCTCTGCGCCTTCGAGGTAATTAGAGATCCACGATTAAGCTTCAGTTGTCGAATAGTGTTCTTTCCTCGCTCGCTACCTAAAGATGGAACTACCACTGGGCCCGAGTGTTTCAGGTGGACTGCCGGATCATCCTCATATGGGTTTAACAGTCTAATATCTTCATGATCTTTCCAATAATTCCCTTTGTTGGTATTGCATCTAGTGCAACACCAACCTAAGTTCTCCCACTGAAGAACCAGTTCCGGAAATGTTTCTTTGGGCTTGATATGCTCGACTGCGGGATACGATCCGTCGTTAGGATCAACTTCGCAATACATACATTTGTTACGACACTCAGCCTTGAGCGCTTCCTTCAATTCAGCTTGAATCCAAGGGCTAGGTTTTTTGTTTTTCACAGCGGCCATATATTCGACTGTTTTCTGATCCTGATTTTTCGCAAGCCAGGTCGGCAGGGGTCCTTTTGTTAGCTTGATCAACTGCGACCCTCGCCAATCGCCGCGATCGCGGCAGGAAACTGTCGGTCAAGGCCGAGGTCGATCAATTTCGACCGTAACTGTCGTAGATCATCTCCAGTTGCATCCCCTGGAATACCCTCTACAGCATCAGCAATCGCTTTTTGTGCCCATAACGGCAACGCCGTTTCGAGCCCGAGAACCGAACGCAAAGTCTCGTCAGCGGTTCCTGAGGCGTTTAACCGATCAAGCAGTTGACTGCTAATCTTATCGTCGTCTCCGAAGCGGCCAAGCGCGTACACAGCGCAGTCCGGTGTCGAGGTAACTACAAATGGGCTGTGTGTTGCAACAATGAAGGTTGCTTGCGGAAATGCTTCGAGCAGGGCAGGAATAATCACACGCTGAAGTTCAGGGTGTAGGTGATTTTCTGGCTCATCAATACAAACGGTAAACGAGGGTGAGTGTTGCCCGCGCAAGAAAATTTGCCAGGAAAGCTCTAGCATTGCGGACAAGCCACCTGAGGCAGCCTCAAGAGGAAATTCACCGGTTGCCACCTTCAGCAGAAGCTCACCATTTTCTACAATTAGCCTATCGAATTGTAAATATTCAGGAAGGAAGGAGCGTAAAATATTCTGAAAACCCTCCCATATATCGATTGCGGCGGGCGTCTCTCTGACCACTTGATTTCCGTAACCGTGTAGCGCTGCGGAAATCAAGGCCTCTTTCATTCTGTACAGCGGTGGATATTGGCTCGATCCCCCGGAGTAACGTGACTGCACCTCGCTTGCGAATTGCTGCAGCATAGTATCTGCGGCAGAGAATCGAGCTGGTAAGCTTTCGAGTGGTCGATAAGTGCTTACCGAGCGGTGGGAAGAGATAAATATTCCAGGCACTGGCTCTGTGCCCGTATAGTGCACATTTGAATTTGATATACCAGGCTCCGAATGATGCCAGAGATTTGTATGTACACCATTGCTGTAGTGAAGTCGGCCAAGTTGGATCGCTGCTGGGTTCTCGGAGATCTTCGTATGTTCGGCTCTACTCACCAATTGCGCGTTCCAGTTGAAGTGAGGAGCAAATAGATTTAAGAGCGTCGTTTTCCCAGCCGCGTTAGCCCCGGTCAATATTGTGAGACGTGGATGTATTTTCAATTCGACCGAAGAGAATTGACGCCATTTGGAAACCGAAAGATGCGTTAGAGTGATTTCACTCCCAACCCGTTCAGCATTCATCGCCTCTGCGAGGTTCTGGAGTTCTATCCATTCTTTGATTGGCGGGCTTCCCGGATCAGGCATCCATATGGAGGGCGGGGTACCAACGCTCCCCCTTCCCTTGTCCGTTAGACGAAGGCCGCCACCAAACTCTCTAGAAATCATCGACTGTTGTTCTAAAAATTCGAGTGCCTGGTACATAAGACGACGAAGATCCGGGTCCAAGTTCCAATTAGGGTCGTTCCCGTTCGCCACGGCCATGGCGGAGTTCACGTCAACTTCGGCGCCACTAAAGCGTGTTAAGGACTCAATAAGACGACTAGCTGCTTCACCGAGCTGGATCCAATCCATCTGGCGATCATACGGTGTAGCTACCGGAACGAGTTCGGAACGTGCGACTGTGCCTACTCCGAGGTCATAACTCCACTGTAGCGGTTTCGTGCGGCGCCGAGCGTCCTAGCTCACCGAGTCGGAAATCCGGGAGAAAATCGGACGGTCGCAAGTCGACGCTCCATACCCCTAGCACGCACCCATTCTTAGAACATGGAGCACAGAACTTCGAAACTCACTCTTAGGGTGGCGCAGACATCCAGCTTTGAACACAACCTACGGGTTTCTCTTGTTGGAGAGGGCATGCGCGGGGGAGACTTCGGAACGCTGGGCCCAACGGGCACCACCACCGCTCGGCGGATTCCGATCTCCGTTGACTGGTGGCTCGTGCGCCGTCGGTAGGGCTCGAACGTGAGTTGACAAAAATGCAAAGTCCGGTTTCAGCCCGAACCCTCGACCGACGAATCTCCATTAACCGACTAGACGCCGACATCGAGCGCAGGACCGCTGATCTGGTCGCTCAGGACAACCGACTCCACGAATTCATCCCGACTGCTGAACAGCTCACCCCCTACCGCGACCAACACCGAAATCACACGCTATCAACTACCTGAATTGCCGCGATCAAGTTCACCTGACATATGGGCAGTCATCTGACCCGGAAGTTTTGCGAGGCAGGCTCCGGTCTCGAAAATAGTTGTACGACAACAGGAAATCAGGGGTACTACTTGTACCGGTGGATGGGGCCGCAGATCCGGCAGTCGCCCGAGGCGATCTACATTTACCTGGCCAACCGGTTCTTCAATCCGCCGCTGATACCGTGCCCCTCTTAGCCGCCGTACACGGTTGGCGAACCACGATCAAAGCGGTGACTACAAAACACATCATTATGAAAGTCTGCACCGACGCAGCGTCAGCAACGTCCATCCCCACAACTCCGGAACGACGAAGCACTTCGTGCCGAACCACCCCACCATGGAGTGAATGTCCGTTATCTTCCTCGATAGTGGTTGCAATCTCCTGGCTGCTCGGCGTCCCGTGCAGGGATGCTGTCACCACGAAAGGGAGCACATCTGTGAATGGACCCGCAACGCCTACTCGTTTGTCCCGGACCACCGCGGCCCTCGGTGTCGGCGCGCTCGCTGCCGCGATCACCTTCGGCAGTGCAGTTGGTACTGCATCGGCCGACACTCCGGTCGCCGACTTCGGCAGTATCTCGTTCTCGGTGACCAACGGTCCCGACAACACCATCTACGACATCAACGCCATCATCAATCTCCCACCCGGCACACTGCCGCCAGGGATGATGAACCCTCAGATCACTGCGCCCGCCGCGCCCCCTCAACCAGTCGGCGACCCGTTTGCGGGCACCGCATTGGACTTCGTTCTGAGCTTCATCCAGGCTGCGGCCAGTTAGTCGACAACAAAAAACGAGGCCACCAACTCTTGTGAGTTCGTGGCCTCGTCTTGTGGTGGGCGAAGGGGGACTTGAACCCCCACGTCCCGAAGGACACTGGCACCTGAAGCCAGCGCGTCTGCCATTCCGCCACTCGCCCGAGCAACGCCGAAACATTATCACGACAAACTTTGAAAGTTCTATTCGTGCAGCTCAGGGCACGAATCAGTGAACATCGAGCATCCAAAAGCCCAGAACCGATACCATGCTGAAACAGCGGCCAGGTACTGCCGAAGCGACATTTGACAGTACCGTGGAACCTGTACAGCAGTTTGGACGACACGCGACAAGGCGGTGCCGGCGCTACTTGCCGAGCATTTTGCCGTCGTAGATGCGAGGCGAGAGGAGGGCCCGATGGGCATCGTGCAGCGATTCGAACGAAAGCTCCAAGGAGCTGTCGGCGACGCATTCGCGCGGGTCTTCGGTGGTGGTGTTGTGCCGCAGGAAGTAGAGGCGGCGCTCCAGCAGGAGGCACGTGACCGCGTCGAGCACCTCGGCGGCGGAATCCTTCTCGCCCCCAACAACTACGTGATCACCATCAACAACTCCGATCACGAAGAGTTGGCAGCTGACCGCGAACTGACTACCAAAGCTTTCAGCCGACACTTGCAGGATTTCATCCGCGATCAGGGTTGGCAGACGTACGGCGACATCTCGGTCACCTTCGAGCCTTCGCCTACGCTCCACACCGGTCAGTTCCGCACCCGCGGAACCGTCGACCCGGATGGTGACGCCGAGCAGGCATCACCGCCGTCGCATGTTCCGCAGGTTTCGTCGCGGCCTCCACAACGGCCGCCTCAGCGACCCGCACCGATTGTTCCCCCTGTTTCCAATCCAGTCCCGTCACAACCAGGAGCCGGCCCCATGACGCAGAACTCAGGCTACGAACCAAGCCGCGAACCGGCGGGTCGCCAGCCCGAACCGCAGCAGCCGGCACGGAACGGGTACTCCCACGACGACGGCGGTTACGCCGCTCCGCAGGGCCAGGAAGCGCCGTACCAGAACGGTTACGACCGCGGCGACGGTTACCGAACAGGCGACGACCAGCAGGGCTACAACCAGCAGCAGGGTGGCTACGACCAGCAGGCGTACCCGAACCAGCAGCAGCCGTACGAGCAGGCCGGTTACGACCAGCAGAGCTATGACCAGCAGGGTGGCGGTTACGACCAGCAGGGTTACCAGCAGCAGCCGTACGACCAGCAGGGCTACGGCCAGCAGGCGTACCAGGGTGGGTACGACCAGCAGGGCTACCAGCAGGGCGGCTACGACCAGCAGGGCTACCAGCAGCCGTACAACGGCCAGTCCTACGATCAGCCGGGTTACGACCAGCAGGGCGGTTACGACCAGCAGGCGTACACACAGCAGCCGTACGAGCAGGGTGGCTACGAGCAGGGCGGCAACTTCGAGCAGACGCAGGCCTACCCGCAGCAGGGCTACGCCCAGCCGCAGGGCGGTTACGCACCGACGGCCCAGAGCCTGACGGCAACCCTGCAGCTCGAGGACGGCAGCGGACGCCACTTCCAGCTTCGCGACGGCAGCAATGTCATCGGCCGCGGCCAGGAAGCTCAGTTCCGCCTCCCGGACACCGGCGTCTCACGTCGCCACATCGACATCCGTTGGGACGGCCGCACCGCGATGCTGTCCGATTTGGGATCCACGAACGGCACCACCGTCAACGGAGCACCGGTCCAGGACTGGCAGCTGGCAGACGGCGACATCATTCGTGCAGGTCACTCGGAGATTCTGGTTCGCATTCTCTGAGCTGAGAAACGGACGCCAGGATTTTTCCGATAACAATCGAACATTCGGCGGTCCGTCGGCGCGCCGCCGTCACGCGGCTGTCAGTATCGTGATCTTCGGGGCCCAGAGCCCCCTATGATGCTGCCAGTCGACAATGCTCGAACCCCGCTGCGGCGGGGCTCGAGCCATAGAAGGAGGTGGACAGCCGTGCAGGGCCTGATTCTGCAACTCACACGGGCGGGCTTCCTGCTCCTACTGTGGCTGTTCGTCTGGGCAGTCCTCCGCACTCTCCGCTCCGACATCTATGCCGGCTCCGGGGTCAGGGTTCCGCCGCGGTACACCCGCGCCGGAAAGGTCCTGCCCTCACTGGGCAAGGCGAAGGTGCCTCGGTACCTGGTGGTCACGCAGGGCGCCCTCGCCGGTACCCGCATCACCCTGGGTTCTCAGCCGGTCATGATCGGCCGCGCCGATGATTCGACGCTCGTTCTCACCGACGATTACGCGTCGACGCGCCATGCGCGGCTCTCGCAGCGCGGCGCTGATTGGTACGTCGAGGATCTCGGTTCGACCAATGGCACTTATCTGGACCGCGCCAAGGTCACCACTGCGGTGCGCGTCCCGCTGGGCACCCCGGTTCGCGTCGGCAAGACGGTAATCGAGCTACGCCCGTGACCCTTGTTCTCCGCTACGCGGCGCGCAGCGACCGCGGTCTCGTGCGCTCCAACAACGAAGATTCCGTGTACGCCGGTGCACGCCTGTTGGCCTTGGCCGACGGTATGGGCGGACACGCGGCCGGTGAGGTCGCGTCGCAGTTGATGATTGCCGCCCTGGCGCATCTCGACGACGACGAGCCCGGCGAGGATCTGCTCGGCAAGCTCGAGGCAGCCACCCGCGAGGGCAACGATTCCATCGCCGATCATGTCGAGGAAGAACCCGAACTCGACGGCATGGGCACCACGCTCACCGCGATCCTCTTCTCCGGCAGCAAGCTCGGTCTCGTGCACATCGGCGACTCGCGCGCCTACCTGCTGCGCGACGACCACCTGACGCAGATCACCCGCGACGACACTTTCGTGCAGTCGTTGGTCGACGAGGGCAGGATCACCGCCGAACAGGCACACACTCATCCGCAGCGATCCCTGATCATGCGGGCGTTGACCGGCAACGAGATCGAGCCGACGCTCACCGTGCGCGAAGCCCGCGCCGGCGATCGTTACCTGCTCTGCTCCGACGGCCTCTCCGACGTGGTCAGCGACGAGACCATCGAGAACACGATGCGCGAGGGCTCGCAGGAGCAGTGCGCCGACCGTCTCATCGAATTGGCGCTGCGCAGCGGCGGTCCCGACAACGTCACCGTCGTCGTCGCCGATGTCATCGACCTCGACTACGGCCAGTCGCATCCCATCGTCGCGGGTGCCGCGTCGACGGAAGAGGAAGAGGACTCCCCTCCTCCCAACACCGCTGCCGGCCGCGCCGCTGCCATGCGTCCGCCGCGCGCGACGCCCAAGCGAGTTGTCTCCCAGCCCGAACCGGAACCGAAGAAGAAGCGGAACCGGTTGTGGTGGGTGGTCCTCGCCGTGGTGCTGATCGCGCTGGTCGGCGTCGGCGCCGTGATCGGCCGCGCCGTCATCCGCAACAACTACTACGTCGGCGAAGACAACGGCCGCGTGACGGTGCTGCGCGGAATCCCTGGTTCGGTGCTCGGCTACTCGCTGCAAGACGCGGATCTGGTGGGTTGCGTCGGCGACGACGACGTCCTGACCCTCGTCTCCCCCGACGCGATTCCCAGCAACTGCAACATCCTCGAAGTGACGGATCTGCAGCCGTCTGCGCAGGAGCAGGTGCGCGCCGGGTTGCCGTCCGGCAAGCGTGAGGATGCGCAGAGCCAGATGATCCGTCTCATCGGCGGCGATCTGCTGCCTCGTTGTGAGCCGGTTCCGACGACGACGGCCACGCCCACTCCCCCGCCGGCACCGGAGACCACGCCGCCCCCCGCACCGCCCGGGGAGCCTGCTGCGCCGACGACGGCGGCACCCACGACTACGCCGACGCCGACCGAAGTTCCCGGTCAGACTTGCAGGACGGTCAACTGATGTCGTCCAACGCAGCTGCGGGGACGGCTTTTCCGAGTCCGCCCGGAGGTTTTGCCCCGGCGCCGGTCCAGTCGACCCGTCGAAACATGGAGCTGCTGCTCCTGGGCTTTGCCGTCATCATCACGACGGTCTCGCTTCTGCTCGTCGAGGCGAGCCAGGAACAGAAGATCACTCTCGATCTGGCCAAGTACGCGCTCGCGTACACGGGCCTGTTCCTGATCGCGCACTTGGCAATTCGGCGGTATGCGCCGTACGCCGATCCGCTGCTACTGCCGATCGTCGCCCTGCTCAACGGCCTGGGGTTGGTGCTCATCCACCGACTCGACCTCGCCGACGAACAGACAGCGCTCTACAACGGCGTCGAGGCACCGTCACCGGATGCGAACCAGCAGGTCATGTGGACTGCACTGGCGATCACCGGTTTCGTGCTGCTGCTCGTGTTCTTGAAGGACTACCGCCTGATGGCGCGGTTCAGCTACACACTCGGCCTCGCAGGCCTGGTGTTCCTGGCGATTCCCGCGATCCTGCCGGCGAAGTTCTCGAGCGTGAACGGCGCGAAGATCTGGATTCGCCTGCCCGGATTCAGCATTCAGCCAGGTGAGTTCGCGAAGATCCTGCTCATCATCTTCTTCGCGTCAGTGCTCGTCGCCAAGCGCGACCTGTTCACCTCGGCCGGTAAACACTTCCTGGGCATGGATTTTCCACGTGCCCGCGACCTCGGCCCGATCCTGCTCGCCTGGATCGTCTCGGTGGGCGTTCTCGTCTTCGAAACCGACCTCGGTACGTCGCTGCTGCTCTTCAGCACCGTGCTGGTGATGCTCTACATCGCGACCGAACGTGTGGGCTGGCTGGTGATCGGCGGCGGACTGCTCGCCATCGGATTCTTCTTCGCCTACAAGATGTTCGGTCACGTGCGCGTGCGCGTCGACACCTGGCTCGACCCGCTCGGCGACTACGCCAACACCGGTTATCAGATCTCGCAATCACTGTTCGGCCTGGCCACTGGTGGTATCGCCGGAACAGGTCTCGGCAGTGGTCGACCCAACCAGGTGCCGTTCGCGAAGACGGACTTCATCATCGCGACCATCGGCGAAGAGCTCGGCCTGATCGGCCTGGCGGCTGTGCTGATGCTGTTCCTGCTTCTCATCGTGCGCGGCCTGCGTACGGCATTGGCAGTACGTGACAGCTTCGGCAAACTGCTCGCCGCCGGTCTGTCGTTCACCATCGCGATCCAGATTTTTGTTGTCGTCGGCGGTGTCACCAAGCTGATCCCGCTGACGGGTCTGACAACACCGTTCATGTCGTACGGCGGCTCGTCGCTGCTCGCGAACTACCTACTGCTGGCCATCCTCGTCCGGATCTCGGACGCGGCACGTGCGCCGGTAGTGACGAAGAAGAAAGGCCCGCCCCCAATCGCTGACGCCAATACCGAGATGATGCCGCGCGTATGAACACTCCACTGCGCCGCGTCGCGATGGCCGTCATGGTGATGGTCGTCGCGCTCCTCGCCAACGCCACGTACGTACAGGTCATCAAAGCTGACGACCTGCGAGCCGACCCGCGCAACTCACGGGTGCTGCTCGACGAGTACTCACGCCAGCGAGGTCAGATCTCGGCGGCCGGTCAGGTACTGGCGGCCTCGCAGGCCACCGACGACCGGTACAAGTACCTGCGCCAGTATCCGAATCCGTACCCGTACGCACCGGTCACCGGTTTCTACTCGATGCAGTACGGCAGCGCCGGACTCGAGCGCACCGAGGATCCGATTCTCAACGGCTCGGACAACCGGCTGTTCAGTCAGCGCTTCTTCGACCTGGTGTCCGGACGCGATCCGCGCGGCGGCAACGTCGTCACGACGCTCAATCCGGCCATGCAGCAGGTGGCGTACGACCAGCTGACCAGCAAGGGTTACACCGGTTCCGTCGTCGCGATCGAGCCGAGCACCGGACGCATCCTGACGATGGTCAGCACTCCGAGCTACGACCCGAACCTGCTTGCCAGCCACGACGGCGCCGAAACCACCAAGGCGTGGGACGAGCTCAATGCCGATCCCAACGATCCGTTGGTCAACCGCGCGATCTCGCAGACCTACCCGCCCGGCTCGACGTTCAAGGTGCTCACCACGGCTGCAGCTCTGGGCAACGGTGCGACCCCGGACGACCAGCTGACCGCGGCTCCGCAGATCACGCTGCCCGGCACCAGCACGACCCTCGAGAACTACAACGGCAGCACCTGCGGCCCCAACCCGACGGCGTCGTTGCGTGACGCGTTTGCGCGCTCGTGCAACACGGCTTTCGTCGAACTGGGCATCAAGGACGGCGCGGACGCCATCAAGGACGAGGCCAGCGCTTTCGGCATCGGGCCCAACACTCCGGCGATCCCGCTGCCGGTTGCTGACAGCACCGTCGGCGACATCTCCGACGACGCGGCTCTCGGCCAGACCAGCATCGGCCAGCGCGACGTCGCGGTGACCCCGCTCGAGAATGCAGTGATCGCCGCGACCGTCGCCAACGGCGGTGTGCGGATGCAGCCCAACCTGATCTCCCAGTTGCAGGCACCCGATCTGACCGATCTCAGTACGCCGTCACCGGTGTCGATGGGTCAGGCGATCTCGCCGGCAGTGGCCGCAACGCTGACTGATCTGATGATCGGCTCGGAGAACTTCACCGGCGGCGACGGCAAGATCCCCGGAGTTCAGATCGCGTCCAAGACCGGTACCGCCGAGCACGGCGTGAACCCGCGGGAAACTCCGCCGCACGCCTGGTACATCGCTTTTGCACCGGCGCAGAATCCGACGGTCGCCGTGGCCGTCATCGTCGAGAACGGTGGTGACCGCGGACTCGCCGCTACCGGTGGCTCGGTTGCTGCGCCGATCGGTCGTGCAGTCATCGCAGCCGGAATCCAAGGGGGCTGAACCGTGGCGTTGAACAACGGCGCTTTGATCGCCGATCGTTACCGATTGATCCGTCTCATCGCCACCGGTGGGATGGGTCAGGTGTGGGAAGCCACCGACTCCCGGCTCAACCGTCGCGTCGCCGTCAAGGTACTCAAGTCCGAGTTCTCTTCCGATCCGGAGTTCTTGGAGCGCTTCCGCTTCGAGGCCCGCACCACCGCACAGCTCAACCATCCCGGTATCGCCGGAATCTACGACTACGGCGAGACCCGTGACAGCTCGGGTGATTCCACGGCGTACCTGGTGATGGAACTCGTCAACGGTGAACCGCTCAACGCCGTCCTGGCACGCGTCGGCCGCCTGGCGGTTCCGCATGCCCTCGACATGCTCGAGCAGACCGGCCGCGCCCTGCAGGTCGCACACGACGCCGGTGTCGTGCACCGCGACGTGAAGCCGGGCAATATCCTCATCACGCCTACTGGCCAGGTGAAGATCACGGACTTCGGCATCGCCAAGGCCGTCGAGAACTCTCCTGTCACGCGCACGGGAATGGTGATGGGCACCGCCCAGTACATCGCGCCCGAGCAGGCTCTCGGTCAGGACGCGACCGCGGCGAGTGACGTGTACTCGCTGGGAATCGTCGGATACGAAGCACTTTCGGGTCGACGCCCGTTCACCGGTGACGGCGCGCTGACCGTCGCGATGAAGCACGTGCAGGAAACCCCGGCGCCGATGCCGGCCGACCTGCCGCCGAACATCCGCGAGCTCATCGACATCACGTTGACCAAGGATCCGGCCGGCCGCTACGCCAGTGGCGGCGAGTTCGCCGACGCCGTTGCAGCCGTTCGGGCAGGAAGGCGTCCACCGCCGCCCGGTCTGCTCGCCACCGGTGCCGCGAGCGCGTTGCCGGCAACGGGTGCCACGCAGGTCATGCCGCCGACGTACGCGGGCCCGGTGACGGGCGCCGCTGCTGCGGACGACGCGGCAGCCGGCGGAATGACCAGTGGGCAGAAGGCCGTGGCATGGGCCGGCGGCGGATTGATCTTGTTGGCGTTGATCATCGGCGGAGTCTGGATCGCGACCGATGGTCCCAGCGACCCGACGCCGCCCGTCGTCACGTCCACGACGTTGCCGACCACCACGACGACCAAGCCCACCACCACGACGACTCGGCCCACGACGACGACCACCGAGCCGACAACAACGACGACTCGGCCGACGACAACCACGACCGAGCCGACAACCACAACGACAACGCCGACCACGACAACAACAACTCCGACGACCACAACCACCACCACGACGACAACGACGACCACAACGACCACTGAGCCGTTGGCGGATCCCGGAGACGCTGAAGAACCGCTAGGACAAGACCAATGACGACACCCCGCAATCTCTCCTCCCGCTACGAGCTGGGTGAGATTCTCGGCTTCGGCGGAATGTCCGAGGTTCACCTGGCGCGCGACCTCCGACTCAGCCGCGACGTCGCGATCAAGGTGCTGCGTGCTGACCTCGCGCGCGACCCCACGTTCTACTTGCGGTTCCGTCGTGAGGCGCAGAACGCTGCTGCGCTGAACCATCCGGCGATCGTGGCCGTCTACGACACCGGTGAAGCCGAGACCGACGCCGGGCCGCTGCCGTACATCGTCATGGAGTACGTCGACGGCGACACGTTGCGTGACATCGTGCGCAGCACCGGGCCGATGGCTCCGCGCAAGGCGATGGAAGTGATCGCGGACGTCTGTGCCGCGCTGGACTTCAGCCACCGCAACGGCATCGTGCACCGCGACGTCAAGCCCGCCAACATCATGATCAACCGTGCCGGCGCCGTGAAGGTGATGGACTTCGGTATCGCCCGTGCCATTTCCGACGCGTCGAGCCCGATGACGCAGACGGCCGCCGTGATCGGCACCGCTCAGTACCTCTCGCCGGAGCAGGCGCGAGGTGAGCAGGTCGACGCGCGATCGGACGTGTACTCGCTCGGTTGTGTGCTGTTCGAGATTCTGACGGGCGAGCCGCCCTTCAAGGGTGATTCACCGGTCGCCGTGGCGTACCAGCACGTTCGTGAAGATCCGCAGACGCCGTCGGAGATCAATCCCGACATTCCGCGCGAGCTGGATTCGATCATTCTCAAGGCGATGAGCAAGAACCCGGCCAACCGCTACCAGAGCGCCGGCGACATGCGCAGCGACTTGGTGCGTGTTCTGGGCGGTCAGCGTCCGAGTGCGCCGATGGTGATGAACGACGAGGATCGCACCACCATCCTCGGCGCCGTCGGCTCCGACACCGGGAACTACCGCACTGCTCCCGATCCGGTCGAGCCGGTTCCTGTGAGGACAACTCGCGCCGCCGAGCCGCCTGCCAAGAAGAAGGGCGGACGCTACGCCCTGATGGGCATCGCGGCGCTTCTGGTGATCGGTCTGGTGACGTTCTTCCTCATTCGGGTGAACTCGCCGAAGGTCGAGATGGTGACCGTTCCGGGTGACCTGACCAACCAGCCCGCCGACGTCGCCGAGGCGACGCTGACCAACGCCGGATTCCAGGTGGAGCGTCAGCAGAAGACGGACAAGGTGATCGCCGCCGGAAACGTCATCACGACGCGTCCGGTTGCCGGGGTGCGCATCGAGAAGGGCAGCACCGTCACCATCGACGTGTCCACCGGCCCCGAGCAGGTCGCGATCCCACGCCTGACCGGGCTGAGCCAGGACGACGCGGAGAAGAAGCTCAACTCCGTCGGACTCCGACTTGATCCGACCATCGGCAAGGCGGCATCGACCGTCGCCGAGGTCGACAAGATCGTCAATCAGGACCCGGCCGTCGGAGTGTCGGTTGTTCTCGATTCCGCGGTCTCGATCACCGTCGGCACCGGACCGGAGCAGGTTCGTGTCCCGGACGTCACCGGTCAGCGTGAAGAGGTGGCGAGGCCCAACATCGAAGGTGCCGGGTTCGTCGTTCAGATCACGGAGATCGATTCGGGTCTGCCGAAGGGACAGGTCGTTTCGACCGACCCGACCGGCGGCACGTCGGCCACCAAGGGTTCGACCGTGACGCTGCGAGTATCCAACGGCAACCAGGTCGCGATGCCTGATCTGACCAACAAGACGGTGTCGGAGGCGTTGAGCACGCTTCGCGCAGCCGGTTGGGCGGGAACCGCTTCGCAGCTGGTTCAGAACCAGAGCACGACGCTCACCCCGGAAATGGTGGGCAAGATCGTCTCGCAGACCCAGCCTCCGGGCTCGGAGATCTCCAAGGACGCGGTCATCACCGTCAGCGTCGGAGCGCTCGGAATCCCCGGCCGCTAGCAAAGCGAAAAAGTGCCTCCCGGAGATTTCCGGGAGGCACTTTTTTGTTGACAGGTGTCAGAGAATTGCGGGCAATGCGCCACCGAGCGCCGACGCGACCTCGGCCTCGAGAGCTGCGACGAGCCCTTCCGGCGGCGCCTCACCGCAGACTGCGAGCCAGTTCGCGAGCATCCGGTGTCCACCCTGGGTGAGTACGGACTCGGGGTGGAACTGGACGCCGTGAATCGGCAGTTCGCGGTGGCGCATCGCCATCACGACGCCGCTCTCGGTGTGGGCGGTCACCTCGAGTTCCTCGGGAATGGTGTCCTCGAGAACCGTCAGCGAGTGGTAGCGGGTAGCGGTGAACGGATCGGGCAGTCCGGCCAGGACGCCGACGTCCTTGTGGTGAACCAGACTCGTCTTGCCGTGAAGTAGTTCGGGCGCGCGGTCGACGGTTCCGCCGAAAGCCGCACCGATCGCCTGGTGTCCGAGGCAGACGCCGAGCAGCGGGGTCTTGGTGTCGGCACAGACCTTCACCAGATCCATCGTCGCTCCCGCGCGCTGCGGAGTTCCGGGGCCAGGGCTCAGGAGAATGCCGTCGAACTGCGCTACTGCACCCTCGAGGTCTGCCGTCAGTTGTGGATCGTCGTTGCGCCAGACCACGGCTTCGGTTCCGAGCTGGCCGAGGTACTGCACCAGGTTGAACACAAAGCTGTCGTAGTTGTCGACGACGAGAATCCTCATGAGAGCAGGGTAAACGCCCGTGCTATCCGCCGGTATAGGCGGGGACCGTGATCTGCGACGGCGTCGCCTGCGTGTACCCGAGGCCGAAGCGGGTCGCGTACTGCTTGTAGATCCGAATGCCCGGTTCGGCGGCGAGGGCCGCCTCGAGGCGCGCAACGTCACCGATGGCGCTCATCACGTAGGGCGGGCTGTAGGTGCGACCGTGCAGAAGCAGAGTGTTTCCGATGCACCGCGGCGCCGACGTACTGATGATCCGTTGGTCCTGCATGCCCACCGCTTCGGCACCGCCCGCCCACAGTGCGTTCAGGACGCTCTGGACGTCCTGCTGATGCACGACGAGGTCGTCCGGGGTGGCGTCGACCGGGTACTTGCCTTCGGCGTTGCGTGGGGCGTCCGTCATCGTGACCACGACGCCGGGGCCGGTCATCTCCGTCAGTCCCGCGTCGGCGGAGATGTTCTTGATGTCACCGAGCGCGGCGGCCACTCCGGCGTCGGACCGAGCCGCGTCTTGCTGCAGCGAATCGAGCTGAGCGGCAAGTTCGTCCCGGTCGGCCGAAACTTTTTCGGCATTGGCCTGGGCGCTGCGGACCAGATCGGAGAGCCTGGTGCTTTCGGTGACCTGCAGCTGGTTTTCCTCGGCGGATCGTTGCGCCGTGGCGACCATCAGACCGGCTACCAGGCAGACGGCAAGTACACCGATGTGCCAGACGGTTCGTGAAGATTCACCCGAAGACACGTGGCTCCTCCCGGATTGTGCAGGTCGGCCGGTGACCAACTGGACACAGCTACGTTAGCGTGTAGGTAACACATGCAGGTCACACCGTAGAGCGAGGACGTCATGCCCAAGTCGAAGGTCCGTAAGAAGAACGACTACACAGTCAACCCGGCAAACCGCACTCCGGTGAAGGTGAAGATGGGTCCGTCGAGCACGTTGTACGTCTCTGTGATGCTCGGATTCATGCTCGTCGGCCTGGCGTGGTTGATTGTGTACTACTTGGCCGCGGATTCGATCACGTGGATGAACGACTTGGGAAACTATAACTTCCTCGTCGGCTTCGGCTTCATGGTTGTGGGTCTTGTGATGACCATGAGATGGCGCTGACCAGCCATTATCTGATTCGACTCGAATCGTGACCGTCTCTCAATTACATGGGTGTCATTCATCCCCATTGTGGATAACTCCTGTGGACAACCTAGGAAGTTATCCACATGCTCGAGGATGAATTTCATCCACAGCCTCGTGACAACGCCACGGAAGTCGTCTCGTGGGCCACTCCGATGGGTGTTGTCTACGCGATGTTCGGCGGCGGAATTGCCCTCGCGATCGCCTCGATCGTCGCGCCCACGGAGCCGGCCGGACGCTTCCTGCTCGCCCTCGCGGTGATCGGGCTGTTCGTGATGGGCGGACTCGCCCTGCGTCAGCGTCCCCGCCTGGCTGTGATCGAGGACGCGGGAACCAAGTCGATCGCGGTGCAGCGCCTGCGCGCCCGCCACGAGTTCACCCGCGAAC
>NZ_BAAILK010000047.1:562251-673233 GCF_054589475.1 Rhodococcus sp. no. 34
AGATCGACATCGTCGACCGTCCCACCGACACGGAGAAGCTGTTGATCTTCGGACGCTGGGATCTCGGCACGTCACCGGAGGACGTCCTGGACGTGCTCGCCGTTCACGGTTTGGTGCCGCCCGAGAAATAAGCGCGGGTTACATGGCCAGTGCCGCGAGGTCCGGCTGCACGATGTCGAGAGCCTGCTGCGGCACCGCGACTGCGTCGCTCGACCATCCCCAGATCGAGTACAGCTCACGGCCGGGGTCGGTGTACCCGTCGCGGCCGTGAAGCACCCGGTAGTTGTCGATGCAGATCATCTCGCCGGCTTCGGCGCGGAACATCGGCCCGCTGTCTCGCACGTGAATCACGGCCTCACTCCACTGCTTCACCAGCGGCCACTGCGCTTCTTCCGATTCGCCGGCGATCGGCGCGAGATATGGGTGATACCGAACCTGGTTGCGTCCACTCGGCACCGTCCGGGCGATCGGCGCGAATGTGTTCTGCGGGAAGTTCGGTTCCGAATGGTCGATGTCTGTGCTCCAACAGAATTCGGCCAGCTCCGCTGTTGCGGGATCGAAGGCGAGCAATTGGGTCAGTTTGACCGCGTCGATGAGAAACGAGTCGCCGCCACTCGGGTACGCCGGGCGCTTGCACCACAGAAACAGATAGTCGGGAGCGTAATCGCCGAACGCGAAACCGTCGTTGTGGGCGGTCATCCGCTCGCCGGAGATACCGAACGAGCGCTTGCGGCCGCGTTCGTCCACCGGTTGCGTGTCGACGACAGCTGCTTCGGCATCCTGACTTTTGGCGCTCGCCTCGAACTGGCGGCCGACGCGAATGCACTTCTCACCGAGCAACTTCGACGCGAAGGCAACGGCATCTTCCTCGGTGTGCAGGCCACCGAAGACCGCGGCGCCGTCGAGAGCGATTGCCGCCCGGACGGCCTCGACCGTCTCCACGCGCCGCGGAACAACACTTGCCAGCGTCAAATCGGAAGAGAACATTCATCACTCCATACGTCGAGTTCGCCAAACGGTTCAACTCGAGCGTAGGAACTCGTCATTTCGACGGCGTAACTCCGGAAACCGATTCGGTTACGGAGCCAGCCTTTCAGATCACCTTGCCCGGGTTCATGATTCCGTGAGGGTCGAGTGCGCCCTTGATCGCGTGATGCATCGCGACGACGGCCGGTGACAGTTCTTGGGCCAGGCCACCCATTTTCAGTAGGCCGACGCCGTGCTCACCGGTGACGGTTCCGCCCAACTCGAGGGCGTTGTCGATGATCTCGGCAAAAGCGGCCTGAGCGCGCCTCCGCGCCGCTTCGTCGTCGTGTGGCGTGATCAGCAGCGGGTGCAGGTTGCCGTCACCCGCGTGCGCGATGTTCGCGATGTGCGTGTCGTGCCGGGCCGAAATGGCCTCGATGCGCGCCAACATCTCCGGGACCGCCGCCTTGGGGACGCAGATGTCCTCGGTGAGCACCGGGCCGAGCCGCTCGAGGGCGGGGTATGCCAGACGCCGGGCGGAGAACAGGGCGTCGGCTTCTTCCTGGTCGGTGGATCTGGCGCTCCAGGTAGCTCCAGAGCGGTTGAAGCAGGCCAACATTCGCTCGGCTTCGGCGTCGCCGATCTCGCCAGGTGTGTCGATGCGGCCGAGCAGGACCACCTCGGCGTCAGCCGAGAGGCCCATGTTCTTCCAGGCGTCGACGGCAAGGAGACACTGCCGATCGATCAGCTCGAGGGCCGACGGCGTGAGCCCGTCTGCGGCGACGGCCTCGACGGCCTTGCCCGCAGCAACGATGGAGTCGAAGTATCCGACGATGGTGCGTTCGGGATCGCGCTGAGGACGAAGCTTGACGGTCACCTCGGTGATCACCCCGAGAGTGCCTTCGGAGCCGACCATGAGCGCCGAGAGATCAAACCCAGCCACTCCCTTGGCAGTTCGACGCCCGAGCCGAACCAGCTCACCGGTTCCGGTGACCACCTGCATGCCCAGTACGTAGTCCTTGGTGACGCCGTACTTGACGCAACACAGGCCGCCGGCATTTGTCGCGACGTTGCCTCCGATCGTCGACCAGGGCGCGCTGGCTGGATCGGGCGGATACCAGAGGCCGTGCTCGGCGCAGGCGTCGCGGAGGTGATCGTTGACCACTCCGGGTTCGACCACGGCCAAACGTTCGAGGGTGTTGATCTCCTTGATGGCGTTCATCGCGTCGAATGCGATCACGACGCCGCCGGCGACTGCGTTGGCTCCGCCCGACAGACCGGTGCCGGCGCCGCGCGTGACGACGGGCGCACCGTGGGCGATACATGCCTGCACAACTGTCTGTACCTGCTCGGCTGTGCGCGGACGGACCACCGCGACAGGGATCTCGTAGGGAGCCCACTCGGCGTCGTCGTGGATGTAGCTCGCCATGATGTCGGGGTCGGTGATCAGTCGATCCGCATCGATCTGCGAGCCGAGCGCCTCGAGGAGTGTCATGTCTCCACGATAGTGACGGCCGCTACACCACCCCATGTAGATTTACTCCGAGAAACCGGAAACCGTATGGACATTCTCTCCATACTCATCATTGGTCTGACGAGTTGGTCTGACAAGTTGGTCTGACAAGTTGGTCTGACAAGTTGGTCTGACAAGGGAGCGCGGATGCACGAGAACTGGCTACAGCTTCTCCTGGCCGAGGCATCCACCGAGGAACTGATCGAACACCGCGATCAGTTGGCCGCTGGGTCAGGCCCCGAGGTCGCCGCCGAAATCGAGCGAGAAGCCCGATCGGCACTTCAACTACGAAGTCTCCTGGCTCAGCGCCGACAGCGCGCCACCGAACTCGGGGCACTCAACGACATCGCGTCGCTGCTGACCACGATGCACGATCACCACGCCCTCCTGCAGGAGATCGTGGATCAGGCCAAACGACTACTCGGCGTGGACCTTTCGTACCTTGCTCTCATTCACGACGACATCTTGATCATCGAAGTCACGAGCGGTGCGTACACCTCCCAATTGCTCGGCCTCACGGTTCCCTTCCGCGAAGGTCTGATCGGTCGCGTGGTCGAGAACTCTTCTCCTGCTTGGTCTCCCGACTACCGAAACGATCCCTCGTTTGCACATATCGGACCGGCCGACGACGCAGCGCGAGCCGAGAACATGCGCGGCCTGCTGGCTGTGCCGCTGACATTGAACGGCAAGATCCTGGGTGCCCTGTGCGCGTGCAAACGTCAAGAGCGCCGATTCGGCAACGAAGAAGTTGCGTTGCTGTCCGCACTCGCAGCCCATGCCTCGGTGGCCATCGAGAATGCCCGTTCTCTCGAACGCTATCGCGCGACGGTTGCGGAAGTGAACGCCGCGAACACCGAACTTGCTAAGCGCACAGCACTTCTCGAACAGACACTGACCTGGGACCGATCGCTCACACAAGTTGTCCTGCGCGGCGGTGGAGTCCGTGAACTCGTGGAGGAAACCTCGGCGTCGACGGGTTCGCCGGTGTTCTTCGTGACCGGAACATCCGAGATCCCACCGGGACTGCAACGGGTGAGCGAGAGCGTTAATCGGGTTTTCGACATCTTTGCCGCTGACCGACGCGAGCAGGAAGTGACGCTGATCGTCGGTGAGCAGTTCCTGTTCGCCACCGAAGTGCGCAGTGCCGGTGACCAACTCGGAGTTCTGTTCCTACTCTCGCGTCATGAACCCACCGCCGCCATGAGATTGGCACTCGAAAGGTCTGCTCCCGCCATTGCGCTGGCACTGGTCGGCGAACGGGCGGCCAGGGAAGCCACTCGCCGAGCACGCGACGCATTTCTGGTCGATCTGATCACCAGGCCAGCGCCGACGCCGGCCGAGGTCACCGGTCAGTTCCGCCTGGCTGGACTCAACCCCGACCGCTCGTACACCGTCGTGGTGGCCCGCCCGGCCGACGCCGTCGACCGTGCGCGTCGCAGTATCGAGGAAATTGCATTTCCCTCGGGAACTGTTGTTGCCGAGCATGGTTCACGGGTCATCGCTTTGATTCCAGGAATGTCACCGGCAGAGGTTGCGGCGGCGTGGGTTCAGCCGGCGGAGAACCCGACAGTGGGAATCGCCGATCCCGCGGTGGGAGCGGAAGGTCTGGCGCGGGCGTATGTCGAGGCACAGCACACCGTCGACGTCCTCGAGACTCTCGGTCGGGCCTCCCACGTGGAACCGGCAAGTTCACTCGGCATCTACCGAATTCTCCTCAGCCGCACCGGCCGCGAAGAACTCGAATCGCTGACGCAGCGGTCCCTCGGTCCTCTCCTCGAGGAGGAACAACGACGCGGCGTTCCGCTCTTGGACACCCTCGCGTCGTACCTGTCGCACAACTGCAAGCACTCCGCGACCGCCGCCGCGCTCGCGATTCACGCCAACACCCTGTACCAACGGCTCGAGTCGATCGACAGGTTGATCGGTACACAGTGGCGTCAGCCGGACCAGGCGCTCGATCTTGCGCTCCTGATCCGGCTGCGTGCCAGTGCCGGGAAACTCGGTCAGATCTGAGCGGGCTTACTCGATCGCTTTGCCAGTGCCACCACAAGGATTGCGGCACAGAGCATCACGGCGCCCACCACCCACAGTCCTGCCTTGGCATTTCCGGTCACATCGGTGAGCCAGCCGGTGATGTACGGAGCACCGAAGCCCGACGCATTGCCGATCGAGTTGATCATGGCGATACCCGCGGCCGCACTGGCTCCCGTCAGGAACGTGGTGGGCAGGTACCAGAAGACGGGGAGAGCACAGAGGACGCCGACAGCAGTGAGCGAGACCGCGATCATGACGGTGAACGGTGAATCCAGGTACAGCGCAACCGGAATGGATACCGCGCCCAGGAGCGTCGGGGCTGCAACGTGCCACATTCGTTCACCGGTCTTGTCGGAATGGCGGCTCCACAGCACCATCGCGACAGCGCCGATCGCGTAGGGGACGGCCACGATCAGGCCTGTCTCGACGAGCGAGAAATCGGTGTCGAACGTCTGCTTGAATCCCGCGACGATGCTGGGCAGGAAGAAGCTCAAAGCGTAAAGCCCGTATGTGATTCCGAAGTAGACCAGACCGAAACCGATGACGCGGGGATCGCGCAGGGTCTTACCGGCCGACTGGTGACCGGCGTCGCCGAGTTCTTTCTCCTCGTCCGCCATGGACTTCATCAGCCAGGTGCGCTCCTCGAGGGTCAACCACTTCGCGTCGGCGGGACGGTCGGTGAGGTAGAACCAGACGACAAACGCCAAGATCACGGCGGGCAGACCCTCGATCAGGTACATCACGCGCCATCCGGCGAGGCCGAACAGTCCGTCGCCGTACTGGATGATGGCCGCCGAAAGCGGGGCACCGAGCGCCGACGAGAGCGGAAGCGTCAGCAGGAACAGACCCATCAGGCGCACGCGGTACTTCTTCGGGAACCAGAAGGTCAGGTAGAGAAGAACTCCGGGGAAGAAGCCGGCCTCGGCGATTCCCAGCAGTATGCGGAGGAAATAGAGGCTGCCGACATTCGGCACGAATGCCAGCGCAGCGGCGAGGATGCCCCAGGTGAGCATGATCCGCGCGATCCACAGCCGGGCGCCGAAGCGGTGCAGGGCCAGGTTGCTCGGCACCTCGAACAGCAGATAGCCGACGAAGAAGAGACCGGATGCGAGCCCGAACATCGTCTCGGTCATACCGAGGTCGGCGCTCATGGTGAGCTTGGCGAAAGCGATGTTCGTACGATCCAGATAGTTCACGAAATAGAGCAGGATCAGGAAGGGAATCAGCCGGCGCGCTACCTTCTTGACCACGCGAGTTTCGATCTCGCTCGGCGCAACCCCACCGTCAGTGGTGGTGCTATCGGTGGAGGTCATTGCAGGGGTACTCCTCGGAAAAGGTCAGCGTTGCTATCTACGAAGTGACTCAAGCCACAGTAGAAGCACGACTGAGCCCAACCTATGTGGACAATCTCTACAGAAGCCGTCTCTGCATGTGCGATTGCTCCCAAAGATCCGGCAGATGATCCCGGGCAGCCCGACGAACGTCCCTGAACAGTCGAAGGCGGCAAACCCGTCTGAGCTGGGGGTTTAAAGCTACGAGCACCAAGTCACTGGCTAGTGTTGTCGCCGAAACAGCCAGAGCAAGTGCGGACGCACCGCATGACTTGAAGGACAGAACATGACGAAGTTGGTTCGGACCACGATGACCCGCCGGTCCTCCACCGCACTCGCTGCCACCATCGCGGCGGTCGCCCTATTCGCCTCCGCCTGCGGCAGCGACTCCGACAAGACCAACTCCGACAAGAGCGCTGCCGGCGCCTCGTCCGCTACATCCTCGGCCACCGTCGGCGGGAAGACTCTCGACGCCAAATTCGAGACGAAGTGCGCAAAGGACGGCGGCACGACAGTTATGACACTGCTCGACGCGGAAAATCCCACCTACGGCATGTTGACCGTCTCGGCCATCGTCGATGAATCCGGCACGGTTCAGACTGCTGGAATCGCCGGAAGCGAGGGTGGATCGAACGGTCTGCCGTACACCGCCGGATACGCACCGGGACTGCCCGGCGGATCTGCCAGTGCCAAGCAGGACGGCAATACCTTCGTTGTGACGGGCGAGGGAATCGGCGCCCGGGACAAGGGCAACCCGACGGAGACGTCGAGCTTCGAGATCACATTCGCCTGCGAGTCCATCATCGGCGGCTGATCCATAGAACCGCTGGGCCCTAGGATTCTTGCTAGCTGATTCCCAGCTGTTCGCGCAGTTGGACGACGCGGAGCACGATGACTCCCAACGTCACCACTGTGACGGCACCAAAAGCGATCCAGCCGATCCGCACCGCCTTCACGCGGTTCTCACCGGCGCCCAACCACTGTGGGGCGTACAGGAAGGCAGCGGCCGTTGCAGCACCTGCCACCAGACCTCCCGCGTGACCCCAGAACGAGATCCCGGGCAGCGAAATGCTGATGATCACATTGATCGCGATCACCGAGATGATCGGGACCGGGCTTCGACGCAAACGCAGTAGAAGGACGGCCTGTGCGCCCATGATGCCGAAGATTGCACCCGACGCTCCAGCGGTCCAGGACAGGGCCGTGAGCGAGGAGAACACCGGCTGGAACGCCATCACCGAGGCGGAACCGCCGAGGAGCGAAACCAGGTAGATGCCGACGTACCGGGAGCGGCCCATCACGATTTCGGTGTCGCGCCCCAGGATGTAGAGGGCGTACATGTTGACCGCGAGGTGCAAGATGCCGAAGTGCAAGAACCCGGAGCCGATGAGCCGGAACCAGTCACCGCTGGCGACCAGACCCGGATTGAGTGCCCAGTTCGCGAAGATCGACGAGCCGACCTGATTGTTCATGATGCTTCGCGACTGCGCGAAGGTGGCGAGGAACGCCAGGACGTTGAGCCCCATCAAGGTGTACGTCACGATCGGGATCGCACGGGCGGGGCTCACGGTGTTTCCGGCGACGCCCCGAACGGGGCGGACATCGCGTTGGCCGGCAGCTACACAGTCAACACATTGGTATCCCACCGCCGCCTCTCGGAGGCAGTCCGGGCACGCCGGACGTCCACAACGATTGCAGGAAAGTGCGGTGGGTCGATCTGGATGGCGGACGCACCGCGGTTGGGGCGGGATGCCCTCACTCGCACCGCCGCCCCAACCGGGGTTCGTCATCTGCTTGTTTTACCTGTTCAGGAGATGGTGATGCTGTTGATCACGACGGGCTCGACCGGACGATCGCCACGATCGACGGCGGTGGAGGAGATAGCGTCGACAACCTTCTTGGAATCGTCGTCGAGAACCTCACCGAAGATGGTGTGGCGACGGTTCAGGTGCGGCGTCGGGCCGGTGGTGATGAAGAACTGCGAGCCGTTGGTTCCCGGGCCTGCGTTGGCCATGGCCAGCAGGTAGGAACGGTCGAACTGCAGTTCCGGGTGGAACTCGTCACCGAACTTGTAGCCCGGGCCGCCGGTGCCGGTTCCGGTGGGGTCGCCACCCTGGATCATGAAGCCGTCGATGACGCGGTGGAAGATGGCACCGTCGTAGAACGGGCCGGTCTTGGTGCCGGCGGCGTTTGCGGTGGTGTACTCCTTCGAGCCGTCGGCGAGGCCGACGAAGTTCTCGACGGTCTTCGGCGCATGGTTGCCGAACAGAGCGATCTTGATGTCGCCGCGGTTCGTGTGCAGCGTTGCGGTTGCGGTCTGATGAGTTGAAGTCACACCACCATCGTGCCATTGCCGGCGTTCTCGCGGATGTCGCCCCGCAAAAGTCTCCCTGTCCTCGCCCCACTGTTATGGCACAGTGAAGTCATGACACGAGTGACCGAGTCCCTCAGCACGCAGTTGCCCGACACCTTCGATCACGCGCGCGCCCGCGTCGAGGACACCTTCGACGAGACTGCCGCCTACCTCGAAGAGACAGCGGCTCGCATCAAGGAGTCCGAGGCAGCCGACAACGCTCGCCGTATCGCCGCGGTGGTCGCGACGTCGGTCGCTCGCGGCGCTGGGCAGGTCGGGTTGTTCCTGGGCCGTCAGGGCAAAGTCCTCGCCAAGAAGGGCGTCGAGCGCGCAAAGGCCATCCCCACGAAATCCACGGAACGCACCGAGAAGCCTCGCGGCCGCAAGCGCGTCACGGTGTTCGTCATCGCCGGTGTCGCGGTGATCGGTGGCGCGGTGTTCTTCAAGAGCCGCCGACGCGAGCATCCGCCGGTCGCTTCCGCACCCCCTCGCCTCGAGGAGAACTCGGCCGAGAAGACCGCTTAGTCGACATACGAAAAGCCCCGGAACAGATTGTGTTCCGGGGCTTTTCGATGTTCACGTTCAGCAGTTGGACGGTGCCGGGACGTTGTTGAAGCGATCGATCATGTATCCGATGGATTCGGGGGTACCCACCAGGTACGGCGTCGCGTGATTGATTGCCAGTCCCGGAATGATCGGGGGCAGTTCGTTGACGGAGAACTGCACCGTCGCGCCCTTGCCGCACCAGTCTCGCGCCAGTTGCTGCCCCTGGCCGAACGGAACGATGTCGTCGGAGCGGCCATGCTGAATGAGCACGGGCGACTCCGGCGTCAGCTTGCCGATCTTCTGCTCGTCGAGGATTGCCTGCGCCATGGGTAGACGCGCCAGAACTGCGGAGAGTGATTCACCGGAATTGGTGAAGCTCGACGACTGCTGGAAGCCGAACTGCAATCCACTTTCGGCGACGCACTGGTTCTTGGTGGCGGCCAACATCTGTCGGCCGCGATCGTTGATCTCGGCGTCGAGCAGCGGCTGAACCTCGGGGTACTGGGCAAGGATCCCGTTGAGCGCGTAGCCGATCACTCCGGTGAGGAACGTGCCGTCGACCTGCTGCAGCGTCGCCGCCAGATCGGCGGGCGGTGCACCTGCGTAGGTGCCCTTGAGATCAAGCTCCGGAGCGTACGACGGCTTCAATTCCGTTGCGGCAGCAGCAGCTCCACCACCTTGCGAGTAACCCCACAGTCCGACGGGGCCGTCGGCGGGAATGCTCGTGTTCGGGAGTTGCTGAGCGGCTCGCACCGAGTCCAGAACCGCGTGTGCTTCGGCTTCACGGTTGACGTAGGTGTGATCGCCCGGAGTTCCGAGGCCCTCGTAATCGGTGACAACGACGGCAATGCCGTTGAGCAGCAACGTGTTCACCCAGATGGACTCGTAGCCGACCATGACGTCCGTCGGGAACTGGTACTCGATACCGGTGTTGAACAGCTTGGACGGAGCGCATTGATCGCCCTGCCCGTGCGTTCCCACCGCTGCGGCAACCAGTGGACGCGCCCCCTGCCCGGTCCACGGGTTCGACGGTTCGAGATAGGTGCCCGTCACGGCAACGGGGGCGCCCTTGGCGTCCTCGCTTCGGTACATGATCTTGGTGGCGGTTGCCGGCCACGCACCGTTCGATCCGGGCACGCTCAGCAGCAGTGGTGACGGCTCACTCTTGATGAGATCTCCGTTGGCACCTGCCGGAAGCTCCGACGGCGGCGTGTAGAAATCCGCCGGCTCCGCCGTTGCGGCAGGGGCCGTCACAGCACCCATGACCAGTGCCGCGACGGAGACCCCGGCCGCCCACCATGCTCTGCTCTTCACGTCTCGATCTCCCCACGTTCGCTTGCGCTGTGGCTTGGCACACAGCGAACGCAGAGTAACACATACCTCACGTAACACTTTTTCGTGAGGTTTTCGCCTTAACAGGCTGAAATACAACCGTTTACGACTACTTCGTGGGCTCCAGATTGGTGGTCAGCAGCGCACGAAGCTTGTCGGTATCAGCAGAGGTCCAGGCCTCGGGGTGCAGGATCTTGGCCCACATGTCCGCTGCATCCTCGCCGTAATTGTGACCGTGCCCGGACGGGACGTCAGCCGAGAAGACCATGTCGAGGGTTACCTGCCAGAAGGTCACGAGAGGAACCCATGTCATTCCCGGATCCACGTCGCGACCCAGCGGTTCTTTGAGCCAATCCGGCTTGTTGAGCAGCAGGTCGAAGGACCACCACGTGATCGGGTCGCTGGCGTGCTGCCAGTACACGATGCGATCGTCGTCCCAGTCCGACTTCAGCTCCAGATCTTCCGGATCACCGGCAAACCGAATTGCCTGGCCACCGTCGATCACCGGCAGAATCTCCGGTGAGCCCGAGTCACGACTGTCCGTGATTTCCTGCCACTGAGCAGTGAAGTTGGGGGTTCCGACCCACAGTGCGCCGTCGACGCGCGTCATCATGTCTTGGGCGCCGGCAAATGCTGCCTGACCACCGTAGGAGCCGAGGCTCTCACCGAAGACAACCAGTTCGGGACGCGTCTCCACGGGCAGGTCGATCCACTTGGCGTAGACCGCGTTGAAGAGTGCCCGCCCGGCGATCATCGGCGTCTCGCGGTCTGCGATGAAGGCCAACGGACTCGGAAGGAACGAGTACTGCATCGACGCGATCGCCGTGTCCCCGCCCTCGACGTACTCGAACGCCGACGCGACGTCCTCGTTCACCCAACCGCGACCGGTGGTCGTGACAACTGCGAGAGTTCCGCGGTCGAATCCGCCGGTGCGCTCCAACTCGTCTACGACCCGCTGTGCGACACCGTTGATCGAGTCCGAGGATTCACGTCCGGCATACACCCGGATCGGTTGCTTCGCTTCACGTCCGGTCAATGCAGAGATCTCGGCTGCAGTGGGACCGCTACCCATGAAGGTGCGCCCCTCCTGGCCGAGAGAATCCCAAGCCTCAGCGGACATCGGCGAACCGCTGCGCTCTGCAATCATGGGCTGTTCGATGCCGTCCGGTGTTTCGTGATCCGCACCGGAGAAACTCCAGTTCGCGAAGGCGATCAGCCCGTTGTACAGCGCACCGTTCACGATGAAAATGCCGAGGGCGAAGATGACGATCAAGCTGCCGACCTTCGCCGCCTCGAGGGGAACGAACCGTAGTGCGACGGCGGTGAGCTTGTTGGTGGTGAAACGAAGACCACGGCCTGCCTCGAGCAGGATGAACCAGATTCCGAGCGAAATCATCAGCACCAGAAGATAATTCGCCTGATTGGTGCGTGGAGCTTCCACGAGATCGCGAACGATCTGCTGCCACCACGAACCGAGGACCAAGAACGTCGGCACCAGAATGACGGCCGCGACCAACAGGATTCGCCAGCCGATCTTCTTGGTGCGATCCGACCACTGCGGTTCGACGCCGCACTTGCGGATCATCCAGGCGACCGTCACGCCGACGCCGTATCCCATCGCGAGCGAGATGCCCGTCGCAACGCCCTGCAGGTACCACGCGCGCGGCAACAGGGACGGACTCATCGACCAGGTGAAGAAGACCAGAGCAAAGGCAAGCCCGACCGGGTGCAGCGTCTTGCAGTAGAGGCGCAGCCGTTCCCACACACGTTTCATGCCGGAATCGTATGCGCCCCGTGCCCGAATCAGGTCACGAAGCGCACACGCGTCCAGTCTGTTTACGGGGCGAAGCGCAAAATCGCGGCAACTGCGCCGCCGCCCGGAATGTCCTCCGCGCGAACAGCGAGCACCCGCGCACCCGTCAGGAGCGCACGACGAGCGATCTCGTCAACGACCCCGTAGGTGCTTCCGTTGGTCGACTCACCGGTCGTGAGAGCGCCCGTCTGGGGATCGAGACTTCCGGGTACGACGGAATCGATGTCGATGAAAACGGTGTCGACCTGTCCGTACGTCGCGGCTGTTGCCACGTCGGCGACGTCCGTCTGAGTGCGTCCCTGTTCCGTGCGCACATTGAAGGTGTCCCGCACCGCCGCCAGCTGCTCGGCATGGAAGTCGTCGAGCGCCGGACGCGAACCGTCCGCCACTTCCTGCGTCGACAAGGCTTCCGGGTTTCCATCGACGGTTTTGTCGACCAGGTGGCGGTACGAATTCACGGAGCGATACACCGACGCGATGGGTTCCGCAGCGGCCAGAATCAAGGGGACGTCACGGCCGGCGAGCACACCGCGGACCTCGTGATCGACTGCACGGGCGTACTGATTGACGCGCAGCTTTCGGCTGTCCGAACCCGAGAGCCGACCCGCCTCGGTGCGACTGTTGATCGACGACTTGCCCGCGTGATCCGCAGCGTTCTTCGGCATTCCCTGAACACGAACCTCGTCGGCCGGTTGATCGGCGGCGATCTCGATCAGTCGCACCGAACCCTCTGCCAGAGCGAGAACAAACGCCGTCTGGGGGAACGTCACCGAACGGAGCAGCGGCTTGAGATGAAACCGATCGCTGACCGTTTCGAGCGCCTGCAGACGGTTGGGGAGGCGGAAGGTCACCAGACGCTCCGGCGTCGCGTACGTGACCAATGAGCGCGACTGGAAGCGCCAGAAATCGTCGTCGTCGTCGAGCTCTGCGTATTCGGCCTCGAACTGCTTGCGCTCGGCCGGATCCTCCACCGATGCGAGTGCCGAGCGGACCTGGTCCTTGAAGGCTATGCGCGCTTTGTCGTAATCCTGCGGCGCATCTTCAGTCGGAGTAACGATGGTGATGCAGGTGGGCCCCTCCACCTCCGCGAGTGCGGCAATTTCACCGTGGCTGGGAATGTCGTTGTGAAGCACTACGAACCTCCTGAAATTGGGTTCTCCTCACGCTACGCCCGGCTGGTTATGACCACTAGACTTTCCGGAGAATTCGGGACGAACGGTCCATAGTGGGCGCGGTTCTGGCCACCCCACTCCGAGCGAACGGCATGTTCATCGCCTTCAGTGCGCCGAAAGTGCCGTTCGCTCAAAGATGGGGGCACACCAGTCGGGCAAGTCGGGCACCAGCCGGGGCGAGCAGAGATCGGGTACGTCGGCATACAAAAACACCCTCCCGGATCCCGGGAGGGTGTTTTCTTACTGTGGAGCCTAGGAGATTCGAACTCCTGACATCTGCCTTGCAAAGGCAGCGCTCTACCAACTGAGCTAAGGCCCCGTTCGGTTTTCTGACCGGAGTCAGAGTACCTAGGTTCTATCCTGTTTCCAAATCGTGCCAAACCTTGTCTCCGCGCTGACTTTTGATCAGCTTGGACACCCCGAGAGCTACCAGAATTCCGGCCCCGACAAGCAGGAAAACCTTCATTCCAGCAACCCTTCTTCGGCACATGGGAGTGGGCCTAGGAGGACTTGAACCTCCGACCTCTTCATTATCAGTAAAGCGCTCTAACCACCTGAGCTATAGGCCCCTGAACCGATTCCAAAGATTACCCCACCGGGCCGCTGACACCAAAACGGGCCCGGCGGAGCAATGTTTTCGCAGGTCAGTCGCGGTCGGCGAGAGTTACCTCTACGCCGCCAACCAGGTCGCTGCAGAGGTTGTAGATGAACGATCCGATCGTGACGAGTGCCGTGAAAAGCACCATGTTCGCGATGCCGATCAGCGCGGCGTAGCCGAACACCTGGCCGGCCGTCACCAGACCGTCGGAGCCGCCGTCGGCAACGATGTCGGTGAACGCGTTGTTCAGGCGATCCCAGACGCCCATGCCGTCGAGAACGACGTAGAGCAGTCCGACGGCCACCATCCACACGAAGAACAGCGACACCGAGATCACGGATGTGATCTTGAGCGTGGACCACGGGTCGATACGACGGATCTGGACCGTTGCGCGCAGTGGCGCACCGTCCACGACCGAAGCCGATACGGCGTGAGTTTTCTCACCCTTCACCGCAGCAGGCAACGGATGCTTGGCCTCGGAGAGGTCAGGCATGTCCTTCGGTAGATCCTTGCGATCGATGTGCCGAGTCGGCCCGTCGATCGCGGCGGCTTTTGCTTTCGGATTAGCGACCGTGGGATTGGCGACCGTGGCGTTTGCAGCCTTGGGATTTGCGCCCGAGGGTGCAACAGCCTTGGCTGCTGCCGCGCCGGCGACGCCACCGGTAGCTGCGGCAGCCGCCGTTCCCGTCACGACGGGACGTGCCGACGGGTTGCCGGCAGGACGACCCGTCTGTGCACCGGCAGCGGGGCGACCCGATTGCGGCTGTCCCTTCGGCGCACCACCCTGCGCGGGGTTATTGGCCGGACCACCCTGCGCCGGGCCTGCCGCTGCAGGACGCTGCGGACCCGCAGGCGGCTTACCCCCGGCAGGAGCTGCCGGTCGACCCGCAGGAGCACCAGCGCCGGCTGGGCGCGTGATGTTGGTCTGCGGCTGACTTTGCGGAGCCTGATTCTGCGGTGGCTGAGCCTTCGACGCCGGGGCCTTGGACGCCGGGTTCTGAGCAGCGGGGTTCTGAGCTGGCTGCCCCTGCGGCTGACCCGACGGCTGGGGTCCGCGTTGCCACGGCGGCGCCTGGCTGCCACGAGCCTGATTGGCAACCGGTTGCGGCGGAGCCTGACCGTCACCCTTTGCCGGAGTTACCGGCGCAGCCGGAGCCACAGAAGGAGCGGAAGGAGCTTGACCCTTGGCCGCACCCGCGGCGTCGGAAGCCCCACCCGCCGGCTTCTGAGCCGACGGGCCGCGAGGCGGCTCCGGCGCCTTGGGCGCCGGAGCTGCCTCGGAAGCTTTGGGTCCGCCGTCCGCTGGAGCTGCAGGTTTCGAGGTCTGCGGCCCCGCCGGAGCAGTTGCCTGCTCCGGCTTCGGTGGCGTCGAACCTGAAGTGCTTTCGCTCTTCTGGTCACTGCCCGGCTGGTTGGGAGTGCTCACTAGGACTCCTTAGCTCCATCGGCATTGTCTGCGTTGTCGGTGGTCTCTGCAGCGAGCTCTTCGGGCTCGTCGGCGTTGCGCGCAATCGCGAGCAGTGTGTCGCCTTCGCCGAGGTTCATCAGACGCACGCCCTTGGTCTGGCGTCCCGCCTTACGAACCTGCTTGGCAGCCGTCCTGATGACGCCGCCGCCCGAGGTGATCGCGTACAGCTCGTCGTCGTCGTCGACGATGAGCGCACCGACCAGAGTGCCACGTTTCTTGTCGTACTGAATCGTGAGCACGCCCTTGCCGCCGCGACCCTGCACCGGGTAGTCCTCCATGCCGGTTCGCTTGGAGTAACCGCCCGACGTGGCGACCAGGAGGAACGTTCCTTCACGAACGACGTTGAGCGAGAGCAGCTCGTCGTCACCGTTGAAACGCATGCCCTGGACACCGGAAGTGGCGCGGCCCATCGGACGCAGTGCCTCGTCGGTGGCCGAGAAGCGGATCGACTGGCCCTGTGCCGAGACGAGAAGGAGGTCGTCTTCGGCGGAGCAGAGGACAGCGCCGACCAGTTCGTCTTCACCGCGCAGGTTGATGGCGACGATGCCACCGCTGCGGTTGGAATCGAAGTCGGTGAGCTTGGACTTCTTGACCAGACCGTTGCGAGTGGCGAGCACCAGGTAGGGCGCGTCTTCGTAGGTCTTGATCTGGATGACGGACTGGATGCGCTCGTCCGGCTGGAAGGCCAGGAGGTTGGCAACGTGCTGACCGCGAGCTGTACGGCTCGCCTCGGGCAGTTCGTAAGCCTTGGCGCGGTAGACGCGGCCCTTCGTGGTGAAGAACAGCAGCCAGTCGTGCGTCGACGTGACGAAGAAGTGCGAGACGATGTCGTCCTGCTTGAGGCCGGCACCCTGAACACCCTTGCCGCCGCGCTTCTGCGAGCGGTACAGGTCGGTCTTGGTGCGCTTGGCGTAACCGGTCTCGGTGATCGTGACGACGACGTCTTCGCGTGCGATCAGATCCTCGTCGTTGACGTCTCCGTCGGCGGCGATGATGCGGGTACGACGGTCGTCGCCGTACTTGTCGACGATTTCCTTGAGCTCGTCACGAACGATCGCGCGCTGACGCTCCGGGCGAGCCAGAATGTCTTCGAGGTCCGCGATTTCGAGTTCGATCTCGGCCAACTCGTCGACGATCTTCTGACGCTCGAGGGCGGCCAGACGACGCAGCTGCATGCCGAGGATGGCATCGGCCTGGATCTCGTCGACGTCGAGGAGTTCCATCAATCCGGCGCGAGCGATGTCGACGGTCTGCGACGCACGGATCAAGGCGATGACCTCGTCCAGAGCGTCGAGGGCCTTGACCAGACCGCGCAGGATGTGGGCGCGCTCCTGTGCCTTGCGAAGCAGGTACCTGGTACGACGAACGATGACCTCGAGCTGATGCGTCGTGTACAGACGGATCATCTGGTCGAGGCGCAGCGTGCGCGGCACTCCGTCGACGATGGAGAGCATGTTGCAGCCGAAGCTGGTCTGCAGCTGGGTGTGCTTGTAAAGGTTGTTCAGCACGACCTTGGCAACGGCGTCACGCTTGACGGTGACGACGATGCGCATGCCGACGCGGTCCGAGGACTCGTCGTGGATGTCGGAGATGCCACCGATCTTGGCGTCACGAACCTGCTCCGCGATGGAAGTGATCAGGTTGTCCGGGTTGACCTGGTAGGGCAGCTCGGTGATGACGATCGTGGTGCGGCCCTTGGCATCTTCTTCGATCTCGACGACGCCGCGCATACGAACGGAGCCACGGCCGGTGGTGTAGGCGTCCTGGATGCCCTGTCCACCGACGATGAGCCCGTGCGTCGGGAAGTCGGGTCCCTTGATGCGCTCCATGACGGCCGCGAGGGTGGCTTCCTCGTCCGCCTCGAAGTTCTCGAGCGCCCAGTAGATGGCCTCGGCAACTTCACGCAGGTTGTGCGGCGGAATGTTGGTGGCCATACCGACGGCGATGCCGTTGGAACCGTTGATCAGAAGGTTCGGGATACGGCTGGGCAGAACCGTCGGTTCCTGCGTCTTACCGTCGTAGTTCGGTGTGAAATCGACTGTCTCGTGGTCGATTTCGCGCAGCATTTCCATCGCGAGCGGCGTGAGCCTGCACTCGGTGTAACGCATGGCGGCTGCGCCGTCGTTGCCGCGGGATCCGAAGTTTCCCTGACCGTCGACGAGCGGGTAACGCAGCGACCACGGCTGGGCCATACGGACCAACGTGTCGTAGATCGAGGAGTCGCCGTGGGGGTGGTAGTTACCCATGGTCTCGGCGACCGGTCGGGCAGACTTCACGTATCCGCGGTCGGGGCGATATCCGTTGTCGTACATCGCGTAGAGCACGCGGCGGTGCACCGGCTTGAGTCCGTCGCGGACATCCGGCAGAGCGCGACCGACGATGACGCTCATGGCGTAGTCGATGTAGCTGTTCTGCATTTCCTGCTGGATGTCGACCGGTTCGATCCGGTCGTGTTGCGGACCGTCCGGTGGCAACGTGGTGTCGGTCATGAGCTCACTTTCTTAAAAGAGGGGGCAAGCCCCTGTGCGCGGAAAAGGAGTCCGGGGACTCCTCAACCGCTCACAGGGCCGCAGGCCTACACGTCGAGGAAACGAACGTCCCGGGCATTGCGGGTGATGAAGCTGCGTCGTGCTTCGACGTCTTCGCCCATCAGCACGCTGAACAGCTCGTCGGCAGCAGCCGCGTCGTCGAGCGTGACGAGACGCAGAACGCGCACCGTCGGGTCCATCGTGGTTTCCCACAGCTCCTTGGCGTTCATCTCGCCGAGGCCTTTGTAGCGCTGGATGCCGTCGTCCTTGTTGATCTTCTTGCCGGACTCGAGGCCGGCCTTGACCATCGCGTCGCGCTCGCGGTCGGAGTACGCGAATTCCGGCTGCGCACCCTTCTGCCACTTGAGCTTGTACAGCGGCGGCTGCGCGAGGTAGACCTTGCCGTGCTCGACGAGCGGCCGCATGAAGCGGAACAGCAGCGTGAGCAGCAGCGTTGCGATGTGCTGACCGTCGACGTCGGCGTCGGCCATGAGCACGATCTTGTGATAGCGCAGCTTGGCGATGTCGAACTCGTCGTGGATGCCCGTGCCGAACGCGGTGATGATCGACTGGACTTCGGTGTTCTTGAGGACGCGATCGATCCGCGCCTTCTCGACGTTGATGATCTTTCCGCGAAGCGGGAGGATCGCCTGGTACATCGAGTCTCGGCCGGACTTGGCCGAGCCGCCTGCGGAGTCGCCCTCCACGATGTAGATCTCGGACTTCTCCGGATCGTTGGAGCGGCAATCGGCGAGCTTGCCTGGCAGGCCACCGAGGTCGGTCGCGCTCTTACGACGGACCAGCTCACGCGCCTTACGTGCGGCGACGCGGGCCTGCGCCGACGAAACAGCCTTGTTCACAATGGTTTTCGCGTCGGCGGGGTTCGCCTCGAACCAGTGCGCGAGGTGCTCGTTGCACGCCTTCTGCACGAAGGACTTGACCTCGGTGTTGCCGAGCTTGGTCTTGGTCTGACCCTCGAACTGGGGTTCACCGACCTTCACCGAGATGATGGCCGCGAGTCCCTCACGGATGTCGTCACCTGTGAGCTTGGGATCCTTGTCCTTGAGCAGCTTCTTCTCGAGCGCGTACTTGTTGACCGTTGCGGTCAGTGCGGCGCGGAAGCCCTCTTCGTGGGTACCACCCTCGTGGGTGTTGATCGTGTTGGCGAAGGTGTGCACGGACTCCGAGTAGCCGGAGTTCCACTGCATTGCGACCTCGAGCTCGTGGCCGGTGCCCTTGGCGGTGAATCCGACGACCGAGTTGTGGATCGGGGTCTTGCTCTTGTTGATGTGCCGGACATAGTCCTCGAGTCCACCGGGGTAGTGGTAGATACGGGTCTTGGACTTACGCGGCGCTGCCTGAGCAGCTTCTTCGGCTTCTTCGGCAGCAGACTTGGGAGCCTCGGCCACCTCGGCAGCTTCGTCGTCGATGACCTCGGCGCGCTCGTCGGTCAGCGTGATGGTCAGGCCCTTGTTGAGGAAGGCCATTTCCTGCAGACGACGCGCAACGGTCTCGAAGTTGTAGCGGGTGGTCTCGAAGATCTCGGGATCGGCCCAGAAACTGACGGTGGTGCCGGTCTCCTTCGTCGGGTCGCCCTGTACGAGCTCTCCCGGCTTGGAATCGGTGTACGTCTGCTGCCACCGGTAGCCGTCGACCTTGATGTCGACGTCGAGCCTGGTGGAGAGCGCGTTGACCACCGAGATACCGACGCCGTGCAGACCACCGGAGACGGCATAGGAGTCGGAGTCGAACTTGCCGCCGGCGTGCAGCTGGGTAAGCACGACCTCGACGGTGGGAACTCCGGAGGCGTGCATGCCGACCGGGATGCCACGGCCGTCGTCGATGACGCGGATTCCGCCGTCTTCGAGGAGGGTGACCTCGACCTTGGTGGCGTGTCCGGCCATCGCCTCGTCGACCGAGTTGTCGACGACCTCCCAAATGAGGTGGTGCAGACCGCGTTCACCGGTGGAACCGATGTACATGCCTGGACGCTTACGTACCGCCTCGAGTCCTTCGAGGACGGTGATGGACGACGCGTTGTAGTCCTTGCTGGAAGTGCTTGTATCTGACTTCTGGGCAGCCACGGGTGGGTAGCTCTCCTTCTCCGTCAATACTCGAGCGCAGCCGTCAGCAAGCCCTTGCGGGTGTCGTCGGAGCGGGTTCGAGAATGTTGCCGCTAGTTACCGTTGACCATCTTACTGGTAAGCACCGACTAGAAGCGGCCAATGACACCCCTGGCTGCGCCGCAGACGAATTTTTACGATCCCCTGAAGGTGAAACGCTAGGAACTTTGCTTCTCCGAGCGACGCTCTCTCAGGCTCGCGATAAATGCCCGCGCATGTTCGGCAACCTCGCCCGGATGTGAAAACGGCGACCAGTGTCCCGCGGCAATTTCACGTCGCTGCAGGTCGGAGACCCATTTTTCGGTGTCTTCGTATCCCACCGGACGAACGGCTTTGTCGTACTTGTTCAGAATGAGCTGAACAGGCACGTCCGTGTACCGATCCCGCGGCTTGCCGAGAGACGGCCGGATGTTCGCGCGATAAAGCTTGAGTCCGTTCACCATGTCGTCGGCGATGGTGGGCGCGGTGTTGACCACACGGGGGTCCAGACCGTCGAAGAAGCCCAGAAATGCCGGCCAGTGCTTGGAGAACCACAGACGCAACGGGAGGGTGCACAGCCCGGGAATCTGGAACAGAACGGTGTAGGCCGACGCAATTCCCTGCGCCGCTGGGCCGAGGAAACGACGCTTGGACACGCTCGCCCGGATCCACTTGCCGAGATGATCGAGATTGGGGCCCGAGATGGACGAGAACGACGCGATCTTCTCCTCGGCACCCGGCTCGCAGACCGCTTCCCACGTTTCCACAGATCCCCAGTCATGTGCCAGGACGTGCACCGGCTTGCCCGGGCTGACCGCGTCGATGACGGCAAAAAGATCGCCGGCCAGTGCGCTCAGTTGGTAGTCCTGCACCCTCGAGGGGATCGTGCTCTCACCGGCCCCGCGGCTGTCGTAGCTGACGACGCGGAAGTCATCTGCCAGCAAAGGCACGATGCGGTTCCACAATTCATGGGTGTCGGGCCAACCATGCACCAGGACGATGGTCTCGCCGTCCGCCTTGCCCTGCTCGAACACGGCCAGGCTGACGGAACCGTTGGTCACGCGACGCGCGGTCACGGCATGGACAGGAGAGTGCTTCGACATTGTCGAACCCTTCGGAGTCGGGAAATATCTAGAGATCGAGAACGAGACGTCCACCGTCGGAACGGGATACGCAGATGAGCATCTCCGTTTCCTGTTCGGTGTCGGTCAGACGCCTTTCGCGGTGATCGGGTTTACCCGCGAGTACCTTCACACGACAGGTTCCGCAGAAACCCTGCTGACACGAGTACCCGACACCGGGCAATGTCTTCTTGATGACGTCGAGCGCGGACTCGTCGGCGGGCACGGTGAGTACCTGACCCGAATTGACAAGCTGCACTTCGAATTCCTTGCCGTCGATCACCGGCGGAGCCCCGAACCGCTCGAAATGCAAAGCGGTGGAGGGTGTATCGCGGAAACCGCGGCGGACGGCATCGAGCATCGGCGTCGGGCCACAGCAGTACACGGCGCCGCCGACCGGCGCTCGTCCGAGAAGGTCTGTGGTGGTGGGCAATCCGAACTCGTCGTCCGGGCGCACGAAGACACGCTCGGGATCCCAGGTTGCGATCTCGTCGAGGAACGGCATGGATTCACGGGAGCGGCCCGAGTACACGAAGTACCAGTTCATCCCCAATTCTCTTGCCGCACGGACCATTGCGATGATCGGCGTGATACCGATGCCGCCGGCGACGAACAACGCGCTGCCTTCTCCGACAAACGGGAAGCCGTTGCGTGGTCCGCGTACCGTGACGTGCTCACCAGGCTGGAGAGCGTGCATCTCGATGGAACCGCCACCGCCGTCGGGGATTCGGCGCACCGCGACGCTGTATCCCGTGCGATCGGCCGGGTCACCGCACAGCGAATACTGACGCCGCAGACCCGAAGGTAGATGGAAGTCCAGGTGCGAACCCGGATGCCACGGCGGAATCGGTGAGCCGTCCGCGGATTCGAAGCGCAGGCGAACGACGTTCTCGTCAGTCGCCACCACCTCACGCTTGCTGACCACCATGTTCATGGCCGTGTCGGGGTTGTGGCCCGCGATATCGGGGTTGTAGTCGTAGGCCGTCAACACGCGAAGGTACTTGTCCGCCAACAACTCCGTGATGCGCATGGCGCGGTCGGGACGGTTCTTCCCGGACAGATCGGGTGGAGCCGGAAAACGCGGCAACCCGTCGTGACCGGAGATGACGTCCTTGACCCTCGAGAGTGAAATCACCGTGCGGCCGCCTGGGCTGCGGGTGACGACGCCAGGTATTGCACCGCCTGGGCGGTCGAGCCCTCTTTACTGGGGTGGTACGACTTGCTGAAGTAGGTCGACATCCGCTTGGCCAGCTCGAACGACGTGGGAACTGTGCCTCGCTTACCCGCCGCGATGAAATCGGACAGGTGGGGGCGTCGACGGCTGGGGGCCTGAGCGGCAAGTTCGGGATCGTTGCGCATCAGGAACCTGGTGCCACGAATCCACAGCCACACCAGTACCGGCGTGACGACGATCTGGGTTCGGATGCGGCGTGTCTCGCGCTTGTCGAAGTAGCGCATCACGTCGTACGCGACGGAGCGGTGTTCTACCTCCTCGGCACCGTGCCAGCGGAGCAGATCGAGCATGGTCGGGTGCATACCGGCTTTGTCGAGTCCCTTGGCGTTGAGCACCCAGTCGCCGAGAAAAGCCGTGATGTGTTCGATTGCCGCGATGATCGCCAAGCGCTCCACCAGGTGATTCTCGGCACGCAGTCCTGTCATCGGACGCGGTCCGAGCAGTTTCGAAAAGGTCCATTCCATCTGCTGGGTGTACGGCGTCGGATCGAGGCCGTTCTCCTTGAGATGGACCAGGACGCCCGAGTGCGCGTTGGAGTGCATCGCCTCTTGGCCGATGAATCCGACGACGTCTTCACGGAGCTTCTCGTCCTCGATGAGGGGAAGAGCTTCCTTGAAGGTCTCGACAAACCATTCCTCACCGGCAGGGAGGAGCAGATGGAGCACGTTGAGAACGTGTGTGCTGAACGGATCGCCCGGAATCCAGTGCATGGGCAGATCGGACCAGTCGAACTCGACATTGCGAGCCTGCAACAGGATGTGATCCGGCTCGGCGAACGACGAAGCGGGTGTCGATATCTTCTGCGACATCTAGCTACTCCTTCATGCCTGCCGATCGGTGGGGAACGACAGCCTTGTGACACAGTTCACTCACTAGCGAGTTTTAACTGTAACACGAAGTAATAGGTAGAACCAGGGCCTGGTTGAGTTTTCCTCAGCCGTACGTATCGCGAGGTCCGCGGCCTTTCACATGCCTTTCTCCCTTGCGCCAGCTAGGCGCACTCGGACCGGTGATCCGCAGTGTCTTCACGACGCCGTCACCGACGGCAGCAGCGATCTTGGCCAGAATCTGGGACTGCATCATGCGCAACTGGGTAGCCCACGCCGTCGACTCGGCGGAGATGCTGAGAACACCTTCTTTCAGAGAGATCGGCTCGGCGTGCGCGGAGATGTCTTCTCCGACGACCTGCGGCCACCGACCGAGGACCGTGCCCTCGGACACCTTGGGGGACCACCCACGCGATTTGGAGATAGCGCTGGTGAGAGCACCGAACGGCTGAGGGTCCCGCGCATCCGGGCCGGGGCCGGACCAACCGCTGCGTCGACGCGGACGGCCACTTCCGTATTTGGGCGACGAGCGCCCCTGCCCGACGGCCTTGCCGTTGGCTTTGGCTGTCGCGCGTGCCTCCTCGAGGGCACGGCGCGCCAGATCGATCCCCTTGAGCTCGGGCTCCGGAGCCGCGCTGCTGTCTTCAGTCATCGAACTCGACCTCCTGATCCGTCGAGCCTACGGGCACTATCCGGGATATCCGACCGTCTCCGGTATCGGAGGCTTCGACGCCGAACTTGGCCGCCTCGAGTTCGTCCGGTACGTCCTCGGGAACAGCAGCTGTGATCAGTACCTGTTCTGCGGTGGCGGCAACGGTGGCGAGCGCACGACGCCGACGACGGTCCAATTCCGCGAAGACATCGTCGAGCATCAGGACCGGGTCGCTGCCGTCCGCGCGCAACAGAGCAAAACCTGCCAGTCTCAGCGAAAGCGCAAAAGACCACGATTCACCATGGCTGGCAAAACCTTTCGCCGGACTGTCGCCGAGAATCAGCTCCAGGTCGTCCCGATGCGGACCGACCAGACACACTCCGCGATCGATTTCCTTCGACCTCATCTGCGCCAACTCGAGATGGAATCTCTCCTCGAGGTATGCAACGTCGTCGATACCGGAAATCCTTGCAGGATCGGTGAATTCGGGATCCAACGAGGACCCCAGACTGCTCTTGTATCGAATCGACGCCGGCCGCGATTCGGGTGCGATGGAACGATACGACTCCGCCAGATGCGGCGCCAGATCATGGACCAACTCGAGGCGCCCGGCCAACAATTGTGCGCCGTGAGCGGCCAGATGCCCGTCCCACACCTCGAGGGTGGAGAGGACGTTGTCGGACTCGCCACCACGAGAACCGCGACGCAAAGCCGCACCGGCAGTTTTGAGTAGGGCTGAGCGCTGACGCAGAACTTTGTCGTAATCCGCACGGACAGCAGCCATTCGGGGTATCCGGGACGTCAACAACTCGTCGAGATAGCGTCGACGATCGCCAGGATCTCCGCGAACCAACGACAGATCTTCCGGCGCGAACATCACCGACTGCAAAATCCCCAACACTTCGCGTGGGCGACGCGTCGGAGACTGATTTATCCTGGCGCGGTTGGACTTTCCCTCGATCAGTTCGACGTCGATGGTCAGTTCGCGTCCGTTGTTGACCACCGTTGCACCGGCAAAAGCACTGGCGGAACCGCTGCGGATCATCGGTGCGTCCGTGGACACTCGATGAGACGACAGCGTCGACAGATACCCGAGTGACTCGAGGACGTTGGTTTTACCGTGCCCGTTCGAACCGAGGAAAACGGTTGTTCCCGGTGTGAGGTCAAGCGTCAGCGAATCCCAGGATCGGAAGTCCCGCAGCGAAAATCTACGAACGAACACTTAGCTTCCAGAAGCCGAATTCTTGGGCGAAGCGCTCTTGACCGCGTGACCGCCGAACTGATTGCGCAAGGCGGACACAGCCTTCATGGCCGGTGAATCATCCTGTCGTGAAGCAAATCTCGCGAACAGAGCAGCGGAGATGACGGGAGCGGGCACAGCGTGCTTGATAGCTTCCTCGACCGTCCAGCGGCCCTCGCCGGAATCCTCGGTATAGCCTGTGATCTGCGCAAGCTCCGGATCTTCCTCGAGGGCGTCGACAAGCAGATCGAGCAACCACGAACGTACGACGGTCCCCTTCGACCAAGCTCGGAGCACGCCGGGAACGTCCGCGATCAGGCTTTCCGCCTCGAGGAGCTCGTACCCCTCGGCATACGCCTGCATCAGGCCGTATTCGATGCCGTTGTGCACCATCTTCGCGTAATGACCAGCACCGACGGGACCGGCGTGGACAAAGCCGTCTGCAGCCTCACCGTCGGGGCGAAGGGCGTCGAAGATCGGCATTGCCTTCTCGACGTCAGGCTCGGATCCGCCCACCATCAGGCCGTAGCCGTTCTCACGGCCCCAGATGCCACCGGAGACACCGCAGTCGAGGAAACCGATCCCACGGGCGCCCAGAAGCTCGGCATGGACAGCGTCGTCGGTGTAACGCGAGTTCCCACCGTCGATGACCAGATCACCGCCCTCGAGGGCATCCGCCAGTTCGGCAATGGTGCTCTGGGTGATTTCACCGGCCGGAACCATCACCCAGACGACTCGAGGTCCCTCGAGGGAAGCAGCGAGTTCGGCAAGTGACCCGACATCGGTGACTTCCGGTCGAGGGTCGTATCCGATCACCTCGAGGCCATGCGCGCGCAAGCGCTCACGCATGTTGAAGCCCATCTTGCCGAGACCTACGAGTCCGATCTTCATACTGTTCTCCCTGGTCAGGCGCGAACTGAAGTGCGGGGTTCCACTCAGCCCGGAAGGCGAACCGGCATCAGCAGGTACGTGTACTCGCTCGAGGGCGCAGCGAAGTTACCGGACTCGTCTGCCGTGGGCTCTTCCTCGGCCGCGGGGCGAAGAACAGCCGGACGGCTGGGAGTGGTGAAGCCGAACAGAACGTTTTCGCTGTGAAGCGAGTTCAACCCGTCGATCAGGTAACCGGGGTTGAACGCAATGGTGAGTGCTTCGCCCTGGAACGACGCGTTGAGCGTCTCTTCCGCGCGGCCGGCGTCGTCGCCACCCGCAGAGAGGAGCAGGCCGTCAGCGGAGAACTGCATGCGAACCTGTGCGCCACGCTCGGCGACGAGTGCTACACGCTTGATGGCTTCGATGAGAGGCGTGACCTCGACCGTTGCCATCGCGGTGTGCTGAGCAGGCAGCAACTGACGGAACTTCGGGAACTCGGCGTCGAGGAGGCGCGTCGTGGTGCGGCGTCCGTCGTTGACGATGCCGAGGAGTCCGTCGTTTCCGATGGTCGTACCGGAGCCGAGAGCCAACTCGACCGGCGAATTTGCATTGCCGGCAAGCGTTTTCGCGGACTCGGACAAAGTCTTGGCCGGGATGAGAACAGCAGCCTGGACGTCGGGATTGGCCGGAGTCCACTCGAGTTCACGTACGGCGAGACGGAAGCGGTCGGTAGCGGCGAGGACGATCGAATTCTGTTCGATCTCGACACGGATACCCGTGAGCATCGGAAGGGTGTCGTCCTTGCCGGCTGCAACAGCTACCTGGCTGATGGCTTCGGAGAACAGGTCGACGGGAATGGACCCGGACTGCTGCGGAAGCGTCGGAAGCTGGGGGTAGTCCTCGACCGGCATCGTGGGCAGGGAGAACTTGGCGCTTCCGCACGAGATGAGCACGCGAGTGCCCTCGAGGGTCACATCGACCGGCTTGTTGGGAAGCGACTTGGTGATATCTGCGAGGAGGCGACCGGAGACGAGTGCCTGACCTGCAGTTGTGACATCTGCCGAGACGCGGACCTGCGCGGATACCTCGTAGTCGAACCCGGAAACGGTGAGGCCGGCTTCGGTTGCGTCGAGAAGAACTCCGCCGAGAACCGGCACGGGCGGCCTCGAGGGCAGGCTACGAGCAACCCACGCTACTGAATCAGCGAACTCTTCCCGGGAAACGCGAAACTTCAGGCTTCCAAGCTCCATCGCCGGGTTATTCCTCTCGGTAGGCATGTTCGTCTGCTGCGGATCTGCATCAGCTCACTTGAAGTCTGACACAGACCAAGCGATGCCCACCGTATGCCCTCGAGGGCGCAAGTGGAAAGCCGAAGCCGCGGCGAGCGCAGCCTGAGGCGAGGTTCTCAACAGGAGTTGTCCCCAGAACTATTTTCAAAGAGCTTTTCCTAGGAAATTCTCAGTAGTAGTAATAAGTCCTGTGCAATCTGTGGAGCAACGGTTGTCGACGCTGGTAGGTCCCCTCGAGGGCCTGTGCACTTCTCGAGGACAGACTCGAGGACCAATCGACCCCCTCTGTGCACTCTCTGAAAGTTTTCGGATTCCTCCTCGAGAACTCCACAGACTTTCGGAGTTATCAACACACTTATCCACAGATGTGAATACTTTTCACAAGAAACGAAGAGTTTGTTCTCATCGGCGTGTCTGACTCCGGCGTGTCGTCCCTCGAGGTGGACAACCGCCCTCGAGGGGACCGCACGTGGAACCCTTCGAATACACCGATGCCGCTCGAGGGAACCTCTGCCTCGAGCGGCATCGATCGAAATAAGTGCAGGTCAACGCTTGGAGCGCTGCTTGATCCTTGCGGTCAACTCCTGAACCTGGTCGTACACCTTGCGGCGTTCCGTCATTTCCTTACGGATCTTCTTGTCGGCGTACATGACCGTCGTGTGGTCACGGCCGAACGTCTGACCGATCTTCGGCAAGGACAAATCAGTGAGCTCACGGCACAAATACATCGAGATCTGGCGGGCCTGAGCGAGTGGCCGGGCCTTACCCGGCCCACACAGGTCGTCGATCGACATGTTGAAGTATTCGGCCGTCACCGCCATGATCGTCGCCGCGTTGATCTCGAGGCTCGACGAATCGGGCATCAGATCGCGCAGGACCACCTCGGCCAACGTCAGATCCAACGGCTGGCGGTTGAGCGAGGCAAAAGCGGTGACGCGGATCAACGCGCCCTCGAGTTCACGAATGTTGCGCTCGATACGGCTGGCGATCAACTCGAGGACGTCGTGCGGGACCTCGAGGCGATCCATCCTCGCCTTCTTGCTCAGAATCGCGATACGCGTCTCGAGCTCAGGCGGCTGAACGTCGGTGATCAGGCCCCATTCGAAGCGCGTCCGCAGACGCTCCTCGAGGGTTGCCAACTGTTTGGGCGGACGGTCCGAGGAAACGACGATCTGCTTGTTCGCGTTGTGCAAGGTGTTGAAGGTATGGAAGAACTCCTCCTGAATACCTTCCTTGCCTTCGATGAACTGGATGTCGTCGACCAGCAGGACATCCGTTTCCCGGTAGCGACGCTTGAACGCGACCTTGCGGTCGTCACGAAGACTGTTGATGAAGTCGTTGGTGAATTCTTCGGTCGAGACGTACTTGACCCGCATGCCGGGGAACAGTCGCTGTGCGTAGTGGCCGGCGGCGTGAAGAAGGTGCGTCTTGCCCAGGCCCGAAGCTCCCCAGATGAACAAGGGGTTGTAGGCACGCGCCGGCGCCTCCGCGATCGCGACGGCAGCGGCATGAGCGAATCGGTTGGACGATCCGATCACAAAAGTGTCGAAGGTGTACTTCGCGTTGAGGCTGTTGGCGCCGGACCCCGAAGCAGAAGGAGTAGCGGGCGGCTTCGTGAAGTACGACGGCCACGATTCGTGAACGCTCGCGAGTGCTTCGCGGTCGTCGTCGACTTCTTCGGTCTCGGCAGTCTCGGAGTCCGAAGGTTCGCCGTCGCCTTCGGTGAATCTGCGCCGACGGTATGCGCCCGATGAGTTGACCGACTCGAACTGACGGCTGCCCGTGCGCTCCTCGACCGGTTCGGCGGGTGCGTCGGCATCGTCTTCGAGTGCAATGCGGACACCGAGTCCCTCGACCTGGCCACCGAGGTGGCGTCCGAGTGCCTGCAGGATCGGCTCGCGTAGATCGCGCTCGATCGTCTCTTGAGCAAATGGCGATGGAACCGAGAGGAGTGCAAAACCCTGAGCAAGTGTGAGAGGCCTCACCAGACGGACAAATGCCTTCTGCTTGCTGCTCAAAGCCGGAAGATTACTTCCGGGGTCATCACTCGTGAGTTCTGCAACCACGTCGACCCAGACCCGTGCGAGCGCGTTGGGATCGTCGTTCACGTGGTTCCTTCCCGTGTTTCGCCGACAGTGGGTGTGCTGCAGCTGCCGAGCGTATGGCTGCGGCGTCGAATGATTCGGTGGATTACCACCCGGGGTGAGAACCCCGTAACAGGCTACGAATATGCCACCTGGGCTGTGTTTCCACACAATTATCCACAGATGTGGACAAACCTGCACTGAGTCGGTTTTTTCGTCAACCAAATTCGTCAAAGTGACCGAGAAATTGATCTACCTGCAACTTTGTCGGAACTCGAGGCGTTCGCCACTTGGTGTCGGGGATGCGTCAACACTCACAGCCCTGTGGATGAATGTGGAAACTCGGGATTCGGGGTCGCGTCCGGTGCTCGTGCCCGTATGTGCTGATGAGGCCTTGTCGAGAGCGTGCGCGGGTGGAACTGTCCGGGTTGCCTTCGGGTCACCTGCGTTCCGTAGCGGAACTGTTGCCAAGGTCACACTTGCCGCCTCGCTCGAGGTCACGGCCGTATGCACACCGCGAACGGAATCTTCGGAATAATGGAAGTGTCGGCGTGTCGCCGCAGTTGCCGCGGGAGGGCCCTGAATCGGGCTGGTTTGACCTTGGCAACGGTGGTAAGTAACCTCGAACGGTCACCCGCTGGTGGTGATCGCTTCGTGCTGGCTACATATGTCAGGTCGGAACGGTCTTCCAAGCCACAACGAGTGAAGCTGATTGTTCTGTACCTGTTGTATCCAAAGGCGCCGTAAGGCGTCGATCACTGAATGACGCCGGGAGGCGTCAATGAACTTCGAGGAGTGTTGACCGTGGCCAAGGGCAAGCGGACGTTCCAGCCGAATAATCGCCGCCGCGCGCGTGTTCACGGCTTCCGTCTTCGTATGCGTACCCGTGCGGGTCGTGCAATCGTTTCGGCGCGTCGCCGTAAGGGCCGCGATTCCCTCACCGCCTGATCTGATTTCGAGTTCAGGAGCTCGGGGTGTTGCCTGAGCCGTTCCGGTTGCGTCGCCACGCGGATTTCTCCGTGGCGGTGCGACGTGGACGTCGTATGGGAAGACGCGACCTTGTCGTGCACGCGTTCGATCGCGAGCAAGTAGAGGCGCTGGTAGTAACAAATCACGGTCCCCGGTTCGGGCTGATCGTGAGCAAGGCTGTCGGGCCGGCGGTGATTCGACATCGAGTCGCACGCCGGCTTCGTCATATCTGTGCAGATTTCGTCGGACAGGTTTCACCGGAGACAGACGTGGTTATCCGCGCACTTCCGGGTGCAGCTACCGCCAGTTCAGCCGAACTGGCCAAGCAGTTGCGCGGGGGCCTGACCAAAATGAACCTATTGGTGTCGGTAAGTGAAGAGCCATGAGTACTCCGCTCTCTGAGCAGATCGAGACTCCCAGAGCCTCCCGTGTTATCACGGTGTTGAAGGCTGTGCGTCGCGCTCCCGCCACTGTTCTCATCTTCTGTATCGAGTTGTACCGGACGTATGTGTCGCCCTTGAGGATGCCGACCTGCCGGTTCACCCCCACCTGCAGTGAATACGCAGTCGAAGCGCTGCGCACTCACGGGGCGATCAAAGGCCTTTTCTTGACTGTGGTGCGGTTGGCGAAGTGTGCCCCCTGGCATTCTGGAGGGTGGGACCCTGTCCCTGCCCGTCGTGACCGTGATGCGGGTAGCCGCCATAGCTGTCCGGAAGCACGCGCAGCGTGTCACAGTCCGACGGACGAACAGAGGAGTACTTAGAGCCGTGCTCAATTTCATCTACTATCCGGTATCCGCGATTCTGTGGGTCTGGCACAAGGTCTTCGGGTTCATTCTCGGCCCGGACAACGGAATAGCCTGGGCGCTTTCCGTGGTGTTCCTGGTGTTCACCTTGCGTGCGGTTCTGTACAAGCCGTTCGTGAAGCAGGTCCGCACGACGCGTCAGATGCAGGAACTGCAGCCACAGATCAAGGCATTGCAGAAGAAGTATTCGGGCGACCGCCAGCGCCAGGCCGTCGAGATGCAGAAGCTCCAGAAGGAGCACGGATTCAACCCGATCATGGGCTGTCTCCCGGTCTTGGCTCAGGCTCCGGTGTTCATCGGTCTGTTCCACGTCCTGCGCTCGTTCAACCGCACCGGCACCGGCATGGGCCAGCTGGGCATGAGCGCCGAGGACAACCTCAACACCCCGAACTACGTCTTCTCGGCCACTGACGTCCAGTCGTTCCTGGATGCTCGTCTGTTCGGCGCGCCCATCTCGGCCGCGATCACGACGCCGGTTGCGCAGCTTCAGGCCTACGTCACCGAGAACGTTCCCGAGCTTCCGTCACGGCTGAACATCATTCTCGTGGCCGCTCCGCTGATGATCATCGCCAGCATCGCGACGCACTTCAACTCACGCGCTTCTGTTGCCCGTCAGAGCGAAGCAGCTGCCGCGAACCCGCAGTCCGCGATCATGAACAAGCTCGCCCTGTACGTCTTCCCGCTCGGTGTTCTGGTCGGTGGACCGTTCCTTCCGATCGCGATCCTCCTGTACTGGGTGTCGAACAACATCTGGACCTACGGTCAGCAGCACCTCGTCTTCCGCAAGATCGACGCGGAAGAAGAAGCCAAGAAGCAGGAAGCGATCACTCGCCGCAACGACAATGCGCCCAAGCCCGGTGCCCGTCCTGATCCCAGCAAGAAGAAGGGATCTCCGGCTGCGCTGAAGACCGCGGATTCAGCCGACGACGACGGTGACGCCCCGGAAGTTTCGCTCAAGAAGCCACAGCCGAGGCCCTCGGGTTCCAGTGGTGGTTCCACGTCGAAACCGAAACAGAACCGGCCACAGAGCAACCGCGGCAACTCCCCCAAGCGCAATAAACGGCGCTGATCCAGGAAAGAGAACGACCAATGTCCAGTGAAGCTGACATCGTTGTGGATGGAGAGAACGCAGACGTGAGCACCGAGACCACTGCGCCGGTTACCGATGTGGATGTAGACATCGACGATTCCGATGACGACCTGATCGAAGAGGGCGAGATCGCCGGCGACTACCTCGAGCAGTTGCTCGACGTTCTCGATTTCGACGGAGACATCGACCTTGACGTCGAGGGCGATCGGGCGATCGTCAGCATCGACGGCGGCGACGACCTGACCAAGCTCGTGGGACGCAAGGGTGAGGTTCTGGATGCTCTCCAGGAGCTGACTCGTCTGGCAGTTCAGCAGTCGACCGGAGAGCGCAGCCGCTTGATGCTCGACATCGCCGGGTGGCGTGCGGGCCGGCGCGAGGCACTCAGTGCTCTCGGTGCGGAAGCTGCACAGCGTGTTCTCGAGACCGGCGAACGCGAAGAGCTTGCTCCGATGACGCCGTTCGAACGCAAGATCGTGCACGACGCCGTCGCCAAGGTCGCCGGTGTTTCCAGCGAGAGCGAAGGCGCTGAGCCGTCTCGTCGAGTGGTTGTCCTCAAGGACTGACACTCCCCCCTTGATCGAATGCGGGCCCCGGATTTTCCGGGGCCCGCTTTTGTGTCCGAGAGTGTTTCACGTGAAACCGAATCCGGCGGCACGGTGAAGGTCAGGTGCCTATCGTTGTCGACACGGCCTATCTCTATTTCGGAACCTGTCGTCAATGAAGCGTCGTGAAGGGAAGCAATCTTGCTGATACGACCCGCGACACGGGCCGAGCTGGAAGAGCCCGTGGGGTTCGCGATGAACGATCCGGTCGAGTTCGTCGACACTGACTCGCTCCGGGAAGAGGTGGCGGCCGGACGGCTTCGTCCGGAATGGAGTTGGTTCGCCGTTGACGGCTCCAGGATCGTCGCGCGTGCCCTGTGGTGGGGCGTGAGGACAGTGAGCGTCCGCTCGCCCTTGATTTCCTGCACGTGCTGGCTGACGTGCCGGATCGTGCTGCGCTTGCCGCCGAACTCATGTCGCGGGCGCACACCGAGTTCCATGCGAAACCTGAGTATGTGCTGGTCGTGCCGACCGCCGGGCAGGACGCGAATTCCGCCGTCGCAGACGCCGTGTCCTGGCGTCGTGAGGCGGCCCAGGCGGCCGGACTAACCGAGATCATCGAGCGGCCGCGTTTCGAGTGGACGCCTGCGGCCGGTGTGCCCGCCCCCTCCGAGCGTCTGACTTTCCGTCCCGCCACCGATGAGGAGTTCCTCGCGGTGTTCCAGCGGGTCGCTGTCGGCAGCCTGGACGTCGCCACGCAACGAGGCATCGCGGCTACGGACATCGTCAGCCAGGCCCGGGACGATCTCGAGTTCTACCGGTCGTGCCCCGGCGAACGATCGTGGTGGCGGCTGGCGGAGACCATGGACGGGACGCTGGTCGGCTTCGCGATCCCGTCCGCGACGCCCTACCACCGCAACGTCGGATACCTCGGAGTAGTGCCCGAGCTACGCGGGTGCCGCTACGTGGACGACATCCTCTGCGAGATCACCCGCTTTCACGCAGCCGATGGCGCCAATCGCATCACCGCGACCACGGACGTACCCAACACACCCATGGCCGCGGCGTTCAAGCGGGCGAACTACCAAGTGACCGAGGTCAGGATGGTGTTCGAGGCCCCGGCGGGCTGATCCGGGCCTCAACCGGAGGTTCGCTGCCGTCGTGCCGGCGCGGGCCTTTCTGTCCAGCTTGTCCGACGGTGTACGGGGTGACGCGGAGACCGCCGTGTACCAGGGGGTAAAGGTGGCCAGGTTCCAACTCGGCCCACATATCCTGCTGCAACGGTGTTATACGAAAATGGGTAGCGACCGAGACTTCGATCCCGAACATATCTCGCAGGCGGGCGGCGATGTTGAGTGCTTTGAGCGGGATGCTCGTGTGCGGCCTGAGTTGTTGGCCCGTGGTCTTCGAACTGCAGCAGAGAATGGAAGTCCAGTCTTTCCCGCCCGGGCGGGGTGGAGTATTGGCTCTGCTGGTTGTTGCCGCTGGGAGTTGTCGCCGTCGTATTCATTCCACTTGCACTGGCATGGCGATCCGGGAGAGCAGTCATGCTCAGCTTGCCTCATTGCCTCATTGCCTCATTGCCTCATTGCCTCATTGGCTGTCGGCGGCACACTGTGCACGTTCGGATAATCGATCGACAACACGGCGTACTACATGTGAGCCCCTCCCCTCCCCCAGCGGAAATAGTCGGCCCTTCGTTTCACGTGAAACCGGATCGATGGATGTTGCCCCGAGCCCTCGATCTCCATCCCAGATTGGTATTGGATGTCTACTGGATGGCGATCACGACCCAATGGCTTCTGGTGTGCCATCGTCAGCGCGAACCCCAACCTGACGGATGCGGCCGTGAACCAACTTCAGCCCGTCACCGTTTGCTTGCTCGATCATCGCGATCTGTGGGGCTTCGGCGCCTAGATCGCCGAGATCGGATCGTCTTCGGATATTTCGAATGTCGCGAACGGTTCGTCGTGCGCCGGAGTCGACGATCGTTCCGGAGATGCCAAGTGGCGGATCTCGTGTTCGAGTCCCACCCAGTGTCGAGCCGGCATGGAACGACGGTGCAGTTCGATGAAGAAATTTATGTGGTGCGGATTGCTCAATGCATCTGCGAACGGAGTCGAGGGCGAGCCCAATGCTGCGGAGTGCGTTCACCATCAGTCCAGCGGAGAGGGTGAACTCTCGGATGCGCATCGGTAGGTGCGAAGCTCCTTGGATTGATTCTCGTTTTGTGATGACAAGTCTCCGGTGTTCCGCAACAGGAGTGTCAAGCCGACGGATGTATGGCTCGCAACAACCGGCGATGAGATAACGATGCTGTCCGGGACTTGGACTCGAAGCTCATCCGCGTCGCACAACAGATTGCGTCAGACCGACCGAGTCCGTTCGGCTGTCCGACGGCGGCAATTTTCTACAACCACTTTTTCGTTGAAAATTGCCCATTTTGGGTCAGAATTCCATCCATGTAACTACCCATGGCAGTTTCGTCACTGTGATGATACTAAGAATTGCGCTCCTATCTGCATTCGATCGCCCGGCCATGTTTCACGTGAAACGCGTCAGAATTGGAAGAATTTTCAGCGCAATGTTTCACGTGGAACGTGAACCCCTCCCCTCCCCCGCTTGAATTTTGGGCCGAATACTTCCCAAAGAATGAACGAGTCGGCAGACTCACAGCGAGTCGGTGTGCAGAAGCGAACACATGTCGGCTCCAGAGCGGATAATGATTTCGGTCTTGATTGTTGATTTCGCGGTTTACGCGGGAGGATGTTTCACGTGGAACAGAATGGTGCGGCGTCGGTTGACTGGGACGAACAAGAGACTGCGCGCGCAGTGTTCGGTGACAGATATGAGATCGCGGAACGGTATTACCAATCCCTGGCGACGGATGGTGTCGAGCGCGGGCTCATTGGTCCCCGTGAAGTCCCTCGACTGTGGGAGCGTCACCTTCTCAATTGCGCCGTCATCGGTGAGTTGATTGCCGAAGGCGAGTCGGTTGTGGACGTTGGAAGCGGCGCCGGCCTACCCGGTATCCCTCTCGCAATCGCCCGCCCGGACTTGAAGGTGACTCTGGTCGAACCGTTGCTTCGACGCTCGGTGTACCTCGCGGAGTTCATCGAGTCCAACGGTTTGGACGTCTTGGTTGTTCGAGGGCGTGCCGAGGAATCCGGCGTCGTGAAGGAAGCAGGCGGCGCGGACGTTGTCACCTCGCGAGCTGTGGCGCCCCTCGAGAAGTTGGCACGTTGGTCCCTCCCACTCATTCACGAGCACGGCCGGATGTTGGCACTCAAGGGTTCGAGTGCCGCCGAGGAGATCGAGCGAGACCGTACGGCGCTCACCAAGTTGGGCGCAGGTAAGTTGGAAATACTCGAATGCGGAGCCAAGATTCTCCGCACCCCCACTGTTGTGGTGAAGGCCGAACGTCTCCCGAAGCGCCGCCAGCGTTGATGATTTACACGCATGCAATCGAGAGCAATGTACAGATGATGAGAGCACCTAGTGATCGATTCCCAATCGAAGGAGCAGTCAATGTCGGGTCGATCTGAATCCGCCGTTTCACGTGAAACACCGAAGCAGCACACGAGTGCGGGTGCGGATCAGATCGTCAACGACGACGACAATTTCACCGCCCCCTACGCGGCGATCTCCTCGGAGGAGACCCCCATCGGGGCGGCCGCGCATCGAGCGAGCCAAGTGCTTCATCCCCATTCGGTGACGCTGCCGAAGCCGGCGTTCCGCCGCGTGATCACCATCGCGAACCAGAAGGGTGGCGTCGGCAAGACGACGACCACGGTGAACCTTGCGTCGGCGCTCGCTCTTCAAGGGCTCACTGTCCTTGTGGTCGATTTGGACCCTCAGGGCAACGCCAGCACCGCTCTGGGCGTCGTCCATACCTCGGGCACCCCGTCGAGCTACGAGTTGCTCATAGGCGAAGTGAAGGCCCCGGAGGCGATCCAGACCAGCCCGCACAGTGAGCGCCTTCTCTGCATCCCGGCAACGATCGATCTGGCGGGCGCCGAGATCGAATTGGTCTCCATGGTTGCCCGCGAGAATCGACTCAAAGGCGCGCTCAACGACAAGGTGCTCGCAGAGCTTGACGTCGACTTCGTCCTCATCGACTGCCCGCCCTCGCTGGGACTGCTGACCGTCAACGCGATGGTCGCTGCCAAGGAAGTTCTGATCCCGATCCAGTGCGAGTACTACGCCCTCGAGGGGGTCGGTCAGTTGCTCCGCAACATCGAACTCGTCCAGGCTCATCTCAACCCGGATCTGCATGTCTCCACCGTCCTTCTGACGATGTACGACGGGCGCACCAAGCTGGCCGACCAGGTCGCCGAAGAAGTACGCAAGCACTTCGGTGAGGCCGTTCTGCGCGCTGTGATTCCGCGCAGCGTGAAGGTGTCCGAGGCTCCCGGATACGGGATGACAGTTCTCGACTACGACCCGGGTTCGCGTGGCGCCATGAGTTACCTCGACGCCGGCCGTGAACTTGCCGCCCGCTCTGCCACCACGACGACCCAGGAGCAGTGAGATGAGTCAAGCACGCAAAGGTGGATTGGGCCGCGGCTTGGCTGCTCTCATCCCCACTGGGCCGGCCACGGCGCCGGGTCTGGGATCGGCTGCAGCGGACGTCGTAATCGGCGTCGACAAGCGCAACCCCTCCCCTCCCCCACCGACCAAAGCGGCCCCGAAAACGCCGAAAGCCACCAAGGCGTCGGCTGCGAAGGCTCCGGTAGAAGCTGAGCCGGAGACCGAACTCGAGCCGACCGGCGCGGTCTATCTCGAGATCGAACCGAGCCTGATCGAGACGAACCCGAAGCAGCCTCGCAGCGTTTTCGACGAGGAAGCACTCGCGGAGTTGGTTCACTCGATCCGCGAGTTCGGCTTGATGCAGCCGATCGTGGTCCGTCGTCACGGTGACAAGTACCAACTTGTCATGGGTGAGCGTCGCTGGCGCGCGAGCCAGGAAGCCGGGCTGGAGAAAATTCCGGCGATCATTCGTGAAACAGATGACGACTCGATGCTGCGCGACGCGCTCCTCGAGAACATCCATCGAGTGCAGTTGAACCCCCTCGAGGAGGCAGCGGCGTATCAGCAACTGCTCGAGGAGTTCGAAGTCACCCACGAAGAATTGGCCAATCGGATCGGACGTTCGCGTCCCGTCGTGACCAACATGATTCGTCTGCTGAAGCTGCCGGTGGCGGTTCAGCGTCGCGTTGCGGCCGGTGTACTTTCGGCCGGCCATGCTCGTGCACTGCTGTCCCTCGAGGCGGGTGCCGACGCTCAGGAGGTCATGGCGGCGCGCATCGTCGCGGAAGGAATGTCTGTTCGCGCGACGGAGGAAGCAGTCACTCTGGCCAACCGGGCGGATAATGAGATCGCTCCCCCACAGAAGCGCAAGCCCATCGTGATGCCGGGTCTGCAGGATGTGGCCGAGCGATTGTCGGACTCGTTCGACACTCGGGTGACAGTCAGTCTGGGCAAGCGGAAGGGAAAGATTGTGGTCGAATTCGGTTCGGTCGACGACCTACAACGCATCGTCGGAATGATGGAAGCGCAGAAATCGACGTAGTGAACTCGGATGCCCGTTTGGTGACGTAATGACGATGACCGGGCACACCACCTATTTTCGTCACTGTGACGAATTTAGGCGGTCCGACCTTCTCGAAATCTTGAACCGGGACGAAAGATGTTGAACAGCAATACATTAGAGCGATCAACTCTCGCGCCACTGCCGACTCGGTACAGCTGGCCTATCCTGGAGAAGAAAAAAGCGGCGGGCGAACATCAAAACCGCTTCGGGGACCTACGGAGAGTGAGTTAGTCAGTGTCGACTCACGTCATCACCTCTCTCACACTCGACAGCCTCGATCAGCTTTCCGCCCATGCGCGCCGATGCGTGTTCTGGGAGATGGACCCGGGCGCGCTTCATGACGCCCGAGGATTCTGTGATCAGGAATTCGAGAAGGAAGCCTGGCTGTCGATGGTCATGCTCGAGTGGGGTTCGTGCGGACAGGTCGCCGTCCGCGACGGAAAGCCGCTCGGCAGTGCGTTGTACGCCCCTCCCCGCATGATCCCGCGCGCGCAACTGTTTCCCACCAGCCCGGTCAGCTCGGACGCAGTGCTTCTCACAAGCCTTCGCCTCGAGCCCTCGGGCATAGAGGAAGAACTAGGGCCGAGCCTGCTGGCCGCTGTCGTGACAGATCTGGTTCGACGAGGAGTTCGTGCGCTCGAGGCATTCGGTATCCGTAGCGGCGACTTGGGGCCAGCTTCCGACGTGGCCAGTGCAACGGCAGCTCTGGAATGTTCACCCGCAGAATGCATGATCAGTGCCGAGTTCCTCGAGGACTACGGTTTCGAGGTCGTGGCTCCGCACCATCGTTATCCGCGCCTTCGTCTCGAACTCAATCGAGATCACGAATGGAAAGTCGACGTCGAAGAAGCCCTCGACCGTCTACTGAAGGCCGCAGCTCTCGAAATGGTGGAGATCAGCGAACTCGCCAGAGTGTGAGCAGGTGCCGACCGCAGGACCTACGAAATGCGGTCGGCTACCGAAAGTTCTTCTGCGAGAAGCTCGGCGAAGGTGAAGGTGCCGGTCGGCTGATCGTCTTGACCCAGTAGGTACAGCCGCTTGACCGAGATCAAGATGGCCTCGGCGATGGTGTCACGCATCCGCGGATTCGTCAGTACCGCAACGTCGGACGCGTTGGACAGGTAGCCGAGATCGATCTGTACCGTCGGCATGTTGGTCAGGCGCAACAACTCCCACGTTCGACCGTGAGTTCTGCAGTCCCGCAACGGAGTTCGCGCAACGATCTCGCGCTGAACGAAACCGGTCAACACCTGCCCGATCATCGAGACCGAACCGTGCGAATTTCCGAAGTGGAAGCTCGCGACGCCGTTCGCCGACGGGCTCGAGTTGCTGTCGCAGCGCAGGGAGATCATCAGATCGGCGTCGAATGCGTTGGACGTCAGCGCGCGCTCGGCCTCGCTCGGATCGGCGTTGTGCGGGCGGGAGAGGAAGGTTTCCATCCCGGTTGCTGCCATCCGCCCCTCGAGGCGCATAGCCAGATCCCACAGGATGTCGGCTTCGGAGATGCCGTTGACGATGGTGCCGGTGGACGGACCACCGAGGCCTGGATCGATGACGATGCGCTTGCCGCCCAGTTGCGGGCCCTTGCGCCGCACCAGTTCCTCTTCGCTGATCGCATGTGGGGAACCACCGGTGACGCGGGTTCCCAGAAGTTCCAGCGAACGGAGTGTCTGCGGTCCGCAGATACCGTCGGCGGCAATCCCGATTTCACGCTGGAAAGACGAGAGAGATTCGTGGGTCTGCGGGCCGAAGAAACCGTCGACCCGACCTGCGTAGAAGCCGAGGTCCTGCAATTTGGCCTGCAGAGCTGCGACGTCGTCGCCGTACAGCGGCGCAGAAAGCTGGTAAATCAACGTACGGGCGCCCAGGCGGTACGAGGCCTCGCGAAGTGACCGATAGGTGGCCGGGCCCACGATGCCGTCGACAAGTAGCCCACGCTGCTGCTGGAAGGCGCGAACGGCGCTGTCGAGTTGATGATCGAAGATGGCGTCGGGTGCAACCCAGTGGGCACCGTCGGCGCTTTCACGTCGAATACCGGAAGTTCCGTGATGGAGGTATCCCAGCTTCGTCAATGTGCCCCGAATCTCGGCGACGGCCGGGCCGTGATCGCCGTGTCGGAGTCTGTGCATGCGTGAAAGCCTCTCGGATCGGTTAACGAATTCGATCGATGTGCCTGGTCGTAGACCCGATCAGGCACATCGATCGATTATCTCAGAAATTCTGTGGATTGCGAGAATCCACGATGCTCATCCAGCCGTCAGAGAACGTCTGCGAGGTCCTTGAGCAGTGCGGCCTTGCCCTTGGCGCCGACGATCGTCTTGATCGGCTTGCCGTCCTTGAACAGGATCATCGTCGGGATCGACATGACCTGGAAATCGCGGGCGGCCGCCGGGTTGGCGTCGATGTCGAGCTTCGCGACGGTCAGCTTCTCGCTGTTCTCACCGGCGATCTCCTCGAGGACCGGGGCGACCATCTTGCACGGGCCGCACCAGGTTGCCCAGAAATCGACCAGAACGGGCTTGTCGCTGCCCAGGACGTCCTGCTTGAAGGAATCGTCGGTGATGGTGACGGTATTCGACACTGTTACTCCTCGAGGGTTGGGTACGACAGCTTGATGAATCAGGGAGCGCCGACGACGTCGACCGTATGGCCGGCAGCGTCGAGCGTGTTGGCGGTGATGTCGCCGCGGTCGGCCAGCCAGCGTTCGGCGTCGATTGCTGCGGAGCATCCGGTGCCGGCAGCGGTGATCGCCTGGCGGTACGTGTGATCGACCAGGTCACCGGCAGCGAAGACGCCGTCGACGGAGGTCGCGGTGGAACCGGGAGCGACGCGCACGTATCCGGCGTCGTCGAGATCGACCTGGCCCTTGACGAGCTCACTGCGCGGGTCATGGCCGATGGCGACGAACATGCCGGTGATCTCGAGTGTGGAGGTCTCACCCGTGACGGTGTCACGAACGACGAGCCCGGTGACGCTGTTCTCGCCGAGGACCTCGACGGGCTCCGCGTTGGTCAGGAAGCGGATCTTCTCGTTGGCCTTGGCGCGCTCGAGCATGATCCGTGAGGCGCGGAATTCCTCGCGGCGGTGCACCAGGGTGACCGAGCGAGCGAAGCGGGTCAGGAAGGTTGCCTCTTCCATCGCGGAGTCGCCGCCGCCGACCACGACGATGTCCTGGTCACGAAAGAAGAAGCCGTCGCAGGTGGCGCAGGCGCTGACGCCGCGGCCGAGGAGGCGTTCTTCACCGGGAATGCCGAGGTAACGGGCTGCCGCGCCCATGGCGAGGATGATCGCGTGCGCGGCGTACGTTTCGCCGTTCGCGACGACCGTCTTGATCGGGCCGCTGAGATCGATCTCTTCGACGTCCTCGGTGCGGATGTCGGTGTCGAAGCGAAGTGCCTGCTCACGCATCTGTTCCATCAGATCGGGGCCCATGATTCCTTCGCGGAATCCGGGGAAGTTCTCGACCTCGGTGGTGGTCATGAGGGCGCCACCGAACTGGGTTCCCTCGAAGAGCAGGGGCTGGAGCTCAGCGCGCGCGGTGTAGACACCAGCGGTGTAGCCGGCCGGTCCGGAACCGACAATGATGACGTCATGGACCGCGGGCGTGTTTTCCAGCTGGGTGGTCATGCGAGCCTTCCAATAGTGAGTGCAGACCCTCCGCTTCTTGGAGAGCCGTACCGATCAACACCAGGATAAGGGGTGTTGTTCCCGCACTCGGCTGGAAAGTGGCTCACAGCCGGCAGCTCACAGTGTGGGACTCACTGGGCGGGGCGCGCTGCCTCCCGAACCACCAGCGCGTCCCGAACCACACAGCGTGTGCCGGTGTAGATGGTGGGCATGCACTTGTTGCAGTGGATACACAACCCCTCGTCGACGCTCTTGGCTCGGAATTTGTTGACCAGTTGTGGGTCCCTGAGGAGCGCGCGCGCCATGGCGACGAATTCGAATCCTTCATCCAGTGCGTGCTCGATGGTGTCGACGCGGTTGATGCCGCCGAGCAGGATCAGTGGCATCCTCAGCGCCTGTCGGAACTGACGGGCGAAGGGCAGGAAGAAGCCCTCCTCGAACGGGTACGTCGGAAAGAGTTTGGGACCGTAGAACTTCAGCCCGTACCCGACGAGTTTGGGTTGGGAGGCGACAAACTCAGCCAGTGGGACCTCACCGCGGAAGAAGTACATTCCGTTGAGAAGTGAACTGCCACCGGTCAATTGCATCGCGTCCAGATGGCCGTCGGCTTCGAGGATCTGGGCGATCGGCAGGCTCTGGTCGAGCCACAGACCTTTCGGCACCCCATCGGACATGTTGAATTTCGCGGTGACCGCCACGCTGGATCCAGCGGCCCGTCGCACCGCTTCGACGACTCGACGCGGATACTCGGCGCGCTTGGCGACGCTGCCACCGTATCGATCGTGGCGCTTGTTCAGATTGGGGCTCATGAACGAACTGAGGAGGTAGTTGTGGCCGAGATGGACCTCGATGGCGTCGAATCCTGCGTCCACGGCGACGCGAGCGGTCCGTTCGAAGTCGGAGACGACACCGTCGAGTTCGGCGAGTGTCGCGCCCTTGACGAGGCCCATCGCGGGCGGACTCAGCCGGGTCGACGGCGCCAGAGTCTTCGTCTTGTTGGAGAGCGTGTTGGCGACCAGTCCCGCGTGGCCGATCTGCGCCGCAGCAAGTGCGCCTTCGGCGTGGACGGCGTCGGTCAGTCTGCGTAGTCCCGGCAGCGCGCGCTCGTCCATGACAAGGGTGTCGCGGTGGACTCGTCCACCTGGTGAGACGGCGCAGTAGGCGACAGTGGTCATCGCGGCCCCGCCGCGGGCCACCTCGGCGTGGAAGTTGATCAAATCGTCCGAGACCGCTCCCCGGGGCATGACGCCCTCGAACGTTGCAGCTTTGACGATGCGGTTGCGCAAGGTCAGAGGGCCGAGACGTGCGGGTTCGAATATCGACGGTGTGGGCGCTGTGGTCATTTTCAACTTCCTGCGGCGGCCTGATCTTTACGATGCCAGTGGACTCGTAACTACGACGATATAGCGCCTACTCCTAATCTGTCCGACAATTCGACACGATGAATGCCACAGGATCAGGTCGCCCACGAGACCCACGCATCGACGACACAGTCCTCGAGGTCACCCGAGCGATGCTCCTCGAGGTCGGTTGGGATCAACTCAGTCTCCGGGCGATCGCGGCACGGGCAGGAGTCAGCCGAGCCTCGATGTCGCGGCGATGGCCGTCGAAGGCACATCTTGTTCTCGGGTCGATCCTGGGGGCGACACCGGACCTGACACCGTTCGAGGGCACCGATCGCGACGGCTGGATCCGTTGGGTGGTGGAGGGAAGTGCTCAGCTCTTCTCCCGTCCCGAGGTTCGCGCCGCGTCGCCAGGATTGCTGGCGGCCCTGCGCGACCACGACGACCTGCGCAACGAATTGTGGCGCGGGTTCAGTGGACCGAGTACGCAACTGTTCCTTCAGAACGCCGAAGATCCTGAATCGGCACTGCTCGATGCCAAGGCCGTGCTGGTATTGGCGGCCGGGGCAGCGATGTTTTCGAGTCTGATAGCGGTCGAGGATGATACGGACGCATTGCGTGGGAGAATTCTCGAGCTCTTACTCCCGGCGGCATCGCCGCGCTGACCGTCGACGTCAGCCGATGTTCTTGACCGACAACGTATTCGGATTCCCGTCGCTGCAGTTGATGCCGACAGTCAGTGCAGTGATCTGACGCGGCTGCGATCCCGTGAAGAGTAGGACTATCGCCGGCGCCCCGTCGATGCGAATCTCGCCGGAACCGAGCAGAGGCCGGCCCTCGTCGATGTCGTTGGCGCGTAGGCATCCGGCAAGTTTGGATGGATCATCCAGTGGTCCAAGGTTTTTGGATCCGACGAGTGTGAGCAGGGACGCCGAATCTGGATCGTCGACAGCAGATGTCGCCGGTGTGCTCGGTTGAGCGACAACACTTTCGGCAGGTTCGGAATCTCGGGTTCCGATAACAACGATCACGAAGGCCGCCAACACGGCTGCTGCGGCACCGAGAACCCACGCTTGTGGGCGTCGCCGGAACGGCACGACGGTAGTCTGTGCTGGCGGCTCGACCTGGCTGGACTGTAGATCCAGTGCCGAATTGATTCGCTCGGCAAGCGAATTCGGAATCCGTTCGTGAGAGGCCTCGCGCGAGTTCAGTGTCGCGAGTGATGCCGTGACGCTGTCGAGAGTAGTGACAAATGCATGGGCGTCGGGGTCTGCGTGCACCAGCGGCCACAGGGCTGCACTGGTTTCGGGATCGAGAACCCCGGCGTGAAGATCCGCTAGTAGGTCTTCCGAATACGGAGGCGACGGAACACGAACAGACGGATCTGTCATGAACCCTCCCTCGGCAGTCGGTGTGGACGCTTACAAGATAGGACGCGTCCGGTTCACGAATGGTTCCCGCCTTCGCGAAAGTCTTCCAACTGGGTGGCGAGGCGCTTACGCGCGCGGGCGCAGCGACTCTTCACGGTCCCTACGGGTACTCCCAACCTCTCGGCGGCCTCGGCCACCGGATACCCCTCGACATCGACGGCGACGACGGCAGCACGCTGCTCAGGGGGCAGCGATGCCAGTGCCTGTTCGACGGTCAGGCTCATGTCCACTCCTGCCGCGTAATCGCGGTGATCGCGGGGTTCCTCCGCATTCTCGGAAGACAGAGAAAACGCGGCCCGCGATTTGTTGCGTCGGATCCGGTCGAGGCAGGCATTGACCACGATGGTGTGGAGCCAGCTGCGCACCGCCGCGTCACCGCGAAACTTCGCCGCCTTGCGGTGCGCGGACAGCAGACCCTCCTGGAGAGCGTCGGCCGCATCCTCGTCCGAGTAGCTCGTTCGCCGGGCAACGTGCCATAGATGATCCTGATGCCTGGTCAGTAGTTCACGGAACGCATGCCGATCGCCCTCGACATGAGCAGTCAACAATTCGAAATCCGTCGCCTCGAGATTCTTGTTCTCGAAACTTCTGGATTCGAATTTTCCGGCTCCGCCCCCGGTGCCCCCCCGATAACTGTGCACGGGCGGATATTAGCCCAGTCGGTAGGTTTCAGAAGGGCCAAGGGCGATCACTTTGCAGCAGTGAATGCAATCTCCGAGATGGATGTCTGGTTTTGTCCGGATTCGGTGCTGAGCTGCGTAATCCAAACCAGGACATACTGACCCGAGCCGTCCGACGTGACTGGAATGTCGGTCACGCCGTTCTTCAGGACACCCGATCCGATTTCCTTGGTCTGATCCAGCGAAGTATTCGCAGAAGGGGCAGAACGGATTTCAACGACGGTTCCCGGCGAATCAGACGTGATCGCAACGTTCTTCAGGTTGGCGGCATCGGCAAGCGTCACCATCAGGCCGACACCGTTCTTCAGCGACGGGAACGGCTGGAAGTACGAATCCGACGACCATGCGGTGGCCGGATTGCCGTCGATGGCGTTCTTCGCTGTTGCCGGCTGATCCGGCGTTCCCTGGGGCGAGAACACCGTTACGGCCGAGGAAGCTACCGGAACGGTTGCTGCCGCCGGTGCGGGCGCCGGTGAATTGTTCTCGGGCGCAGTGGCTTCGGTGGTCAGTCCGAAACTCTGCTCGCTGAGCGGGGTGTCGTTACTGCCACCCGAGAGGAAGCTCGCTACCCACACCACAAGGAGAATCAGGACGATCACGGTGAAGACACCGAGCGCCGTCAGTGCCGCGAGCATCCGCGTCGACTTCTTCTTCTCGGCCTCGATGGCTTCGGGGTCGTTCAGTGCATGACCCGACGCACCCTGTTCGCGGTGGCCGAGACGAAGTGCCGGAATCATTTCCGTCTTGTCGTTGACGACGGACGCCTGATCGAGGATGTGCTGCACGGTGGCAGCAGTGCGGATTCCACTCTCCGACTGCAACGCTCGAACCGCAACGGCCGAGATGTCGAACGGAACCTCCGGACGGACGACCCGAGGCTCGACGATGTTCCCGTCGGCGCCGCGGCCGGCGGGAAGCAAACCACCGACGGGACCGGCGGACGGTTCGGCCAGCGGCCAGCGAGCCGTGATGAGCGAGTACAGCATGGCGCCGAGACCGCGGACGTCGCTGGTGGAATCGGCGTCGGCAAGCGTCGCCGGGAACGCCAGTACGGCGTCACCGTTGATGCTGATGCGAACGCGGTCCGGGTGATCGATGGACAGCGCACCGCCGGTGCGGTGAGCAGCTTCGGCAGCCGCCGCGAGGGCGCGGATGGCGCGGGCTGCACCGATCGGCGACGGCGTCGTCTCGGCCATCTCACGCAGCGAGCGGCCGGGAGTCCATTCGGCGACGACGATGCCGCCCGAGCTTCCGCGGACGACGTCGAGGACGCGAGCCAGACCGGGCGAGTTGATTCGTCCCAGGCGCAGAGTGCGTGAGAGAACTGCCTGCGGTCCGGACTGGCTGTCGTCGTCACCGCGCTGATCGGCGTCGACGAACGTCAGGGCTACTTCACGGTCGAGCTTGACGTCGAGAGCTTCCCAGAACTGCAGTCCGCGGGTTCCGCCGTGCGGCGCGAGCAGACGGTAGCGTCCGCCGGCGACAGATGCGCCCGGGATGAGCTTCGGTCCACGTGGCATCGGTCGCTGGGCCGGTCGTGATGCGGATCCGGCGGAAGGTGTGCGAGGTGCAGCGGGCGGTGGTGTCTGAGCGGCAGCCGTCTTCTGAGATTCGGGTGCCTTCTTGTCCGGAGCAGGCGTCTTCGGCGCGGGTGTCTTCGAGACAGGCACTGAAGGTGTCTTCGACACGGGCGCCGAAGGTGTCTTGGACACACTGACCGGAGGTACCGGCGGAGCGGCCTTCTGCACCGGCGGCTGCGGCTTTTGACCCTGCGGGCTTTGGCCCTGCTGCGGTCGCTGTGCGGGCTGCTGTGGCTTCTGACCCTGCTGTGGCTTCTGGCCGGCAGATGCGGAGGAACTCGTGGATGCAGGTGTGCCCGACGATGCCGTTGACTTCTGTTCGGACGCTTTCACGGCAGAAGTCCCGGCACTCTTGTTGCCGGAAACGTTGTCGTCGCTCACCCTCGCTCCTTCTCCATCGATAGCCCGTCCCCGAATACGCGCGGGTTGCGATCCTGTACGCCCATGACCAGGGTACGGGAGCGCACCCGGTCGTTCTTGCTCGTTTGATTCCGTTCTGATTGCAGGAATCAGCTCGGTGACGTCGTCGTCGGTGTTGTTACGTGTGTCCGGTTCGGCGCGACCTGTCAGTGAACGAATCTTGCGGGAGACCGCAACCGTTACCGACAGAACCTCCGGAACCTTCTTGAAGTAGAGAATCGTGAAGGTGATCGCGAGCATCAGGATGCCGCCGACGGCGACGCGAACCATCGAGCCGGGTCCGCCGAAACGCTCGGTGAGTTGATCGAATCCGAGGACGCGGTCGACCGCGAGCATGGTCAGCGAACCGGCCAGCGAGGCGAGTACGACGGACCAGACTGTCTTGCCCACGTTGGCCATCTGCAGGTTTCCGAGGCTGCGGTGCAGGAGGTACCCGCCGATGACGGCGCCGGTGATGTATCCGAGACCGTTGGCCGCACCGAGCAGGATCACGACCTGATCGCTGTTGGACGCGAAGACCGGAGCGAGCGCCGAGAAAGCGATTTTCACTGCAGTGATGCCGAGAACGATCCACGTCGGCGTCCAGGCTTGTTCGCGGGCGTAGAACACTCGAAGTTGGATCAGGACCAGTGCGTACGGAATCAACGTGAATGCCGACCAGCTCACAGCGGTGCCGAGTCGTTCGGCCTGTTCGGGTCCGAAGCGGCCGTAACCGTAGAGCGCTTCACCGACCTGCGGACCCATGAAGGTCAGGAACATGATGATCGGAACCAGCGTGATCATGGTCAGACGCGTTGCGACCGAAAGATCGTCCACGACGGCCGGGGTGTCGTCGGCAGCAGCGTTGCGGCTCAGGCGCGGCATGATCGCCGTCAGAACCGTCACTCCGAGCACGCCGTACGGGAGCTGCAGGAGCAACCAGGCCTGGCTGTAGATGGCAGGGCCGGCTTCGTCGGCGTGGGAGGAGATCTTGGTCGCGAAGATCATGCCCATCTGGCTGATCAGGACGTACAAGACGATGGCGACGGCCATGCCGCCGAACTGGCGCAGGCGGTCGTCGAGACCCCACAGCGGTTTGAGCGAGATCTTCTCGCGGCGAAGCGCGGGGATCAGGCTGGCTGCCTGCACGATGACGCCGATGGTGATGCCGATGCCGAGGGTGAGCAGCTTTGCATCGCCCATCGAGACCGGATCAAGCGAGATCTCACCCGGAGTCAGGCGATAGACCACGAGCACCACGAGGACGACGACATTGTTGAGTACGGGAGCCCAGGCTCCGGGCTTGAAGATCTGTCTGGTGTTCAGAAACGCTGTGAACAGCGCCGACAGCCCGTAGAACAGGATCGCCGGCAGAAGCAGATAAGACAGCGCCGTGGTCAGGTCGGTGCTGACCTTGCCGTCTTCGGACAGGAAGACGTATTTGGTGAGTACGGGTGCTGCCAGGGTCGCGAGCAGCGCGGCCATGCCGAGTAGAACGAGCGACGCCGTGAAGAGGCGTCGGACAAACGCTTCGCCGTGATCGGCGTCCTCCCGCTCGGCGCGAACCAACACGGGGACGACGATGGCGGTCAGCACGGCGCCCAGAACCAGTTCCGCGATCATGTTCGGAATCTGGCTGGCCACGGTGAATGAACTGGCGATGGCCGGGCCGAGGACCATCAGGATCATCAACTGCTTGGCGAATCCCGTGATACGGCTCGTCAGCGTCGCGATCGCGATGGAACCCGTTGCCGCGAGGAGTCGAGAGTTCGTCTCCTTGCGTTCCCCGACCTGGACATGGGCGTCGGTGTCGAACTCGTCCGACGTGGTCGTCGCCCGGTCGGCAAACTCCATCTCGGCTTCGCGGTACCGGGGGTAGTCGCGGATCACCGGGATGGTCATGGTGGGTGCGTCGTCGAAACGTGCGTCCGGGTTGACCGGCTGGATCGGGTAACCGCGCTCCCACGGTGGCATCCGAGGATGCGAGCGGGTCGTGGCACTCTTGCGGGTGATCGCCGAGCGGCGACCCTCCTCGGGTGGATTCCCGGTCATGAGCGTTCGTACCCTTCATCTGCTGGGTCCGGCTGACCCTTGAATCGATGCCACAGCCGTCGCCCTGCCAGGAACAGCAGCAACCCTCCCGCTGTCGCCGTCACGGCGGCCAGGGGACGACCGTACGCATTCGACCGTACGGTCACGCTGGTCGGCGTACCCAATTGGCGGCCATCTGTCGTGGTCAGCGAGAAGTTGACTTCCAGCTTGCGAGAATCGTTCATTTCCGCGGGCACAGTCAACTGTCGGCTACCTCGCGGCGGAAGCTGTTTGGGACCGATGTCACTGATCTGCATCTCGGGTGGGGCTTCCACACGCAGGTCGACGTTGATGGCGATGGGCAGCTCGTTGCGCGCCACCAGCAGGAGCGGACTCTGCCCCGACGCGAGGGTGTAGACGCCGCCCGGAGACACCACACTGACGGCCCGGTACATCCCGTCGACGGCTTCGGTGACGTTGTCGGCGCGGATGGTCGCGGCCCGCTCCGCCCGATTGACCGACGCGGAGTCGACGTTGCGGCGATCGGCCAAGGTCATCGAACGGAGCAGATCTTCGCGGAGTGGCGCCGTGAATCCCCGGGGGGTGAGCGAAGCCGCCGGATCGTCCACGAGCGAAGCTTCGAGCCCGTCGATACGCGGAAGTTGGGTGGTTGCGGTCTCGACGACGGACGTTTGCGGACCGTCCTGGGTAGCCCGGTCCGGGTAGTCGAGAGTGGCGGCGTCCGTCGCGCCCGGTTGCCTGCCGAGCAGTGCCGGCAGGGCCTGAGGTGAGGCGAGCCCGGACCGGATGAGGGTCGCGAGCATCGAGAGCACCGCCGTGGCGTCGTTGCTGTCCGCGGTCCACAGTTGCGGCGGCGCGAAGATCTGATTGCGCGGCAGAGAAGTCGGCGTCAGCGCGGCCCACGCCATCGCTCCCAGCGCGTCCTGGCGCCGGGCGCTGCGCGATTCGATGTCGATGGTCGGCGCGGTGTCGTCGGGGATGTACGACGGGACCTGCGGCTCCGAGCCGGTGGCGGCCAAGGCTGCGGCTGCCGAGGTGTCGAACGCAAGCGCGTCGAGTGAGCCGGTTATCCGCGACGACAGTTGCGGGGCTGCCGAGTCGACGGAGGTGTCAGCCACCATCGCTGTGGTGGGATTCACGCTCAGCACCTCTGCGGTGGCCGAGTCGAGGACACCCGAATCCGGCCAGACGAAATCTCGCAGTGAGGTCACACCGAGGATGTTGTCGACGATGTCCGCCGGCCGTGTGAGCGCGGTAGCCGTCAACTCCGGATTGGCCACCGAGGTGACCGCGGCGAGATCGGACTGCGCGAACGGAACCGCCGTCGTGCACATCGAGGACGCGAGCGTCTTCACCCGGCCGAGCCACTGGTTGGCGGCGTCGCTGCCGCGGCCTTCGTGCGACGGCCCGGTGGGGTCGGACGAGTTGTCGGCCACGAGGTATCCGCGAGTCATGTTCTCGACGGTGATCAGAAGGTCGGGGTCGATTGCCAGGCAGAGCGCATCCGTGACGCGGCGATCGGAATCGCTCTCGGGCTTGGTGGCGTTCTCCACCGCATCGACCAACGCGTCCAGACGGCCGCCGTCGGAAAGTTCGGTGGCAAGTTCGTCGTCGATCAGGCGTACGGGCTCGTTGACCGCGCCGGGGATTCCGCCGACGAGTCGTGGCGCGTCGGCCAGCGGCCACATGAGCGTGACGCCGATCGGGGCGGACGTGTCGGGGGGAACGACCGCCGTGGCGGACGAACTGGGGGTTCCGGCTGTGGCGTTCGATTCGGCTGCGGCCGGCACACCGAGGACGGGGAGCAGGAAGCGTGCGTCGTCGAGTCGGGCGGCACCGCCGTACTCCGGGGTGCCGTTCACGTTGACGAGCATCGGGTAGACGCCCGGTTCGGTGATGTCGAGAGACAACCCGGTAGTGCTCCGGAGCGGCAGGGTGAGCGTGAACTGCTTGGACTGGCCGGTGTCGAGGGTGGTGGCAACGGTGTCGAATTCGCCGACCGTGTCGAAAACGGCCTGGTCGAAATCGAGTGCTGCGCGCACGTCCGAACTGGAGTCGATCGCGGGAGCGCGTTGCAGCCTCACTCCGACGTCCTCGACGGGACGGTCACCGACGTTCTTCACCGTGCCCTTGACCACGACGTTGCGGTCGCTGGTGGTCGTCACCGTGGTCGGTGCGGTGGAGTCGATGGTCAGCTGCAGAAATTTGGCATCGTTGGTGTTTCGCGCCGGGGCGCGCTCACTGGGCTGGCTGGACGGCGCTGCCCATGCGACGGCCGTCGTTGCAGGCCCGAAACCGACAGCGGCCATCACCAGAGCGGCCACACCGGCCCGCCGCAGTGCCATTCTCATCCGGCGTCCGGTTCCTTCGGGCGCTGTTCTTGCCGTATTTCCGTTCGCGGCATCTCGGCGATCATCTGGGACGCGAGTTCTGCGAGTTTGCGCTCGTCGGCGTATGCGAGGCGCGAGTGCAATTCCGTCAGCGGCACCCAGGCGACTTCGGTGACCTCGATGTCCTCGTCGGAGAGTTCACCGCCGAGAAAGCGGAGGAGGTAGTGGTGCACGGTCTTGTGGACGCGTCGACCTTCGGTCACGAACCAGTAGTCGATGCTGCCCAGCGGTGCCAGGACGGTTCCCTGGATACCGGTTTCTTCTTCGACCTCACGCATCGCGGTCTGCTCAGCGGTCTCACCTTGTTCGATATGGCCCTTCGGTAGCGACCAGAGCAGGCGTCCGCGGCGGTCGGTTCGGCCGATCAGTGCAGCGCAGAGACGTTCCGGGGGTCCGCCCCAGCCGTCGACGACCAAGCCGCCCGCAGAAGTTTCACGGACGGTTCGCATCAAAGGTTTATCGGGGTTGCCGACGGCAGGTCGACGCCGCGGGTTGCGGCGACTCCTGTTTGTTCGTTCGGCACCAGACACCTCATCGATACTAGTTGGCGTTGCAGCGTTGCCCGGTAACCCGCGCAAAGCGGTCTATCGCGTTCGTATGCGCGTTCTGCTATTTGCGCACCTTAAGTAAGCTCCTTTCACGTGACTGTCCCTACCTCCGACGCTGATCGCCGCCTACGACTGCTTGCCGACGCCACTGCAACGCTCGGCACGTTGTCCGACGTGTTGAACCCGCTCGGTGAGCGTTTTGCTGCGGCCGGTCACGAGCTGTTCCTGGTGGGTGGCAGTGTTCGCGACGCGATCCTCGGCCGCTTCAGTGGCGATCTGGACTTCACGACGGACGCCAGGCCGGAGAAGGTTCAGGCTCTGCTCAAGGGCTGGGTGGACAAGCAGTGGGACACGGGCATCGAGTTCGGGACCATCAGCGCCATCAAGCACGGCCAGGAGATCGAGATCACGACCTTCCGGGCCGACGCTTACGATCGCGTCTCTCGTAATCCGATAGTCGAGTACGGCACGACGTTGGCCGACGATCTGGTGCGCCGCGATTTCACCGTCAACGCGATGGCGATGAAGATCGGCGCGGACGGTTCCTACACGTTTGTCGATCCGCTGAACGGCATGGACGCGCTGTTGGCCGGAGAGCTCGATACGCCGTCGGCGCCGGAAAACTCGTTCAACGACGATCCGCTGCGGATGCTGCGTGCTGCCCGGTTCGTCTCGCAGCTTGGTTTCACGTTGAACAATCGTGTTTTCGAGGCCATCAAGGAGATGGCGTCGCAGATCGAGCGAATCACCGCCGAGCGTGTGCAGGTGGAGCTGAACAAACTGATGCTGGGCATGTACCCGGTGGACGGCATCAACATGATGGTCGACTCCGGACTGGCTGCATACGTGCTGCCCGAGGTTCCGCAGATGAAGCTCGAGATCGACGAGCATCACCAGCACAAGGACGTCTACCAGCACTCCCTCACGGTGCTCCAGCAGGCGATCGATCTCGAAGAAGGCGATCCGGACCTCGTATTGCGTTGGGCAGCACTGCTTCACGACATCGGAAAGCCGGATACCAAGCGTAACGAGCCTGGCGGTGGGGTCAGCTTCCACCACCACGAGGTGGTCGGCGCCAAGCTGGTGCGCAAGCGCATGCGGGCACTGAAGTTCTCGAAGCAGATGGTCGACGACGTCTCACAGCTCGTGTTCCTGCACTTGCGTTTTCACGGCTACGGCAAGGGACAGTGGACCGACTCGGCGGTGCGGCGGTACGTCACCGACGCGGGCGAGCTGCTCCCCCGCTTGCACAAGCTCGTGCGGGCCGACTGCACCACACGCAACAAGCGTCGCGCCGCGCAGCTGCAGGCCACGTACGACGACATCGAAGAGCGGATCGCGCGCATCGCCGAGCAGGAAGACCTTGCTCGCGTGCGTCCGGACCTCGACGGCAACGCCATCATGGAACTGCTCAACATCCCGGCCGGCCCGCAGGTGGGCAAGGCATGGACGTTCCTCAAGGAATTACGTCTGGATCGCGGCCCGCTCGAGCGTGACGAGGCCGAGGCCGAACTGCTGAAGTGGTGGGCTACCCAGCAGGGCTAGTTTCTCGTTTCTTGCGGTTGATCAGCACCGCTGACAATCCGGCGGCATAGACACCCGCACCGGCAACGGCCAGGCCGACGCTCTTGCCATCGGGTGCGATCACCGTCGACGCTGCCGCGATCGCACCGATGAACGCGACGTTGAACACGGTGTCCTGCAGGGCGAATACCTGACCACGACGGTCGTCGTCGATGTCGATCTGCATGGCCGCGTCGCCGCTGAGTTTCACGGACTGGCCGGCGATGCCGAGCAGGAAAGCGGCAATCAGCAGCGACCCCTGAGTCAGCGTGGTCACGAAGACGAGCTGGACGAGAACCGCGCACACCAGGGCGTAGGTGATCGTCCGTGAGCGACCGATCCGCGGGATGAGGAACGGTGTGATCAATGCCGCGATCAGCATTCCGATTGCCGTGGCGCCGACGGCGACACCGAATCCGGCCATCCCTCCGGGTAATTGGGAGCCGTTCGAGGTGTCGCGTAGGACCAGCACCATGATGAGGGTGTTGATGCCGAAGCAGATGCGGTGCGCTCCGATTCCGATCATCGCCGTGGTGACGCCGGGCGCCTCCCAGACAGCGGTTGCCCCGGTGCGCAGTCCGGCCGTCACCGAACGGACGGCACTGGCGCGGACCACTTCGTCGGCGACCGGACCAAGTGAGCGGGCCGTGAACCTGGCCGCGGCGAGGGCCGCGATCACCGATCCCAGTGCTGCGATGGCCACGGCGGCGCCTGACGCTCGATCCCCCGCGCCGATCATGCCGATGATCGCCACCGCTGCCGAAGCACCAAGAGCGGCTACCACCGAACCAGCCGTTGTGAGAACGGAATTGGTTGCCACCAGCCACGATTGTCGGACGACCTTCGGCAGGGCTGCGGATACGCCTGCCCCGACGAAGCGACTGACTCCGATTGCAGCAAGCGCACAGGTCAACAACAGAGTGTCACCGCCGCCGGCGACCAGCAGCACCGCAGTGGTCAGGATGAAGAGCCCGCGGAGCACGCTCGCCCACAGGAGCACCAGGCGGCGGTCCCAACGATCCAGCAGAGCGCCGGCAAAGGGGCCGATCACCGAATAAGGAAGGAGCAGTACGGCAAAGCCGGCCGCTATCGCCACCGGATCGGTTTCGCGTTCCGGGTTGAAGAGGATTGCGCCGCCGAGCGCGGCCTGGAACATTCCGTCGCCGAACTGGCTGGAAAAGCGGACGAGCGCCAGCCTTCCGAGGCCGGGTGATTCACGCAGGGTGTGCAGTACGCGCTGCCAGGCCTCGCGGCGGTTCGAGGCTCGGTTCATAAGCGGAAACTGTAGTGGGTGGGTCAGGCGCCGATCTTGACGGTGGCCCGCTCGAGGATCGGCGCGACGTCGACACCCCTCGGCAGCGTTCCGAACACACTCCCCCAGCTGTTTCCGAGCCGACTCGCGCAGAACGCGTCGGCCACCGCGGGGTGCCCGTAGCGGAGCAACAGCGAGGCCTGCAGAGCGAGCGCCATGTCGCCGACGATCTTTCGTGCCCGGTATTCGATGTCGTCGAAATCGCCGAATGCCACCTGGAGATCCCGCACGGCCTGATCGAAGTGGCCGTCCACTCCACTGGCTCGTTTCAGCTCGTCGAAGAACACCTGCAGTGTTTCGGGTTGCTTGGCCATCGCCCGCAGTGTGTCGAGCGCCGCGACGTTGCCGGAACCCTCCCACACCGAAAGCAGCGGAGCCTCGCGATAGAGGCGCGGCATCCGGGATTCCTCCACGTATCCGTTTCCGCCCAGACACTCGAGTGCCTCGGCAGCGTGGATCGGTCCGCGCTTGCAGACGAAGTACTTACTCACGGCCAACGAAATGCGTCGTAGTGCGCTGGCGTGGGCATCGCCTGCGGTTGCGCGGTCGGTCAGAGCGGCCAGCCACATCGCGACGGTGGTCGACGCTTCCGATTCCACCGCCAGATCTGCCAGAACGTTTCGCATCAAGGGTTGGTCGATCAGGTTGGCGCCGAAAGCACTTCGATGCGTCGCGTGGTGAACTGCCTGCATGGTGCCGACGCGCATGCCGGTGGCCGTGCCGATCGTGCAGTCCAACCGGGTCATGTTGACCATCTCGATGATGGTGCGCACGCCCCGGCCTTCTTCGCCGACCATCCACGCGAGAGCGTCGCGGTACTCGACCTCACTACTCGCGTTGGAATGATTGCCCAACTTGTCCTTCAGACGCTGCAGGTACATGTTGTTGAGCGAGCCGTCCGGCAGGACCCGAGGCAGGAAGAAGCACGACAGACCACCCGGTGCCTGGGCGAGGACGAGGAACACGTCCGACATCGGCGCGGAGGTGAACCACTTGTGGCCCGTCAGCAGGTAGCTGCCGTCGGATTGTGGCACTGCCCTTGTGGTTCCGGCACGAACATCCGAACCGCCCTGTTTTTCTGTCATCGACATACCGGCGATCAATCCGGGTTTGGTGAGGGGAGCTTTCAGCGCCGAATCGTAGTGCCGCGTGGTCAGGAGGGGTTCGTACTGCGCGGCCAGATCCGCGTTGTGCCGCAGCGCGGGGATCACGGCGTACGTCATGGAGATGGGACAGCCGTGACCGGCGTCGGTTTGACCCCACACGGCCATCTTCGCGGCGCGGACGAGGTGTGCGTGTGGATTCGGGTCAACCCACGGAGCGCCGTGCAGTCCCAATTCCACTGCGGTGCTCATGAGTTGGTGATAGGCGGGGTCGTAGCGGACCTCGTCGATACGGTTGCCGTAGCGGTCGTGGGTTCTCAGGACGGGTGGGTGCTCCTCGGCCAGATCGCCCCACTCCTGGGCCTGCGCGCTTCCGGCGCGGATCCCTACTCGATGAACCTCTTCGAGTGCATCCGATGCGCCTTCACGGTGGAGTGCCTCGAGGATCGGCGCGTATTCGGCTGCGTCGTAATCGATCAGGGGAGGAACCTGATTGGTGACTCCATGCGTGGGTGTCATCGAAGCTCCCTAACGATCGAAGGGTGAAGGCGAGAATGGCGTCGATCGCAGCGGGATCGGTGGTGCCGCCGCGCAGTGGAAGGATCAGGGCCTCGCCGATTGCCCCGACGATGCACGCTGCCGTCAGAGTGGCGTCCTGTGGCGGTATCTCACCGGATTCGACTGCTGAGCGAATTGCGGTGGCCAGGCAATCGCGGAACGATTCGCGAAACATCAACCGCTGTTCGTCGACGAGAGGATCTACCGGTTCCACCAGCAGTGCATAGGCGAGAACCGGTGCGCGCATGGCACGTTCGGCGAAGGTCCGAACCGACGCTGATACAGCGGAGCGGTGGTTGCCTTCCAGATGTCGGGCGCTGTCTCCGGCGTCCCGAGCTGCGGATACCTCACGGCTGCAGACTGATTGGAACACTTCGGCGAACAATTCGCCCTTGCCGTCGAAATGTCGATACAGCGTCCCGGTGCCGACGCCGGCGTTCTTGGCCACCGCGGCGATGGAACATCCCGCATAGCCGTGGGTTGCCACTGCCGTCGTGGCGGCCTCGAGCAGTCGGGCGCGTTGGGCGTCCAATCTTTCCTGTACTGCCGGAGTGCGGCGATAGGCCATGTGAAGAAGTGAACACCCGTTCCGTTCTTGCGTCAAGGCTGACTGCTGGAGAATGACGACATGGCTACCACGGCGAAAGTCGATTTCGAAGTTCCGGTTCTGGTTCTCGGTCCGCGACCTCGTGAACCGTATGTCCACACTTACGGCAAGGTCATCGGTTTGAGTCCCGTTGTCGCTCGCTTGGCGTTGAGTTCGACCGCCGGCCCGGTCCGGATCACCGTCGACACGCTGGATGTGGACCCGGGAATTCCCGCTCTCGATGATTGGGAGACCATCGAAGAAGGCACGCTCGAGAGCGTTGTCGCTGGTCTACCACCACTTCGATTGACAGGCGAACGGGTCCACGAGTTCGGATTCCTCGAGCGCCTACCGATTGGCCTCTACCGCATCCGAGCCTCGGTGCGCGGCAGGGACTTTGATCAAGCCGACCCTGAAGCTTTCATCCAGATCTGGCCCGTCGCGGAATTCGAGCCGATTCATCTCTTCAAGTCAGGCGACAAGGTCGAAGTACGGGACGTCTACAGCGATGACAGGCACCTCACGATCCCCCCACGGCCAGGAGGCGTGCAAAAGAAAGCGACTGAGGGTATCCACGCTCACAGCGTGACCGAACCAACATCAGTGCGCCGGCAATGGGAACGGATCGCCGCCTGGTTTTCCGAAAACGGATTTCCGCAAGCACTGGATGCGTTCGCGCCCGGAGCCGCGCAATCGGAAATCGACCGGGTCGAGGCACTGAGCGGAATCGCATGGCCAACCGAATTGAAAGACCTCTACTCGGTCCAGAACGGCTTCGCCCCCGGCGCCTGGATGCAGTTCCTTCCCCAACACGACATGCTCAATCTGGACGAGCTGTTGGCCAATCACCGCAGAGCCCCGGCAGCGTACGAGCTGCGAGATGTCCCGGAGAGTGTTCCCTCATTGTCGGACCGTGCTCAACCGGCAGGAACCCCGATCGGAAAGTTTCTTCCGGACTACACGACCTTCGCCTGCCGCGACGGATACGAATTATTCTGCGACACAAGGCAAGGGGAGCTGTCAGGCTGTGTGACCGAGTATGCCCGTGAGAACGCGGACGCCGCCGGACCTCAGTGGACTTCGATCAGCGCGATGCTCGCCGATCTCGTAGATTCCCTGGAAACGGGTCGGCCTTTCGGTGGTGGCTGGGTAGCGGGACTCGGTGACGGCGGACTTTCCTGGCGGTACGCACCTGCGTAGCGTGTGCAGCCACTTCACGCGGCAGCGGCGCGAGACTGTTCCTCGCGCCACCACGCGACGGTCTCTTCGGCGGCCTGATCGAGCGGCGTCGGCGAGAGTCCGAGCAGCACTTCGCTGGCGCCCGAGTCCATGACGAACGGCTTGGTGAACTGGTAGTTCATCTCCGCGAGTTCGCGGCTGTCGGTGTTGATCTTGCCGACGGCGTCGAGCACCCAGGCGGGGAGTACACCCACCTTGGCGGGGGATGCCCCGGCGGCGCGGGCGAAGGCCTCGGCGATCTTGCGCTGAGTGAGCGCGGGGCCGGTGGGTGCGTGGAGGACGGAGTTCCAAAGTTCGGGGTTGTGTGCCGCCGCGATCATCGCTGCTGCGAGATCGGGGATGTAGGTGAAGGAGTGCGGCTGATCTGCGGAACCGATGACACGAATCTTCTTACCTGCCATGACTTTCGGAACCATGCGCTCGCCGGCGTGGGCAGTGCGGACGCGGGGACCGAAGAAGTCCGAGGCCACGACGCTGACGGTGGGTGTTGCAGAGGCCTCGCGAGCACGCAGCAGCGCGGTGCGCACTCCGCGCTTGCCGCCGGTGGCGTTGCGTGGATCGGATTCGGTCATCAGGGTGTCGGAGTTGTAGGCGTAGAGGCTTTCGGGGAAGACCACGACGGCTCCGATGGATGCGGCTGCGTCGAGCACAACCTTCTCGGCCGCCGGGAGTTCCCGCTCCCAATCGGCTGCGTTGTAGGCGGCGTGGATGCAGTGGTAGATGGCCGTGGCGCCCTCGCTGACCGAGCGCAGGGCCTCGGCATCCGAGACGTCGACGCGTCGGCGGTCGATCAGCGGGTGCTCGGGCCCGCTGCCGGACCTGGTCAGGATGCGGACGTTGATTCCCTGCTCGGCGAGCTGTAGTGCGACGGCGGATCCGACGGGTCCTGCTCCGGTGACGATTTCGAGGTTCGACATGGTGTGCTCCTTCTTGTTTCGAGTGAACTGAGAGCACTGCTCTCGTTTTCAAGAATGCACCTGCACCCGAACGCTGTCAAGAGCAGTGCTCTCTTTTGTTGATGCTGCTCTCGGGAATGGGGCAAGATGGACTCATGGTTGGAACTCCCCGTGAGCGGGCGCGCGAACAGACGCTGCAGGACATCACCCGTATCGGACGCGAGCATCTTGCTGCCGTCGGCGCTGCCGCTTTGTCTCTGCGGGCCGTCGCGCGTGACCTGGGAGTCGTGTCCTCAGCGGTATACCGCTATGTCGCCAGTCGGGACGAACTGCTGACCTTGCTGGTGGTCGACGGGTACACGGAACTGGGCGCGGAAGTGGACGCCGCCGTGAATGCCGTTGCAGCAGAGGATTTTCGCGGACAGTTCATTGCTCTCGGGCGCGCCGTTCGCAGCTGGGCGATCCGGGAGCCGGCCCGCTACGGTCTGTTGTTCGGCAGCCCCGTCCCCGGCTACGACGCTCCGGGCGAGCAGACCACCGGCCCCGGCACCCTCGTCGTGACCCGGCTGATCGGGATCATCGACGCCGCCCATCGCGCGGGTTCACTGACGGTGCGAGAGGGTCCGGGCCTGAGTGACACGTTGGCAGCGGACCTCGAGGGAGTGCGGAATGAACTGGGTACCGACCTGCCGCCGGACGCCGCGGTGCGCGCAACTCTCGTCTGGGTATCGCTGTTCGGTTCGGTGAACTTCGAGGTGTTCGGGCAGTACGGAAGCGATACGTTCACCGACGCGAGCGAGATTTTCGAGCGGCATTTGGCACTACTTGCCGATGTGGCGGGTCTGACCTGAACACGCTTGTGTCTCGTTCCTCCGCGCGCAGTTGTCGGTGAGATGATGTCCTTGTGGCGCACGCAGAAGAACCCGAGGATCGAATGGCCTGGATAGAACCGGAGGTTCGTCCGGGCAGTTTGTTGGTGTCGTCGACCGATCTCACGGAACCCGCATTTCGCCGCACCGTCATCTACATGATCGAGCACAACGACGCCGGGAGCCTGGGCGTCGTCGTCAATCGGCCGAGTGAGACGGCCGTGCAGAACGTGTTGCCGCAGTGGTCACCGCTGACCGCGCATCCTTCGGCCCTGTACATCGGTGGACCAGTCAAGCGTGACTCGGCGCTTTGCCTGGGCATCGCTCGCAACGGTGCGCGGATCGACGGCGTCGCCGGCCTGCGGCGGGTGGACGGCAAGGTAGTCATGGTGGATCTGGACTCGGACCCGGAGGTCATTGCTCCTCTGGTCGAAGGGATCCGCATTTTTGCCGGCTACTCGGGTTGGACTCTGGGCCAGCTGGATTCGGAGCTCGAGCGTGAAGACTGGATGGTGATCAGCTCGCTGCCGTCGGATGTGCTGACGCCGCCCCGAGTCGATGTCTGGGCACGGGTGCTACGACGCCAGCCGCTACCCGTGGCGATGCTGGCCAGCCACCCCATCGAGGTGGAACGAAACTGACTTGTCGGAGGTCGATGATATTCCTGTGTCATCGTTTTCGAGAGAGGTGGCAGCAATGATCGCTGAGCGTCAGATCCAGTGCGCGGATTGTGTTTCGGATGTCGATCACTGCCACGATTCTTTGCTGCGGCATGCCGACGGATCACTCGAATGCACCGGCGTGAACTGCGTCGACCTGGCATCGGTCCGCCATGCGCTGTCCATCGATTGTGCTGAACTGCAGGGCGGTTGTGGCTGCGTCGACGCGACCCGAGGCGAGTTGCTCGCTAGCTGACGCTCACCGGATCCCGATTCGCGAAGCGTTGCGCCATCGCAGCACAGACGATCAGTTGGATCTGATGGAAGATCATCAGCGGCAACACGATCAGGCCGACGGGCTGGCCCGCGAACAGTACAGCCGCCATCGGTAGGCCCGTTGCCAAGGACTTCTTCGACCCGCAGAAGATGATGACGATCTGATCGGGAAGATCGAACCCGAGCTTGCGCCCCGCGAGAGTGGTCACGCCGAGAACCAGCGCGAGAATCAGGCAGCACACGATTGTGAGGATCACGATCTGCCAGATCGTGATGGTGCTCCAGATCCCCTCTTTCATGCTTTCGCTGAAGGCGGCGAAGACAACGAGGAGGATCGATCCGCGATCGACGTACTTGGTGGGTTCGGCGTACTTCTGCAGCCATCCGATCACCAGCGGGCGGATCAGCTGACCGACGATGAACGGGATCAGCAACTGCACGACGATGTCGAGGATCGACGAGAAGTCGACCGTCGCCTGGCCGGTGGTGTTCATCAGCAGAACCACCAGCAGCGGTGTGACGAAGACGCCGATCAGGTTGGAGAACGACGCACTGACGATCGCGCCCGCGACGTTCCCCTTGGCGATCGAGGTGAACGCGATCGAAGACTGAACCGTCGACGGCACCAGGCACATGTAGAGGATGCCGGTGTAGAGCTCGTCGCTGATCAGCGTCGGCGACAGGAATCGCAGTGCTAGGCCGATCAATGGGAACAGCACGAACGTCGCGGCGAGGACGACGGTGTGCAGTCGCCAGTGCTTGACGCCCTTCCAGGCTTCCTGCGGCGAGAGTCGCGCGCCGTAGAGCAGGAACAAGAAGCCGATGGCGATCTTGGTGGCCCAGTTCAGAATGCTCTCCGCGGTACCCGATACCGGGAACACACTTCCGAGCACGCCGGCGATGATGATGCCGAGGATGAACCCGTCGATGTAGAACCTACTGAGAAACTTCACCTGGCTAAGGATAACGGCGAGCTTCAGCGGGCTCTCGAGCCCCACGAAGGTTGAAGCCCATCACCGCCAGGCACAGCAGCGTCCCGATGATCGACAGCTCGATGATGGCCGTCTGCATTCCCTGGAGGGTGATGGCGATACCCGCGATGATCGACGGGATCGCCAGTCCCGCGTAGCTGACGGTGAAGAACGCGGCCAGAACTCCGCCGTGGCTCTCGCGGGCGTGGGTCCGGGCGGCGGCGTTGACGCGCTTCATGCCGCCGGCAAACGCCAGACCGTGCCCGGCGCCGACCACGACGGTGATGACGCCAAGCAGTGCCAGGCTCGGGACGAGGTCGACCACGAGGAGGCCGATCATTCCCAGAGCGAGGATTCCCAGGCCGGCGGTGACGGACGTGCGCGGGTCCATGCGGCTTCCGCCGAGTTGCGCGACCACCGAGCAGATCATCACCAGTGCGGCCGCCCCGCCGCCGAGTAGAAGGTTGTCGATGTTCAGCAGGCTGGTCATCCACGACGGGACCACCGACTGGAAGAGCCCGACCGCGCCCCACGACAGCGCGACGGCGAGCGAGCTGAGCCAGAAAGTCTCGCGAATGGCGGCGGGAACATGTGGCATCTGGAAGAACCGCTTCGGGCGTGTGACGTCCCCGATCCGCGGAAGTAGCAGCAGCACGATCAGTGCCGGGATGAACGCGACGAGGAAGATCAGATACGGCAACCGCAGCGGTTGTGGAAGGTACTGGGCGATTGCACCGGACACGAGTGGTCCGAGCGCACCGCCCAACGCGCCCGTCACCGTCGATACGAGCGCTGCACGTCGGTGATCGAACTTCGGTTCCTGCTCCACCAATGCGGCGCTGCCCGCCGCACTGGCCGCGCCCACCGCGATTCCCTGGGCAATCCGGCCGACGAACAACCACACCGTCGCGTCGGCAAATGCCAGAACGAGCGTGCCGACGACGCTCAGACCGAGTGCAGTAAGGAGCACGGTGCGTCGGCCGAGGGCGTCGGACAGCGGTCCGAAGAACAGCAATGCCGGAACGAGGCCGGCGACGTAGACGCCGTAGATCAGCGTCTGGATGGTGGGCGTGAATCCGAACTCGGTCCGGTACAGCCCGTAGACGGAGGTGGGCATGTTCGCGCCCAAGAGGATCACGGTGAGGACGTAGCCCACGCCGTAGAAGTGTCGATTGGTGCGGCGTGTGCGTTCTTCGGTGGCGACAGCTGTGGCGGACGTGGGAAGCCCCTCCTGAAGACAGAGTGCGAAAATACATGGGTCGTCCTACGTATCGTAGGTGAGTGGAATGATCGCCGCTAATGCTGTGAGGATGAGCTGATGACCGTTGTTCGCAAAGAGTCCGCGTACGAGCAATCCCTCGACTGGATGCGCGCGCAGATCTCCGACGGCGTCTGGACAGTGGGCAATCGTGTTCCGACCGAGCCGGAGCTGATGAGTGTTCTCGGCGTCGGCCGGAACACCGTGCGCGAAGCGATCAAGACATTGACCTCGACGGGAGTCCTGGAGATCCGTCGCGGATCAGGGACCTTCGTGCGCGCTCGGACCGACATCGGCGGACTGCTCGGCAAACACGCGTCCGTCGACGAGATGAAATACGTCTTCGAAGTGCGTCGTGCGCTCGAGATGGAAGCGGTCCGGTTGGCGTGTGAGCGTCGCAGCGACGACGACGTTCGGATACTTCGTGAACTGGCCGCCAAGCGTGATGTCCCAGCGGAGAACTTCGTCGACGTCGATCTCGCGTTTCACATTGCCGTTGTCGATGCCGCCCACAATCCCGTGCTGAAAGATCTGTTTGCCGGAATCCTCGAAACAGTTCGAGCCACCTACGAGGTGACCGAAGGGGTGCATCCGCCGTCGCTGACGTCTTCGCATCATCAGGGAGTTGCCGAAGCCATCGCCGAACGCGATGTCACCAAAGCCAGGGCTGCGGCGTGTGGGTATCTCGAGAAGACTCAGGAAGCGATCGGTTCAGGCTCGGCGGTTAGCGAGTCCGGGCGTCGGCCAATCGATTGAGTGACCCGGCGATGTCTTCGGCTTCGGGTGTCGTGATCGTGAGTCGGTCGCCACAAGCGAACGTGATGACCACCGCTGGTCCGGTGCGGGTGACGACGCCGTAGTTGCGACGACCCTTGGTCTTGAGTCCCCAGCCGCCGAAGTCCGCGAACGGTTTGATCTCCGCGATGTCAGCTCCGACAACTTCGTCGATGTCGTAGGTCATCGCAGCCATCCCCATGTTGATCACCCGGATCTCCCGTTCGTCGACGATCACCCGGAAGCGAACCAAGCTGACGACAAGCAGGCCGAGTGCCCCGAAGATGAACAGCGGCCAGAGTGACCGCGTCGCCAACGCCATGACGACTCCGGGCGACAGAGTGATCGCAGCGAGGATCACCGACCCCTTGGTGCTGAATCCGACGTCGTCGGAGATGGGGAGAGCGCAGCGGCTTCGCGGCAACCCGGCCGAGGGTTCGATCGTGGCAAGAGTGCGGACGCGGTAGTCACGCAGGAAGGAGGCGCCGATCCACCCCAGCACCCCGCCGACTGCAAAGCCGACACCGAGAGACCACAGCGGGAGTGACGTCGTGGACGGATCGGCGACATCGAGTTGGGTGTAGAGCAAAGCGAAGTTCACTGTCGTGATGAGCCCGACCACGCTCAGCCCGACAACCAACATGAAGCGACGCATCATCAGCATCGCGGGAGCAAGAGCAGCAATCGCACTGAGACCGCCACCGAAGAGCAGCGTCAGAAGTGCAATGGTCCAGGCGTTGGCCGACGGGGTGGAGAATCCGTCCGGCGAGGTGGTGGTCCAGTGAGTCGCGATCTGTTCCGGGAGGCGGGGCTCCCAAATTTTTGTCAGGACGAAGCCGAAGACCGCACACAACAGCGGAACGACTAGCCCGAATACGACCCCGGCCGGGTCGACCACGCGATGTTTCACGTGAATCAATGAGCCGGCTGGCAAGCATCCTTGAGCGCGCAGGCACCGCAGGAAGCGGTGCCGCAAGCGGCAGCGTTCGCCTTGGCCTCGGGGGTCTCCGCCACCGGCTCGTCGGCGGCAGGCTCGGAGTGTCCGCCGCAGTTGCAGTCGTTACCGCATCCGCTCTGCTGCGGGAGCGCGGCGGCTGCGCGGGTGCCGATGCCTCCACCGAAACCGGCAGTGAGGACGGCGACGACGACGGCGATGATCGCGACGGCAATGCCGAAGACTCCGCCGATGGTCAGTGCTGCGACTCCGCCGATGACCAACATTCCAGCGGCCGCGAGCATGGTCGGACCGGCCACCTTGTTGGCGAGGGCGAACGACTCCTCGCTCCGCAGGGAATCCTCGGTGCGGACACCGGCCCAGCGGTTGCGCGGGAGTTTGCCGATCAGTCCGGCGACAGCAACTCCACCGACGGCGACAGCGAGCACGAATAGCACCACAGCGACAACGATCACCCATACAGGATAGGCGCGAGTGGAGTTGATGGTATGCCCGGGTCGTGCAGGCTCTACCCTGGTTATCGGTATTTCCGTCAGCCAAGTAGATAGCGACCACAGTGACCGAGTCTCCGCAGTCCCCCGATTCACCAGCCGACGCAACTCCGCAGCACCGCTACACCGCGGAGCTCGCCGGCCAGATCGAGCAGCACTGGCAGGACCGCTGGAGTGAGGAAGGCACGTTCAACGCGCCCAATCCGGTCGGTCCGCTCTCCTCGCCCGACGGTGTTCCCGCCGACAAGCTCTTCGTGCAGGACATGTTCCCGTACCCCTCGGGTTCGGGCCTGCATGTCGGTCACCCGCTCGGATACATCGCTACGGACGTCTTCGCGCGCTTCCATCGCATGCAGGGCCGCAATGTCCTGCACACCCTCGGTTACGACGCCTTCGGTCTCCCGGCCGAGCAGTACGCCGTGCAGACGGGTACCCACCCACGGACCACCACCGAGTCCAACATCGCCAACATGAAGCGCCAGCTGCGACGCCTGGGTCTGGGCCACGACGAGCGTCGTAGTCTCGCGACGACGGATGTCGACTTCTACCACTGGACGCAGTGGATCTTCCTGCAGATCCATGGCGCCTGGTACGACAAGGAAGCCGGCAAGGCGCGTCGTATCTCCGAGTTGGAAGCCGAGTTCGATTCCGGTGAGCGCGCTCTGGAAGACGGACGCGAGTGGGCTTCGTTGGACGTGGCCGCGAAGGCCAAGGTTCTGGACTCGTACCGCCTTGTCTACCAGTCGGATTCGATGGTCAACTGGTGCCCCGGTTTGGGTACCGTCCTGGCCAACGAGGAAGTCACCGCCGACGGTCGTAGTGACCGCGGAAACTTCCCAGTCTTCCGTAAGCATCTCCAGCAGTGGATGATGCGCATCACCGCGTACTCCGATCGCCTGGTCGACGACCTCGAGTACCTGGATTGGCCGGACAAGGTCAAGGCCATGCAGCGCAACTGGATCGGACGCTCGTACGGTGCCGAAGTTACCTTTGCGGCAGGCGAGTACGGCGTCGATGTGTTCACTACCCGTCCGGACACGCTGTTCGGCGCCACCTACGTGACGCTGGCTCCTGAGCACGACTTGGTGGACAAGCTCGTCGCGGACGAGTGGCCCGAAGGTGTCGACGCGCGCTGGACTGGCGGTGCCACGACTCCAGCGGAAGCTGTTGCTGCATACCGTAAGTCGATTGCCGCCAAGACCGACCTGGAGCGCCAGGAAAACAAGGAGAAGACGGGCGTCTTCCTCGGTTCCTACGCCGTCAATCCGGTCAACGGACACAAGGTTCCGATCTTCATCGCCGACTACGTTCTGACGGGTTACGGCACCGGTGCGATCATGGCAGTTCCGGGACACGATCACCGTGACTGGGAGTTCGCGAACGCGTTCGGTCTGGATATTCTCGAAGTTATTGCCGGTGGCAATGTTTCGGAGGCTGCGTACTCCGGTGACGGCCCGCTGGTGAACTCCGACTACCTCGACGGGCTGGACGTTGCCGAGGCCAAGGCGACCGTCATCAGTCGCCTCGAGGAGAGCGGCCAGGGCAAGGGCACCATCCAGTACAAGCTGCGCGACTGGCTTTTCGCGCGTCAGCGTTACTGGGGCGAGCCCTTCCCGATCGTCTACGACGCGGACGGCAACGCACACGCTCTGCCGGATTCGGCTCTGCCCGTGGTGCTTCCGGAGGTCGAGGACTACGCACCCGTGTCCTTCGATCCGGACGACGCCAACTCCGAGCCCTCTCCCCCGCTGAACAAGGCGACCGACTGGGTCAACGTCGAGCTCGATCTCGGTGACGGTCTGCAGACCTACCACCGCGACACCAACGTCATGCCGCAGTGGGCAGGTAGCTCGTGGTACCAGCTGCGCTACATCGACCCCACCAACCAGGACGCCTTCTGCGACCCGCAGAACGAGGCGTACTGGACGGGCCCGCGTCCGGAACTGCACGGCCCCAACGATCCCGGTGGAGTCGACCTGTACGTCGGCGGCGTCGAGCACGCAGTGCTGCACCTGCTGTACTCGCGCTTCTGGCACAAGGTTCTGTTCGACCTGGGCTACGTGTCCTCGAGCGAGCCGTACCGCCGCCTGTACAACCAGGGCTACATCCAGGCATTCGCGTACACCGATGCCCGCGGCGTCTACGTGCCGGCAGAGGAGGTCGTCGAGCGTGACGGCAAGTTCTTCTACGAAGGCGCCGAGGTCAACCGCGAGTACGGCAAGATGGGCAAGAGCCTGAAGAATGCCGTTGCGCCGGACGAGATCTGCGCCGAGTTCGGTGCAGACACTCTGCGTGTGTACGAGATGTCGATGGGTCCGCTGGACACCTCGCGTCCGTGGGCTACCAAGGACGTCGTCGGTGCTGCGCGATTCCTGCAGCGAGTGTGGCGCGTCGTCATCGACGAGGAGACCGGCAAGCCCCGTGTCACCGACGAAGCTCCTGGTGAAGAGACTTTGCGTGCGCTCAACAAGGCGATTTCCGGTGTCATCGAGGATTACACGGCGCTGCGCGACAACACGGCCGCCGCGAAGCTGATCGAGTACAACAACCACCTCACCAAGGCGTTCCCGGGCGGTGCGCCGCGTGCTGCTGTCGAGCCGCTGGTGCTGATGCTCGCTCCCCTGGCGCCGCACCTCGCGGAAGAGCTGTGGTCGCGTCTGGGTCACACGGAATCCCTTGCGCACGGACCCTTCCCGGCAGTCGAGGAGAAGTGGCTCGTCGAGGATACCGTCGAGTACCCGATCCAGGTCAACGGCAAGGTTCGTAGCCGCATCAGCGTCCCGGCGGATGCCGATCGCAAGGCTGTCGAAGAGATTGCGCTGGCCGACGAGAAGATCGTCGCTCTGCTCGAGGGCAACGCACCCCGCAAGGTGATCGTTGTGCCGGGCAAGATGGTCAACATAGTTCTGTAGGGCCTTCGGCCCCTGTGCGCCGTTTTGGTAGTTACCGCTACCGAAACGGCGCACAGTCGTATCTGGGTGCGTATCTGGGCGCCACAGATGTGCTGCCAGTCTTCACAGGCGTCGTGGGTGATCGCCCGGATCGAATCTCCGATCCAGTTTCCGATTCAAGCTGCGATCTTCGAACAATCTGAATACTCCACTTGGAGAACGAGTGTCATCGCTTCGCGGCACGCGAACACCACCTCACTTCGATCTGTTCGAGCAGGGGAGCGCCGGGTATTACGGAGTCACTATTGATGAATTATTTTGTGACCCTTAGGCGATGCCCTGAGAGAGTGTTTCAATCCCTTAGGTATCGGCCCTTAGGGGCAAGCCCCGAGCGAATCGTGTGAATTTCAACCCCAGGGGACGATGTGGGCGCGGCTCGTTCTGAGGATTGTTGACGCGATGACATCGAACCAGAACATAGGTTGGCAATTCACTAAAGCTGTTCTCCGGAAGCCGTTTACCATGGGCGCGGTCGCGCCGAGTTCTCCCTCCGTCGCAGCGGAACTGGCGGCGGTCGTACCAGCGGTCGGCGCGCCTGTGATCGTCGAGTTGGGTCCGGGGACAGGTTCTGTCTCGGACGCCATCTCCTCACGAATACCGAGGAGCGGCCGTCATATCGCGGTCGAGGTTGATCGTGAACTGGTGAGGCATCTGTGTCGGACGAGGCCAAGCATCGAGGCGATTTGGGGCGACGCCTGTGATCTGATCGCCCTGTTGAAATCCGCTGGAGTAGAACGCGTTGACGCAATCGTCTGTGCGCTCCCGTGGTCGCTCATCGATCTCGGAAAGCAGTGTCTGATTCTGGATCAAATTGCGACCCTGCTCACGGATGGCGGGCAGGCGAGCCTTCTCGCTTACCCCCACGCGCGCTGGCTACCGAGAGCCCAGGGATTCCGAATTGCACTGAACGAAAAGTTCACCGACGTCTCGTGTGGACCGGTTATTTGGCGTAACGCACCGCCGGCGGTTGTGTACCGATGTGGGCAGCCGATGACTCGTGCGAATTTCTGCTGACCTCTTGACCGGGCTGCCCCCGGTTTGGTTGCTCGCGGCGGGTGGGATGCTGATCATGGCGGAAGTGGGCACGTTGGTCGGGATCATTCTTCCTGGTGTGACGGCGGTCCTTGCTTTCGGGTATCTCGGAAGCACGGGTGCCGTTCACCCAGTCGCAGCGTGTCTTGTCGCGATCGCCGGTGAAATTGCCGGAGGGCATATTGCCTACGTGCGAGGCCGACGTGCTCGCCGGTTCAGGAGAGTGAGTCCACTCGCGGGAACGGGAGCCCGTGGGGCCGACCGGTCGCGGGCATGGTCGCGGTTGATGGAACTCTCTCAATCGATGGAGTTACGGGCTCTGAGCCTGGTGGAACGGCATGGCGCTGCAGCGATTGTTCTGTGTCAGTGGATGGCTGGAGTCCGGACCGTAACACCGCGTCTGGTGGGATCCGTCGGGACGAGCTATCGGAGGTTTGCCGTTGCGCAAGTGCCGTCTGCGATGGCCTGGGTGTGCACGTGGATGTCAGTCGGGGCAGTAGCTGGAGCGGCGTACGAGCGCGTAGCTGCAGGAGTGGGGGTAGTCGGACTGCTGGCGCTGGCGTTGACATTTCTGTCTGTGGTGGTGTGGGCAAGCGTGAGTCACTGCTTTTCAGCCCGGGTTAATCGCGCGTCGACTCCGCAGAGTAGTTGCCTTTGCTCACAATCGAACCGCCGCAGTCCTTTTGGTGCACCGTCGCCAATCAGTCGTTGTCCTGATTGTCCCGCTCCGCGGAACATTCTGTAGCGCGCGGTCGACGCGAGGGCTGTGATGCAGGTAACACGTTACCGAGATCGGTAGCTGTCGTTCCATTGCACTTCCCGGCTAGGCCCCCGTCGACGGTATTCGACAGAGGGTCAATCGAATTCGTAGGTGTTCCCGAAAGGATCTTCCAGCCATGGCGTCTCATGTCCACAGCGACGGTTCGTCTCCCAGTTTGCCCGAACCGACATCGATACCGGAGCGGTGGACTCCGCGACTGGTGTTCTCCCTGGCGTCGATTGTTCTACTTCTCGAGATGCTCGCAGTGAGCTACATGATGATCTCCACTGCTCTCCCTGCGATCTCGGTGCACTATCAAACGACGCAGGGAGCTTGGCTGCTCACGTCGTTCTTGCTGCTGGGGGCGGTCGCGTCTCCTCTGCTCGGCAAGCTCGCCGACATGTACGGCAAACGAAAAGTCCTGCTCTTGGCTGTCGCCGGCGCGGCGGTCGGATCCTTCATTTCGGCGATAGCGCCGAGCTACGCGATCCTGATTCTGGGCCGGTCGCTGACGGGTCTGCTGGTTCCCTGCCTGTTCCTGAGTTACTCCCTCATTCGAGATGTTTTTCCGCCGAAAACTGTTGCCTTGGCCGTCAGTATCGCGACTTCCGGTATGGGTTTGATTGCGATCCCGGCGCCGTTCCTCACCGGTTGGTTGATCGACAACCACGGGTTCCGGAGCATCTTCTGGTTCTTTGTCGTCGGGCTGGTTCTCCTCGGCGGCATGATCTTCGCTTCGACGGCGGAATCGACTGTCCGACTTCGCTCTTCGCTGGACCTGATCGGTGCGGTACTGCTCGGGTCGGGCATCGCCGGAATTCTGATCGGCGTCAGCTTCGGACCGACCTGGGGCTGGAAGAACGGTTCGACACTGGCCTACCTGATCGGCGGCGTCGCACTGTTGGTGGCTTGGGTTGCCTCTGCCCGAGCCATCCGCGAGCCCTTGATCGACCTGCGCTACTTCGGCAAGCGTTCGGTGATGCTCACCGCCGTCGGTGCCGGGTTCTGCTACGGCGCGTCGGGAGTCTTCACGATCTTGCTGCCGATGATGGTGATGACCCCAGCAGTTCTCGGCCTGGGATACGGATTCGGCGTGACGGCAGAGGGATTCGCGATCTTCCAGGCGCCCCTTGGCGGCATGGTGGTGGTCGGTGGTTTGATCGTGGGCTTCCTCGTGGGGCGCAACATCCGGCCCCGTCTGCTGATGATCATCGGAATGATCCTCATGGCAGTCGGATTCACGTTGACGGCCACCATTCACGACAACAAGCCTCTGCTCATCATCTTTGCCGGAATCTTCGGTGTCGGTATGGGTATGGGCTACGCCTCCATCCCGAACCTGCTCATCGAGGCAGTGCCGCCGCAGTTGCAGGCAACCACGGCGAGCATGGTTGCGGTCTTCCAGAGCATCTTCCCCGCAGTGCTTCCCGTCATCGCCTTCACGGTCTTGAACTCGCACATCGCGATGGCGATGGAGGGCGCTGTCTTCTACACCGACGAGGGCATGCGTATCGCGTTCCTGATCGGTGCTGCTGCAGCAGTTCTCGGCGCGATCGCAGCCGTGTTCCTGCCGCGAAACATCGTCCAGATCGGCGCAGAAGACGGTGTGCAGCAGGAGACGTCCCTCCTCCCTGCTCACTGATCACACGATGATGTGCGGCTACTGGCCAACGTCCGTAGCCGCACATCGCCGTGGTGCACTTCGACGTCATGCAAGATGAATCTCCTGCAGCGAGATCTCACCCCGCAGCGGACGCTCTGCGACCTGTGCCAGATCAGATACGAATGTGTCCGCGATCGATCGGGTGGTGGTGAGTTGTACCGACAGAACATTGTTCGCTTGACTGCACACAGTTGCGCCGTGCCGGTACGCCACCAGCGCCACTGGATCGACGCGTTGGAAAGTCGCGGTGACGTGTAGGCCGACCTGTGGTGTCACCGGAACGAACGGGCCGTGGTCCGTCTTGATGCGAACTATCCCGATGATCTTGTTGAGACGCTTGATCAACATGGCGTCGGAGATCGTTGCCGGGCAACGGTACGCGATCGACATTCCGGTGACTCCCGGCGATGTCACGGACACCCACGTAGACAGGCTGACGACCTCGACGCCGAGCTTCCACCCCAGCGACGAAATACGTGCGAGAACCGCCGCGGTATCGTGGCATTCGACCACCATGGTGCCCACCCGACTCGTATCGGTGCCCACCCGAGCCGCTTCACCCATTTCCTCGACCTCCTCCGCCTAGAGAGGAAGTCCGGGCGCATCGACCCCGATGATTCTCGATCCCCGGAAGAAGTCGAGAAGCTCTGCGTCGCCGTGTGCGCCGATACCGCTTCCGCCCCAGAAACTCTGGGTCGAGTGGTCGTCTAGGTCCAGGAGGCTGGTGCTGTTGATCTTGTTCTCACCGCAATCGATTCGGGTCGCAAGTTCACGAGCGGCGTCGACGTCGGCGCCGAACACGTATCCGGCCAGGCCGGTATCGAGAGCGTTGGCCTCAAGCAGAGCTTCCTCGTCGGTTGATGCTCGGTGCACCGTCAGGATCGGCCCGAAGGTCTCCGATTTGGTCTGCTCCGACGAGATTCCGTGCACCACTGTCGGTGGGAAGAACCATCCGGAATCGTCAGGCACGGGGGTGCTCGAGACGGCCGTGCCGCCCACGCCACGGAGGAACTCGACGGTATCCCGCATCCGTTGGAGTTGAGGCTCGTTCGCCTGCGGACCCATCGTGGTGTTGGCGTCATCGGTTCGGCCGAGTGCGATTTCGGCCGTGCGGTCGAGTATTGCGTCGACAAGCCGGTCGTGAAGGTGCGGCGGCACGAAGACGCTTCCCGGACTCTCACACCATTGCCCGTTGAGTTTGGTGAACCCGTCGACGAGTGCGGTGGCAGTCAGATCGATGTCGGCGTCGGCGCGGATGATCACGGGGTTGTTGCTGCCGAGCTCGAGTTGAAGAGCCTTGAAATCGGTAGAAGCTGCAGCGGCGATGGAACTACCGGCTGCTCGGCCGCCGGTGAACGCCAGTGCTCGGATTCGTCGATCGGAGGCCAGTAGATGCCCGACGTCCCCGCCTCCGTGAACGAGTTGAAACAGAGCTTTCGGCGCGTCGACTTCGGCGATGGCACGTGAGATCGCCTCGGCAAGCACGTTGGGACCCGACGGTGCCCAGTTGGAGGGCTTGGCGATGACCGGAGCACCTGCGGCCAAAGCGAATGCAGTCTTCTTGGCGGTGATGAAGCTCGGTGCGTTCCACGGTGCGATCACAGCGGTCGGGCCCCACGCCAGCCGATGTAAATGTGCACCTGACGCCAGCTGCTCGAACCCGGAGGAGTTCTTCAGATGCGTTGCAGCACTGCGGAACAGATCGGGAAGTCCGCCAGCGAAAAGTGTGCTGATCGAAAGCGGAAGGCCGTTGTTCTTGGAGTCCTCACGAGCGATCGCCGCAGTCCGTTCTTCGACAAGTTCAGCCGTTCTCTCGAGTAGGCGCACCCGGTCGGCGACCGATCGACGGGTCCAGACACCCGATCGGTGAAGTTCTGTCGCGGCGGTGATCGCCCTCTCCACCTGTTCGGTGGAGGACGAGAGTTGGGCTTGCAGTTTCTCTCCGGTGTCGGGATCGGTGAGAAATTCGCCGAGGTCGATAGCCGGTGTTTCGACGTTTCCGTCGATCGTGTTGTTCTGGGGCACGAGTGAGCATGAAGTGGTCATGACTGTCCTTCGTGGCGAAATCGTTTGTAGGTCAGATGTTGTCGAGGTAGCGTTCGCGTTCCCAGTCGGTGACCGCGGACATGAAGGAATCCCATTCGTCCTTGGCGACCGCCGCATAGTGCGATACGACCTCGGCGCCGAACGCCGCGAGTGCGAACTCACTGGCCTCGAGCGCACGCGCCGCTTCGTCCAGTGTGCCGGGCAGCGGTTGTTGCTTCACCTTCTCGAGTGTGTCTGTGTCGCTGTACCCGTCGCGTCGTACCGGTGCGCCGGGATCGAGCTTTCGTGTCAGACCGTCGTTCATCGACGCCAGAACGGCGGCGAGTGCGAGATACGGATTTGCGTCCGCCCCTGGCAGTCTCATTTCGAGACGGTTGGCGGACGGTGCACCGGTGATGAGTCGGCAGGTGGTAGTCCTGTTGTCGAAACCCCAGGTCAAGCCGTTCCCCGAGAAATCGTGGCTGGCTCTGGTGCGGCGCATCGAGTTGATGGTCGGCGTGTAGAACAGCATGAGTTCCGGGCAGTGCTCGAGAACTCCGCCGACGGCGTGCAGCAGCTCGGCGCTCGCGGTGTTTTCTGCGCTTTCGTCGTGGAATGGGAAGGTGTCGTCGCTCCGCATGGACGCGTGAATATGACACGACGAGCCCATGCCGTCGGTGCTCGGACGTGCCATGAAGGTAGCAGTGAGCCCTTCTGCCGCAGCGACGTCGTGGACGACCTGCTTGAATAGCACATGGCGGTCGGCCATCTCGAGGGCGGTTCCGTATTCGAGGTTGATCTCCCACTGGCCCAGGCCGTATTCGACCTGAGAGACCTCCACGGGAATCGCGCTCTCCTCCAACGCGGTTCGTACCTTGCGGAAGAAAGGTTCCATCGCGTTGCCGGCGGTGATGGTGTAATCCGAGGGCACCAGGGTGGTGGGTTCGAGATCCCGATAGCCGCTGCGCCGCAATGCGTCGGGGGTACCTCGGTAGAGGTGGAACTCGAGTTCCGTTGCCGCGTAGACGGTGTGGCCGTCAGCTTCGAGCTTGTCGATCTGTTTGCGCAGGATCGTGCGCGGTGCGATCGGGACCATCTCGCCGGTATGTTCGTCGACCGAGTCAGCGATGACGATGGCAGTGGACTCGAGCCACGACGCACGTCGAAGTGTCCCCAGATCGGGTCGCAGACGGAAGTCATGCCAGCCGGTGTGTCCGCCGGCGTAGTCGACAACGAGTTTGTCCATGCGTTGGCTGGCATCCCAGGCATACACACAGGTGCACACATGCAGGCCCTCGTCGATGTTCGCGAGGAAAATTCGCGTCGGGACTCGTTTGCCGATCAACCGTCCGTAGAGGTCGATACCGGCGATGAGGACGGTGTCGATGTCGGACTCGGCGAGCTCGGCCGTGGTGAGCCGGCCTTTCATCGGGCAAGCCATCCGCCGTCGACGGGCAGCTGGACTCCACTGATGTAGGAGGCGTCGTCGGAGAGCAGGAAGGAGACTGCAGCACCCATGTCCTCGGGGCGGCCGACGCGCGGCACCAGGAGCCTGGACTTCATGAAGTCGAGAACTTCGCCGGAGGAGACGTCGATGCCAGGCAGGAAGGCGGTGGGGACCGGCCCGGGGGCGATCGCGTTGACTCGTACGTTGTACCGCGAGAGTTCGACGGCCAGAGCCTTCGTCAGCATCTTCACTCCACCCTTCGACGCGTTGTAGTGGACCTGTGCGAAGCCCTGGGAGGACACGACCACGTCCGCTTCCACCGTCGACAAGTTCACCACAGCGCCGCTGTTGCCGTCGCGGAAGTACGGGGTGGCGATCTGCGTGACGATGAACATGCCCTTGAGATTGACGTCGAGGACGAGGTCCCACTCTTCGTCGGTGAGGTTCTCGAGAGAACTCATCGTGATCAGGCCGGCGTTGTTGACGAGGTAGTCGAAGCGTCCCCATTCGGCGACGGTGGCTTCGAAAGCGGCGCTCACGGCGGCGCGGTCGCGCACATCGGCCTCAAGGGCGAGCGCGGGTGTGCCGTACTGCGATTCGATAAGTGCGACGGTCTCCTTTGCACTTTCGATGTGAAGGTCCACGACCGCGACGCGGGCACCGTCGGAGGCGAGGCGCAGCGCGATGCCGCGGCCGATTCCGGAGCCTGCACCGGTGATCAGGGCAACCTTGTTCTCATGCGTACGTGACATTGTTGTCTTCCATTCTGTGATGATCGATCTGGTGAGAAGAATTGGTCCGACGGGAGGTTGCAGCGTCGACGAGCCACGAGAAGAGCGGGTCGATTTCGACGAAGAATTCGGGGTGCCACTGCACGCCCACCACGGGGCGATCGGCGGCCTGGATGGCTTCGGCGACGCCGTCGAGCGCGCGTCCGACGATCCGAAGCCCGCTCCCCGGGGTGTCCACGGCTTGGTGGTGAAGGCTGTTCACGTGAATGCTGTTGCCGTACAGACTGTATGGGATGGATCCGGATTCCAGGGCGACCTGTTGTGGTCGGTAGGAACGCGGATAGCCGAAGAAGCTGTGCGCCTCACCGGCGTCGGTCGGAAGGTCGGCAACCAGTGTGCCGCCGCGGGCGACGTTGACGACTTGGTGTCCTCGGCACACTCCCAGGATTGGCAGTCCGATTTCCCAGGCTGCATCGACCAGGGCGAACTCGAATTCGTCCCGAGCGGGGTCGATGGGTGACGAGTTGGGGCCGGGGGTGCGGCCGTATCGTCGGGGGTCCACGTCGGAACCACCGCTGAGGACGAGGGCGTCGAGATGCTCGACGATTCGGCGCGGATCACTGTGGATGCTCAGCAGGATCGGTTGACCACCGGCGGCGCGGATCTTCGACGGAAAATCGGTGAAGAACATTTCCATCAACGCGTCGCCGACGACGTTGGGTAGTGACGGCCCGCCGCGGTCGACGCGGCCGGTGACTCCGATCAGGGGCATGGCGGGGAGTGCCTCCGCCGTCATCGTGAATTGGGTCATAGGAGCGAGCATAGAACCATTGAATGGCTTTTCGCTAGGGTTTGGCTTGTAAAGTTGGAGTAACGGGTTCGAAGTGCCGCGCGCTGCTGTATCTATTGCTGCTGTATCTATTCAAGGACAGTTGCGAATGGCGCGTTCGATTTCGCAGCCCGTGACGAAGCGTACGAGGACGAAGCTGAAGAGTCGGTCCAGGCACCGAGTAGGGGGTACGAGACGTGCAGATCGACAAGCTGCCGGCCATCGAATTCATGGTCAGCGCACCGACGTTGGGGGAGGATATCGCTCGACGGTTGCGACTGCTCATTCACAGCGGAGCACTCAGTCCCGGTGACCGCCTCCCGTCCGAGCGTGAACTGTCTCAGCAACTCGAAGTCGGTCGAGTCAGTGTGCGAGAAGCCATCCGAATCCTTCAGGCAATGGGATACATCGAGGTGCGACGCGGTGCAACGGGTGGATCGTTCGTTTCGGAGTTGACCAGGCCTTATGAAGACTGGGTTGGGCAGTTGAAAGCGCGAGAAGCAGATATCGACGAAATCGTCGACCTCCGTATCGGGCTGGAAATGCGCACGGCAAGCTTAGCGGCGGTCCGGCGAACCGATGGTCATCTTCTCGAGTTGCTCGAATCCATTGAGCAATTGGGGGTTTCCGGGAGTCGGGGGTCGTTCCGGGCTTGCGACGCCAGGTTCCACGGCGGTATCGCCAGGGCGGCGGGAAACAGCAGGCTGGAGGCAGCTGTGGTCGAGGCTCGCGGCGAAATGTTTGTCCCCGTCGATCATCTCGTGTTCGAGGATCAGGTCGAGGCTTCGAGGGTGGAGCACAAGGAGATCTTCGACGCGATCAAACGAGGCGACAGTGCTCGTGCGGCCGAGGCGATGGAACGCCACATTCTGCACGCAAAAGACGAGCTCAAGCGGCTGGCGCTGCAGGAAGAAGGCTGACAAAAACCCGACGAACGGACGGCTCGTCCCGTTTTTCGCAAGTAAAAGTTTTGTGAATTGGGTCCCGAAGAGACTTCAATGGTTCTAACATCGCACGTATGACCCATACTTCCGTCAATGCTTCACGTGATGCATCCGGCGATGACCGAACTCTTCGAGGCTCGCTGGGTACCGGCTCGATAGTCCTCATGGTCGTTGCCGCAGCTGCTCCCCTGACTGTGATCAGTGGTCTTGTGCCGCTGGGTATTTCCGGTGGCAACGGTGCGGGCTTCCCCATGACCTTCGCCGTGACAACCGGTGTACTTCTGCTCTTCGCCGTCGGATTCACCGCGATGTCGCGTTACATCCCGGGAACCGGAGCGTTCTATCTCTACATCGGACATGGTCTCGGCCGTGGTGCCGGCGTCGGCAGTGCGATGTTGGCCCTCGTCAGTTACAGCACAGTGCAATTGGCCGTATACGGCTACCTCGGCCCGGCAATGAGTTCGTTGATCACCTCCTACGGTGGTCCGGAGGTGCCGTGGTGGATCTTCTCGCTCACCTCGTTGGCTCTGGTAGCCGTCCTCGGATTTCGTCATATCGAATTGTCGGGCAAGGTGCTCGGCATCCTGTTGATCGCAGAGGTCGGGATCGTAGTCGTACTCGACGCTTTCATCATCGCCGACGGTGGTCCGGAAGGCCCGTCGACAGCAATGTTCTCTCCGTCGGAAATATTCTCCGGATCCCCCGGCGTCGCATTGGTATTCGCGCTTGCCGGTTACATCGGGTTCGAGTCGACGGCGATCTTCCGTGACGAAGCGAAGGATCCCGCGCGGACTATCCCGCGAGCGACATACGCCGCCTTGATACTCATCGGCGGCTTCTACGCTCTCTCCAGTTGGGCGGTTGTGACAGCCTGGGGCGACAAGGGTGCAGTGGACATTGCGGGTACTGACCCCGACGGCATGCTGATCACCACTGCCACCGACTTTGCCGGAACGGTGACAGCACACCTGATTCAAATTCTGTTGGTGTCCAGTCTCTTTGCCGCAGTTCTGTCTCTCCACAATGTCTTGGCCAGATACATCTTCGTTCTGTCGAACACCGGCGTTCTGCCGGGCGCAGGTGGGCGGACGCACCGCGTGCATGGTTCGCCGCACATCGCGTCAGTGGTGCAATCCTGCTGTGCTCTGGTACTTCTCGGAGCTTGCATCGTCATCGGTCTGGATCCGGTGACACAGATCTTCGCGTGGTTCGCCGGCGTTGCAACGGTGGGGATCGTGGCTCTCATGTTGCTCACGTGCCTTGCGGTGCTCGTCTTCTTTCATCGTACGAAGGTCGATCAGCGATTCTGGCACACCAAACTTGCCCCGAGCTTGGGCCTTGTCGGGCTGATCGGATTCGCGATCGCCATTGCCGGAAACCTTCCGCTCCTACTGGGCGGCAACATTCTGGCCGTGGTGATGACCGGGGTGCTGGTGCTCGCGTTTGTCGGTGGATTCCTCTATGCGCGACGACGGAAGCAAGTGAGCTTCGAACTCCCGTCGTGAGAGGGCTTTCGGTGAAATGATGGGTGCACCCGCACTCGAGAAAGCAGGACTCCCATGACGTTCGCGGATCTGGACGGTGACGAACTGTGGAGTTACCTGACGGAGCGTTCAGGATTGCCCGGCCCGCGCGCGAACCTCGCGCTCATGCTCGAGTTCGCGCGCGGCGCCGATGACGACGACATCCTGCTGGCGGCGGAGTCCGAGGACGAATACATCCGCTGCTGTGGGATCGTCGGGCTCGGATTCATCCTTGTTCGCTCGCACGAGAGATCCGTTCTCCGCAGCTTGACGGAGGCGACCACCAGTGCGTCGTGGCGTGCACGTGAAGCTGCCGCGATGGCCGTTCAGGCGGTAGGTGACACGGATCCGGAATTGTTCCGGGCGATCATCGAGCAGTGGTCGCGGTCCGCCCATCCATTGACGCTGCGCGCAGCGGCTGCGGGGATCTGCGAGCCACGGTTGCTGAAGGACAAGACCAACGCTGCGCTGGCCGTTCAGGTGTGCCGAGACGCTACCGAGTGGATCGTCTCGCAACCGGCTGATTCCCGTCGTGACGCCGACACACGGACTCTCCGGCAGGCGCTCGGATACTGCTGGAGTGTCGCGGTTGCGGCGGATCCGGAGAATGCCCTGCCGGCATTCGTCTCCCTGGAGGCGTCGGACGACGCCGATGTCGTCTGGATCGTGCGGGAGAACCGGAAGAAGGCTCGGCTGCGCAAGGTGCTCGAAACCTGACCCGTGGATCAGAGTCGTAGGTTATCCTCAGAATTAGAACCTGTTCTAACTACGAGGGGTAGACCATGGCACCGTCCGCAGAGGTAATCCGCAAGACCGTCGACGCCTACATCGAGACCGTTGCGACGGGCACTGCTGCCCAGGTTGTGGCCCTGTACGCCGAGGGTGCAACGGTTGAAGACCCGGTTGGTACCGACGTGCGGACCACCCGCGAGTCCATCCTCGAGTTCTACTCCGTGATCGAGAATTTCGACCAGGAAGCTCACCTTCAGACCCTCCGCATCGCCGGAAACGAAGCGGCATTCCACTTCTCGTTGATCACCAAGCTCGGCGAGCAGACCCTGACCATCGCGCCCATCGACGTCATGACCTTCGACGACGACGGCAAGATCCTGTCGATGCGCGCATTCTGGAACCAGGAAGACATGATCACCGCCTGACATGACGGTCAAGACGATCGACGTCGACGGACTCTGTTGGCAGATCAACGATTCCGGTTCCGGGACAGCTGTGGTCATGTGCCACGGCTTTCCCGGCCTCGGATACAGCTATCGCCATCAGTCAGCAGCGTTGGCGGAAGCGGGTTTTCGGTCGATTGCACTCGACATGCCCGGTTACGGCGGCACTACCCGCCCCGACGCGATCGAGGACTACACCAACGACGCCGTCGCGAACCGACTGATCGACCTACTCGACGCTCTCGGAATCGACAAAGCGGTGTTCGTCGGACACGATTTCGGCGCTCCGGTCGCGTGGACGACAGCGCTTCGTCACCCCGATCGCGTTGCGGGACTGGTCTCCTTGGCGGTTCCCTATGCGCCGGACAGATTCCCGGCCAAGCCCTCCACGATCTACGCCGCCTTGGCGCGCAAGCACTTTCTGCACATTCACTATTTTCAGGAACCGGGTGTCGCGGAGCGCGAACTCGACGCCCGTCCACGTGAATTCCTACAGCGGCTCTTCCATGCCTTGTCCGGGGCTTACCGGTACCTCGATGTGTGGAAGAACCCCTCCGAAGGAAACGGCTATCTCGACGTACTTCCCGAGGCGCCGGCGTTGCCGTGGTCGTGGCTCACCGAGGATGATTTGGATGTCTATGTAAAGACCTTTACTGCAACAGGTTTCACCGGTGGCTTGAACTGGTACCGAGCGTATGACGCCAATTGGGAACGCAGCGCGGATCTGGACGGCGCGCACGTCGAGGTCCCGACGCTCTTCGTTGCGGGCGCGGAAGACCCGGTCATCGCGATGAGCGGTCCCAAGGCATTGGACCGCATGAAGGACACCGTCCCGGACCTGCGGGGTGTACATCTTCTCGGCGGTGCGGGGCACTTCGTACAACAAGAACGCGCTGTCGAGGTCAATGAACTTTTGATCTCTTTCCTTCGGAGTCTCTAGGCGAAATCGGACAGAGGGTCTAGCGTTGCGCAGATGCGCACCAGGATCTTCGATCGCGGTATTCGGGTAGGTATCACCGGTGCTCTTGTTGCCGGTTCGCTTCTGGCTCTGGGCGTGTCCGGTGCCGCGGCCGCTCCGCCCTGCCCTGGATCGTCGCCCGCCATACTCAGCGCCCAGATTCCGGGCGCGGCCCTCGAGGGTGTCACCGTGGACGGGCAAGGGCGCCTGTATACGACCGACCTGGTGAGTGGGCGGATCTTCCGCGTCGACGGGCCTGGTCAGGCCGCAGTTCCGATCGCTACGGTTCCCGGCGGTGCGGGCGCACTCGCGTGGAGCCCGGACGGTTCACTGCTGGTGGGAACCGGAGCAAACGCCGGCGTGCTGATCGGCGATCTGACGCGTGCTGCGTCGGTCGCGCGGGTGGACGTGAACTCGGGCGCCGTGACGCCGATAGCCGGTGGTCTGAGCGCTGCAAACGGCCTCGCCGTCGCGCACGACGGGACGATCTACGCCACCAACGATTTCGGTTCGCTGATCGGAAAGGTCAGCCCGAATGGTTCCGTCGACCCGGCGTGGGCAACCTTCCCGAGTGCAAACGGCGCTGCCCTGAGCGCCGATAATCGCTGGCTCTACGTCTCGCGCACGTTCGCAAACCCGGGTGTCAGCCGCATCTCCGTGGACAATCCGGGATATTCGGAGTCGTTGGTCGATCTCGGCGGTCTCGAAACCTTCTCTGCCCCAGATGGTTTGACCTTGGACTCGCGAGATCGCGCAATTGTTCCCACGGACATCAGTGGTGAGGTGTGGCGGATCGACGGACCCGGCCAGTACTGCTCGCTCACCAGCGGCCTGCAGGCGTCGAGTGTGTTGACCTACGGGCGTGGCAATTCCGGTTTCGCGGCCGGGCATCTCTACCGCGCCGGGTTCGACGGAAAGATCTTCGAGATTCCGGCCGGCTTCGACGCGGGCGCCCAGGCCGCAACACCCTGACGCGACTTACCCACTACTGATGCCGGGACTGCCGGAATCGTCCATACTGGTCTGCATGGCGGAAACGAGTGAGATCGACGAGGCCGAAGTGGCCCTTCCCGCGATATCGCAGCCGTTGCTGACCCCGCTCACGGAAGCTGCGATCTTCCTGGTTTTCACCATCGACGAGGGTGGTGAGCAGGCAGTTCACGACGTTCTGGCGGATATTTCCGGGCTGCAACGCTCGATCGGATTCCGGGTTCCCGCCGGTGGCTTGGCTGCCGTCGTCGGCATCGGTTCGGATGCGTGGGACCGACTTTTCGACGGTCCACGGCCGGCGGAATTGCATCCGTTCGTCGAGTTGACCGGTGACAAACACCACGCCCCGCGCACGCCGGGCGATCTGTTGTTTCACATCCGGGCCCGTCAGATGGACCTGTGCTTCGAGTTCGCCACGGTCGTGACCAACAGGTTGGCCGGGGCCGCGTCGGTGATCGACGAAGTCCACGGGTTCAAGTATTTCGAGCAACGCGACCTCATGGGTTTTGTCGACGGTACCGAGAACCCGTCCGGGCAGGCCGCTTACGTCGCGGTCACCGTCGGTGACGAGGATCCGGATTTCGCAGGCAGCAGTTACGTCATCGTCCAGAAGTACCTCCACGACATGTCGGAGTGGAACTCCCTGCCCGTCGAGGAGCAGGAGAACGTCATCGGACGCTCCAAGCTCGAAGATCTCGAGATGGACGACGACACCAAGCCGGCCAACTCCCACACCGCACTCACCGTCATCGAAGACGAATCCGGTGAGCAGATCCAGATTCTGCGCGACAACATGCCGTTCGGCCACGTCGGCTCCGCTGAGATGGGTACCTATTTCATCGGTTACTCGGCGTCGCCGACGGTCACCGAGCAGATGCTCACCAACATGTTCATCGGGAATCCCGTCGGCAATTACGACCGCATTCTCGATTTCTCCACCGCCGTCACCGGAATCAATTTCTTTGTTCCGACGGCGGACTTTCTCGACGATCCCCCGGACTTGCCGACCAGGCTCGTTCCCGAAGCGACGTTCACAGCGCCCATCTCTGACGGTTCTCTCGGAATCGGCAGCCTCAAAAGGAGTGCCCAGCAATGACAAACCTGCACCGCGACCTAGCACCCATTTCGGCAGCAGCCTGGGCCGAGATCGAAGAAGAGGCGAGCCGTACCTTCAAGCGTCACGTCGCCGGTCGTCGTGTCGTGGATGTGGAGGGACCGTCGGGTGACGATCTCGCGGCCATCCCACTCGGGCATCAGGTGCCGATCAATCCCTTGGCCGACGGCGTCATCGCACATGCTCGTCAGTCCCAGCCGGTCATCGAACTGCGGGTTCCGTTCACCATCAGCCGACAGGCTATCGACGACGTCGAGCGCGGCGCCAAGGACTCCGACTGGCAGCCCGTCAAGGACGCGGCCAAGCAGATCGCTTTCGCCGAGGACCGCGCCATCTTCGAGGGATACCCCGCAGCCAGCATTACCGGCGTGCGGGCGAGCGGTTCCAACCCGGAATTGAAGCTGCCCATCGATGCCAAGGATTACCCGGAGGCCATCAGCCAGGCGATCACGTCGCTGCGCCTGGCCGGTGTCAACGGACCGTACTCATTGCTCCTGAACGCCGACGCGTTCACCGCGATCAACGAGACCTCCGATCACGGCTACCCCATCCGCGAGCACCTGCGACGCGTTCTCGACGGCGAGATCATCTGGGCCCCGGCCATCGACGGCGCTTTCCTGCTGTCGACGCGTGGTGGTGACTACGAACTGCATCTGGGCCAGGACCTGTCCATCGGCTATCTCTCGCACGATGCGAACTCCGTCGAGCTGTACTTCCAGGAATCGATGACGTTCCTCATGTACACCAGCGAAGCTGTTGTCTCACTTGCGTGAGAGCTTTCGAAACCTCTGATACCAGGGCGGGCGAGGCAGTTCGCCGATGTCCTGAAGATGGGCGACAAAGGCCTGGGCATCCGCATGCGAAGACGACTTCGGCCGTCCGTCCGCCCACGCTGTGAACAACTGAAGATAACGATCGCCGAGAGTGTGGCGCACGACCGGAAGGTGGTGCGCCACTTCTCCGGCGCGCTTTCGGAGCAGTGCCGCCGAGACAACGGCGGCATCGTCTTTGTCGAAGCCTTCGGGTAGTTCGCCACCCGCCACCAGTGCGCGAATAAGCGCCTCTTGACGCTCACCGAGCGTGCTCATGTGCGTGACCAGTCGGTGCCCGCGGTTATGCGATCCAGACCAGCTGCGTCGGCGATGGCATCGAGCTCGTCGAGCAATTCCACTGCCGGCGGATAGTTGCCGTCTCGCTCGAGCATGATCGCGGGATGGTGACCGGCCGCGGTGAATTGCGCGAGTAGTTCCAGCACTGCTCCGGGTACCGGATCGGTGTGCGTGTCGTGGTATTTACCGTCGCCGAGACTGCCACCGGCGATGTGGCAGTAGGCGATTCGTTCGAGCGGCAACCGGCTCAGTTCGGTCCACGGATCACGCCCGCGATTGAGAGCGTTGGCGTAGACGTTCGCGATGTCGAGAACCAGCAGGGCTCCGGTGCGCTCGACGATCTCCGCGAGAAACTCCCCTTCGGTCAACTCGTCGTCCGGCCAGTCGAACAGGGCGGCAACGTTTTCGACGGCGAACGGCACCGGTAGACCGTCCTGAGTCCGGGTGATGTTGCGTACCAGGGCGTCGACGGCTTCGTAGGTGCGCGGAAGTGGGAGCAGGTGGCCGGCCTCGATGCCGCCTGCACGCACGAATGCGATGTGCTCGCTCGCCAAGGGAGCGCCCAGTAGCTGGGATGCACGCGCAAGGTGATCGATCCGTGCCTGATCTACCGCCTCGGCCCCGCCAAGTGAGAGCGAGATTCCGTGCGGGATCACCGGAACTCCGAGCGAGCCGAGGTGCGGCGGTATCTCGTTTCCGACGGATTCGGCAATGACTTCGCAGAATGCCAGGCCGTCGAGTTGCGCGATGATTCCGGAGACCTCGGGGCGCCAACCGATTCCCAGGCCGTGCAGGGTCATTCGAGTCACCTCCCGTGTGCAACTGCTAACGGCGACTATAGACGGATCAGCCGGGCAACCAGTTGGGTCCCGGACCGTTGCCTTCTTCGAAGATCAGCCACGTTTTGGTCGAGAGAACCCCGTCGAGTCCCTGGAGTTCTTCGAGAACGGTGTGGCGTAGTTCCTGGTTGTCCGGGGCTCGAACCAGCACCAGAACGTCGAAGTCGCCGCCGAGGAGGGAGAAGTGCTCGACAAACGGCAGGGCCTTCAAGGACGCCGCCAGACCTCGCCACGAGTGCTGCCTGATCGAGAGTGCCACGTATGCCGAGGAGCCGAGTCCGGCCTTCTCGTGGGCGATCCGCGTCGTGAATCCGGTGATGATTCCGGCGTCCTCGAGCCTTTCGATGCGGACGTAGGCGTGAGCGCGAGATATGTGCGCCTTTTCGGCCAGTGCACGCATGGAGATGCGACTGTCTGCGGTCAGTTCGGCGATGATGCGACGGTCGATCGCATCGAGAGCGTGCGGTTCGGTGGCCATCTGTCCATTCCTGGTTCGGTAGTCGAGTCGGTTGATGGACATATTGCTGCCCGAATCCTCATGATAGGCCGTTTGTCTTGAATCCTCGACGCTTGCTGCCATTACGTCGCCGAAGTGCGAATACTGATGGACACAACGTCTTCTGGAGGTAGAAGTGACACTTGTCGAACCCTTGGGGGAACTGCGGTATCAGAAGTTCCTGCCGGCCGATTCCGCGGTGCAGTACCTCGACCCTGCCGGAGAACTGACGCGCAGCGAGGCCCGGTACGCAAAACCGAGCGACGATCGCCTGATCGCGATGTATCGAAAGATGTTCCTGGGCAGGCGTTTCGACCAGCAGGCGACGGCGCTGACCAAACAGGGGCGCCTGGCCGTGTATCCGTCCTCGCGAGGGCAGGAGGCATGTCAGATCGCGGCAGCGATGAGTCTGGAGCCGAGTGACTGGCTCTTCCCCACCTACCGGGATTCGATGGCGTTGGCCGCCCGGGGTGTCGATCCGGTGCAGATTCTGAGCATGCTCGCCGGCGACTGGCACTGCGGATACGACCCGGTCGCACTGCGCAGTGCGCCGCAGTGCACCCCGCTGGCAACGCAATTGCTGCATGCAGCCGGAGTGGCCTACGGGGAGTCTCGACGGGGCTTGAACACCGTCGCCTTGGCGCTCTGTGGTGACGGCGCCACCAGTGAGGGCGATTTCCACGAGGCGCTGAACTTCGCCGCCGTCTTCAAAGCGCCGGTGATCTTTCTGGTGCAGAACAACGGATTTGCGATCAGCGTGCCGTTGTCACGTCAAAGTGCAGCACCGACGTTGGCGCACAAGGGCGTCGGCTACGGGATCGGCAGCGAGCAGGTCGACGGCAACGATCCCGTTGCGATGATGGCCGTCATGGACGAGGCGGCACGCTTCGTCCGCAGCGGAAACGGACCGGTGATCGTCGAGGCACACACTTATCGCATCGACGCACACACCAATGCTGACGACGCCACCCGCTACCGCGACAGCGCCGAGGTGGAAGCCTGGCTCGGGCGAGACCCCTTGCCGCGACTCGAAAAGTATCTGTGCGCACACGATCTGATCGACGACGCCTTCGTCGAATCACTGACCGAAGAGGCCGAGGCAGAGGCCGCCACACTGCGCGCCGGCATGAATGTCGACCGCCCGCACGATCCGCTCGATCTGTTCCGGTACGTCTTCGCCGAGCAGACACCGCAATTGCGAGAGCAACAAGCCCAACTCGAAACCGAACTTGCCGCCGAAGCCGCTGACACAGGGGGACACTGACCATGCCCATGCTCACGATGGCTCAGGCCCTCAACACCGCGCTACGCGACTCTCTGGCTGCGGACGACAACGTTGTCGTCTTCGGTGAGGACGTCGGCACCCTGGGCGGCGTTTTCCGCGTCACCGACGGCCTCACCCGCGACTTCGGCGACGACCGATGCTTCGACACTCCCCTCGCCGAGTCCGGCATCATCGGATTCGCAATCGGCATGGCCATGGCCGGTTTTCGTCCGGTCGTGGAAATGCAGTTCGACGCGTTTGCCTATCCGGCATTCGAGCAGATCGCCTCCCATGTCGCAAAGATTCGCAACCGCACCAAGGGCGCGCTGTCGATTCCGATGGTCATCCGTGTTCCTTTTGCCGGCGGTATCGGCGGGGTGGAGCATCACTGTGATTCCAGTGAGGGCTACTACGCGCACACACCCGGCCTGAAGGTTGTGGCGCCGTCCACGGTGGAAGACGCGTACTCGCTGCTACGTTCGGCGATAGAGGACCCCGACCCGGTGATCTTCCTCGAGCCCAAGAAGCTGTACTTCGCGCGAGCAGATGTCGAACTGACCGCACGTGAGCCGATCGGTCGCGCCGTCGTCCGTCGCCCCGGTCGTGACGCGACGCTCATCGCCTACGGTCCGTCCGTGGATGTTGCACTGAAGTCCGCCGAGGCCGCTGCAGCCGAGGGCCGGGACATCGAGGTGATCGACATCCGCTCGATAGTGCCGTTCGACGACGAGACGGTCACCGCATCGGTGCGAAAGACCGGACGCTGCATCGTCATCCAGGAAGCGCAAGGTTTTGCCGGTGTGGGTGCAGAAATTGCTGCCCGCGTGCAGGAACGGTGTTTCCACCATCTCCATGCCCCGGTGCTCCGGGTCAGCGGCTTCGACATCCCCTACCCCGCTCCCAAGCTCGAGCGTCACCACCTGCCCAGCGTCGACCGTGTCCTGGACGCCGTCGACCGTCTGCAGTGGAACGACACTCCCGACACCCGTTGGGCGGTGACGGCATGACCAATCAGGTATTCATGCTCCCCGACCTCGGCGAAGGATTGGCGGAGGCCGACATCGCGGAGTGGCACGTCAAGGTCGGCGACGTGGTCACCATCGATCAGATCGTCGTCGAGGTCGAGACCGCGAAAGCTGCTGTGGATGTGCCCATCCCGTTCGCCGGGACCGTGATCGAACTACACGGCAAAGACGGGGACACCCTGAAGGTGGGCACACCGCTGATCACTGTGAGTGGTGGCGAGAGTGTCGACGCGGTCGTTTCGGCCAACCACGAGCGCTACCGCGAAGAGGAACGCGCCGGTTCGGGCAACGTCCTGATCGGCTACGGCACCAGCGAGGATGCACCGAGACGCCGACGCAGAGCGGCTCCGTCGGTACGTGTGATCTCGCCGATTGTTCGTAAACTGGCCTCTGACAACAGTATCGACCTAGCCACGATTTCCGGATCGGGCGCTGGCGGAGTCATCACGCGCGCCGACGTCGAGGCCGGGGCAAACTTCGGCCCGGAAACGGAAACGTCACACGCGACCGACCAAAGAATTCCGATCAAGGGGCTACGCAAGGTAGTTGCCGACAAGCTGTCCACCAGCCGCCGCGAGATCCCTGACGCGACAACCTGGGTCGACGTCGACGCCACCGAACTCTTGGCGGCGCGAGCCGAGATCAACAAGTCACTGCCCGATTCCGACAAGATCAGCCTGATGGCGCTCCTGGCTCGGCTGACCACCGCCGCATTGGCGCAGTACCCCGAACTGAACTCGTCGGTCGACACGGCTCGAGGCGAGATCGTACGACACGCCCGCACCCACTTGGGCATCGCCGCGCAGACACCGAAAGGATTGATGGTACCGGTCATTCGTAATGCCGATTCACTGAGCACAGTCGAACTCGCACAGGCACTTCGGGTGACCACCGGCCTTGCCCGCGACGGCAAGCTCGAACCCGCCCGCCTGACCGGCGGCACGTTCACGCTCAACAACTACGGGGTATTCGGGGTCGACGGATCGACTCCGATCATCAATCACCCCGAGGCGGCAATTCTGGGGATCGGACGCATCATCGACAAGCCGTGGGTCGTGAACGGCGAGTTGACCGTTCGTAAGGTCACTCAGATCTCGTTGAGCTTCGACCACCGCGTCTGTGACGGGGGCGAAGCCGGCGGATTCCTGAGGCTGTTCGGTGACTACATCGAGAACCCGATCCGCGTCCTGGGAAGGCTCTGATGACAACTGCAGAACCCCACAGCGACGTCGTGATCCTCGGTGGAGGATCGGGAGGCTATGCCTGCGCGATCCGCGCCGCCCAACTCGGGTTGTCGGTCACGCTGATCGAGGCGGACAAGGTCGGCGGAACGTGCCTGCACCGCGGATGCATCCCGACCAAGGCGCTGCTGCATTCCGCCGAGGTCGCCGACTCAGCACGCACCAGTGAGCAATTCGGAGTCCGGGCATCTTTTGACGGCATCGACATCGCGCAGGTGCACGACTACAGGAACGGGACAGTCGAGCGGCTGTACAGCGGTCTGCAAGGTTTGTTGGCGCAACACAAGATCACCATCGTCAACGGATACGGGACGTATGTCGGTGGGCGAAGCATCGACGTCGACGGAACCCGCTACACCGGAACATCACTCGTTCTGGCCACCGGCTCGTATCCGCGGGAACTCCCCGGCATAGAACTCGGCCGACGGATCGTCACCAGCGACCAGGCACTCGAACTCGACCGGGTGCCCACCAGCGCAACGGTACTCGGTGGCGGTGTCATCGGCGTCGAGTTCGCAAGCCTCTGGCGCTCGTTCGGCGCCGAAGTAACGATCGTCGAGGCACTCCCCCGACTGATCGCCGCCGAGGATCCGTGGTCGTCGAAGCAGCTGGAGCGGGCATACCGGAAACGTGGAATCGTCTGTAAGACAGACACAAAGGTCGATTCCGCGAAAGAAGCAGCCGATTCCGTCCGCATCGAACTGGGCGACGGAACAATACTCGATACCGACGTATTGCTGGTCGCCGTCGGCCGCGGGCCCCGCACGAGCGGTATCGGTTTCGCAGAAAATGGAATCAGTCTCGAGAATGAATTTGTCGTCGCCGACGAACGACTCCGTGCGTCCGTGGACGGTGTGTACGCGGTCGGTGACATCGTGCCCGGTCTTGCATTGGCGCACCGAGGCTTCCAGCAGGGAATCTTTGTGGCCGAACAGATTGCCGGCAAGGATCCGATACCGGTCGCCGAACATCTGATTTCTCGCGTGACGTACTCACATCCCGAAGTTGCATCGGTCGGACTCGACGAAGAGGCGGCGCGCACGCAGTACGCCGACGTCTCCACCGTCATCTACGACCTGGCAGGTAACGGCAAGAGTCAGATCCTGCGAACTACCGGCGGAATCAAAGTGATTCGAAGCGGAACGAAAGGCCCTGTTGTCGGAGTTCACCTGGTGGGAGACCGCGTCGGCGAACTGATCGGTGAGGCGCAGTTGGCCGTTGCCTGGGAAGCACTTCCCGATGAAGTGGGGCGTTTCATCCACGCGCACCCCAGTCAGAACGAAGCGTTGGGCGAGGCCATGCTCGCACTCGCGGGAACACCACTGCACGCCCACAACTGACCCGTAGACAGGAAAGGAGATTCAATGAGTATCGACGACGAACTGCGCTGGGACGGTGAACTGACCGTCACTCGCCATGATCGGGAGACCGACACGACATTCGTGATTCGAATCGACTCCACCCGTCTGGGACCGGCGTCGGGTGGCACGCGGGCCGCTCACTATCCCTCGATCGGCCACGCTCTGGCGGACGCCGGGAAGCTCGCGGGTGCGATGACTTTGAAGATGGCTGTCTCCGACCTGCCGATGGGTGGCGGGAAGTCGGTGATCGCACTGCCCGCACCGCGCAATCAGATCGACGCCGCAACCTGGTCTCGTATCCTCGACATGCACGCCGAGAACATCGACAAGCTCGAAGGAAACTACTGGACCGGTCCCGACGTCAACACCAACTCTTCCGACATGGATCAGCTCAGTCGCACCACCAGATACGTCTTCGGTCGTTCGGTTGACAACGGTGGCGCCGGTTCCAGCGCGCACGCCACCGCTCTGGGTGTGTTCGAAGCGATGAAGGCCACGGCGCGTCGCCGAGGACTCGGAACACTCGACGGCCGAACGGTACTGGTACAGGGGCTCGGCGCCGTCGGCGGCGACGTCGTCCGTCTCGCGGCGCAGGCTGGGGCACGTCTGCTGGTTGCCGATACGGACCCGCAGCGCCTCGAGGCGGCTTCTCTCGCGGGGCACACGGTCGTTCCTGCCGGCGAGGTCCTCCGAACACCGTGTGACCTCTTTGCCCCCTGCGCGATGGGAGGCATCATCGATTTCGCTGCGGCTGCGTCGATTCCGACTCTGGCCGTGGCGGGCGCAGCAAACAACATCTTGACCGATGCCGCTGCCGGTGAGGTTCTGCGAGACCGCGGGGTTCTCTGTGCCCCTGATTTCGTCGCGAACGCAGGCGGAGCCTTTCACCTCGTGGGGCGAGAAGTCTTGGGGTGGAACGAAGACGACGTCGTCGAACGAACCCGCGGGATCGGTCGAACCTTGGACGAGGTGTACTCGTTGAGCGAGGAACGTGGCATCACTACCGAGGCCGCAGCGCTTATGCTCGCCCGGGCGCGGCTATCCCCCGCATCCACCGCCGCCGCCACATCCGCCACCCCCGCTGCAGCTGCCGCCTCCCCCGTCTGAACCGCCACCGTCCGAACCCCCGCTACTTCCGCTGCCGTCGGCACCGATTCCGGCGGCGGAGGCCAAGGCGGGATTGATCATCAGCATCGCCGAACCGGCGAAGAGAGCAGCGGACATTCCCGCCAAACGTGGTCCGTAGGCGGAGAAGGCAGGCTTGTTGCGCGGGGACAGGTAGGCGTGTGCCGTGGTCAGTTCCGAACGTGCCGCCTTGCCAGAGGTGGTTCGATCGAAGTTGAGCCCGAGCAGCGGGATGCTGAATCCGGTGACGAGTACGGCGAGAATCAGAAACTCGACGGGCTTGTCGTTGTGCAGTCCGAAAGCAATGCGGACGATACCCACGGCCACCAGGATCTTCAGCGGAACTGTGGAGAGAAAGATTGAACGCCTGGCGCTGTCGGAGGTCAGGTATCCCCGGTCCGCCAAAGAGTTTCGTAGGCGAGCTGTTTCCACCGTCATACGCTCGGCGAGTTGGCGCCGACGATGGGGTAGAGCCTGCTGGGCCAGGCGCTGGTACACGGTGAGGGTGTACCAGTCCAGGGTCTCGTCGCCAGGGCCCAACGGGCGCAGGACAGCGCCGTCGGTGGTGATCAGGTCAGCGCTACGCAGGATTGCCAATGATGCTGCGATGGCGCGTGACTCGCCGGTGAGCATTCCGACTTCCGGAGGCGTCAGTTGCTCGGCGGAATACCCGTGCTCGGTTGAGTACCCGTGCCGGCGTGCCCGGATCATCAGACGCCACCCCAGAGTGAGAACCATGAGCGTGGCCGAAACGGCTATGTAGCCGTAGAGGAAATCCTCGCTGGGGATCCCCCAGGTGTCGGCTGCATGCGTGCTCATCCCCCACACCCCCCGCCGCCGCAACTGCTCCCACTGCCGCCACCGCCGTCCGAGCCGGATGATCCGGATGAGGAGCCACAACTGTAGTAGCTCGAACTTCCGCCACCCGGGCTGTACGCGGCGCCCGCAGCTACCGCTCCCGCCAGCGCCGGATCGATCAGAACCAGAGCGCCCGCACCGAAGAGCGCCGCCGACAGCCCGGCGAGCGAGGGACCGTAGCTCGTGTACGCGGGCCGCAGTTTCGGTGAGAGGTACGAGTTTTCGTGCTTGAGGCGTCGAAGCTCGCTGTCTCCCAAAGCTGTCCGACGACGCTTGATGCAAAGAAGTGGAATCATCAGAGCGAGAACGATGATGGTGAGGAGCAGGAACCCGACCGGCTTACCGCCGGCGATTCCGGCGACGAGACGGACTACGCCGAGAGCAATGACCGCCACGATCGGAACGGTCCGAAGGGCAGCGGTCAGACCGTCCTGCTGGCGTTGCAAATATCCCTCGTCGATCAACGTCGTACGTAGTTGTGCGAGTGCGATGTTCAGCCGTCCCATCAGACGCACCTGCCGCAGCGGGACCTTTCCGTTGCCGAGTCGCTTGTGCACCGTACGGGTGAACCAGTCGAGACGATTCTTGTCCTCCGCAGTGAGTGCCAGCTTGGTCTTGCCTTCGGTGCTGATCAGCTCGGCGCTGCGCAGAATAGCCATCGACGCCAGCACCGCTTGGTAGTCACTGGTCAAGGCACCGATCTCGGGAGGAGTGAGCGGCCGACGGACAGCGTCGACGACCACCGGTGACCGGCGCGCAGTCATTCGGCTGTACAGCGAGAGTCCGATCGCGACGGCAGCCGCCACCAGGTACCACTGAAGGAAAGTCTGGCTGGGGATCCCCCATGTATCCGTATGATCATGCATCGCACACCACCTCTCGATGAACTCCTGAGACAAGTCCAGTCTCTTTGTCCGACAACTGATGTCAGTATCGGGCCAGTGCCCGGAAAAGCGATATCCGGATGGCCATCGTCACCATTCCGTTACCGCCGAACTGGGGATTTACCGGCCGGTAGGTCGAAGCACGATCTCCGTGGGGTGTGCGTCGGACGGTGTTTCGACGGCAGTGAGTACGGCACGCGCCACAGTGGAGGCTTTCAGGAAGCGCTCAGGGTCGTACTCGTCGCCCTCACCCGCGACGATGTCGCGCTGCATGTCGGTGTCGATCCGTCCGGGGTGAATGGAGGTGACCCGCAGTGCCGGCTCTTCCAGGCGCAACGCATCTCCGAAAGCGCGCAGGGCGAACTTGCTGGCCGCATACGAGCCCCAACCGGCGTTGGCGCGCAGTCCGGCACCCGAATTGATCAGCACGACGTGACCTCCAGCCGCACGAAGCGCGGGCAGGAGAACCCGCGTGAGTTCGGCGACGGCGATGACGTTTGCCTCGAGGGTGCGTCGCCACTGATCGACCGAGGATTCCTCGATGGTTCCGATGTCGGCCACGCCGGCGTTGTGTACCAGCACGTCGAGCGTCGTGATGGACGAGGCGGCGGCGGCGACGGCGTCGTAGTCCGTGAGGTCGAGGGGTAGGGGCGTCGATCCGGGCAGTTCGGCGCAGATCGGCTCGAGGGCCTGTGCGGATCGTGCACCGAGCAGCAGGTCGTGTGTCGGCGCCAGTTCGCGTGCGATGGCAGCTCCGAGGCCGCGACTGGAACCGGTGATCAAGGCAGTAGGACGCATGGTGCGAGCCTATCGAGTGAGGATTGTTCGGCTAGACGAACTTGTGTATTTGTTTACCCACATATTAGAGTTCGACCATGACGACACGCGACGCGAAGAACTTCCGCCGCCTGGGAATTGCCGCCCTCGCCGCCCTGCTTCTGTCCAGCTGTTCTGCGGTGAGTTCTGGCTCCGACGACGACCGCCCGGTGGTGCTCACCACGTTCACCGTGCTGTCGGACATCGCCCAGAACGTTGCCGGCGATCATCTTCGCGTCGAGTCGATCACCAAGGCGGGGGCCGAAATTCACGGCTACGAGCCGACGCCCGGAGACATTCGGCGGGCGAGCGAAGCCGATCTGATCCTCGACAACGGCATGAACCTCGAGGCGTGGTTCGCGAAATTCGTCAACGGACTGGACGTGCCACACGTCGTGGTCAGCGACGGCGTCGAAGGCATTCCGATCGCCGGCGACGCGTATGCGGGCAAGCCCAATCCGCATGCATGGATGTCTCCGTTGAATACACAGATCTACGTCGACAACATGGTGACTGCTTTCAGCGACCTCGACCCGGACAACGCCTCGGCATTTGCGGAGAACGGCGCGAAGTACAAGACGGAACTGCAAGCAGTGCAGGACGGCCTGGTCAGTGGCCTGGCGGCATTGCCCGCAGGTCAGCGCGCACTTGTCAGTTGCGAGGGTGCGTTCTCCTATCTGGCCAGGGACGCGGGACTCAGCGAGGCGTATATCTGGCCGGTCAATGCCGAGCAGCAGGCGACGCCGCAGCAGATCATCGCCGCGATCGACTTCGTCCGAGCCAATTCCGTTCCCGCCGTCTTCTGCGAGTCGACGGTCTCGGATGCCCCCATGCAGCAGGTTGTCGGGGCGACCGGCGCGAAGTTCGGCGGAACGCTGTACGTCGATTCGCTGTCCGAAGCCGACGGTCCCGTGCCCACCTACCTGGACATGATTCGCCACGACACCGATGTCATCCTCGGCGGTCTGACCGGCGGTAAATCATGAACGATGCCATTCGCGTCGAAAACGTCAGCGTTCACTACGGCGAGGTCCACGCACTGGACCACGTCGATCTGACGTTGAACTCGGGTAGCGTCTGCGGACTGATCGGTATGAACGGTTCAGGAAAGTCGACTCTGTTCAAAGTGATCATGGGGATGATCAAGCCGGACAACGGTTCTGTCAGAATCGCCGGTCTCGACGCAGCCACTGCGCGCAAGAGCGGCCGCGTCGGATACGTGCCGCAGAGTGAAGACGTCGACTGGACCTTCCCGATCAGCGTCCGTGACGTCGTGATGATGGGCAGGTACGGCCACCTCGGGTTCTTGCGACGTCCGCGGCGTGCAGATCGCGAGGCGGTGGCAGAGGCCCTCGAGCGGGTGGAACTCACCGAATTTGCGGATCGTCAGATCGGTCAGCTCTCGGGTGGTCAGAAGAAGCGCGCGTTCGTCGCACGCGGCATCGCGCAGGACGCGTCGATACTGTTGCTGGACGAGCCGTTTGCGGGCGTCGACAAGCGTTCCGAGGCAACGATTTCTACGCTGCTACGAGAGTTGGCTTCCGACGGCCGGTCGATCTTGGTCTCGACCCACGATCTCCACGCTGTGCCGAAACTCTGCGACGAGGCGGTACTGCTCATGCGCAAGGTCCTGGTGCATTCCGACCCGGACACCGTGCTGCAACCGGAAAACCTCGCCCTGGCTTTCGGTCTCGACGTGATGGACAGGACCTGATCGATGAACCTCGTAGAACTCCTACTTGATCCTCTCCAGTACGGATTCATGGTGCGCGCGTTGGCCGTTGCGGTTGTGGCAGCGGTTGTCTGCGCGGTGCTCAGTTGTTGGTTGGTGCTCATCGGGTGGTCGTTGATGGGCGACGCCGTCTCGCACGCCGTGCTGCCGGGTGTTGTCCTCGCTTACGTCGTCGGCGCACCATTTGCTATCGGGGCCTTGATCTTCGGGTTGATCGCCGTAGCGCTGATCGGACTGATCCGTAACACCAGTCGCGTCAAGGAAGACGCCGCGATCGGTATCGTCTTCACGACTCTCTTTGCGTTCGGTTTGGTTCTCATCTCGGTGACCCCCAGCCAGACCGATCTCAACCACATCATTTTCGGCAACCTGCTGGGGGTGAGCTCGTCAGATCTTCTGCAGGTCGCGATACTTGGCGCGTTGGCGTTGAGCATTCTGTTGATCAAGCGTCGTGATCTGACGTTGTTCGCCTTCGACCCGATCCATGCGAACGCGATAGGTCTTTCGCCCAAGCGCCTGGGTGCGCTGCTACTCGGCGTCCTCGCACTCACGTCCGTTGTGGCGTTGCAAGCCGTCGGCGTCGTGCTGGTGGTGGCGATGCTGATCATCCCCGGCGCGACGGCCTACCTCCTCACCGACAAGTTTTCGCGGATGCTGGTGATAGCTCCCGTCGTTTCCGCAGTCTGCGCGATTGCCGGTATCTACGTCAGCTACTACCTCGACACGGCTTCCGGTGGCATGGTCGTCATGACGCAGGGCATCGTGTTCGCTCTGGTGTACCTGTTCAGCCCGTCGCAAGGGGTGATCGCGAAATGGACCTCGCAGCGGCGTAGGACCCGAGCGGAATACAGCGCCGCGGCGTACGAGCCTTCCTGATCGTTCGTCCAGTTAACAATCCGCTACCAAATCGGGTAGGTTCGTACGGGCATTCGTCACCACGAACATTCCGGCCGCAACGATGCCGGCTGCAAGACGATCGGTGGTGACGCCTTGAACACCGATGGGTTCTTCGATGACGCAGTTCCGAGCGCGACGCACGTGGCTGGTTCTCGGCGTCGTTGTCGCGGTCATCGCTCTCGCCGGATCCGGGCTGCTCAGCCCACGAACTTCGGTTCTGGTGGACGATATCGCCCAGCTCGTCGGCGGAGCCACCGCAACTGCGGTCTGTTGGTGGACATCGCGGCGCTATCACGGCGTCGAGCGTCGTTGGCGAACTCTGATGGCTCTGGGTATGGCCGGCTGGACTCTCGGGATGTTCTTCTGGGCGTTCTACCGCTCGGTTCTCCACGTTCCACTTCCGTCGCCGTCGATCGCGGATATCGGTTTCTTCATGTTCCCGGTGTTCGCCGTGCCGGCGCTTCTGTCGTTGGTGCGTCAGTCGCCCCGGCGTGAGGCGATCGGTCCGATCCATCTCTGGCTCGTGCTGACGCTCGACGGCCTTGTCGTTGTCGGTGGATTGTTCATCCTCACGTGGACAACGGCCCTGGGCGCCGTCGTTCATACCGGTCCGACGGGATCTCTCGGGTTTCTTGTCGCGGTGATGTATCCGATCACCGACTTCGTTCTGATCGCCATGGTCTTGCTGATGGTCATCGGACCGAAGGCCGTAGCAGAGATCCGTGAACCGCTGACGTTCCTCGGGTGCGGGTTGGTGATGCTCTCCCTATCGGACAGCCTGTACGCGTACTTGGTGGCGATCGGCGCCGAGAGTATGCCGACCATCGCCGATGCCGGGTTCATCGCGGGGCCGCCGTTGATCGCCTTGGCGGCGCTGACGAAGCGAACCGAGCCTCGGAACCGCAACGCGCCGCAGCGGTGGCGAAGCGATCGGACTCAGTTGCTGCTGCCGTATCTGTTGATCGCGGTGATCGCGACGATCGTGACTGTTCAGGCGCTGATCGTCGGCAACCTCGATGCCGTGGTCGTGATACTCGGCGTCGGCGTGTTGGTTCTCGCGCTGGTGCGCCAAATACTCACGCTCCTCGAGAACGACGCGCTCCTTCAACAGATCTCCGCTGCCCAGGACGAGCTGAGGTACCGAGCACATCACGACCCACTCACCGAGCTTGCAAACCGGGCCGCGTTCGACGAACACTTTGCGAGCGCCATCGACGACTATCGCCAGACGAACTCCGATTGGGTGCTGATGCTTGTCGATCTGGACGACTTCAAACAGATCAACGATCGATACGGGCACCCGGCCGGCGACCGGTTACTGGTTGCTCTCACAGCACGTCTGCGCGAAGCGGTTCCCGAGGGTGCGTTTGTCGCCCGATTCGGTGGCGACGAGTTCACAGTGCTCCTGCAGGGCACGATCGACGACGCCGTCGTCGTGGCTCGCCGGATCGTCGACGCACTCAGGTCCGATCAGACTGCAGACACATCGGTGTCGGTGGGTGCGAGCGTTGGTGTCGCGCATTTCGAGTCCGCGCAGTTCGAGTTTGGGGACGAACCGCTCAGCGCGCACACTCTTCTTCGCCAGGCCGATGCGGCGATGTACGAGGCGAAGAGAAGTGGGAAGGGCGCGGTCGTTGTCTACGGCGACCGTCGCAAATGGTTATCGCCGTAGTAGTGCGAAAATCGTTGCCGGTGAACCCGATCCGGCCTTGTTGATCGCACCACCGACAAGGATGCTAGCCCCGGTGGTTGGCAGGGCGGCAAGATTGTTCAAGTTCTCCAGGCTGATTCGATGCTTGTCGTACAGGATTGTCGAGACGGGGTAGGTTTCGTCGTTTCCGAGGTCGGGACCGAACGTGTCGGTTCCCAATGCTCCGCGGGTGCCCAAACGGCCGGTGTCTATCAGCCACCGCGCCGCGTCCACCGAGAAGCCGGGCTGGTGGGTGACGCCCTCGGCATCGGAGTTGGCATATTCTTCGCTACCCCAGCGCGATTCCCACCCGGTCCAGAGAACTACGGCCGCTCCATCGGGGATCTTGCCGTTGCGCGTTTCCCATTCCTGCAGGTCCGCGACCGTGAGCGCATAGTCCGAATCGGCGGCAGCCTTGTCCCGGATGTCGATCTTCACTGCGGGGAGGAAGAGGTCCGCCGGATCGAGTTGGTCGGCTGTGAGGCCGCCTTCCTGGAAGTGTGCGGGTGCGCCCCAATGCGTGCCCGTGTGCTCACCTTCCTTGACGTACTGGAGGTAGTAGCCGTCGTCTGCGATGGTGGCCGCTGTGTCGAGAGTGAACTCGGGGTCGCCTGGAAAAACCGGCGTCGTCGCCGGGTCGTTCACGTGTGAGAGCGAAACAACCGACAACTGTTCGTTCAACGGACTTGTTGCGTCTTGACTGCTTCCGGAACTGCTACCCATGTCGATCACCTGAGGTCCCGCTACCAGCGCCAGACCTGTGGCTGCGCGCTGAAGTAACTGCCGTCGTTTCATCGATCCCCCGCCAATTTGTCCGAATTGAGAGTGTTGCAATCACTTTCGCTCCTTGAACACTAGGACAGAACCTTAGGCTGCTGCGGACCATGACGACCACTCCACATCGCGGACAGCTATCACCTGTCCGTGCGGTCGGTGATCTACGTACTGCGGATACTTTGCGGCCAAAGCATCGATCGCGCTCTCGGACTCCTTGGTGCCGGGGTCGAGAACCTCCGCATGTCCGTCGACGCGGACCCACCAGAGCGCGGACCAGTCGTCGTCGTAATGATCGACCAGCAGGCTTGCGCGCCCCGTCTCGGTGATGTTCCGGAGCCTGCGAAGAGCGGTCGTGGTTTTCGGTTTGTGGTCGACACAGGAATAGACGGTGCCGCCCACCAAGACGAATACCAGCGGCACGATGTGCGGAACGCCGGCCGCATCTGCCGTTGCCAGGTGAGCCACCCGCGCGGCTTCAAATCGTGCTCTCGGGTCGTCCATATTCACAGCGTAAGGGGATCAAGGGTTGCCGCGAGCCGCTGCTGACGGAACAGTGGTCTCATGGAACCGGATGAAGCGCTTCGGGAGATCGCCTACTGGCTCGAACGATCACGCGCTGAAACGCACCGCGTCAAGGCCTATCGCCGAGCTGCGGAGGTCTTTTCAGGATTGTCCGACGAGCAGAAGGAGTCTCGCCGGAAAGCCGACAGTTGGAAGGCCCTCACCGGCATCGGGCCGAAGACTGCCACGATTATCGCTCAGTCGTACGACGGCATCCCCGAGTATCTCGAGGAACTGCGGGGGCAGGCTGAGCCCATCGGCGACAGCCCATTGCGACAAGCGCTGCGCGGCGACCTCCACACCCACTCCGACTGGTCCGATGGTGGAAGCCCCATCGAAGAGATGATGCGACGCGCAGCAGCACTCGGCCATGACTACTGCGCCCTCACCGACCATTCGCCTCGCCTCACAGTTGCAAACGGGCTGTCCGCGGAGCGCCTACGGTCTCAACTCGACGTGATAGCCGGGTTGAATGCCGAACTGGCTCCCTTCCGCATTCTCACGGGAATCGAGGTGGACATCCTCGAGGACGGTTCACTCGACCAGGATCCCGATCTGCTCGACGAACTCGACATCGTGGTGGCGAGCGTCCACTCCAAGCTGCGGTCCGAACGCGAGGCGATGACCCGCAGAATGCTTGCTGCAGTGCGAAATCCGCGTGTCGATATTCTCGGGCACTGCACCGGGCGTCTTGTCGAGGGTGCTCGCGGAACCCGGCCCGAGTCGCAGTTCGACGCAGAGAAAGTGTTCGAGGCCTGCCGAGAATCAGGGACCGCCGTCGAGATCAACTCCCGACCGGAGCGTCGTGACCCGCCTTCGCGTTTGATCGAGTTGGCCCGCGATCTCGATTGTCTTTTCTCCATCGACACTGACGCCCATGCCCCCGGTCAGCTGGCTTGGCAGGGCTACGGCTGTGACCGGGCCGAAAAGTGCGGTGTCGAAGCCGATCGGGTGATCAATACCTGGACCGCCGAAGATCTTTTGGAGTGGGCAGGCAATTGAGAGCATGCCGGAATGGGTCACCGAGGCGTTTGCTCGGTGACCTCCGGGTTCAGAGTCGTGTGGTGGAGCGGCGGGGTTTCCGGTCGGGGTCGATGCCCGGTGGTGGGATGAACCAGGGCAGGTGATCGGTGCCCATTCGGATTTCCCATTTGCCGGTGAATCCGGGTTTTCGGTGCATCAGGGTGTGGTGGGTTCGGCAGAGCAGGACCAGGTTGTCCATGACGGTTGGTCCTCCTTTGGCCCAGTGTTTGATGTGGTGGGCGTCGGTCCAGGCGGGGACGCAGTCGCAGCCGGGAAAGGCGCACCCTTTGTCGCGGGCGATCAGGGCGGTGCGTTGTGCCGCGGTGACAAGCCTTTTGAGTGGGGTGACATCGAGTGGGGCACCGTTTCCGTCGAGGAGGACGCTGGAGAGCATGCAGTCACAGGCGATCATGCGGGTGCGGCCGACGCTCAGTGGTCCCATCCAGGGCATGTGGCCGACATCGAGATCTTGTTTGTCGAGATCGTGAAAGTCGAGATCGAGCATGCCGGGATCGTCGTCCTCGGACGGGACAGGTGTTGAGCCATCACCCGTTGTGGCGCATTCACGGTGGTAGGCCAGGTCTTTGGCGTTGATGTGTACGTTCAGGTGTGGGCGTTGGCCGCCGTCGATGCCGGTGGCAGCGTTGTCGAGGTAGCGTCGGATGAGTTCTGCCATGGCGTCTGCGTTGCGTGTGGCGGCGGGTCGTTTGTCGGGTGTGCCGTCTTCGGCGGGGGTGGGCATGGAGAGGTTGGAGAGGGCGGAGAGAAGCATTTCGCCGGTCATTCCGTCGAAATCGCCTCGGACGGCGACTCTTCCGTTGAGGGTGGGGGAGATGCGCAGTTCGTTGCGGTCGGTGTCTTCGCTTGGTGGTGGGTCGTCGGATTCGAACATGTGCTCGAGGACGCTGATGGCGTAGCGCAGTTTGACGGTGGTTGCTTCGGTTCCCGATGCTGCGGCGAGGAGTGTGTCGCGGCAGTACGGTAGTGCGGCGTCGGGCATTGCCTTGGGTGGGGATTCGCAGAACGCCACGATCAGTGCTGCGTGCTCGAAAGTGAGGTCACCGGCATCGAATTGGTCTTCGATCTCGGGAAACGACCGTAGCGCTTTGCCCAGGGCTGCGATTCTTCTGCCGGTGGAGATCTGCAGCATGGTGTGGTTCGCGAGCCATTGTCCGGTGCCGCGGTAGCAGAGTACTTGTTCGTCCGGGTTCAACGTCAGGGTGTCGACAGCGGCCAATCGAATGGCTTCCAGGCGAAGGATTTCCGCTGACGCGGTGATGGCGATCTCGCGGACGTCGCTGGGGTGAAGCCGCCACAATCGTCCGCGCACACCCACGGCGGAGTTGTTGACCACGTCGGTGACAGCATCTTCGGTGATGTTGATCGTCATGAGAACCCCCCGTTCCACCTCCCATCATACTCGAACATACTTTCGAGTCAAGGGCTTTTTCGAGAAGGTGAGGTGGGCCCGGCCGTCGTGATTCTGTTGTTCGAGAGCAGATTCCGTCGCTAGAGCATCAGCGCCGGATCTGTAGTCAGTTCGATGTTCAGCCACGGTTCGTAGGGGAGATCGGCGAGGCTGGTGGCGAACGAGCGTCGTACTGCGTCTTCACCGTCGATGTCCCAGCTGTGTGGCGCGACCATGAACGTCGCTTCGACATACAGCTTGCGACCCACCTTGCTCATGGTGAGAGTCGGTTCGTCCAAACCGAATTCGTCGCGGACGACGGCGATGGCTTCGTGCACGCGGGCCTGAACGTTTTCGCCGGGAGCACCTTCGAGGAGTTCGATCAGTGCGGTTCGCAGAAGTGCGTACGGTTGCGGGACCAGCATCGCACAGCCGAGGAGGACCAAGACGGAGTCGACATATCGGTCGGCGTCGGAAAAATCGGTGCGGCCCAGGATCATTGCGACGACAGCACCGACCGCGACCAGCGCGCTGAAGGCAGCCGACGCTCCCCATTGCCTGGCTTCGGCGACGAGCAGATCAGATGTGCGGTCGACTTGTCCGACGTAGCGCCAGATGATGATCGACACCACTGCGCTGACAGCGCCGTATGCCACCAGAGACCCCGCGGTGACGTCGGCTCCGCCCGCGAGGATGACACGAACTGCCTCGACTGCGGCGTAGGCGAGCGTCGCCAGTAGTGCCATGCCCTGGACAGCGATGACGACCGGGATCAATGCCTCCTTTCCGAACGGGAAGCGTGCGGTGGGGCCCGAGTCGGCTATCCGCGAGACCCGCAGTGAGATCGCCGTCAACACCATTCCGATGAGGGCGTACACACCGTCGAGCAGGATCACCTGGGACTGCGAGATCCAGCCCCAGAATGCGGCGAGCACAGCCAACGCCGTTGCGACCAGAAGCGAGTACCGCAGGGCCTTGCGTTCGCGGGTAGCGCTGTCTTCCTTGGTGCCCATGAATTCCAAACCGCCTGTCCGTTTCGATATTCCTCCACGTAGGAATACCAGCAACGACGCGCAGGCACGGGATCAGTGGACCAATTGCGCTGCCAGATCGAGAAAGTCCTCGGCGTTGATGTCGAACTCGTCGGAGAAGGACACATCGGGATTGCCCCTGGCTCCGAATTCGAGTGGTCGAGCTATGAAGGCTGTGCGGAATCCGAGAGCTTTGGCCGCCCGGATGTCATATTTGTGACTGGCAACCATCATGATCTCGGCCGGGTCGTACCCGAGATATCGAGCAGCCAGGTGGTAGATCTTCGGATCTGGTTTGAAGACGCCGGCCATTTCGGCAGTGAAGACGGCATGCCATGGCAGATTTCCGTGCCGGGAGATGCTGACTGCGGCATTCACGTCGGCGTTGGACAAGGCAGCGATTGTGTACTGCTGGCGCAGGGTTGTCAGGCCGGCGACAGTGTCGGGCCACGGGTCCAGGAATTTCCAGGCGGTGGTGAGTTCTTCCTGTTCGGCATCGGAAAGTTCGATGCTCTCGCGGGCCAACAGCTTGCGCAGAGCCTCGCGGTACACCGAATGTACTGTCACCCATTCGCCTGTGGAATCGTCGGCCTCGGAGGTGTTCGCGAAGTACTCAGCGCGCCAGAGATTGACGAATCTTGGCCAGTCCACGTCGGCGTCGGTGATTCGACGGGCCTCTCGGCACAGTGTGCTGTGAAAATCGGTCGCTGTGCCCTGGACGTCGAACAGCAGTGCTTTGATCTTCTCGCGCACTAGGCCTCCACTCCGAGATCACCTGACGGACTTCCTTCATTATTGCGGCTGCGGCGCCGGATAGGTGCTCGGTGAGCGCAAAGGCTCGACGCGTCGCAAAATAGACATCTATGGCAGACCGCGGATTTACCCCGACTCAGCTCGCCGCCCGAGCTGCCTACCTGCTGCGCGGAAACGACCTGGGCACGATGACCAGCGCTGCCCCGAAGCTGTATCCCCACATGTGGAGCTGGGACGCCGCGTTCGTGGCGGTAGGTCTGGCGCCGCTCAGCGTCGAACGGGCGGTAGTAGAGCTCGATACCTTGCTCTCGGCTCAGTGGAAGAACGGAATGATTCCGCACATCGTGTTCGCGAACGGTGTCGACGGCTACTTCCCCGGCCCGACGCGGTGGGATGTCAATGCGTTGGCAGCGCATGCTCCTTTGGGTACCGCTACATCGGGAATCACCCAACCCCCCGTTCACGCGATCGCGGTGCAGCGGATTCTCGATCATTCGCGTCGGCACGGACGTACGACGCGTGCGGTCGCAGAAGAGTTCCTCGACCGGCGCTGGAGCGATCTGGTTCGGTGGCACCGGTGGTTGGCGGAGGCCCGCGATCTCGACGGCAACGGCCGTATCGCGCTCTATCACGGGTGGGAATCTGGGATGGACAACTCTCCGCGGTGGGATCTGGCGTACGCGAATGTTGTTGCGGGACAAGTTCCTGCGTATCAGCGTGCTGATCTCGCTGTGGTGACGGACCTGTCTCAGCGGCCCACGGATCACGAATACGACCGCTACCTTTGGCTTCTCGAAGAGATGAAGGCCGTGCGGTACGAGGACTCGCAGCTTGCCACAGCCATGAGTTTTGCCGTCGAGGACGTGTTTGTCAGTGCCGTCTTCTCGATGGCGTGCGACGTCCTGGCGACGATCGGCGAGGAGCATTCCCGGCCGAACTCCGACGTCCGAGATCTACGCGGGTGGGCAGATCGATTCCGGCAGGGCGTGATTGCCACCACCGATGAACGATCGGGTGCAGCAAAGGATTTCGATCTTCGCACCGGGCGATGGGTTCATACCGAGACCATCGCGATGTTTGCGCCGTTGCTGTGCGGCGGCCTGAGCCGCGATGCCGAGCGCGCTCTGTTGCGCACTTTCGAGGGGCCCAAATTCTGTGGTCACCCGGACATGCGGTTTGCTGTCCCACCGTCGACGTCTCCGGTTTCCGGCGATTTCCGTCCTCGGGAGTATTGGCGTGGCCCGGTGTGGCCGGTGATCACGTGGTTGTTCTCGTGGGCGTTCGCGCGTCGGGGGTGGGCCGAGAGATCGCACGTCTTGCGTTCGGAGGGGTTGCGGCAGGCCAGCGATGGCAGTTTTGCCGAATACTACGAGCCTTTCACCGGTGAGCCGCTCGGCAGTATGCAACAGTCGTGGACCGCTGCGGCTGTTCTCGATTGGCTCGGTTGAGTGAACATTCCCTGAATTAGGGGACAAAACGGACTAGTCGACCTTAGTCTCGGGAAATGGTCGAGCGACGGATCGTCAGGACACTGGGCAAGCTCACCCCGATCGCGATGGCAGCTGCCATCGCGATCACGGCACCTGGCCTCGCCGCTGCCGACGCTCCCCGCGGCCCGGCCGACGCTCCCCGCGGCCCGGCCGACGCTCCCCGCGGCCCGGACGTCTCTTCGTGGCAGCACGTGGACGGAACCGGAATCGACTGGTTCCAGGTCAAGGCGTCAGGGCACGAGTTCGCGATGGTCAAGGCCACCGAGTCGCTCAACTACGTCAATCCGTACTTCATCCAGGATTGCCTGGTCATGCGTGCTGCCGGCGTCTCGCGCGGGGCCTACCACTACGCAGACGTTCGCCAGTCCCCCGAAGCCCAGGCCGCCTTCTATTCGGCGATCGTCCTGGGTATCAACGGACCTGGTGACCTCCCGCCCGTCCTGGATCTCGAGGACGCGAAGGGACTGCCCGCCGGACAGGTCATCGACTGGACTCATCGCTACCTGAACACCGTCCAGGCACTTACCGGGCGGCAGCCCATCATTTACACGTATCCCAACTTCTGGCGCACTCAGATGGCCAACACCACCGAGTTCAACCACTACCCGCTGTGGATCGCCGATTACAACGGGCAGAACGCACCGGGGCCGCTACCCGGCGGTTGGTCCAACTGGACTTTCTGGCAGTACACCAGCACCGGACGCATCCCCGGAATCACCGGAAACACTGATATCAACGTCTACAGCGGAGCCCAGGGCGATTTCGATCGCTACGCCAACAGTGTGGGGTTCGGCAGCAGCTAGTTTGCGGCGGGGCCCTTGGCTCCGTGGTGCCCGGTTCGGGCCCTTTCGCCCTCGATGCATTTGCCTCGAGGCACGCGGAAGGGCCCTTTTTGGCACTCTTGTGACGCTTGGCTGGTTAGTCCGGTTGTTGCTCGTCAGTTACGAGAATTCTGCCGGGCGGTAGCCACGGTCGCTGAACTTTCGACTAGCTGAGCAGGATCGGAAAATAGCTACGGCAGAAAATGAGCAGAACTGCTCTGCCTGAAAAGCTACAAAACGGACTTGAAGTTGGGTTTGAATCGAAGGCGGCCGCCCGGTTTCGGGCGAAGTTGGTGCCTCGCAATCCAATTATCGGAGCCTCGGGATGCTTCGTTACCGGCAGCCGTCGCTGAGTGTGGTCTGGACCAATTCGATCAATTTCGACGGGCTCGCACGCGTGATCGGACTCCATGCAGGACGGGGTTTCCGAACGTCGTTCGAGGGTCTGTGGCGCATCCAACAGGCCTTATCCATATTGGGCATTTGTCCAGATTCCATATCTTCCTCGAGGTTGGTCGTCACCCGATCTGGTCAGCGGAAACGTTGAATGTCATCGCGTTCGCCGCGGTGCCGCACTCCGAGGGCTGAATTGTCCGCTCGGACAACACTGCTCCTCGAAGCTTGTCCGATCTACGAACAAAAACGTCGATCGGTCTGCTTTGTCCGACTTTCGATGGGCAAGCTCCCGGTTATCTGTTATCTTGATCCTGATAACTGGAAGGTTGCTCTCGATTTGCACGGATTTCGAGGGCCAAGGTCCTGTTCAGGGCGGCTCTTCCAACACGCAGGTGTTTCCGAAGAGGAGCTCGAATGACAGGACCGGCAACAGCGTCCGGTGTGAGGTCGATCAGCCGAAAACAGGCGGATCGACCCGAACCAACCGATCAATCGGGAGTTCGCGCCAGCGCTCTCGCATCTCCGTCCACCGAACATCGATCAGGCACATCCTGGGGAGTAAGAAATGCCTAACGACATACCGCCGACAAAGTCGGCCTTATTCACCGCAGGGCTCCCGCCCTGGGTGCGAGCGTGGACGGTGGTATGGACCGCCATCGCGATGATTCTCGGTATCTCCGGCGCGACGGCAGTGGTTGCGTCAGCGCAGCCGGCCGCGACGCTCGGCGGTCCCGTTCAGGCTCAGGCGCCGGCTCGTGCTGCTGTCCTGCCGGATGAGCAACCGCCCACGGGCTGTGCGTTCAGTGCGCCCAATACCGGCAATCTCTCGCAGAACATCTGCTGGATCGATATGTCGACGTTCAACCAGGCTGCCGCAACCTCAGCAGCTGGACAGCCGATGACAGTCAAGCTGACGGATATCTACTCCATCAGCTTCAACGCCAAGCTGGTTAACTCGATCGACGGATCCACGACTAAGCCGCACACGGGTGTTGCTGCGTACCCGCTTCCGGCGTTGCAGGGCCTTTCTGCGCTCGGGGACGTCGCCTACAGTGGTGTGCCGTCGGCGGTCAAACCTGCTCTGTACCAAACCGTTCCAACAATGACTGGGGGTAATCGCGTCCAGTCAGGCGGAACGGTCAAGCTCGACAACATTGTCATGAATGGTCCGAACGGCCCTGTCAACAACTACGGACTTGTTGTCGCGGATGCGGAATCGACAGACCCAGTTGCCGCAAACAACAAAGAATTCCTGTCATTCCAGTCGGACAAGAATTTTCGCCTGATCGATCGCACCATGGGTGTGTCCGGTGATCCTAATTGGCCACCGATTCGGGCGTGCAACGGCATTGTCGGCGGAGCCGATGGTCTGACTGGGGTAGGTACAACTTCGGTTCGATGCGATTCATGGTGGGACAACAACGTCAGTAAGAATTACTCGCCTGGTGCGGTGGTGCTGGCTGCGACAGCGCCGACTTCCTTCGCGGGCACTTTCGGAAACACCACAGCTGACACGTCCCGACAGGGTGTTGCCTTCGGTATCTTGCTGCCCAGGGTCAAGATCGACAAGGAACTCACTCGGGTCAGCCCCGGCGACGACTTCACCATCGGAACAAGCACTGGCACTTTCGCTGATGCAAATGCCGCGAACGGTCAGGTGCTCAAGAGTACCGATACCGGAGCTACGGATACCACCGCTTCCACCGGTTGGCGGATGCTCCTCGCTGACACGACACCTACCCCCGTCACATTCTGGGAGAAGCCCACTACCTCGGCAACCAAGACCGCGAACTACGCGACGAAGTGGGATTGCCAGGTAAACGGTGTGGCCAAGAACCTTCAAGTTGGTGGAGTCGCGCAGACAGCATTGGCGCCGGGCGACAACGCATACTGCAAAATCATCAACACCCCGGTCCTCGTGAAGAAGTCGTCGTCACCACCTACCGGTGAGACGGTCAACATCGGCAACACGATTACCTACACCCTGAATTTCGAGAATCCCGGTACTGCGCCGGCGACGATCGACTACACGGATCACCTCGCCGACGTCATTGATGACGGAACGGTTGCGGTCGGTGCTGCAACTGGCGGACTCACCGCCGCATTGAACGGCGCCGACAAGATCAAGGTCGGCGGCACGTTGCCGGCCGGCGGCAAGGGGACCGTCACATACACCGTCACTGTCAAAGACGGCGGCAACAAAGTTCTGAACAACTATCTGGTTCCGGGGACTACAACTCCCCCCACAACATGTGATCCTGCAACCAATCTCTGCACGACGCATCCCATGCCTGGTTTCACGCTGACCAAGACGGCTGATCCGGTTTCCGGTTCGACGATTCAGGCCGGCGACACCATTACGTACACCGTCACCGGTGCCAACACCGGCAAGACGGCCCTGACTCCCGCGACGATCACCGATGATCTGAGTGCGGTTCTCAACAATGCTGCTATCGTTCCGGGCTCGCTGAAGGCGACCATCGACGGTGCTCCTGTTGCTGCTCCGACTCTGTCGGGCAGCACTTTGTCGTGGTCCGCGAATCTCCCGGCCGGTAAGTCTGTTGTTCTGACATACCAGGTGAAGGTCAATGCCGGCGTTGCCGCGGGAACGGTCCTGAACAACAAAGTCACCGGTACAGCGAAGCCGCCGACCGGTCCGGACATCACTCCTCCTCCGGTGGAAACGAATCACTCGGTTCCAGGTTTTACGCTGGCGAAGACTGCCGATCCGATTTCCGGTTCGACGGTTCAGGCCGGCGAGTCGATCAAGTACACCGTCACCGGCACCAACACCGGCAAGACGAAGCTTGATCCGGTACAGATCAATGACGATCTGGGTGCGGTTCTCAATAATGCTGCTGTCGTTCCTGGTTCGCTGAAGGCGACCATTGACGGTGCTTCTGTGGCTGTTCCGACTTTGTCGGGTACGACGCTCTCGTGGACTGGTGTGCTCGAGGCCGGTAAGTCGGTTGTCCTGACCTACGACGTGAAGGTCAACGACGGTGTTGCCGGCGGGGTTCTGATCAACAACAAGGTCACCGGTACTGCGAAGCCGCCGACGGGTCCGGAGATCACTCCTCCGCCGGTTGAGACGAATCACTCGGTTCCCGGTTTCACTGTCGCAAAGACAGCGGATCCAGCGCCGGGTACTGGCGTCAATGCTGGTCAGACGATCACGTACACGGTGACGGGTACGAACACCGGTAAGACGACTCTTGATCCGGTGGTGTTGACCGATGATCTGTCGAAGGTTCTCGACAACGCGACGTTGGTGGACGGTTCGCTCAAGGCGACTGTCGACGGTGTCGACGGTGCTGCTGCTCCGACCCTGTCGGGTACGACGCTCTCGTGGACCGGTGCACTCGAGGCCGGTAAGTCGGTTCTTCTGACCTACCAGATCAAGGTCAATGCCGGTGTTGCCGGCGGGGTTCTGATCAACAACAAGGTCACCGGTACTGCGAAGCCGCCGACGGGTCCGGAGATCACTCCTCCGCCGGTGACGACGGAGCATCCGGTTCTGTCTCCGAAGATTGCTGTGGTGAAGTCTTCTGATCCGGTGTCGGGTTCGAATGTTGTTGCCGGTCAGGACATCAAGTACACGCTTTCGTTCAC
>NZ_BAAILK010000048.1:0-2484 GCF_054589475.1 Rhodococcus sp. no. 34
CCGCAGACAACACCTCCTGGAACCCGACACCGTCGACCTCCGGATACACCGTCCGCAAAATCTCATGCCGACCAACAACATCCGACACAGCAGCGTCCAACGCCGCCACATCCAACAACCCCGACAACCGAATCGCCACCGGAATATTGTCAACATTGGATCCCGGGTCGAATCGGTTCAAGAACCACATCCGCTGCTGCGCCAACGACAACGGCACCCGCTCCGGACGCACCCGAGCAGTCAACGCCGCCCGAGCACCCGAACCAACCTCCGACTCCACCCGAGCAGCCAACAACTCCACCGACGACGCCTCGAACAACACCCGCACCGGAACCTGCGCATCGAGCGCCTGCCCCAACCGAGCCGCCACCCGAGTAGCAATCAAAGAATTACCACCCAAAGCAAAGAAATCATCATCCAACCCGACACGCTCGACCCCGAGAACATCCCCGAACACCGACGCGACGATCTCCTCCACCGCCGTCACCGGAGCCCGGAACACCGCAACCTCGAACACCGGCTCCGGCAACAACTTCCGATCCAACTTCCCCGACGCATTCAGCGGCAACGCATCCAACACCATGATCAACGACGGAACCATGTACGACGGCAACACCGCACGCAGCGAATCCGTAAGCGCTACAACATCAACCACCGCACCCGACGCCGGCACCACATACCCAACCAAGCTGTCACCCGACTTGGCCGAAACAACAGTCACTGCAGATGCGGATACCGATGCATCAGCCACCAAAGCCGACTCGATCTCCCCCAACTCGATCCGCTGACCACGCAACTTCACCTGGAAATCACTACGGCCGATGTACTCCAGCTCCCCCGACGCATCCCACCGCACCAAATCGCCCGTGCGATACATCCGACCGCCCCCGCTGCCATCGGCAAACGGGTTCGCAACAAACCGATCCGACGACATTGCGGCCCGCCCGATATACCCGCGCGCCAACTGAATGCCCGATAGATAAAGCTCGCCGACAACACCCCTTGAAACCGGGTGCAGCCTGGAATCCAGGACTAGCAGCCCTGTATTCCACACAGCAGAACCAATCGGGATCGACACGGTCTCGTCCGATGTGACTTCATGGAAGGTCACATCAATTGCAGCCTCGGCAGGACCGTACAAATTCTCCAAGCGTGCTGATGGCATCACTCCGAAAACTTCCGCGGCAGTGCCAACTTTCAAGGCCTCGCCACCGGAAAACACCAGCCTCAAGGAAGGAATATTGCTGGCATATTCGGCTGAAATGAATAGGGCCATCATTGCAGGCACGAAGTGCGCGACCGTGACCGCATGCTCCCGGATCAACTTCGCTATGTACTGAGGGTCACGATGGCCATCCGGTTCGGCGATCACCATGCGCGCGCCTACTTGGCACGGCCAGAACAACTCCCAAAGTGAAACGTCAAATGTGGACGGAGTCTTGACCAGCACCACGTCCGACGGGTCCAAATTGTATCGATCCTGGCGCCAAAGCATCTGGTTTACTACGGCGATATGCGATACCAGGACGCCTTTCGGCGTCCCGGTAGAACCGGAAGTGAAAATCACATACGCAGGGTGATCTCCCCGAAGAGCAGACAGTCGCTCTGAATCGGTGATCGGATCAGTCGAATACGTATGCAGGTCAAGACTGTCAACATCAACCCAGGAAGTCGGCAACTTCGCGTCGAGTCGACCATCAACCGTAAAGTCACGCGAGTACAAGACAACGGCCGGCGCCGCCGTTCGCAAAACATAAGAGACGCGTTCAGTCGGATGCGATGGGTCCAGGGGTACATATCCGCCACCTGCACGAATCACCGCATGGGCTGCGATCACCCAAGATATAGACCGCCCCATGAGCACGCCGACCAGAACCTCAGGTCCAACACCTTGCGAAATCAGATGTCGGGCCAATCGATTGACGCGCGAATCGAATTCGCCATAGGTCAAGCTTTCGTCACCGTAAATCAGCGCAACATCCATAGCGCGCTGAGCCGTACCGACGACATCCACCAATCGCGTCGCGGGCAGATCCCGACGACTGGCGCGCGATCTGTTGTAGATCTCAATTCGTTCAACACCATCAAGAAGATCAACTTCTCCCACCAGCGCCGATGAATCGTCGAGAACTGTGCGCAGGATGCGTTCGAATCGGGTTGCCATCGAGGCCACCGTCGACTCGTCGAACAGATCCGTCGCGTACGTGAACGTCGCCGCCATCCCGGCCGGGGCACCGGACTCGTCGAACTGCTCGACCATGGTCAACTGCAGATCGAACTTCGCCGCCACCGCGCCGGTATCGACGCCCGCAACCGTCAGATCGCCCAACTGCAACCCGGTCTGCTCCATGTTCTGGAACGACAGCATCACCTGAAACAACGGATTACGCGCCTGCGACCGCGCCGGATTGAGCACCTCCACCAACCGCTCGAACGGCACATCCGCATGCGCAAACGCACCCAGATCGCCCTCACGAACCCGAC
>NZ_BAAILK010000049.1:0-22783 GCF_054589475.1 Rhodococcus sp. no. 34
AGGATCAAACTCTCCGTTGAAGACTCTAGATATCACCAACCCGAAGGCCGGCTAATCAGTCATAGACAAAAAGAGTCAAATCACTAGCAAAAAACTCAACTAGCAAAAAATGTGTCGGCAACCATTCAGACGGAAGAATGAACAATCACCGACGAAAAATACTCACACCCCGAACATCAGAACCGAAACCCGAAGGCCCGGAACATCATCCGACATGTGAAGTACCAAAAATATTTGGCACTGACATTCATCGACACACTGTTGAGTTCTCAAAGAACACGCACACACCATCACCACGACCTTATGGCCGCCGCTCCGGGGCAACTTTTCCAGCCTATCCCAACCTGGCCACCGGCGCAAACCGGAACCCCGTGAAGAAAAACTGGATTGTGTTCGCCAGGCACTTCGTACAACCTCGTGTCACTCACCCTCGCAGGTGGGAGTCGGTGTCCGTGTCGCTCTGACCTGGACAAAGTTACGCGAAGATCAACACAACACCAAATCGCCAGGTCAGAGCACTGGCGCCGGTTAACAGGCGATACTTTTCTCGAATTTTTGCTTCTCGCGATGACTTTCTGCGCCCACTGCGGTCTGTATGAGCAGGAACCAACAGGAACCGAAGCGTTCAGTAATCAGTCAACCGAGTTCAAGGAGCACCCAATGTCTCGTCTTCTCTTCGTCAACATGCCGGTCAAGGACGTCGTCGCTACCCGTGCATTCTTCAGTGGCCTCGGCTTCGAGTTCAACGACATGTTCAGTGACGAGAACACTGTCTCGATGATCGTCAGCGATTCCGCCACCGTCATGTTCCTGAACGAACCGCGTTTCGGGGACTTCATCGCCGACGACATCTGCGACACGTCGAAAGCTCGTGAAGCACTGATGTGTGTGTCGGCCGACAGCAGGGAGGAAGTCGACACCTTCGTCGACGCGGCGATTGCTGCCGGCGGCAGCAAGTGGATGGAGCCCCAGGATCACGGCTTCATGTACGGACGCGCATTCCGCGACCTCGACAATCACGTCTGGGAGGTCATGTGGATGGACCCGGCTGCGACTGTTCCCCAGCAGTAACGCACAGCAACAGCAGTAACGAGCAGTCGCGCGGGTCCCTCCATACTGGGGGGGCTCGCGCAACTCCTTGCCCCTACAACTCGGCAGGGCCCCTACAGCTCGGCAGGCAATCCGAACCGTGCGAACAGACTCAGATCGAAGAAACACGTCACGTGCGAGATCCCGGACTCGGTGACATCGAGAACGTGCAACTGGAAAGCGCGGTGAACACCATCGGGCTCGCGCATGTAGAGGCCGAACGCCGGCTGTCCGTTCGCAGCGGTCGGAAGTAGGCGCATCGCTCCTGGTCCGTCGGCCGGGCATTTGGTTCCGATGAGTTGCCCGATTGCCTCGGGGCCCTGGTACCAACCCTCGAACGGAGGCATCTCCCAGATGGCTTCGCGCGTGAACAGTTCGACGATGGCCTCGACGTCGTAGCTCTCGAAGCTGTGCACGTAGTCGCGAAGCAACTTCCGGGCAGCCTCGGTAGTCGGTTCCACGAGATCGTCCTCGGTGGGTCCGATGTGATTGATCTGCGCGCGAGCCCGCTGCAGCAGGCTGTTTACCGCAGTGGTTGTGGTGTCCAGCGCCTCCGCAACTTCCGACGCCTTCCACTGGAGAACGTCACGTAGAACCAGAACCGCACGTTGGCGCGCGGACAAGTGCTGCAAAGCGGCAACAAGCGCGAGCCTGACCGAATCGCGATTGACGACCATGACGGCCGGATCATTGACGTCGCCCAACGCAGAATCGGCGATCGGTTCCAACCAGGCAATCTCGTTGCGCTCGATCAAATCGTCGGCCGGGTCCGAACTAGGTGCGCCGAGGCCGGTCGGGAGGGGACGCCTCGATCTCCCCTCCAGCGCGGTCAGGCAGGTATTCGTCGCGATGCGGTAGAGCCAGGTCCTGAGAGATGACTGGCCCTTGTAACCGTCGAACCCGCGCCAAGCCCGGATGAACGTCTCCTGGACCTGGTCTTCGGCGTCGTGAATCGACCCCATCATGCGATAGCAGTGCGCCAGCAACTCGCGGCGGTACGGATCGGCAAGAGTGAGGAAATCACTGTCCAACGCCTGATCGACTGTCATTTGTTCAGACTAGTGGCCGAGCGCCCGAAACACAGGCGTCGGCGAGAATTCGATCAGGCAGGCGCCTGCACCGCAGTCAACCTGGATCTCTTCCGGAGAACGAACCCCAGCGATTCGTAGAGTCTGATCGCATTCGTATTCGATTGCACTGCATGGAGAAATGGCAGCTCGCCGCGCTCGCGAATCCCGGCAGCGACGGCACGGATCAGCGTCGTACCCAGGCCTCGACCCCGAAAGTCGCTGTCAGTGCACACCGCACTGATTTCCGTCCATCCCGGAGGGTGCAACCGCTCCCCCGCCATGGCAACAAGTCTTCCGTCGACGCGAATGCCGTAGTAACTGCCCATCTCGACGGTACGAGGAAGAAACGGTCCTGGCTTGGTGCGCTCGATCAATGCCAGAATTTCGGGAACGTCGCCCGTTCCGAGAAGTTCGACCGACGGATCAACGGAGACTTCGAGTGCGGATCCGTCCATCTGCACCGAGCCGAACTGATCCACAACGCGCCACCCTTCCGGCGGGCGGTGATCAAATCCTCGCAAACCTACTGTGCCGCCAGGACCTACGAGTGTGAGTAGGTTCTCCCAGTCCTCGGCGTCCAACTCGGGCGGATGACCGACAAACGGCGCGACCGTCGGGTCGTATCGCGCAACTCTCCCTGCCCAGCGAGCGAATTGCGCATGATGTCCGCGAAGTCCTTGTCGCACAGGATCGTCCAGCGGATGGGTGTCGACATCCGTGTCAACTGTCTCGACAAACGACGCCAGGGTCGCCTCCGTGGTCATCGAACCTCTTCCTGCCCTATTTGCCTGTGATGGAGGCGAACGAACCTCCCCGCCCACCTCTATGACAACGCTAGGAACACTTGCTGTCGTAGTCGCCGGATAGAATCAAGATGATTCTGACCTCGACCTGTATTTCCGGCGTCAATCAGGGCTCGATTGCAGATCTGCACCAGGACATTCGTCGCGACGCCTCACCAACCGGAAGGCTATTTGGCATGAGCAACTCCGACCCGATCAGGTCCGCATTCGACCAGTTGCCCCTGAAGGAGATGGACGCTGCAACGCTGGTCTTCGCCATCGAGAGCGCCGTCGACGAGCTGGCGATCCCGGGTGAAACCCTACGGCTCGCCATGGAGGTCGCTACCCTTGCGCACCTCGATCAGTTCAGAAAGAACGGGATCAAGTCCGACGAGGATCCCTACATCGTTCATCCCCTACGAAATGTATTGCGGCTGCTTCGGTACGGGTGCTCCGATGTCGAGATCCTGAGCGCAACCGCACTTCACGACACGGTCGAGGACCGACCACACGCCGTCATCGCGCTCCTCGGTGGCCAGACTGCAGACGACATGTCCGCATCCGAAGCGCAGGAACGTGCGTCAACACTCATCGCCTCGCGCTTCGGCCACAGAATCTCCGAACTTGTTGAGGCAGTGACCAATCCAATCGACTACCCATGCGACAACACCACCGCCAGATATCAGGATCACGTCATCCGCGCGATAGCGGATCCCGCAGTGTTCCTCGTGAAGTTCAGCGACTTCGTCGACAACGCGGGAAGCGTGAAGTACCTGAGCGAGACCGACAGGCTGAGACTGGTCACGAAATACGAACCACTCGTGGAGCACTTCAAGCGGACTTCACTTGCTCTCGGCAACGGATTGCACCTCCCTCCCTCAGGACTCGACGCGATCGCAAAGCACATCGCAACCATCGAACGCGATTTCTCGAATACGGTCCGACCGGACATAAAAAATACTCGCGAGTAGTACCGATCAGTAATAATCGAGCAACCCAGAGAATTCTCCGAATATGCGATTTTGTTACCAGTGAGTATTCACTTTCTTGCCGATCTCATTACCATCGTGATCCGTGTCACAAGTCCGAATTCCATTGCACCGCAATGATTTAACGCCATATGTGTAACCGTGGTTCACGTTGACTAATATTCTTCAATTCGCCCAGGTGACATGAGCGTCGACATACTGCATTCTTAGATAAACCAGGGATTCCCTGGAAGCAGACACAATATGTTGCTGATTCGTGATTGGAGCGGTTCTGAGTCCACGCCTGCAGGGTGGCACACAAGGCACACAGTGTCTCAGCGCACACAGCGCTTCGGTGCACACAGTGCTTCAGCGCAGGGGACTCGACGAACCGGAAGGGCAATCACTTGCCGACGCGCAACCGGGGGAAACACAGCGCATCGCGGCGTAGTTCACGAACCGGGGAATCCGGGTATGTGGGACACGGTCGGCTCATATCGCAACGTACGTGACGAAGAATCTCATCAAGGACGGTGGCAGTGACAATGTTCAAACGAATCGCAGTGGTCAATCGAGGTGAGGCCGCGGTCCGGCTGATCAGGGCTGTACGCGAACTGAACGCCGAACACGACTACGGCATTCGCGTCATTGCACTGCACACCGAGGCCGAGCGCCGCGCCATGTTCGTCCGCCAGGCCGATGAGGGCGTGACCCTGCGCAGCACCGGCACCGGTAGCCCGTACCTCGACTACGCCGAACTCGAGCGAGCACTGCTCGCAGCCAAGGCCGACGCAGTCTGGGTCGGCTGGGGCTTCGTGGCCGAGGATCCCGCCTTCGCGGAGATCGTCGCGAAACTGGGCATCACGTTCATCGGCCCGAGCGCCGACGCGATGCGCCTGCTCGGCGACAAGGTTGCCGCCAAGATCCTGGCCGAGAAGGTCGGCGTACCGGTCGCCCCGTGGAGCGGCGGACCGGTCGAAACGCGCGCCGACGCTCGTCGTCATGCTCAGTCCATCGGATATCCCCTGATCATCAAGGCCCGAAGCGGCGGCGGCGGACGCGGTATCCGCAAGGTCTGGGCCGAAGACGAACTCGAAGTTGCACTCGAGCGCACGCAGGGCGAAGCAGAGCGGTCCTTCGGCGACCCCGTCGTCTTCCTCGAACGCCTTGTCACCGATGCACGCCACGTCGAGGTACAGGTCATCGCCGACAACCACGGCAATGTCTGGGCTCCGGGCGTTCGCGACTGCTCGATTCAGCGTCGCAACCAGAAGGTCATCGAAGAATCCTCCTCCCCCGTCCTGACCGAAGAACAGTCTGACCACCTCAAGAAGGTGTCCGCCGAACTGGTCAAGGCAGCCGGATACCAGGGCGCAGGCACGGTCGAATACCTCTACCAGCCCGAGAACAAGCTCTTCACGTTCCTCGAGGTCAACACCCGTCTGCAGGTCGAGCACCCGATCACCGAGGTCACCACCGGAATCGACCTCGTCAAACTGCAGATTCTGGTCGCCAGTGGTGACGAATTGGTCGGTGACTGCCCGCCCGCATTCGGCCACGCCGTCGAAGCCCGCCTCAACGCAGAGGACGCGGACAACGATTTCGCGCCGGCACCCGGCACGGTTCAGCTCCTCAAGTTCCCGCTCGGCTCCGGCATCCGGGTCGACACCGGCATCGCTGCCGGGGACGTCATTCCGCCCGACTACGACTCGATGGTCGCGAAGGTCATCGCCTGGGGCCGCAACCGCTCCGAGGCACTTGCGCGCCTGCGTACCGCCCTTCGTGAAACCACAGTCGTACTCGACGGCGGCACCACCACCAAGTCGTTCCTCCTCGATCTACTCGATCGCGACGAGGTCATCTCGGCATCCGCGGATACCGGCTGGCTCGACCGCACGGGCGCCCTCACCGGCACCACTCGTCGCGCGGACGTCGCACTGATCGCCACCGCCATCGATGCTTACGACGCCGAGGAGTCCCTCGAGCGTGCGGCCTTCCTCGCCTCGGCACGTGGCGGCCGTCCCCGCGCCAATCACGCGATCGGCCGTACCGTCGAGCTCAACTACCAAGGTCAGGCATACAAACTGACCGTCGGGCGTATCGGCCCGCACCGCTACCGCGTCGACGGAGACGCCGGCGACATCGAGGTCGACGTCGATCGTCTCGGCGACTTCGAGTCACGGCTGGTGATCGGTGATCGGCGCTTCCACGTCGTTTCCGTCGTGAGCCCGGCTCGCTATCTCGTCGAGGTCGACGGCATCAGCCACCAGATCAGCCAGGACGACGCCGGAGTGGTCCGCGCACCGGCTCCCGCCGTCGTGGTGGCTGTACCGGTCGCGGTCGGCGACGACGTCGAAGCCGGCTCCACCCTGGTCGTACTCGAATCCATGAAGATGGAGACCGCAGTTCGCGCACCGTACGCGGGCAAGGTGCGTGAAGTTCTCGCTACCGTCAACTCTCAGGTCGATGCCGGCGCGCCGCTCCTGCGCGTCGATCAGGTCAGTGAGGAAGCTGTCACGGAGAAGGCTCCGCGAGTCCAATTCGATCTTCCCGCAGCAACTTCCGGATCCGATACCCGCGCAGATGCATTGGCACAGCTGGAAGCACTGACCGCGATGATCAGTGGCTACGACGTCAGCGGCAAGCACGCAAACGCTGTTCTGGCCGAATACGACGCACTTCGCAGCGCACTCGAATCCGAGGACCGCGAACTGGTCCAGGCAGAACTGGCTGTGCTGACCACCTTCGCCGACATCTGCGAACTCTCGCGCAACAAGCCCACCTCGGGCGAGTCCGCGAAGGACGAATCCGTCCACAGCCCCCGCGAGCACTTCCACACCTTCCTGCACTCACTCGACTCCGAGCGCGAAGGTTTGCCGGCGTCGTTCCGCACGAGACTCGAACGGGCACTTCGCCACTACGACGTCACCGATCTGGACGATCGCCAGGCCGTCGAGGAAGCGGTGTACCGACTCTTCCTGGCTCTGCAGCGCATGGAAGCCCAAATCCCGGTCATTGCAGCACTTCTCGAAGGCTGGCTCGTCGGCGACAAGGCACCCGGTTGCTCGGCGCAGGAGCTCAACGAGGTTCTCGATCGACTCATCGTCGCGACGCAGGTCCGCTACCCCGTCATCGGCGACGTCGCCCGCAACCTTCGCTTCCGGTTCTTCGACGAGCCGCGCATCCGCAAGGTTCGCGAAGACGTCTACGACGGAGTACGCGGCAACCTCGCCTACCTCGAAGAGCAGCCGGACGCTGCCGATTTCGACGAGCGAATCGCCAATCTCGTCGCCACTCCCGAACCGCTCCTGGACCTGTTGGGTCGAAAGATCGGCCTCGGCAACCGCGATGGCGGCCCTCTGCTCGAGGTCATCACGCGTCGCTACTACAAGATTCACTCGTTCGAAGACGTCCGCGTTTTCGAGCACGTCGACCGCCGTTTCGTGACCGGTAACTTCGACCTCAAGGGCGACGGGCTGCATCTGGTCTCGACGGTGGCCGAATTCGACGCTCTCGGTACGGCTCTCGACGATGTCGCCACGATCGCGCAGGATGCTCCATCCGGTCGCGGGCTGGTAGTCGACATCTACCTCGACTGGCCGAATCAGCCCGCCGACGGCGACACGCTCGTCGAGACGCTGCGCACCGAACTCTCGCGCAACGAGACGATCACACGGTCTCGCCGCGCGACTGTGATCATCTGCAATCCGAATGGGGAGCCGGTCCGCTGGGTCACCTTCCGCCCGATCGACGGTGAACTGGTCGAGGACAACATCATCCGCGACATGCATCCGCTCACGGGTCAGCGTCTGGACATGTGGCGTCTGAAGAACTTCAACGGCAAGCGTCTGCCGGCTCCGGAGAACACCTACCTGTTCCACCTCTCCGCCAAGGAGAACCCGAAGGACGAGCGCCTGATCGCTCTCGCGGAAATCCGTGACGTGACACCGCAGCTGGACGACGAAGGCCAGATGGTTGCGCTTCCGGCCATCGAGCGCACACTTGCCGCGTGCCTCGACGGCATCCGCCGTGCGCAGTCCCAGCGCGGAGACAAGCGTCGACTGGCAGCCAACCGCGTCGTGCTGTACGTGTGGCCGGTCGCCGACGTTCCCAGCGAACGCTTCTCCGTGATCGCTCAGAACGCAGCCCGACTGACCGTCGGCGCCGGGCTAGAAGAGATCACACTCATCACCCGCCTGAAGGACCGAAAGGGCGGCGCGCCCAAGGAAGTTGCGCTGCGATTCTCCTACCGCGCAGGTGCCGGTGTGGTCATCAACAAGACCACGCCTCCCACTGAACCGCTGCTCCCCCTCGACGCGTACGCCCAGAAGGTCCAGAGTTCGCGGGCACGCGGAACTGTGTACCCGTACGAGCTGATTCCACTCCTGACCGGCACCAAGGGCACCTTCGTCGAGCACGACTTCGACGAAGCGGGCGTCCTGTCACCTGTCGAGCGTCCGTACGGTCTCAACAAGGCCGGCATCGTCGTCGGCCTCGTGAACACGCCGACGCCGCGCTATCCCGAGGGAATGACCCGTGTCGCGCTATTCGGTGACCCCACCAAGGCGCTCGGTACCGTCGCCGAGGCCGAATGCTCACGCGTCGTCGCTGCCATCGACCTGGCCGAGAAGTTGAACGCTCCGGTCGAGTGGTTTGCACTGTCCTCCGGTGCCACCATCTCGATGGAGAGCGGCACCGAGAACATGGACTGGGTCTCCCGCGGCCTGCGCCGAATCATCACCTTCACCCAGAACGGCGGCGAGATCAACATCGTCGTCACGGGCATCAACGTCGGCGCTCAGCCCTACTGGAACGCCGAAGCCACCATGTTGATGCACACCAAGGGCATTCTGGTGATGACCCCGGACAGCGCGATGGTGCTGACCGGCAAGCAGTCTCTCGACTACTCCGGTGGTGTGTCGGCCGAGGACAACTTCGGTATCGGTGGTTACGACCGCGTCATGGGCCCCAACGGCCAGGCGCAGTACTGGGCCCCCGACCTCACTGCGGCGTGCGAGATCCTGTTCCGTCACTACGCACACTCGTACCTCGCTCCCGGCGAACGGTTCCCGCGCCGCGCAGCGACGACGGACCCCGTCGATCGCGACGTGCGTAGCTTCCCGCACACCCACCCGTCGAGCGACTTCGAGACGGTCGGCGACATCTTCTCCTCGGCGAAGAACCCGGATCGCAAGAAGCCCTTCGACATTCGCACCGTGATGCGTTCGGTGGTCGACCAGGACCACTCTGTTCTCGAGCGTTGGGCCGACATGGCCGGCGCCGACACCTCGGTCGTTCTGGACGCGCACCTCGCCGGACATCCGGTCACAGTGGTGGGCATCGAATCCCGCGCGATCCCACGTAAGGGGCACTTCCCCGCCGACGGTCCCGACACCTGGACGTCGGGAACGCTGTTCCCGAACTCGTCGAAGAAGACTGCCCGCGCGATCAATGCTGCGAGCGGCAACCGTCCGATCGTGGTGCTGGCCAACCTGTCCGGCTTCGACGGTTCCCCGGAGTCGCTGCGCAACATCCAGCTCGAGTACGGCGCCGAGATCGGCCGCGCCATCGTCAACTTCGACGGACCGATCGTGTTCTGCGTCGTCTCCCGCTACCACGGCGGCGCGTTCGTCGTGTTCTCCGGTGCGCTCAACGACAACATGGAAGTTCTTGCTGTCGAAGGCTCGTTCGCGTCGGTACTCGGCGGCGCCCCCGCCGCCGCAGTGGTCTTCACCCGTGAGGTGAACACACGCACCAACAACGACCCGAAGGTGCAGCAACTGGAGGCAGACTTGGCAGCAGCCAAGGATGACACGGAGAAAGCACATCTGCGCGTAGAACTGAACGCTCAGCGCATCGCCGTCCGCTCCGACAAGCTCGGCGAAGTGGCATCCGAATTCGAAGCGATCCACAACATCCAGCGGGCCCGAGAGGTCGGCTCGGTGGATGAGATCGTCCCTGCCGCAGAACTGCGTCCGCAGATCATCGCAGCAGTCGAACGCGGCATGAAGCGCGCACTCGCGCAGTAAGTTTCTCCGCACGTCGAGCGGTCCCGCGAAATGCGGGGCCGCTCGATTTGTGTCCAGGCAGCGCCTGCGTCAGACGCCCTCGAGCGCCTCTCCGATCTCTTCGAGGACGTGATTGTGCTGCTCTGTTGCGAGCAGATGCCCCGCTGCAATGGTGACTGCCACGGGCCACTCGATGATCTCGAAGGCGACCATCAGTCCCATCACCGCAAAGTAGGCGATCTGCTCGGGTCTCGGAACAGGGATGGCACCGACGATCGGTAGCTCCAACTCGAAGCTCCGTGCCGAACGGACGGATTCGACTACCGCGCGGTGATCGACGGGGTTCGTGTGGTCGACGGTGTTCTGGGACATGTCACGATTCCTCAGGATTCATCTCGGGTCGCCCGGGAGTTCGGCGACGTGTCACTTCCAGCAGCGACGCTCACAAGCGTGTCCGATTCACCGGTTTCCGCTTCTTTGATTTCCACGTCGCTGATTTCCACGCTGTCGCGGGCGTTGACTCCCCCGGTTCGGGAGGTGTACGCAGTGCTCGTTCGCGTCGGGATCTTGCGAATCGTCGACTGACCGTTCGCGTTCTCCTCAGTTGCGGCAATCCGCTCCAACGCCCGCGGGGCCAGCGCCGCGAGCAGCGTCGCCGCCGACGCGCAGCCCACCGCTTGGCCCCAGGCGATGGGACCGAGCGGCGTGCAACCGAGAAATTGGCTCACCACGGGTGTGCTGACGAGCGTCGCCAGCGCCGCAGCGGATCCGGCAACGGTTGCGACCACCAGCGGACTGCGTGATTCGAGCAGCGTCTGCCCCAGTTGGGTGCCCACCAGGGCAACCAACGCCACCGTCGACGCTCGCCGCCTCCTACCGCTCGCCCGGGCCAGAAGCCACGCTGCCAGCGCACCGATTGCCGTGGCACCGCCGCGGACAGCGATCGTCTGCCACAACGCATGAGCGTCCATCTGTTCGGACTTCTCGGATCCGTTCTCGGACGGGGTGCTCACCGCAAGCGCGGCAGCGGGCAAGGCGTCCGTCATCAGATTGACCAGTAGCAACTGCCTTGCGTTGAGCGGTGATTCGCCGGACAACGCAGAACCGATCAGCGCGAATGCGACTTCACCCGCGTTGCCTCCGAGCAAAACCCCTACCGCTGATCTGACCCGCCGCCACAATTGACTGCCCTCGTCCAATGCGTCGGTCAGTCCGCCGACACGGCCGTCGAGGAGCACGATGTCTGCGGCGCCGCGCGCCGGATCACTGTCGGTCGACGACACCCCGATTCCCACGCTGGAAACTCGGATCGCCGCAGCATCGTTCGCGCCGTCACCGACCATGGCGCACACCCGCCCGTCGGTCTCCAACGCTTGCACGATCTCGACCTTCTGCTCGGGTGTCACGCGCGCAAAGACGCTGCTGCCGCGGACCGCATCCCGTCTTTCGGCCCGAGAGAAGTTCTCCCAGTCAGGACCGGTGACAACATCCTCGCGTGCGACGTCCAACCCCAGTTCGGTGGCGACCGCGGCCGCTGTTGTCGGATGATCCCCGGTCAGCACGCGCACTTGCCGTCCGTCGCCTCGAAGTTCTCGAACAAGTTGCGTTGCTTCGGGTCTGAGCGTGTCCGAGAGTCCGAGAAGGCCGACCGCTTCCAACCCCTCGGAGCAACACTGTTCGAGAAATTGCGAGTCTTCGCCTGCGCGTCGCGCGTCGTGTTCCGACAACTCGCGCTGGGCGACGGCAACCACCCGCAGTCCGCGTCCGGCCATGCTTTGAACGTGCTTCGCCGACACAGCATTCGGATCTCGTCCTGCTTCGGTCACGAATTCCGGCGAACCTTTGAGTGCGATCCGCCTGCCGAGCAAAGCTGCCGAGTACGGCCGCCCCGACCTGAACGGAACGAGGTTGTTCGCCTCGACGTCACCGAAAACCGAAGCATCGTCCAGAGCTTGCTGGGCTGCATCGACGACGGCAGCATCCGTCGAATGAAACACGCGATCGTCGCGACTTCCCAAGGCACTGCGCGCCGCAACTTCCAGAATCTCGCTTTCGTCCCAGCCGTCGACGCGTTCGACCGCGGCCACCCGTAGCTTGTTCTCGCTGAGGGTTCCGGTCTTGTCGAAGCAGACCACGTCGACACGACCGAGCGCTTCTATCGATCGTGGCGCACGAACCAACACTCCTGCTGCAGTGAGCCTTCGCGCTGCGGCCTGCTGAGCCAGAGTGGCAACCAGAGGCAGCCCCTCCGGCACGGCAGCCACAGCCACGGCCACACCTCCGGTGACGGCGCGGCGCAGACCGGTACCACGAAGCAGACCCGCGACTGTCACCAACGCCCCACCGCCGATACTGGCCGGCAGAGTCGCCCTCGTGAGTTCGCGAAGTCTGTTGGTCAGGCCCACAGCAGGTCCGGATCGGGACACACCGACATCGGCACGCCTGGTCACCGTTCGGGCTCCGATGGCCGTGACCACGCCACGACCGGATCCGGCAAGCACTGTTGTCCCTGCGTAGGCCATGCACCGTCGCTCGGCCAGTGGCATCCCAGGGGTCGGGTCGGTCTGCTTGTCGACGGGCAGGGACTCTCCCGTCAACGACGACTCGTCGACTTCCAGCGATTCGACGCTCAACAGGCGACAATCTGCGGGCACGATGTCCCCGGACTCGATTGCCACGACGTCACCGAGTTCGAGCGCGTCGGCCGCTGTCTCGACCGTGCCGTCGTTGGTTACTCGCCGAGCTACCGGTTCCTGAGTCCGCAAGAGCCGCTGCACCGCCCGCTCCGAATGAAGCCGTTGAACAGCGGACATCGCGGCATTGCCGACCAAGACCGAGCCGACCAGGACGGCGTCTACCGGTGAACCGAGGACTGCACTGGCAGCGGAGCCGGTCGCCAACACAGGCGTCAGTGGATCCGCCAATTCTCTTCGCAACGCCGACAATCCGTCACGGATCAACCTGAACCGTGCGGGCGCTCGCACACGAGCTTCCGCACGGTGCGGTGTATGTCGGATGGATTCGGATAGTTCGCGAACGACAACATCACCGTCCATCTCATGCCAGGTATCGCTCGGAGTACCGACAGGGACGGGCGCTTCAATCACAGATCGGGACAGGGTGTATCCGGTCCACAGTCCCGCGGCCGAACCAGCCGTGACCGGCCCCGGCCCTGCCCCTCGAACTCCCGGAAGCATGATCAAGGCACCCAATGCCGAAGAACCTGAGGAGAGTTCGACACCGCGCCTCGTCGCTGTTCGAGCAGCCGGGAGCGCATGGACAACCCGCCACGCCCCGGCCAAGTCGGTGTGGATGTCGGCACTCACGTGCTCGCCACTCGGTGGTGAAATCCCGATGCGTAGCACTGCCTGCCCCGCTATCGCCCTACTCGACACGATCGCAACTGTCCGACCCTCGGCCACCAACGCCGAGAGAGCCTCGCGCAGGCCGGCTTCGGCAGTCGATTGCGCCGGATAGAGCTCGTCGAATCCACTTCGCAGTGATCCGAGCCCGTCGTCGTCGATCGTGACGGCTGCGACCCCGGCCGCACGTATTTCGCCTATCAGTGTTTCCGCCAGACCTTTTCGCACGGGTCGCACGACCACTTCGGCGCCGCCGATGCGGTGCCTTCCCACTCCGACAGTTCCGTCGTTCAGAGCTTTCCTGGCTTGTTCCCACACTGCGACGCGATCCGACTCGGCCACCTCTCGTATGTCGGAAACCCGGAGCGAGTCGTCGAAGAGGACGCTCGGATCGACGAGGACGGTGTCAATACGATCGAGCATGCGTAGAGCCGCAGAGTCCGAAACGGCGGTGTGGTGCGTCCGACACAGACCGTATGACACACCAGCAGCGAATGATTCGCGCGACATCCGAAGCGGCCGCGGCGCCGAAACCTTGATACTCGTCGCGACGGTGTCACCGCCGGCGGACACGGTAGCCAGTGCAGCCCCGGCCGCCAGCTGAACCCCAGCGATCCTGTCGGCATAACGCTCCCCCGGACCACTCGGGTCAGGCCTCGTGGAAGCACCGCGACCGCCAGGTTCGAATGACCACACCCGCCGAGAGTTTCGCGCCGCCAGAGTTTCGCGCAGCAGCATCGTCCGCAGCCCGAAATCCACGCCCAATGACGCAGGCGCATAGGTCAGAACATCCGCGAACGACGTCGCCGACTCCAATGCGAAGTCGGTGAGCGAACGGCCAAGGCGCTGTTCGATTCGCCGACGCACCCGGGGTTGATAATTGATCGCCGACACCGCCGCCGAGACATAGGCGGAACCTGGGATTCGCGGGGCACCGAATATCGATCCCGCTGCTGCAGGAATCATCCCCACACCCGCCAACGCGAGGGTGCCGGTCCGCAACGCCACGTCACTGACAGCGGTTCGCGGAATCGTCGAACCAGCCACCAACGCGAGTCCCGACAACGCCAGACGCGGAGGCAAAGTTGCCACCGACACCGCACGCCGGGCCATCGCTGAGAACATCAGTGAGTGGATCGAGTGTGCGAAGAACTGTGAGTTCGATCCTGTGACCGGCCGGCCGCCTTGTGGGAGTTTCCGCTCGATTCCTTCTTTACCTGTTCCGGCTTGCTCGTGCGGCCAACCGCCTTGACCTCGCGATCCGGCCGACCGCTCTTGCGATCCCATTCGTGGAGTACCAGGGCCGTGCCGCCGACTGCCAAGAGCACCGGCCATTCCACCAATCCCGCCGCACCCACGGCCGCCATCGTGAGAACCGCCGTCGGCGTCGAGGAACTACCCGCACGAATTCCGTCTCGGACGCCCTCCGCCGTTCCGCGTATCCCGCCCGTCACGCCACCGATCACTCCACCACCGACGGCTCCAGCCACCGTCGTCGTTGCGTCTGCCACACCACGAACGACGCGGGTGGCTTCGTCCACAATCATCATCGGACGCTCCTATCAGCAGTCCATCGAAGAATTCAGTATTTGAGGCCATACCCAACGCTGACGGCGGCAATCACGATCCGATACATTTTTCGGCGAACCTGGCGAGGGCGCGCCATCGCCAGCGCCGTGAGAGGGTACGGTGCGGGATGCAGCGACCACCTTCATCGACGGGAGTTCCACACAGTGGCGATCATCGGAAATTCGGACCTCGACATCTTCCGACTCAGCTTGGGCGGCAACCCTTTCGGATGGACCGCGGACGAGAAGACGTCCTTCGAGATCCTCGACTCGTTCGCCGAAGCCGGTGCAAATTTCATCGACACCTCCGACTCGTACACGGCGTCGGCTCCCGGCAATTCCGGTGGGGAATCCGAAACGATCATCGGGAAATGGATCACCGATCGGGGACTGCAGAACGACATCGTCGTCGCCACCAAGGTCGGTAGCCATCCCGATTTCAAGGGCCTGAAGGCCGACAACATCGCGGCCGCAGCTGAGGCGTCGCTGCAGCGCCTGCAGACGGACTGCATCGATCTGTACTACGCACATTTCGACGACCCGCAGACTCCGCTCGAAGAAACGCTCGAAGCCTTCAATGCGTTGGTCGTCGCGGGCAAGGTTCGCTATCTCGGAATCTCCAACTACAGCCCCGACCGCGTCCGGGAGTGGCTGCGGATCACCGAGGAGAACGGTTACGCCGCGCCCATCGCGCTGCAACCGCACTACAACCTGGTTCACCGCAAGTCGTACGAACCCGAACTTGCCCAGATCGCCACCGACAACAACATCAGCGTCTTCCCGTACTTCGCTCTCGCTTCCGGCTTCCTGACCGGAAAATACAAGACCCGCGCGGACATCGAAGGCAGCTCCCGCGAACGGCTGACCGCCGGATACTTCAGCGACGCCGGACTCGACGTCGTCGCGGAACTGGCAACAATCGCGCAGGCACACGACAGCGAGATCTCGACCGTCGCGCTGGCCTGGCTGCTGACTCGACCTGGCATCACCGCACCGATCGCGAGCGTCAGCCGGCCGGAGCAGCTCCCGGCGCTACTGGACGCCCCGAATCTGGTGCTGTCGTCGAATGAACTGGACACTCTCGAACGGGTGTCGGCGGCAGTCGGCGCCTGAAATCAGGCAGTTTTGAGATGAGCGCCGAGGGCCGTGTTGTTGATCGTCCAAAACGACCAGCCGTCATGGCTCTCGGTGTCGCCTGAAATGTGACCGGTCACGGCATTGGCGGCCGCGGTCGGATCAGGGAATCGGCGGCCTTCCATCGGTCCGCGCATGATCTCGACGACCTCGGTGCTTTCGTCGAAGCGTCCGACCCAGCGGTATCCATGGCAATCAGCCGTCATCTCGAGGCGATTGTCGACGACTTCGATCTCCTCGACACCGCTGGCGCGACGCTTCTTCGCGGCGACTGGCGACGTCTTACGCTTGGTCGCAACCGGGGTCTCGACGTAAATGCTCGGATCCTTGACCGCGGCCAAGCCCAGCGCATCCCAACGATCGTGACCGTGCACGACGCGCCCACGCGGAATCGCGTGATGGCCGGTGCGATTACGTCCGGGGCTGTCCATGATCCACAGGTCGACCTCGGCACGGATGTCGTCGGCGACCTCGTTGGAGGGCAACATGTAGAACTCGTGCGGATCTGCTGCCAGATCGACGAACACCCAGAACTCGGAGCGGGTGTCGTCACTCTCGAGCGACTCGTCCTGACGCCTGGCCTGCCAGTCACCGTCGAGCTTGGACCGCACGCGGACGATTCGGCTGACACCGTCAGCGCCCGTCACCTCGACGGGATTACGACGTGAGTGCGTGAGACGGACAGCCTTGCCCCCACGCTGCGTAGCTTCGGAAATGAACGCATTGATGCCGCGGCTTGCGGTGTCTTCCATGATCGACCTGTCTCGAGCGGGTACGCCCGCATCACCGGATCGGCATCGGGGTCGAGCATTGAGCGAAATCCCGGCCTTTACTTCGATCGTGTGGCCGGTCAGTACCCCCGACCTTACAGCTCCGGCGACGGCCTGACTACGGCGCCCGACGCTCGTTCCCAGAGGTCAGCAGTGCAAAGTCCCCGTAAAGCGCCGCCCGGTGAGCGAACATCAGCTCTTCCACACCGTCGAATTGATCCCCGACGTAGTGCGTGTTTGCAGCCGAAAGTTCACGTGAGCCCGAGCGCGCAAGTAGGTCGTCGATCCGGCTGTCGAGGCTCGCTGCATGCGCAACCGCGCGCTGCGAACTCAACTGATCCTCGGCCCGTGCGACCAGGTCACCGATCCGCGCGAGGGCAGCCACGCGCTCGACCAGCTGGTCCCAGACCGCGCCGAGCGCTTCCCTGCGCGAAGCGATTCCGGCTCGGGTTCCCTCGTCGCGTGCCAGTGCAGCCGCGTCGTCCAACTCCGCAAGAATCGAACGCAGCGCGACGGTGTCGACCGCGATCTGGGTGATCTCGTCGGCCAGGTCGAGTTGGTTGCGTTGAATGACGAAGTGGTCGGAATGCCACGCGCTGGAGCTTTCGATCCGGTCGAACAGATTCCCGGCGAGGTAAAGCAAGGCGTCGTACTCACCGGCGCGTCCCTCGGGTTCTGAATCGACCAGTCCGTCGAGGACTTCCGCGATGCGCCTTCCTGCATCGGCGATGACACCGGTTCCCTGGACCTTCCCGAACTGGGCGGCGAGTTTGTCGAGTGCTGCGTTTCCACTGCTGGCCACGACACCGAGCCCCACCGGCAGCTTGGCAGGAACCGGTGTACGGGTGAGCCCGGCAAAGAGAGCCTCGCGTTGCTCGACGTCGAGATGCAGGCCGTCGCGCCGGTCCTTGCGGATGGCACGGACACTGCTCGCGAAGTGACGATTGGAATGCACGATCGCCGATCGCATCGACTGAACGCGCTTCTCGAGCGCCTGCACCCGTCGTTCGAGGACAACCTGAACAGGGCCGATGCGAGTCGCGAGCAGTCGACGCCTGGTGCGGGCCAGCTCGTCGGTGAGATACCGCAACTCCGAGAAGCCGCCGATCTCCGGGAACGAACGTCCGACACTGCGCCGGTTCGCCAGGATCGATCGCGTCGACTCGTCCCCATACCCCCCGGCAATCAGCAGCGCGACATCATCGGACAACTCCGGCCGGTTCGACTCGACGGTTCCCGCCGCACACCACTCCCTCACTCGGGTGGAGATGAGCGTTCGCCGTTCGGTCACCGACGCCACGACAAAGACGTCGTCAGTTCCGTCTCTCATCTCACGGCCATCCGTCATCTCACGCCTCCTGCTGGGTGCCGGTTACCACTGTTCCAGAATCTGCCGACACGCGCCCGACCCCTGCGACCCAGCTCGACGCACCCCTGCCATACCGTAGGCGGGTGACCTCCCTGCGATCAGACGCGCACGCAGGTCACTCGCGCGCATCGAAGACTGATCCAGCAGTTCAACCGCTGCTTCCCGACCTCGCGATCGAACAACTTCAGTCCTTGTTGCAAGTACGTTCCTGGACTCTCGCGGAATGGTTCGCGATGGCCGACCAACGCGGATTCCTCGCGCCCGCGGCCAGTGTCCCGCTCTTCATGGAAGCCGCGCTGAAGTATCCCGAGCACCGCGAGGCGCTACTTCGCCTCGCCGGTCGACGCGGGCAGTACCTGGCGGAGCAGAACCCGGATTGGGCCCAGCTACGACGAATCGGATCACGCCGGGACGAGCTGTGGCTTTCGCCCGATCGGGACGACCGTACGGCCTGGTTCGATTACATACGTACGGTCGACCCGGAACTGGCGAGCGAAGAGCTCGAGATCGCTTGGGACGACGAGGCCACGGCAAGCCGGCTGCACTTCCTCGACCATCTCGACGTCGGGCTGGGTGAACACGACTACGCGCTCCTCGAGCGTGCACTCGACGATCCAGCCGTGCGGGTCCGTGAGCGTGCAATTCAACTACTACGGCAACTCCCCCGATCTCCGTTTGCCTCTCGAATGGTCACTCGGGCTCGGTCCTGGGTGCGGCTCGAGACGAAGCCCTTGCGGCCGCGCCTTGCCGTCCGATTGCCCGGCTCGCTCGACGACCTCGCATTTCGTGACGGCATCGAAGACGTCCACTACAAGAACAAGGGCATCCGGCGCTGGTGGTTACGGCAAGTCGTGACCGCCACTCCGCTGACGCTGTGGGAATCTATGGCCGGTTCGCCACGCGAGGCCCTCACCATCCCCATCGAGAAGCAATGGCGCGCAGTGATGATCGAATCATGGACTGCTGCAACCGTTCTCCAGAAGAACACCGCGTGGGCGTCGGCATTTCTGGAGCGGGACGGGCGCACGACCGACCGGAGAATCGTCGCCATCGCGGACCCACGCGAGCGCGTCGAGTACATCGTTGCCGGCCACGCGGACGAGTACCTTCTGGGCGTCGACGGCAGCGCACTACTCGACGGCATCGACCGCCCATGGCCCCTGGCCGTCGCCGAAAAGTTGTTGAATGCCTTGGAGAACGAAGCGATGGAGCATGCTGCGACGGGTGAGGACTTGGGCATCCACTCGCGTCACAGTCACTTTTCCACCCTGCGAAGCGTGCAGGCGCGCTTCCCTTTCGACGCCGTACCGCTTCTGCAGGACGCGGCGGCCCGAACGAGTGACCCCGGGTGGCAACACGCATTCACCGACAGCGCCGTCAACATCGAGCAGCGCCGACTCCGCTTGGACGTCCTGCGCAATCACCGCTGAACGACGAAGGGGCCGCATCCTTGGAACGGAATGCGACCCCTTCGTCGTTCGTGAAAGATCAGACCACGCTGACCATCTCGTGATCAGCCACACCGGCGGCCAACACCCGAAGGTGATCTTCGGTGCTGCCGAGGGTGTGCTCGATGGCGACGAGTCGGCTCACGTAGTGCCCCACCGGGTACTCTGCGGTCATACCGATACCACCATGCATCTGGATCGCCTCCTGGCCGATGAGCCGAGCCGAACGCCCGATCTGCAACTTCACCCGCGAAGCGATCACTGGATCGACGACGCCGTCGGCAAGGGACATCGTTGCGTACAGACTCATGCTGCGTGCCAACTCGAGCGAGACGTACAGGTCGGCGGCGCGGTGTGTCAGTGTCTGGAACTTTGCGAGGGGAACCCCGAATTGCTTACGCGTCTTGAGGTATTCGGTGGTCAGGCGTAGCGCCTCTTCCATCGCTCCGACAGCCTCGGCGCACAGCGCGGCCTGCTCACGGATCTGCGCGGCCTGGATCAGAGCAGTAGCGTCACCGCCCTCACCGAGTGCTTCGGCCGGCGTATCGGTGAACTCGATCTGCGCCCCGCGCAACCCGTCGTGAGTGGCGTAGGACTTGCGTACCAAACCGGAGGCATCGCTCTTGACGAGGAACAGTCCGACGCCACCGCCGGGGAGCGCAGCGCTCACGACCAAGATGTCCGCCGTCGCGCCGTGGCCGACGGGATTCTTGATACCGGTGATGGTCCAGCCGCCGTCGACCTGGGCCGCCGCGGTGGCCCGTTCGGTTGCCGGCCAACGGATTCCGGGTTCCTGGTCGGCGAACGCGAGGAACGTGGTGCCCTCGGCCACTCCGGGAAGAATCGACGAGCGCTGCTCTGCACTGCCACCTTCGGAGATGAGGCCGCCCGGCGTCACGACCGCGTCGAGTAGCGGCTCGGGTGCCAAGCGTCGACCGATCTCGGTCATGACCGCGCCGATTTCCACTGGGCCGGCGTCCATGCCGCCGTCGTCCTCGGAGAATGTCAGGCCGAGCAAGCCGACCTCGGCCAACTGCTTCCAGACCTGCGGGCTCCACCCGGGATCGGAGTCGATGATCGTGTTGCGCTTCTCGGCGTCGTAGCTACGCGCGAGGAGATCCTTGGTGGTGTCGCGGAGAAGTTTTTGTTCGTCGTTGAGTTCGAAGTCCATGCCACGCCTCACAATCCGAGGATCGAGGAGGCGATGATGCTGCGCTGCACTTCGCTCGATCCGCTGTAGATGGATACCTTGCGGTAGTTCAGGTACGTCGGGGCAGTGTGCTGTGCCCAGCTCGCGGAGGCGATGTCGCTGCCCGCGTCGTACGGCAGTGAATCAGGGCCGGCCACGTCCATCAGCAGTTCGACGCTCGCCTGCTGCAATTCGGAGCCACGAAGCTTGAGCAGCGACGACGCCGGGTTCGGCTGGCCGTCAGCGGAACTGGCGACCACCCGGAGCTGAGTGAGCTCGAGGGCAAGCAATTCGTTTTCGAGTTCGGCGAGACGGGCGGCGAAGAGCGGATCTTCGAGCAGTGTTCCGTTACCGACCTTGACCTCGGCAGCGCGGGCCTTGGCCTGGGCCAGACGAACCTTCGAGAAACCGACGCGGGTGACACCGGTTCGCTCGTTGCCGAGCAGGAACTTGGCGTAGCCCCAGCCCTGGTTCTCTTCACCGACCAGGTTCTCTCCCGGAACGCGGACGTCCTCGAAGAACACTTCGTTGACCTCGTAGCCGCCGTCGATCAGCTTGATCGGGCGGACCGTGACGCCAGGCGTCTTCAGATCGACAAGGATGAACGAGATGCCGGCCTGACGCTTGGGCGCATCGGGATTGGTGCGCACGAGGCAGAAGATCCAGTCGGCGTACTGTCCCAGCGTCGTCCAGGTCTTCTGACCATTGATGACCCAGTCGTCGCCGTCGCGGACCGCACGGGTCTTGAGCGAAGCGAGATCGGAACCGGCTTCGGGTTCGGAGAATCCCTGGCACCACCAGATGTCGAGGTTGGCAGTCGCCGGAAGGAACTTCTCCTTCTGCTCCTGCGAGCCGAAGGCCGCGATGACCGGACCGACCATGTTGGCGTTGAACGCCAAAGGTTCGGGAACCGACGCAAGCTGCAGTTCGTCGAGCCAGATGTTGTGCTGGACCGGGGTCCAGTCCTTGCCGCCCCACTCGACCGGCCAGTGCGGTACCGCCAGACCGTGAGCGTTGAGGATCTGCTGCGCCTCGACCATACGGTCGCGCCCCAACTCCTCGCCGTGGGCGTACGCCTCCCTGATGTCCGCGGGGATTTGCGTACGGAAGAACGTCCGCATCTCGTCGCGGAACGCTAGTTCCTCGTCGGTCAATGCCAGGTTCATCGGGATTCCTTCGCACTCGAAACCGGATTCATGTTCGGTTCGACCGTACCCCGACAGCTATGGAGGCGGAACAGGTACCGCAAAAGACGGCACTCAGGGCCGACCCCCTACACGGTTTTCAGGACCAACAGGTAACCCCCGCCCGCGGCGTCGATACTTGTTTCGACATTCAACGCGGGAGCCAGACGCGACAACCGATCGATCAACCAATCCGACGCTTCCTGGGCGTCGTCCTTGCCGGGGCAGCGAGCGACGGCGACGCGGCCACCCTTTCGCTCGAGCTGCTCCACGACCCCGATGATCGGGGCGGGATCCACGACGAACAGCCGATCCGGCCATTCCACAACAGGTTTGACCGCACCCTTCTTGGTGTTGCATGCGCGGTGCGCCAAGCGTTCGACGCCACCTTTGGTCTTGCCACCCTTTTTTGCGGTGTTGATGCTGTCGATACTCGGGCCGCGCGGATCATTGACGGACATATCGGGATCGACCGGTTCGTCACACAGCCAGCAGCGCCAGGATTCACGTTCGCCGACTTCTTGAAGGGTGCTCATGTGGCAACGGTACCGTGCGCACTTTCGGCTGTTACCGCTACCAAAAGTGCGCACGGGGCCGAAGGCCCTACATGTCTGCAATCGCCTCGAGCGGCTTCGTCTTGGCCGCTCGGTTGGCCGGCCACAGCGCCGCCAAGACACCCACCACACCCGAGCCGATCAGCATTCCGACCACCTGACCCCACGGGATCGTGATCTTGTCGAGGCCCTGATCCGCGAGAGTGCTCACGAAGGCCCAACCGAACGCGATGCCGAGAACAACTCCGACCGCCGCGCCGTACACCGCGATGAGCACCGACTCGAGGT
>NZ_BAAILK010000049.1:22864-148783 GCF_054589475.1 Rhodococcus sp. no. 34
AGATCGTGCGTCGCATCTGTCCGCGCTGCATGCCGACAGCTCGCAGCATTCCGATTTCTCGTCGCCGCTCGACCACCGAGAGTGCCAGGGTGTTGATGATGCCCAGGATTGCGATCACGACCGCGAGTGCAAGCAGTCCGTAGAGGATCGCCAACAACGTGTTGATCTGCTGGCCCTGAGTTCCCTTGAACTCCTCACGATCCTGCACCTGGACGACGACGTACTTCTCCGTGGCCGTTTCGAGCTCGGATCGCAGCGTTGTCAGATCCGCGCCAGGCTTCGCCTTCACCAGAACCACGAAGTCCGGCAGACTCTCGGCCGGCATCAGCTTCCGATACGCCTCGTCCGAGACGATCCACGAGCCGATCAGCTGGTTGTCCTCGAACACTCCCGCGACAACCGTCTGGTACTCGACGCCGCCGGGACCGGTCAACGTCTGGGTCGAGCCCACAGTCCAACCCTTGTCGTCCGCAGTCGACTTCGAGACGAGCATGTTGTTGCCGGTCAGATCGACCGTGCCCTCGAGGATCTTGTACTCGAGCACGCCTTCGATCGGGCCGTCGAACGAAGCGCCCTGCTCGTCCTCACCGTCGACCTTCGCACGCACTCCGTGCAACGACGTCGCGCTCTGCACGTCGGGCACCTGTCGGACCGCGTCGGCCGCACCTCGCGGCACGCCGATCGCGTTGGGACCGGTCAGGATGTAGTCGGCCGAAACACCCACGTCGACAAGAGCATTGATGCTCGCCTTGGCCGAGGAACCGAACACTCCGATGACCGTCACCAGCATCAGACCGAGAGTCAACGCGAATGCCGTTGCGGCCGTGCGACGGGGATTGCGCACCGCATTGGTACGAGCCAATCGCCCGATGGCACCGAACGGCTTGGCGAACACGGCACCGAGCGCGCCGACGATCGGCCGCGACAGCGCGGGAGCCCCGAGAAGCACCGCGATGATCAACGAGAACGCACCGAGGCCGACGATCAGCGCCGCGCCGCCGCCGGTACCGCGAGAGCCGAACACGAGCAGTGCCACACCGATCACGCCGAGAATCGCACCGATCAACGTCCGCACTCGCAGTGAGTCACCGGTGGAGGCGAACTCCTCACGCATGGCCGCCACCGGCGGGATCTTCGACGCACGACGAGCCGGGGCGTAAGCGCTGAGCGTCGTGACGACGACGCCGACCACCAACGCGACGATGATCGTGCGGGCACCCACCTGGAGCGGGCCTTCCGGCAGACCGACGTCGAATGTGTTGAGCAGACTGCGCAATCCGTAGGCGAGACCGATACCGCCGAGCAGACCGATGATGCTGCCGATGAGTCCGACCACGAGCGCCTCGGTGACCACCGAACGGCCGACCTGCGCTCGGCTCGCACCGATCGCACGCAGCAGCGCCAGCTCACGAAGACGCTGCGCCACGATCATCGAGAAGGTGTTGTAGATGATGAACGTTCCGACGAGCAGAGCAATCGCGCCGAACGCCAACAGGAAGTAGTTGATGAAGCTCAGCGCCGAGTCGACCTCGGCCTTGGTCTCCTCACGAACCTGGTCGCCGGTCTGCACCTTGAGATCGGGGAAAACCTGCTCGACGCGTTGCTGCAGTTCCGTCTGCGACACCCCGTCGCCCGCGACGTCGATGTACTCGACGTGTTGGCCGTCGGTGAAGAGTCCACGGGCCTGCTCGTCGGTGAAGAGCGCGCCGATGAACCCGCCGGTGTCACTGCCCGCCCCCTCGTAGATGCCGGACAACGTCACGTCCACGATTCCGCGGGCCGGTGCCAGAACCTTGGCGGAGTCCCCCACGTTCAGTCCGGCTCGCTCGGCGGCGCTGGTGTTCAGCGCGACCTGACCGGTCTGCGTCGGAGGCGAGCCCTCAACGAAGGTGTCGGGTTCGGCAATCGCCTGGCCCGGCGGTAGGTAGGACTGCCCGATACTCGGCGCGCCGCCGGTCTGAACAGCGCCGCCGTCTGCGTTGATCAGGACGATCTGTCCACTGACGGCCGGGGCTACCGCTCGGACGCCGTCGACTGCGGCAAGTTTGTCGACATCCTCGACCGGAACGCCACTGGTGTTGCGCTCTTCCATCGATACCCGGACGTCGACGCCCTGGGCGGTGTTCTCGAAGATCGAATCGAAAGTCTTCTGGAGGGTGTCGGTGAAAACGAACGACCCCGCGACAAAAGCCGTGCCAAGCACCACGGAGAGAACCGTCAGCGCAAGTCGCACCTTGTGTGCCGCCAAGTTGCGCAGGGAAACCTTGCGCATCGGCGAGTTGCTTACCGAAGCCATGTGCTCAAGCCCCGGCTTCCACGTTCACGACCGCCTGCGGAGCGTCCAGACGCTTCATCCGGTCGAGGACCGAATCCGCCGTAGGCTCGCGCAATTCGTCGACGATCTTGCCGTCCGCGAGGAACACCACCCGGTCGGCATACGCCGCTGCCCGCGGATCGTGCGTCACGATCACCACGGTCTGGTTGAACTCGTCGACGGCCGCCCGCAGGATCGAGAGCACCTCACCGGAGGACTTCGAATCGAGGTTTCCGGTCGGCTCGTCGCCGAAGATGATCTCCGGCTGACCCGCCAGCGCACGCGCACACGCCACACGCTGCTGCTGACCACCCGAGAGCTCTCCCGGCCGATGATCGAGGCGATCCCCGAGACCCAGCTTGGTCAGGACGCTGTTCAACCAGGTCGGGTCCGCTTTGCGTCCCGCGATGTCGAGCGGCAACGTGATGTTCTCGAGCGCCGTCAGCGTCGGCACCAGGTTGAACGCCTGGAAAACGAAACCGATGCGATCGCGTCGCAATTGGGTCATCTGTTTGTCGGAAAGCGTCGTGAGTTCCGTGTCACCGATGAGAACAGAACCCGAACTGGCGGAATCCAGACCGGCGAGGCAATGCATCAGCGTCGACTTACCGGAACCGGACGGCCCCATGATCGCCGTGAACTCACCGCGGGCGAAATCTGCGGACACCGAACTGAGGGCGTGCACCTGGGTATCTCCGGTGCCGTAGGTCTTGGACAGGCCGACTGCGCGGGCCGCGACATCCTGGGCGTGCGAACTCATGATCGCCTTTCCTGTTCACTTCGGTGCTACTTTGCGGGCGTGACGGGCGCCCGTGAAAACACGGACGCCCGCAATGGTTGGTTCCATCCTGTCGGGTGGCGGGCGCGCCCGCCATCGGGGACCACCCTGATATCTGCGGCCGAGCCGGTCAGGGTCGGGGGAATGCGACCCCTCCTGCTTGTGCGCATTGACTGGAAACAGCGATACGAAGACCGGGCGCACATTAACCTTGTGACACCAATCACACGAGAGAGGCGGCCGAATGTCCGACGCCACCGCTGGAATCATTTTCGATCGGCTAGAGCACTGGGCGACGGTCAAGCCTGATCAAGCAGCGATGACCTTCCAAGGGACCGAATTCACGTGGGCTCAGTGGCGGGACCGCATCTTGCGTATCGCCGCCGCCCTCGCCGAATCAGGCATCGGCGCCGGCGACACTGTCGCGTTCGTCGACAAGAATCATCTGTCCTGTCTCGAAGTCACCTACGCCGCCTCACTACTCGGCGCCGCGAATGTCGTTCCCAACTGGCGACTTTCGAGCGAAGAGCTGGATTACGTTCTCGCGGACTGTGGCGCTCGCATTCTGTTCGTCGGCAGCGAACTACTCCCCCAGGTCGTCGCGATGCGAGACCGCTTGACGGCCGTCGAATCGATCTTCGCCGTCGGCGGTGAACACGACGAATTCGAGCCGTGGATCGACGAGGTCACACCGCTGCACTCCCGCCCCGAGGTGAGCCCCGATGCCACCGCTCTGGTTCTCTACAGTTCCGGGACGACCGGTCGCCCCAAGGGTGTCCAGCTCACGCATCGAAACCTGTTCGCGCACAGCAACAATGTCCTCGAAATCCTGCCGGCCCACGAGGATCACCGATTCTTGATCGCGATGCCGATGTTCCACGTCGGCGGAACGTGCTACGCCATCATGGCAATTCACACCGGTGGCCGCTGTTACTTCACGAGAGAAGCCGACGGACCGTCGATCTTCGCCGGTCTCGCCGCCGGAGCCAACATCGCCTTTCTCGTCCCACCGGTCATTGCCGGAGTCCTGGCCGCAGGCGAGCAGGCGGTCGCCGCCTTCAAAGCATTCAAACGCATCACCTACGGCGCCGCCCCCATGCCGCTCCCACTGTTGCGCGCGGCACTCGCAGCGTGGCCGGACACCGAATTCGTGCAGGTCTACGGCATGACCGAAATGGCAGGCGTCATTACCGCGTTGATGCCGGACGTTCACCGCGACGAGTCGCAGGTCGAGCGCATGGCATCGGCAGGTACGGCGATCCCCGGCGTCGAGATGCGCGTGGTGGACCCCGTCACGCTCGAGGACGTGCCCACCGGAACGACCGGTGAACTGTGGTGGCGATCCGAACAGTGCACACCCGGATACCTGGGTAAGCCCGAGGCGACGGCCGAAACGATTACCGCAGACGGGTGGCTACGTAGCGGCGACATGGGCCGCGCCGACTCCGACGGCTTCGTCTTCATCGAGGACCGCCTCAAGGACATGATCATCACCGGCGGCGAGAACGTCTACTCCCCCGAGATCGAACGAGTACTGGTGGAGCATCCGGCAATCGCCGAGGTCGCGGTCATCGGCGTTCCCGACGACCGTTGGGGTGAAACCGTCAAGGCTGTCGTGGTTCTCACTGCCGAAGCGCAGATCGACGAAGCCGAACTGATCACCTATACACAGGAACGCCTCGCAAAGTTCAAGTGCCCGACCAGTATCGACGTCGTCGAGATTCTTCCCCGCAATCCCACCGGAAAGATCCTCAAACGCGACCTCCGCAAACCGTACTGGGAGAACCGCGAACACAAACTGGTCTGAGTTCGCGTGCTGTAATGGGGCGGTGACTTCGCGCCGCCCCACCACACCCAATCCGACCGATCCGTGCCCGTGCGGCAGCGGCAACGCGTTGGCCGAATGCTGCGGCAAGTACATCAGCGGAGTAGCGCACGCACCGACCGCCGAAACCCTGATGCGTTCGCGTTACACGGCTTTCGCTGTGATGGACGACGAATATCTCACGCAGACTTGGCATCCCGACCATCGCCCAGCCCAACTCGATCTCGACCCCGACCAGAAATGGCTCCGGTTGGAGATCCTGGACACCGAACGGGGCGGGCTGTTCGATTCCGACGGCGTCGTGGAATTTCGCGCTCACTACACATTCGGACGCGAGCGGGGAATGCTCCACGAACGCAGTCGATTTGCGCGAACAGAGGGTAAGTGGCTCTATGTCGACGGCGATATCGGTTAGGTAACTCCGGGCACCGCCGCCGCGGATCCCGATAACGCGAGCCCTACGATCGAGTCATGACAACGAACCGGACGAGATCATTTGCCGCTGTCGCTGCCATCGCAGTGGGCGTGAGCCTGACTGCCTGTTCGCAGGACGCGGAGACCACTCCCACGGCAGCCACCTCGGCCGTCACCTCGACCTCGACCTCGAGTGCAGCAGCGTCGACCACAGAACCAGTCCCGACGGACAGCTCCGACAAGACGTCGGCTGCGGGCACCGAATCCAAGCTCACCGTCGTCGACATCCGAGTGGGCGAGCACGACGGATTCGATCGTGTCGTCTACGAAATGGGCGGAACCGGCACACCCGGTTGGCGCGTCAAGTACGTCGACGCGGCGACGCAGGAAGGCAGCGGTAAGCCCGTGGACATCAAGGGTGCCGCAGTGATCCAGGTCCTGATCGACGGTTCCGCATATCCCTTCGACAGCGGAGTCGAGCAGTACTCCGGCCCCAACCCGGTCCCCGGCGTCGGCGGAGTCGTGACCGAGGTCAACGGGTCCAACGTCTTCGAGGGAGTCACGCAGTCGTTCATCGGCGTGACCGAGAAGCAGCCGTTCACGGTCACGACGCTCAGCGACCCTCCTCGCGTGGTGGTCGACGTGGCCCGCTGAGGCCGCACTTGACCTGAAGTTTGGTTGAGGTTCTACCTTCGTGTCGTACCGGCCACGTAATCTTCGTGGCCGGCGACCGGAGGGGCGAAGTCATGAGTATGGAAGTCACCGCGTGGAACGCGATGTACAACGCGATGCACGCGCAAGAAGATCGGCGCCCGTTCTCGAAGGCGACACTGAAGCGGATCGCGACGTTCGCAGTTCCACAGAAACGCAACCTCAGCTGGTACCTCGTACTGAGTGTCGTCACTGCTGCGCTTGCCGTGGCAACACCTGTCCTGGCCGGGCGTGTGGTCAACGCGATAGTCGGCGGCGACGCCGTCGACGTGGTCGTCAAACTTGCCGCCCTGATCGCACTGGTAGCACTTCTCGAAGCCGCTCTGGGCCTGTTGACCCGGTGGCTCTCGGCCAGCATCGGCGAAGACCTGATCCTGCATCTGCGCACCACCGTCTTCGATCACGTCCAGAAGATGCCCATCGCGTTCTTCACCAGAACTCGAACCGGAGCACTGGTCAGCCGTCTCAACAACGACGTCATCGGCGCTCAGCGCGCCTTCAGCGACACCTTGTCCGGAGTGGTCAGCAATCTGGTCACCCTGGTGATCACGCTGATCGTCATGCTCGGGATCTCCTGGCAGATCACCGTCCTCGCGCTGCTACTTCTCCCGATCTTCGTCATCCCCGCACGGCGCATGGGCGCAAAACTTGCAGCACTCAATCGTGAAGCAGCCAACCATAATTCGCTCATGAGCACCCAGATGACGGAGCGGTTCTCCGCTCCCGGCGCGACTCTGGTCAAGCTGTTCGGCCGCCCGTCGCAAGAATCTGCGGAGTTCGCGGTTCGCGCCAGGCGTGTGCGCAACATCGGAGTCCGGACCGCAATGCTGCAGTCCGTCTTCGTCACAGCGCTGACGCTGGTCTCGGCCCTTGCTCTTGCCCTCGTCTACGGACTCGGCGGTTTCTACGCGCTGCGCGGACAGTTGGACGCCGGCGCCGTCGTGGCGATGGCATTGTTGTTGACGCGGCTGTACTCGCCGTTGACCGCACTGGCCAGCGCCCGGGTGGACGTCATGAGCGCCCTGGTCAGCTTCGAGCGGGTATTCGAGATTCTCGATCTGGCGCCGCTCATCACCGAGAAGCCCGATGCACGCACGGTGCCGCAGGGCCCGGTGTCCGTCGAGTTCAAGAACGTCACTTTTGCTTACCCATCCGCGGACAAGGTGTCTCTCGCGTCCCTGGAGGAAGTCGCGATCCTCGACACCCGCGGCGGCGAGGACGTGTTGCACGACCTGTCGTTCCGCACCGAAGCAGGACAGATGGTCGCCTTGGTCGGCACGTCCGGTGCCGGAAAGTCGACCGTGGCGCAGATGATTCCGCGCCTCTACGACATCGACTCCGGTTCGGTCGAGTTGGGCGGCGTCGACGTCCGCGACCTCAGTGCCGATTCCATCCGGGAGACCGTCGGCATGGTCACGCAGGACGGGCACCTGTTCCACGAGAGCCTTCGATCCAACCTGCTCCTCGCGCGACCGGATGCCACCGAAGAAGATCTGCGTGAGGTTCTGGAGCGCGCACGGCTCACCGACCTGGTTGCGTCGCTGCCCGACGGACTGGAGACCGTGGTGGGTGAACGCGGTTACCGCCTCTCGGGCGGCGAGCGTCAACGCCTGACCATCGCACGCCTGCTCCTGGCCCAGCCTCGCGTCGTCATCTTGGACGAGGCCACCGCGCATCTCGACTCGACGTCGGAAGCTGCGGTTCAGGAAGCACTCGGCGAAGCACTCGCCGGGCGGACTGCGGTGGTGATCGCTCACCGGTTGTCGACGATCCGTTCCGCGGACCTGATCCTTGTCGTCGAGGCAGGCCAGATCGTCGAGCGCGGCAACCATGAGGAACTGCTCGCGCGCAGTGGCCGCTACGCCGAGTTGTACCGCACGCAGTTCGACACCAACGCCCGGAAGAACGGCGCCCTCGCACCGACGCCGATCTGACACCGCGCAACGCCTTGCCCCCCACACAGAAAACAGGCGCTGTCCTCCCGCGCGGAGGGCAGCGCCTGTTTCAGTCTTCATGACAGTCGTTGAAGCTGTATGTCAGTCGTTGTAGCGATCGCGTCCGCCACCGCGGCGGTCGTCACGTCCACCACGATCGTCCCGGCCACCACGGTCGCCACGGCCACTCGGACGTCCCTGCGGCGGCCCGAAATCAGGCTGCAGCTGGATCAGGACGCCGGAGATGCGTGTGCGACGCAAAGCTTCGAGAGTCTCGTTGGAGAGGTCGGCCGGCAGCTCGACGATGCTGTGATCCGGACGAATACTGATGTGCCCGAAGTCGCTTCGACGAAGCCCACCCTCGTTGGCGATGGCACCGACGATGGCACCCGGAACGACGCGGTGACGCTTGCCGACTGCAATGCGGTACGCGGCCAGCTCCTGGCCCTCGGGCCCACGCGAGCGCGGGGCCGGGCCATCGTCGAAACGACGGGGAGGACGTGGTTCACGAGGCTCGCGCTCACGACGCGGCGGTGCCGGCGGCTCGGGAGAAAGCAAGAATGCTTCGCCGTCGCGCGACTGCAACGCCAGAGCGGCAGCGATGTCGATGAGCGGAACGTCGTGTTCCTGGTCGTAGTCCTCGATCATCTTGCGGAACATCGCGAGATTCTCCGAGGCCAGGCTCTCGGTGATGGAGTCACCGAACTTGGCCACGCGCTGGGCGTTGACGTCGTCGACACTGGGAAGCTGCATCTCCGCAAGCGGCTGACGGGTCGCCTTCTCGATGGACTTGAGCAGATGACGCTCACGCGGGGCGACGAACAGCAACGCGTCACCCTGACGACCGGCGCGGCCGGTACGACCGATGCGGTGGACGTACGACTCCGTGTCATGCGGGATGTCGTAGTTGACGACGTGGGAGATTCGATCCACGTCGAGGCCTCGAGCGGCAACGTCGGTCGCGACGAGGATGTCGAGGGCGCCGTTCTTGAGCTGACCGATGGTCCGCTCACGCTGTGCCTGGACGATGTCGCCGTTGATCGCGGCAGCCGAGTGCCCGCGGGCCCGCAGCTTCTCCGCCAGGTCTTCGGTGGCCTGCTTGGTACGGACGAAGATGATCATCGCCTCGAATGCCTCGACCTCGAGGACTCGGGTCAGTGCATCGAGCTTGCGCTGATGAGCAACCTGAATGTAGCGCTGCGTGATGTTCGAGGCGGTCGACGTCTTGGACTTGACGGTGATCTCGACCGGATTGTTCAAGTACTGCTTCGAGATCCGGCGAATCGAGCCGGGCATCGTTGCGGAGAACAGGGCGACCTGCTTGTCGCCGGGGGTGTCGCGGAGAATGCGCTCGACGTCCTCCTGGAACCCCATCTTGAGCATCTCGTCGGCCTCGTCGAGAACGAGGTACTTGAGATTGGTCAGATCCAGGGTGCCCTTTTCGAGATGGTCGATGACACGACCCGGGGTACCGACGACGACGTGTGCGCCGCGGCGCAGGCCCGACAGCTGGACGCCGTAGCTCTGGCCACCGTAGATCGGCAGCACGTTGAGTCCGGGGATGTGCGCGGAGTACTTGCCGAATGCCTCGGCAACCTGAAGCGCCAGCTCACGCGTGGGAGCAAGCACCAGCGCCTGGGTCTGCTTGATCGACGTGTCGATCCGCGACAGGACTGGAACCGCGAAGGCTGCGGTCTTGCCGGTACCGGTCTGTGCGAGACCGACGACGTCCTTGCCTTCGAGCAGCGGCGGAATGGTGGCAGCCTGAATGGGCGAGGGCGACTCGTAGCCCACGTCTGACAGTGCCTTCAGTACCCGATCATCGATGTCGAGGTCGGCAAATGTTGGGGGTTCGGGGTCACGCTCAATATCACTCATTTGACCAGCAGTTTAGCGGATAGAGTATAGACACGACGACATACCGGGGGTGCTTTTACGACAGATCCACCCTCCCAGCGGGTTTCGCCTAGCGTAGGAAGCATGACCGAAGCCACCGCAGCCACCCCCTCCCAGACCGTTGTCGCGATTGCCCAATTCGCCCCGGGGACGGACAAGAAAGCCAACCTCGAATCACTGCGATCACTGGCTTCCGATGCAGCAGCACGCGGCGCGAAAGTTGTCGTGGCGCCGGAATACTCGATGTTCACCGCACCGAAGACGGATGAGCGTTTGATCGAGTCCGCGGAGGACCTGGACGGCGAATTCGGTTCGGCGCTGGCGTCGGTCGCCGCGGAGTTCGGAATCTTCCTCGTGGCAGGAATGAACGAGCGGATCGACGACGTGAGCAGAATCTCCAACACCCTCGTCGCGATGGACCCGAACGGCGAACTGGTGGCGACCTACCGGAAACTGCATCTTTACGACGCTTTCGGTTACCAGGAGTCGGCCGTGATCCGCGCGGGCGAGATCACCGAACCGCAGACTTTCGGGTGCGACGGCCTGACCTTCGGCCTCCAGACCTGCTACGACCTGCGCTTCCCGGAAGTCACCCGGCGCATCGTCGACGTCGGCGCAGACATCTTGCTCCTGCCCGCCCAGTGGGTGCCGGGGCCGCTCAAGGAAGACCACTGGACCACTCTCGTGCGCGCCCGAGCCATCGAGAACACGATGTACATCGCAGCGGCAGATCAGAGCGCGCGCGGCGGCGCGGGGGTCAGCATGATCGTCGACCCGATGGGCGTCGTGATGTGTTCACTTGGCGAGCAGGTCGGGGTCGCCACCGCACTCGTTTCGGCTGCTCGCATCGCCGAGGTACGCGAGAAGAATCCCGCTCTCGCGCTGCGGAGGTTCACAGTCTCGTCGCGGTGACCTGCAGCGAGTAGCGTCGAACTGGTCGGGGTTCGAGCTTCTCGAGGACAACGCAGTGACCCAGTATCGGGATCGATCTTCCGCCGGCAAATTTCTGGCCGGGCGGCTCGAGACCTTGCGTATCGACAAGCCCGTCGTTCTCGGACTCCCGCGCGGCGGAGTTCCGGTCGCAGCCGAGGTGGCTGCGGCACTGAACGCTCCGCTCGACATCGTGGTGGTGCGCAAGCTCGGCAGTCCGCACAACCCGGAACTGGCGATGGGCGCTATCGGTGAGGGCGGCGTGCGGGTCCTCAACCACGACGTCATCGCAGCGGTTCGCGTCTCGAAAAGAGAACTCGTCGCCGTCGAACGCGACGAGCGAACCGAATTGGAACGGCGGGCGCATCTCCTGCGCGAGGGACGGACCCCGGTTTCCCTCCACGGACGCACTGCGGTGATCGTCGACGACGGAATGGCTACGGGCGCGAGTGCCGCGGTTGCCTGCCGATGCGCGCGCACCGCGGGTGCTGCCGCCGTGATCGTCGCGGTCCCAGTAGCCTCCCCCGAAGCCATGAGAGTGATCGCGTGCTCCGCCGATCGGGTCGTCTGCCCCTTCGTTCCTGCCCTGTTAGGCGGCGTCGGTGCTGCATTCGAGGACTTTCATCAACTCAGCGACGACGAAGTGCTGTCCTTCCTCGCCTGAGTGCACACCTCTCCAGCCTGAGCACAGTCCAAGAGATCTCTGAGAATTTGTGATGTGTGCAACATTTCGCTCCTCGGTGCCGATAGCCCAAATGGAACAAAAAGAATTCGGCTTTCTGGAGGAACCGTGACCATCTCGACCGATACCGTCGACGCCGTCGCAGCTGCGTGCCGTGACCGCCTGGGCGACCCTTCCGCCTGGGTTGCGTCAGACGCTTATCGACAGAGCCTCGCCCTGTGCATCATCGAATCCGTTCAGTCCACGTCGGGCCACAGCGAAGTGACCGTCGTCGATCGCTACCTGGCGTACAGGAAAGCTCGCGAGGACAAACCCGTCACGGATGGCGCACGCGAACTACTCCGCACCTTCGAGGAAGCCGGCAGTTCGGACCAGTGGGCAGGCAAGATCGGCTCGTACAAGCGTCGCTACACGGCGACGGGTGTCCCGATCGAGGCACGGCACATCCAACAGGTCGCCGAGAAACTCCATCACTTGCGGATCAACAGCGTCGAGGACCTGCTGTCGGCCGCCGATTCCGACAACGCTCTCGAAGCCGTTCACCATGCCTGGGTGGACGCGTGCGGAGACGGTTCCGAAGTGACCTGGGCCCACCTGTTGATGTTGGCCGGAATTCCGCACACCGATCTGGGGACCGCTGCCGACACCTTCATCAGCGCGACACTCGGCACCACCGAGTTGCCGGGAGACACCTCGGAGATCCTTGCAGCTACTGCAGAGCAACTCGGAGTGGATCCGGACCGATTGGACTACGCAATTCGGCGGTGGCTGTCCGTGCACGGCCGCACGCTCCAACACGTCGCCTGAGTACCTGTAAACAGGCGGTCACACTAAACTGCAGGTCAGCGCCCGACCAGTTCTACCGAATAGTAACGACAGTGCAAAATGACGACTAATGTGATGCAATGCACATCAGAAATGTCAGTAGTCACTGGAGGGGTCAATAGTGCGCGAGTTCTCAGTTCCACAGTCGTTCTCAATTCCGGAGAACGTATCCATGGCCGACTCCGTGTTCCGTCACGCCGAAGAAGACCCCACATTCGTGCCGTTCAAGAGGCCGTCGAACGGTGGATGGGTCGACGTCACTGCAGCTGAATTCGCGAAGCAGGTCTCCGCAGTTGCCAAGGGCCTGATCGCGTCAGGTGTCGAGCTCGGCGACCGCGTCGCTATCCTGTCAGCGACTCGCTACGAGTGGGTCGTTCTCGACTACGCCATCTGGACTGCCGGCGGATGCACCGTCGCGATCTACGAGACCTCCTCCCCTGATCAGGCGCAGTGGATCCTCGAGGATTCAGCGACGACACTTCTGGTCGTCGAAACGGCCAAGCACGCGGAGACTCACAAGGAAGTCACCGACGGCGCAGAAGCCCTCCGCGAGGTTCTTGTCATCGAGTCGGGTGCGATCGACGAGCTGTCCAGTCGCGGTTCGGCAATCACCGACGAAGAACTGCATACTCGTCGTCACCAGGTCACCGCTGCCTCGCCCGCGACCCTGATCTACACCTCCGGAACCACCGGACGCCCCAAGGGTGTCCAGCTGACGCACTCCAACTTCTACGCCGAGTCCAACGCCTGCCGCCTGGCGATGCCGGAGTCCATGGTCCCCGGCAAGAAGACTCTGATGTTCCTGCCGCTTGCCCACGTATTCGCGCGAGCGATCTCCTTCGGCGCTTTCGACGCCAAGGTCACCGTCGCCCACACGTCGGACCTGACGACGCTGCTCGAGCAGTTCGCCGGCTTCAAGCCCAACTTCATCCTCTCGGTGCCCCGCGTGTTCGAGAAGGTGTACAACTCGGCTCGCCAGAAGGCAGTCGACGGCGGTAAGGGCAGCATCTTCGACAAGGCTGCTGCCACCGCCATCGAATACAGCGAATCCCTCGAAAAGGGTGGCCCCGGACTGGCACTCAAGCTCAAGCACGCGGTATTCGACAAGCTCGTCTACTCGAAGTTGCGCGCAGCTCTGGGTGGCGAGTGCGAGCGTGCAGTCTCCGGTGGCGCAGCCCTCGGCGCGCGCCTCGGCCACTACTTCCGCGGCGTCGGCATCCCGATCTACGAGGGCTACGGACTCACGGAGACCAGCGCCGCAATCACCGTCAACACCTCGAGCGCGCAGCGCGTCGGCACCGTCGGCAAGCCGATCAACGGCCATGCAGCACGGATCGCCGACGACGGCGAACTCCTCCTGCAGGGCCCGGTCGTGTTCGCCGGCTACTGGCACAACGAGAAGGCCACTGCCGAATCCATCGTCGACGGCTGGTTCCACACCGGCGACCTCGGATCGATCGACAACGAGGGCTACGTCTCGATCACCGGCCGCAAGAAGGAAATCATCGTCACCGCCGGCGGTAAGAACGTCGCACCGGCAGGCCTCGAGGATTCCCTGCGTGCGCACGCTCTGATCAGCCAGTGCCTCGTGGTCGGTGACGGTCAGCCGTTCATCGGTGCACTGATCACCCTCGATCCGGAAACACTGCCCGGTTGGGTCGAGCGCAACGGCCTGCCCGCGAACACCGCGATTGCCGATCTGGTGAAGAACGCCGATCTGATCGCCGAGATCGACTCGGCCGTTGCCGACGCCAACAAGAAGGTCTCCAACCCCGAGCAGATCAAGAAGTACACGATCCTCGAGGTCGACTTCACCCAGGAGACCGGTGAATTGACGCCGACGCTCAAGCTCAAGCGCAACATCATTCACGAAGCTCACAAGACCAAGATCAGCGACCTGTACGCCTGATCGATCGTCTTTCACGAGTCTGGCCCGGTTCGAATGCGAACCGGGCCAGACTCGTTTCACTGTCCGGCGGAGAGTAGTTCCTTTTCGATCTCGGATGGAAGGCCGTGCACCGCACGATCCTCCCGCTGAGTCGGCAGAGTTTCCCGCTGCATCCACTCCCAGGTATCGCGCACGGTGTCTTCGACGGGCCGGCACCGCAGCCCTGCTTGCCCCGCCTTGGCGGTGTCGGCTTCGAGGAAGCCCGCGAACTCACCCTCCTGCGGCACCCAACACGGAAGTTGTGTCCACGGCTGCGCTCCAGCGGCCGCCAGCCTGTCCTCGTCGATCCACACGAGTTCAGCGTCCGAACCGGTGGCAACCACGCACGCCTGGAGGAGTCCGGAGGTAGTGGTGTGGCCGGACGGGCTGATGACGTCGTATGCCCCGCTGATCCCGGCGGCCAGTCCGGCCAGGACAAAGGTTGCGATGTCGCGGGCATCGACGTACTGCAACGGTCTGGTCGGCACTCCGGGAGCAACGACACGTCCGCCCGCCGCGATACGCTGCAGCCACCACGGCAACCGCCCGATGTCCTCGCGCGGGCCGAGGATCAACCCTGCCCTCGCGAGTAACGCGTCCGGGAAGGATTCCAGGACAGCGAGTTCGGCCCCGCGTTTGGCGGACGCGTAATCGCTGTAGTCATCGGAGGTTGCAGATGCGGCCACCACTGGTGAGGTCTCGTCTACGTGCAAGCCCCATTGGTAGACGGATCCACTGGAGATGTATGCGTACCGGTCGACGTGACCGAGTAAGACGCGCGCATTTTCCCCGATCACTCGGGGGCTACCCGACCAGGTGTCGACGACAAGATCCCATCGACGATCACCGAGCGCATCAACCATCGCACGCTGATCGGTGCGATCCGCGAACAGGACCTCCGCTGTAGGTGGTGGCGCTCCGGTGAGCCCACGATGGAGCACTGTCACCTCCCAGCCCCGGACCAAAGCGTCATCGACGAGAGCGTGGCCGAGGAACCGTGTTCCTCCGAGCATCAACAGCTTCATGAGGGCCATCGTCACTTGAAAAGCGTCGTGCGGCAACACGTTCGTCTGGTAGCGCAATTTCCGGCGACTGAGGCACGAACGAACCGCTCAGATACCTCGTCCGGGATTGAGAATGTTCTTCGGATCGAATGCGGCCTTGACTGCAAGCATCATTTCGCGTTCGGTCTGGCCGACCATGTCCGCCATGTACGGCGCTTTGAGAACCCCGATACCGTGTTCACCGCTGATCGTTCCGCCCAACGCCAGTGCGCCGGCAACGATGTCGTCGAAAGCTCCGCGCGCACGATCCTGCGCACCCGATTCGGCAGCGTCGAACACGATGGTCGGGTGGAGATTGCCGTCGGCGGCGTGACCGAAGGTTCCGATCGTGACGCCGTGGCGATCGGCCGCTTCACGAATGCATTCCAACATGGACGGCAACGCCGGCACCGGCACCGCGACGTCGTCGAGAAGTACCGTGCCCAACGCCTCGAGAGCCGGCAAGGCCATGCGGCGCGCGGCGGTGAACTCTTCACCTTCCACCGGATCGTCGGTGTGGAAAACCTCTCGGGCCCCGGCACTTTCGCACGCCGCGGCGCAGTCCGCTGCCTCGGCGGCCGCCGACCTACCGTCGCACTGGATGAGCAGCATCGCCCCGGCCGATTCGTCCAGCCCCATCTTGGTCAGCCGATTGACGGCGCCGATGGTGACGTCGTCCATCAACTCCATCTGACACGGTTCGGCCACTGCCGACACGGCGAGGACGGCATCGATCGCGGACTCCGCGGAATCGAAGAAGGCGACCACAGTGGTCGCGGCAGTGGGCGCCGTACGCAACCGCATCGTGGCTTCGACGATGACCGCGAGAGTGCCCTCCGACCCGACGAGCAGATGTGTCAGGTCCAGCCCCGCAACGTTTTTGCGCGTCAGTGCACCGGTACGGATAACACGCCCGTCGGCGAGTACCGCCGTCAGGGCCGCAACGTGATCACCGGTGACGCCGTACTTGGCGCAACAGATGCCGCCTGCATTTGTCGCCAGATTGCCGCCGATACTCGAGATGGACCGGCTTCCCGGATCCGGTACGTACCAAAGGCCCTGCTGTGCAGCAGCTTCCGCCAGGTCACCGTTGATCACTCCGGGCTCCACCGTGGCGGTGCGCGCGGCAGGATCGATCTCGAGAATGCGATCCATGCCCGCGACGCTCAGGACGATGCATCCGTCGAGCGCATTGGCAGCGCCGGCCAACCCGGTACCCGCCCCTCGTGTCACCACCGGAACGGCGAGTTCGTGGGCCACCGTCATGACCGCAACGACGTCGTCGACCGTCTTCGCCTTGACCAGCGCGGCGGGCCTTCCGGCTGCGGTGAGCAGTGATTGATCCCGGACGTACGCGCCCATTCGGTCGGGATCGGTTGTCGCCCTGTCCCCCACCGCTTTCTGCAAGCGTTCATCCAACAGATCGATACTCGTGGTCATTGTGTTCGTCCTTCGTAGAATCCGCGCACATGGCGCTCGACCAAAACGGCGGCCTCGTCAGCTGCGCCGCGCTCGATCGCGTCAGCGATACCCTCGTGCTCTGCCAACAGTGCGCCGAGCGTGGCCGCCGAGTTCTCGCGCGAGTCGAGTTCACTCAGCAGGTAGCCGGCGATGCTGTCGCGGAGAACCGTCATGACCAACCCGAACGCCTTGTTCCCGCCGGCTCCGGCCAGCGCAACGTGAAAGTCGACATCGGCGTCGTGGAATGCGACCGAGTCGTCGGCAAGGGTTGCGACGCGCATCCGCTCGATCGCATCCCGGGCGCCGTTCGGCACCGCGACGACAGTGCGCAGCGCAGCAGCTTCGAGCAGCACTCGCAATTCGACAAGATCGCCCAATGGAACTGCACCCACCTGCAACGCCGTGCTGAGAGCTGTGGCCGCGGAATCGGCCGTATGCTCGTGCGTCACCCGAGGCCTGGCAGTAGAAGTGGTGTCCGCGCCGGTCAACAATCCCTGCGCTTGCAGAACCCGAAGGGCCTCACGGACCGTCGATCGACCCACCGAGAACGTCTGTGCAAGTTCCTGTTCGGTGGGCAATGCCTCACCGACCGGGAGTGAACCGTCGAGAATGGCAGCGCGGATTCGTCCCGACACGGCAAGGCTGAGCGGCATGCGCGACAACGGAGTCGTATCCATGCCGCGACGCTACCACCCCTTGCCTGCTTGTCTGACAAACTGTTTAATTGAGGAGATTCGTGACCCGGACCACAACAGAGAAGGTGCCGACCATGACCGACAAGCTCGAATTGGATCCCGCGACCACCGCCGTCGTGCTCATCGAGTACCAGAACGACTTCACCACCGAAGGCGGTGTCCTCCACGAGGCCGTCGCACCAGTCATGGAATCGAACGGACTCCTCGCGAACACCGCCGCGCTGGTCGATGCGGCCCGGGCGGCGGGTGTCACCGTGATGCACGCACCGATCACCTTCGCCGAGGGGTACAACGAAATCACGTCGCATCCGTACGGAATCCTCAAGGGCGTCGTCGACGGAAAGGCCTTCGTGAAGGGTTCGTGGGGCGCCGCTATCGTCGACGACCTCACTCCGAAAGACGGCGACATCGTCATCGAGGGCAAGCGTGGACTCGACACTTTTGCCAGCACCAACCTCGATTTCATTCTGCGTAGCAAAGGAATTCGCACGATCCTTCTCGGCGGTTTCCTGACCAACTGCTGCGTCGAATCGACCATGCGCACCGGATACGAGAACGGCTACCGGGTCATCACACTCACCGATTGTGTAGCCGGAACTTCGGTCGCCGAACACGAGAACGCGATCACCTACGACTACCCGATGTTCTCGCATCCCGTCACGTCGAAAGAGGTGCTCGGCGCGCTCTCCTGAGAGGACTACCTGGAATGCGCGAGAAGGAATTCACGGCTGACGTTGGTGACACTGGCGTGAACCTTCTCGTGCAGCAGGTCGTGACCGGCGTCCTCGAACTCGCGCATCTCGACGTTGCGCAGCGTCCGCGCCCAGTCCCGGACGGGATCGACCGGGGCGATCCGGTCGTCGGTACCGTGAACGACCAGGACTGGGATGCCCGCGTCGGAGAGTTCCGCCCACCCGTGTTGCTCGACCGCACTGCGCGGAATGCCGCACAGCACTGCGGAGGCAAAATCGTGATCGCGATGAGCCAGCATCGTCAGCGCCGTCACCGCACCCAAGGAATGGCCCATCACCGCCTGCGGGACTTCGGGCAGTTCCGCCAAGGCGATGTCAGCGAGCGTTGCTGCGTCGGCGGCAAGATCGGAGAGCGGAGCCCCGACTCCCGGATCACCCTCCGACAAACCGTGCCCGGTGTGATCGATCGCCCACACGTCTATCCCCGACGCCGTCATTGCGCCCGCGAAGCGGTGATACTGGCCGCTGTGCTGACCGAGACCGTGCAGAAAGACCAGTGACACCGTGGGCACCGCGCCCCCTGCCGCCGGCCAATGCCGAAAGTGCACCTGACCGGTTCGTCCGTCGAAGAAAGGCATGATCGTCATTCTGCACGCCGCTACCGGTATCCGCGGCTCGTGGGCGATTACTGGTGGGTTGCCTTGTCGGTGAGCGATGGCACAATCGCCCTGTGTTCCTACTCGATGATCAGATCGTCTACAGCGCCAGCGACCTCTCGGCTGCGGCCTCGTGCGAGTTCGCACTGCTGCGGCAACTCGACGCCCGAACCGGTCTGATCGCGGCCGAGGCCGCCGAGGCGGATCCGATGCTCGAGCGGACGTCGAGCCTCGGCGACTCGCACGAGCGCGAACAGCTTCAGAAGTTCATCGATCAGCACGGAGACGGCGTCGTCGTCATGCCGCGACCGGAACACTCACGCGCAGGCCTGACCGCTGCCACGTTGGCCACCGTCGAGGCAGCACGATCGGGCGCGCCAGTCATTTATCAGGGAACCTTTTTCGACGGCCGTTTCCTCGGGTTCTGCGATTTCCTCGTCCGCGAAGGCGACACCTACGCGGTCTACGACAGCAAGCTCTCCCGGCACGCCAAGGTGTCGGCACTTCTACAACTCGCCGCATACGCGGATGCGTTGGAGCGCAATGCAATCGCCGCCTCCGATCAAGTTCATCTACTGCTAGGCGACGGCAGCACGTCGTCGCACGACATCGGAGACATCGCGCCGGTATTCGCGGCACGTAGAGCTGAACTCGAACGAGTCCTCGACGAGCACCGCGCCGAGGGGAAACCGACACAGTGGCTCGACGATCGGTACCTGCGTTGTGGTCGATGCGACACCTGCAGCGTCGAGGTCGAAAGCCATCGAGACCTGCTGCTGGTTGCGGGCGTCCGCGGCAATCAGCGTGAACAGCTGATCGTCTCGGGGATCACGACAATCGACGAACTCGCCGCGAGCACCGGCCCAGTCGAGGGCATCCGCCGGGAAACACTCGACAAACTCCGTGCACAGGCCGCGGTTCAACTACGCCAGGAACTGTCCGGCGACGCCGAATTCGAGGTCTACGAACCCTCGGCGCTCGGCGGACTCCCCATCCCCGACGACGGTGACATCTTCTTCGACTTCGAGGGCGATCCGCTCTGGGCCGAGGACGGGTCCACCGATTGGGGGTTGGAGTATCTGTTCGGTGTGGTCGAAGGGCCTGCGGACGACTACGTGTTCAAGCCGTTCTGGGCACACGATCGCGAGGGCGAGCGCCAGGCGCTCCTCGACTTCCTCGATTACGTCACCGCGCGTCGAGAAGCTCATCCAGGCATGCACATCTACCACTACGCCGCGTACGAGAAATCGGCGCTGTTGCGCTTGGCCGCACGTCACGGTGTCGGCGAGCAGACCGTGGACACGCTGCTCAGCGAGAACGTGCTCGTAGACCTGTACCCGATCGTCCGCGCGTGCCTGCGGATCGGACAACGCTCGTACAGCATCAAGAAACTCGAGCCGCTCTACATGGGTGAGCACGGCCGCGACGGCGACGTGACCAATGCCGCCGCTTCGGTCGTCGCCTATGCCGACTACTGCGAATTGCGCGACGGCGGACAAGCCGACCAGGCCCGGGAACTTCTTCAGGGTATCTCCGACTACAACGAGTACGACTGCGAATCCACCCTGCGCCTGCGTGATTGGCTTGCGGAGCGCGCCGCCGAACACGGCGTCGAACTTCGTGAGCCGACCGGGCAGATCAAGATTCCACTCGAGGAGCTCACCGAATCGGAGATCGCGCTCCGCGAATTCGCAGGACACAAGGCAGGTTCGACGCGTACCCCCGATCAGCAGGCAGCTGCTCTACTGGCCGCAGCGGTCGGATACCACAATCGCGAGCGGAAGCCGTACTGGTGGGCCCACTTCGACCGATTGGTCACACCGATCGAAGACCTGGTGGACATCCGCGACGTCATGGTGGTCGAGCAGTCCGAAATCGAAGCGGACTGGCACAAGAGCACCCCGCGGCAGAAGAAGTTTCGTCGCCACATCCAGTTGACCGGAAGTTTCGGCACCGGAACGTCTTTGAGCCCGGGCAGTGATCTTTTCGCGCTCTACGCAACCCCCTCCCCGGATGCCGTTGCAAGCGAGAACCCCACCCAACGCGGCACCAGCAGCGTCAAGGTCACCGCCGTGGTCAAGGCCGAAGGGCTCGACGTGGTCACCGTCGAAGAACTGCTCGGCGGTGACGAATACCTCGATACCCCAGTCGCGTTGGCACCTGGTCGTCCGATTCCCACGGGACGTATGGAGAAGTCGATCGCCGCTGCCGCAGCCGCCGCCAGCGAGATCCTGCCCGAACTGCCACCCGTCGCAGCGGTCGACATTCTCCGGCGCAGCACCCCGAGGACACGCTCGGGTTCACCGCTCCCTCCCGTCGGGACCGACAACAACTACGCGGAGGCCATCACCGCCGCACTTCTCGACCTCGACGATTCCTACGTGGCAGTACAGGGTCCCCCTGGTACGGGCAAGACCTACACGGGCGCTCGTGTCGTCAAGACACTGATCGAACAACATCAGTGGCGAATCGGAGTGGTGGCACAATCACATTCGGTGGTCGAGAACATGCTCGGCGGCATTCTGAAAGCCGGCGTGGACCCTGCACTGGTCGCGAAGAAGGGCAGCCGGAGCAAGACCGCAGAATGGCAGGACATCGCATCCGAAGAATATGCGGGATTCATCGCCGAGGCCGAAGGCGTCGGCTGTGTCATCGGCGGCACTGCGTGGGACTTCTCGAACACCGATCGTGTTCCAGCGGGCAGCTTGGACTTGCTCGTCGTGGACGAAGCAGGCCAATTCGCGCTGGCGAACACCATTGCCGTCGCGATTTCCGCGCGAAACCTGTTGCTGCTGGGCGATCCGCAGCAGTTGCCGCAGGTGAGCCAAGGCACTCACCCCGAACCGGTCGACGAATCGGCACTCGGTTGGCTCGCCGAGGGACACGGCGCACTGCCACCCGAACTCGGCTACTTCCTCGAGAAAACGTGGCGGATGCACCCGGATCTGTGTGCGCCCGTGTCCGCATTGTCGTACGAGGGCAAGCTGCATTCCCAGGAAACCGTGAGTGCGGCAAGAAAACTCGACGGACTCGCTGCCGGAGTACACACGGTGTTCGTCGATCACCGCGGCAATTCCACCTACTCCCCGGAAGAGTCCCAGGAAATCGTTCGCCAGATCCAGGGCCTTCTCGGTACGCCTTGGACCGACCCGAGCGAGTTCGAGGGAACCAGGCCGCTGGAGCAGTCGGACATTCTCGTAGTCGCGGCGTACAACGCCCAGGTGGGCACCGTCGAGCGCGATCTCACCGAGGCCGGTCTCACGGAGGTCGAGGTCGGGACCGTCGACAAGTTCCAGGGCCGCGAGGCTGCGGTGGCAATCGTGTCGATGGCCGCATCTGCCGTCGAGGACGTCCCGCGAGGGATGTCGTTCCTGCTGTCGCGAAACCGTCTCAATGTTGCTGTCTCACGCAGCAAGTGGTGCGCGATCATCGTTCGATCGCACGCGTTGACGCAGTACATGCCCAGTACGCCTGCGGGATTGGTCGAACTGGGCGCGTTCATGAGGCTGACGAGCTAGCCGAAGCCTGTCTTACCCGAAACACTGCCTTACCCGAAGCACTGCCTTACCCGAAGCACTGCCCTTCGCCGCGATAGGTGGGAACCGAGGTTCGGGTGCCGTCGGCTTCGACCACGTACACGCGGTCGAAGCGCTCGCACAGCTCGCCGGCCTTGGCGTGACGGAACCACACGCGGTCGCCGATCGCGATGTTTCCGGCTTCCTTCCCGGTGACCGGCGTCTGGACTTCGCCGGCTCCTTCGTTGCGGAGCAGTTTGAGACCGGCGGGCCAGACCGGTGACGGAACGCGGGTGGCTCCGGCAGGTCCGGACGCGATGTATCCGCCGCCGAACAGGGTCGTGACGGACGGCGTCGGTTTGCGCACTGCCGACAGTGCGAAGAACAGCGCCGGATCGGGGCGGAAGGCGCGGTAGCGGTCGAACAGGGTCGGTACGTACAGTCCGGAGCCTGCTGTTACCTCGGTCACCACAGGATCGGCCGAGCTGACCTCCAGCGACCCCGTACCGCCGCTGTTGACGATCTCGAGTGCACCCACGGCATCGGTGACGGCCGCGACCACAGCGCCTCTTCTGGACGCCAGTTCGCGGGCAGAGGCCTTCTTGACCCAACCGATCGGAGCGCTGGTGTCCGGGAGGCCGGCGATCTGGGCTTCGTAGAACATCACTCCGACGACGGAGAATCCGCGCTGACGAGCACGCGCCGCGAGTGCGGCGACCGCGGCAGGTTCGCGCAGCGGCGAGCGTCGTACGCCTAGATGAATCGGACCGATCCGAAGTGACGCATCGACGTCGAGACACACCCGGACAGGCGCATCTCCCGTCGACGCCGAACGAATGAGGTCCAACTGCGCATCGTCGTCGACCATCAAGGTGATCGATGCGAGAGCGGTGTCGTCGGCAGCGAGATCCGCGATGGCGCCACGATCGGCGGTCGGGTACCCCATCAGGATGTCCCGTGCGCCCAGCCCGACCAGCCACAGAGCCTCGCGCAGTGAGTACGCCATGATTCCGCGGAATCCGCCGGACGCGGTCAGTGTGTCGCCGAGAGTTTCAGCCAGAACCGTCCGACAACGAACCGATTTGCTCGCCACTCGCACCGGGGTTCCACCGGCACGGCGCACCAGGTCGGCTGCATTACTGCGCAGGGTGGTCAGATCCAGAGCAGCCAGAGGCGGGTCGAGTTCTCGCGTGGCAGCAGTGAGTCGATCAAGGGTCCGGGTCACAGATGATCCAATCGTCGCGGCGTGCGACCAGTCAATCACCAATCCTGGACGTATGTCCAGGATGGCAGCTCTACTGAGGCGCGACCACGGCTTTGTTGGCGATTACCTGAACCATTTCTCCGAACTCGGCAATAGTCGCGTCGGAGTCACGATCGACCAGCCATCGCAGAACAAGGCCGTCGATCATTGCAAGACTCAGTCGCGCAATCGAACTCAACGGCTCCGTCCACACCGTGCCCGATATCTTGGCGCACTCTTCGAGAAACGACACCGCGAGCTCATCCATTATTCGGTACTGCTCAAATGCAACCGCCCCAGCACGTTCGGCTCCGAGATTGCGACTACGCAGTGCCTGCGCGGTAATTTCGTAGGTCAACAACTGGCGATCCGGGGTTGCCTCGATGGTCGGCCACATTCCGGTCAGGCCGATGTGCAGCAATTCCCTGAGCCCCTGCACGCCACTGAGATCCGGCGCATGGCGGACCTGCGCGAACGCATACTGCATCGACGCACTGAGCTGCAGAATGAGCGTTTCACCCATTGCCGCGATCAGCGCTTCCTTGCTCTCGAAGCAGTAATGAACGACGCCGAGCGATACCCCGGCCTCCTCTGCCACCGCCCTTACCGTCACAGAACTGACACCGCGCTGTTCCGCAATAGACAAGGCGGACTCGACCAATTGTGTGCGGCGTTCGTCCGCCGGGAGCCTGTTCAGCATCCAATGATCGTAGAACGCAAATGACAAAATCTTCGCGCAATACTTGCCTGGACGACCGTCCAAGTACATTATTGCGTAATGGCTTCGGACACTTGGCAGAACTGGGCGGGCACTCAAAGCGCCGCGCCGCGTCGCTTTGCGACGCCGACAAATACCCGTGAACTTTCGTCGTTGGTCGCCGAGGCCGCCTCGCGTGGCCAACGCGTGAAGGCCGTCGGCGCCGGCCACTCGTTCACCGGTGTCGCGGTCACTGACGGTGTCCTCGTCAGCCTGGACAACTTGAGCGGAATCGACTCGATCACACCGACCGACGACGGTGCGCTGGTCACTGTTTTTGCAGGCACTCGCCTTCATGCTCTCAACGACGCCTTGTGGCAACGCGGATATGCGATGGCAAATCTCGGTGACATCGACGTCCAGTCACTGGCCGGCGCGACGTCCACCGGCACGCACGGCACCGGCGCACGATTCGGCGGTATCGCCACACAGATTCGCGGAATCGAAGTCGTTCTCGCCGACGGATCCGTCGTTTCCGCAAGCGCCGACGAAAACGTCGAGTTGTTCGAAGCGGGCCGCCTCGGATTGGGCGCAATCGGCATCATTTCGAAGATCACTCTCGCCTGCGTTCCGCGATTCACACTTCGCGCAATCGAGGAACCCGACACGCTGTCTCACATACTGGACACCCTCGAGGGCGATCGCCTGGGCCTGGATCACTTCGAGTTCTACTGGTTCCCGCACACCGATCGTGTCCTGACGAAGAGCAATACGCGACTCCCCGGAGATACCGAACCCGATCCGGTGGGCAAGGTCCGCGCGTTCGTCGACGACGAACTCCTCTCGAACACACTCTTCGAAGGTGTCAACCGCGTTGCCACCCTGGCACCGGCCGCGATCCCGAGAATCAACAACGTGTCGTCCCGATTGCTCGGCGCCCGCGAGTTCACCGATCGCAGCTACCGGGTATTCGCGTCTTCGCGCCGCGTGAAGTTCAAGGAGATGGAGTACGCGATTCCCCGCGAACACGTCACCGAGACACTTCACGAAATCGATCGCTGGATGAAGAAGTCCGGAACCAACGTAGCTTTCCCCGTCGAAGTACGTTTCGCTGCCGCCGACGACCTCTGGCTCTCCACTGCTCACGGACGCGACACCGCATACATCGCGGTACACCAGTACCACCGCCGACCCGAAACCGAATACTTCGCCGCGGTGGAAGCCATCGCGCGCGCCGTCGACGGCCGGCCGCATTGGGGAAAAATGCACAACCGGACCGTCGACGACCTGCGTCCTACGTACGACCGACTCGACGACTTTGTCGCCGTTCGAGACAAGTACGACGCGAATCGTGTGTTCGACAACGAGTACTTGCGTCAGGTGCTCGGCGACTGACGGTCAGTGCCGCAGCAGTTCCGCTTTTCGCGCATCGCTCGCAAACGAGGCTTTGATCGAGTTCCGGGCGAGGGTGTCTCGCTCGGCCTCCGTCAGACCCAGGGCTCGGCCCAGTTCGGTGAAATTGTCGTCGACATATCCCCCGAAGTAGGCCGGGTCGTCGGAGTTGACCGTGACGATCAAACCCATCTCGAGCATCGATCGAAGCGGATGATCCGACAGCGAATCGAACACCCGCAGACGAACGTTCGACAACGGGCAGACCGTCAGTGGAATCTCCTCGTCGACCAGACGCTCGATCAGGGCAGGATCCTCGAGTGCCCGGACTCCGTGGTCGATCCGCTCGGCGCCGAGAATGTCGAGCGCCTGCCAGATGTACTCGGGCGGTCCCTCTTCACCGGCGTGAGCCACAACGTGCAAACCCTCGGCGCGCGCGCGGGCGAACACGTCCTCGAACAGTGACGGCGGGTTGCCGACCTCCGCGGAGTCGAGTCCGAGCCCGACGATCGGAGCCTGCAGGCGAATTATCTCGGAGAAGATCTCCTCGGCGTCCTTGACGGGCTGATCTCGGAGGATGGCGGCGATCGCCGCGCTGCTGAGCCCGAACTCGCGCTCACTCGATGCCACCGCATCCATGATCCCGTCCAGGACCTCGGTCAGCGGAACACCACGGACCACGTGCGCCTGTGGATTGAAGAAGAACTCGGCATGCGCGACGCCGGCGGCAGCCGCGCGGCGGAAGTACGCTCGCGTCAGGTCGGCAAAATCCTCCGCGGTGCGCAGGACGGCCATGTTGGCGAAGTAGAGATCGAGGAACGACTGCAGATCGGTGAACTCGTACCTCGACTTCAGATCGTCGATGTCCTTGTACGGCAAGTCCATTCGATTGCGCTCGGCAAGTCGGTAAATCTGTTCGGGTTCCAGAGAACCCTCGATGTGCATGTGCAGCTCTGCGACAGGTGTAGCCATGTCGGTATTACCGCCCCTTCCAGACCGGGGCGCGCTTCTCGGCGAACGCCGTCGCGCCCTCGCGTGCATCTTCGGACGCGAACACCGGCGCCATGACCTGCAACTGCTTCGCGAAAGCTTCGTCGTCGGACCAACCGCCGGCCTTGACGATGATCTCCTTGGTGACCGCAACCGCGAGCGGTCCGTTGCGGGTGATGCGATCAGCCAGCTCCAGCGCGCCTTCGAGCGCCTTACCCGGCTCGGTCAACGTGTTCACGAAGCCGTAGCGGTAGGCCTCCTCGGCCGTGAAACTGTCACCGGTCAGGGCCAGTTCCAATGCCTTCTGGTACGGAATCCGCTTGGGCAGGCGCAACAATCCGCCTCCACCTGCGACCAGCCCTCGCTTGACCTCCGGGATACCGAACTTCGCTTCGGACGACGCGACCACCAGGTCGGTGGCAAGCACGAGTTCCGTGCCGCCTGCCAACGCGAAGCCCTCGACCGCCGAAATGATCGGCTTACGCGGCGGCCCTTCCGTGAATCCGAGACCGCGTCCCGGCACGAGTACGTTCTCGCCGGCCACGAATGCCTTCAGATCCATACCGGCACAGAAGTTTCCGCCGGCTCCTGTCAGCACCGCCAAGGACAGATCGTCGTCCGCATCGAGCTCTTCGACCGCAGCGGCCAATGCGTGACTGACCGCCGAGTTGATGGCGTTACGCGCCTCGGGCCGGTTGATGGTGATGATCAGTGTCCGCCCGCGCCGCTCGGTGAGAACCTCGTCCGCCATGATGTCCCTCTCGTTTGTCGACCACGCTCGCGTGATTACGCGACGTTGCGTTCGACAATACGGACGAAGCCATCGGGGTCGATCTGCGCGGTGTCGTGAGTGCAGAACCACCCCTGGGTGAACCTCGTCGAGGTCGCTTGCGGCGAGTTCCAATACCGACGCGTGACACTCGGTCCACGGCACAGCAACTCACCGAAACCACCTGGAGCATCCGGGCCGTACAACGCCACTTCCATTCCACCGAAAGCGATTCCGACGCTTCCGAGGTGGGTAGGTGCCGACTCGGTTGGCAGAATGAGACCAGCCCCACAGGTCTCGGTTTTGCCCCACCCGATCACATGACGAGCAGCCGGGAACAGGGTCAGCAGCTTGGCTTCCTGTTCGACCGTGATCGGCGACCCGCTGCAATCGATCCACTGCACCGACCTCGAACCGGCACGCGCCGCCGGCCCGAGGGTGAGCAACCGAGGCTCGAGCAGGTCCTCGGGCCGCCCGGTCACGATGTCGACGGTATGCACACTCTCACGCCAGAAGTCGCCGGCGAGGACCACCGTTCCACCGACCACCAACGTCGCGAGCACGTGCACGAACTGCCGCACCGACTTGAAGTCATTGTCCACCAACAGATTGCGCACACCTTCGACGCCGTAATCGCGCGAGTGCAGAATGCCGACGATGGCGGAGAGCACGTTCTCGTTGCTCAACTCGACGCCCAGCATTTCGCCCGAAGAATCGGCGGTGTACGCGAGGATCGCCATCTCCTCCGGGGCGGCACCGTCGTCGATGAACGGAACACCGTGTGGGAGTTCCCCGTCGAGCACCAACACCGAGCCACTGTCCGCGATGACGAAGTCCGCCGCGTCGTCGCTCAGATGAACACCCACGGAGACTGGAACACCGCCGGCGAGAATGACGCCGAGGCACGCCTCCATCCACCTCACCCCGGCGGCGACGCGAATGGCCACACGGTCACCGATCTCGACGCCTCGCGACTTCAGCCCGCCTGCGACCCGCGACGCCTCGGCCCACAACTCCGCGAAGGTGACCTGCTCGCCGTCGACCTCCTCCACCGCGATGCGTGAGGAGAATCGATGAACGGCGATATCGAGGAGTTCGGACAGCGACGGGTCGAGTTGGCTGTACCGAAGCACCCCGTCACCCGCACGGGTGACACGGGCGTCGGCGAGGAGCTGAGTCGAACACGGGTATTCCACAAGCGTCGACCGCATCGATACCTCCACGTCACTGACAACCCACCGGCCATTCGACTATATGACGTGGATCACAGTTCGTGGAGGTCTCTGGCGATAATCGTCGCAAACTTACTTTCCGGAGTAGACCGCTTTGCCCGGTCCGACCTCGAGGAAACTGCGGACAGCGCCGCGTAGGTCATCGGTGGCGAACAGCGCACCGGACACCCCGGGAGTCACCGAATCCGCGTGGGCGATCCCGCCGGAACGCCAGGCCGCCACGATCTGCTTGGTGGCGTCGTGGGCTCGCGTGGGCCCGTCCGCCAACCGGGCCGCCAGGGCACGCGCCGCAGCATCGACATCGTCGTGAACGGCATTGACGACGCCCCACGAGTGCAGAGTTGCGGCGTCGTAGAGATCGCCGGTCATGACCAACTCCCGAGCCCGTCCGGAACCGGCGCGCTCGGCCAAACGCTGCGGTCCACCCATGGACGGCGTCAGACCGACCACTGTCTCGACCAGTCCGAACTTCGCCTTCGGCGCCGCGAGGATGATGTCGCAGGCCAAGGATATCTCGAAGGCAGCAGTCAGCGTCAGCCCGTGCGCCGCGTAGATGACCGGGCACGGCAACGCCTCGAGCGGATGGCAGATCTGGGCGAACAGTTCGCGCCACAATTCCGCTCCCTGCTCCGGGTTCAGTCCGTCGAACACATGGACGTCGACGCCGGCCGAGTTGACCTTGCCCTCGGCGCGCAGAAGCACAGCGCGCGGTGGGTTTTCGGTCAGCGCTGCAACATCGGCGATGACGGCGTCGAACATGGCCTGATCGAACAGATTGAGTGGTCCGTGCGCGAACGTCAGGACAGCCACCTCGGCACCACCATCGGTGGTGAAGCGCTCGAGGCGGGTGGGATGCGATTCGGGAGCAGTCATGCCGCCACACTGCCACATCGAACCGGCCTACGATCGTCGGGTGGACGGTCTGAGAAATGCACTCGCGGACGTTGTGGGACACCGGTTCGTCGTCGACGACGCCGACGTGTTGGCGACCCGTTCCACCGACCAGACAGGGCGCTACAGCGGGCGCGCCAGCGCTCTGGTCCGACCCGGAAATACCGCCGAAGTCTCGGCAGTGCTGAACGTGTGCCGCTCGCGCGGCGTACCGGTCACCATTCAGGGCGGGCGAACCGGTCTGGTCGCCGGGACGGTGCCCGAGCACGACGACGTCCTGCTCTCCACCGAACGCCTCGAGGCGATCGGCGAAGTCGATGTTGCCGCCGGTCGGATCGCCGTCGGTGCGGGAGCGACACTCGCGCAGGTACATTCGGCGGCCGCCGCCGCCCGCCTGAAATTCGGGGTGGACATAGCCTCGCGGGACACTGCGACGATCGGCGGCATGGTCTCCACCAATGCCGGTGGCCTGCACACGGTTCGATACGGGAACATGGCCGAACAGGTGCTCGGACTCGAGGTGGTACTCCCCGACGGAACTCCTGTGCGCCGGTCACCGAAAGTGTTGTCCGACAATTCCGGATACAACCTGCCCGCACTGTGGGTGGGCAGCGAGGGAACTCTTGGGGTGGTCACGGCAGTCGATCTGAAACTACGACGGGTACCGACTCACCGGGTCACGACGCTGACCGGTTTCGACCGACTGCAAGACGTCGTGGACGCGGGGCGCACGTTGCGCACTCTCGACGGCGTCGACGCACTGGAGTTGGTGGACGGCCGTGGACTCGAATTGGCCGCACGCCATTTGAACGCCGCGGTGCCGACGGGGCGACCGTGGTACCTGCTCGCCGAGGTGTCCGCGGCCCACGATCCGCTGGAAGACCTGGCCGAGCTGCTCGAACGCATCGACCCACCGCAGACCCCGGCAGTGGCGGTCGACGATCCCGGCTCGACGCGTTTGTGGGCGGCGCGGGAGTGTTTCGCCGAAGTGGTCGGACTGTTCGGTCCCCCACTGAAATTCGACGCGGCGCTGCCGCTGGACTCGCTTGCCACCTTCGCCGAGGACGCCGCGGCGGTGATCGCGAGTCGTGCCCCCGAGGCAATTCCGATCCTCTTCGGACATGTCGCCGAGGGAAACATCCACCTCAACGTCCTGAACTGCCCGAACGCCGACACCGTGTACCGCAGCGTCCTCGAACTGGTTCGCGATCACGGCGGAAACGTCAGTTCCGAGCACGGGGTGGGCTCGCTCAAACGCAACTATCTGGACCTGGCCCTCTCTGCGGAGGACATAGCCACGATGTGGGCGATCAAGCGAGCCCTGGACCCGAGCGACTATCTCAATCGTGCAGTGATGTTTCCCGACGCGCTTCGGCACTGACGGCCATCGCGTCGTCGTGTGCGTCGCCGCGCAGAGGCCGAGCGAAGCACACCGAAGCGACGAAGCCGATGAGCAGCACGCCGGCGGGCAGCCAGATCGACTCCGACATCGCCGTGCTGAACGGTTCACGGACGAACTCGGGTAGGTGACCCACTCCGGCTTCGGAACTGCCGCCGGTCAGACCCTGAGCCGCCAATCGTGCGGTGATCAGTGCTCCGATCGCGGCACTGCCGAGAACCGCACCCACCTGCCGGGTGGTGTTGTAGACGCCGGCGCCGGCGCCGGCCTGCATCGGAGGCAGGTTGTGTGTGGCGGTGGCCGCGAGCGGTGACCAGATGCATGCGTTGGCGAAGCCGATCAGGCCGATCGGCAGGAGCAGTTCCCAGATCGCGACGTCGGGAGACATAACCAATGCCAGCCAGCCCAGGGCGATCGCGAACAGCAGGAAGCCGGTGCCCGCAATGTAGCGCGGATGCGTCTTGTCGACGAGCTTGCCGATGATCGGCGCAAAAATGCCGGTCAGCACGGCCATCGGAACGAGGAGGAGCGCCGACTGCGTCGGGGAGAGTCCGCGAACTGCCTGGGTGTAGAACATCAGCGGAAGGACCATCGACGTGATCGCGAAGCCCATCGCGGTGATCGCGACGTTGGCGAGCGAGAAGTTGCGGTCCTTGAAGAGTTCGAGTGGGAGCAAGGGCTCGTTCTTGTTGCGCGACTGGTAGAACACGAACACCGCGAGCAACACCACACCGGCGCCGATCAGGCTCCAGACGAATCCGTTCCAGTCGTACGAACTGCCTTCCTGGATTCCGAACACGAGCAGGAACATGCCTGCGGCGCTGAGAATCACGCCGGGGATGTCGAACTTGTGCTCGCTGGTCGGCAACGACGGAACAAGCTTCCACGCGAGGAGGAAGGCGATGACACCGACCGGGACGTTGACGATGAAGATCCATTCCCAGCCGAGATTGTCGACCAACACACCACCGGCAAGCGGACCGACCAGCGTCGCAACACCGGCAACCGCGCCCCACAGGCCCATTGCGGCGCCACGCTTGTTCGGCGCGAACGTGCGTGTGATGACGGCCATCGTCTGAGGCGTCATCATTGCGGCGCCCAGCCCCTGGAAAGCCCTTGCCACGATGAGCATCTCGACGCTGCCGGACAGACCACACCACAGTGAAGCGCCGGTGAACAGTACGAGGCCGATCATGTACAGGTTCTTCGGTCCGAACCTGTCACCGAGCCGGCCGGTGACGAGCAGCGGCACCGCGTACGCCAGCAGGTACGCGCTGGTGACCCAGACGACCTTGTTGATGTCGGTGCCGAGGTCCTCCATGATCGCAGGGTTGGCGACAGCGACGATGGTGCTGTCCACCAGAATCATGAAGAACCCGATACACAGCGCCCACAGCGCGTGCCAGGGATTGACCTGCTTTTCCATCTTCAGTCCTTAGGTAGTGCGGACGAGCCTGCGGAGCCGGCCAGCCGGTCGAGAAGTTCTTGTGAGAGCCAGGGCATTTCGCCGCTCTCGATGTCTGTCACCAACGCGCCGATCCACTCTCTTTCGGCGACGGTCAGTGCGTGGGCGTAGTCCGCGCCCACCGTGAAGATTCGTGGTTTTTCCGCCGCCTTCAGCGCTTCGTAGTCGGCCTCGAATTTCGCGATCGTCTTGTCGAGGTGCGCGAGACGAATTCGAAGCATCTGACACGCGGTGGACGCGGAGAGGTTGTGCATTTCGGCGAGCGCGAGCGGCAACCGCGGATACTCCCGCACCGGAACCGCCAACATCTCACGTAGTTGATGCTCGAGGGCCTCACGGCCCCGGGCGGTGATCTCGTACGTCGTCCGTTCGGGCCGGTTGCCCTCACGATCGGTCCCGATCGAAGCCAGAAGTTCCTGCTTCTCCAACCGGGAAACCGTGTGATAGAGCGATCCCGGCTTGATCTTCACCAACTGATCGCCCCGGCGAACCGAGGCCAGTTGATACATCTCGTACGGATGCATCGAACGCTCGGACAGCAGGCCCAGAACGGTGATTCCCAGAGGCGTCAGAGACACGTCACCCATGAGTCCCCCTCCCTGACAAGCCGCAATTGACTATTTCTTGACTATTCCACCTGAAATAGTCCACATGGAATATACGACCTCTGTCCATCTCGATCAACCCGTTCGAATCGGACTAGCCTGTAGCGAGTGGACGAACATCACCTCGACATCATCCGACTCGCTTGGGCACGTGAACTGGGCCTCGGCGACTCGGCACTTCGGCCGGCACACACGGCCCGCGTCGTCGGCGACGACATCCACGTTCTCGATCTGGCAGGCTCAGGTGCGATCGTCGGGCCGCAGTGGTTCATCGAGCGCACCGAGGACATCTCCGTCGACGCCCTGCTGCAACCGGCGCGCCTGCTCGAGATCGCCGGCGATCACGGCGGCCGAATCACCGGCCCCGTCGATCTCGCTTTCCTCGGCGACTACACGGACGCGCCACCCGACGAGCAACTACTGATTTCCCACGACATCGACGATGCCCTCGCCGTCGCTGCGCTGTGCCCACCCGACGACAGCACCACAGCCGACCTCGGGAACCGGACGCGGTGGTTCACCGCCCTCACCGATTCCGCCGAGGTGCTCGGATGCGCGGCATACTCCGAATTTCAGGGATTCGTGGCAGATCTCACGACCCTGACTGCTCCAGCGCATCGCCGTCACGGAATCGGCTGCGCAGTAACGCTTCTCGCTGCGGAGGACGCTCTCGATTCCGGATTGATCCCGCAGCTACGCACAAGTCGCGGCAGTGCGATCGGAGCGACGCTTCCACGTAAAGCCAAATTCGACGTTCTGGGGGCATACGCTCGGGTACACGTGCACCTGCCCAGTTGACACTCGAACGAGAGGGACCGCAGATGAGTACGGAAGACGGCGCGAGCGAACCGACATTCGTCGAAGAGGGTCGTGAATTCAAACGCGACACCAACTACATCCCGACCCGGATCACCGAGGACGGCCGCGACGGGTACCCCGTCGAACCCGGGCGATACCGGTTGATCGTGGCACGTGCCTGCCCGTGGGCAAACCGCGCCATCATCGTCCGCCGCCTACTCGGCCTCGAAGACGTACTGTCGATGGGCATCTGCGGTCCGGTTCACGACAAGCGAAGCTGGACTTTCGATCTCGACCCGGGCGGCGTCGATCCCGTACTGAAGATCCCGCGACTGCAGGACGCATACTTCGCCCGAGATCCCCACTACCCCAGGGGAATCACGGTGCCCGCCATGGTGGAGATCGCCACGGGCAAGGTGATCACGAACGACTACCCACAGATCACCCTCGACTTCTCGACGCAATGGAAGAAGTACCACCGCGAAGGCGCGCCGGATCTGTACCCGGAGCCATTGCGAAACGAAATCGACGAAGTGGCCGAGTACGTTTTTCGCGACGTCAACAACGGCGTCTACCGCTGCGGTTTCGCCGGTTCACAGCAGGCGTACGACGAGGCATACGACACGCTGTTCGCTCGCCTCGACTGGCTCACCGAACGTCTTGCCCGGCAACGTTTCCTGGTGGGCGACACCATCACCGAAGCCGATGTGCGCCTGTTCACCACGCTGGCGCGGTTCGATCCCGTCTATCACGGCCACTTCAAGTGCAACAGAAGCAAACTCAGCGAGATGCCGGTGCTGTGGGACTACGCGCGCGATCTGTTCCAAACCCCCGGATTCGGTGACACCATCGACTTCACACAGATCAAAGCGCACTACTACATCGTGCATTCCGAGATCAATCCCTCCGGAATCGTGCCCAAGGGACCGGAATTGACACACTGGCTCGAACCGCACGGACGCGAACAGTTGGGTGGCCGACCGTTCGGGGACGGCACACCACCTCATCCGCCCATCCCGTCGGAAGTGGTTCCGGCAGAGCACTGGGCCACCAGGTAGGTCGCGGGGGGCTACTCCCCTGCGTACGTGCCGAAACTCCAGTACACACCTTCGGGATCACGGCAGGTGAACCCCCGCGAACCGTAGTCCTCGTCGCGCAATCCCTGCGTGATCGTGGCGCCCGCCGCGACAGCGCGTTCGTGGAGTGCATCGGCGGCGTCCGCGTCGTCCACGACGATGTACACCGAACCGATTCCAGGCGGCAGGCCGGCGATCGCAGAATCGGTGCGCGGCGAACCCAACATGATGCCGCCACCGCCCGGCCAGTCGAGTTGGGCGTGGTCCACCACGTCTCCCTCTCCGTAGACGGCCTTCTCCACGAAACCGAAGGTGCTCACCAGAAAGTGGATTGCCGCACGGGCGTCGAGGTAGCGCAGCGTCGGCCAGATGGTCGTCGAACGAGATTCCGAAGTGGCGGTCATAACACTCGAACTCCTGCCTGGGAAAACTCACGAAGAAAACCGAGTCTCGTACGAGCCTATGGCCCCGGTGATCACCGCCGCCAGCGAAAACTTCACCTATTCTCGAGATACGGTCCACCTCGCTTCAGAGGAGGACAACTGTGGAGGGGCAGCAATGAGCAAGTCGACGAACAACGACAGCGGGCGTATCGAGAAGGTCCTCGTTTCCGTTCTCGACAACGGAAGCCGCCTGCAAGCGCCCGCAGTGGCCAAATACGTCAACCACGTCCGTAAGGCGCACCCCGACGAGTCACCTGCTCAGATCGTCGAGCGGATGGAGAAGATGTTCATTCTCGCCGTGACCGGAAGCGGCAGTGCCGTCGGCGCCACCGCCGCCGTGCCGGGCGTCGGAACGGTCGCGTCCATCGCTGCCGTCGGTGCGGAATCGGCTTTCTTCCTCGAGGCGTCAGCGCTGCTGACGTTGGCAATTGCGTCAGTGCATGGAATCTCCGTACAGGATCACCAGCAACGACGTGCCCTGGTCCTGGCAGTCGCCCTCGGCGAATCCGGTATGGAGATCGTGCAGAAGGCCACCGGAATCACAGCCAAGAATTGGGGAACGGCAATCACGAGCAAGATTCCCGGACCCACGATGAGGGGAATGAACAGCACCCTCGTGCGGAAATTCGTGACCAAGTACGCCGCGAAGCGCAGCGCACTGATCCTCGGCAAGCTCGTTCCGGCCGGAATCGGTGCGGTCATCGGCGGTGCGGGCAACCGTGCAATCGGCAAGGGCGTCGTCAAGAATGCGCGCGAAGCCTTCGGACCGGCACCGGCCAGGTGGACCGACCACCTGATCGTGATGCCTGCCGACGATGCCGCAGTGCTTCCCCAGACGGAGACACGCCGGGCCATCCGCAGATAGCCGTCCGGGCCGTAGGCTCGCATCACGTATTCGCCGCCGACCCGGGAGCAGCATTGACGAACACCGCAATGGGATCCTTCTCTGCCCCCATCGAGATTCGTGGGTTGACGAAGACGTTCAAGGCGGCGCGCGCGGTCAACGACCTGAGCTTCGACGTTCAGGCGGGCTCGATCACCGGGTTTCTCGGTCCGAACGGTTCGGGCAAGACGACCACGTTGCGGATGCTCCTCGGACTGGTGTCACCGACGTCGGGATCGGCCACGATCAACGGCACCCCGATGCGTTTGCTGCCCAACCCGGCTCGGACCGTCGGCGCAGTACTCGACGTCGGCAGTCTCCATCCGAAACGAACGGCCCTCGGACACCTCGAGATCTACGCGGCCGCTATCGGCATGCCGACTCAGCGCGCGGCGCAGGTGCTGGACATGGTCGGTCTGAGATCGGTCGGAGCCCACAAGACCGGCACCTTCTCGCTCGGGATGCGCCAACGCCTGATCCTTGCCACCGCGATGCTCGGTGATCCCGAGATCCTCGTGCTCGACGAACCCGCGAACGGACTCGACCCCGAGGGCATGGCGTGGCTTCGTCAGTTCCTGCAGACCTTCGCCGGTTCCGGCCGAACGGTTCTGATCTCGAGTCACGCGCTTCGTGAAGTGGAAGCGACCGTCGACAGCGTGGTCATCGTCAGCGCCGGCTCACTCGTCTACCAAGGGACCATGGACGAACTTCGCCGCTCGCAGCGCAGTCGACTGCTCGTCTCGTGTTCCAACCCAGCGCTCCTCGCCACGGCATTGGCCGCTCGCGGAATCATCGACGCCCAGATCACCCAGGACGGACGGCTCGCCGTGGGCGGCACCGACACGTCGGTACTGCCACCGGTGGCATCCGCCGCCGGAGTCACGATCTTCGGTGTCGCAACCGAAGGCGCAGATCTCGAGCAACTGTTCCTGGCCATGACAACGCCGCAATATGCCGTCCCCCAGGTCGGATACCACCGCCCACCCGGTCCCGGTTCCGGACCGGGCTATTACGGCCCTGCCGCATACGGACCTTCCGGAGGACACCGATGACCACGCTCGTGCGCGCGGAGACACTCAAAGTTCTCACCCTGCGCTACTGGTGGGCACTGGCCATCGCACCGGTCGTCGTGGCCGTGCTGATTGCTGCCTCGACTCGGACGTTCGTCGAAGTCGTGGCCGATTCGGCTGACACCACCTTCGACGTCGATGTCGTGTCCACCGGCGTCAGCCTCGGTGTCTCCAACACGCTTGTCCTGGTGTTCGCGGCTGTCTTCGGAGCACTCACCGCCGGATCCGAATTCGGCTACAAAACTCTCACCACGACGTTCCTCACAGCTCGCGGCCGTGACGGAGTTCTCGGCGCAAAACTTGCCGTCGTCGCGGTATTCGCCGTCGGCTACGCATTGGCGGTCGAAGTAGTCAGCATCGGCGCGATGTTGCTCTTCGGCCGGGACTTCAGCTTCACCACCGATCTCTTCGCCATCTGCGCCGCAGGCATTCTGGCGTGCGCTCTGTGGGCACTGCTCGGCGCCGGGGTGGCACTGCTCACCGGTTCGTCGATGGCCGGTGCCCTCTCGATCATCCTGTGGTTCGTCTTCGGTGAATGGATCGTCCGCGCAGTGCTGCTCGCGATGGATCTCGGTGGGATCGGGGCCGCGCTACCGGTGTCGGCCACGATCGGCACGATAGTCAATGCGGCCCCGTCGATCGACGTCGACGCGTTTGCGTCCTGGCCGAGCGGCCCGATGATGCTGGCAGCTTGGGTGGTTCTGTTCTGCGGGCTCGGTTGGCTGCGGACCAGGACCCGCGACATCACCTGAAAAGGCTGTCTGGGGCCGGGTCTACCGTGGATCTCGATGAACACGATCAACACGGACAGTCCGGTAGCTGGAGAGGTCGATCGAGCTCCGGGCTGGATCCGCCGCTTGGCGCACGCATGCTGGTTGCACCGAAGAGTTGCCATCGGCGCGCTTCTGGTGACCGTCATCGCTTCGGCGATCGACATCTCGTTTCCTCTTCTGACCCGCTATGCGCTCGACGCCGCAAGCCAGGAGAACCCAGGCAAGGTGATCGGGTTCGTCGCGCTGGCGATCGCGCTGCTCGCGGTCGTCCGCTTCGCGTGCCAGTACGGCCGACGGATGCTTGCCGGCCGACTCTCGCTCGATGTTCAACACGACTTGCGGCTCGCCTTGCTCGGCTCGCTGCAACGCCTCGACGGACGAGGGCAGGATCAGATCCGCACAGGCCAGGTGGTATCCCGGTCCATCACCGATTTACAACTCGTCCAGGGTTTGCTCGCGATGGTGCCGATGTCCGCGGGTGCGCTCCTGCAATTCGTGCTCGCGATCGGCATCATGGCGTGGCTCTCGCCGCTGTTGACTCTCGTGGCTGTCGCCGTCATCCCCGCAGTAGGGCTGGTGGTGTTCCTGATGCGACCGATGCTTTTCGCCGCAACATGGTCCGCGCAGCAGCGGGCCGCCGACCTCGCCCAACACGTCGAGGAAACCGTCACCGGCGTTCGCGTCGTCAAGGGATTCGGGCAGGAACAACGAGCCGTCGACCAACTCGAAAAGCACAGCCGCACGCTGTATTCGGAGCGCCTTCGCGCCGCGTGGTTGAACGCGAAATTCGCGCCGACCATGGCCGCCTTGCCCCAGCTGGGGCAGGTGGGAGTGATCGCCCTCGGCGGGTATCTCGCACTGCACGACAAGATCACCGTGGGAACGTTTCTCGCGTTCGCCACCTACATCGTGACGATGACCGGCGTCACCCGAACTCTGTCGTCGGTCATCGTCATGGCGCAGCTTGCGCGCGCCGCTGTCGAGCGTGTCTACGACGTCATCAACGCTCAGCCGGACATCGCCGATCCAGACCATCCGGTGGACCTGCCCGACGGTCCGCTCGGAGTCACCTTCGACGACGTGGCATTCGGATTCGACACCGAACGCGACGTCCTGACCGGGCTGAACCTCCGCATAGAACCGGGCGAGACCGTCGCCGTCGTGGGGCCGGCCGCGTCGGGCAAGACCGCGTTGTCCTTGCTTCTCCCCCGGTTCTACGCCCCGACTTCGGGTGTAGTGACCGTCGATACCGCGGGCGAGACGTTCCCCATCGGCGAACTGCGCACAGAACAGCTTCGTGCCGCCGTCAGCCTGGTCTTCGACGAACCTTTCCTGTTCTCGGACACCATCGCCGCCAACATCGCACTGGGGCGCGAGGACGCCTCCGACGAGGACATCCGCGCCGCAGCTGCATTGGCACAGGCAGACACCTTCATCGAGGCACTCCCGGACGGATACGACACCGTTGTCGGTGAACGAGGTCTGACGCTGTCGGGCGGCCAGCGTCAGCGCATCGCGCTTGCCCGAGCCCTCCTCGTCGACCCGCGGATTTTGGTCCTCGACGACGCCACCTCCGCGGTCGATGCGGCAACCGAGGCTGCGATCTTCGACGCGTTCCGGGCCAGACGACGGCAAACCACGCTGATCCTCGCGCACCGGCGATCCACCTTGACGCTGGCAGATCGCGTCGCGGTTCTCGACGGCGGACGGATCATCGACTCCGGAACCGTGGACGAACTGGAAGCGCGATGTCCGCTCTTTCGCGCCCTGTTCTCCTCGCTGCCGGAACTACCGGCCGAACTCGACGACGTCGACTCCGATGCTTTCGGACGTGACCGCAGCGAGCCGACAACCGAGCAGTTGTGGCCGCAGGCACCGGAATCCGAAGCCGACAGCACAGCCGCTACGACGCAGGGTGCGGGCGGACCGATGGCCGGAGCGCTCAGCGGAATCGCGGTGACTCCGTCTCTGCGGGCAGCAGTCGACGCTCTCCCACCCGCACGCGAAGACCCCGGAATTGCTCCTGAGAGCCTGCGCGAATCGAATCCACAGTTCTCACTCCGACAGATCTTGAGGCCGGTCCGCTGGGTTCTACTGGCGGTTGTCGTGTGCCTTGCCCTGGACTCCGCCGCGGCGATCGCATTTCCCTCCCTCGTCAGATATGCGATCGACCACGGAGTCGTGACCGCAGACAGCACCACACTCTGGATCGCGACGGCGTTCGGCGCGCTCCTGGTCGCCGCAGACTGGGTCATCGTGGCGGTCATGACGGTGCTCACGGCCCGAGCCGGTGAACGCGTGCTGTTCGGGCTCCGCGTCCGCAGCTATGCACACTTGCAGCGCCTGGGTCTGGACTACTACGAACGGGAATTGTCCGGCCGCATCATGACGCGTATGACCACCGACGTCGACGCGCTCTCGTCGTTCATCCAAACCGGTATGTCGACGGCGATCGTGAGCGTCCTGACCGTCGGCGGAATTTCGATCGCCCTCCTGGCGACCGACGTGACGCTCGGCCTGGTGGCGCTGGCCGTCATCCCACCGCTCGTGGTCGCGACCGTGGTCTTCCGCAAGATCTCCTCGGTTGCCTACAGCCAGTCCCGCGAACGGATCTCGCTCGTCAATGCCGACTTCCAGGAGAACATCGCCGGTCTGCGAGCAGCTCAGGCCTATCGCCGCGAAGAAGGTGCGGCGCGTAGGTTCGCAGAACGCTCCGAGAGCTACCGCCGATCGCGGATGCGGTCGCAGCGAGCCATTTCGATCTACTTCCCTTTCATTTCGTTCCTGTCCGACCTCGCGTTGGCCGCGGTCGTGTTCGTCGGTGCGCACCAGATCGCCAACGGATCGACTTCGCCCGGCGTACTGATCGCTTTCGTGCTCTACCTCGGTCTGCTGTTCGGACCGATTCAGCAACTCTCACAAGTGTTCGATGGTTACCAACAGGCAAACGTCGGATTGCAACGAATCGGCGACCTGCTGCGCACTCGCAGTTCGATCGAGACTGCCGACAGCGAGGATTTGATCGCGATCTCCGGACGACTCGACGGCGCCGTCCATCTCGACGGGGTCGGGTTCCGGTACTCGGGTGCGGACGTCGACGCCCTCTCCGATTTCGATCTGCAAATCCCGCCGGGCACGACCGTCGCTCTGGTCGGCCGAACCGGTGCCGGGAAGTCGACGGTCGTGAAGTTGCTCGCCCGCTTCTACGACCCGACGTCCGGGTCGGTCGACGTGGACGGAACCGACATCCGGAACTTCCACCTCTCGCAGTACCGACGTCGCCTCGGCGTGGTCCCACAAGAAGCCCATCTGTTCACCGGCACGGTCGCCGACAACATCGCGTACGGCAGGCCGTCGGCGTCGCACGCGGAGATCGAGGAAGCGGCGCGTTCCGTCGGCGCACTGAATTCGATAGCCGACATGCGTGGAGGCATGAATCATCCCGTCGGCGAGCGCGGTCAGGGGCTCTCGGCGGGACAACGCGAACTGATCGCATTGGCCCGTGCCGAACTGGTCGACCCGGACCTTCTGCTCCTCGACGAGGCGACCGCGACGCTCGATCCCGCGACCGAACGAATGGTGCTCGAAGCAAGTCGGTCGGTCACCCGGAAACGGACTTCCGTCGTCGTAGCTCACCGCCTCGCGACAGCTGCCCGAGCGGACCTCGTTGTCGTAGTTGACCGGGGACGTATCGTTGAATACGGCCCGCACGATGTTCTGCGGTATGCCGGTGGTCACTACTCGGGACTCTGGGATGCATCGCAGGCGCGTGAGGGGAATAATCTGACGTCGAGAACTGTCATCGAAGGCAACCCCGTCGCGTGACAGTCGGCACGGATTTGTACCGCCGAGAGGTAGTGCGCGATCGCAAGATCACGGACTTCCGTGAGACAGCTCACAAATTGTGTGCCGCACAATTGCTCGTCACACGCTCGGGCTAATCTCATGTATATAGGCGCTCTGATCGGGTACCGAAATAGAAACGAGGCGAACACCTGCCGTGAGCAGCAGTTCTACATCCCAATTCGGACAGAACCAGTGGCTGGTTGACGAGATGTACCAACGCTTCCAGGACGATCCGTCGTCCGTGGATCCCAGTTGGCACGAATTCTTGACCGATTACTCGCCGGACTCGGCGAACACGGGAGGTGGAAACGGGACTGCCTCGAACGGCAACGCGGCTGCACCCGCCGCTGTTGTAGCTCCGCCTGCTGCTCCCAAGGCCACGCCTCCCGCCCCCAAGACCGCACCTCCTGCGCCGGCTGCCAAGGCTGCCGCTCCGGCCCCCGCGAAGACGGCAGCGCCCGCCGCCAAGGCCGCCCCGGCCCAGCCCGCAGCAGCCAAGCCCGCGGCCGCTACTGCGAAGCCCGCCCCTGCCGGCGGAGCCGAGGAAACCAAGGTTCTCCGCGGCGCCGCAGCCGCAGTCGTCAAGAACATGTCGCTCTCGCTCGAGATCCCGACTGCAACCAGCGTGCGTGCCATCCCCGCGAAGCTGATGTTCGACAACCGCATCGTCATCAACAACCACCTCGCGCGTACCCGCGGCGGCAAGATCTCGTTCACCCACCTCTTGGGTTACGCGATCGTCCAGGCAGTCAACGCGTTCCCCAACATGAACCGGCACTTCGCCGAAATCGACGGCAAGCCGAACGCGGTCACGCCCGAGCACACCAATCTCGGACTCGCGATCGACCTTCCCGGAAAGGACGGCAACCGCTCACTGGTAGTTGCCGCCATCCGGAACACCGAGTCGATGAACTTCGTCCAGTTCCACGCGGCATACGAGGACATCGTCCGACGCGCCCGTGAAGGCAAGCTCACCGGCGAAGACTTCACCGGCGTCACCATTTCGCTGACCAACCCGGGCGGTATCGGCACGGTTCACTCCGTTCCTCGCCTGATGAAGGGCCAGGGCGCCATCATCGGTGCCGGCGCGATGGAATACCCCGCCGAGTTCCAGGGCGCCAGCGACGAGAAGCTGGCCGAGATGGGCGTCGGCAAGTTGATGACTCTCACCTCGACCTACGATCACCGCATCATCCAGGGTGCCGAGTCGGGCGATTTCCTGCGCACGATCCACAACCTGCTGATCAGCGACGAGTTCTACGACGAGATCTTCCACGCGCTCGGCAACCCGTACGAGCCGGTGCGGTGGCGCAAGGACGTGCCGGAAGGCGCTGTCGACAAGAACACCCGCGTTCTCGAACTGATCGCTGCATACCGTGACCGCGGCCACCTCATGGCCGACACGGACCCGTTGCAGTTCGTCAAGGACAAGTTCCACAGCCACCCCGACCTCGACGTCATCAGCCACGGCCTGACGCTGTGGGATCTGGACCGTGAGTTCAAGGTCGGCGGCTTCCACGGTCAAGAGAAGATGAAGCTGCGCGACGTGTTGAGCGTGCTGCGCGACGCGTACTGCCGCCACGTCGGCGTCGAGTACACGCACATCCTCGAGACGGATCAGCGTCAGTGGATCCAGGACCGCGTCGAGGGCCATCACGCCAAGCCTTCGGTCGCTCAGCAGAAGTACATCCTGAGCAAGCTCAACGCCGCCGAGGCCTTCGAGACGTTCCTGCAGACCAAGTACGTCGGCCAGAAGCGCTTCTCGCTCGAAGGCGCCGAAGCCGTCATCCCGATGATGGACGCCGTGATCGACCAGGCCGCCGAGCACCAGCTCGACGAGGTCGTCATCGGCATGCCGCACCGTGGCCGTCTCAACGTGCTTGCCAACATCGTCGGCAAGCCGTACTCCAAGATCTTCACGGAGTTCGAGGGCAACATGAACCCGGCAGCCGCTCACGGCTCCGGCGACGTGAAGTACCACTTGGGTGCCAGCGGAACGTACATCCAGATGTTCGGTGACAACGACATCGCTGTCTCCTTGACCGCAAACCCGTCGCACCTCGAGGCCGTCGACCCGGTTCTCGAAGGCCTGGTCCGCGCCAAGCAGGACATCCTCGACAAGGGTGAAGAAGGCTTCACCGTCCTGCCGCTCATGCTGCACGGTGACGCTGCATTCGCCGGTCAGGGCGTTGTCGCCGAGACGCTCAACCTCTCGCTGCTTCGCGGTTACCGCACCGGTGGCACCGTGCACATCGTCGTGAACAACCAGGTCGGCTTCACCACCGCTCCGGAACATTCACGCTCGTCCGAGTACTGCACCGACGTCGCGAAGATGATCGCCGCACCGGTCTTCCACGTCAACGGCGACGACCCCGAGGCTTGCGTCTGGGTTGCTCAGCTGGCCGTCGACTTCCGTGAGAAGTTCGGCAAGGACGTCGTCATCGACCTCATCTGCTACCGCCGTCGCGGTCACAACGAGGGCGACGACCCGTCGATGACCCAGCCGGCCATGTACGACGTCATCGACACCAAGCGCAGCGTTCGTAAGAGCTACACCGAGTCCCTCATCGGCCGCGGTGACATCTCGCTCAAGGAAGCCGAAGACGCACTTCGCGACTACCAGGGCCAGCTCGAGCGGGTCTTCAACGAGGTCCGTGAACTCGAGAAGTTCCAGCCCGAACCGTCCGAGTCCGTCGAACTCGACCAGACTCCCCCGGCTCGCCTGACCACGGCTGTCGCTCCCGAGGTCCTCGAGCGCATCGGAGACGCGTTCGTCAACGTCCCCGAGGGCTTCACCGTCCACCCGCGCGTCAAGCCGGTTGCCGAGAAGCGCCGCGAGATGGCCCGTGAGGGACATGTCGACTGGGCGTTCGCAGAATTGCTCGCGTTCGGCTCGTTGGCCGAGCAGGGTGCCTTGATCCGACTCGCGGGTCAGGACTCCAAGCGTGGAACGTTCACGCAGCGTCACTCGGTCCTCATCGACCGCAAGACCGGCAACGAGTACAGCCCGATCGCCAAGATCGCTGCCGACGCCGAAAACGGCGGCAAGTTCATGGTTTACGACTCCGCACTCACCGAGTACGCGGGTCTGGGCTTCGAGTACGGCTACTCCGTCGGTAACCCCGACGCTCTGGTCCTGTGGGAAGCGCAGTTCGGTGACTTCGTCAACGGCGCGCAGACCATCATCGACGAGTTCATCTCTTCGGGTGAGGCCAAGTGGGGTCAGCTCTCCGACGTCGTGCTGCTCCTGCCGCACGGTCACGAAGGTCAGGGTCCGGACCACACCTCCGGCCGCATCGAGCGTTTCCTTCAGCTGTGTGCAGAAGGCTCGATGACCGTTGCGGTTCCGTCGACTCCGGCCAGCTACTTCCACCTGCTGCGTCGCCATCACCTCGACGGCATCCGCCGTCCGCTGGTGGTCTTCACGCCCAAGTCGATGCTGCGTAACAAGGCTGCCGTCAGCAACGTCGAGGACTTCACGACGGGCAAGTTCCGTTCGGTCTTCGAGGAGCCGGCATACGAGAGCGGCGAAAGCGCACGCGAATCGGTCAAGCGGGTTCTGCTGGTCAGCGGCAAGCTGTACTGGGAACTCCTGGCGAAGAAGCACAAGGACGAGCGTGACGACATCGCCATCGTGCGCATGGAGCAGCTCTACCCCGTGCCGAAGCGTCGCCTCAAGGAGACCCTGGACCGTTACCCGAATGCGGATCAGTTCCGTTGGGTCCAGGAAGAGCCCGCAAACCAGGGTGCGTGGCCGTTCCTCGGGCTGGCTCTGCCGGACCTTCTGCCGGAGACCTTGACCGGTATCAAGCGCATCTCGCGTCGTCCGATGTCCGCTCCCTCTTCGGGATCGAGCAAGGTCCACGCGGTGGAGCAGCAGGAGATCTTGGACGAGGCGTTCCTGCCGACCAACTGATCTCAGTAATTTGACAAGGGCCGGGCCCCACATTCCGCAAGGAGTGTGGGGCCCGGCCTTTCTGCGTTCACGTCAATTCGATTGCAGCAGACCCAGATCCGGCCCGGCATCGAAGCCGACGGCGGCCAGTGCCAACGCAGGTAACGACTGAACCGTCAGGTCGATCAGTTCCTCGCGGGTGATGGCGGGCGCTCGGAGCCAACTGATGGTGGCTTCCTCGACAAACGCGATCCAACCGCGAACGGCCAACTCCACCTGAGGTGTTCGAGTCAGGCCGATCTTGGGGAGCTGATCGAGGGTTCTCTTGGCCATGATGTCGCGAGTCTGCTCGAACACCTCACGCATCTGCGGATCCCCGCTGGCGGTCCCCCGGAGCAGCGAGACGTAGGTATTGCGGTTCTCGGTCACGTAGTCGACGTACGACGCCAGCACCGAGCGGAGGGTGAGCATCGGATCGTCCGACTCGCTCGGCTCGGTGCGCTGGAGCATCTGTTCACTGCTGTGTCGGACGATCGCCAGATGGAACTCGCTTTTCGACGCGAAGTAGTGGAACAGAAGCCCCCGCGAGACACCAGCCTGATCGGCGATGTCCTCGACGGAAATCTGTTCGAGCGGCCGTTCGGCCAGCATCCGCGCCCCGAGGTCGATGAGTTGCGCTCGGCGTTGCGCAGGGTCGAGCCGCGTTCGCTTTACTGCGTCCATGCCCAATAGACTACTGAATATTCGTCAATAAGCTATTGACCGTGACTCAATAAAGGCATATCGTTCCCTACATGAGTCTTCCAGTTACAGATACCTCAGCACCTGCCGCGGATACTCGCCACGTCGGCACACTGATCATCGGCAGTGGTTTCGCCGGTCTCGGTGCGGCGATCAAACTGGCACAGGCCGGCATCACGGACTACGTCGTTCTCGAGCGCGGCAACGACGTCGGCGGAACCTGGCGTGACAACAGCTACCCGGGCGCCGCGTGTGACGTGCCGTCGCATTTGTACTCGTACTCTTTTGCACTCAATCCGGAGTGGACGCGCTCCTTCTCCACTCAGCCCGAGATCTACAAGTACATCCAGTCGGTGGCCAACCGCCACAAGGTGCTCGACAAGCACATCTTCGACTGCGATGTTCTCTCCGCACGCTGGGACGAGGCGTCTGCTCGGTGGCACGTCAGCACCAACAAGGGCGAATTCGTCGCAAAGATCGTCGTCTCGGCCGTCGGCGCACTGTGTGAGCCTTCACTTCCGGACATCAAGGGCATCGACGGCTTCAAGGGCGAGATCTTCCACTCCTCGCGTTGGAACCACGACGCCGATCTGACCGGCAAGCGCGTGGCCGTCATCGGAACCGGCGCCTCCGCCATCCAGATCGTGCCCGCCATCGGCAAAAAGGTCGCACATCTCGACGTGTACCAGCGCACCGCGCCGTGGATCCTGCCCCGCGCAGACCGCGAGTACACCAAGATCGAGCACCTCGCGTTCAAGTACCTCCCCGGCTTCCAGAAGCTGTGCCGCACCGGCATCTACTGGATGCGCGAGACGCAGGTCGTCGGCCTGGCCAAGGCGCCGGTCTTCATGAAGCCGCTGCAGTTCGCCGCCGAGCGTCACCTGAAGGCCCAGATCAAGGACAAGGACCTCCGTAAGAAGGTCATGCCCAACTTCCAGATCGGCTGCAAGCGCATGCTGATCTCGAACAACTACTTCCCCACCCTCGCCCAGGACAATGTCGACCTGGTGACCGAAGGCATCGAGGAGGTCACCGCCAACGGGATCGTCTCGAAGACTGGCACCACGCGTGAGATCGATGCCATCGTCGTGGCGACCGGATTCCACGTCACCGACTCCCCCACCTTCGCGGGAATCTTCGGCAAGGACGGACGCTCGCTCGCCGAGGTCTTCGAAGAGACCGGCATGCAGGGATACAAGGGCGCGGCAGTTGCCAACTTCCCCAACATGTTCTTCCTCGTCGGACCCAACACCGGCCTCGGACATTCGTCGATGGTCTTCATGATCGAGTCGCAGATCAACTACCTGGTCGACGCGATCGCCACCATCGACAAGTACGACATCGGCACCATCGAGGTGCGCAAGGACAAGCAGGACAAGTACAACAAGGACCTGCAGGCAGCTATGTCCAAGAGCGTGTGGAACAACGGCGGTTGCGCCAGCTGGTACATGGACAAGCACGGAAACAACACCACCCTGTGGCCTGGCTTCACCTTCCAGTTCCGCAATGCCACCAAGCATTTCGACCTCGCGGCATACCGCAGCGTCGCCACCTCGGATCTCGGCGCCGTCGGCACCGCGACCACTTCACAGATCGACCTCGACGACGAGAAGGCAGTAGCACAATGAGTGATTTTGCAGGCAAGGTCGTAGTCATCACCGGAGCGGGATCGGGCATCGGTCGCGCACTCGCACTGAACCTGGCCGGCCAGGGCGCCAAGTTGGCAATCTCCGACGTGGACACCATCGGGCTCGCCGAGACAACGCGTCTGGTGGAAGCCATCGGCGCCGAGGTGAAGTCGGACCATCTCGACGTCACCCAGCGCGAAGCGGTTCTCGAGTACGCCGACGCGGTTGTCGCCCATTTCGGCAAGGTCAACCAGATCTACAACAACGCCGGAATCGCCTACCACGGCACTTTCGAGAAGTCCGAATTCAAGGACTTCGAACGTGTCATGGACGTCGACTTCTGGGGAGTTGTCAACGGCACCAAGGCATTCCTCCCCCACGTCATCGCATCCGGCGACGGGCACATCGTGAACGTGTCGAGCCTCTTCGGTCTGCTGTCGATGCCGGGTCAGAGCGCCTACAACTCGGCCAAGTTCGCCGTTCGCGGTTTCACCGAGTCGCTTCGCCAGGAAATGCTGATAGCCAAGCACCCGGTGAAGGTCACCTGTGTGCACCCGGGCGGAATCAAGACGGCCATCGCACGCAACGCCACCGCAGGCCCGGGTGAAGATCTTGCGGTCTTCTCCGAGTTCTTCGACCGCAAGCTCGCGCGCACCACACCGGAGGACGCCGCCAAGACGATCGTCAACGGTGTTCGCAAGAGCAAGCCGCGAGTTCTCATCGGGATGGACGCAATCGCACTCGACGCCTGGGTTCGCCTCGTAGGATCGGGCTACCAGCGCATCGTCGCGATCGTCGCCGGCCGAATGATGCCCAAGTCCAGCTGAGTTCGTTTCACAGCGCAGTTCGTTTCACAGCGCAGTTCGCATATAGAGTCAGGAGCCCTGCCGGTGAGCACGTTCACCCTTCCGCTGCCCGTGGTCGCATTCTTGTTGAAGCCGTACTTCCGTCTGGCTTTCAACTCGCGGCTGCCGTATCGGATTCAACGTCTGTTGCTCGAGGCCGGGGCACCGCTACAGCAGGTTCCAGCGGGCGCCGTCGTGCGCCCGCTGGAGCTGGCTTGCCGACCGGCAGAGAAGATCACCGTCGGCGCAACCGAGCGCCCCACCGCAGTTCTCTACCTGCATGGCGGCGCGTACACGCTGGGTTCGCTGTCCACACACCGTTCTCTCGCAGCTCATCTCGCCCGTGAGTCGTCCAGTGCGGTCTTCACCTTGGACTACCGTCTCGCGCCGGAGAATCCGTATCCCGCCGCTCTCGACGACGCGGTCTCGGCCTTCATGCAGTTGGTCACCGAGTTCGACTATTCGGAAGACCGCGTTGCCATCGCCGGCGATTCGGCCGGTGGCGGCCTGGCCGCGGCGACCGCTATTCGTCTGATCGAGCGTCACGGCGTGACCCCCGGCGCGCTTGCACTGATCTCACCGTGGGTCGATCCCGGCGATCGGGGTGCCACCAAAAAGGCCGACCTGGTGGTCAACACAGCGTGGTCCTTCGACGCCGCCGACGCCTACCTTGCCGGAGGCGACCGTACTGATCCCGGCTACGCACCGATGCACGGCAAGCTCGACGGGTTGCCACCCACCAGGATTCACGTCGGTTCCGAGGAAGTCCTTTACCCGCAGATCATGACGTTCACCGACAAGCTCTCCGCTGCCGGCGTCGACGTGTCCCTGGTGGAGTACGCGCGACTGTGGCACGTGGCTCACGCACAGGCGTCACTGGTGAAGGAAGCAGCAGACGCCGTTTCCGACCTCGGCCAGTTCATCGCATCGAAACTGATTCGTGCCAAGGATGATTCGAGTTCAGCAGTGGGCTCGAACAGTCACTGACGGGTGGCCCACTCCGTCCATGTCACTGACGGGTGGCCCACTCCGTCCATGTCACTGACGGGTGGCCCACTCCGTCCATGTCACTGACGGGTGTCCCACCAGGTGCGGGCGACTTCCGAGGCTGACGCCTTGCCGGTCCGCACCTGCTCGATCATTGCGGCGAGATCGGTGGTGGACAGTTCACCGGCAACGACGCTGAGCGCCTTGACAGCCGAATCTCCCAGTGCGCCCGCTCGAAAGAGCGGAACGACATTCTGCGCAGCCAGAACGTGATTCGAATCAGCGAGCACTGTGACGGCATCGGATTGTGCCAACGCCGACAGCGTCGTGGTTCCGAATACTTGTGCACCGGGTACGTCTGCCGGCGTTGCCTGATCGACACCGGCGAAGACACAATCGGCGCCCTCGGCCAACTGTTCCACTGCCCCGTCCTCGACGAATCTCGCGGAGACGAGCGGCGTCGCCGCGGCACACGAAGGAGCAAAGGCTTCTATCGTCTTCGCTCCCAACGACTGTGCGTATCCGGTGTCGAGTGCGAGGACCGCACGATCTTCGGCCATCGCATAGTCGGAGACCGAAAGACCCTCCGGCAGAGAGCGACTCAAGGCTTCGAAGACGTCGTCGGCCTTGCGGGCCGGGGATGACGGGTCGTAGTGATCGAGCAGCGCGCCGGTGAACTCGGGCACCAAAGTGACTCGCGCTGCGTCCAGAGCCTCGAGTGATTGGTTTCGGCCACCACCCACCGATTCGACGCGAGCCGACAGGCCGGAGGAGGAGAGCACCGTCGAATACACCTCGGCCAACACCGAACTCTCCACCGATGCGTCAGCAGCCACCACGATCTGGTCACGAGACTCCGCTTCGGCACCCTCTACCACCGAATCACCGTTTGCGCATCCGCTGAGAATCGGCAGGACCATCAGTGCTGCAACAACAGTCGAATACTTCGTGCGTGTGCTCTTCACCGAAATCCTCACATCCAATCCCATGGATCGAAAACCGTGCCATGTCGGTACCTATCGTTACACTTGTCGGGCGATGCGCGGTAACCAGTCCTGACGCAGCCACTCGGTGGCGGCGCCGTCGAAGTCACTCGGGTGGCTTCGCCACAAGGGAATGGTTTCCGACGCCCGAAACACGGGACGCCCGAAAAACCGGAAGGACGCTCATGCGCACCTCACGATTTCGTTCCAACCGTTGGCTCGTAGCCGCGGCAACCGTTGTCTCTCTGACTGCACTGACAGCGTGCGGTAGCAGCGACGGTGACTCCAACAGCGATCCCAACGCGATCGTCGTCGGCTCCGCCAACTTCACCGAATCCGAGACGATCGCCAACATCTACGCCGAAGCACTGCGTGTCAACGGGTTCGATGTGTCCACGTCGTTCAACGTCGGCAGCCGCGAGGCGTACATTCCGGCACTCAAGGACGGGTCCATCAGTGTCATTCCGGATTACACGGGAAATCTCCTGCAGTACTTGGATCCCGACAGCACGGCCACCAGCTCCGCTGACGTCCTCGCTGCTCTTCCCGCAGCTCTCGGGTCGGAATTGGCAATTGCGACGCCTGCATCCGCCGAGGACAAGGACGCCGTCGTCGTCACGAAGGAAACCGCTGACAAGTGGAACCTGAAGACGATCGCCGATCTGGCTCCGCATTCCGCCGAGGTCAAGTTCGGTGCTCCGGCCGAGTTCCAGGAACGTCCAGCCGGATTGCCCGGTTTGAAGTCCAATTACGGCCTCGACATCTCGGCAGCCAACTTCGTTCCGATCGCCGACGGCGGCGGACCGGCAACCGTGAAGGCTCTCTCCTCCGGTGACATCACCGCGGCAAACATCTTCACGACGTCGGCCTCCATCCCGGAGAACAACTTCGTGGTTCTCGAAGACCCGAAGAACAATTTCCCGGCTCAGAACGTGGTGCCGGTGCTGCGCGCGTCGAAGTCTTCCGACAAGTTGAAGACAGTCCTCGATGCGGTGTCCGCCAAGCTCACCACCGAAGAGTTGTTGGCACTCAACGTCCAGGTGTCCGGCGACACCAAGACGGAGCCGGCAGCGGCGGCCAAGGCGTGGGTGACGGCGCAGGGCCTCGACAAGCCGGTCTCGTAGTCACGTGATCACTTTCGAGGGTGTCACCAAGCAGTATCCGGACGGCACCACCGCCGTCGACCGTCTCGATCTCACCATCGAGGCCGAGTCGTTCACGGTGTTCGTGGGGCCGTCCGGGTGCGGCAAGACGACGTCGATGCGCATGATCAACCGGATGATCACACCGACGTCGGGCAAGATCTTCGTCGACGGTCGTGACATCGCCCAGACCGACGCGGTGAAGCTGCGTCTCGGCATCGGGTACGTCATCCAGAACGCCGGCTTACTTCCGCATCGCACCGTGATCGACAACGTCGCAACGGTTCCGGTACTGCGCGGTGAGTCCCGCCGCGCAGCGCGCAAAGCCGCGTTGGGGGTACTCGAACGAGTCGGTCTGGACATCTCCCTTGCCACCCGCTATCCCGGGCAACTCTCGGGTGGGCAGCAGCAACGTGTGGGAGTTGCGCGTGCATTGGCGGCCGATCCGCCGATCCTGTTGATGGACGAGCCGTTCAGCGCCGTCGACCCCGTCGTGCGTGAGGATCTGCAGACCGAAATGCTCCGTCTGCAAAGCGAACTGAAGAAGACGATCGTCTTTGTCACCCACGACATCGACGAAGCAGTCAAACTCGGCGATCATATTGCCGTCTTCGGTCCCGGTGGGCGTCTTCAGCAGGTTGCGGCGCCTCGCGACGTGTTGGCCGCTCCGGCAACGGATTTTGTCGCCGGATTCGTCGGACGCGATCGCGGCTATCGGGGATTGTCGTTCCGCGCTGCCGACGAGGTTCCGTTGCACCCCATACGCACGGCCGTCGAGAACGAATTGAAGGCTCTACGTCTCGAATTGGGCGAATGGGTTCTCGTGGTCACGGACAACGGAAGTCCGCAGGGATGGATCGACGTGACCGGCGTCGAAGGCCTGCGCTCGGGACGAACCCTTGCTCAGTCGACGTCTGCCGGTGGTTCGCTGTTCTCCCCCGGCGGCGATCTCCGCCAAGCACTCGATGCGGCAATCTCGTCGCCTTCCGGTATTGGCGTTGCCGTCGACGGCGAGGGTTCGGTCATCGGCGGGATCCTCGGTTCCGAAGTCGTGGCGAAATTGGCAGATCAGCGTCGACGCGAGGACGAGGAACGCAACCGAGTCGCCTTCACCGAGGGATTCGGGTCGTAGCGGCATGCGCTGGCTCATCGACAATTTCTCGACGGTCGTGGATTACTCGAAGACCCATCTGTATCTGGCACTGCTTCCTTTGCTGATCGGTCTCCTGATTGCCGTTCCGGTCGGAACAGCGATCCGCAACGTCAGATGGCTGCGCCGAATCACGTTGACCCTGGCGAGCATTGCGTTCACGATTCCGTCGCTCGCGCTGTTCGTCACCATCCCCCAGTTGTTCGGACTCAAGACCCTTGATCCTCTCAACGTCGTGATCGCACTCAGCGTGTATGCGACGGCACTGCTCATCCGGGCAGTACCCGAAGCACTCGACTCGGTGCCGGACAACGTCATCGACGCCTCCACCGCCGTCGGTTTCACACCACTACGACGCGCTCTGACGGTCGAGTTGCCATTGGCGCTGCCGGTGATGATCGCGAACATCAGAGTTATTGCCGTTACCAATATTTCGCTGGTGTCAGTCGGATCTCTGATCGGAATCGGCGGGCTTGGAGTCCTGTTCAAACAAGGCTACGACCGCGACTATCCCGACCAGATCGTTGCGGGCATCATCGCGATCGTCGTGCTGGCACTGGCGCTCGATCTGATCCTGTATCTGATCGGCCGATTCCTGACCCCGTGGACCAGAACGTCGACCTCGTCGAAGGTTCCCGCCGTCCTGTCAGCCGAGGGGGAACCCGTATGAGCATCTTCACCGGGGCCTGGGACTTCATCGTCGATCCCGGAAATTGGAGCGGCGACACCGGAATCGGCACCCGCATCCTCCAGCACCTCTGGTACAGCGTTCTGGCCGTGGCACTTTCGGCTGTGATCGCGGTGCCCATCGGATTACTCATCGGCCATCTGCGTCGCGGTGAGATCGTGGTCGTCAGTCTGGTCAACGCACTGCGGTCACTGCCCACTCTCGGCCTGCTGACCTTCCTCGTTCTTCTCATGGGTCTGGGAGTGATGCCGCCGATTCTCGCCCTCGTCATTCTTGGTATTCCCCCACTACTCGCCGGCACGTACGCCGGAATCGCCAGCGTCGACCGCGGCGTCGTCGAGGCCGCACGGGCGATGGGTATGACCGAACTCCAAGTGCTCTTCCGCGTCGAGATACCCAATGCGCTGCCATTGATTCTCGGCGGACTGCGTAACGCGACACTGCAGGTGATCGCCACGGCAACGGTCGCCGCCTACGTCAACCTCGGCGGCCTCGGCCGGTACATCTTCGACGGTCTCGCGCTCTACAAGTACGACCGAGTGGTCGTCGGCGCAATTCTGGTCGCGGTTGTGGCTCTGGTCGTGGACGGCTTACTGGCGCTGGTGGTCTGGGCATCGGTTCCCGGGACCGGCAGGCTGCGCCGAACACCCGACCTCACTCATCTGTAGATCGGTACATACGAAAAGCCCCGATCGGAACCTTGTGTGCGGGTCCCGATCGGGGCTTTCGTAGTCCCTCTTAGCTGGTCACGCCCTCAGCATGCGCTGCGGCCGCGACGGCTTCCGCTACTGCGGGTGCCACGCGAGGGTCGAGTGGGCTGGGGACGATTTTGTCCGCCGCCAACTCGTCGCCGACCACCGACAGGATTGCCTCGGCGGCAGCGAGCTTCATACCTTCGGTGATGCGACGGGCGCCGGCGTCGAGCGCGCCCTTGAACACACCGGGGAAGGCGAGAACATTGTTGATCTGGTTCGGGAAATCACTACGGCCCGTCGCCACGATCGCCGCGTACTTCGACGCGGTTTCGGGGTGAATCTCCGGGTCTGGGTTGGAGAGCGCGAACACGATCGACTCGGGAGCCATCGAAGCGATGAGCTCCTCGGGGATCTTGCCCGCCGAGACACCGAGGAACACGTCGGCACCTTCGAGAGCCTCGATGGCGCCACCGTGCAGGTCGCGGGGATTGGTGCGGGCCGCGAGTTCTGCCTTCACGTCGTTGAGGTCGCTGCGCTCGCCCGAGATGATGCCCTTCGAGTCCAGCACGATGACGTCGCTGATTCCGGCGGCGAGCAGGATGTTCGCGCAGGCAACACCCGCAGCGCCGGCGCCGGAGATGACGACCTTGAGTGTGGTGATGTCGCGGCTCTGGACCTTCACGGCGCCCTTGAGTGCCGCGAGGACCACGATGGCGGTTCCGTGCTGATCGTCGTGCATGACGGGGCAGTCGAGAGCTTCGATAACGCGCTTCTCGATCTCGAAGCAACGCGGCGCCGAGATGTCCTCGAGGTTGACCGCGCCGAAGCTCGGACGCAGTCGGATGAGTGTCTCGACGATCTCGTCGGGATCCTTGGTGTCGAGAACCAGCGGAATGGAGTTCAGTCCGGCAAAGTTCTTGAACAGCGCCGACTTGCCCTCCATGACGGGCAGCGACGCGCGAGGGCCGATGTCGCCGAGTCCGAGAACCGCGGTGCCGTCGCTGACCACGACGACGAGTCGGTTGGTCCACGTGTATCGATCGGCGAGGGTTTCGTCTGCAGCGATGGCGCGGCTCACCTGAGCAACACCCGGCGTGTAGGCGATCGAGAGGGCACGCTGCGTGTCGAGCGGTGCTGTGGTCTCGACCGAGAGCTTGCCACCGACGTGAGCGGCAAAGATTTCTTCGTCGGTCAACTCGACCTTGGGTACGTTGATGGCTTCAGTCACGAGGGACACGATGACACTCCTGATTAGTCCAGCCTCAAGCGGGGCTGGGTTACTGGGAAGTAATCCTTCGGACCGCTGCGAAACCACGTTCACAACGGTCAGAGATCATTTCTTCCGCGAACGACTACTGAGAAGAAGAGCATTCGGCGTGCGCGAGAAAGTGGGCCGCAATACATCCGAAGCGTCATGGTGTGGGGCGGGTGAGCCCTGGCGTATCCATGCAATCTAGGTTTCGGGAGAAATTCTGACGAAACCTGCACTTCGGGGCCGGGCTGTGGCGCCGCCTCGAAGTAACTCCAGTTTGCCACCAGAGTCGGATCACAATCAAATCCTCCAAGCGGTCGGATTCCTCACCACACTCGAAACCGAACCGTCATCCCCACCGTGTCATTCCCCACCGTGTCATCCCCACCGTGTCATCCCCACCCAGTCATCCCCACCACTGCGTCACCAACAACAGCCCCGCCACCACGAGCACGACCACCGATCCGGCAACCGCCGCGATGCCCCGCCTGCGGTCGCACCAGATCTGCGCGGCGAGAGCAACCACCGAGGCCGCAATGTGCGCGGTGATCGACGTTGTTCCCGGACCCGGGAATCCGCGGTTGCCGCCCAGATATGCCGAACCGATGATCACGAGTGTCAAGACCACGATTCCGGCCGCCACGGTGCCGCTCAGGGCACGTAGAGCACGGACCAGCAGCCATTGACGACTGTCGGCGGGATAGTCGTCTTCGTACTGATAGTCCTGATAATCCTGGTACTGGTATTCGTCCTCGTACCTGTCGTTCCGGTCGTACCTGTCGTCGTATGTCATCTCTTACGCTCCCGCGACGAATCCGCGGACTGATTCCGCAATGAGTTGAACCGCGATGGCGGCGAGCAGAAGACCGGCGATGCGTGCCAGCAGACTGATGCCACCCTCGCCCAGTATCCGGATCAGTGCGGTCGAGAAGCGCAGGACCACGAACAGCACGAGGTGGATGGACAGAATCGCCAACGCGATGGCCAGATACGACGCCGCTTCACCGTCGGCCTGGGCGACAAAGACGATGACGGCTGCAATCGCACCGGGACCGGCCATCATCGGCGTTCCCAGAGGAACGAGTGCGACGTTGACGTCGTCGGCTCCCTGCGGACGGTTGGAGGCCTTGCCGGTCAGCAGTTCGAGTGCGATGAGAAGCAGGAGTAGTCCGCCGGCGCCCTGCAACGCCGGAATGCCGATGTGGAGGTAGTTGAGGATCGCCTGACCGCCGATGGCAAAGACCGAGATGACCGCCAGGGAGACGGCGGGGGCCTGCCATGCCGCTCGATTGCGATCTTCACGGCTTTTACGTCCGACGAGTGACAAGAACACCGGGATGACTCCGGGCGGGTCCATGATCACGAACAGCGTGATGAACACGGTGAGGTAGAGCGTGGTGTCGAGCATCAGCGCCCCAGTACCTCCACGCCGGTGGCAGCCGAGACGAGTTTGTCGAACTCGGCTTCGTCCGTGAGCTCGTCGCCGAGTCCGATCGTCTTGTTCTCGCCGTGGTAGTCAGAGGATCCGGTGACTGCCAAGCCGAGATCGACGGCCAGTCGGCGCAGGACGTCACGATCGTCGCTGCGATGGTCCGGGTGATCGACTTCGAGACCCCCGAGACCCAGCTCGGCCAGATCACGGATGTGGTCGAGCGCAAGCAATCCGCCGCGCGAACGCGCCCGTCCATGCGCAAGGACAGTTACTCCCCCGGCCGCTGCCACCAGTTCGACGGCGTACTCGAGCGGAGTGTCGTACTTGGGAACGTCGTATCGCCCTCGACTGGACAACAGGTCGGAGAAAGCCTCGCTGATGCTCGACACCACTCCCGCTCGCATCAGGGCCGCTGCGACGTGCGGGCGTCCGACGGACGGACCGGCGTCGGCGAGGATCTGATCGGGATCGACGGGCAGACCGTCACGCGCCATCATGGTCGTCATCACCCGGATACGTTCGACGCGTTCGGCGCGCAGTCGCTCACGTTCTTTTGCGAATTCGGGGTGCGTCGGATCGAACAGGTACGCAAGCAGATGTACAGCGACCGGCCAACCACGCTCACCTCGACCTTCGCACGACATCTCCATCCCACGAACCAGGCTGACGCCGGCCGGCAAGGCCTGCGCCGCCTCGGCCCAGCCCGAAGTCGTGTCGTGATCGGTGATGGCGACGACGTCGAGTCCGGCGTCGGCTGCGGCGCGCATGAGGGCAGCCGGGGTGTCGGTGCCGTCCGATGCGTTGGAGTGGGTGTGAAGGTCTATTCGCACTGTTCCAGTGTGTCAGCAATCGGCAACTTCATCGCGCTCCGGTGGGCGAGCCGGAAGCTGACGTACGATTACGCCGCAGCGGCAGCGCAATTCGATCAGGTGTCGCTGTAGTGCCGTTCCCCTGCCGTTCCACTGCACTACAGACCGAGAAGGAGCGAGCGTGCCAACCATGCCGTCACTGCCGAATTGGTCGAACGGCAAATCGACGCAAGCGGATGCGCCCAAGATCCCCGTTCCTGCTGCCCGCGCGATCGTAGACTGCGCGGTCTACGTGGACGGCGTGCGGTTGCCGGGCAAGTACACGCACCGCGCTGCGTTGGCCGAGGTTCGTAGTCGCGACAACGCGTTCGTCTGGGTGGGCATGCACGCTCCCGACGAAGGTCAGATGCAAGATGTCGCAGCAACTTTCGGACTCCACGAGCTGATGGTCGAGGATGCCGTCCATGCACACGAGCGCCCGAAACTCGAACGCTACGACGACGTCATGTTCCTGGTGCTGCGCACGGTCGTCTACGTACCGCACGAGTCCGTCGCGACGGCGAGCGAGATCGTCGAAACCGGCGAGATCATGGTGTTCGTCGGCCCCGACTTCGTGGTGACCGTCCGGCACGGGGATCACTCCGAACTGGCAAGCGTGCGCAAGTCACTCGAGCAGAACCCCGAGCGCCTCACCATGGGCCCGTTCGCGGTGTTGCACGCGATCACCGACCACGTCGTCGACAGCTATCTCTCCGTCATCCAACTCGTCGAACAGGACGTCGACAGCATGGAAGAGTTGGTGTTCAACCCGCGGAACACCGTTGCCGTCGAGCACATCTACCTGCTCAAACGTGAAATCGTCGAACTACGACGCTCGGTAACTCCACTCGGATTGCCACTGCTCCAGCTGACCCAGCCCGCGGGCGGCCTCGTCCCGAAGGAGATCCGGCGATACTTCCGTGACGTACGAGATCACCACACGATCGTGGCCGAACGTATCTCGGAATACGACGAGGTGTTGAGTTCGCTGGTCGACGCCGCACTCGCGAAGATCGCGGTGCAGCAGAACACCGACATGCGCAAGATCTCCGCGTGGGTCGCGATCGCCGCCGTGCCGACCGGCGTTGCCGGCATCTACGGGATGAACTTCGAGAACATGCCGGAACTCGGTTACAAGTACGGCTACCAGTCCATCCTGTTCCTCATCGCCTCGGTGTGTGTCGGCTTGTTCTTTCTCTTCCGCCGCAACAACTGGCTGTGAACCACTCACGCTGACTCCCTGTACTTGCCACCGTCGCAGGCGGACAATGGATATGGGTACGCATTTTCATTCCGTTCCCGAAATCCATTTTGCGACAAGCAAATTCAGATCCAAGGAGAAGTGGAGGAGCAACCATGCCTACAGTCGAGCAATCCGTGGAGATCGCGTTGCCACCCAAGGACGTCTGGGAGTACATCGCCGTCGCCGAGAACTGGCCCAACTGGGAGAATTCGATGGTCGAGTGCACACAGATCACCGACGGCCCGATGGGCGTGGGAAGCCGCTGGCACGGTGTCTCGCGAATCCTGGGCAAGCGTCTCGAATGGACATCCGAATTCACCGAGTACGACCCACCGAGATCGTCGAAATCGACGTCCGTCGAAAGTCCGGTCAGCTTCTCGCAGACCACGACCTGCGAAGAAGTCGGTGACGGCACTCGGGTCACCTACCGACTCGACAGCGAAAGCGGCCTGGGAGGAGTATTCGGCAAGATGGCCGACCCGATCGTCACGAAAGCATTTTCACGGACGGTTCGGGTAAGTCTCGAGAACTTGGCGGACATCCTCGTGCACGCCGAATGATCTGACGGACAAAGCGCCGGCGCAGCTAGAGCGAGGCAGCGGAACGGTGCGGATCGCGAATGTCGATCCCCGCCTCGGTCCACGCTTCCCTCAGTGCCTCCGCGCCGCGCAGACGCACCCAGGCGGCTTCGGTACCGGTCAGGGGGACCACACCAAGGAAGCGCACCGGGTCGAACGGCTCCGGCAGCGTCAGGTCTTCGATCCCGCTGTCACCGAGAAGCACCGCCGTGAACGCAGTGTCCTTCCACAGCGGCTCGCCCAGGTCCAACAGTGCGTCCTCGAGCAGCACGACGCCTTCGACGGACGGCGCCGCGGCCAGCACCGCGAGCGTCCTGGCCACACCTGACGCCACACCGGTGCCACCGCGCAGCGTGAGTACCAACTCGGCGCGGGGTCCGCGTGTGGGGTCTGCGACCAGTTCGTTGGGGTCGCCCATCGGATGACGCGAGCACCCCAGTGTGGCGTAGCGGACCAGGCCGTCGGGTGATTCGAAACGCAGCACGTCCAGCGGTTCGACACCGAGGAACGTCACTGAGGCCGCGGTGGGGTCCGGCCCCTCGATGCTGCTGACGAGATGGGCCCGGACGGAAGATACGACGCTGTCTGACACTCGTCCATCTAAACACCGTGCCCGCGAGGTTCGCAGCGCAGATACCTCGCGGTGGCGGTAGCGTCGTCGAAATGGTCTCCGTTCTCGCTGTCAGCGACGAGACCGTCGAATTCCTGTGGAGCAGTCAGGTTCGTTCACTCGGAGTCGACGTGATCCTCGGCGCGGGCGATCTGCCGTTCGCCTATCTGGAGTACCTGTCCGATCAGCTGAATGCGCCGTGCGTGTTCGTTCCCGGAAACCACGACGTCGATCTGTCCGGATACTCGAACAAGAGATCGGGTTGGATGCGGGCGGGCATGCCCGCGCAGTGGCCAGGGCCCACCGGCGCGGTCAACGCCGACGGACGCATCGTGACCGTCGCCGGTCTGCGGATCGCGGGCCTCGGTGGTTCCATCCGATACAACACGGGCCCCAATCAGTGGTCCGAGCGCCAGCAGAGCCGACGCGCTCGCTCGCTCGCCTGGCGAAACGCCTGGCAATCGCGGCTTCCCGGTGGCCGGGCGGGCGTGGATGTGCTGCTCACCCACAGTCCCGCCCGCGGTGTCGGCGACGCCGAGGATCGGCCACATCGAGGGTTCGAATGCTTCACGCCTTTGATTCACAACCTCGATCCGACGGTCATGGTCCACGGACACATCCACCCACACGGGCGAACCCCTCTCGATCTGGAGGTAGGCCGGACTATCGTGCTCAATACCGTCGGCTTCACGCTGATGGAGATTTCCCCAGGTACTCCGCCGACGATCGTGAGGCGCCGACATGGCTCGTGACACCGGATTTCCCACAGCCGACGCGGAGAACGACTTCGCTCGTCAGCGTCGACGTGCCGACGTTGCCCGTCTGGTCAGTTGGCTACGACGCGAACCCGACGACGTCAACGCGATCCTGCCGTTCGACGAGGTTGTCGCAGCTCTGGGCAAGGTCGGCGAGAAGTCTCTGGGGCTGCAGGTCGTCACCATCGAATCAATAGTCGGAAGTGTCGACCGCACAGGTGATTTCGACAGGTACTTCCGTCCGACGTCCACTCACTCGCGCGCTCGTTGGGAGCGACTTGCGGTGGCGCAACGACGCGGCGAATCGGTACCACCTGTTCAGTTGTATCGCGTCGGCTCCATGCATTTCGTGATCGACGGACACCACCGAGTGTCCATTGCGTGTGCGATGCACCAGAAGACAATCGACGCATACGTCACCGAGATCATCACGCGTATCTCGCCGGAAGGCATCACTCAGCGCGCCGATCTGCTCATCAAGGACCATCGCCGCCTCTTCCTCACCCGCGTTCCGCTGCAGGGTTCACAACGCGAAGCCGTCCAGGTCACCGACCCGTGGGAGTACGCCGAACTCAGTGAGTGCGTGGAGGCGTGGGGTTTTCGGCTCATGCAGGAAAAGGGCGAGTTCCTCGGCCGAGACACGGTCGCCCGGCGCTGGTTCGGCGAGGAGTTTCTCCCGGTCGTGCGAATGCTGAGGGGCGCCGACATGTTGCCCGAGCACACGGACGCCGAGGCCTACTTGTGGATCGCCCGGGAGCGGTACCGACTGGTGCGGCGTCACATGTGGAACGACGAGATCGTGGCCGAACTACGTGATCGAGCACCGCGAAAGCACAAGCCTGCTACGTAGGTACAGTGAACCGCACCTCGCGGTTCGGGATCTTCGGGTGCATGAACTTCAGCAACGAACGCGCTTCCTTCTCGATGGACGCGAGCGCGGTTTTCGGTTGCTGCGCAAACAGAGTCGCGCTCAACTCGATCGTCTCCTTGGCCGGCGTCACCGTCGCGAATCCCACCACCTTTCCGCGCACCAGGATGGCGGGCTTGATGATGCCGTTGACGGTGAAGACGCGAGTTCGATACTGCTCGTCCATGATTCGCGAGCGGTCGGCGTGCGAGAGCAGGATGTTGTCGAACGGAGCAAGGATTCTGACCGGCGGTGTTCCGGAGTTCGGTCGTGGCGCATCCGGCAGGTCGAACACCTCGGCCCCTTTCGCGTTGACAAAGTTGATCAGGCCGGGACGTAGCCTCTCGAAGACTTCGGCGAGTCTGGTCAGACCCGACCACGCCTGGGCGTCCTTCACACTCGCGGGCCCGAAGGCAGCCAGATAGCGCAGCACCATCGCGTCGGGATCTGGAGTTGAACTCACCTCTGCGCCAAGCCAATTCTCCAAGGTTGTCAGTGCCGGTGCTCCGGATCGTCCCCACAGACCTCGCGGTGGAACCTGCACCATCGGCAACAGTCCGCGAACTCCGTGTGCCAACCCTTCTGGCGCGTGGCCGGGAAAACGCTCCGCCAGTAGAGGCCTCATCTGCATTTGGGTAAGCGGCCCGTCTGCTACCAGGTCGCGTCCCGCCTGCGCCAGAGCGTCGAGATCCAACCCGGTGAGCGCCGCACGCTGTGTGCTGTTGGTGTGGAGATCGCGTTCCATGATCGTCTGAACCGTCGCCCGGAAGGGGCCCGCATCCGCGGCCGAGAGGGCAAAAACCGTGCCCCGCATGGCAACCAGCCGCACCACCTGGCGCTTCTCCACAAGGGTGGAGAGGTCTTCTGCCGCAAAGTTCTTCAGCCGCGCCCACAGCGCCAGGTAGGGCGGATTCGGCGCCTGGGCCTGCAGACCTGCCAGGTGCTCGATCGCATCCAACGCGCTGACCTCGGCCCTCCGCAGCATGAACTGCCGCGCCAGAGTCGCCAGGTTGAGCTCGCGATCGGTGATCAGTGCAGCCATCGACAACTCCTCAACGATCGTGGTCAGTGGCGATGACGATCTCGAACGGTATCTCGACTCGCGCGAGGGTTCCGGACTCTTCACCCGGTCCGACCGAGAACGAGCCACCCGCGGCAACCACACGCAGTTCGTGCGAGAGCAGTCCGATGTGCCCGGCGGCCCGTCGTTCGGCAATCCGATCGGCGCTGATCCCCCGACCGTCGTCCGAGACCACCAGCACCGCACGGTGGTCCAGCCGTGCGAGCTCGATCCGAACATTGTGCGCGCCGGCATGTTTGACGACGTTGCCAAGGAGCTCTCGGGCGGCACCGAACAAGACTTCGTCCGCGGACGTGCGCAGATCGTCGTTCCAGCCCGAAGTGTCGACGTCGACCACCACTCCGCCGCGTCCCTGCGCCGAGCGCGCGAGGTCTCCGATTGCACGGGCGAGACCCACGTGCACGAGGACGGTGGGATGCAGCTCCGAGACGGAGGATCTCAACAGCGTGGTCGCTTCACCGAGCGCTTTCGCGGCTCGCGCCAGGGCGACAGGCTCCGCGCTGTCTGCCAATTCGTCGAGATCCATCCGCGCCGCGAGGACGTACTGCAGCGCCCCGTCGTGTAATTGCTCCGACAGTTCCGTGCGCTCACGCTGCTCGAGCCCCATGAGCTCGGCAAGAAGGCTCGTGCGATGCCCGACGAGTTGTCCGATGGTCAACACGCGTGATCTTTGAATCCGAGTCAATCCGATTGCGCCCGCGCCCACTCCGGCCAAGGCCATGGTGCTCAGCAGGATCGACGGCCACGGCTCGGAGTTCGAAGTCATCGTTGCCCAACTGGAAACGAAGAACACCCCGATCGTGCAGGCAACGACGCCGACACACACGTCCGTCCGCAGTTGCGTACACGCAAGAACCGGAATGACGAAGAGCCCGTTGCTCAAGATGTCGGCGGTCCAACTCTGCTCGGCTGCGAGACCGGTCAGCAATGTCAGAGTTGCGAGCACGGCGAGGTCGACGAACAAGCCGAGCCAGATCATCGTCACCGGGCCGGTGCCGCCTTTGCGGATCCACAGCGCCACGGCTGCCGACCAGAGGGCATAGGTGCCCAGAATCGCGAAACACCATCCCGCGTCGTTCATCGGCGGGACGAAAATCAGTGTCAGGGCGATGAACAGCACCAGAGCGCCGCGCACCGTCAGTTGGAGGTACGCACCGCGGTAGGCGTGTTCGCGCATGATCCGCTCGAGGTCCGGGCCACCGGGCAGGTGCTCGGTTCGTACCGAGGATTCGTTCATCTGTCCTCCTGTGCCGCCCATCCCAGTTCCCTGTGAATGAGCTTCGCACACGAGATTTCACAATCAACCCGCAATACCGTGAATGGCACAGCATTCACCGAACCTCGAAACCACGCAGGAGTGCTCATGATCTCGACCCGAGCAAGCAAGCGCCGCATCGCCACTCGATTTGCCGTCGCCGGCGCCCTGGCAGCGGCGCCGATCGCCGTGGTCGCCGGGACAGCGCAAGCCGCCCCGGCCTCCACCCATCACGAACAATTCGGCCGCCTGGTCCCCCTACCCGAACCGGCCGACGCAGCGCCCGGCCCCGAACAGGTACCGCTCCCCTGGGGCGCGACGTATTCGGTCACCTTGCCCGGGTAAAGGTCACAGCAGCAGATTGGCTCCCGTACCGCCGTCGAACACCGCGATCTTGGCGGGATCGAACCAGAGATCGACAGACCTGCCCTGGGCCACCGTGGACTCGGACGAGAGCCTGGCAACCAGTTGACCGCCACCAGCGACGGCCGTTCCCGAATCGGCAGCGAGTTCCTCGAGTTCACGAGAGTTGACGGCGGGGCCACCAGCGAGGAAATACGCGTACTTGTCCGAACCCATCGATTCCAGCACGTCGACGTCGACGGTGAACGTCCCGCCGTGCGGCTTCTGCGCTGCATCGACCAGCGCCACGTCCTCGAAATGCTCCGGTCTGATACCGACCACCACGTCCTTGCCCGAACCGCTGCCCGAGATCTTCGACTGCGCCGCCGCTGGCAGGCGAACATCGCCGATCGGCGTGCTCACACCGTCGGCCGTCAACTGTCCGGGGAAGAAGTTCATGGACGGGGACCCGATGAATCCCGCCACGAACAGATTGTTCGGACGATCGTAGAGTTCCTGCGGCGCACCGATCTGTTGCACGATTCCGCCGCGCAGCACGACTACCCGATCGCCGAGCGTCATCGCCTCGGTCTGGTCGTGGGTCACGTAAATCGTTGTCGTACCGAGTCGCTGCTGCAGACGGGCGATCTCCGTCCTCATCTGCACGCGCAGTTTGGCGTCCAGGTTGGAAAGCGGCTCGTCCATGAGAAACGCCTTCGGGCTGCGCACGATTGCGCGTCCCATCGCGACACGCTGACGCTGACCGCCCGACAGGTTCGCCGGTTTGCGATCGAGATGCTGGGTGAGGTCGAGCACCCGCGCTGCGTCGTCGACCTTGGCGTTGATCTCGTCCTTGGACATCTTCGCCAATGTCAGTGGGAAAGCGATGTTCTGACGCACCGTCATGTGCGGATACAGCGCATACGACTGGAACACCATCGCGATGTCGCGGTCCTTGGGGGCGCGTTCGTTGACGCGTTCACCCGCGATCCGCAACTCACCGGTCGAAATGTCTTCCAGCCCGGCAATCATGTTGAGAGTCGTGGATTTTCCACAACCGGACGGGCCCACGAGAATGATGAATTCTCCGTCGGCGATGGTGATGTCGACATCACTGACCGCCTTGGCTCCGTCCGGGTACAGCTTGGTCACCTTGTCCAGCACGATCTCGGCCACAGGCTTATCCCTTCACTGCGCCGGAAGTAAGCCCGGCCACGATACGACGTTGGAAGAACAGAACAAAGATGATGATCGGAATGGTGATGACCATGGCGGCCGCGGCGATCGACCCGGTGGGCTCCTCGAATTGTGAAGCGCCGGTGAAGTTCGCGATGGCCGCGGGGGCGGTGATGGAGCGTTCGGTCGACGTCAGCGAAATCGCGAACAACAGGTCGTTCCAGCAGAAGATGAACACCAGGATTCCCGCAGTGACGATGCCGGGCGCGGCCAGTGGAGCCACCACCTTCCGGAACGCCTGCCCCGGAGTCGCGCCGTCCATCTGCGCCGCCTTTTCGAGTTCCCAAGGAATCTCTTTGAAGAACGCCGAGAGCGTGTAGATCGCCAACGGCAACGCAAAGGTGATGTACGGCAGGATGAGTCCGGCCCAGGTGTCGAAGAGTCCGAGCCGTCGTTCGATGTCGAACAGCGGGCTCACCAATGAAATCTGCGGGAACATCGCGATCAGCAGGGCAACAGCCACCAGCAGCTTCTTGCCCGGAAAATCCAGGCGCGCAATCGCGTAAGCAGCCATGGTTCCGATCACCACGGCGATGACCGTCGAGATGAGTCCGATGCCGATGGAGTTGATCAGAGCACTGGTGAAGGCGCTGGTGTCGAAGATTCCTCGGTAGTTGTCCAGGGTCCACTTCTCCGGAATGAACTTGCCGTCCTTGATGGTTCCGGCGGGCTTGAAGGACAGGCTCGCAATCCACAGGACGGGAACCAGCGCGTACAGCAAGACCAGAAGGTTGACGACGGACCAGCTGATCTTGAGTCTGGGAGTCACGGTCATGTCAGCGTCCTTCCGTATCGGATCCGGGAGCCGAAGCACCGAAAAGTTTGATGAAGATGAACGCGATCACGGCCACACACACGAAGATCAGCACGCTGATCGCGGATCCGATACCCAAGTTGAATGCCTTGAACAGATTGTCGTAACCCAGAATCGACACCGACCCGGTGTCGTTCGCTCCCTTCGTCAGCACGTAGATGTTGTCGAAGATGCGGAACGCGTCGAGTGTGCGGAACAGCAGAGCGACGAGGATGGCGGGCTTCATCAGCGGAAGGATGATGCGTACCAACCGGGTCCACGCGCCGGCGCCGTCCACCTGAGCCGCCTTGAGGAGGTCGTCGGGCACGAGCGCCAGGCCGGCGAGCAGGAGCAGCGCCATGAACGGCGTCGTCTTCCACACCTCGGCAAGGACGATGATCGCGAGCGACGGGATCTGGTCGGTGAGCGGCGCACTGCCGTCGGGCAGGAGATTGGCGAGGTAGCCGGTCCCCGGCGTCCACGCGTAGTACCAGCTGTACGCCGCCGCGACGGTGACGATGCCGTACGGGATGAGCACAACGGTGCGGACGAGCCCCTTGCCCACGATCGTTCGGTGCATCACCAGTGCGATGGTCAGTCCGAGAACGAACTCGATGACGACCGAGACAACCGTGATCGACGTCGTCACCGCGAACGCTTGCCACCAGTAACCGTCGGTCAGCACCGACACGTAGTTGTCGAACCACACGAACTTTCGTTGATCCGGGAAGCGCAGGTCGTAGCGCTGCAAACTCAGCCAAACGGCGTAGACCACCGGATACGCGGTCACCGCGATCATGAGAATCGCGGCCGGGGCCACCAGCCAGAGACCGAGTCGACGCTCAGCCGCCTTTCCGTCGGACATCTTCGACTTCGCGGAGTGCTTCGGCTCCGGCGATGGCGTCGCGACTGTTGGTGCAGCTCCCGAATTTTCGCTGTCGATCGTCACGGAATCAGCCCCTCGGAATTGACTGCCTTGCGTACCTGCTCGGCAAGATCGTTCACGGTCGATTCCGGATCGATGTTTCCCACAGGGTTCAGCGTGGCAGTGATGAGCGTCGAAATACTCTGATAGGCAGGAGAAACCGGCCGAACCGAAGCGGTGTCCAGGCTGTCGCGAACCTCACGCCACGCCGGGTACGCCTCCTGGAACGCCGGGTCGTCGTACAGGCTCTCGAGAGTCGGCGGAACGCCACCGGCTACCGCGTTGTTGCGCTGATTCTCCTCGTTACGCAGACAGGTCAGCGCCTCGAAAGCGAGGTCCGGATGCTGACTGGTCTTGGCCACCGCCACGTTGAAGCCGCCGATCGTGACCTCGGCCGGCTTGCCCTCGATCACCGAGGGATACGGAGCGGCAAGGAAATTCCGTTCTCCGTTCACTGTGAGCACCGTGTTTCCGGTGTTCTCACTGGTGACGTTGCCCTTGTCGTCGATGTACGGCAGATCGCCCTTCTCGGCATTCTCCATGATGCCGGGCAGCACGAACGGCCAGTTGACCTGGAAGGCAGATTTGCCGCTCTCCATACCCAGTCGCGACGACGCTTCATCCCCCTGCGAGATCGAGGGATCCGCACCCTTCGCGGTAGCGACGCGCTTCATGACGGTCAGCGCCTGTTGGGCAGCATCACCGTCGGCCACCGTCACGGTTGTTCCGTCCGGCCCCACCACCGATCCGCCGGCACTGGCGAGAAGGGTGTTGAACCAGACCATCAATCCTTCGTATTGCTTGCCCTGCACACCGATCCAGCTGGGGCGCCCCTCCGCGGCCAGGCCTTCGGAGATGTCGATCATCTGATCCCAGGTTTGGGGTGGTTGCCCGTCCGGCATCAAATCCTTTCGATACCAGAGCAATTGGGTGTTGGTGTTCAATGGCGCCGCATAGAGCTGGTCCTGCCACTTCGCCGACTCCAGCGGACCCTCGAGCGTCCCGTTGCTGACCTCGGCCGCCACGTCGTCAGGAAGCGGCAATGCCCATCCCGCTTCGGCGAATTCGGCAGTCCACACCACGTCGAGCGTCATCAGATCGAGTGACTTGTCATTGCCGGTCAGACGCCGGGCCAACTGAAGTCGCTGGTCGTCGGCACCCTTGGGCAGAGTTTTCTGCTCGACCCGGTACGCGCCGTTCGACGCCGCCGAACAATTGGCGGCGGCCTCCGCATACTGCTCGGCGCCGTCGGCAGCGGTGTAGAAGGACAGCACCACGCCGTCGTCATTGTCCGATCCGCACGCACTGAGCAAGGGCGCCAACAACAATGTTGCCGCGCCGAGCAGCCCCGCCCGCAATTTCTTCTTCTGCCCCGCCCGCGATCTCTCGTTCTGCCCCGCCCGCGATCTCTTGTTCTGCACAGCCGTCCTCCTCGGGCGGCGAGACGGCGCAGTCGTTACGGCTGGCCGACGCACCACACATCGGCACTTTTGCCGGAGAAGGGATCTATTTCCTTGTCCGGCAAACGGTCACGGGGAAGTGAGCATTACCTCGCCCGCGTGTACACAACGTAACCGAGATCACATAAATTGGCAGCCCGAGTGAGAATGTCAGATAGCGAGCTTGGCAAGAAGGTCGCGCGCCGACTCCGCCGTCTTGGGCTCACACAGTACGTCGTAACGTCCGGCGACCAACTGCATCGTCGAGGCGAAGTCCCGCTGCCCACGCGTCGCGGCGTAGGGAATCGTCGTGGAGATGACACCGAAGATGATGCCGCCCACGATGCCCGCGATCAGCGGAGCGAGGAAACCGCCGGTGACGATTCCGAGCACCAGGCCGAAGAAGACACCGAGCCACGCGCCGGAGACGATGCCGCCACCGATCACCTTGGCCCACGTCAACCGACCGAGAACTCGCTCGACCTGCATCAGGTTAACGCCGACGATCGTGACGTCCTGAACCGGGAATTCCTGATCGGAGAGGTAATCGACTGCGCGCTGCGCCTCGGCGTAGGTGGGGTACGACCCGATGGGCCATCCCGAAGGCGGTGTCGGCAACGCTCCACGGCGCGACCCATTCGACGATTGACCGAGCGGATTGGACATGGCTGGCTGCGCTCCTCTTTTCGGGCACGTCATCCACGCGGATGACGCAAGTACATCTACCCCCTATTGTGCCCTTTACAGACCTGATTCGTTCGGCTATGCGAGCGTCAGGCGTGTTCGGGCGGCGTGAATTCCGAGGTGCGCGTCATCCCCGCGGCGCGGCCCTTGGCCGAAATCACCAGTGCCATCTTGCGACTCGCCTCGTCGATCATCTCGTCGCCGAGCATGACGGCGCCCCGCCCTCCCCCGGCAGCCGAGGTGTGGAACGCGTACGCGTCCAAGATGAGTTCCGCACGGTCGTAGTCGGATTGGCGCGGACTGAACACCTCGTTGGCCGCCTCGATCTGCGTGGGGTGCAGAACCCACTTGCCGTCGAAACCGAGCGCTGCCGTTCGCGCAGCCGACCGAGTGAAAGCCTCGACGTCGCGGATCTGCAGGTACGGCCCGTCGATGGCCTGGACGCCGTGCGCCCGCGCGGCCATCAAGATGGTCATCAGGATGTGGTGATACGCGTCACCGCGGTCGTAGCCGTCCGGTTGCTCACCGACGACCAGAGTTCGCATGTTCAAGCTCGCCATGAAGTCGGCCGGGCCGAACACGAGCGCCTCGACGCGGGGACTCGCGGTGGCGATCGCGTCGATGTTGGTCAAGCCGATCGCGTTCTCGATCTGCGGTTCGATCCCGATCTTGCCGACCTCGAGGCCGTTGGCCTTCTCGACCTGCGTCAACAACAAATCGAGCGCCTGGACGTGACTCGCATCGGGAACCTTGGGCAGCAGAATGGCGTCCAGATGCGCTCCGGCGCGGCCCACCACCTCCACGACGTCGGCATACGTCCATTCGGTGGTCCAGTCGTTGACCCGGACAACCTTGACCTGTTTGCCCCACCCGTCCTCGGCCAACGCGTCGCCGATCGACTCCCTGGCCGCCTGCTTCGCCAGCGGCGCCACCGCATCTTCGAGGTCGAGAAAGATCTCGTCGGCGGGCAATCCCTTCGCCTTGTCGATCATCTTCCGACTGCTGCCGGGAACTGCCAATACCGATCGACGGGAACGGTTGCGTGAAGTCATTGCGGACTGCCCTTCTCGATTTTCGGTGGCGCCGTTGCAGATTTTGACGCTGGACGAATTAGCCTTGCAATCATGGCAGCAGCAGGCAAGGTATTTGCAGCCAGGCTTGCCGGCCTGGTTGTACTCGGCCCGGACGGCGAATCGATCGGTCGTGTGCGCGACGTCGTCATCACGGTCCGCATCGGACGCCAGCAACCCCGCGTTCTCGGTCTGGTGATCGAAATGTTCACGCGCAAACGTATTTTCGTTCCGATGTTGCGTGTGACAGCAATCGAACCGAGTGCAGTCACCCTCACCACCGGCAACGTCAGTCTGCGGCGCTTCAACCAGCGCCCGGGCGAAGTGCTCGCTCTGGCGCAGGTACTCGATTCACATGTGCGCGTGGACGACCCGGAACTCGAGGAGCTTCACGGCGTCGACACGATAGTCGTCGATCTCGGAATCGAATCGACGCGGACGCGAGACTGGGTGGTCTCCAAGGTCGCGGTTCGCGGCCATCGCGGACGCCTCGGTCGACGCGCGGCGATTCACATCGTCGACTGGCAGCACGTCGCCGGCCTCACCCAGAGCGATCTCTCACTCCCCGGCCAGGGCGTAGCTCACCTGCTTCTCCAGTACGAAGGCATGCGACCCGCCGACGTGGCCAACGCCATGCGCGAACTGCCGGAGAAGCGCCGCCACGAACTGGCCGTGGCGCTCGACGACGAACGCCTCGCCGACGTCGTGCAGGAACTGCCGGCGGATGACCAGACCGATCTGCTGATGCACCTGGAAGTCGAACGCGCCGCCGATCTACTCGAAGCGATGGATCCCGACGACGCCGCCGACCTGTTGGGCGAGCTGCCCGAAACCGAGGCCGAGTCACTGCTTCAGTTGATGGACCCGCAGGATTCCGAACCTGTTCGACGCCTGCTCGAGCATTCCCCGGACACTGCCGGTGGTCTGATGACGCCCGAACCGGTGGTACTGACGGCCTCGACGACGGTCGCGGAGGCCCTTGCCCGCGCCCGCAACTACGACGTGACCCCGGCGCTGTCGAGCATGGTCTTCGTCGTACGTCCGCCGACGGCGACTCCGACCGGGCGGTATCTCGGCTGCGTCCACTTGCAGAAGCTTCTCCGTGAGCCTCCCGCCAGCCTGGTAGGCGGACTACTCGACACCGACATGCCCAGGTTGGCCCCGGACGACTCGTTGGCGTCGGTCACCCGATATTTCGCGACGTACAACTTGGTATGCGGGCCGGTCGTGGACGACGAGAACCACCTGATCGGGGCCGTGACGGTCGACGACGTGCTCGATCACCTCCTGCCGGAAGACTGGCGTGAGGATTACTCCGACGACGAGGAACTACTCCGATGAGCGAACGGGCGTCGAGCACGACCGCACGGCAACGACTGGAAACGCCTCGCGGAAGCCGCCGGTTCAATCTCGATTTCGACGTCGAAGCTGTCGGGCGCGTCAGTGAACGCATCGCCCGCTTCCTCGGCACGGGGCGTTATCTCGCAATCCAGACGATCATCGTGATCGTCTGGATCCTGATCAACGTGTTCGCGGTGGCCCTGCAGTGGGACCCGTACCCGTTCATCCTGCTCAACCTGGCCTTCTCCACCCAGGCCGCCTACGCGGCGCCGCTGATCCTCCTGGCCCAGAACCGTCAGGAGAACCGCGACCGGGTCTCGCTCGAGGAGGACCGCTCACGCGCCGAGCAAACCAAGGCGGATACCGAATTCCTCGCCCGAGAACTCGCAGCTCTGCGTATCGCCGTCGGCGAGGTTGCCACCCGCGACTACCTGCGACGGGAGCTCGAGGAGATCAAGTCGATCCTTGCTGCCGACGGCGAACCGACCCCGAAGAAGAAGCACCGTGACTCGAATACTGCGAAACAAAGTCACAACTAGCTGAGCGTTCGCTGAGTTTTGCTGCACGCACCGTGACCGATATGTAACGTAAGTCACAGCAATATGGATATCACGGTGGGTACTCCGGAGCGGGAGCGCCAGCAAAGGGGAATCGTGCGAGTACGCGGAATGATTGCAGCATCCACACTGGTGGGGGGACTGCTCGTCGTAACAGGTCCAGCGGCCCTCACTGCCGGAAGCGCACCGACCGGAGGGTCACAGGTTCCGATCGCACTGGCGGGCTCCGCCTCGATTGCGCAGCCGGACTCTGTCGACTTCCTCCCGACGCCCCGCACGGTCCGAACGCAAAGATCGGCCCCGCCCAGCGATACGGTCGCCGGCGCCCCGGCAGCGCCCAACGCTGCGGCCGTCGTCCTCACCTCTCTGGGCATCCCCGAGATCGTCCTGAACGCGTACCGCTCCGCGGAGCTGGTGATGATGACCGAGGCACCGGGATGCGGAATCCCCTGGCATCTTCTGGCCGGCATCGGACGCATCGAATCCGGTCACGCCAACGGCGGCAAGACGACCTCGGTGGGTACGACAGTCACCCCGATCCTCGGCCCCGTCCTCGACGGACGGCTGGCAGGCAACGAAGTCATTCGGGACACCGACAAGGGCGCGATCGACGGTGACCCCACTCACGACCGCGCCGTCGGGCCGATGCAGTTCATTCCGGCCACCTGGGCCGGATATGCCAGCGACGGCAACGGGGACGGAATCAAGGACCCCAACAACGTCTTCGATGCGGCGCTCTCGGCAGCGAAGTACCTCTGCAGCGGCGGACTCAACCTGCGCGATGTCGCCCAGGAGACCAAAGCTGTTCTGCGATACAACAACTCGGCCGCTTACGCAGCAAACGTGATCATGTGGTCGACGGCATACAAGAACGGTGTCATTCCTTCCGGTCAGCTGCCGTACACCTCGGGCATCAACACCGGCAGCTCCGCGATCAACGCCGCCGCCTCGGCAGACTCCGCCGCTTCGGCCGTACTCGCCGCGGCTGCGGCTACCGATCCGGCGGCCGGCGACAAGGAATCAGCGTCGACGACGCCGACCCCGACCACCACTCCCCTCTTCCCGGGTCTGCCGGACATGCCTGCACTCTCACCCGAGATCCAGGCACTGATCCCGCCGGGCGTCATGCCGACCAGCCCCGCTCCGGGACCCAACGCCGCACGGAACGCAGCTCCCGGTCCGATCATCCCGCTCCCCGTCCTCACCTCACGGGGTCTCGTGTGGCCGATTCTGACGGCCGAGGGATGGCGCTGGCCCGACGACATGTGTGTGATCCTTCCGGACCCCGCAGCCCTCGACGCCTTGCAGGACGGCATCCTTCTGCCGTGCACGATCCCGGGCATGGCAGTGGCCGCCACGGCACCCGCCACCACCGACGCGGCTCCCGCGGAATCCTCTCCGCCCGCCGCCCCCTCGCCGGAGCCCGCTCCGGCCCCGGCCCCCGCACCCGCACCGGAGCCCGCTCCGGCCCCGGCTCCGGCATTCGTGCCGTTCTTCCCGGGCCTGCCCGGCATGCCCGCTCTGTAACCGAAAAATCACGAAAGAACAGTGCATATGCCCCAAACTGCCCTTCTAGATCACGGTTGAATAACGGAAGCGCAACAAATCAGGTAGCCTCGACTCCGTCAGTTGAACGGAAAACCTCCTCGCGGAGGTTCAGGAGGCATACACAGTGGGTCGGCACAGCAAGAAGACAGATTCGCACATCCGTCGAAATTCGGTCATCGCGCTCACCGGACTCATCCCTATCGGACTCGTCACCGCAGCCAACACGGCCGGCGCCGCTCCCAAGGTCCCGTTCTTCAACACCAGCTCCGCCGAAACGGTGGACACCGCCGCACAAGCCACGCAGGAACCGCAGGCGCAGATTCTGCCCGCCGTCGAAGCAATCGCCGAGCCGGCTCCCGCCCCCGCGCCGGAACCCGCGCCGCTGGCTCCCGTGCAGGCCACTCCCCCGCTCCCCGCGTCCATGGCCGAGGGAGCACTCGGAATCCCGAGCGTGAGCGTCGCCGCCTACCAGAACGCCGAGCGGATCCTCGCCGTCGAGAAGCCCAACTGCAACATGCACTGGACGCTCCTCGCCGGTATCGGCCGCGTCGAATCCGGCCACGCCAACGACGGCAAGGACGCCGACGCGAACGGCAACCTCTACAAGCCCGTGATCGGCCTGCCACTCAACGGCAGCCTCCCCGGCCAGGCCGTCATCATGGACACCGACGGCGGCGCCCTCGACGGCGACACCGTCTACGACCGCGCAGTCGGCCCGATGCAGTTCATCCCGTCCACGTGGAACCAATACGCCGGTGACGGCAACGGTGACGGAATCGCCGACCCGCAGAACCTTTTCGACTCCGCACTGACCACCGGCAAGTACCTGTGCGACGGCGGACTCAACATGCAGGACGTCACCCAGGTTGCCTCCGCGATCCACCGCTACAACAACTCGGCCGCCTACGTCGCCAACGTTCTGGCCTGGTCGCTCGGGTACTCCACCGGCATCGTGCCCGCCGCATCGGACCTGCCGCGCATCCACTGACCTACCTGGACTTACCATGGAGTCATGTCTGTACTGACCGAGTCCGACGTTCGCTCCGCGCTCGCGCGAGTTCTGGACCCAGAGATCCGCAAACCCATCACCGAACTGGGGATGGTCAAGGGGATCTCCCTCTCCAGTGACAACAGCGTCGACATCGGCATCTATCTCACGACCGCCGGCTGCCCGATGCGCACCGAGATCACCGAACGCGTCACCAAGGCCGTCGCCGACGTCGCCGGGGTCGGTGCGATCCGCGTCGAACTCGACGTCATGGACGACGCCCAGCGGACCGAGCTCCGCAAGTCGCTTCGCGGCGATTCCGCCGAACCCGTCATCCCGTTCGCCCAGCCGGGTTCACTCACCCGCGTCTACGCCGTAGCCTCCGGCAAGGGTGGCGTCGGAAAGTCCAGTGTGACAGTCAATCTCGCGGCAGCAATGGCCGCGCGCGGACTGTCTGTCGGCGTACTCGACGCGGATATCTACGGTCACTCGATCCCCCGCATGCTCGGCACCGACGCCAAGCCCACTCAGGTCGAGCGCATGATCATGCCGCCGGTTGCACACGACGTGAAGATGATCTCCATCGCGCAGTTCACCCAGGGCAACACTCCTGTCGTCTGGCGCGGACCGATGCTTCACCGCGCACTCCAGCAGTTCCTCGCCGACGTGTTCTGGGGCGATCTGGACGTGCTGCTGCTCGATCTGCCGCCCGGCACCGGTGACATCGCCATCTCGGTGGCTCAGCTCATCCCGAGCGCCGAGATCCTGGTCGTCACCACACCGCAGCAGGCCGCTGCCGAGGTCGCCGAGCGAGCGGGCGCCATCGCCCTGCAGACCCGCCAGCGCGTCGCCGGCGTCGTCGAGAACATGTCGTGGCTCGAACTTCCCGACGGCACCCGCATGGACGTCTTCGGCGAAGGCGGCGGGCAGACCGTCTCCGATCGCCTCACGAAGGCCGTCGGCGCCAAGGTTCCGCTTCTCGGACAGATCCCGCTGGATCCGTCCGTCCGCGAGGCAGGCGACGCCGGGACGCCGATCGTCCTCAGCGCTCCCGATTCACCCGCAGCCATCGCACTCAAGGACATCGCCGACAAGTTGGCCGTCCGTCAGCGCGGGCTGGCCGGAATGTCGCTCGGTATCAACACGGTTCGCAACCTGTAGAACCCCTCATACGGAAGGGCGCCTGTCACCGATCGGTGACAGGCGCCCTTGCGTATGTCGAATCTAGGTGGCGTCGAAGTCCACAGGAGGACGTTCGCCGGCGGTGAGTGGCTTGTCCTTCGACAGCGTCTTCGGCTCCTGCACTCCGCTCTGCGGCTTCTTGTCGAAGTTGCCCGTGAAGATGGAGTCGTCGCCGTCGAGGAGGTGCTGGGTGATCACAGCGCGCGGCGTCATTCCGCGCAGCTTGTTCAGATCTGCGAGCGGTTTACGCAGATCCTCGAAATCGGTGCCCAGTTCTTCCTTGAGCTGATTGGAAGCGCCCGAAGCATATTCGCGCACCTGCCTCAGGGATTTCGTGACCCAGGAGACCGCACCAGGAAGCCGCTCAGGTCCCAAGATGACCAGAGCCGCTACGAGGAGGATCATGAACTCGCCCCAACCGATGTTGCCAAACACAGGGTCAGCCTACTGTGTGCTCGCTCGGTGCGCGCATGTCCGGATCAACCTCACAGGAAGATCGCAGGGTCCGATCAGTCCGACACCGGCGTGACCGAAATGTCGACCTGCCGTCCGTCGCGGATCAACTGAACGTTGACAGGCTGATCGACGGTCGTCGCGTTGACCGCAACCACCAATTCGTCGGCACTTGTCACCGGTCGGTCACCGACCTTGACGATGACGTCACCCTCGACGATCCCCGCACGTTGCGCTGGGCTGCCGTCGCGGACATTGGCCACCGCAGCACCACTGGTCGCGTCGTTGACCGCGGTGCGGGCATTCACGCCGATGTCGGGGTGATGAACCTTGCCGTCGCGAATGATGGTCTGCGCCACCTCGGTCACCGTGTCGATCGGAATCGCGAAGCCGAGCCCGACCGAACCGCCGGACTCACTGAGCATTGCGGTGTTGATGCCGATGACGCGGGCTTCGTCGTCGACGAGCGCACCACCGGAGTTGCCGTGGTTGATCGCCGCGTCGGTCTGGACGGCGTCGATGACGGCGTTGGTATCGGTGCCTTCACCCGACAACCGCAGAGGCCGGTTCAGTGCACTGACGATCCCGCGGGTGACAGTCTTGCTCAATCCGAGCGGTGAGCCGACGGCGACGACGTCGTCGCCCACCTGAACATCCTCGGATTTTCCGAGCTGAGCGACCGTCAGATTGTTCGCCGACACCTTGAGCACTGCGAGGTCTGTCTTGACGTCACGTCCGACGATCTGGGCGTCGGTCTTGGTTCCGTCGGAGAAGATCACCTGGATCTTCGCGTCCTGAGCGGGCGGAACAGCCGAGGAGATCACGTGGTTGTTGGTGACGATGTATCCGGCGCCGTCGATGACCACACCGGAACCCGTGCTGCCCTGGTCGCCGACGGCGACCTGAATCGACACCACGGATGGCAGTACCGCGTCGGCGACTTTCGCCACCTGAGACTCCGGCTGTTCCCCACCGCCGGATTGAACGAGCGTGACACGTGAGCTGGTGAGTGAACTGCGATCGGCAGTGATGACAGTGGCAAGCAACCCACCGACGAGAGCGATGACAAGCGCCATGCCCGCAAGAGCGGCCAGTGCCGAGGGGGCGACCTTGCGACCGAACAACAGCTCACGCACGTCGAGTTTCTGGGCGGGAGGCAACTGCACCGGCGCCTCGGACTCTGCGGGCTTGCCCAGCGAGACGGCGGATTCAGGATCACGCCACGGATCACGCGGCGTTTCTTCGTCGGGCGTGTTGTTCGCCGTCGCCTCGGGATCGCGACCGATCGACTCGGTGGCGTCTGCGGGTCGACCGAACGCTTCGGCCAGAACCGGGTCCGGAGTCCCGATCACGACATCGGAGGACGGAGTCGATCGCGCGGCCACCGGAGTGAACGAGCCCTCGACTCCACTCGGCCGACCGAACACCTGGCGCGAGGCCGGATCGATCTGGGGTCGATAGACCGGACGGGGGTCGAGAACCGGCGCATCTGCCGGTCTGTCCACCGAACCGTTTGCCGAAGAATCCGAACTCACTCCGGAGTGCCCCCTTTTTCCGTCAGTCACATGGTCCAGTATCACTGATCCGCGCCGGGAAGCTGGCGCGCGGCGTCATTTGCGCCAGCGACGGGACAACCTCTTGCTGATGGTGGAGAAGCCGGCGGGTTGATTACCGACGGAACTGTCGGCGTTTTCCGAATTCGGCCCGGTAGTCGGACTGTTGCACGAAGGAATCTGGCTGAGAAGTCCCACCAGGGACAATGGCATCGTCATCTCGCCGCTTCGACGCAGCGCACCACGTGCCTGTTGCTGAGCATCGACGGCCGCAGCGCACTCGGCGCAGATCGAGATGTGATGCGAGGCCCGCAAGTAGGCCTGCATTCGGAGTTCTCCGTCGACGTAGGCAGCGATTGCCTCGCTGGCCAGATGTTCGGTCGAACCGAACTGGCGATGTGCCCGCGCCTCCGTCATTCGTCCCTCCAGGTGATTGACCACGTCCCGCTCTGTAGCTCGAACCCGACCGTCAGAAACCGACGAGTTCGGATTCGGCTGCGCGCTGCGCTGCCAGATGATCACGAATCGCCTGTCGCCCACGATGGATACGGCTACGAACCGTTCCGAGCTTCACTCCCAGTGTGGCACCGATTTCCTCGTACGACAGACCTTCGATGTCACAGAGCACGACAGCGGCACGAAATTCAGGTGCGAGTGAGTCCAGTGCGGCCTGCAGACCTGCGTCGAGGCGCGCGTCGTGGTAGATCTGCTCGGGGTCCGGACCGGGCGAGGGAACGCGGTCGTAGTCCTCGGGCAGCGCTTCCATACGGATGCGATTGCGTCGGCGAACCATGTCGAGGAACAGGTTTGTGGTGATGCGGTGCAACCAGCCCTCGAAAGTTCCGGGCTGATAATCGGAGAGCGAGCGGAACACCCGGATAAAGGTGTCCTGCGTCAAGTCCTCGGCGTCCTGGGCATCGCCTGACAACCGGTAGGCCAGGCGGTACACCCGGTCACCGTGCTGACGCACGAGTTCGTCCCAAGACGGCATGGAGGACTTCTCACCAGTTGCATCGAACACAGCAGTGCCGATCAATTCGGAATCCACAGCCGATTCCGTCGTCAAAACTTCCGACTCTCGAGGGCGAGGCTCGTCGTTGACCTGGTAAATAAGTTGATCCTCCTGCTCGGGATCGCGTAGTTCGATCACCGCGTTGTCCGAATCACGTGATGCGCGATATTCGGGAGAACCAGCCGATGCTGTGATTTGTTCCCGATCACCGAGCTGCGAAAGATCAACTTGGTAGAAATCGATACCGCCGTGCGATCTTCGATCCGGCGATGTATACACCTTTTCTCATCGCGGTGTGCACGCCATATGAGGAGCCTGAGGGATTCCTGAGAATCCTGGTGACTGCGCGCCTTGCAGCGACAATCCGAACCGCCCGATAACCTCATGAGCGTGACCCACGCCGAACAGATACTCCGCCACGTCGAGGACGTAGTTTCCGAGGACGAGATTTTGACCGCGGCGCGAGATCGAGCGCTGGATCTCGGAGCCCATCCGGTGACGCCCGCCGTCGGCGCGACGCTCGCGATGTTCGCGAGGATGCTCGACGCGAAGACGGCCGTCGAGGTAGGTACCGGAGCCGGCGTGAGCAGCCTGTGGCTTCTGCACGGCATGCGCGACGATGGCGTCCTGACCACGATCGACAGCGAACCCGAACATCAGCGGGCCGCCAAGCTGACCTTCCGCGAAAGCGGAATCGCTCCGGCACGCACTCGCCTGATCAACGGACGGGCTCTCGACGTGCTTCCCCGGCTCGCCGACGGCGGCTACGACCTGGTGTTCGTCGACTGCGCCGCGATCGACCACCCGCACTACGTCCGCGAAGGCGTCCGCCTGCTGCGCTCCGGCGGTGTCATCGTTCTGCACAACGCCCTGGCCGACGGCCGCGTAGCCGACAGCTCCGCACGCGACGCGACAACGGTTGCGGTCCGAGAAGCGGCAAAGGCCGTGACCGAGGACGAGCGACTCATTCGAGTCCTCCTCCCCCTCGGTGACGGCCTCCTCTGCGCGAGCAAGCTCTAGATCCAGACGCCCTTACCGATGGCGACGACGCCACCCTGACTGACGGCAAATCGTTCGCGGTCACGTTCGAGATCGACGCCGATGATTTCGCCGTCACCGACGACGACGTTCTTGTCGAGGATCGCTCGCCGTACGACGGCACCCTTGCCGATGCGCACACCCGGCATCAGCACGCTGCCCTCGACGGTCGCACCGTCCTCGATCATCACGTTGGAACTGAGTACCGAATTGCGCACGGTCGCCGCGGACAGGATCGACCCCGCACCGACGACCGATTCCTGCGCGAGTCCGCCCTTCACGAACTTTGCGGGCGCGAGATTCTCGGTGGCGCCGCGGATGGGCCAGCGACGGTTGTAGAGATTGAAGATCGGGTGCACCGACACCAGGTCCATGTGAGCGTCGTAGAAGGCGTCGAGGGTACCGACGTCACGCCAGTAGCCGCGGTCTCGATCGGTGGCACCGGGAACGACGTTGTCCTTGAAGTCGTAGACCGACGCCTCACCCGCGGCGACCAAGGCGGGAATGATGTCTCCGCCCATGTCGTGATCGGAATCGGAATTCTCTGAATCAGCGCGGATGGCGTCCACGAGCACCTTGGTGGTGAACACATAGTTACCCATGGACGCGAACGTCGAATTGGGGTCGTCCGGTGTCCCGGGAGGATGGGCGGGCTTTTCCAGGAACTGGGTGATGCGTCCGGACTCGTCACTGTCGATGCAGCCGAAAGCAAAAGCCTCACTTCGCGGTACACGAATACCCGCGACCGTCACGCCTGCCCCGGATTCGATGTGGTGCTGAACCATCTGTTCCGGATCCATCCGGTACACGTGGTCGGCACCGAAAACCACGATGTACTCGGGGTCCTCGTCGTAAACGAGATTGAGCGACTGCAGGATTGCGTCGGCACTGCCGGTGTACCAGCGCGGCCCGAGCCGCTGCTGGGCCGGGACCGGGGTGATGTACTCACCCGCGAACCCGGACAATCGCCACGTCTGCGAAATGTGGCGGTCGAGTGAATGTGACTTGTATTGCGTCAACACACAAATACGCAGATATCCCGCGTTGACAAGGTTGCTCAACACGAAGTCGATAAGTCGATATGCACCTCCGAAGGGCACTGCGGGCTTCGCTCTGTCCGCGGTCAGCGGATACAAGCGTTTGCCCTCGCCCCCGGCGAGCACGATTCCAAGCACATGCGGCTGGCTTCTCACACCGCTAACCTATCCGCACTGGTGAACTCCCGCTAGCGAAGCAGTCCGAGAGGTCCGATCGTGTCCCCCTCCGAACGGTCGGGGATAACGTGATCGGTAGCCGGATCGATTACGGGCGGTTAGGTTTAGCGCGTGCGAGTCGCGATGATGACCAAGGAATACCCGCCGGAGATCTACGGCGGCGCAGGAGTACACGTAACCGAGCTCGTCGCTCAGATGAAACGGCTGTGCGAGGTCGACGTGCACTGCATGGGCGCCCCGCGCGAAGGCGCGATCGTCCACTCTCCCGACCCCGCTCTCGCCGGATCCAACCCGGCCCTGACGACGCTCTCCGCCGAACTGCGCATGGCGGACGCCGCGGCCGGTGTCGACATCGTCCACTCCCACACCTGGTACACCGGACTGGCCGGGCATCTCGCGTCGGCTCTCTACGACGTGCCGCACATCCTCACCGCGCACTCACTCGAGCCCAGACGCCCGTGGAAGGCCGAACAGCTAGGCGGCGGCTATCGGATCTCGTCGTGGTCCGAACGCAACGCCGTCGAGCACGCAGACGCGATCATCGCCGTCAGTTCCGGTATGCGACTCGACGTCCTCGACGCGTACCCCGCTGTCGATCCGAGTCGCGTTCACGTAGTCCGCAACGGAATCGACACCGAGGTATGGCATCCCGGGGGATCTGCGCCGGGAGCACAGTCCGCACTCGCGTCGATCGGCGTCGACCCGGCGAAACCCATCGTGGCCTTTGTCGGACGCATCACGAGGCAGAAGGGCGTCGGGCACCTCGTCGCGGCAGCCCACCACTTCGACCCGGAGATTCAGCTCGTGCTGTGCGCCGGCGCTCCCGATACGCCGGAGATCGCCGCCGAGACGGAGAAGGCGGTGGCCGAACTCGCCCGGCACCGGGGCAATGTCTACTGGGTGCGCGAGATGCTCCCGACCGAGCAGATCAGGGAAATACTTTCGGCAGCAACGGTATTCGTCTGCCCTTCGGTGTACGAACCCCTCGGGATCGTCAATCTCGAAGCCATGGCGTGTGAGACCGCCGTGGTCGCTTCCGACGTCGGCGGCATCCCCGAGGTGGTCGCCGACGGCGTCACCGGTCGACTCGTGCACTACAACGCCTACGAGCCGAACGCATTCGAGGAATCGCTCGCGGCCACCGTCAATGCCGTTGTCGCCGACCGAGAAGGCGCCGACGCGATGGGTCGTGCGGGCAGGATCCGTGCGATCGACGAGTTCTCCTGGGCCGAAATCGCCAAGCAGACGCTCGAGGTCTACGCGGACGCCGTCACGAGACGCTGATCCGCGTCAGATCTTGCGATAGGTCGAGACCGTCGCCGACGCGGTGACGGTACTCGGCTGCGGCAGCTTCGCCACGGCGGCAGCCAGATCGGCGGGCGTCAGGTGTCTCGCCGACGGTCCCATCCCCACCAAGTCGAGGACGTCCTGGTGTGAGAGTGACATCGTGAACTCGACCTCGTCGCTACTCACACGCTCGAAGTATCCGGCCATCGACGATTCGAGACGTTCCACTTTGCGGTCGTCGACCCGGACCATCGCGAGAATGTCGATCAGCTCGTGCAGATGCCTGTCGGTGGGCGTCAGGACCACCAGAACGCCGTCTTCGGCGAGAACTCGATGGGACTGCGGACCGTTACGAGGAGCGAACACACAGAGCACGTGAGAGAGCGCTCCGTCGCGAATGGGTAGTGGTTGCCAGACGTCTGCGACGATCGAACCGATTCTTTCGTGGACCTTCGCGGCACGTCGGGCCGCGAACTTGGACACGTCCAACGCTATCGCCCGAGAATCAGGCAGCGAATCCACGACGTGTGCGAGGTATTGTCCTGTGCCTGCGCCGATTTCGACGATCCGCGCGGGGTCCGACCCCGCCGTCGTCGCGCAGGCCCGGGTGACGGCATCCATCAGCGGGCCGAAGTGGCCGGCGCCGAGCAATCGTGCACGCGCGGCAATCATCTCGGCACTGTCGCCGGTGAACTTCGTGGCACCGCCACTGATCAGGCTCACGTAACCCTGACGAGCGATATCGAATCGATGTCCGCGGTCGCACTCGGCGGCGCCGTCCACCAATTCCAGATCAGCAGCACACTGCGGGCAGGACAGAAGATCGATCACGGCGGCAAGCATTGATCCGTCCTTTCGGCTACCGGCGGTGCGCACACACTTCAGGCCCCGTACCGAAACGGATACGGAGCCTGCGTGCAATCACGTGCTGTTGTTCGTACTGCTACAACCTGGACCCGACTAGCTGGTGACGTTCGTGAGTTCCACACCGAGCGCTGCAGCTTCATCCGGGGTCAGCTCGACGACGAGGCGTCCGCCACCCTCGAGTGGAACCCGCATGACGATTCCTCGTCCCTCTTTGGTTGCTTCGAGGGGACCGTCCCCGGTCCGGGGCTTCATGGCCGCCATCCTCTGCTCCCTCCAGATCTGCGCTGCATTGCTCTGCGCCTCGACTAACGGTGCGCCCCGCCAACAATCAGCGAGGCTCGTACCCTCCATTGTTCCCTATGGATGCGGGAACCGGGAATCTGAGTCACATTTAGGGGTGTTCAGTCGACCGTCACACCTGCGCCGGAACCCAGCAATCGGCCACGTGATCATCGACCATTCCGGTGGCCTGCATGAGCGCATAAGCCGTGGTAGGACCCACAAACTTGAACCCGCGCCGCTTGAGTTCCTTAGCCATGGCAGTCGACTCGGGAGTGACCGCGGGAACCTCTGCAATTGATGTCAGTCTTCTGGTGCGTCGAGGCGGCGAGAACGACCAGAGTAACGAATCGAGGTCCAGATCGGGCGAATTCACGAGCACTCGGGCGTTGGAAATCGTCGCCTCGATCTTCGCGCGATTGCGGACGATCGCGGCATCGGAGAGCAATCTCTCGACATCCGCAACTCCGTACGCTGCGACCTTGTCCGGATCGAACCCGTCGAAGGCTTCGCGGAACGCCTCGCGTTTGCGCAGAATCGTGATCCACGAAAGTCCCGATTGGAATGCTTCGAGGGCGAGTCGTTCGAACAGTTCGTCGCGCCCGTGCAGCGGACGCCCCCACTCCTCGTCGTGATAGTCGCGGTAGAGCGTGTCGCCGGGCGTCTCGACCACCCAGCCGCACCGAACGAGTCCGTCGGCCATCAGCCCTGGGAATCCTTCGATTCGGATACGGTCTCAGGCTCCTCCTGCGATGCTTCGGCCTTGGCCGGAGCATCCGCTTTCACCAGGACCTCAGACCGCTCGTCACGGCCCAGTTGTGCACGCAGAGAATCGATTTCCAACCCGAGGCGATGCAGGGCCCAATCCACTTCACTCGCCTTGTAGCCACGCAGCACCTGCTGAAAACGCAGCGCGTCGACATCCGCCCCGGTGACGTCCTCTGCCGGGAGTACGGTCGCCGTCGTGCCAGGAGGCAGCGGCGGCAGCTCTTCCGAGCGCCCGAACACAGCACTGGCGGCGAGGAAGATCATCGCGCCGACCAGTGCCATGACAATCAGGTACAGGAGGATCGTCATCATGGACCGATACTCCCATACCCGAGTGTGAGCGGTCAGACCCCCGCGGTGCGCACTATCGAATTCATCGGGGGTCGATCGAGTAGCGAAACCTCGGTGGTCTCGGGCACGAAAGAATCGCCGTCGACCAGGAATTGGGTCAACCCGGCACCCGAATCCTCGATCCCGCACCGCCGGAGCATCGTTCCGATGATCTGCCGGCTCATCACACCGAGGTCGGCGAGCGGCCGGTTGCGATGCTTGCGCACACCGAGATTGACCTGACCGATCGCCGCCAGCCCCAACGTGTCGTACGTGTCGAGCAGAAGGCCGATCTCGACGCCGTAGCCGGGCGCGAACGGGACAGCGGACAGCAGCTCACGGGTGCCCGCGTATTCACCGCCAAGCGGTTGCAGTACCGACGTGAGTTCCGGCCGCAGCGCGGCCAACATGGGCCGCGCAACCAATTCCGTGACTCGCCCGCCGCCGTTGGCATCCTCCGTGCCGCTCACGCGCAGCGGACGGCGGTAGTAGCCCTTCACCAGATGGATGCCGTCAACCGTGAGCAGCGGCCCCAGCAGTTTGGGCACGAACGCCGGATCGGGATTGATGAGATCGGAGTCGACGAATGCGATCAGATCGCCGGTCGTTGCGGCGACCGAACGCCACAGCACCTCACCCTTGCCCGCGGTCGGCGGGATGGACGGGACTGCGCTCTCACGACTGATCACCGTCGCCCCCGCCGCGCGAGCACGCTCGGCGGTACGGTCGGTCGAACCGGAATCGAGAACGATCAACTCGTCGACCAGGCCACCGAGCAACGGATGAATGGTGTCGACCACCGCAGCAACGGTGTCCTCTTCGTTGAGCGCGGGCAACACCACCGAGACTGTTCGGCCACCCTTCGCCCGTTCGAGTTCGGCGACCGTCCAACTCGGATGGTCCCAACTGTTGGCGTCTGCCCATACGCGGGTCGGGCCCGCACCGGTGATGCTCATGCCAGACCTCGAACCGTACGTACCGGGGCACGGCGTCCTTGGATCGCGGCCACCATGTCGACTACTCGACGGGTGGACGCCACCTCGTGAACACGGAACACCCGGGCGCCGCCCGCCGCGGCCATTGCTGTCGCTGCCAATGTTCCCTCCAACCTCTCGGAAAGCTCCACACCAAGAGTCTCCCCGATGAAGTCCTTATTACTCAGCGCCATCAGCACTGGCCACCCGGTGTTTACAAGAACGTCCACTTTCCGCAACAACTCGAGCCCGTGGAAGGTGTTCTTACCGAAATCGTGGGTGGGATCGATCAGGATCGCGTCACGCGGAACCCCGAGTGCCAGGGCGCGCCCTGCCGCCGACACGACCTCGGTGACCACATCTGCGACGACGTCGTCGTAGCGGACACGATGCGGGCGGGTGCGCGGAACCGCGCCACCCGTGTGCGAGCAGACGATCCCGGCACCAGTCTCGGCAGCAACCAGGACGAGGTCGGGATCCGCACCCGCCCACGTGTCGTTGATCAGGTCGGCGCCTTCGGCGCGTGCCAACCGCGCGACGCCGCTCCGCCAGGTGTCGACGCTGATGATCAGCTCGGGGTACTTGGCTCTGATCGCGGCGACGAACGGAACGACTCGCCTGACCTCTTCGTCGGCGTCGACGAGGTCACCGGGCCCAGCTTTCACTCCCCCGATGTCCACCAGATCGGCGCCCTCGTCGACGGCCCCGTCGACGGCAGCCATCGCTGCCGAATCCGAGAACGTCGCGCCTTGGTCGTAGAAGGAATCGGGAGTGCGGTTGACGATGGCCATCACCAGTGCACGGTCGACCGCGACCGGACGCCCACACAGGGTGGGCGCCGGACCTGGCTGCGCGGTAGAACCGGGGAGTGAAGACATGCCACTCATACTGGCATGACGGAACTCGGTCTAGCCCTTGGGTACCGAGCCCGCCGCGACCTTTCCGACGTATTCGTCGTACGAGTCCACGTAACCACCCTCACGGCCTTCGAGAACGTGCAGAGTGTCGGCGCCGACGTCGTAGCCCTCGTTGCGCAATTCCACCTTGCGCGACTTGAAAGTGCTGGTGTGTTCGAGTGAGTCGACGATGCGGATGAACAGCGGGACCGCGTAGTTGGGGAGCTTGCCGTAGAGGTGTGCCGCGACTTCACTTCCCTCCAAGCTTTGACCGTCCCGCAGCTTGACCGCCGCCATGCCCGCGCGACCGTCGGTGCCCGGAATCTCGACGCCGTAGACAACTGCTTCCTCGACGGCCGGGTGCGAACTCAGCGCGCCCTCGACCTCCGTGGTGGCGACGTTCTCTCCCTTCCAACGGAAGGTGTCGCCGAGACGGTCGACGAAGGCGACGTGGCCCCATCCCTGCTTGCGCACCAGGTCTCCGGTGTCGAACCAGGTGTCGTCGTCCTTGAATCCGCCGCGTACCAGTTTGCTGTTGCTCGCCGCTTCGTCGGTGTAACCGTCGAAAGGCGCCCGGTCGGTGACCTTCGACAGCAGGAGTCCGACCTGGCCCGTGGAAACCTTGCGGAGTCGACCGTCGGCTCCACGCAACGCTTTTCCGGTGTCCTCGTCGAACTCCACGACGGCGTGCGGCAACGGGCAGATGCCTGCTGTCTTGTCGACGTTGAGTGCGTTGACGAACGCGATGTTGCATTCGCTCGCACCGTAGAACTCGGCGACGCGGGGTATGCCGAACCGCTGGGTGAATTCGGCCCAGATCTCAGGGCGCAGACCGTTACCCACCATCAGCCGAACAGCATTGTCGCTGTCGGTCGGCTTGACCGGCTGGTTGAGCAGATAGCGGCACAGTTCGCCGATGTAGGTGAACGCGGTCGCCTTGTTGAGTGCGATGTCGTCCCAGAACCGCGAGGCCGAGAACTGACGTCCGATCGCGATTGTCGCACCGGACGCGAGCACCGAGGACAGCGAGACCGTCAACGCGTTGTTGTGGTAGAGCGGCAGGCAGCAGTACAGGGTGTCCGAGCCGCGCAAGCGCACGCCCATCAACCCGAGCCCCGACATCGACTTCAACCAACGGAAGTGAGTCATCAAGCTGGCCTTGGGCATTCCGGTGGTGCCCGAGGTGAAGATGTAGAACGCCTTCTCCTTTGCCAGCACCTCGGCGGTGACCGCGGGGTTGGACGGATCAGCCGTCTTCGCCAGATCCGCGAGTTCGCTGACGAGAAGTTGGTTCGGTCCGCTAAATCCGGCGGGCAACGATTCGAGGGCTTCTTCGCACTCGTCGGCGACCACCAGGACGCGCGCATCGAGGAGCGTAAGGCTGTGTGCCAGAACGTCGTCGCGCTGGTTGTAGTTCAGCATGCCCGCTGCCGCGCCGAGTTTTACCGCGGCCAAGGCGATCAGCAGCGCTTCGGGAGTGTTCTTTGCCAGCACTCCGACGACGTCTCCGCGGTCGACTCCTCGACCACGGAGAACGTCCGCGTAGCGGTTCACCAGTTCGTTGGCTTCCGCGTAACTGGTCGCGTGGCCCTCGAACCGGATGAACGGGCGCGACGGGTGCGCGTGCGCGGCCTTCTGGAAGATCAACCCGATCGATTCCTTGGCCGAAGGCTTACGGGTGAGCCCGGCGGCCCCCCGCGCCAGGATCGGCACCTCGGTGATCATCGACGGCAGTTTTGCCGCCAGATCGAGCAGGCCGACGGTCGAACGGGCTTCCGAACTCATGGCTCCCCTAACACGTATCCGGCGCCCATTCGGCCGCCCAGTCTGCGGCCACCTTACTGCACGGTAATAAAGCCCGCCATGCCCCAGGTCAGGGTTTCACGCACGCGTCTGATCAGGATTTGACGCACGCGTCGAGCGCGGCCTCGACGTCCGTCCTCACCAGCAGAGTGTCCAGCGCCTGACGCCCGACGAAGCCGGTACCGTCGAGCTTGTTCAACCACTCGAGCAGGCCGGTGAAGTGGCCGACGGGATCGAGCATCACGACAGGTTTCTCGTGCATTCCCAGGTAGCCGGCGGTCCACGTCTCGAACAACTCTTCCAGCGTCCCGATTCCGCCGGGCAGCGTGATGAACGCGTCGGCGTGGTCTTCCATCAGCTTCTTGCGTTCGCGCATGGTGTCCGTGACGATCAGTTCGTCGGCGTCGACGTCGGCAACTTCCTTGTGCACCAAGGCTTTCGGGATGACGCCGACGGTCCAGGCACCCGCCGCGCGAGCGGACTCGGCGACAGCGCCCATCATCGACACGTTGCCGCCACCCGAGACCAACTGCCATCCGCGTCGACCGATCGCGGTTCCCACCTCGGCAGCCAATGCCAGGAACGATTCGTCCACCGGACCCGACGCGCAGTAGACGCAGATCGAGTACTTCTTGTCGGAATCGGTCACCATTCTTCTTCTTTCCCCAGATCTGCGGCCTCGTCGACGCCCTTGTCGGCGTTGAGGACGATTCGTACTGCTTCTTCCACACTGTCGGTGACGTGCAGCAAGTTCACGTCACCTTCGGAAATCTTGCCGTCACGCTCGAGGGTGCCGCGGATCCAATCGACGAGTCCGGACCAGTACTCGGTACCGAACAGGACGATCGGGAAGCGCGTGACCTTGTGGGTCTGCACCAGGGTGAGTGCCTCGAACAGCTCGTCGAGTGTTCCGAAGCCACCCGGCAGGCAGATGAATGCCTGGGAGTACTTCACGAACATCGTCTTGCGTGCGAAGAAGTACCGGAAGTTGATTCCGAGATCCACCCACTCGTTGAGTCCCTGCTCGAACGGCAACTCGATGCCGAGGCCGATCGAGTACCCGCCGGCCTCACTACAACCGCGGTTGGCAGCTTCCATCACTCCTGGCCCACCACCGGTGATGACGGCGTACCCGGCCTCGGCCAACGCCGTTCCCAGCTCGCGCCCGGATTGGTACTCGGGATGATCGACCGTGGTGCGGGCCGAACCGAACACCGTCACCGCACGCGGGACCTCGGCGAGTGCGCCGAAACCTTCGATGAATTCGCTCTGGATACGCAGCACACGCCACGGATCGGTGTGTACCCAATCCGTGGGTCCGCGCTTGTCGAGCAAGCGCTGATCCGTCGTGGTCTTCTCGTCCTTGCGCTTGCGTCGAAGCTGAACCGGCCCGCGGTGCTTGATCGACGAGCTCTGCTTCTTCGAAGCCGAATTCTTCTCTGGTGCCATGCGGCAAGGCTAACGGTCAGGCCGACAGATACTTCCTCAGCACGGCCGCGACGTCGGTGATCTGCTGCACCGGAACGTGCTCGTCGCGCTTGTGCGCGAGGTTCGGATCACCCGGTCCGTAGTTCACGGCAGGAATGCCGAGCGCCGAGAACCTGGACACGTCGGTCCACCCGTACTTCGCACGGAACTGACCACCGGCCGCCTCGATCAGGGCGGCAGCGGACGGGTTCGCCAAGCCGGGCAGCGCGCCGGGCGAGGAGTCGGTGACCTCGAATCCGAGGCCCAGACCGTCGAACACTTCGCGCACGTGCGCCTCGGCTTGTACCTCGCTGCGATCGGGCGCGAATCGGAAATTGACGTCCATCTCGGCTTCGTCCGGGACGACGTTTCCGGCGACGCCACCGGAGATCCGCACCGCCGACAAGCCCTCGCGGTAGCCGCAACCGTCGATGTCGACCGAGCGCGGCTGGTAACTCGACAACCGCTCCAACGCTCCGCCGAACTTGTGAATGGCATTGTCCCCCAGCCAGGACCTGGCCGAATGGGCGCGAGTTCCCGAAGCCGTCAACCGCACCCGCATCGTGCCCTGACACCCGGCCTCGATGAAACCGGCCGTCGGCTCACCGAGAATTGCGACGTCCGCCGCGAGCCATTGCGGGATCTCGCGTTCGATCCGTCCCAGGCCGTTGTACGTTGCGGCGATCTCTTCGCAGTCGTAGAAGACGAGGGTCAGATCGTGGGCCAGGTTCTCGATGGTGGCCGCAAGGTGTAGGAAGACCGCGTCGCCCGACTTCATGTCCACGGTCCCGCAGCCGTGCAGGATGTCGCCGTCACGCCGCGAAGGAACGTTGTCCGCGATCGGCACCGTATCCAGATGTCCGGCGAGCATGACCCGACTGGGCAAACCACGCGACGTACGCGCCAACACGGCATTGCCGTTGCGGATGATCTCGAAGCCCGAAGTCTGCTCACGCAGCGCATCCTCGACAGCCTGCGCAATGACGGATTCGTCGTGCGAGACGCTGGGGATGTCGACCAGGGCGGCCGTCAAGTCGATGGGGTCCGAAGCAAGATCGAGGATGCTCACGCGCACCAGCCTAGGCCGGTGCACCCACCACCCAGTAATCTCTAGTCCCGTGAGCGCACAGGGAGCAACAGCAGTAGGTATCGCCAACGTGACCGCGGACGGAACCGTCCTCGACACCTGGTTCCCGGCACCGGAGCTGGGAACATTCGACAAGACCGGTACCGAGAACGTCGAGGGAACAGATATTCCTTCCGATCTTGCACTGCTGGCAGGCACTGACGACGCTCGCGAGGTATCGCAGGTCGTCGTGCGCACCACCATCGCCGATCTCTCCAAGGCGCCGGTCGACGCACATGACGTCTACCTGCGCCTCCATCTCCTCTCGCACCGTCTCGTTGCACCCCACGGTGTCAACCTCGACGGCCAGTTCGGCCTGCTCAGCAACGTCGTGTGGACCAACTTCGGCCCGTGCGCCGTCGAAGGTTTCGAGCAGGTTCGCTCGCGTCTGCGCATCCGCGGCGTCGTGACCGTGTTCAGCGTCGACAAGTTCCCCCGCATGGTCGACTACGTCGTGCCGTCCGGAGTTCGCATCGGTGACGCGGACCGTGTCCGACTCGGTGCACACCTCGCCAGCGGAACGACCGTCATGCACGAGGGCTTCGTCAACTTCAACGCCGGCACCCTCGGCAACTCGATGGTCGAAGGCCGCATCTCCGCGGGCGTCGTCGTCGACGACGGATCCGATGTGGGCGGCGGCGCCTCGATCATGGGCACCCTCTCCGGTGGAGGCAAGGAAACGATCTCCCTCGGCAAGCGCTGCCTCCTCGGTGCAAACGCCGGCCTCGGCATTTCGCTCGGCGACGACTGCGTCCTCGAAGCGGGCCTCTACGTCACCGCCGGCACCAAGGTCACCGGCCCGGACGGAACCGTCGTCAAGGCCAAGGAACTGAGCGGCAAGTCGAACCTTCTCTTCCGTCGTAACTCGGTCTCGGGTGCCGTCGAGGTCGTGCCGTGGAAGGGCACCGGCGTCGAACTGAACGCTGCTTTGCACGCCAACGACTGATGACTGACACCGACGTCTCCGACGGAACAACCACTGCTCTCGGCCACGGTCTCAAGGTCCGCCATCTGACGATGATGGGCCTGGGCTCGGCCATCGGCGCCGGCCTGTTCCTCGGAACCGGCGTCGGTATCGCCAAGGCCGGGCCGGCCGTCCTGATCTCCTACATCCTTGCGGGCGCCGTCGTGGTGTTCGTGATGCGCATGCTCGGCGAGATGGGCGCCGCGATCCCGGCCAGCGGTTCCTTCTCTCACTACGCGCGCCTGGGGATCGGCGAGTGGGCCGGCTTCGTGATGGGCTGGCTCTACTGGTTCATGCTGATCATGGTGCTGGGCGCCGAGATCACCGGGGCTTCGGCGATCGTGAACGACTGGGTGCCGTCGATCCCGCAATGGGTTGTCGCCCTGGTTTTCGTGGTGTTCTTCGCCGTGGTGAACCTGGCGAAAGTCAGCAACTTCGGTGAGTTCGAGTTCTGGTTCGCCGCAATCAAAGTCACCGTCATCATCGGCTTCCTGATCATCGGTGTCCTGCTGGTGTTCGGCATCCTCCCCGATACCGACCCGGTCGGTACGAGCAATCTGTTCGGCCAGGGCGGCTTCATGCCCAACGGGCTGTCTGGCATTGCCGCAGGACTTCTCGTCGTGGCATTCGCCTTCGGTGGGATCGAGATCGTTACCATCGCCGCAGCCGAATCCGAGAATCCGGAACGCTCCATCGCCGTCGCTGTCCGGAGCGTCGTGTGGCGCATCAGCGTCTTCTACATCGGCGCCATCTCGATCATGGTTCTGGTGCTGCCCTGGAACGACCCCGAACTCGAGAGCGGCCCGTTTGTGGCCGTCCTGAACAAGGCGAACATTCCAGGCGTTGCCGGGTTCATGGAACTCGTCGTCGTGGTGGCGTTGCTTTCCGCGTTCAACGCCAACATCTACGGCACCTCACGGATGGCGTTCTCACTTTCGCGCCGCGGCGACGGACCCGCTTTCATGGCGAAACTGTCGAGCACCGGAGTTCCGACCAATGCCGTTCTGCTGTCGGTGTTCTTCGGCTTCGTCAGCGTCCTGCTCAACTGGCTGCTCCCCGACGTCCTGCTCGGCATCCTGCTCAACGCAGTCGGCGCTGCGCTGCTGGTCATCTGGATCTTCATCGTCGTCTCGCATCTGCGACTGCGTAAACAACTCGAAGCGTCGGGCAAGCTGACAGTTCGTATGTGGCTGTTCCCGTATCTGAGCTACGCGACACTCGCGATGCTCGGCGTCTTCGTCGTCCTCATGCTCTTCGACGCCGATGCCCGTGCACAGTTGATCTCGACCACCGTGTTGTTCCTCGTGATCGCGGCATTGGGTTTCCTGAACGCCCGTTGGCGTAAGCAGAATCAGCCCGTCTGATCCGTGTGCCTATGCATCCCGCCTGTTCACGACGACGATGCTGAGACCGAATACGACGAGCACGAAGAGGGCGAAGTAGATCAGGCTGCCCCAGGGTCCCCAGTGGAAATCGACGCTACCGCCGGAACCGAGAAAATTGTTGGCGTTCATGAACGGCAGGAACGGCATGATCTTCTCGCCGATACTTCCGAACAGGTTGAAAAGATTCTCGATCAGCAAGGGCCACAACAGCAGAAGCGCGATCGCACCTGCAGACTGCCGGAGCAACGCGCCCACTCCGACTGCTAGAACTACGCAGAAGAACGCGTAGATCGGTGTTCCGTAGACGACCCGCCAGTTCTCGTCGCCGGACAGAGTCAGGAATCTTCCGGCGTCACCTGATGTGGCCTTCGTGAGGCCGAAGGCGCCGAACGACAACACGAGACTCAGCACCGCTCCGAACCCACCGATGAGGCCCGCTTTGGCGATGAGCACCGAGGCGCGGTTCGGAACCGCCTGGAAGGTGGTGCGGATGGTCCCGAAACGATATTCGCTGGTGATCGCGAGAGCCGCCATGATCATCAGAACCAACACACCGAAGCCGGTCACTCCACTGAGTGCCCCCGAAACTGTCGGCATCATTGCACCGTTGGGGTTGCTGAGCGACGACTTGGCGCTCAGTCCGAAAACGGTAGCGAGTCCCAACCCGAGCACGATGATGATGATCGTGCACCACAGCGGCGACTTGGTCGTGGTGATCTTGATACGTTCAGCACTGAGAACAGCCATTACAGTGCACCTCCCATAGCCTGCTGCGTGTTTGCCTGCTGCGTGTTTGCCTGCTGTGTATTTGCGTGGTGTGCACCGACACCCGGATCGATACCGGATGCGTGGTACTGGACATCGTCTCCGGTCAACTTCATGAACGCATCCTCGAGCGACCCCTGCTGAGAAGCCAACTCGTACAACACGATTCCCTGCGAACCAGCCAACCCACCGATCACATCGGTGGTCGAATCCACCACCACCAATGCCGGGGCAACACCGGAACCGTCTTCACGCACCGTCAACCCCTGCGAGAGCAACACACTGCGCAACGCATCGAGCTGTGGGCTGCGCACGCGCACCGTCGACTCCGACGAACGATCCACGAACTCCGCCACCGTCGAATCCGAAATCAACCGACCCCGACCGATCACCACCAACTGCTCCGCCGTCAACGCCATCTCCGACAGAAGGTGACTCGACACCAACACCGTGCGGCCCTCCGCCGCCAACCGCTGCATGAACTTACGAATCCAGACAATGCCCTCCGGATCGAGACCGTTGACCGGCTCGTCGAACAACAACACCTTCGGATCCCCCAACAACGCACCCGCCAACCCGAGACGCTGCGACATACCGAGCGAGAACCCGCCGGCCTTCTTGCCCGCCACCTCGGACAATCCGACCAACCCGAGCACCTCGTCGACGCGGGACTTCGAGATCCCGTTCGAAGCAGCCATCCACTGCAGATGCGCCCGCGCACTGCGATTGGGGTGCACCCACTTCGCATCCAACAACGCACCCACCGTCCGCAACGGCGTCTTGAGCTCCCGGTACGGCTTGCCCTCGATCAACGCCGCACCCGACGTCGGCTGATCCAAACCCAGGATCATCCGCATCGTCGTCGACTTACCTGCACCGTTCGGGCCCAGAAAGCCCGTCACGATGCCCGGCTTGACCGTGAACGACAAATCGTCCACCGCTTTCGTCGGTCCGTAAACCTTGGTCAATCCCCTCAGCTCGATCATGAGGACCAGTCAACCACGAAAACCGAACTGTCGGAACTTTCAGACGCCAACGGAGAAAGGCGTTGCGTCCGTTCGCTGTCGAGGCTAGTATCGAATGTATGTTCGACACTACCGGGGGGTAAAAGTGACGACGCAAGTATCTGAACAGGCCATATCCAAACAGGCGATATCCGAAGAGACCATCGGACAATTCCGAGCATCACTCGTCAGCATGGATCGATCCATCGACAACGCAGCACGCGTGGATCTTCTGCGCGCTTTGGAAGAGTTGAAGGCCAGTTGCGCTGGTGCCCAGGCATTGCTGGCTGCCGATCTCGACGCGTTCACCCGCAACGACCGCAGCGAACGGGGAGTGCCGCGCGCATACCAAGGCCGTGGAATCAACGCGCAGATTGCCCTCGCACGGCGAGAGTCGGCTTGGTTCGGAACTCAGCATCTGAACCTGGCCCGCGCACTGAACGACGAGATGCCGCACACACTTCGACTACTCGTCGACGGCTCCATCAGTGAGCATCAGGCGACGATCCTCATGCGCGAGACTTCATGTCTCACCGCCCAGGATCGCGCTACGTTGGATCGCGAGTTCTGCTGCGACGCTGCAATCTTGGACGGATGCGGCAACCATCAACTGACAGAAAGACTCCGCGCACGCGCTGCCGAAATAGACTCCGACAGTGTTGCCAGACGAGCACGCAAAGCCGTGGGAGACAGACGAGTGACGTCACGGCCTGCGCCCGACACGATGTGCTGGCTCAATGTGTTTCTTCCCGCGGCCGAAGGTATCGCCGTGCACGCCACGCTCAGGCGCGACGCAGATTCCGTACTTGCCGGCGGGGACAAGCGCACCCGAGCGCAAATCATGGCTGATCTCCTGGTCGAGCGGGTTACCGGAATCGGCCGCGCCACACCGACACCCGTCACCGTGAATCTGGTTGTCTCCGACCAGTCATTGTTGGGCGAAAATTCCGACCCGGCGTACGTCCACGGGTACGGACCTGTACCAGCCGCTATTGCACGCGAATGGATCACCAAGGCCAGCGATGACTCCGAAACGGTGGCAACGGTCCGAAAGCTCTACGCACGCCCCGATACGGGCGCGCTGACCGCAATGGAATCCACGGCGAGAACCTTCCCGAAGGGGTTGGCGCGATTGATCGAACTCCGTGATCGAAGCTGCCGTACTCCGTGGTGCGACGCGCCGGTTCGCCACCGCGACCACATTCGCGATCACTCGAGGGGTGGCCTCACCAGCGCAGCCAACGGTGCCGGGTTGTGTGCGGCATGCAATTACGCGAAACAGGGCTCGGACTGGACTTCCGAACCTGTACCAGGTAACCGGCACACCTTCACCACAACGACACCTACCGGGCACCGGTATTCGTCTGAGGCTCCGCCACTTCCGGCACCCTGGACCAGTCCGGATGCGGCCTAAGTTCCTCGGTGAGCCAATGCGTTCACGAACACCTCGGAAATCTCCGAGGGGTCACGAGCGATGTACGTCGAACCGCCCGTCACGCGGGAGATATCGGCGAGCGCCGCCGCATCTGCGTCATCGGTGATGCCGATGGTGACGATGATGACCGGACGCGCCGGATCCTGCTCGCGTGCAAGAACATCGAGCAACTGTTCACGGCTGATGCTGTCAGGATCTTCGTTTGCGCCGTCGGTCAAGATGATGACGCTGTTGACTGCTCGCGGATCGTACGATTCCTGAACCTTACGGAATGCGGCCAGCGTCGTGTCGTACAAACCTGTGGCGCCACGTTTGAGTTCGGTGAGTCGGTTCGCCTGATCTGCCATCAACTTTCGTTGAGTCACACCGTCGACGATCGTGTCGTAGCGCCTGATCGGCACCAATTCCTGGAAGTCCTGGGTTCCGTTCATACCTTGGGAAAACGCCCAGAGACCGGCAGCGACGCTGTCTGGGAAGACCTGATTGCCGGCCAGAGCAGCAGCAGTGGTCAACTGCATGCGCGTCTTGCCGCCTGCCGCCGGGTAGTCCATCGACGCAGACACGTCGATCGCAACGAGTGTCCGGATCGGCTTGGCCATCAGAGCCCAAGCGCCCAGTGTCTGATCGGCCACCGACTGTTCGGACACGGTCAGTGCCGTGACGTCACCGACTCCACCTTCGACGGCTCCACCGCCGGAAGTACGGAACCCGCTGCGCGTCAGCACTTCCTGAGCAGATTCACTGTGCAACAGCTCGGCGATGGCGTCACTCTTCTTGGCTGCGGCGTAGTGCCGGTCCGGTGCCGAAGCACTGACCACCAGGGGGTAATCCATGATCATGGTTCCCGTCGCCGGTACTGTCGCGGAAATCTTCGACTCGGCCTTCGTGAACTCGACGACCTGTTGCTCGGTCGAAACACCGACCTTTCCGGAGCTGACCAATTCGGTGAGCATCTTCTGTCCCACCGGCTGCTCTTCGGTACGAACACTCTCCGCTTGCGCATGCGGTACGAGTGCCGCTCGAACGGATTCGGAGGTGGCCCCGGTCTCCGCGAGAGCTCCGAGAATGGGCGCCGACGCAACCCCTGTGAACAACGGATTGCCCAACGCCAGATCGGGAACCTGTAGCGCCGTGAGCCAACTGGCAAACTGTTCGCCACCGCCGGAGGCAAGTACGACAGGCGAGGTGGCGATCGAACCGCCGGCGGCAGCGACCGGCCCTTTGGCCGTCAATGCAGCTTTGCCCACCCACGCTGTCGAATCCGGTATCCACATGTCCGGCGCGTCCACGCCCTTACCCAGGGTTCCCGCAACGTCCCCGGGCAGCGCAGAGGTGACCGTGATCCGTGAACAGCCTGTCTGCTCCGGCGACGATTCTGCGAGGATCTCCGTGACTGCCGGCGCGATCGCAGGATCCGCTGCCAGCGAGTACTCGTCGACGCTCTCGCAGGAATCGGACTGTGTTGCCTTGAAGACCACCACCCCGGTGGCGACTACCGCGACGGCAACCAACCCACCCACTGCGTAGAACCCGATCGACCGCCCGCTGTCAGGACTCGAATGCCGTCCGCCCGCCATGAAATCTGCCCTTCCGAGGCCACTCGCACTCAGGCATACCGACGGTATGCGCGCGACTGGAACTGTCCCTACCGGGCGGTAGTGTAGCCAAGAACACAGAAATTCCAACTAGCGCTGAATCGTCGGAGAACCGGCGAGTCCACATTTCGGGACAGGCCGGCCGAATTCACGAACCTTCAAGCGTCGCAGCGACTTTTCAGCAAACTGACCTGCCTAGAGCAGCTCACGCTTCTGAACCTTGCCCATCGCGTTACGTGGCAGAGTCTCGGCAAATCGAACCTCACGGGGACGCTTGTGCGCCGACAACTCCGCCCCGACCAACTCGACCAATTCGGCTTCGGTGACCTCGGGAGTCCCGGGCTTACGGACTACGACGGCGATGATCCGTTGCCCCAGATCGGCGTCGGGGACACCGATCACCGCAACTTCGGACACCGAAGGGTGCCCGAGGATGGCGGTCTCGATCTCGCCGGCGCCGACTCTGAATCCACCGGATTTGATCAAGTCGATGGATTCGCGGCCGACGATTCGGTGGAACCCACCCTCGTCGATGACGGCGACGTCACCGGTCTTGAAGTAGCCGTCCTCCGTCCAGGACTCGGCGGTTGCGTCCGGACGGTTCAAGTAGCCGTCGAAAAGCATCGGCCCACGTACCTGTAGACCGCCGATACTCTCGCCGTCGTGCGGCACATCGTTGCCCTTCTCGTCACGAAGACGAGTCTCGACTCCGCGCAGCGGCACGCCGACCCACCCCGGGCGTCGCTCGCCGTCGAAACGCGTGCTCAGGGTCAGCATCGTCTCACTCATGCCGTAACGCTCGATGGGCGTCAATCCTGTTCGCTCCCGCAGCTTTTCGAAGACAGGCACGGGAAGCGGCGCACTACCGGAGACCAGAAGTCGGGCACCGGACAACGCGCGGGCAGCTTCTTCGTCTTCGGCGATACGCGACCAGACGGTGGGGACACCGAAGTAGAGGGAGCCTTTGGCCCGTGCGTAGTTTTCCGGCGTCGGCTTGACGGTGTGGATCACCCGGCTGCCGATCCGGAGGGGGCCGAGGATTCCGAGAATCAGTCCGTGCACGTGGAAGAGCGGCAGCCCGTGTACGAGGGTGTCTCGCCACGTCCAGTCCCAGGCCTCGGCGAGCGCGTCGAGCCCGGCTGCGATAGCCGAGCGACTGAGCAGAACGCCCTTCGGTGGGCCAGTGGTTCCGGACGTGTACAGGACGAATGCTGTGGACTGCGGTGCCGGTTCGGGATAGCTGTGCCACGAGCGAGCGTGCAATCGGACGGGAACCACGGGCAAACCTTCGCAGTGGTCGTCCGTTTCGCCGAGCCACGCCTGGGCACCGGAGTCACGCAGAATGTGCTCTCGCTCAGCCTTCCCCGAGTCCGGCGGGACCGGCACAACGGTGACGCCGGCAATCAACGCCCCGACGACGGCGAGAATCGTTTTTGCTGTGGGAGTTGCCAATACGGCAACCCGATCGGCCTGCGCCACTCGCTCCGCGACCGAGGTCGCGGCACCGAGAATGGCACTCCGCGAGAGAACCGTGTCACCGATCGTCACGGCGTCGTCGAGGTCTTCACCGCGGGCAACAGCAAGGGGGTTCAAGGATCTCAGCAGCACCACGACAGCATCTCACAGCGCGGATGGTCGCAAACTTTCTCCTGCCCGACGCGCGTCCATCGAGTGCGGAGGGAACAGCGTCACCAGCGCAGCCCCCAAGAGCGCCCCGGAAAGCACCGCGAATCCGTGTGCGTCGTCGACCGTCACCAATGTTGCGCCGCCGACGACAATCACGACCGTCAGAACAATCTCAGGCATTCGCGGGCGCACCAGAACGCCGATGCCCGCGGCCGCCGCTGCCAGAGCAAGCGTGGCACCGGAGTTGCCTGCGCCGGTCGACGGGAAGACTGCGGTGGTGAGCAAACCGAACAACAGTTGACCGAGCAGGAAGAGTGCCCAACCGCGTGCGGCGCCCCAGAGCCGAAAAGCAGGCGGCGCCACCACTGCCAACGTGAGAAGGTTGGCAACCGTCCCGGCAAGGCCGCCGTCCTGGACGAACACCGACGTCAGAATCCGCCACCACTGACCGTCGCGGATCAACGTGGGATCACGGCGAAACATGTCCAACAGTCCCGGCATCAGCGCCTGCAAAATTGACGGCACTGCCACCACGAGCCAAAGCACAACGGCCGAAAGAGGTAGGTCTCCGAATATTCGACGATCCTTCAGCCACGCGAGCATCAGCGCGATCGAGGCAACAACGACGGCGACAATCAGTACCGCGTCCAAGCCGCCGGTCCCTGAGGTGGTCACAGCGCGACCTTACATCGGACCGATACCGACATCAGGGAACCTGACACCTGGGAAAGCACACGATTCAGGCGGAGAGGCGCTTTGCTGCCGCGGCGATTCGTTCGTCTGTTGCAGTGAGCGCGATCCGCACGTGCTTGCTCCCGCTCGGTCCGTAGAACTCACCGGGGGCAACGAGGATCCCACGATCGGCGAACCAACTGACCGTCGCTCGACATTCCTCGCCGCGCGTCGCCCAGAGGTACAGACCTGCCTCGGAATTGTCGACGGTGAATCCGGCGCCTCGAACAGCTTCGATCAACACACTACGACGCTCGCGGTACCGCTCGCGCTGGATGTTCTCGTGTTGGTCGTCGCCCAAGGCTGCGGTCATCGCCGCCTGGATCGGTAGCGGCAGGATCATGCCCGCATGCTTGCGCACCTCGAGCAGTTCCGACACCAGAGCCGGATCACCGGTGACGAACCCGGCGCGATAGCTCGCGAGATTGGACGTCTTCGAAAGTGAGTGGACCGCAAGCAAACCGGTCAGATCACCGTCGTTGACACGAGGATCGAGAATGGAGAGCGCATCGGCTTCCCACGTCAATCCGAGGTAGCACTCGTCGGAGACGACGATGGCGCCGCGCTCGCGCGCCCAGGCCACGACCTTCTGCAAGTGCTCGAGGCCGAGCACCTTGCCGGTGGGATTCGAGGGCGAGTTCACGAAGATCATCGCCGCCGACTCGGGACCGAGCTTGTTCAAGCCGTCGGCGCGCAGGACACGAGCACCTGCCAGTTTCGCTGCGACCTCGTACGTCGGGTACGCCAACTCCGGAATGACCACCAGATCGCCGGCTCCGAGACCGAGCAATTTCGGCAGCCACGCGATCATTTCCTTGGTACCGATGGCCGGCAGCACCGCTGCCGGATCGACGTCGGGAATGTTGTAGCGGCGATCCAGTGACTCCGCCACGGCCTCGCGAAGCGCGAGCGTGCCATGAGTCGTCGGGTATCCGGGCACCTCGGCAACAGAGGCCAGAGCCTCCTGAATCACCGGGTCCACCGGATCCACCGGCGTCCCCACGGACAGGTTCACGATGCCGTCGGGATGAGAGTGCGCCTTCGCCGTGACATCGGCGAGCGAATCCCACGGAAAATCAGGAAGCCCAGCGGCCACCGGAGTACGAGACAAGATCTCTATTCCTCACCCATGGGAGGCAGCGCCTTGATGAACGGCGTGTCGTAGTCGACCTTGCCGAGCTTTGCCGCTCCACCCGGTGAGCCGAGATCGTCGAAGAAATCGACGTTGGTGCTGATGTACGCGTTCCACTGGTCCGGGACGTCGTCTTCGTAGAAGATGGCTTCGACGGGACAGACAGGCTCACACGCGCCGCAGTCGACACACTCGTCGGGGTGGATGTAAAGCATGCGTCCACCCTCGTAGATGCAGTCGACAGGGCATTCTTCGATGCACGCCTTGTCCATCACATCTACACACGGTTCAGCAATCGTGTAGGTCACTGCCGATCTCCCTGCCTTCCTGTCGTGCATCGCCGCCGCAACACGCAGTTGCAAGGGGCCGAAAATCCGATACGACTCTCACGTACCGCGGGAACAGCCTATTATCCCCCTGCCGACCGACTCTGAGCAGGCGGGGGTAACACATTTCAGCCTACTGCGGTGATGTTCCTCGACCGAATCGCGATCCACTTCTCCCCCAGAGCGGCCGCGCGTACCAGTGCGCCCCGCTCACCGAGGTAATCCGCCACGACGCCGACCACCGGAATCTTGCCGATGATCTCGTACGGTTTTGTCCGAGACGGCCGCTTGTGCAACTCGTCCGTGATGGCACGAAAAGTCTTGGACGTGCGCCACAACGTTCCGATGAGCGCGAACGGGCGCCAGGTCTCGTCGGCGCCGCCGGCTGATTTCTCGGCGAAGTCCTCTCCGGTGAGAAGCTCTCGAGACTTCGTCTCACGCCGGCACAGCACCGACGCCAGGAGGTCCACCTGCTGATCCCGTTCGGTCACTCCGTGTTCACGGGCAACCGCAACGAGCACAACGGCCTGATTCGCGAAGGCCAGCAGGTCCTGGATCGGCAACCGATTGAGGAGGACGCCGAAGATGCCGGGGAACGCCACGGCAACGGTGTTGAGTGCACCCAACCGGGTCGTCCACCACTTCGAGCGCTGCTCGTCGGTCATCACCGACCACGCCGCCGTCCCGGGGAACTTGACGACGTCGAGGACCCAAGCGGCCGCGTCCAACACCATCGCAGCAGCGTTTCGCTCGGGATCGGTCGGCTCGAACGTCCGACGCTTGATACCGAGCGGATCGCTGTAGGCGAGGTCGAGAACCGGGTTGATCCCCCACACCGCTCGATCGAGAACCTCGACGACCTTGCGGTCCCCCAGTACGTCAGCCATCAGGCAATCGCTCCTTCGCGTCGTGCATGTGTGGTGGTTCGTTCGCGTGCCGGGCGTCCGATTCCCTCGGCGATGGCGCGCAGTTCTGCGACGGTCTTCTCGGAACCGTGTTCCGAGCCGGCCATCCGCGAGATCGTCTCTTCCATCAGCGTTCCGCCGAGGTCGTTGGCGCCGCCGTTGAGCATCATCTGCGTTCCGGTGATGCCAAGTTTGACCCAGCTGGTCTGGATATTGGGTATGCGGCCGTGCAGCATGATGCGTGCCAACGCGTGCGCAGCGCGGTTGTCCCGATTGGTCGGCCCTGGCCGTGAAGCGCCCGCCAGGTACAGGGGCGCGCTCTGGTGAACGAACGGCAGCAGCACGAACTCCGTGAATCCGCCTGTACGGTCCTGGATTCCGCGAAGAACGTTCAGGTGCCCGACCCAATGGTGCGGCTGATCGACATGCCCGTACATCATCGTCGAACTCGACCGCAGCCCCACCTCGTGCGCCGTGGTGACCACTTCGATCCATTCCGCCGTCGGCAGTTTGCCCTTGGTGAGGATCCAGCGCACCTCGTCGTCGAGGATCTCCGCTGCCGTACCGGGAATGGTGTCCAGGCCCGCCTCACGAAGGGCCGTCAGCCAATCCCTGATGCTCTCACCACTGCGCGATGCACCGTTCACGATCTCCATCGGAGAGAACGCGTGGACGTGCATCGACGGCACGCGCTTCTTGACGGCCCGGACCAGGTCGGCGTAACCGGTGACGGGAAGTTCCGGATCGATACCGCCCTGCATGCACACCTCGGTTGCGCCGGCGACGTGCGCTTCCCACGCACGGTCGGCGACCTGCTCTGCCGACAGCGTGAACGCGTCGGCGTCACCCTTGCGCTGCGCGAACGCACAGAATCGGCAGCCCGTGTAGCAGATGTTGGTGAAGTTGATGTTCCGGTTCACCACGTAGGTGACGTCCTCGCCGACGGCATCCTTGCGCAGCGCATCCGCCAGTGCCACAACGGCTTCCAGGCCCGGGCCCTCCGCCGTGGCAAGGGCCAGGTACTCGTCGTCGGAACATCCGGCCGGGTCGCGTTCGGCACTGCGGAGCGCAGCCAGCAGATCGGTGTCGACGCGAATCGGAGCACTGAGCTCGAGGACCTGTTCGCGCACGGTCTCCCAGTCGCCGAACGCACTGCCCAGGTCACTGCGGGTCTCGGTGTTGCGCCCGTCCGTGTCGATCTCGGTATTGAGATCGACACGTCCGCTCGATTCCCACGACTCGTCCGGTTCCTGCCACGGCCGGCCCACCGGCTTGGTGTCGGGCAGGGCGAGGCCGGTCTTGGGATCCGCCAGCGCCTGCACGTGGCCTGCGATGCGCGGATCGATCCACGGAGCCCCCGCCAAGACATACGCCGGCTGAGCTGCGGTGCGTTCGGTCAGCGTGAAGCCGCCCTCGGCGCTGATCTCGGCCAAGGTCTCGAGGTTCGGCCACGGACGCTCGGGGTTGACGTGATCGGGGGTCAACGGTGATACCCCGCCCCAGTCGTCCACGCCTGCGCCGAGCAGCGCGAGGCACTCGCTGTTCGAGACGAGATTCGGCGGACTCTGAATCCGCATCGTCGGCCCGAGCAACAGGCGTGCGACGGCGATGGCCGCGAGAAACTCGTCGAGTCCCGCATCAGGCGTATTGCGCATCGCGGTATCAGGCTTGGCCAGGAAGTTCTGAATGATCACTTCCTGGATGTGGCCGAACGCCTTCTGCGACTTGCGTATCGCCATGATCGACTCGGCACGCTCGAGGAAGTTCTCCCCGATGCCCACAAGAATTCCCGTGGTGAACGGGATGTTCAGTCGGCCTGCGTCGGTCAGGGTGCGCAGCCGAACCGCCGGGTCCTTGTCCGGGCTGCCGTAGTGGCATTCACCCTTGTCGGTGAACAGGCGGGTTGCGGTCGTCTCGAGCATCATGCCCATCGACGGCGCAACGGGCTTGAGCCGCGAGAGTTCCTGCCAGCTCATCACACCGGGATTCAGGTGTGGGAGCAGGCCTGTCTCCTCGAGTACCCGGATCGACATCGCCCGCACGTAGTCGAGGGTGGAGTCGTAGCCGCGTTCGTCCAGCCATTGCTTGGCTTCCGGCCAGCGAGCCTCGGGGCGATCCCCCAGCGTGAACAACGCTTCCTTGCAGCCCAATTCGGCGCCTGCCCGGGCAATGTCCAAAACCTCGTCCGGTTCCAGGAACATGCCGTGCCCAGCGGCACGCAGCTTCCCGGGCACCGTGACGAATGTGCAGTAGTGGCACTTGTCCTGGCACAGACGGGTCAGCGGAATGAAAACTTTCCGCGAATACGTCACGGTGTTCGGCCGACCCGCTGCCAGCAGACCGGCATCGCGAACCTTGGCCGCCGACGAACACAGATCGGTCAGATCGGTTCCCCGTGCCTGCAGCAGCGTTGCCGCCTCGTCGACGTTCAGGGTCGCTCCGTCGCGTGCACGACGGAGAACTCGCCGCATCGCCGACGCTGACGGGCCGGGCGACGGACTGGACGAGGCGGACGCGGAAATACCTGGCATCGGAAGCATGGTGGGTTTGCCGGAGTCATCACCAGTTCGGTTCACCTAGCGATCATGCGCCATGTGGGACGACTAGTGCCACCCGGTGCCAGAAGTAGGCGGCCTCACCGCCCCGACACCGCCTCGATCACGACGGCCGGTAGTCGTCGTCGACCGCAACCTCGACTCGTTGATCCACCACGTCAGCCACTGGCGCGTCGAGCGGAATGTCGGTCAGATCGGGTTCTTCAGGGGCGTTCGGATCTACGGGTGTCGATTGTTCGAGCGCATCTGATTCCGGAGCCTCCGGGTCGAATGTCGCATCTTGTTCGGTCATCACGTGCTCCCTTCGCGGTCGCCACACTCCACGATAGGGCCGATGTCGACAGATCGCCCCTCACTCGACCAAAGTAGTGCCCATGACTGCGCCGCAACCGCTGACCATGGCCGACCCCTTATGGCGACCCAGCACCAAAGCCCCGAGGCTGTGGGCAATCACTGCCTCACTGTTCTGGGTACCCGTCATCGTCGCCGAAATCGTCTGTGCCGTCTTGATACCCGGAATCCCGTCCTGGGTGGTCGGCACCGTATTCGCAGTCACCGTGCTCTTCGCTGCCACCTACATTCTGATGGTCCCGGCGTGGCGGTATCGCGTCCACCGATGGGAGATCAGTGACACCGCGGTGTACACCCGCACCGGCTGGTTCACCCAGGAGCGACGCATCGCACCGATCTCGCGCGTGCAGACCGTGGACACCGAGCGCGGACCGATCGACCGCATGTTGGGTCTGGCAACCGTCACGGTCACGACAGCGTCGTCGGCCGGGGCCGTGAAGATCTCCGCACTCGACCAGGAAGTCGCCGACCGCACGGTGGCTCAACTGACGGAGATCGCGGGTACCAACGTGGGAGACGCGACGTGAACGAGAAACAGTTGGGCGACCCGACCGCGATCGAGATCCCGGTAGAGGCGGAAACGGCAGCTGCCGAGGCCGCGGAAGAGGAACAGCCCTGGCTCCGCCTCGACCGACGCATGCTTCTGGTCCACCCCGTCAACGAAGTCATCAAACTGCTCCCGGTCCTACTCGTCTCCGTAGTTCTCGGCAGCCAATCCGGAAACCACTGGTGGGGACTCGGCGTCGTCACTCTGCTCGTCATCTTCGGTTTGTTGCGGTATTTCACCACCACGTACCGAATCGGACCCGTCCACGTTCAACTGCGCACCGGGGTCTTCCAGAAAAAGCTGCTCTCCGTCCCGCGTAGCCGCATCCGATCCGTCGACGTCGAGGCCGGGGTCATGCACCGGTTGCTCGGACTGTCGATCGTGCGCATCGGTACCGGCCAGCGCGCCGGGAGCGGCCACGATTCGAACAAGTTCGAGCTCAACGCCCTGTCGACCGCCCTGGTTCCGGACCTACGCGCCGCACTGTTGGCCGGCGCCCAGCAAGCACGGCGACTGGAAACCCCGGGCACGCCGGTCGAAAGCATCACCGAACCGGTCGACACCGAAATCGGTCACTGGGAACCGAGTTGGGTTCGCTACGCCCCCTTTTCGTTCACCGGAATCGCCATCATCGCAGCCATCATCGGCATCTCGTTCCAATACGGCATCGGCACTGCCGTCGCGAAATCCTCGGCAGTGAGCGACAGCTTCGACTCACTCGAGAGCCTCGGCATCGCACTGATGGTCGTCATCGCACTCGTCGTGCTGCTGGTGCTGTCGAGTGCACTCGCCTGCGTCCAGTACCTGATCGCGTTCGGCAACATGAAACTCACCGACAACGGCCGCATCCTGCATGTCAGTCACGGCCTGTTGAAGACTCGGCAAACCACACTCGACCGCGCCCGCCTCCGTGGCACGACGCTCAAGGAACCGCTCCTGCTGCGATTGGCCCGCGGCGCGCGGCTCGACGCCATCATGACCGGGGTCAGCGCCGAGAAGAAGGAATCTTCGCTACTGCTCCCGCAGGGACCGCGCAGGGAAGCCGAGCGAGTGATGGCCACCGTGATCGGTGACTCACGCCAGGCGTCCGCCCCGCTGATCCCGCACGGCCCGGCCGCGCGGCGTCGCCGGTACACCCGAGCACTGTTCCTCGCCGCGGTGGCGTTCCTGGTCTGTGTGGCGTGCGCGGCTTCTGGACTCGATGTACCGATCTACGCGTGGTTCGGGGTCGCCGTACTCGCCATCGGTGGCACCGCCCTCGCCTACGACCGATACAAGGGCCTCGGCCACGCAGTACTACCCGGATGGTTGATCACCCGAAACGGCTCGCTCGATCGCCAGCGTCACAGTCTCGAATCCGAAGGTGTCATCGGATGGACGGTGCGCGAGACGTTCTTCCAACGACGCGCGGGAGTGGCAACCGTCGTCGCCGCGACGCCCGCCGGCACCGGAAGCTACGAGGTGATCGATCTCCCCGCCGAGAACGCGTGGGAATTGATCGAAGCCGTCACTCCGGGCGGTGGCGACGTGTGGGCAGGTCGTCGATGATGAGCCTCGCCAGCGAACCGAGACGCGATCGCTCCGGCTGAATGGTCGGAACACCGAGGAGTTCCAGCGGGGCGGCCGTCACCGGTCCGACGCAGTAGGTCGGTACCGGTCCGCGCATCGCTGCGACGAACCGCTCCAGCTCGCCCATTTCTTTCGCCGTGCTGAGCATCGAGGAGACCGCGGGGGCACTGGTGAAGGTCAGCGCGTCGATCGCACCGGAACGAACTGCAGCGACCAACGCGCGGACCGGCGACTGATCCGGCGGCCGGATCCACCGATAGACCGATACCGGAGTGACAACCGCGCCGATGTCGGCGAGGGAGGCGCTCAGGTCCGTCAACGGCTCCCATTCGGTGATGGTGCCGTGCAACTGGACTGCGATGCGCAAGCCTGCCACTCCCTCGCTTCCGAGATGTGCCAGAACTTCCTCGGACGACTCACCCGAAGGCGACCATTCCTCGCGCAGTCCGGCGCCTCGGATGGCGCCCGTCGCCTTGGGGCCGCGGGCGATGATGCGCGTGTGGGCGAGCGCCCCGAGGAACTCCTCGGTCAAACCCCACGAGGCGACGGCCTCGAGCCAACCCCTGAAGCCGATCCCGGTACTGATCACGACCAATTCCGGAGGATCGGCAATCAAAGCGGACGTCTGAGTCCTCAGGTCTCGATCGTCCACCAAGGGCAGCACATGGATCACCGGTGTCCGCACGATCTCCGCGCCTCGACGTTCGAGGAGCGTCGCAAATTCTTCGACACGCCGTTCTGCGGTCAAGGCGATAGTCGCACCCGCCAAATCATGTTCAGCCACAGGCTGAGTGTCCCTTATGCACGGGTCAGTTTCCTACGCGCGCGCCGAGAACTATTGCGAGCTGAGGGTGGCGAGTCTGTTGATCGCCACTTTGAAGAGGAAAACGGCGGCCGGAGCGATCGCACCGACCAGCAGCAGGAAGGTCAGAGGGGACGAAAGCACGAGTACGTCGCCGCCGGGGCCGCCCACCATGCACACCAAGAACCCGACGATCCAACCGGCGAGCGGCAATGCGGCCCTACCCGGCGTCGTAACCGTGCGGGCGGCGATCACCAATACGAGGTTCGCGGTCGCGGCTACGAGAATGCTGATGGGAAATGCCGTCGTACCGAGATGAGTCGGCAAGAACAGGACGGACAACACCGCGCACAAGAATCCGTCGAAAATCAGGACGCCGAGGATGACAGGGTCGAGCCACGACAGCGACGTTCCTGTCGAGGCGTCCGTGTTGTTCTCGACGGTCGTCATGGTTTTGATAGTGGTCTATCGGTCGTCATCGCGCGAGCGCGGGGTCCCTCCCGACAAGCACCCCGGCTCGCGCCCGAAAAGCACGAAGCTGATCAGGGAACCGGCGGGAACCCGAGCAGAGTCAGCAAATGACTCTGCTGATCTGCGAATGCGTAGAGCGACCCGTAATACAAGTCGTGGTAATAACCAGCCATCGGACGCAACGAATCGACGAAGGCGACGATCTGGTTTTGCAGGTCCCAGTTGTACATTTCTTCAGCCCCCAGGCTTTGCTGTTACCGAAAGGACCACCCATCCGGTGACACGCATCACACACCACTACGGCGTCGATCGCAATGCCTGTGAGCCGACGCCCAGGTCAGCTGTGCAGCCCGCCGAACAGATCGCGCTCGCGGCCGTCCTCACCCACCGGACCGAGCGCGCCGGCGGCCAATACGAAATGCTCGACCGTCAGGATCGGTTGGACCACGTTGTTCGACAATGCGAACTCGGCTCGGCTCGGGGCTACCGTCACCTGAGTGGCGTGGGCGCTCAATGCCCTCGCCTTCGCATCGATGACGCCTCGAACGTCGATTGCCGTCGTCACGTCTGTGTCCTCGACGCTCGGCAATTCCCCGGGCTCGGGCAGACGCCAGTTCTCCGGGAACTCGGAAATCGCCGCGATGCCGCGTTCGAGTCCGCTGCGCTCGGTCACGGTCCAGTAGAACTTCGGAGTCGACCACGGCTCGCCGGTCTCGGGATACGCGGTCGTTCCTGCAGCTTCGACGGCCGCTGTCGTGATCGCGTGCGCCTGGATGTGGTCCGGGTGCCCGTAGCCGCCGTTGGGGTCGTACGTGATCACGACGTGCGGCCGAATCTCACGAATGACTGCGACCACCGCGCCGACTGCTTCGTCGAGTCGAGCATTGACAAAAGCACGGGGATTGGCGGCCGAAGGTGTGCCGATCATTCCGGAGTCGCGATACCGACCGGCATCGGCGAGGAAGCGAGGAGCGGCACTGCCCAAAGCCGACAAAGCAGCGCTCAGTTCCGCGATCCGGTAGCCACCGAGTTGATCGGCCTCGGAAGCCACGAGCCCGGCCCACGCATCACCGATCACTTCACCTTCCTCCCCCAACGTGCAGGTGAGGACTGTGACCTCGACGCCTTCGGACGCGTATCGCGCGATGGTGCCACCGGTGGTGATCGTTTCGTCGTCCGGATGTGCGTGCACCAACAGAAGTCGCTTCGCCGACGCGGTCACTTTTCCACCCTCACCCAGTCCGTAGCGTTTCCGAATATCCCCACCTGCACCGGCCCGTCGAGGACCACGCCCTCGACTCCGGTCCCGACCGCGACCAGCGCTCGGCTCTGCACGATCGGCAAAACCGCCGCAAGATCCCACAGCTTGGGTTCCGCATCGGCGATCAACGACCCCAGATCCCCGATGCCACTGAGCGCTTCGTCGATCCGACCTTGCAACGCCGGATCACACAGCCCGGACAGGTTGCTCGGAGCCTCGACGCTTGTCGTTCGGATGGGCTCCGGTGTCTGCGACGGCGTCGGTGCGGGCAGTGCCGAACTTGTTGCCGGAGTGGAAGGTGCGCTCGGGCAACTGAACCGCGAGGCCAGCGAAGTGGCCGTGTCGGCGCCTGCCCGGCTCCAACCGACGATCATGTCGACGCGTCCTGTCGTCAGGTCCTCGCCGTAGAGTTCCTCCGGCGCCACCGATTCGACGGTCGCCAGGATTCCCACGTCACGCAATTCGTCGGCAGCGGTGTTTGCCACGGCGATCGCGATGTCGTCGTTTTCGGGAGCGCCGATCAGCAGTGTCAACTGGGCGCCGTCACGGACGATCGATCCGACCGTTCCAGTGCCCGTGACGATTCCGGTGGGCGGTGCCGTCAGGTAGCCGGCTGCAGTCAGCTCGCCCAGTGCTTGCTCCCTGGTCGGTTTCGGCGGCGCGGTGGGCGCATATCCCGGATCCGACGGAGCGAGGATCTGAGCTTTCACCGGGGCCGACGCCGATTCACTCCCTGCCGCCACCACGGCGAGCAGGTCCGGATCGAGCAGTCCCAGAACACCTTTACGCACCCGAACATCCGCGAAGTTCTTGCTTCGCCCGTTCACGTTGATGTCGAGAGTGCGCGGAACGTAGGAGAACGCCGTCCTGACACCCGGGATTGCAGACAGCTGAATATCCGTGGCACTACCCGAATGAACCTGCGCCACTTGGGCATCGTCGGTACGCAACGCATCCGCCAACTGCGCAGCCGTTCCTCCGCGTCGCAGAACTATCTGATCCGGGTCTGAAGGCTTGCCCCAGAATCGGTCGTTGCGTTCGAGCACGATTTCGTCCCGGCCGCGGTCGACCGAGCGCACGTGAAAGTGGGCTCCCGACACCGGAATCCCCTCACTCAGGCCGGTGCTGAAACCGCCGGGAGTGTCCTTGATCAGGTGGGACGGAAGAATATCGGTGAACAACTCTCGCCATGCCGGATACGGCGCACGCATCACGACGTTGACCGTCTTGCCGCCGCCGGACGAGTTCACGTCGTCGATCATCTGATAGCCCGCGGGATTGACCACACCGGGAACCGAGATCATCTGCTGCCACAGGTAGCGAAAGTCTTCTGCCGCAATGGGAGCGCCGTCCGACCATTGGGCTTCGTTGCGCAGTTGGTAGCGAATCGTGAACGGGGCCTCCGACGTCACTTCAGCGGAAACGAGGAAAGAATCGTCGATCGCCCACTCCGTCGCGCCAGGTTGTATGGGCGAATTGATCGGGCGAAACGCACTGGGCAGTACGAGGTTGCCGACTGCGGAGTTGACCGGCGACTGATCCGCGAGCAGGTGCGGGTTGAATCCGCCTCCCACCTCGTCGATTGCCACAGTGACCTGCTTCATCGCCGGAACGACCGGAGTCGGTGTGGGCTTGACGGTTTCGGTGCTCTCGACCGGAGGCGGCGGATCGGCTGTACATGCAGTCAGTGACAACGCCGTCACTGCCACTGCCAACGCCAGGTAGCGACGTCCTGAGGCCACAGACAATTCCTTCCGTACGGGGCCGCGTCGCCCCTTTGCACTCGATTCCCTGGCAGATCTTTCGCCTGGAAACCATGAAGGCGAATGTACCTTTCCGCCGAAAACTCGGCTGAAAGGCACATCCGCCTGTCAGGTTGTAACCGACGAAAGACTACAGAGCAGCCTTGTCGCGTGCCTTACTACGTGAACGCTCGCGAGCGCGCTCGGTTGCGTTGAGGTGCACCTTGCGGACGCGAACGTCCTCCGGGGTGACCTCGACGCACTCGTCGCTGGAGCAGAACTCCATCGCTGCTTCGAGTTCGAGCTTGATCGGCTTTGCGAGGGTCTCCATCACGTCTGCGGACGACTGACGCATGTTGGTCAGCTTCTTCTCGCGGGTGACGTTGATGTCGAGGTCTTCCTGACGCGGGTTGATACCGACGACGTGTCCCTCGTAGGTGTCTGCGCCGGGCTCGACGAAGAAGGTTCCGCGGTCGGCCAACTGGATCATGGCGAACGGCGTCACCGTGCCGGAGCGGTCCGAGACGAGCGAGCCGGTGTGGCGCGCGCGGATCTCGCCGGCCCACGGGCCGTATCCGTCGAACACGGCGTTGGCGATACCGGTTCCGCGGGTTTCCGTGAGGAAGTCCGTGCGGAAGCCGATGAGGCCACGCGAAGGAACGATGAACTCCATGCGAACCCAGCCTGCGCCGTGGTTCGACATCTGGACCATCTTGCCCTTGCGGTTGGCCAGGAGCTGCGTGATGGCGCCGAGGTACTCCTCGGGGCTGTCGATGGTCAGCTCTTCGAAAGGCTCGTGAACCTTGCCGTCGACGAGCTGCGTGACAACCTGCGGCTTACCGACGGTGAGTTCGAAGCCCTCACGACGCATCTGTTCGACGAGGATGGCGAGCGCGAGCTCTCCACGACCCTGGACCTCCCACGCATCGGGGCGACCGATGTCGAGGACCTTGAGCGAGACGTTACCGACGAGCTCCTGGTCCAGGCGGGACTTGACCATGCGTGCAGTCAGCTTGTGACCCTTGACGCGACCGACGAGCGGTGACGTGTTGGTGCCGATCGTGACCGAGATTGCCGGCTGGTCGACGGTGATGCGGGGCAGTGCGACCGGGTTCTCCAGATCGGCGAGGGTGTCGCCGATCATGATGTCCGGGAATCCTGCGACGGCGCAGATGTCACCGGCGACGGCGACCTCACCGGGAACGCGCTCGACACCGATGGTCGTGAGGAGTTCGGTGATCTTGGTCTTCGTGACGACGGGCTCGCCGTCGACCTCGCGGCACCAGGACACGGTCTGGCCCTTGCGCAGCTCGCCGTTGTGGATGCGAACGAGTGCGAGGCGACCGAGGAATGCGGATGCGTCGAGGTTGGTGACGTGAGCCTGCAGCGGTGCGTCGACCGAGCCCTTCGGCGCGGGGACGTACTCCATCAGCACCTGGAAGAGTGCGGTGAGGTCCTCGGCGTCGGGAGCCTTGCCGTTCTCGGGCTGCACGGTCGATGCCTTGCCTTCGCGACCGGACGCGTAGAGGACGGGAAGTTCGAGTGCGAGCTCAGCGGCTTCGGCGGCCTCGTCGGACAGGTCCGATGCGAGGTCGAGGAGCAGGTCCTGAGCCTCGGTGACAACCTCTTCGATACGGGCGTCGGGGCGGTCCGTCTTGTTGACGACCAGGATGACGGGCAGCGAAGCGGCGAGTGCCTTGCGCAGCACGAAACGCGTCTGCGGCAGGGGTCCCTCGGAAGCATCGACGAGCAGGACGACGCCGTCGACCATGGACAGGCCGCGCTCGACCTCGCCACCGAAGTCGGCGTGGCCGGGGGTGTCGATGACGTTGATGACGGTGATGGAACCGTCTTCGTTGACCTTATGTACTGCGGTGTTCTTCGCGAGAATGGTGATGCCCTTCTCGCGTTCGAGGTCGCCGGAGTCCATAACGCGATCGACCAGCTCGGCGCGCTCCTCGAACGCGCCGGACTGACGAAGCATGGCGTCGACGAGGGTGGTCTTGCCGTGGTCGACGTGTGCGACGATGGCAACGTTACGGAAGCTGGTGATGGTCACGCGATGGCTCTCCTGGCTGAGTTGATTCGGCCACGCGAAAGTCAAGTCGCACGGCTCTTCTGGTGGCCGCTGCACGAGTGTGTGATCCGAATCAGGGCACGAATCGCCTGAGAAGGCACCGCGGCCTAGTAAATACTACTCGCTCCGGGCTGATACTCCTGCATTGTGCGGCCTCTATCACCGCCCCCACCAGCGAATAGTGATCTGCACCACGCCGATGCGCGTAGGATTACGACCTGGAGAAACAGGTCATTTAAGGGTACGCTAACCTCGTTCCAAGAGCGGGCTCTCCGCCGTAGTGAAACAGGAAAGCCGCAGCGTCACATGGGAAAAGTCAAGGCAAGCAAGGTCTCGCAGCTCAAGCCGAAGAAGAAGTGCTGCCGCAAGAAGACGCGGTGCATCAAGTGTCCCGTCGTCATCATGCGGATGAAGAAGCTCGAGAACGAGGGCGCATCCAAGAAGGAACTGAAAGCGGGTCTCAAGAAGGCTCGTGCGGCGTAAGCGCGCTCAATTCCGCGAGTAACTCGGGGATCCAGGCTCGATCGTTGTCCACCAGATCCATCGACAACAGTTCTTCGGCGTCGACCCATGTCAATTGAGCATGGTCGAGCGCGACCGGTTCTCCCGACACCAACTCCGCCCGGTAGGCCCGCAGGACCAACCCCGGCGACAGTGGCACGTCGACACCGATTCTGGCGCCGCATCTCACCTCGACCGCCAGTTCCTCGAGCAGCTCCCGCGCCAACGCGTTCTGTGGCGATTCGAATTCTTCGACCTTCCCGCCCGGCAGCTCCCAACGACCGGCCAAAGCCGGCGGACTCGTCCGCTGCGCGAGGAGCAGCCTTCCCTCGCGGAAGATCGCACCGGCGACAACTTCCCGATCCCTTGCAGGTGCATCACTCATCGCACCATGATGGAGTATGGCCACTTTGTTGTCCGACTCCGCGATCCAAAACGCTCTCGACGAACTGCCCGCCTGGCAACTGTCGCCAGGGTCGATCACTCGCACGGTCGACTCCGCGACATTCCCGGACGCCATCGCGCTTCTTCAACGCATCGCGGCAGTCGCCGAGGCCGCGGATCATCATCCCGACATCGACGTTCGCTGGCGAAAGGTCACGTACACGCTTTCGACACACTCGGCGGGCGGTCTCACGGAACTGGACTTCGACCTTGCCCGTCGAATTGACGTACTCGTCGACGATTCGGTCCGTTTCGACTGATCTTCGAGTGAACAAACCTCGCAATCTGACGTAACAGTTGCATCAACTTTCACATAGATCACTTCAGTCACAGGTATGGTCGCCGTAAATCACGATCGAGGCCGGTCATGCCATAGACTCCCCCCGGTGCGTAGCTGCTCAGCAACTGAACAGCTGTACAACCCGGGGGCTCTGTACATAGAGTGACCCCTCGAGCCGTCAAACGCGGAGCTCGCCTAGGCGCCCGCGCGGTATGACTAAGGATGGGGAAACAGTGCTTCGAACCCGAGGTATGCGAAAGGCGTTCACCGCCGTCGCTATTGCCGCAGTAGCAGGACTGGCATTGCCGGCACAGGCAATGGCCGATCCGGCAGCACCGCCCGCACCCGAAAGTGTGCCGATCGAGTTCCTCGCATCGTTTGCGCCCGCCATCATCGGCGCCGCCGCAGGTCCGGCCGATGTTGCAGGCGGACCGCAGCAAGCGTTGCTCGACCAGGCTCGCGCGATCCTGAACTCCCCCGGCATTCCGCCCGAGATCAAGGCCACCCTCGAGAAGGTCATCACCTTCCTCGACGGCAGCGGCGGCGGCGGACCGGCGATCCCGGACGAGAACGCCCCCGTCATCGCGCAGTTCCTCTACCCGACGCTTGGCAAGGGCTGCATCTCGGCCACCGCCGATTCGGTCGGAACCGCACTTGCCGTTCCCGGCCCGGCTCACCTGCCTCCTCCCGGTCCCGCTGCCGGTCAGGCCGGATTCGTCTTCACCGCTCTCGGTACGGCTCCCGCCGTCGACGACCAGCCGGTGCCGATGACCGTCACCTGGGTCAACATCGACAACCAGCGCAGCGCCACCCAGAACTTGACCAACGCCGCACGCATCAACCCGGACGGCCCAGCCACTCTGTCGGCTATCGCCGATACCGGCCCCGGACGCGTTCTCTCGGTGATCAGCGGTTCGCTGACCACCCAGCCGGAAGGCGCAGATCGCATCACCTGCAGCTTCCTTCCGACCGTGGGCATGTTCGCGGTAGCTTGATCGAAGTCTTGTGAAAGGGACCCACCGAATTTCGGTGGGTCCCTTTTGCATCTCCGATCACCGTGATAGACCCGATAGATGGGACATCTACGAGTGGACATCACGCACGGTCGTCCAGAGAAGAAATCCGGCCCAGACCAGTCGATACGGTCACACAAGTCGACGCGATCGATACTGTCCATCCGATCCGAGGGGTCCATTCTCTCGATCGGATCGGCGTACTCGATCCTGTCGATCGGTAGCGTCGGCTCTTTTCTTTCGATCGGAAGCATCGGGTCTACGGCGTCAGTCCTGAGTTCGGGCTCGTTCGCCAGTCTCGGGTCCGCGCTGTCCGGTCTCTCACGTTGGTCACTGCTCTCCTGGCGTGGAAATCATGCAGCCCCCGAAGAACACCCGAAACTTGTTGTCATTGCGCCGGAATCGGATTCGAGCGATCCGGACCGCTCACTACGATCCGTCTCGCACTCTCAGACCTGATTCGGTCGCGGCCATTCGCGGCCTTCCAGCGCTTCGACCGAGGTATTGAATTGCCGCAGTAGGTCACCGAGCGCGAGACGCTGCTCCGGCGTCCACTCGCGGAGGACCTTTTCGACACCGGCTGTCGAATGTTCGCGATCAGCACGAAGTTTCGACAGCCCCTGCGCCGTCGGCCGGACCTTTCGCGCGAGCCCTCCGTCCGGATCCTCCACTCGCTCCACCAAGCCCTGACGCCTCAGCGCGCCGATCTGCCGGTTGATGGTGGAGATGTCGAGCGAGAAAGCGCAGGAGAGCTCCTTGAGGCTCATGGGATGTTGCAATTCCAGTCGACCGAGCAGTAGATACGCCGACCGGTCCAGATGAAGTTCGGCCCGTTGTGCGAGCGCGTGGTAACGCGAGAGCAGAGTCAACTCGTACTCGATATTCACCAGATCAGGGTCCCGGTCCATCCTCATATTGTGCAGACTACACACGATGTGTAGCGTGCACACTGGGGCGAACGCACCAATCAGAACACGCCATGGCGGGAGCCGCATGTCCGTTCACGCAGGGTCGTCCAATGTCGACGAGAAAATCCCCGACACGAACTACGCATCCTCGGGTCCAGTGCTCACCGTTCTAGGACTGTGCGGAATCGTCGTCGCCTTGATGCAGACGCTGGTAGTCCCCATCATTCCGCAATTGCCGCACCTGTTGAACTCCACTCCCGCCGACACCTCGTGGGCGGTCACCGCAACACTCCTCGCCGCCGCGGTGATCACGCCGATCAGCGGGCGCCTCGGCGACATGTTCGGCAAGAAACGAATGCTGCTGGTCAGTCTCGGGATGGTCGTTCTGGGCTCGGCCATCTGCGCGATCGCACCTTCACTGATCATGCTCGTTGTCGGCCGAGCACTTCAAGGAGCATCGGTCGGGGCAATTCCATTGGGCATAGCCATCATTCGTGACGTTCTTCCACCGAAGAAAGTGGCCGGCGCCATGGCGGTCATGAGCGCCACCCTCGGCGTCGGCGGTGCGATCGGACTGCCGATCGCCGCGGTGATCGCCCAGAATGCCAACTGGCACTTCCTCTTCGTCACATCGGCAGCGTTCGGGCTGATCTGCATCGCACTGGTTGCGTTCGTCATTCCCGAATCGACCGTACGACGCCCGGGACGTTTCGACTTCGTCGGTGCGCTCGGCCTCACCGTTGGTCTGATCACCCTGTTACTCCCCATCACCAAGGGCGGAACCTGGGGATGGGGCGACGCGAAAACCCTGGGGCTCCTTGCGGTTTCCGCGCTCAGCTTCCTGGTGTGGGGATGGTGGGAACTTCGACGCAACGCACCGCTGGTGGACCTCCGCGTATCGGCCCGGCCGCAAGTTCTCTTCACCAACTTCGCGTCGATCGCCGTCGGTTTTGCCATGTACGGCAATTCCCTGACGCTCCCCCAACTGCTCATGGCACCGACGTCCACCGGTTACGGACTCGGACTGTCCATGGTTGCAGCGGGGCTCGCACTGGCCCCCGGCGGACTCGTCATGATGGCGCTCTCGCCCGTCTCCGCTCGAATTTCGGCGTGGCGCGGCCCGCGAATCACGTTGATGCTCGGCGCCCTCGTCATCGGATTGGGTTACGCCTTCGCATATTTCACGGTGTCGAGCGTCTGGCAGGTCGCCGTGGCCGGAATGTTCATCGGAGCGGGCGTCGGGCTCTCGTACTCGGCCATGCCGGCCTTGATCATGGGCGCAGTCCCCATCACGGAATCTGCAGCCGCGAACGGACTGAACTCACTGATGCGATCGATCGGCACGTCGACGTCTGCCGCGATCGTGAGCGTCGTCCTGGCCGGAATGACCATCACCGTCGGCACCGCAGTGATCCCCTCGTTCGAGGCGTTTCGTGCCACGTTCCTGATCTCCATCGCCGCCGCCGTCGTGACGATGGTGTTCGCCGGGTTGATTCCCAAACAGAAAGTCTCGTAAGGGAATCAGCCCGGCGGAGGACTCACTTCTCCGAAGAGCCTTCGATGCTGCCCGTCTGCAACTTCGACAGAAGTGTGTAGATGAAATTGATGATGATATCCACGTGGTGCCCTCTCACATAACGGGTCCCCGACCCGACAACGACGGTACCGCAGAACTCTTCTCCATCGAATCGCCGACAATCAATTCTGCAACGTGTTCTAATTTGAGGCGACGACTACCCGAGGAGCCTTTCATGACCTGGACACGCACCGAACTCGAAGACGCCTTCGCGGGTTACCAGAACACCGTTGTCGAGTGCACTCGTTCCGGCGATTGGAACGCCTTCGCGGACATGTTCACCGAGGACGTCGTCTACGTGGAACACGCTTTCGGCACCCTCAATGGCCGAGAGGCCGTACGCAAGTGGGTCACTCGCACGATGACGGAGTTCCCGGGGCACCGCATGACCGAATTCCCGGCCAACTGGTTCGTGGTCGACGAGCAGCGCGGATGGATCGTGTGCGAGATCGACAACCCGATGGAGGATCCGGGTGACGGATCCAAGCACGGAGCCGCCAACATCACGATCCTGCATTACGCCGGCAACGGACTGTGGTCTCGCGAGGAAGACGCCTACAACCCGATGAACTTCCTGTCGATGGCAAAAGCATGGTGCCTCGCCGCGGAAGCGGCGGGCACCCTCCCCGACGACGCCAAGGCCTGGCTCGCCAAATTCGGCGCTATGGTGCGATAGATCCTGTCGGCAACGAGGATCCGACCGGCTGGGCCGGACCGACCGCACCGGCCAACGACCACTGCCCGTAGTCCCGAGTGAGGATCGAGTTCAGATCCACGCCGACGCCGTCGACCTTGCGCTTGTCGATCTCGAACTGATGCAGGTTTGCCCGCGGGTGCACATACCCTGCGGGCGAGCCCCAGTTGTGCTGCCAGAACCAGGTTCCGACGCCGGCACTGATCATTGCGTCGATCACGCGAGTGTTTCCGTAGACGCCGAGCGCTCCGTTGCCGACAACCGAGGCCCACCCCTCGAGGTACGGCGCGATCAGCGTAGTGATTTCAGTACTGGTCGGGTTGTCGTCGATCGACGCGTAGATCGGGCGACCGGACGGCCCACCAGCCGCCGCATGTAGTTCGAGGCCACGGGCAGCATGACGCTTGCCCGCTTCGCGGGCCCCGCGCCAGTCCGCCGTTCCGCCCTTGCCGAATTGATAGCAAGAAACGACTTGAAGTCCGGCCGCGGTCAACGCGTCGGTTTCCCGCGCCAGTACGGGCTTGCCGACCATCCAATCGGCGCCCGGGCGCCTGTCCGAGACGTATCGAATGGCGCCCGCATACCCGGCGGCCTTGATTGCCTGAGCGGACGGCACACCGGCGGCGTAATCGAGCAGGGTCCCGAGCGAACCGGCATTGGCCACCGACGTCGTACCGCTCAATGCAGCGAGTCCGGCAGCCGCCGATCCAGCCGCTGCGTACTTGAAGAGGTTTCTTCGCGAGACGTGCACAAAGCTCCGATCATCGGCGTGTCCCGCTCGAAGTGGCGGGCAGGCAAGCTATCTTCTTTCGCTCGCATTCCACCACAGTCACATCAACCCCGCCATGCACTTGGCCAACAATGCTCACATTGTCACCAAATTGGACGCCTGACAGACAACAGTGGCCCCCGAAGGCATCGCCTTCGGGGGCCACTGAGTCGGCCTAGCGGCCGGAAGCTATCAGCTGAGCGAGGTGAAGAAGCTCAGAGCGCTGAAGAGATCAGACGCGTTGCTGAAGAAGTCGTTGAGGAAGGTGAAGGCATCCGAGAATTCTGCGCTGCTCATGCGATGTGCTCCTGTCGAAGATACGGTCCAGAGGATTGCCGCCACGTGAGTGGCTGCTGGCGATAAGAGTAGAGGCCTTCCGTTACTTCCGCGACACCAAATGTGTCCGGGACGTTACATTTCGACCCCTTCGGGGCGCGGACATACACACAGGTAACACCCACCGGCAGTGATCAAACTGTCACCTAAGGACGATTTATTGACGTATTCCGAACATCGTTCCCGATAGCAGCTACCGAGCAGCATCAAACCTGTAGGCCGACCACAAGATTGGCAAGCCTTACTTAACAGGATGGGTGTTGCTCCCGATAGAGGGCGTACCAGCAGATTGGCCAAATCCCCCGCGGCAATGTAGCCACGCGAGCTTAGTGCGGGCGCAAACATTCAGCCACAGTTCGAGTTAGCGAGATCTTTACGCCGAAAACGACCGGCCCGACGGCCCGCGGGACCGTACCTATCGGTCATCATGGTGACGCTATTCACACTGATTTGAGGAACTCCCGGCACCGATAACAACCGGATCTCGACACCGATTGGACGTTCGAGGGCACAGTGGAGTTCATGAACCTCACAAAGAAGAAGTCCTGGAGTGAGCTGTCACCCGCGCAACGCCGCGTCGTCGCCGTGCTCGCAACGATTCAGTCCCTGTTGGCGATCGCCGCGTGGACAGACCTGGCGCGACGCCCTGCCAATACGGTCAACGGCAGCAAGAAGAAGTGGGCGGCGATCATCTTCGTCAACTTCTTCGGGCCACTCACCTACTTCCGCCGAGGCCGGATTCAGTCGAAGTAGTCCCAGAACTGCAGCCACTTCACCGACGCAAAGAGCGTCAGAGTCACTGCGTACACCGCAATTACCGCCGCGACGCCGCGCCAGTTGGTGCGGGGAACGGCGCCGTCGATCGGGTCCAGCCAATGACGGAACCATCTCGTGACCGTCGGCATCAGGAACCACGTCATGGCGCCGACGCTGACTATCTGGCTCAACCACATCGACAGCCACGGCGGCGCTCCGATCCCGTCGAGCAGCGGCCCGAGAAACCTCGACAGCGTCATCACCGTCGGATAGAGGACGAGCAGGATGATCATCGCCGTCTTCCAATTCGGCGTCGCGCGAGTCTGCCCGTTCTCCGTGCGCAGAATGGTGCCGAACGGTGTCGACCGCGTGGTCTCGGTGAAGTCCTCGGCCAACTCGGCCCGCAGTTTCGGTAGTGCTGCGGCCCTCTCGGGCGACGCCATCCACACCGCCAACTGCTGCTCTGTCCGAAACCGAAGGACGGACTTCCACTGGGTGGAGTCGGTGACCGACCGCAACAACATCACCGACTCGTAGCCGGAGAATCGCGAACTGAGATCGATGAGGTGTCGTTGCGTTCGCAGAAACTCGTTCTCCTTACCCACGACGACGGCGTGGTCGTACACACCGATACCGGGCGGCGGCAGCACGCCGTCGATCAGAACGAGATCACTCGTCTGCGCCAGAATTCCCGTTGCAGCAGCTGATCTTTCGAGATCGCGGCGATCAGTCGACTCCAGCCAACGATGAAGATCGTCGGCACTGTCGAACGTGACGGACACGCCGTGCGACACCGGTTCCGGTTGATCACTGATGCCACAGCTCAGGTAGCCGTCGAATCGACCGGCGGTCTCAGCCGCACGCTCGACCCACGCCCGGAATCCCGAACTCGTTCGGTGGTACCCGGTGATGGCAGTTGCGGACACGTCAGCCCGATATCCGGCGCCCTTGCACGTACACGTGCGCAATCGCGGGCTCGCGCATCGCCATCAGGAGCCCGAAGAGCGTCTGGTCGCGGGCGAGTATCGGATCATCCGAACGCGTTCCGTAGCTGACGAGCCCGGCGAGCGGCGGCCACCCGGACGGATCGATCACCAGGAAGTCGGCCTCTTTGCCCTCGTCGAAGTTGCCGATCCGGTTCTCCATGTCCAGCGCGCGAGCACCGGCGAGTGTTCCGGTGAACAGCAGTTCGGCAGGGTGCATCGACACTCCGTCGTCTCCGGCTTCGGAGATGTGAACCTTGAAGGCGTCGCCGAGGACTCGGGTGAGCAGGCACTCGTCGCCGCCACCGAAGTCCGATCCGATCGCGATGTTGACCCCTGACGCAACGGTTCGTTTCCACGGCATGGTGCCGGAGCCGAGAAACTGCTGGGACGTAGGGCAATGTGCGATCGAGGTTCCGGTCTCGGCCATTCGTGCGAGTTCGGAGTCCTGGCAGTGCACCGAGTGCGCGAGTATCGCGCGTGGACCCAGGAAGCTCTTTCCGCCGACCTGTGAGCCGGGGAGGAACTTGCCGTCGTACGTGTCGAGATAGGTCTCGACCTCGTACTCGGCGAGTGTGGTCGCCACCTCGCCGGTTCCGGGCCGATTGTTCTCGTTGAGATGACTGTGGAAGTAGACGCCCCGGTCACGGACGGAGTCGTACAACTCCCCCAAATCCTTCAGCGTCCGTGTTGTCACCGCGAGAGAGAAGCGGGGAACCACTGCGACGTGAACGAGCGCAGTGTTCACGTCGCCGGTGTCGGCCGCGTGCCACTTGTCGATCTCCTCGCGGGTGAGTCTGATCGCGTCCTCTTCCGAGGTGATCAGCGCGGCGGCGGAGGCCGGGCCGGTGGTCTGAACCCCACGTCCGCTGACCACCCGAAGGCCGCGTTTCAGAGTTTCCGAGAACAGGGCGTCCTGCGCGTGCGGGAAGGCCGATCCGAACACCATCGCGGCCGTGGTTCCCGTGGCGATTCGGCGAGCGCAGAAGGCCTCGGCAGCGTGCTGGGCAAACTCCGGATCAGCGAATCGCGATTCGGAGGGAAAGACGCACAGGTCGAGCCACTCGAGGAGTTGGCCGCCGCCGTAGGCGTCGCCGGCGTAGGTCTGCGGGAAATGAATGTGTGCATCGACGAATCCGGGCAGCAGGAAACCCGGTCGGTGGTCGTGGGTTTCAGCGCCTTCGAGACCGCTCGGGAGTGATCCGAATTCTCCGCAGTAGACGATCGTTCCGGCATCGTCGATCGCCAAGACGCCGTCGGGGATCGAGACGAGCGACTGCGCCGCATCCTCTACCGTCGGACGACCGGAGATGTGGAAGACATGGCCTCGATGAAGGTGCGTCACTTACTGAGCAAAGCACAAAACTACCCGGCGTCGCGCGGCGAATGCTGTCCTTTTTGTCAGATATTGGGATCAAGCAAGAGTTGCATGCCAAACAAGAGCCGCAGCCAGCGCACCGGCACCGTTCAACGACCAATGCAGAGCAATCGGCGCAATGAGGCTGCCGCTGCGATGACGAAGCCAGGTGAATACGAGACCGGCCGCAGCGGTGGCGAGAACGGCTCCGAGGATGCCGGCGACCTGGCCGACGACTCCGGTACCGAGAAAGCCGGACAGCCCTTCGTTACCGCTGGTCAAACCCATCGACGACGCGATGTGCCACAGTCCGAACATCAGAGAACCGGCAGCGGCGACGCCGCGGAATCCACTGACCCGGTTCAACGTGCCGTGCAGGACGCCACGGAAAGCCAACTCTTCGGGAATGACGGTCTGCAGCGGGATCACGATCATCGACGCAATGATCGCGCCGGAAATAGTGGCGTAGCGATCCGCCATGAAGAAAGGACGTGTGAGCGGAAGCAGGGCGCCGACGGCGACAACCGTCAGGACCAGGCCGACGGCGGCAAGCGCGTACTTCGAACCTCGCCGCAGGTCACGAGGGGACAGCCCCAATTCCGCCCACCCCATTCCCCGGCGCTTGGTGAGCGCCAACAGGACGAGAGCAGAGATGGGTACCGTCGCGATGCTTGCCCAGGCGGTGGTGAAATGCGCGATCAGATTGGTTCCCACCAGCACCACGATCACAACAGCGATATCCACGTATGCATGCATCCGCGGAAAACGAGGAGCGGTCGCTTCGATCTCCACTGGAGCGATCTCCACTGGGCCGCCGCTCGTTAGCTGAAAGTTCACTTTGCCCAGTGTACCGGCGCACGAGAACTGCCCGCCACTGTTTGCGAACACGCTCACAGTGACGGGCAGGTCCCGAAACAGCTCTGATCAGGCGCCGAGCGTGCTCGCAAACTTCGGAACGGCGTTGTCGATTGCGTAGGTCAACCCCGGTACCGAGCCACTCGAGAACGCATTGACGAGTGCCGGGTCATCGAGGATCAACAGATGTCCCTCCTGAGCCGACGGGATTGCGCGCAGTAGCGGATCGTTCGCAAACGCACTGCTGTCGAGGAAGATCGGAAACAGCACCGTGAGATCCGCGTCGAATAGGTTCAGGTTCTCGTTGGCGACCGGGATGTAGAAGTTTCCGGTGGCTTTTTCGGTGATCGCCGTCGGGATCGTGAAGCCGAGGCGGGTCATGAAGTCTGCGCGTGCGTCGCCGGGTACGTACGCGCCGTAACCGTCGGAACTGTAGGCGCCGACCG
>NZ_BAAILK010000049.1:148854-153580 GCF_054589475.1 Rhodococcus sp. no. 34
GCGGTCTTGCCCGCGAAGTTCGGATTGGCGGCAATCGCGGCGTCGAACTTGGCGTCGAGGCCGTCGAGTAGCGCCTTGCCTTCCGATTCTTTGCCGAGTGCCTTGGCGACGAGTTCGGTCTGCTGCTCGACCGTCGTCCCGTAGGCAGTGGCGAGACCCGGCGGCGGCCCGACCGTCGGCGCGATGGCACTGAGCTTGTCGTAGGTGGCCTGCGTGTTGTCGCTTCGCGTCCACAGAATGAGGTCCGGTTCGAGCGCGATGACGTCTTCGACGCTCAAGTCCATGGTTCCGAGGATCTTCGGGTCCGTGGTGAACTCGTCCGCAATCCAGGGTCCGACGCCCTTGCCACCGAACGCCATCCAGTCCGCGACGCCCACTGGTTGAGTGCCCAGAGCGAGTGCCGTCTCGGCGTCCGACCAACCGAGCGCGACGACGCGCTCCGGGTTGGCCGGGACCTCGACGTCACCGAACATGGTCGAGACGGTTGCTCCCGCCTCCGCGGGTGCGTCAGCGCTGTCGCTGCTGCAGCCGGCAAGTCCGGCGACGGCGAGCGAGGCCGCCAAGGCGGTGACTGCAATCTTCATTCGAGAGACTTTGATTCGCATGGTTACCAGCACTCCTCCAACGCTCAGCGAGAATTAGGGAAGGCTAGCATCAGCTAACGAAGGCTGTCGCCCATCGGCCAGATCGTGTTCAGGACGCGTCTGCGGCCCGTTCGAGCTCCGCGATGTCGATCTTCTTCATCTTCATCATCGCGTCCGTGGCGCGTTGCGCCTTGGCCCGATCCGGATCCTTCATCAGTTCGAGAAGGCGATTCGGGACTACCTGCCAGGACAATCCGAACTTGTCCTTGGCCCATCCGCACGGGCCCTCTTCCCCATCCTCGGTCAGCCTGGACCAGTAGTGATCGACCTCAGCCTGATCGACGCACGGAATCTCGAAAGACACTGCTTCCGAGAACGTGAACATCGGCCCGCCGTTCAATCCGGTGAATCGCTGACCGCCGAGTTCGAAGCTGACGGTCATCACCGAGCCTGCCGGCATTCCGGAGGGCGATCCCTCGACGTACCGTTCGATTCCGAGTATCTGCCCGGAACCGAACACCGAGATGTAGAAGTTGGCTGCTTCTTCTGCCTGGTTGTCGAACCACAAACAGGGAGTGATGGAAGGCATGTTCTGTCCTTGTCGGAGAGGTTACGAAACAGGTGTACAGGGTTATAGACCCGACCCGAAACGAAAACTCATCGCCAGGAACTGCTCAAGCGGACAACGCAGATTCGAGCATCGGCCAGGAACGAACGAGTTCGTCGCGCCAGTACGGCCAACCGTGCGTCCCCACCGGCTGAGCGCTGCGGGTGACATCGACTCCGCGATCACGCAACACCTGAGTGATCTGGTCGGTGCACAGGTTCGATCCCAGTTCCATGACCCCGCCGACGACCAGTACCCGGCCCAGGGCAGGAGTATCGAGAGTTTCGTGCGGACCTGGTAGTCCCGATCCCGAGGCGAGATACACCTTGGTGCCGCGCAGCTTGTCGGCATTGGCGAAAATGTCGTGCTCTTGCCAAGCCTCGCTGCCGGCCGGACCCCACATCTGCTCCGAACGGGCATTTCCGTTGATGACCACGAGATCGGTCAACGCCTTGCCGAATCCTCCGACGGTTGTGTAGCAGCCGCTGTAGCCCGCGACCGCGTCGTACAACCCGGCCGAGCGTTGGGCCAGGATCAGAGCGGCTTCTGCACCCATCGAGATCCCGCCGATTGCGTTGTGCCCGTTGGTGGCGAACCTCGTGTCGATCAGTGGGGGAAGCTCTTTCGTCAGGAACGTCTCCCACTTCAGACGACCGAATTTCGGGTGGTCTTCCTGCCAATCGGTGTACATGGTGCCGGTTCCACCGATGGGGAGTACGACGTTCACATTCTTGTCGGCAAAGAACGGGACGATATCGCCGTTAGCCGGGGCCAACCAGTTGTTCTCTTCGATCTGCCCGGAATTGCCGTCCAGGAGATACAGCGTCCCGCGCGGTTCCGAGCGGTCGGCAGGAAGCAGCACTTTCACCGCCATGGTGCGCCCCATGGCGGGACTCGCGACGTCGAGAAGCACCAAGCGCGAAGACAGTTCGGTGACACTCGTTATCTGCGGAGTCTCGTCGGCGAGTGCGGTCGACGGCAGCGCAAGAAGTGAAGTCAGGGCGAGCGCGCCGACGAGAACAACGCTTCGAAGGCTCGCTCTACGGGAACTCACAGGCCGAGCGACGCGGCGATCATCGGCCACGAGTCGTGTAAGTCGTCTTCCCAGTATCCCCATGAATGCGTTCCTGCCGGCTTGAAGTTGTAGCGAATGTTGTTCATACCCAATGCGTTCGTCTTGTCCGCAAGCTGGGTGGTGCAGTAGTGAGTTGCCGCCTCGATTCCGCCACCGAGAACAAGCTGCAACGCCAGTTCTGTGACGTCGTTGCCGATCCGCGGATCGGCAAGTGTGTCGTACGGACCCGGAATTCCGGTTGCGGTTGTGATGTACATCGGGATTCGAGGTAGCTTGTCCGCGTTGACAACCGGATCGTGAGCCGGCCAACCCGGACCATCGTACGGACCCCACATGTTTTCCGCGTCACCCCCACCCACGGCGACCACGAGTTTCACGAAGTTCTGCCCAATGCCCGGACTCGTCATCGCGCACCCGCTGAAGGACCCGACACTGTTGTACAGCGCGGGCGCCGCCATAGCCAGATCCAGTACCGACGTGCCTGCCATCGACAGGCCTGCCAGTGCGTTCTCGCCGGTCGTCCCGAACGTCGAATCAATGACTGGCGGTAGTTCTTCCGTCAGGAAAGTGGTCCACATGTTGACCCCGTTGTTGTTGCCGGATTTCGCGAGGCCGGGGTCCGGCCGCTCCCAATCGGTGTAATAGCTGAATGCTCCACCGAGAGGGGTGACCACGTTGACGTGCTTGTCCGCGAAGAACTTCGGTGCGTCGGTCCGCACCGACCACGTCGCGTCGTCTTTTCCTCCGTCTACTCCGTTGAGTAGGTAGAGCGTCGGAGCAGGCGTCGAAGTATCAGCCGGCCGCAAGACCTGCAACGGAATGTCGCGCCCCATCGACGGTGAGTACACCGAGATGTCGACCAGCCTGCTGTCCGCCGACTGAGCGTGACCTGGTGCTGTGAGGAGCTGGAACCCACACACTGCCGTGGCCAACGCCACGAAGACACGGAAAACCGTTCGTAACGCACGAGTCTCGATCATCCGGGTCACTCTCTTCGGCAGCGGAACCTTTCGAACGGTACCGCCTGAAACAGGCAAACCCGACGTGATCGGAAAAACTCGATCCGGTCGACACGGAAAGGCTCACGCACCGAGTGCGTGAGCCTTTCTCGTCAGACGACGCTTACTTGGGCGTAACCGTGCCGCCACTGAGCTCGGTCAGCGAATTGAAGAATGCGGTGCCGACGTTGTTGACAGCCGTGATGACGTTCCCCACGATTTCGAAGGATCCCATGAAAACTCCTACAGTTGTTTAGGTCTCGGTCACCCGAGCGGAATTTTGAGGTCGAACGGTCCGATTCCGGCGAGCGGGATCAGAGGAGCGGCTTGAGGCTGCCTGTGTTCGTCTGAACCGAACCGATGAAGGTTTCGAACAACTGGTCGCCGGCACCAAGCGAGCCCATGCCCTTGAGTGCAAGTTCGACGATCGACATCAGTGAACCCATGTGAATCTCCTAGAGAAGTCAGAGGTCAGCTGCCAAAAGCACCCGACAGTGCTGTGACAGCTGCGTCACATCTGTAATGTATCCGTGACGTGGGTAACAGTAATCATACGAACGACCAGTTGGCAAAGGATTCCGACAATGGGGTCATTATTTCGACTAATAAGGTCTGCTACTGAAAAAATTCCGGCCAATCGGTCGAATTTGACCAATTCTGTCGCCGCATTGATCAACCGCCCCAAATCCTGCGGTTACCCACCAGTAAACTGAAATCATGTCTAGCGCAACCTCACTCACGCAGGTAGCTAATTTCCGGTGGCACCGCCATCAACTCGACCGAGCGGTTGTCGGTGACGCCGATCACAGCGATTGCAGCATTCTCGATCTCGGGATTCAGAACACCGGACCTGACGGAGCCGCCTGGGCCCTGCGGATCCGCGGCGTCCGCGTCGACGCCACTGAGCTCGCTCTTGCCTGGACGTTGCGCGGAGCCCCCCACTATTACCGTCGGGGCGACCTGCCTGCCGTCGCCGCCGCCACGTCGCCGTTCAGCGAAGCCGATGCAGCCAAGCGCATTTACGACGCGAATCGGCCCCTGAAGGCCGCCGGCATCCCGACGCTGACTGCCCTGCAAACAGTTGCTGCTGCGATGCGGGACATCGTCTCGAAACCAACCGTCAAGGGCGAGATGTCCGCGCAATTGACCACGCGGGTCACCGAGCCCTATCTGAGATTCTGCCGCCCGTGCAATGCCACTCATCTGTACGAGATGCCGTTCCGGCTCGCGGCACTCCAGGCAGGCCTCGAGCTACAGCCGGACACATCTCCCCCAGTGCTCGAACGCATTCCGGGTTGGCGCCGACGCCCATACAGCGCCACGGGCGCAGACGCCGATCCCCGCTTCGACGTGATCCGCGGGTATCTGCGCTTCTACGGCCCCGCCACTCCTGCTCACGTCGCGTCGTTTCTCGATGCCCCGGTCAAGGACGTCAAAGCCCACTGGCCCGTCGATGCCGAGG
>NZ_BAAILK010000049.1:153651-164270 GCF_054589475.1 Rhodococcus sp. no. 34
AGATCGAGGTAAACGGCGAGAAGCGGTGGATTCTCGAACAGGACCGCGAAGACTTGTTCGGCTCCCCCACCGATTCGAGTACGCGCTTGCTCGGGCCTTTCGATCCGTATGTACAGCTCAAGGATCGGGAGACCCTGGTTCCCGATCCGACCGCCCAGAAGACGGTGTGGCCGACCCTCGGGCGACCGGGCACGGTGGTGGTCGGTGGCACGATCACCGGATTGTGGCGACCACGAGCATCCGGAAAGAAGCTGAAGGTCGCGATCACCCCGTGGGGAACGTGGTCACGATCGGCCCGCGCAGCAGTGGCCGAGCAGGCCGAAATACTTGCCGAATTTCGCGGCGTCGAGCTCTCCGAACTGGTCGAAGTATCTTGATCGAGCCAGTGGCATCCGGATAATTCCAGCTCACACCCGCCCCGATTCGGAGAAGGAAACCCCCAACGATAACCTGAATGCGACCTTCGCACGCACCCTTGTTCAGGAGAGATGATGGCCGACTTCCTCTATGAGGACCTGTTGCCGATCGGTGATGACACCACCGAGTACCGATTGCTCACCACCGAAGGGGTGTCGACAGTCGAGGGACCGGACGGCCGCACCTTCCTGCAGGTCGAGCCGGAAGCGATGCGCTTGCTGACTGAAACGGCGCTGCACGACATCTCTCATTACCTGCGCACGGATCACCTGACGCAACTCGCGAGCATCCTCGACGATCCCGAAGCGTCGAACAACGACAAGTTCGTCGCGCTCGATCTGCTCAAGAACGCCAATATCGCCGCTGCCGGCGTTCTGCCGATGTGCCAGGACACCGGAACCGCCATCGTCATGGGCAAGCGTGGACAGCATGTGCTCACCCCCGGCGACGACGAGAAGTCCATTGCCCGCGGTGTCTACGACGCCTACACGCGTCTGAACCTGCGCTACTCGCAGAACGCCCCCATCACGATGTGGGACGAGAAGAACACTGGCAACAACTTGCCCGCGCAGATCGAGCTGTACGCCGATACTGCTGCCGGACATGAGAACTCGTACAAGTTCCTCTTCATGGCCAAGGGCGGCGGAAGCGCCAACAAGTCCTACCTGTACCAGGAAACCAAAGCGATCCTGAACCCCGACTCGATGATGCAGTTCCTCGAGGCGAAGATCCGCTCACTCGGCACCGCGGCCTGCCCGCCGTACCACCTCGCGATCGTCGTCGGCGGTACCTCGGCCGAGTTCGCGATGAAGACGGCCAAGTACGCGTCCGCGCACTACCTCGACGAATTGCCCACCGAAGGCGCCATCACGGGCCGCGGCTTCCGCGATCACGAACTCGAGAAGAAGGTCTTCGAGCTCACGCAGAAGATCGGCATCGGCGCACAGTTCGGCGGTAAGTACTTCTGCCACGACGTCCGCGTCGTTCGACTCCCCCGCCACGGCGCTTCGTTGCCCGTCGCCATTGCGGTGTCCTGCTCGGCAGATCGACAGGCGAAGGCCAAGATCACCCCGGAGGGCGTGTTCCTGGAACAGCTCGAATTCAACCCGGGCCGTTTCCTGCCCGAGGTCACGGACGCTCAGCTCGACGAAGAGACGGATGGCATTTCGGGTACCGGCAAGGGCGCTGCGGTCAAGATCGACCTCACCAAGCCCATGGCCGAGATCCTCGCCGAGCTGTCCAAGCACCCGGTGAAGACTCGTCTCTCCTTGACCGGTCCGCTCGTCGTGGCACGCGACATCGCGCACGCCAAGATCAAAGAGCGTCTCGACGCAGGCGAAGAGATGCCCCAATACCTCAAGGATCACCCGGTGTACTACGCCGGCCCCGCCAAGACACCCGACGGTATGGCATCCGGTTCGTTCGGCCCGACCACGGCCGGCCGCATGGACTCGTACGTCGCGCAGTTCCAGGCCGCCGGTGGCTCGATGATCATGCTCGCCAAGGGAAACCGCTCCAAGCAGGTCACCGACGCCTGCAACACCCACGGCGGTTTCTACCTCGGATCCATCGGTGGACCGGCAGCACGCCTGGCACTCGACTGCATCAAGAAAGTCGACATCCTCGAGTACGCCGAACTGGGGATGGAAGCCGTCTGGAAGATCGACGTCGAGGACTTCCCCGCGTTCATCGTCGTCGACGACAAGGGCAACGACTTCTTCGCCCATACCGGTGAAGTGACCCTGACGATCGGTAAGCGTCCGGGTCTGTAGACACGTCAACAGCAAAGAGCCCCGGCGAGTTTCGATCGCCGGGGCTCTTTTTCGTGTTTGGTCAGGTCCAGAGCGCGGCCACGAATACGGTCACGATCGACAAACCGCCGACGACGTGTACCAGATTCGGATTGGGCTGGCCCTTCTTCTGCTTCGCACGGGTGATCTCGGCAAGCGCCACGATGACCAGCGAAAGCACCAGCTTCACAGCAATTTTCGCGTGAATGTAGTTCTTGTCCAGGGCGCCTTCGCCCAACCCGACGATGATCAGGCCGGACACGAACTGCATCCTGGCACCCCACACCATGACGTCGGTGATCGAAGGAGCCTTGAGGACGGTGAAGTAGCTGCCGACCAGGGCAGCCATGCCGAGTAGGTGAATCACTACAAAGACGTTGTATAGAACAGACATACAAGCACTTTAACTTGTACCTTGTTCTGGCCGAACGGAACTGCGACTTCTATCAGAGAATTCCGGCTTCGGATGCGGCGGAACGATATTTCGCTGCCAAGGTGTCCACCGTCTCGTGTGCGTTGAGACCACTGGGATTGGGCACGATCCACAGTTTTGCCCCCTCGAAATCACGGTCCTGACGCCCGGCCGTCGCCTTCTTGTCACCGAAAGCTGTTCGATAGGCGGTGATCCCGGCGAAGGCAACGACTACTGGATTGGTTGCGCGCACGATGTTTCGGACCCGAACTCCGCCAGTTGCGAGTTCCTCCGACGTCAATTCATCGGCGCGCGCAGTTGCCCGCACCGCCAAATTGGTGATGCCCACTCCCCGATCGATCAGATGCTGTGTGTCAGCGTCCGACATACCCGCGGAAGGATCGATCGCATGCTCGATTATGCCTGCCCGCAGCAGTGCCGGATAGAACCGATTGCCCGGCCTGGCGAAATGCGCGCCTGTTGCGGCAGTCCACAGTCCCGGGTTGATACCGACGAACAACAGCCGGCAATCCGGCCCGATCAGATCCTCGATCTCGGCGTCTCGGAACGATTCCAGTTCGGCGCGCGTGAATCCCATGCAGCCAGTACATCAGGCCGTCACGACAGCGCTTCGCGCACCTCGTCGATCGCGTCGTGCATCATCTGCTCGTACACGTCGATGTCCGGGATCGAGGCCGGACTGCTGGTGATGCTGATCGTCACAGTGTCCCCGATCCCGTGTACGCCGTGGGTCAACGACATGACCGGTGACAAACTCGGGAAGCCAGCTGTGAACCGAACGACGCCGCCTCCGAGCACCAGATCCGCGTCACCGCGCGCGACACTCGACACCACGGTGTTTCCAGTGACCTCGTCGGGCACTGCCGTGAAATCGTATTGCTGCACGCCCCAACGGACCAGCGGGCCGGGAACCGCGTTCAGCGCGAGATCCGAAGCTGCGCTGGACGGGTGGGATGCCCGTGCGCGACGCTCGTCCATCGACTCCTTTATCCGTTGGGCTCGCTCACGAAGATCATCGACGTCCGGGAACAGTCCGACACCTGCATTGCGGAAGTGATTGCGCGCCGTGGGTGTACCTGCCTTGGCGATGGTCACCTCAGCTCCCAATTCGGGCGGTACCGAGCCGTCTCGCTCGGTGAGGTAGTTCGCCATCGCTACCGAGATGGCTGTCATCGCTCCGACTGTGACGGATACGCCGTCGCCACGGAAATCTGCGCTGTCCCGCACGACCATGCGCACCAGTCGGTGCGGTCCGGGAGGGATGTTCGAGCGCACCTTGGGACGGCTCGCCGCCTGCGGCGCAACAACTCCCGATTCGGTGTCCGCCTGGAGCTGTAACTGTGCTCGGTGCCCCGCCCGGCCGTCGCGGAACAGCGAAACGAGTTGCCCCGGAAGGCGCAGGACGGCGCGGCCCAGAATCTCGGCTGTTCCGCTACGCCGCACGTCCGTCTTCTGCTTTGCGGGCGGTTGCGGCGAGAACAGCTGGCGAGCAATCGCCGACGCGCGTTTGCCGTCCGCCAGAGAATGAGCGACCTGCAGAACTGCGATGAGCGCCGGGCCACTGCAGCGCGGGACGCCGGTGACGCCGTGAAACAGGTGCAGCGTCCACGGGGACTCGCGCGGGTCGACGTGGTTCTCGAGTAGTTTCTCGATTCCGTGAATGCACGAGAGCCACGAGTTTTCGGGCAGCTCATGCACTCTCGCCAAGGAGGCGTCGACCGGCATGGGCTCCCACACCGGATAGTCGAGGTGCCACGGTGATTCACGAATCCGAACATTGAGATCCGGAATGAGCGACGCTCTTTCCACCACCGAGCGTCGTAGCTCGTCCATGTGCTGGCTCTGCCCGTCGAAACAGTAGAGCAGCAGCTGATCGTTCGGGATCTTCTCCGAAATCCAGAAGGTTTGGGCATCGGTGGGCGTCATCCGTAACACCGGGAGACGGTACCACCGGCTTGTCAGCTCTTTTCTGCAGCAGCTTTCAGCTGGGACAGGCCCTTCTCGAAATCCTTTCCGACAAGCTTGTCCATGCTGAAGATGAAACCGAAGATCTTGAAGAACAGATTCTTCTTTCCGGTCATCTTCCACGTCACCTGAACTTCACCGGAATTCGGCGAGATGAGAAACGTGGTGACGTTCTGCGCCTTGAACGGCTTGAGGAAGGCCAGGTCCAAAACTACTCGTTCATTCGGGACGGATTCGGTGATCACCATCGAACCGGAGCCCGCCTTCTTGTTTCCCGCCCAGGCGTACGAAGCCCCGACGCCCGCGTCAGGACCCGCGTACGTACGCTGCATCGCCGGGTCGAGACCTTCCCACGGCGACCACTGAGTCCACTGATGGAAATCGTTGATCAACGCGAAGACGACCGGTGCTTCTGCCTTGACGATCGTCGTACGTTCTACCAGGAATTCGTCGGAATTCTGCGAAGCCATCGTCGATCTCCAATTCTCGGGCGTGACAAGTGTTCGGAATTATCCACGGTCGACGAGATCGGAGCGAGTCGACACTCAGTCCCGCAGGCACAGGCAGAAAAAGTGACCGACCGGGTCGCGGTACACGCGGAAAGTCTGATGTTCCGGAATGTCGGTCACCCGCTGCGCACCCAGGCTGATCACCCAAGCCTCGGCGGGGTCGAGAGAATCCACGAACAGATCCAGATGGATCCCGACACCGGAGGTCGGCCAGTCCACCGGAACAAAATCCGGAGCGAGCTGAAATGCGAGCCGCCCCCCGCCGGGCCCTTCGATCACGTGCCAATCATCCTCGTCGCGAACACTTTTCCACTCGAGGACCTGGACGTAGAAGTTGGCCAATGCAGCCGGATCCGGGCAGTCCAGGACTGTGTAGTCCATGCCGATGTTCGGGCGCGTCACTGTGCCTTCTTCTCCTGAACTTTCTTACGCACGAACAACAACGGAAGAACCAGCGTCGCAACGGCGGTTACCAGCCACACGACGACGGTTCCCAGAATCCACGTCGAGACACCGGAGATCGACAGATTGGAGAAGAGCGACGCCACCAACAGCGCGACAAATGTCGACACCAATCCGATTCCGCCGAGAAATGCCGGTGCATGGCGCTTTGCCACCGTGGCGATGAACGGCGCCAGGACCGACTGCGCAATCGCAAAGATCACGACCGCAACGATGAATCCGGATGTGGGCGCCGAGAAGCCCGAAAGAATCAACGACGCAACAAGAAGCCCGACAGCGGCAGAACCCAGGAAGATCGCGGCGCGAATCAGGAAGCTGATCATTTGTTGATCCTATATGTCGGATATCGAGGAGAACAGATATTCACAATCCCAGAGATTCCTGCACCTCTCGCAATGTCCGGGCAGAAGATCGGAGCCCCGAAGCCTCTCTTTCCGATAGCGGTACTTCGAGGACTCGGCCGGCACCAGCACGACCAACCATCGTGGGAAGGGACAGGCAAACGTGCTCGAGTCCGTGGACGCCGCTCTGCAAAGTCGACACCGGCAGAACCCGTTGTTCGTCCCGCAACACGACTTCCGCGATGAATGCGCTCGACAATCCGATGGCGAGGTTGGTCGCACCCTTACCCTCGATGATCTCGTAAGCACTCTCGACTACAGACTTCGCTACTTTCGCGCGTAGGTCGGGGCCGAGGACGCCACCCGACGGTCCCACGAACGAGGTTGCCGGCACTCCGCCGATGGTTGCGCTCGACCAGAGCGGAATCTCGGAATCCCCGTGCTCGCCCACGATGAAGGCATGAACGTTCTCCACCGCGACTCCGAGTTCGGTAGCCAGCAGGAATCGCAATCGGGCCGTGTCCAGCACGGTCCCAGATCCGAAAATTCGGCCGCGGTACGACGGTCCCGCGGCCTGGATCGCTGCGTAGGTCGCCACGTCGACCGGGTTGGTGACGAAGAGAAGGACCGCGTCCGGTGACACCGCCAACAGTTGTTCGGTCAGTGTCTGCGCGATCTTGACGTTCACCGCGGCAAGTTCGAGCCGCGACTGACCGGGATGCTGTTTGGCGCCCGCGGTGACGACGACCAAGTCGGATCCCGCGGTGACCGAGATGTCATCGCCTCCGTCGACAGTGCACGGCGGTGTGAACTGGGTGCCGTGGTTGAGATCGAGAACTTCGGCCCGGACCTTTGCGCTGTTGGTGTCGTAGAGGGCGAGCGCGTCGGCCGATCCGCGTATCAGGCACGCATACGCAATTGCGGTGCCGACGCTTCCCGCACCGACAACGGACACTTTTCGCCTGGATGAACGATTCGGCGTCGTCATGGGTAAATGGTGCTCGTTCCATAACGATTTCGCAGCACAACGGATTGCCAGTCTCTTCTCAGGGTTTGGATGCCGACCTCTCAGAATCGACATGGATCATCGCTGGCATGGCTGAGGTAACCGTTCTTGCAGTTGGCGGCACCGGCGAATCCCACGTCGGCGACGACGGCACCCGTGTGCGCGGACTCCTCAGTGCCGTCACCGACGAACTCGACAGTCGATTCGATTCTCGCTGGGTCGCTTATCCCGCATCGTACGGTCCGGTCGCCGACGGTGGCCTGAGCTTTCGGCACAGCACCGCGATGGGTGTGAAGGCCCTCACCGCCGAAATCGCACAGACAGACGGCCCGGTCATGCTGATCGGATACTCACAGGGATGCACCGTGATCCGCTCGGCTCTTCCGACGCTGAACCGCGCCAACATCATCGGAGTCGGACTGATCTCCGATCCTCAACAACCGGCAGGCGTGATCGAAGGTTGTGAGGGACACGGAGTTGCCGGCGACGGACCCGATATCCAGCCGTGGATTCCGGTCAAGTGGATCGGGCACCCGCAGGACATGATCTGTAATGCCAGCGACGACAGCTACATTCGCGACATCGCAGACTTGACGCGCTGGATGTCCTTCTCGCAGGCACGCGTGTGGGCAGGAAAGGTTTGGGAACTACTTCGTAGCAATGCTTTCCAGAATGCGCAGAAGACTCGTTTCAGTCCCAAACAGTGGCGTACCGATCTACGACGCCTTCGCACCGCGTTCCTCGAAGTACTTGGTTATCTGCCGACGAAGTTGAACCTGAACCGGTTTCAGCTCAAGAACCCTCGCGGCGGTAGACACATCAGCTACGCGATCGAACCTCTCGACGAGAGCGGCCTGACCGGGTGTGAGGTTCTGGCGTCGTGGATGAAGGTCCAAGCGAGCGGCGTCGGACAGCACATTCACGCGGCCTGACCTTTACCGTTAGTTTACCTAACGAACCCCGGCGAGCCATTCGACGCCTCTACGTTCCTTTCATGCAACTGAGCAGAATATTGTCGTGCGCCGCCGTGACCGTCGCACTCCCCCTCACCGCCCTGGCGGCCCCGGCCGCCGCATCGCCAACCGGCAGTCTCGACTGGTCCGGTTCGTTCGGTAGTTCAGCGCCCCAGCCGGTTTCGACGTTCGACGTCCAAGCCCACCGCGGCGGGCTCGGCCTGTACACGGAAAGCAGCCTGGCCGCGTTCGCGAATGCCCTCGAAATGGGCGTCAGCACACTGGAACTCGATACCCAGATCACCGAGGACGGGATCGCTGTCGTCACGCACGATCGCAAGATCTCGAACAAGAAATGCCTCGACACCGAGCCCGCCACTACCGGCGACCCGGAGTTCCCGTACGTCGGCAAATTCGTCAACACGCTGAGCCTGCAACAGATCAAGACCATGGACTGCGGCACGCTCCCCCTTGCCGGATACCCTGAGCAGCAAAATGTTCCGGGAGCGAAAATGCAGACACTCGAAGAAGTGCTCGCTCTGGTGAAGTCGTACAACGCACCCGGAATCAAGCTCAACATCGAGACCAAGGTGGAAGCGGGAGCACCTCACGAGACCGCCCCGCGTGAGCAGTTCGTCTCTGTTGTTCTCGACACGATCCGGGCAGCCGGATTGTTGGACAGCGTCACCATTCAGAGCTTCGACTGGGGCTCACTCATGCTCACCCGTCAGCTCGCGCCGAGTGTGCCTGTCGTCGCGCTCACCAATGGCGACTTTCTCCAGGTAGGCAAGGACGGAGCATCACCGTGGCTCGGCGGTCTGGACATCGATGATTTCGGTGGCGACGGCATCGCTGCGGTGGCAACCTTTGGTGCCTCCGCCTACTCCCCTGTCCAAGGAACTCCGCAGGGCGGAAAGGTCGGGGATCCCGGTTTCACCCTCTATCCGACAGCCGACATGATCGCGAGCGCACATGCGCGTGGCATGAAGGTCATCCCGTGGACCGTCGATGATCCCGCCACCATGCACGCCCTGATCGACCTCGGTGTCGACGGAATCATCACCGATTACCCCGATCGTCTCCGAGCCGTCCTGACCGAGCGAGGCATGCCACTACCTGCACCTGCGGTCAAGAAGTAGCCTCCACCGCGCACCGAAGCAGGTACCTGAACAGGTACTACGGCCGATGTCCCCGGGGTCCCGTCGGCCGCATCCTGGACAGGTACTTACTCGGGTGATCGGAGGTGAATTCTGATGATGTCTTTGAAGGACCAACTGGACAACTGCGAATACCTACTTGCCGACGCGGAAATGGCCGGCGACTGGAATGCTGTCCGGCGATTCAGGGAATACCGGCTCAGGCTCGTTCGACAACTGTGCAGGCAAAGGGCTGCCGGTCTCTGCGCCTAGAGGCCTCACCTCAGCCGTATCTGAACTGAGTCCCTCTGGGCGGTTACGATCCGCCGTCGCCCGAGTCACAGTCGGGTGCTCTCACCAATTGAGCTACAGAAGGTATGGCCCGCAGTGCTTTTCGACTGCGATCTTTCTCTGCCGAACCATACGGGCCCGCATCTCGTCCGCGCTACTGATTTTCGAGTAGACGATCTACACCGACCACCGCTGTGAGTTCGGTTTCCGCGTCCCCGCGGGGACGTCCCCGTCGAGGCCACACCGAATCACCGCTGACCAGTAGTCGATGGGATGATGACCTGCGTGTCCATGTCCCCACCGCTGCCCGTCAAGAACGGGGTTGGCCCGACGCGCCTACGCATCCCGCTCTCTGGGCCGTGGGCGACGATCGCCGAGTACGTCGTAGCCAAGTTCGACCATCTGGACGCCGAAAACCTGTATCGGCGGTTCGAGGACGGCGAGTTCGTGGATATCGACGGCACCTCGATCCGCCGGAGCACAGAACTCAGCGCGCACCGGTTCGTCTGGTACTACCGTGAGTTGCCGGCGGAGGACCCGGTGCCGTTCCACGAGGAGATCCTGCACGTCGACGACGATCTCGTCGTGATCGACAAACCACATTTTCTCCCGACCACCCCCAGCGGGCGCTACCTGCGCGAGTCGGCGCTCGTCCGACTGCGGGTCCGCCTCGACAACCCAGATCTGACCCCGATCCATCGGCTCGACCGCGGCACCGCAGGGGTGGTGATGTTCTCGGCCCGCCCCGCGACGCGCGGCGCATATCAGTCGTTGTTCGAGAAGCGACAGGTCACGAAGGTCTACGAGGCGGTGTCAGCGCGACCGTCCCGGTGGGGCCAGGATGCACCGGGGTTCGCCGAATCCGACGGTCCCCTCGTCTACCGCAACCACATCGAAGCTCGGCGCGGCGAGTTGCGGGTCCTCGTCGACGACAGCCGTGAACCTAACTCCGAGACTCTGATCGAGGCGCGAGGGACGGGAGTGAGCGGCTCCGGACGTACAGTGCTGCACACGGTTCTACGTCCGCGCTCCGGACGGATGCACCAGTTGCGGGTGCATTTGGCGGCTCTCGGCGCCGGAATCCTGGGCGACCGGCGATACCCCGACCTGCTGCCCGACGCACCCGACGATCATTCTCTCCCACTCCAATTGCTCGCGAGGGAACTCGAATTCACCGATCCGTTGTCGAGGAGACCGCGGCGGTTTGTCACACGTCGGACGCTCAGCGAGATGCCAGTGGGGTGAAGACCGGAAGCCGCGGGGCGATTGTGCAGCCGCGACAATAGTTATCGCTGCGGCTGCACAATCGCCCCGCG
>NZ_BAAILK010000049.1:164357-185759 GCF_054589475.1 Rhodococcus sp. no. 34
GAACTCTGCCCACGGCGTTTTCCACCAGTGGCTGGGAATGGACAACTTAGCCACCTGCATATTTGCAAGTTGGTTGCGTTGGCTTTGCAGGATAAGTGACGGACCTGTGGCGGACGGACCACGGAAGAAGACCCCACCTCGCTGAAGTGTGGTGCGGGAGTCTTCCAGTTGCCGCCCCCAGGGACGGGGGTGTGCGCTCGGGTGGCTCCCGCACCGGTGACCAGCGCCCCAGTGATGAAACCGGGCGGAAGATTTTGAATGGGTGAGACGAGCACGAGTCCGGCGGCCGCGTCGGCGTGGGTGGAGACGGCGTTGCAGAGGAACCAGACGCTCCGGTGGGCCTTGTCGGCTTCGCCGAGCAGCCGGGGGCGGGGCAAAACCGGTCCACCAGCGGGCGAGACGTCACCGGCAGAAAGGACGCCGTGCCGACGGAGCGCGTCGGCCGTGGACCAGACTTCGATCCTTTCGTCGGTGCGCTGCCCGGCTGTCTCGTACGCCTCCGCGACAAGGCGGGGTGCGGTCGACGTGGTTCGAGCCGTGTTCAAGGACCGTCACGGCGACCTGCAGTAGGTCACCGGTGATCCGGTCGGCTCACGGGCGAAGCAGCTCGGTGACCAGGGCATCGCCGAGGTCGCGGAGAGCGGCGGTGCCGCGCTCGTTACGTCCGAAGCTGACCTGGTTGATCAGTTTTCGCAGCTGCTTGGCGGTACCAGTGTCGGCAGGTTTCTGCAGGTAGGAAGACTTTCTTGGATGCGCGGAACTTGTCCACCAGGGCGTCGGCGACGTGGGCGACGATCGCGGCTTTCTCGGCATCGGTGGAGCTGAGTGCCCGCGGCGCTGCGATGACGAGGGCCTGCAATTCCGCCAGGTCGGTGAGGCGGCGCGGTGCGGGTCACCGGCGTGGTGAGGGCACGACGGCCTACGTGGCAATGCGTTCGAGGATGGAGCGGGCTGCTGCCGGGTCGTCCAAATCGACCTGTGGGGTTGCGAGTGTTGCAATGGCATTCTCTCTTCCAGTACTTCAGTCGGTAGAACGTCTTCGACCGCCGGAACGGTCTGCCACTCGAAGTCGACGTTGTTCGTGAGTCACCCTGAATCGTCCCAAGGGTCACCCAGATAGATCTCCCCAGTCGTCGTATGTCCACTGACGACGCATACTCCCAATCGTGAGCTTCGGTGGGACTTCTTTGCCGCCGTCGAATCGGGGTCGCCTGGCAGACCCCTCATCGCTCTCACTGGCCCTGCGCCGAAGGAGGACCTCGAAGCGTGTCACATTTACAGCTACGCGAAAGTCGCTCAGCACGAAGACGAAGGAGCTGCTTCTCCGTCGCGACTTGCACAGGCTCTTCGATGAGAGGTATTACAGGCAAGCCGTCGGGGGACCGTCGACGTTGCCGAATCGATCCGACAGTATCCACCTTATGGGGCAATCTACGGGGGCAATTGTCGGTCAAGCTGACTAAGAAGCAGAGACAACGGCTGCGACTCCACTGGAATGGGTGGCGAGCAAACCCCGTGTGATGGTCGACCAGCCGATCATTCGCCCGTTCTCTCGTCACATCGATGTTCGCAGTCCCGATACTTTCCAGCGGCCAGAGAAAGAAATATTGCCGGAGGTCGTTCTGCTCGCTGCGTTCTACTACTTCGACGTGCGGATGCAGGAGGTTCCAGATACTCGAACAGCACGTGCACCTCCCGGGATCCAGGTCTCGCCGCTCCAAGAACGACGTGCGGTTCCACAGTTGGCGCTCCGGCCTTCATGAAGCTAAAGCGGATCTATAACCGGACAGCTTCCGAGTCTTCGGTTTTGGCTGCACAGCGCCGCGCACTGTGCACAAGCATCGGCTTGGCGCTTAGCCAAATGGAGACGCTACCCCGGGCACCGTACGCTTCGGCCTTCTCACAGGACGGGGCCCGAGTTGATGCTCGATCCGCTAGAAGTCAAGACTCACGCCTAGTGTCAGCGAGTCTTTTCACGGCAGCGGTCCGCAGCCAGTCTAGGATTCGTCCCTGTCGACCGTAAAGAAAGGTGGCGCTATGCCGCGCTATGAGCTCAACAGGCTTGGTTCGTCCGAGTTTGAAGGTTTGGTGCAAGCTCTGATCAAAGAGGTAATCGGTAACGGCTCGATAACATTCGGCGTTGGCCCGGATGGGGGTAGGGAAGCGACGTTCAGCGGCAAGGCCCCCTACCCCAGCGACACTGAGAACTGGGACGGGACTTGGATCTTTCAGGCCAAATATCATGATACTGAGCTTTTAGGGACGTCCAAATGTCGAAAAGAGCTTGTTTCCGACCTTAAGAGCGAGCTCAACAAGGTTGTAAACGAGCAACAAAGAGAAGTAGACAATTACATAATTGCAACGAATGTCCCCCTGTCTCCAGCGCCGAAATCAGGGACTCTCGATAAGCTCCACAGCGTAGCTGAAGAATACGAGGCGAGCATAAAGAATTTCGCAGTATGGGGTGCAGATGAAATCAATAAATTCCTTGACAAATATCCAGGAGTTCGAACCTCATATTTTCACCTGATCGTCGCTGGCGATCTAATCGCGTCGCTACTAGATGAGCGCGCAAGACGGAAAACCGAAGTTGAAATAACAATCAAGGCGTACCTACAGGGAATGCTTAGGCGAGAACAGAACGCTCAACTTGACCAAGCCGGAGACGTCGCGGAGCATGCGGTCAAATTACAACAAGTATTCTTCGATTTGCATGCGTGCCCAAACTTTCACAACGAACGAGAGAACGAAGACCAAAGCAAGTCTTTCAAGAGCGTAATCGAATATATCCGCAGTACGCCGCAGACTCGGACGCCGGACGGCGGTACTCGGATACCGGTCGTTCAGATGTTCCTGGGCGCGTCGCACCTGCGCGTTGTGCTCGTCGGCGGTCCTGGCGAGGGGAAATCGACCGTCGGGCAGTATCTCGCCCAACTTCACCGGGCCAAATTAATCGGCGATATTGAAAAAGTCGCCATATCTGAGGAATATATTCCGAGCTTTCCGCGTATCCCTTTTCGCGTCATACTCCGAGATTTTGCCCAATGGCTTTCAGAGTCCGGAGAGAGTGGTCTACACAAGATTGACGGAACACTCGACAGATTCATCTGCGACCAAGTGCAGCGCGTGACGTCTCGCACCCTTGCTCCGGAAGTCCTCCATGACGTGCTAAAGAAAAATCCGACGTTACTCATCCTGGACGGACTGGACGAGGTTACGGACCCAGGGCTCAAGAAGGAGGTACTGGAGCGTGCGGACGACTTCATTAACAGAGCGGACTCGATATTGGATGCCGATCTTCAAGTTCTCGCGACAACGAGACCGACGGGGTATAACGATCAGTTCGATCCCGACACTTACACCCATCTAACACTAGTGGACCTAGAGCCCGATCAGATACGTGGCTACGTGACGCGGTGGATCAAAGCTCGGGATTTGGACGATAGTCGCGCCAGCCGGCTGGATCGCGGAATCGAGGATTGCCTTAACGATCGTCAGATTAAAGTTTTGATGAACACGCCCTTGCAGGTTACCATTCTCGTGCTGATAATAAGTGCTGGCCGGACCCCCCCCACGACAGCGGGAAGCGTTATTTAATGACTATCTCGATGTAATCTACAAACGTGAGCAAGGAAAAGGCAGTGATATAATTACGACCAATAAAGAACTTCTTGTTGGTCTCCATAAATTCATTGGTTATGAACTTCAAGAACGGGCAACGCGCGCTTCTGCAACCGATGCAACGCTGTCTGCCGACGACTACTCCCGCATGGTCTCAGATTTCATCACATGGAATGACCCTTTTTCGCCGGAAGATATGCGAGGCCATCAGCTCCGCTCAATTACAGCGGAAGCGGGCGAGCGGTTGGTTCTGATCGTTGAGCCGTCGAAAAATCGGTTCGGCTTTGAACTTCGATCCATTCAGGAATTTTTCGCCGCCTGCCATCTTGTTGATACATCGCAGAATACAGACCAGCGATACCGCCGTTTTGAGGCGATCGCCCGTTTCCCGCACTGGCAGAATGTCGCTCTGTTTTTCGCTGGTCGAGTGGGTCGCAATTTTCAGGGCGAGGCGTCAAATATAATTGAAGTTTGTAAAGATATCGACCGAGAAAGCCCGGACATTTACATCAGACGAGGGGCGCACCTCGCCCTTACCATCGCCTTCGATCGCGCCTTCCTGCCAAACAGAAGGCTGCAGCGTAGTTTGCTCGAAGTAGCGCTAGACGTCCTTGACATAGATTTGATGCCACACCGGCTCGGCGAGATTGCGCACGCCCTCCAAGATATGCCAGTCGAGGACATCAAAGATCATATTATCCCAATTTTAGAGAAGAAGCTCGATACGTTAGCGCCGGAGCGTCTTTCAAACTTCCTGTATGTCGTGTCAATACTTGATCCCACGAGTCGTAGTGCAGTTCGCGCAATCGAGAGAATGATCGATAATCCGAAAACTCGCGAACAGGCGGCACGTCCGCTATTCAGAATCGCCCAATTCCAGTCCAACACGGCGGCGCTCGTTACAAAATTCTTGAACGTACTAGACCCCGATCAGCTTCGCTCTGCATTTAGTGTCAACGAAGGAATCCACGAGCTGGCGCAAGGTCTGGCCACTCTCCAGCGGTCCAACGTGTCTGACGAAATGCAGTATCAATTCCTCCGCCATGCGGTTCAACTTTCGTCACACGGATTTCGCGGCAGGTATGGTCGTTCTCTGGTTAGCGATAATGGGAAAGACTGGAACCTGGATGGAGCCGATCTGGTACTCCGCGCAATCAAGGCAGTTTTTCATTGCACCATGATGACGGATGTTCGGCGCAGGCGTATTTCCAGCGAAGGGCTCACGGAAAGCCTAGAAGAAATTCAAGACACGATCCCAGGTTTTATTATCCGAGGCGATCTGCGCGATTTTTGTCGCAAATCTGGTCTTTCCGAAGACGATAGCCTTGTCGCGCCGTTCTGGATTCTGCATCTGTGGCTTGGAGAGGTAACCGCTGAATCCATCCGCGGCGCTTTGCGTTTCTTCTCGATCAAGAAATCGGATTCACTTGTAACGAATATGCTTGCAATAGATTGGTCGGTCGTCCCAACTTTCGATTACATCAGATCGCGATTGGCTGCCTCTGTCGAGGTGAATTCATTGGCTGATCAGATGGCCAAATGGTCAGGCTTGAAAGGATTTCATCGTTGGATGGCATTCCGCGCCGAGGTCCTGTCGTTTGCGGACTCGGTACGCCGGATTCACAGGCGGGTCACGTTGTCTACGCCGAACGAGCCGACAGCTTCAATGCCACCGAGGATGATGGCGACCTTTTCAGCTCTTCAAGAAGAAGCGGGTGACCCACATCTATTCTTCTACGCCGCGGTTGATATCCATCGAAGATCTCTGGCTGTTCTCTCGATGTTTGGCGACCGCCACAATCAAATTTCTGAAGTTATGTCGAGTGGCTACCTAACGAGCGCGACGCATTCAGTGGTAAACGCGATTTCGCGAGATTCGGGCAACGACAAGTTATCCACATTCGAGACGAGAGTCACACTCGTGGCCGAATTGTTGGAACTGGAAGGAGCTAACGAACCCGATCTCTTGAATTCCGTTTTGGTGTCGTGTTTCGAATTTGGAATTCCGGATACGGACCTAGTCGAACGAGCGCTTGCCAAGTTCGGTCAACCACGCGCGGGTATTCCCTTCATTTCCGTATGGACTGGCAAGTCAACGAAATCTCTGTACGAGTTGATGCTAACCCTTGCCACGAAGCATCCAGACAGCGACGTCGCAAGAGGAGCGTGTCGCATAATTCAGGGCACCGCAATGGTCACACTTTTTGGATCCGCCAGTCCGAACCCGCCGCGTTTTGCGGGACTGGCAAAAATGCATCGCGCATTGTGCCTCGATGAAGACCCCGAAAAGCGGATGGCTGCGGCGGGCCTCTTTGCAATCCGCAAGAATTGGCCAGACAGTTCGGTTCAATGGATTCGGCGCTTATTTGTGGCGTGCAGCACGGAACAGGAGGTGCAAATGCTGATTCGGCTTGTGCATATGGACACGCAGATTCAGGAAAATCGAGTCGCGCTTTGGACGGAAATTCTGACGAGTTTGCTGCCGATCGACCTGTACGGCGATTTGACGCTACAGGTGCGAGAGTCCCTAGGGCGTTTGCTCCAGACGACAAATCAGAGTCTGCAAACGACCCAGCACGAACTTGGACTTCCGCTTGCGCCGATCGGCTAGGTGACAGTCGAACGACTAAGCGTCATGCTTCGGTGTAACTCCTGCCCGCAGATCGAATCCCGCGCAGGCCGGAGGTCGTCCACGCGGAGCGCATGATCTCCGGCCCGGCCTGGAAGATATTGGTTCTCACGTAAGAGGCTCTGAGTACCTTGCCACCCCTGCCACCTTCCGTGTTTCCCATATCGCGGGTTCAGGGGTGTTCCTATGTCGCGGTGGTGTCGTCGTCCATTGACCTGCGGAATCTGGCCCCGCGCCAGACTTGGTAGCGAGCCGGTGCGAGCGCCCCGCCCTGCTGAGGCAGGGCGGCGTTGCGGGACGTGCCGGACGACCGGCACGTTTCAGGTCGTCATACCCACCGAATCGACTTCTATCCGCCCACTCTTTCTGTCCGCAGTTCTTAACCCGCCCGGTAAAGCCTCGAACAGCTCGGTCGACATCCCATGGATTGCATGGGTCGCAGATCAGGGAGTCAGGGACGAATCCCCGGATCAAGTCGGCCTCGGCATCCGCACCCAGCTCGACACCCTCCCCCAGACCAGAAGACCACCACATGACCGCAGAAGACCACCACATGACCGACAGCCCAATGCCCAAGCCACCCAGGCGAACCGAGCGCTCCGGCGTCGAAGACCGCTGGAACACCTCGAAGCCGGTGCCCCGCCTCGACCGCGACGGAAACTCGAAACTTGACAAGCCCGGACCCCTCACCGATCCGGTGAAGTCCAAGTCGTACGGGGTAGGGAAACGGTGGCGCGCCCGCTAGGTCGACGACCAGGGCCGCGAACATACCAAAGGTTTCGACCGCAAACCGGACGCCGAGGCGTGGCTCGAACGGATCACCCCAGCGCAGATGACCGGCACCTACGTCGACTCGCTGCGGGCAAAGAGAACGTTCGCGAGTTTCTACCGTTAGTGGTCGTCCCGTCAGGTGCGGGTTCGCGGCACTGTGTAGGCAATGAACCTAGCCGCGAACAGTGTCCCGTTCGGCAACGTGGCAATGGCTGATCTACGGCCGTCGCACCTTGAGACGTGGGTCAAGGCCACGCAGGACAAATCGCTGGCACCCGGTACAATCAAGACTCGGTTCAACAATGTTCGCTCAGTGCTGCGCGCCGCGAAACGTGACAAGGTACTCGCCGACGGCCCCACCCTCAGCGTCACACTCCCCCGCCGCCGCAGAGCCGAGGTAGCCATGATCATCCCACATCCGAGCAGGTGGGGTACTGATCCGAGAGTCCTCCGCGTCGTTCTACGCCTTCACCGCCCTGTGCTCGTTCTCCGGTCTACGGTTCGGCGAATGCGGCGCCCTAAATTGGATCGATGACATCGACTTTCTGCGCCGCGAGGTGCGGGTCGAACGGCAAGTTCAGCGCGCCAACGGGCACCGTGGCAAATCCGGGCACCCACGTACGACGCGAACGGATCATTCACGTGCCGAGCGGGCTGCTCGAACTGGTGGCTGAACACATCCGGCTGCACACACAGCGGTGAACCAACACGATGGCTGTTCCCAGGCAGAGGGGATCTCCCCATGCACCAGAACGGTCGGCCACCGGCGGCGCGTCGCACGCTAAGCGGCCGGTGCCGACGACCTCCTCCGGCACTCGCTGCGCCACTTTTACGCGACCGGCTTGATCGCATCCTGCTGCGATCTAGTCACCTGTGGCCCAGTCAAGCGGACCGCACACGGGCCGCTGCGGACGCCCTATTCAACGACACCAAACCCACTCTGGCGGACGCATCGCGGGCAGGGGACCAAAATAGCCCAATGACCAGGAGTTCACACGTTGAAGCGGAACTCCACCACATCACCGTCGGCCATGACGTATTCCTTGCCCTCCATGCGGACCTTGCCGGCAGCCTTGGCCGCGGCCATGGAACCTGCCTCGACGAGGTCGTCGAAGGACACGATTTCAGCCTTGATGAAGCCGCGCTCGAAGTCGGTATGAATGACGCCGGCAGCCTGGGGTGCGGTGTCACCCTTGTGGATGGTCCAGGCGCGAGCTTCCTTCGGACCAGCCGTCAGGTAGGTCTGCAGGCCGAGGGTGTGGAAGCCGGTACGCGCGAGAGCGTGCAGGCCCGGCTCGGTCTGACCGATCGAGTCGAGCATTTCCTGGCGGTCTTCCTCGTCCAGCTCGAGCAGTTCCTGCTCGACCTTCGCGTCGAGGAACACGGCATCGGCCGGCGCGACGGAAGCGCGCAGTTCCGCGACCTTCGTCTCGTCGGTGAGCACCGACTCGTCAGCGTTGAAGACGTAGAGGAAAGGCTTGGTGGTGAGCAGGCTCAGCTCACGCAGCAACGAGAAGTCGAGCTTGTCCTTGACGCTGAAGAGCGTCGTGCCCTCGTTGAGGAAGGCCTGAGCCTTGAGTGCCTCGTCGTGGGCCGGCTTGAGCTCCTTGTTCTTGCGAGCTTCCTTGTCCAGACGCGGGAGAGCCTTCTCCAAGGTCTGCATGTCGGCGATCACGAGTTCGGTCTCGATGACCTCGATATCGGAGGCCGGGTCGACCTTGCCGTCGACGTGGATGACGTCGTCGTCGGCGAAGACGCGAACTACCTGGCAGATGGCGTCCGCTTCACGGATGTTGGCCAGGAACTTGTTACCCAGGCCTGCGCCCTCGGACGCTCCCTTGACGATGCCGGCAATGTCGACGAACGACACGGTCGCGGGGAGGATGCGCTCGGAGCCGAAGATCTCGGCGAGCTTCTGCAGCCGCGGATCGGGCAGCTCGACCAGACCGACGTTGGGTTCGATGGTCGCGAACGGGTAGTTCGCTGCCAACACGTCGTTGTTGGTCAGTGCATTGAAAAGGGTGGACTTGCCGACGTTGGGCAGTCCGACGATTCCGAGGGTAAGGCTCACGGTCTGTGGATTCTACGGCCTCGCGGCGACGTGACGGGTACTCGCCCCACCGTCACGTCGCGGCAGGTGATCAGTTGTAGGTATACGAATCGACGGATGACACGATCGCAACCAGGAAGATGACGTAGAACGCGATGAACAACACCCAGCAGATGACGGCTATGAGGAGCGAAATCTGCCCGAGCTTCTTCACCCGCTCGGACGCGTACTGCGCGCCCTGGTGATCGCCCATCGCCCACTTCGGGTAGATGTCGTGGAGATGGTTGAACGCGGCGAACGCGATAGGCCAGAAGAAGATGATCGACGCGACGGCCCATCCCGCGTTGGACTTCGGCGGACCGTACTGAGGCGCCGCGTACGTGGGAGCGGCACTGTACTGCTGGGTCGCGCTGTACTGCTGACCGGTCGGATACTGCTGTCCGGCTGAGTACTGCGGGTCGGTCGGGTACTGCTGGCCCGTCGGATACTCCTGGCCTGCTGAATATTGCTGACCGGCTGAATACTGCTGGCCCGCCGGATACTGCTGTTCCTTCGGATACTGCTGCTCCTTCGGATCCTGCGGGTCGGTCGGATATTGCGGTTCGGTCATGATTCCCCCAAAGAGTCGGATTCGGTTCTCTATCGCAGAACCTAGTGGAGACTTACCGCTGCCGTGTCACAGTGAGCGCCTACGCTCTCGAGGTGACTCGGATGCTGATCGTGCTCTTGATATGGATAGTGGGTCTCGGCACCGCCGCGCTCGCAATTGTCGCCTCGCCCGGATGGTGGGTGATCGCTGTCGTCACACTCGCGTTGGCGGCCATGGGCACCTACGACCTCACTCAGATGTCCCACAGCATCCTCCGTAACTATCCGGTCCTGGGGCACGCGCGATTTCTCCTCGAGAAGATTCGACCGGAGATCCAGCAGTACTTCGTCGAATCATCCACCGATGGAATGCCATTCGATCGCGAAACGCGAGATCTGGTTTACGAGCGGGCAAAGGGAACACTGGCGGAAGAGCCCTTCGGGACCGAGCGCGACGTCAATGCGATCGGCTACGAGTTCATGACGCATTCGATTCGCGCACGGACCGCCCCCGACACCGTTCCGCGAGTTCGCCTCGGCGGACGCGATTGCACGAAGCCGTACGACATCGCTCTCCTGAACGTCTCCGCGATGAGCTTCGGGTCGTTGTCCGCCAACGCAATCGAGGCCCTCAACGCCGGCGCAGCCAAAGGCGGTTTCGCTCACGACACCGGTGAAGGCGCGATCAGTCCGTATCACCGCAAACACGGCGGCGATCTGATCTGGGAAATCGCTTCGGGATACTTCGGATGCCGAACCGAGGATGGCCGATTCGATCCTGACCGTTTTGCCGAGCGTGCCGGACTCGATCAGGTGAAGGCCATTTCGATCAAGCTCTCGCAAGGTGCGAAACCCGGGTTGGGTGGCGTGCTTCCCGGAGTCAAGGTCTCCCCCGAAATCGCCGAAACCCGCGGGGTACCCGTCGGCCAGACCGTGATTTCGCCACCCGCGCACACCGCGTTCAGCACCCCGGTCGAACTGGTCGATTTCATCGCGACCCTGCGAAAACTGTCGGGAGGCAAGCCGGTCGGGATGAAACTGTGTGTCGGCTCGCGTCGTGAATTCCTCGGAATCTGCAAGGCGATGATCGAACGCGGCATCACGCCCGACTTCATCATCGTGGACGGTTCCGAAGGCGGCACCGGCGCAGGTCCAGTGGAGTTCGAGGACCACATGGGCATGCCGTTGACCGAGGGCCTGATGCTGGTGCACAACGCTCTGGTGGGAACTGGTTTGCGCCCTCTCGTGAAAGTCGGCGCTTCCGGAAAGGTGGCAAGCGGTTCCGACATCGTCAAACGCATCATCCAGGGCGCAGACTTCACGATGGCGGCCCGCGCAATGATGTTCGCAGTGGGCTGTATTCAGGCCCAGATGTGCCACACCAACCGCTGCCCGGTCGGCGTTGCCACTCAGGATCCGGCACGCACCCGCGCACTCGACATCCCCGACAAGAGCGAGCGCGTCTACCGCTTCCAGAAGGCAACTGTCGCCAGCGCACAACAGATGATCGCGTCGATGGGCATCGATTCCTTCGACCAACTGCAACCGGGAATGCTCAACCGCCGCGTCGACGGTCTCACCACTCGCACCTATGCCGACCTGTTCGACTGGCTGATGCCGGGCGAACTGCTCGACTCCCCGCCGCAGAGCTGGCTCACCGATTGGATCGACGCCGACGCTCACCGATTCTGACGTCGGTCGACTCCCGCGTTTCAGATCGCGCGGATTCACCCTTCTGGTCCTACAGTGACAGATGGCCCGCTGTGACGGCGGCCACACGTGCACTAGTGGACGGAGTTCGACGATGAGCTTGACGACTGCGCCGGAACCAAATGTCGAGTACCTGAAAACCGATCCTGACCTGCCACCTGTCGGCGTCATCGACAAAACACCCATCTCCACGACTGCGCGCGTCGTCTTCCTTGTTCTCGGACTGGTCGGCGCGGGCGCCTGGTACATGATTGCGATCGTCCGCGGTGAACACATCAGTGCCGTCTGGTTCGTGTTGGCCGCAATTTGCACTTATCTGATTGCCTACCGCTTCTATGCGCGGTTGATCGAACGCAAGATCGTCAAACCCCGCGACGACGTCGCCACTCCCGCCGAGATCATGGAGAACGGCGCCGACTACATGCCGACCGACCGTCGGGTGCTGTTCGGTCACCACTTCGCGGCAATTGCCGGTGCCGGCCCCCTGGTCGGACCCGTGTTGGCCGCGCAGATGGGATATCTTCCGGGAACGATCTGGATCATCGTCGGCGTCGTGTTCGCCGGGGCGGTGCAGGACTTCATGGTCCTGTGGATCTCGTCGAAGCGCCGCGGGCGCAGCCTCGGTCAGATGGCCCGCGAAGAACTCGGCCTTGTCGGCGGCGTCGCCGCACTGATCGGCGTGTTCGTCATCATGATCATCCTCATCGCGGTGCTCGGACTTGTGGTCGTCAATGCGCTCGCCGAGTCCCCGTGGGGAGTGTTCTCGATCGCGATGACCATCCCCATCGCGCTGTTCATGGGCGTGTACCTGCGGTATCTGCGGCCGGGCAAGGTTTCCGAGGTCTCCCTGATCGGCGTCGTTCTGCTTCTCCTTGCCATCGTCTCCGGCGGATGGGTTGCCGATACCGGTTGGGGCGCAGACTGGTTCACACTCTCGAAGGTCACCATCGCGTGGCTGATGATCGCGTACGGATTTGCCGCATCGGTGCTGCCGGTCTGGCTGCTCCTGGCACCGCGCGACTACCTGTCGACGTTCATGAAGGTCGGCACCATCGCGCTGCTGGCCATCGGAATTCTGGTCGCACGACCCGCGCTGAACATGCCGGCAGTGACGCCGTTCGCCTCCAACGGCGAAGGCCCGGCCTTTGCCGGTTCACTGTTCCCGTTCCTGTTCATCACCATTGCCTGTGGCGCACTCTCGGGCTTCCACGCACTGATCGCGTCCGGTACGACGCCAAAGCTGCTCGAGAAGGAAAGCCAGACCAAGATGATCGGGTACGGCGGCATGCTGACCGAATCGTTTGTCGCGATCATGGCTCTGGTCACCGCCTGCATCCTCGATCAGCACCTGTACTTCGCACTCAACGCTCCCGCGGCACTGACCGGTGGAACACCGGAAACCGCAGCCGAATACGTCAACAATCTGCCCCTCGGCACTGCCCCCATCACACCGGACGTGCTGACTCAGGCAGCCGAGGCCGTCGGCGAAGAATCGATCATCTCGCGAACCGGCGGCGCCCCGACGCTCGCGTTCGGAATGTCCGAAGTGCTCAGCGACGTCTTCGGCGGCGACTCGCTGAAATCGTTCTGGTACCACTTCGCGATCATGTTCGAGGCGCTCTTCATCCTCACCACGATCGATGCCGGCACCCGCGTCGCTCGATTCATGCTCTCCGACTCGCTCGGCAACTTCGGCGGTCCGGCAAAGAAGTTCAAGGACCCGTCGTGGCGCATCGGCGCGTGGCTGTGCTCGCTGATCGTCGTCGCTGCCTGGGGCGCGATTCTGCTCATGGGTGTCACCGATCCGCTGGGCGGAATCAACACACTCTTCCCGCTCTTCGGCATCGCCAACCAGCTACTCGCCGCGATCGCACTGACGGTGGTCATGACGATCGTCATGAAGAAGGGCCTGTTCAAATGGGCCTGGATTCCCGGCGTGCCGCTGGTGTGGGACCTGGTCGTAACCATGACCGCGTCGTACCAGAAGATCTTCTCCGACAACCCCGCGATCGGGTACTGGGCTCAGCACAACGTGTTCAAGGACGCGAAGGCTGCCGGCGAGACGGCGCACGGTTCCGCGAAGACTCCGGAGGCCATCGATGCCGTCATTCGCAACACCTTCATCCAGGGCACGTTGTCGATCATCTTCGCGTCACTGGTGATCGTCGTGGTCATCGCCGGGATCATCGTATGTGCCAAGGCAATCCGAGCGGGCGGGCTGCCGACCACCGAGTCCCCGGAAGAACCGTCGAAAATCTTCGGACCCGCCAGCTTCATTCCGACGCCCGCGGAGAAGGAAATCCAGAAAGAATGGGACGAGCTGATCAAAGCCGGGAAAGTCCGGGCGCCCGGCGCCGCACACGGAGGTGGGCACTGACCATGACCATGACGGCAAAACTCACCACAGCGTTCCGCGGAACGCTGTGGTGGGTTCGCTCGGTGATGGGTGATCTCGACTATCAGCGCTACGTCGAGCACACCCGACGCCACCACGCCGACTCACCGGTGATCAGCGAACGAGAGTTCTGGCGCCGCCGACACGCAGCAGCCGACGCCAACCCAGGCGCCCGCTGCTGCTGAATCCGGTCAGGGGCAGGTGGCCTTCGCGAGTTCGTAAATGTGGCCGGCCTGCTCGTCGGTGGGCTTGTTGCCGTTGTTCTCGGCCAGGTCGGTGATCTTGGTCTTGACCTCCGCCTCGTCCGTGCCGTTGGCGACCTCGGTACACGTGGTCGTCAAGATCTCCTCGATGTCTGCGTCGTCGCGGTTCTCCGCCAACGGTGCGTAAGCCCCACGGAACGTGGCGACGAACAGCGCCGTCTTGCCCTGATCGATGGCGTTGCCCGCTGACTGTTTCGCCGTCTCGAGCGCCTGTTGCCCGCTCGTGACTGCCTCGCTGATCTTGTTCTGCGCGTTGTCCTGATCCTCGGTGCTACACGCGGTGAGCCCGAGAACGACGATTGCTGCTGCCCCGACTGCTGCTGCGATTCTCATGACGGAAATGTTAGTCCGATCGGCATGCTTCAAAACACAGTATTGCAGCGCAACACACGAGTTATCGCATGCAGTCGTTACGATCAGCTCAGCTAGATCACCGGATTCGCACATCGGCGAGGAGATCCCTGCGCCGACGGAAAGGACGATCAGTGAGCGAGCAAGACAAGGGGACGTCCGCAGGGGTGCGCAAGCGCGACCGCGGCGAGATCATCGGGCAAGGGGGTATGTGGCTCGCAAAATGGTCGTTGGTGTTGGCGTCGATTTCGCTGGGCGCCTGGATTTTCGGCTGGCTGATCGAAAAGCTCTGGGTCATCATCCTGCCGGTGGCTCTGGCTATCGTTGTTGCGACAGTCATGTGGCCGCCGACCCGCGGCATGATCAAGCGCGGTATGCCACCGGCCGCGGCAGCCGGCATCACCCTGGTGCTCTCGATCGGAATCCTCGCCGGTGTGATCGCAGGCATCGTTCCGTCAGTGGTCAGCCAGGCCCCCGAGCTCGCGAACAAGACCACCGAGGGCATCAACCAGGTTCAGGACTGGCTCCAGGGTCCGCCGCTGAACCTGAAGGACGACCAGATCGACAACGCCGTCCATGCCGTCATCACCAAGGTGCAGGAAAGTGGAACCGCCATCGCTTCAGGCGTTTTCAGCGGCGTGAGCACAGCGAGCTCGTTGTTGGTCACGCTCGGTTTGGTCCTGATTCTCGCTTTCTTCTTCATCAAGGACGGACCGAGGTTCATCCCCTGGCTCCACGCTGTCGGCGGCGGCCGCGCCGGTCGGCATCTCGAAGAGGTCCTCACCCGCATGTGGGACACGCTCGGCGGATTCATCAGGACTCAAGCACTGGTGAGTCTGATCGACGCGGTCTTCATCGGCGCCGGACTGCTGATACTCGGGGTCCCGCTGGCACCGGTGCTGGCAATTCTCACGTTCATCGGTGGCTTCATCCCGATCGTCGGTGCGTTTGTCGCCGGCGCCCTGGCCGTGTTGGTTGCGCTGGTGGCCAACGGTCTCACCACCGCCATCATCGTGTTGATCATCATCCTGGCCGTTCAGCAGATCGAAGGAAACGTCCTTCAGCCTGTGCTGCAGAGCAAGTCGATGAAACTCCACGCCGTCATCGTGCTGCTTGCCGTGGCCGCCGGTAGCTCGCTGTACGGCATCGTCGGCGCCTTCCTCGCAGTGCCCGTCGCCGCTGTGGCAGCAGTTGTCATCCGGTACATCGGCGAGCAGATCGACGAACGCGCAAGCGACAACGAGCCGATGCCCGCCGGCGATGCGTCGGACATCCTCGAGGATCAAGACGACGACGCCGAGTCAGAGGTAGAGAACAAAAAGGCCTGATCAGCCCGCGATCACCTTCACCGAGGAGCCTGCACGTCCGCGAATGACGTGCAGGCGACTCGGGATTCGCTGCCTCATCTCGTCCACGTGACTGACGATGCCCACCACTCGTCCACCGTCGCGAAGCTCGTCCAACACAGCCATCACCGAGTCGAGGGTGTCGGCGTCGAGAGTGCCGAATCCTTCGTCGATGAACATCGTGTCGAGAACGATTCCGCCGGACTCCGCCGCAACCACATCGGCAAGTCCGAGGGCCAAAGACAATGACGCCAAGAATGATTCACCGCCCGAGAGCGTCTTCGCCGAGCGAACGACACCCGTGAAGTCGTCCCGGATGTCGAGTCCCAGACCGCCGCGGCGACCCCGAGAACCTGCCTCGTCACTGTGCACGAACTCGTATCTGCCCCCGGACATCCGCTGCAGCCGAACCGATGCCGACACGGCGATCTCTTCCAACCGCGACGCGAGCACATACGCTCGCAGCGACATCTTGCGACTGTTCTGACCTTTGCCGGCGATCACGTCGGCAAGCGCCGCGAGTTCGTCGTGCAGTTCCCGCTCAGGTGCAACCGCTTCGTATGCCTTCTCGAGTTGTCCGCTGAACCGTTCGAGATCCGACACACGGTTCTCGGCCAGGGAAGCAGCTGCAACAGCCGAGTTCACCACCTCGGCGCACTGAAGAGCACGCTCGCGAGGACCGTCGACGTCGACTGTCTCGACTTCGCTCACCGCAACAACCTCGGGGTCGTCAAGGACCGTCCGAGCGGCCACCTCGAGGTCGCGTGCTTTGGCGAGTTCCGTTTCGATCGCTGCGATTCGGGCCGGCGATCTCACCCCTTCGATCGCAGCCTCGACCGAATCGAATCCAGCAGCGGCCGCCGCAGCGGCCAGTTTGGTCGACAGTTCCGCCGATCGCGCCTGCGCACGAACGGCGTCGTCACGCATCTCAGACGCCGCCGAGGCAGCGGAGGCAAGCCTTTCGAACCGCGAGCGCTGAGCAGCGATGGTCGAATCTTCTCCCACCGCAGCGACGATCGCCGCTCGAATCTGCTCGACCGTGGCCGACAGAGTCGTCGTACGCTCGGTCAGTGCCGCCAATTCGGCCGTCAGAGAAGCGGATTCCTGTTGCAGCTCGCCGTCACGCTCGTTGAGATGCCCGAGCTTGTCGGCCAACCCTCCAACCTGACCGGCAGAGTGGGTCGCCTCGTCAACGGCGTTCCGAGCCGCGGCGCGGAGCCTGTCGAGTTCTGCAACGTCTCCATCCCCGCCGCGGGCGATCACCCGGTCGATGTCACGGTCGACGGCTACCTGGCGGTCGACTACCTCGCTCAGGGCTTTCTCGGCCGCACGCTCGGCTGCGGACGCGGCTTCCAGATCGGGCTCGGTGACCGTGACGACATCAGACTGCGCCGGCGCAGGGTGCTCACGCGAACCACACACCTGGCATGGGTCACCAGGCGCGAGTGAACTCGCCAATTCCGCCGCCATGCCCTCGATACGCTTCTGCACGAGGTCGAGCCAGCGCCCGCGAGCACTCTGATAGGCGTCGCGCGCATCCAACACCTGCACACGAATCTTCTCGGCTTGCGTACGCAGAGAGACGAATTCATGAGCCGCTGCCGCAGCATCCGATGCTTTGGCCAGTGCAGCTTCGAGGCCGGGCAGAGTGGCATGCGCGCGTTGCGCGTCGTCCAATCTTTGGCCGGCCGAGCGCACCAGTTCCGGTAGTTGAGTTCGTTCAACCGCGATGGCATCCATGCGCTCGGACAGGGCGTCTCGCCGAACTCCGAGTTTCTCGATCTCGGCTTCCGCCGCATCGGCTCTGCGAGCGTCCTCCGCCATCGCGTCGAGACGAACGATCTCGTCACGCCAGGTCCGGATCCGAGCTATGACGCGTTGACGCTCATCGTCGGTGGGTGGCCACACTTCCGGCTCGAAAATTTCCGGCCCGCCCGTTGCCGAGTAGGTCGACATCGCGGTGTTCATCGATTCGAGCGATGCGGCAAGACCCACGCGGGCAGTCTCCACATCGTCGGCGACAGCGGCTACCGGCACAGCCCGCTTGGCACTCTCGAGTTCGGCGCCGATCGCAAATCGGTGCGCGGCGCCCGTATCGAATGCTGCGAGTTCAGCGGTCGCACGATTGCGGCGAGCTAGCAGTTCTGCGGTTCGCTGCGCAACGGTGAGCACCCGATCAGCCTCGGCTGCTGCATCTTTGGCAGTCACCATCTCCGCAAGACTTGCATCGCGGGTGTCCTGAGCCTCGGCGAGGAGTTTGCGCGACCATTCCAGTGGGTGTGCCTCGGCGCCTACCTCGAGTCCCGCAGCTGTCTCGACCTTCGCGAGCAGCAGCCGCACGGATTGCTCCCTTGCCGCGAGCGCGGTCGCACTTGCCTTTCGCTTGGCGTCGAACCATGCCTCGACGGAGACAAAACGCTTGGTGTCGAACAGACGCTCGAGCAGTTTGCCTCGCTCGTCACTCTCGGCACGCAGGAATTTGGCGAACTCACCCTGCGGCAAGAGCACCACCTGGAAGAACTGATCAGCGCTCATGCCCATGAGGCGGTTGATCTCGTCACCGATGTCAGGGATGCGCGAAAGATTCTCGCCGCGGCCGTCCAACCACGTCAGTGTGGCCTTTGCATTCTCTGTGATCGAACCGGTGCCACGCTTCTTCGGGCGCGAATACTCTGGACTACGAACAAGTTTGATTCTGCGACCACTGATGGTCGCTTCGAGTTCCACGCGCGGCACCGAACCGGCGGGCGCGTGATCGGACAGTAGCCGTTTGGCCTCGTTGCGCGCACCCGGCACCCGCCCGTACAGGGCAAACGCAACCGCGTCGAGGATCGTGGTCTTGCCTGCCCCGGTGTCACCGTGCAGAAGGAACAGCCCGTCTGCACCCAAACGGTCGAAGTCGACCTCGACCGTGTCGGCGAAGGGCCCGAAAGAGCTGACTTCGAGTTTGTGCAGCCTCACGCGGTTTCACTCAGTTCTACCGTGGACTCCTCGGCGCGCGCGGCAGCGCTGAGCGCTTCGGCCATCAACGTGACCTCACGCTCGGACGGGTCACTACGCACTGCCGAGACAAAGCCGCGGGCGATCTCCATGTCGGATCGACCCCGTACCGCATCACGGTACTTGAGATCCGATTGCCCTTCCGGCCTTTGCCATTCGAGATGAACGGCAAACGGGAAACGTGCCTGAAGTTGCCTCATGGCATCGACGGGACGAACCGGATCAGTGAGCAATGCGGAGAGGTAGCACTGCTCGGAATCGGTGTACTTCGACTCACCGAGTAGTTCCTCGAGAGTTCCCGTCACCTGGCTCAGCCCCCGAATGACCGGGAGATCCAGGCGCTGCACCGACGACAGGCCACCTGCGTCGAGTTCTATCAGCAGCGCCGCCTTACGGTGGCTGCGTTCACCGAACGAATACGGCAACGGTGAACCCGAGTACCGCACACTCTCCGAGAGCATCTGCGGAGAATGCAGGTGTCCGAGGGCGACATAGTCGACGCCGTCGAACTCGCCCACTGCGACGGTCTCCACTCCGCCGACCGAGATGGAGCGTTCCGATTCAGAGGCCTCACCGCCCACGACGAAGGCATGCGCGAGCAATACCGATCGAGTCGCGGGGTCGGCAGCCGTTCGCTCGGCGAGATCTCGCCGAACACGCGACATGGCCGCTCCGAGGATGTCGGAATGAGTACGAGCCCGGGGCACGTCCAACTCGACGCGCGTGATCTCCGGCTCGAGATACGGAATCCCGTAAAAGGCGACAGGACCGAACTGATCGCTCAGCATCACCGGAGTACCGATCTGGCCGACTCGGGTGATCAAGTGCAAGCCGCCGGCAGCGGCAAAGGATGCCCCGGCTCCGAGCCGCACCGCGGAATCGTGATTGCCGGACGTCGCGACGATGACCGCCCCCGCCGCCCGGATTGCCTCGAAGCCTCGATTGCACACGGTGACCGCGTCGGAACTGGGAATCGAGCGGTCGTAGATGTCACCGGGCACGACCACGACGTCGACGCCGTGTTCGCGGACGGAATCTGCGATGGAACCGAGCACACTCGCCTGATCGGCCAACAGATCGACGCCGTGAAAGGTGCGACCTATATGCCAATCGGAGGTGTGCAGAATCTTCATGAATCCGACGGTAGAGCAGCTCACCGACACCGCCGATCTCCCACGCTGACGGCTTCGGCGGTGTGCCCCAACCCACGAGAGTCCGGTGACCCTTCACACAATCCGTCCGGTTCGTTTGGCGAAGAACCCGAAACCATCGCGCCATCGCGTCGATAAATGCGCCAGCCACGACCCGCACAAACACGGCCGACAACGCAAGAACCGCTAATGTCGTTATGTGTCTGCAACCCAACGTGCTCGCTCCGGGGTACCGCTGGACAAGCGATCGCTCATCGTGACCGTCCCCGGCCTGCCCTGGTGGGGAGTGATCCTGCTTGCTGCCGGTGTGACCGCCGTCGGCGTACTGATCGATGCCACCGGAGGCGGCGGAGAGCTCACCGCGGTGTTCTCGACGTTCTACTTCCTGGGCTGTCTCTTCGCTGTGGTTGCCGCTTCGAACAAAGCACTCTTCACCGCGATGGCCCAACCGCCGTTGCTGCTCTTCGCTGCGGTGCCGATCGGGCACACGCTCATCGGCAAGGACAACAGCACCGCGCTGCGCGATATCGCCATCAACATCGCGTACCCGTTGGTCAACCGCTTTCCGATCATGTTGGCCGCAACCGTCGTCGTGCTGATCATCGGTGGCTTCCGATACTTCCTGCTCAATCAGCGCCCCACCGGACCCGCGCGCTCGACCCGCTCCCGCCGCTCGGCGGCCACCACTCGTGACTCCTCTGCAGCTGCCACGCGAGAACAACCCGCACCCGAGACCGGGCGTCGACGCAGAGCCTCGGACGCGCCCGTCCCCGGGCCCCCGCGTCGCCGCGCCCCCGAGGTGGACGAGCAGCCCGCCTACCGAAGCACCCCCAGGCGCGAGCCGATCCAGGACGAGCGTCCGCTGCCGCCTCGGAGAAGCCCTCAGCCACCCAGGGTCGATCGCACGCACCAACCGCCTACGCGTCGCCCCCAGCCCGACAGTCGGCCCGTGGCAGACGACGACTACCCGTCGTACGGTCGCCGCCGGGCGCCCGAGCCCACTCCGTCGCCCAGACGTGAGGAGCGGATGGAGCCCTTCTTCGCTTCGGGTGACGACGTATCGCCGCCGCTGCCCCCTCGCCGCCGCCCACCCGGAGTCGATCTTCCCGCGTATCCGCCGCCGCGAGTTCGGTATCGCGATCGCGAAGAGCCCTGAACAGACGCGCCCGGTAGCACAAAAAATGCGGGGCACCTTCCAGATGGAAGGTGCCCCGCATTTTCTTGATTCAGGACGTGCGCGCTGCTCGCAATTCACGGGGAAGGGCGAACACCAGAGTCTCGTTGGCAGTGGTGACGGGTTGAACGTCGTTGTATCCGTGCTCGGCAAGAAGTTCGATCACGCCGCGCACGAGCACCTCGGGTACCGATGCACCCGACGTGATGCCGACGGTCTGGACACCCTCGAGCCACGCGAGATCGACCTCACGGGCGTAGTCGACCAGGTACGACGCGGCAGCGCCCGCCCCGAGCGCGACCTCGACCAGGCGAACCGAGTTGGACGAGTTCCGCGAACCCACCACGATTACG
>NZ_BAAILK010000049.1:185832-192126 GCF_054589475.1 Rhodococcus sp. no. 34
AGATCGCACTCGGGAGCCATCGCCTTGACCGCGACCTGACGGTTCTGCGTGGCGTAACAGATGTCGTCGGACGGCGGGTCCTGCAGATTGGGGAAGCGCTCACGCAGGCGCGCGACGGTCTGCATCGTCTCGTCGACGCTCAGTGTGGTCTGGGAAAGCCAGATGACCTTCGACTCGTCACGAACCGTGACCGCGTCGACCGAATCCGGGCCGTCGACGATGGTGACGTGATCGGGAGCCTCACCTGCGGTGCCCTCGACCTCCTCGTGGCCTTCGTGGCCGATGAGCAGAATGTCGTAATCGTCGCGGGCGAATCGCTTCGCTTCCTGGTGCACCTTCGTGACCAGGGGGCACGTCGCGTCGATCGTGCGCAGGTTCCGCTCGGCAGCCGAGTCGTGGACGGCCGGCGACACACCGTGCGCCGAGAACACGAGCAACGATCCCTCGGGAACCTCGTCGGTTTCGTCGACGAAGATCACGCCTTGATCTTCGAGCGTCTCGACGACGTGGCGATTGTGGACGATCTCCTTACGCACGTAGATGGGTGCGCCGTGCTTCTCGAGGGCCTTCTCGACGGTCTCGACCGCGCGGTCGACGCCGGCGCAGTAGCCGCGAGGCTCGGCGAGGAGCACGCGCTTGGCGCTGCCCTTGCGGGTGGACGGCGAATCAGCCGAGTGCGCGATACCGAGATTGAGAGGAACAGCCGAAGACATGTGACCAGCCTACTGGCACCTCGAACGTGAGACACTCCGGCAAACGTGAACACCTCGGTTTCGGGCTCCGATCGAAGGTTCCGAAGTAAACGAGTACGGCCGTCACAGGCAAGTCGGCTACCGATTGTCGGAGCTTTGCGGCAAGCTGTGGGAATGATCCGACCACCGTTCGTGGCGCGCGTTGCCGCGGGACTCGCCGTCACCGCGATGGAAGAGGCAAAGAAGCTGCCCACCACCGCCGTCGCCCTGCCGATGACCGCCGTGAGCCAGATGCTGCAGACAAGCATGCGCGTGCAGCAGTCGATCACCTCGTTGGCCATCAAGGGCGATCAGGCATTTGCACTGATCAACTGGTCTTCCGAGGACGAACAGCCCGAGTGGGCGGTCTTCGACGAAGACGCCGACGCTCCCGCAGACTCGGCGTCGACCACCGGCGCGACCACCGCTGACACCCCGACCAACGCCGGACGCTTCGCGCTCTACTCGCTCGAGCCGACCGCCCCCATCGAGGAGCCCGCACCCGGCGCCGAGTCCGAATCCGCGGCAGCTACGACGGACGGACCTGCCGAAGAGCCCGAGATCGTCACCGAACTCGACTACCCCAACCTCACACTCGCACAGCTCCGTGCGCGTATCCGGACGCTCAGCATCGACGAGCTGACCGCCGTCCTGGACTACGAGAATGCAACGCTCGCCCGCGCACCGTTCCAGACCATGCTCACCAACCGCATCACCACAGCCAAGGCAAAGTGACTTCCGCAACGCCCCCCGCTTCATCGCAGCGATCGTCCGGCGCCAGCAGTGCTGAGCAGCCGTGGCCGGTCCGCACGGTTTCCGCCAAGGTCGCCGGCTGGATCGATCGGCTCGGCAGCATCTGGGTCGAAGGTCAGATCACCCAGATCAATGCACGCCCCGGCACCCGAACGGCCTTTCTCGTCCTGCGTGATCCGTCGGCAGACATGTCGCTGTCGATCACATGCTCACCGCAGTTGTTGCACAACTCCCCGGTGCCGTTGACCGAGGGCTCGCGTGTCGTGATGTTCGGCAAACTCTCGTTCTACACCGGACGCGGAACGGTGTCGTTGCGTGTCACCGAGATTCGCGCCGTGGGTATCGGTGAGCTGCTGGCCCGCATCGAGAGACTGCGCGCCTTGCTCGCCGCCGAGGGCTTGTTCGATCCGCGGCTCAAACGGCCGCTTCCGTTTCTGCCCGGCACGATCGGCCTGATCACGGGCCGCGCCAGTGCGGCCGAGAAGGATGTCGTCTCAGTCGCCCATCGTCGTTGGCCAGCAGTTGCCATCGCAGTGCGTAACACCGCGGTTCAGGGCCCGACTGCTGTTCCCCAGATCATCGAAGCGCTGAAGGAACTCGACGCCAACCCGGTAGTCGACGTCATCATCCTCGCTCGCGGCGGCGGTAGCGTCGAGGATCTCCTGCCGTTCTCCGACGAAGCGCTGTGCCGCGCCATCGTGGCCTGCACGACGCCGATCGTCAGTGCCATCGGACACGAGCCGGACAGCCCGCTCAGTGACCACGTCGCCGACCTGCGCGCAGCCACACCCACGGACGCGGCCAAGCGCGTCGTACCCGACGCGGTTGCGGAAGCTGCCCTGGTTGCGGATCTGCGTGACCGCAGCGCTGCGGCACTGCGCAGCTGGGTCAAGCGTGAGTCTCATCTGATCGAACAGTTGCGCACTCGACCGGTCATGGCATCACCGCTGCTCGCGGTGGACCGTCGCGCCGAGGAGGTCGAAAGGCTCCAAGCCGCCGGGCGACGCGATGTGACTCGGTTGATCGACTCCGAGTCCCGAACGATCGAGCATCTGCGCGCCCGGCTCACCACGCTGGGCCCCGCCGCGACGCTGGCCCGCGGGTACGCAGTCGTGCAACGTGTTGTCGCCGATGGCGATCCGGAGGTTCTGCGCTCGGTCGAGGACGCGCCACCCGGTACCCAGATTCGAGTTCGACTTGCAGACGGCGCCGTTCGCGCCGCAGTGATGGGAAGAGAAAAATGAGCAACGCCACCGACACCGACATCAACGAACTCGGCTACGAAGCAGCCCGGGACGAACTGGTGAGCGTCGTGAAGATTCTCGAACAGGGCGGTCTGGACCTCGACGCGTCACTCTCACTGTGGGAGCGAGGCGAAGCGTTGGCCAAGCGCTGTGAAGAGCACTTGGCCGGCGCGAGGGCCCGCGTCGAAAAGGCTCTGGCCGAAGCGGACGAGTAACGTCCGCTCCGACCGCAAATCCTATGGCGTGATCGGCTGCGCTGCGCCGACCTTCTCGGCAAGAATCCGGAACTCTTCCGGCGTCGCCGCGCCCGTGAGCAACAGGCGAACATCCCCGACGTCGGTGACCCAGATCGACTCGACACCTTCGCCGCCGAAGACGTTCCACGTATCGGCGCCGACGGTCTCGACTCCGGTCGCGAATCGCTGTCCACCGGCAACGTGTGACACCAACGGGAATTCCTCGGCGTTGCTCTGTGTCAGCTGAATGTAGCGACCGCTGGTCGTGATGAATCCCACAGTGCTCGAATCTCCGCCACCGTCGCCGGAGATGATCTTGCGACTGCCGGAGTTCGGGGTCCACCCGTCCGGAACACCGGGATTACGGATGGGAAATCCGAGTTCCTTCGCGTCGTAGTTCAGAGCTGCGTCCACGTCGACGCTCGGGATAGGCCCCTGTGTCGGGCCGCCAGGACTGAACGTGCACTGGCTGGCGATGCCCGCAATGATGATGCAGAACAGCACCAACGGTACGAGAGACCAGACCATGTCTTTGTTGTCTTCGAGAATGCGGGGTTTCTTCGATGCCACACCCCCAGTATCCAGGTACTGCGCAGTAGATACGATTCCCGGTCCCCTTCGAGCGAGACAAAACGTCGCAGCGGCGACCCGACAGCGCACGTAGCCGCTCCCATCTGGGACAATGACGCCTGAAGAAACCACTGCGTCGACACACCCCGTCGACCGCGACCGCGCCAGGAGGCACCGCACATGACGGCCAGCAGCACTCATCGTGAGACCCCGGACCGTAACCTCGCACTCGAATTGGTCCGAGTCACCGAAGCCGGTGCTATGGCTGCCGGCCGCTGGGTAGGCCGCGGCGACAAGGAAGGCGGCGACGGAGCAGCCGTCGACGCTATGCGTCAGCTCGTCTCGTCCGTCTCGATGCGCGGCATCGTTGTCATCGGCGAGGGCGAGAAGGACGAAGCGCCGATGCTGTTCAACGGCGAGGAGGTCGGAAACGGCGACGGTCCCGACTGTGACTTCGCCGTCGACCCCGTCGACGGCACCACCTTGATGTCCAAGGGCATGCCCAACGCGATCTCTGTTCTGGCTGTCGCCGAGCGCGGCGCGATGTTCGATCCGTCGGCCGTGTTCTACATGGAGAAGATCGCTGTCGGGCCGGATGCTGCCGATGTCATCGACATCAGCGCACCGATCGCCGAGAACATCAAGCGCGTGGCCAAGGTCAAGAAGGCGTCAGTCTCCGACATCACGATCTGCATCCTGGACCGCCCGCGTCACAACCAGCTGATCCAGGACGTACGCGACACCGGCGCTCGTATCCGTCTGATCTCCGACGGTGACGTTGCCGGCGCGATCGCCGCAGCGCGTCCGGAGTCCGGCACCGACATGCTCGTGGGCATCGGCGGAACGCCCGAGGGCATCATCGCCGCAGCAGCCATGCGCTGCATGGGTGGATCGCTGCAGGGCAAGCTGGCCCCCACCGACGACGAAGAGCGTCAGAAGGCCATCGACGCCGGTCACGATCTCGATCGGATCCTGACCACCGAAGATCTCGTCTCGGGCGAGAACGTCTTCTTCTGCGCCACCGGCGTCACCGACGGCGACCTCCTGCGCGGCGTCCGCTACTACGGAGGCGGCGCCAGCACGCAGTCCATCGTGATGCGCAGCAAGTCCGGCACCGTTCGCATGATCGACGCGTACCACCGTCTCGAGAAGCTGCGTGAGTACAGCTCCGTCGACTTCGACGGCGAAGAGGGCGCGGTTCCCCCGACGTTCTGATGGGCTCCGCCCCGTGAGTGGTTAGGGAGTCCCTGCACTCTTTAACCGCTCACGGGGGACGTAGTCCCCTACCCGCTCTCCAAAAGTGGCAATGTGGAGCCATGACGGAGAGCAACGATCAACAGTTCCGAATCGAACACGACACCATGGGTGAAGTTCGGGTGCCCATCGACGCACTGTGGCGAGCACAGACCCAGCGTGCAGTCGAGAACTTCCCGATCAGCGGGCGCCCCCTCGAGCGCACCCAGATTCGCGCAATGGGCTTGTTGAAGGCAGCCTGTGCGCAGGTCAACAAGGACCTCGGACTGCTCGACGCGGACAAGGCCGACGCAATCATCGCCGCCGCGAACGAGATCGCCGAAGGCAAGCACGATGATCAGTTTCCCATCGACGTCTTCCAGACCGGCTCGGGAACCAGTTCGAACATGAACGCCAACGAGGTCATCGCATCCATCGCGAAGGCCGCCGGTGTGGACGTACATCCCAATGATCACGTCAACATGTCGCAGTCCTCCAACGACACCTTCCCCACCGCCACGCACGTCGCAGCTACCGAAGCAGCGGTCACCGATCTTGTTCCGGCACTGGAACATCTGCATGCTGCGCTTGCCACGAAGGCGACCGAGTGGAAGACCGTCGTCAAATCCGGACGCACCCATCTGATGGACGCTGTGCCGGTCACGCTCGGTCAGGAGTTCGGCGGCTACGCACGTCAGATCGAGGCCGGGATCGAGCGCGTCAACGCAACACTCCCCCGCCTCGGCGAGCTGCCGATCGGCGGAACAGCAGTCGGTACCGGTCTGAATGCTCCGGATGGATTCGGCCCCAAAGTTGTTGCCGAGCTTGTCAAGTCGACAGGCGTCGACGCGCTGACTCCGGCGAAGAACAGCTTCGAAGCACAAGCCGCGCGCGACGGACTGGTCGAGGCGTCGGGCGCGCTGCGCACCATCGCCGTCTCGCTGACGAAGATTGCCAACGACATTCGGTGGATGGGATCGGGTCCGCTGACCGGGCTCGGCGAGATCGCCCTCCCCGACCTACAGCCGGGTAGCTCGATCATGCCCGGCAAAGTGAATCCCGTCCTGCCGGAGGCGACCACACAGGTTGCGGCCCAGGTGATCGGAAACGACGCCGCCATCGCGTGGGGCGGCGCTGCCGGAGCTTTCGAACTCAATGTCTACATCCCGGTCATGGCACGCAACCTACTGGAGTCGTTCACCCTGCTGGCCAATGTCTCTCGACTGTTCGCCGACAAGTGTGTCAGCGGACTGGTCGCACACGAGGAGCACCTCAAGACACTCGCCGAATCGTCGCCGTCGATCGTGACGCCGCTCAACTCGGCAATCGGTTACGAGGAAGCCGCAGCCGTCGCGAAGCAGGCGCTCAAAGAGAAGAAGACGATCCGTCAGGTCGTCATCGAGCGCGGACTGGTCCCGGACAAGCTGAGCGAGGAAGAACTCGACAAGCGTCTCGACGTTCTGGCGATGGCGAAGGTCAAGGACTGAACAAACAAAAGAGTGGCGGTTTCCAATTCGGAAACCGCCA
>NZ_BAAILK010000049.1:192242-192638 GCF_054589475.1 Rhodococcus sp. no. 34
GCCTTCAGCGTCGCTTCGCGATCGAAGTCCTTGCCGTACACGGGAGTTCCCGGCTGCTGACGCCAGGAGTCGTCGATCGTTCCCGCATCGACGGGGTCGAAGCCCAACTGATTGATCAGATCGAAAACGACCTGCTTGTTCGCGTCGTCGTCGCCGGCGATGGGTAGCGCAATGCGCCCCTCCGCACCCTCCGGAAGCCCCTTCTCGAGGAGGTGCTTCCACCAGATTCCGTTGAACGCCTTGAATACCGGTACACCCAGGTGCTCCTGCACCCATCCGCTTTCGGTCTGCCCGTCCTCGATGGCGGAGATCAAACCGTCGCGCTGTTGTGGGTAGTAATTGTTGGTTTCGATGACCGGGGCACCGGCGACCGCGCCACTGAGAATCCCCGCCGGT
>NZ_BAAILK010000049.1:192705-196475 GCF_054589475.1 Rhodococcus sp. no. 34
GATCGACCACGTTCTTCTGAGGAATGCTCACGATGATCAGCTCTGCACCCTCGGCGGCCTCGGTGCTGCGGACTGCCTTCGCACCCGTCTCCGCTTCCAGTTCTGCAAGCGTGTCCGGTGTCCGCGAGTTCGAGACACGCACGTCGTGACCGAGCGCAGCCAGCCTGCGTGTGAGCGTGCCACCAATCTGACCGGCTCCGATGATTCCGATACGCATTGACCCTGCTCCTTCGTCGTGTGCAGTGGCGATCGCGCCACCGCTGCATTCGTCAACGACGAGAACCCATCGGGTCATTCCGCACCGACCATTTCAACTCCCGTTGATTCAATCGATTGACGGATCGAGTGCGAGTTTGATTCGAACGCTGACCGGATCGGTCTGCAACCCGCGGAACGCCGACGCCGTCAGTGCCGATCTCAACTTCCCCGACGTGAATGTCTTCACCCGCGCCGACACGTCGTCGTCCGGCATGATCTGGGCCTGTCCGTCGATCCACTGACCGCGGCGACGGATCCGAACCTCCGGGGTCGCACTGATGTTGGCACCCCAGCCGGTATCGATGCCGTGTTGCGCGATGACCCACGCCTCGTCGCCGTCATATGTGATCGCGACGGGAACTCGGCGGGCCAGACCGGTTCGGCGTCCGACCGTCTCGATCTCGGTCATCAACGACGGCATCAAGCCGATCCGATTCAATCCGGTAACCAGCGGATTGGCGAAGTACTTCCCGATTGCGACTTCGATTCTTCTCTTTCGTGCAACTGACGTCGGAACCGGCATGTCGTTTCCTCTCCTCCGGAGCTGGCACTCCATGCAGCAGCTCTATACCGCACGATATAACCACTGCTCGGGGAGTTTTGCCACCAAGAATCTCGATTACCGCATGCCACCTGCAGACAACACTTGACTGTGTCTGTCGGTTACATCTAGTCTCAGATTCGTTCCTATACCGATCGACATACTGGGAGGCAGAGATGAGCACACCTCGAGACGCCTCGTCTCCATGACTGGCCCGCAGACGCGCTGTCCGATCGCTGCAGCGCGCCGCAAGTGGGGAGTACCAAGAGAATCAGCAACACCAGATGAGTCGAGCAGCACCGCGATTGCATACGATGGCGGGATGGCCGACTCCGATTCCCGCACTCTGATGCTGGTCGGCGCCATCAATGCCTTCCGCGAACACGGGATCGCCACGACCTCGCTCACCGAGATCGTCGAACGCTCGGGAGCTCCCCGCGGGTCGGTGTATCACTACTTCCCCGAAGGCAAAGGGCAGTTGGCCGGTGAAGCAGTCGCGTACTTCGGCCGCGGAGTCAGTGCAGCCATCAGTTCGATGATCACTCAGTCCTCCCCACCGGAGATCATCGACGCGGTTGTCACCATCTTCCGAAACAGCTTGGTAGAGAGCGATTTCACTTCCTCCTGTCCCGTCGCAGCCGCGGCGGTGGAAGGCGCATCGACGCCGGCGGCATTGACTGCTGCGGGCGAATCCTTCACCTCGTGGGAATCGCTTCTCACCTCGTTCTTCTGGCAACAGGGACAGCCGTCCGAGACTGCAGCACAATGGGCAACCGTCGTCATCGCGTCGATCGAAGGCGCGACGCTGATGGCAAAAGCTCAGCACACCACGGCGCCTCTCGATCGCATCGGCGCTCACCTCAAGGCTCTGGTCTCAGCCCCCTAGCTGACCGACCCCTCTACTTCCAACCGCTGCTGCCGTTCGCGCAGGAGCAGAGATGGCGTACAAACATGTCTCACACACTTGCACCGGCGCTCTCGACGCCCATGATGACGAAATCCCGCCGATTCACTGCACTGATCTTCATCTGCCTCGCCGAACTCCTTGTCGTGCTTGACAACACGGTGGTCAATGTTGCGCTGCCGACGATGAGCGTCGACCTGTTCGCCAGCGTCAGCGACCTGCAATGGATCGTCGACGCATACACTCTGACCTTCGCCGGATTCCTGCTCACTTTCGGTCACCTGGGTGACCGCTTCGGACGCCGCCGAGTGATGATCATCGGCTTGATCGGCGTCGGTGCGATGTCACTCGTCGGCGCCTTGGCTTCGAACCTCGAACAGGTGATCATGGCGCGAGCCGCCATGGGTGTGTTTGCCGCAGCGGTCTTTCCGGCCACCCTCGCCATGATCACGAACATCTTCACCGACGCCAGAGAACGAGCCATCGCCATCGCGGCCTGGACCGCAATGGCCGGCTTCGCGATTGCCATCGGCCCGACTGCGGGCGGCTGGCTTCTCGAGCACTTCTCCTGGCACTCGGTGTTCTGGATGAACGTTCCGGCAGCGTTGTTGGTCATCGTCGGTGTGCTGCTGGTTGTTCCGGAATCGAAGGCGCTCCACGTCGGCCGATTCGATTTCGTCGGAACAATCTTGTCGCTCCTCGGCATCGTCATTCTGGTGTGGACCATCATCGACGCACCACATCGCGGATGGGTGTCGACATTCAGCATCACGGGATACCTCTCTGCGACAGTGTTGTTGGCCGCATTCGTAGCATGGGAACTGCGCACCGACGCGCCGATCTTGAACATGAATCTCTTCCGAATCCGGCGGTTTTCTTTCCCCGCCTTGGCTATTGCGGTCAGCTACTTCAGCATGTTCGGATTCCTGTTCCTGATCACGCAGTATTTCCAGGGCGTTCGGGAGTACTCGCCGCTCGAATTCGGCATCCACTCTTTGCCTTTCGCTGCAGCTGTCGCCGTGGGCGCCCCAGTCGCCACCTTGGCGGCACAGAAACTCGGCACGACCGCAGTGATGGTGTTCGGCCTCCTCGTCCTCAGCGGCGGGATGTTCCTGGCGGGTCAGACGACCGTCGAGACGCCCTACCTCGGACCCGTCGTGATCTCGATGGTTCTCATGGGTCTGGGCCTCGCAATTGTCCAGGGACCGGCGACCGACTCCATCATGTCCTCGGTGCCCCTCGACGAAGCGGGCGCAGGTTCGGCAGTCAACGACACGACGCGTGAGCTCGGCGGGACCCTGGGCGTCGCCGTCATCGGTTCGATCGTCGCCTCGTACTACACCTCCAAGGTGGCCCCGATAGTCGACGCCATCCCCGACGCCGTGATGTCCGCCCAAGAGAAGGGCTTCGCTCGCGAGTCCGTGCTCAGTGTCATCGAGATACGCTCGCGCGACATCAGTCCGCTCTTCGAACAACAGAAGGACAGTCTGATCTACACGATGAAGACCGCATGCCTGGAAGGCTTCGCCATCGCGTCGTACTTCACGGTCGGAGCAGCATTGATCACCGCTCTGCTGGTCGCGTTGTTGCTCCCTTGGAAGCCGGTCACAGAAGGCTCCATTCTCGGCAGTCTGACAACCAAGACCCCGAAGTAGCTACAAGGTTTCCCGATTTGTCCCAATGTCAGCCCGCCGTTCCCCGATACTGGATTGACCGAGTGGTACCGACGACAGCCCTGCTAGGGAGAATCTCGTGTCCATCACCAGTAGAAACAGCTCTCGACTGTCAGTGGCGGCGATTCCGGTCCTTCTGACGGTCGCCCTGCTCGCCGCGTGCTCGTCCGATTCCGACACGACCTCGGCGCCCGGGCCGGCCGTCAGCGACGCCAGCCCGGGTCTCGACGCCGGGGTGCCGATCCCGGAGGGGCAGATCGACGACGCCGTCGGGAAGCTCGACGGTCTCGCCAACGATCTCATGGCGAGTTCCGGTGTTCCCGGTATGGCGGTGGCCGTGGTGCACGGCGGTAAGACTGTGTATGCAAAGGGATTCGGGGTTCGCGAATTGGGT
>NZ_BAAILK010000049.1:196542-217941 GCF_054589475.1 Rhodococcus sp. no. 34
AAGAGCGCCACCGTCGATGCCGACACCGTGTTCCAGCTGGCATCGGTGTCGAAATCTGTGGGGGCCACTGTGGTCGCCCACGAAGTCGGGATCGGGACCGTCGACTGGGACACCCCGGTGATCTCGAAACTGCCGGGGTTTGCACTTGCCGATCCGTGGGTGACGGATCATCTCACGATCTCCGATCTCTACACCCATCGGTCGGGACTACCGGACCACGCCGGTGACGGACTCGAAGACCTGGGCTACGACCGGGCCCAGGTGCTCGAAAAACTTCGCCAACTACCGCTCAATCCGTTCCGAATCACTTACGAGTACACGAACTTCGGCGTCACTGCCGGCGCGGAGGCCGTCGCAGCTGCGGCAGGCACCGATTGGGAGACGCTGTCGCAGAACACGATCTACGGTCCGCTCGGGATGACATCGACGTCTTCGCGGTTCGCCGATTACCAGGCCAGAGACAATCGAACAGTCGGCCACATCCTCGAAGACGGAAAGTACAAGGCAGGGCCGGTTCGGGACGCCGACGCCCAATCCCCCGCCGGTGGAGTCAGCTCCTCGGCGAACGACATGGCCAAATGGTTGGACATGGTGCTTGCCGGGGGCCGGTATCAGGGTCAACAGGTCGTCCAGACGGATGCGCTCGTGCCCGCAGTCAACCCGGAGATCGTCTCGCGCCACGCGCAGGAAATCGGGGAACGCTCCGGCTTCTACGGGTACGGGTTCAACGTTTCCGACAGCGCCGCAGGCCGTGTCACCGCCAGCCACTCCGGCGCCTTCCTGGTCGGAGCCGGGACGAATTTCGTGACGATACCCTCCGCTGACGTCGGCATCGTCGTTCTGACCAACGGCACGCCCACCGGCGTCGCGGAGACCTTGACCGCCGAGTTCGCCGATCTGGTGCAGTTCGGGAAGATCACCCGCGAGTGGCGCCCGCTGTACGAAGCGTCCTTTGCCTCACAAGCCGACCCGGAGGGCGAACTTGCCGGAAAGACGCCGCCGGCCTCCCCGGCTCCTGCCCCACCGACAGACCAGTTGACCGGCGACTACGGCAACCCGTACTGGGGTCCCGCGCTCGTGACGCAGCAGAACGGTGCGCTGACCTTGACCATGGGTCCCGCGGCCGTGACGTACCCACTGACCCACTGGGACGGAAACACCTTCACGTTCCCGCTCAGCGGCGAGAACGCACCGGCCGGGACGGTCTCGAAGGCCACCTTCGACGGAAACTCGCTAACCTTGGAGTACTTCGATCACGATCATCTCGGTACCTTCATCCGGGCAACACCGGCCGAATAATCAGCCAAGGACACCCCATGAGTAGTTCGACAGCCACGGTGAACACAATGTTCGCGGCCCTCACCGATTTCGACGTGGACGCCGCAGCCGAATTGATGACAGACGACATCGTCTGGCAGAACGTCTCGCTCCCCACCCTGCGAGGCAAGAAGACCGTCGTGCGAGCGCTACGTCTGGTCACCAAGCCTTCACTGAAATTCGAGGCGGAGATGCACCACATCGTCGGCGACGAGTCCACGGTGCTCACCGAACGCACCGACATCCTCACCGTCGGACCGCTGCGCATCGAGTTCTGGGTATGCGGAACTTTCGAACTGCGCGACGGCAAGGTCTGCGTCTGGCGGGACTACTTCAGTCTGCGAGACGTCGCGTGGGGCGTGGTGACCGCGGTCGGCCGCGCAGTCGTCGGGACCGGGACACGAAGTAGGCTTGCTCCGGCCTGAAATCACCTGCCGAAAGCGAGCGAACCTGCCATGTCCGAAAACACCACGCCTGACTCCTTCGACGCCGGATTGGCTGTGCGCACCGAAGTCATGGGGGCCGATTTCGTCGACGCCGCCTTCGAGCGCACCCGGGGAACGGACAGCGAAGAACTGCAGAACTTCGTGACGGCCAACGTCTGGGGTTCGGTATGGACGCGTCCCGGACTCGATCGCCGCAGTCGCAGTCTGATCAATCTGGGGATGCTGATCGCGCTGCGCGCCGAGAACGAACTCAAAGGCCACGTACGTGGGGCATTGCGAAACGGCTTGACGCGCACCGAGATCGTCGAAACCGTGATCCACGCGAGCGCGTATTGCGGCGCTCCGGCCGGACTGGCGGCGATGCGTGTGGTGCAGGAAGTTCTCGACAACGAACTGGGACCGCTGCAAAACTGAACAACTTCAAACCCAGGCATCTCCCCGTGCAGACCGAAGTCCGCACGGGGAGATCACTTCTCAGGAAGTGGGGCCGAACTCCTCGAGCATGTCGGTCACCAACTCGGCGATCGGCGAACGCTCACTGCGCGTGAGTGTGATGTGCGCAAAAAGCGGGTGCCCCTTGAGCTTCTCGATGACGGCCGCAACTCCGTCGTGCCTGCCCACTCGCAAGTTGTCACGCTGCGCGACGTCGTGCGTGAGGACCACTCGCGAGCCGGTTCCCAGACGAGAAAGCACTGTCAGCAGAACATTTCGTTCGAGCGACTGCGCTTCGTCGACGATCACGAACGAATCGTGCAGCGACCGACCGCGAATATGCGTCAGCGGCAACACTTCCAGCATTCCGCGGGCGAGAACCTCCTCGAGAACCTCTGGCGAGGCCAACCCGTCGAGAGTGTCGAAAACGGCCTGAGCCCACGGGCCCATCTTCTCGCTCTCACTACCGGGAAGGTAGCCGAGTTCTTGTCCGCCAACGGCATACAACGGACGGAAGACGACAACCTTGCGCTGAGTGCGCCGCTCGAGAACGGCTTCCAAACCTGCCGTCAGAGCCAAGGCCGATTTACCGGTGCCCGCCTTACCACCGAGAGAGATGATGCCGATGCTCTCGTCCATGAGGAGATCGAGCGCAATGCGCTGCTCGGCGGAGCGGCCGTGCAACCCGAACGCCTCGCGCTCACCGCGCACCAACTGGATGCGCTTGTCGGGAGTCACCCGACCGAGGGCGCTCGACGAACCACCGAGCAGGCGAAGACCCGTGTGACACGGCAGATCTCGCGCTTCGTCGAGGTCCAGGAAACCCTCGTTGAACAGCTCGTCGATGTCCGTCGAGGCGACGTCCAGCTCGGTCATACCCGTCCATCCGGAGGGCACGACGTCGTGAGCGTGGTACTCGTCGGCAGGAAGTCCCACCGCGCCCGCCTTCACGCGAAGCGGAATGTCCTTGCTGACGAGGACTACGTCCTTGCCCTCCGCCGCAAGGTTCAGCGCACACGCCAGAATCCTCGAATCGTTACTGTCCGTGCGGAATCCGACTGGCAAGACCGCAGGGTCGGTGTGATTGAGTTCGACCTGCAGCGTCCCGTTCTCGGTGCCGATCGGCACCGGACGGTCGAGGCGGCTGTATTCGATCCGTAGATCGTCGAGCATGCGGAGCGATTCTCGGGCGAACCATCCCAGTTCGTGGTGGTGCCGTTTGCCTTCGAGTTCACTGATCACGACCAGTGGGAGTACCACGTGGTGTTCGGCGAATCGAGTGACAGCCCATGGATCGGACAGTAGTACCGAGGTATCCAAGACGTACGTGCGAAGTGCATCTCCCGAATGATTCCCGGCTGATAGATCAGCCCGGGCCGAGTGGGCAGAGACGGAGCGTGATGCAGTCACGTTGGGCTCCTAGGTCTGCGCGGCACCCGCGCAAACTCAGCTCGCTGGGCCGGACGGCTCTGGTGTCAGGTGACGCTGTGTCAGCTGAAACAAGGGCCGGGCGCCGGCCCTCTCGTACTGAGTGTTTCAGTCACGATCAGAACCTCCCGCACAAGTAACTTCTGGTTACTCGTTACTGCCGACGGTACTGCGGATCGGACACTCGCGCCACGGAACGAGCCGCACATCTGGTGAACGCCAGGTAACAAAATGCCACTCGTGTGATTCGGCGTCACTCATGACTCGATCAGACCCCACTTGGCGGCGCGCACCGCTGCCTGAACCCGCGAATTGGTTCCGGTCTTGACGAAGATGTTCTCGAGGTGGGTGGCGACGGTGCGACGGCTGACGAACAACTCCTCGGCGATCTCGACATTGCCCGCGCCCCTGGCCGCCAATTGCAGTACTTGGATCTCGCGTGGGCTCAGATGGACACGATCGAGCGCCACCTGGTCCCCCACCACGCGCGAGCAGGCTGCGCTGGACGCCGCCACCACCTCCCGTACGCGATCGACGACGCCGGAATCCGCGAAGCTCATGTGCAGCAATCCGGTCACCTCACGGCCGGAGAACCCCAATGCGACCGACGCACCCTCGGCGTACCCGGACGGCCGCAGAACATCGGTGACCATCTCGACCTGCTCGAATCGTGGCACGTCCTGCCAGAACACGGGCACGCCCGACGCCTCGCGAATGATGCCGAAGAGATTGCGATCGGCGACGAAGTCCTCGAGCAGGAACTCGAGCACCCTGGCGTCGTATCCGGAACTCGCCAGAGCCCGATGCCTTCCGGTCGACGGGTCTCGGTACGTGACCGCCGCAGCCGAGTACGCGAGTCCACGTGCGCGGAGTTCTTCGGCGCACAGGCCGAGAATGCCGTACGCCCCGGCCGCCGGCGATCGCGGCGCGAACATGTCAGGTCCAGCGCCGCGATCAGGCAGTACAGACGTCATCACACCAATCTAGCCAATCGTGTGAGCTAGGCCACGACCAGTGAATCGGCCGGCTTCTTGTCCGCCCACGGACGTGCCGCTTCGAAGTTCGCGGCAGTCCGCAGAACCATTGCGTCCTGGCGGTGACGTGCGGCGATCTGCAGCCCCACCGGTCGACCGTCGGCGGTGAATCCGGCGGGCACGGTGATCGCCGGATTGTTGAGCATGTTGTACGGGTAGGTGAAGAGCCAATCGAGCAACTGCTCACGCAGCGACGCACCTTCGAGCCACGACGGCGCGAACTGACTGAGCGGGAACGTGGCCGAAGCCAGGGTCGGCGAGACCAACACGTCGTAGTCGTTCATGAACGCGGTCCACGTGTCCCACATGACGCCGCGGAATGCGTCGGCCCGCCCGACGTCGACACCGGTGAGCCGCTCGGCCTCGTGCATGATCTCGATCAGGTTGTCGTCGACCTCGCCGCGCTGGTTCTCCCAGTCGAGCAAGTCGTATTCGGAAGCGAAACCGGGAACCCAGATGCCGTTCCACATCGACTCCGACGGATTTCCCCACTGCGGGGTCGCCTCGGTGATCCGGGCACCCAATTCCTCGAATGCCGACAACGCGTCGAGACACACCGCCAGCACCTCCGGATCAACATGGCCGAGACCGAGATTCGTCGACCACGCCACGCGAAGGCCCTTCACGTCGCCCTTCGAGGCTTCGACGTACGAGGTCTCGGCACGCTCGATCGAGAGCGGGTCCGCATTGTCCGGCCCGGCCATGATGTCGAGCATCAGCGCGTTGTCGGCAACAGTCCGGGTGATCGGACCGTGATACGCCCAGTTGTAGAAGCGCCCGGCCAGGATGGTCTGCGGGATGACGCCGGTGGTCGGCTTCAACCCGACGACCCCGCAGAGCGCCGACGGGATACGCACCGATCCCGCGCCGTCACTGCCCTCGGCGAGTGGCCCGAGGCCTGCAGCCACGGCAGCCGACGCACCGCCACTGGACCCGCCCGCGCTGTTGCCGAGCTTCCACGGGTTGTGCGTCGGCCCGTACAGGTGGTTGTCCGTGCCACCGTAGTAACCACTTTCGGGAGTGTTCGTCTTTCCCAGGAACAGTCCGCCGGCGCCTCGCAGCCTGTCCACGACGACGGCATTTCCCGTCGCGATGTTGTCGGCCATCGGCTTCATCCCGAACGTGGTCGGCAGCCCGTCGACTGCCGTCAGATCTTTGATCGTGAACGGAACGCCGTGCAGCGGGCCGAGTTTCTCGCCTGCTTCCTGTTGCCGTGAGAGTTCGGCCGCATCGCGCGTCACCTGCTCGCGATCGAACTGGACTATCGCGTTGATCGACGGATTGACGGCGTCGACGCGCTGGATCATCGCTTCGGCAATCTCGTTGGGCGAGAGACTGTTCGACGCGACCGACGCCGCCATCTCGGTAGCGGAGAGCCAATGCAGATTCTGTTCGGTCATGGGGTTTCCTTCGCCGGAGGGGTGATGCTCTCAGGCTAGGAAGCACCGAACTCGGCCACCATCGGTCATGTGACCGATGCCACAATCCGCGACTGGCAAAAAACCAGCGGCCCGGCCCCTCGAAAGGGACCGGGCCGTCGGTGAAGGAATTCCTAGACGTTCTTGCTGAGCAGGCCCCAGTTCTCGAGACCGTCGTACAGCGGAAGGTCGAGAGCGAGCTTGGCGACGCGCGCACGCAGCGCCGGCAGATCCGCGTTGCCGGCCAGAGCGGTACCGATGATGTCGGCGACCTCGGTGAACTCGGCATCGCCGAATCCGCGAGTGGCCAACGCTGCGGTACCGATACGCAGACCGGAGGTGGTCATCGGCGGGCGGGGATCGAACGGAACAGCGTTGCGGTTGACCGTGATGCCGATTTCGTGCAGAAGGTCCTCACCCTGCTGGCCGTCGAGCTGCGAGTTACGCAGGTCCACGAGCACGAGGTGGACGTCAGTGCCGCCGGTCAGGACGCTGATGCCCTGGTCTGCGACGTCCTTGTTGCCCAGACGCTCGGCAAGGATGCGCGCACCGGAAAGGGTGCGTGCCTGACGATCCTTGAACTCTTCACCGGCAGCGATCTTGAAGGTGACTGCCTTGGCCGCGATGGCGTGCATGAGCGGTCCACCCTGCTGACCGGGGAAGACAGCGGAGTTGAGCTTCTTGGCCCACTCTTTCTTCGCCAGGATCAGGCCCGAACGCGGACCACCGAGGGTCTTGTGGACGGTCGAGGAGACGACGTCTGCGTACGGGACGGGCGACGGGTGCAGGCCTGCCGCAACCAGTCCGGCGAAGTGAGCCATGTCCACCCACAGGTACGCCCCGACCTCGTCGGCGATCGCGCGGAACGCCGCGAAGTCCTGCTGACGCGGGTACGCGGACCAGCCGGCAACGATGACCTTCGGCTTCTCGGCGAGGGCGATCGAGCGCACCTCGTCCATGTCGATGCGGTGATCTTCCTTGCTGACGCCGTAGGACGCGACGTCGTACAACTTACCGGAGAAGTTGAGCTTCATGCCGTGCGTGAGGTGACCGCCGTGTGCAAGGTCGAGGCCGAGCAGCTTCTCACCCGGGTTCATCAGTGCCATCAGAACAGCAGCGTTGGCCTGTGCGCCCGAGTGCGGCTGAACGTTCGCGAACTCTGCACCGAAGAGTTCCTTCGCACGGTTGCGCGCCAGATCCTCGATGACGTCGACGTGCTCGCAACCGCCGTAGTAACGACGTCCCGGGTAGCCCTCGGCGTACTTGTTGGTCAGGACGCTGCCCTGAGCCTGCAGAACCGAGCGGGGAACGAAGTTCTCCGACGCGATCATCTCGAGCGTGTCGCGCTGACGAGCCAATTCACCAGCCATCGCCTCGGCGACTTCGGGGTCGAGTTCGGCGAGTGATGCAGAGTTGACGTCGGAGCCGGGCACAGCGGTCATCGAGGAATCTCCAAGCTGGATGCGGAAACGAATGCGTCCAGTCTACGAAGTTCGCTCCCGCCGTCTCCACCCGGCACTAGGCAGCACGCAGAGAGCTGGGGACCAGCGGCTCGTCGAGCAGCCTGCGGAAGCGTTCGGTGCGCTCCGCGCCCACCGGCACCTCGTCCAGCCAGCCCCCGAGCAGCCGGTATCCCTCGACATACGTGCTGGTGTATGCCCGCCACAGCGGCGAAGACAGGAACTTGAGCGATTGGCGAGCGCGTTCCGGCGTCGACAGCGACCACCGTTCGAGGAACAGCGCCACGTCGTCGAGGCTGCGCCCCTCGTCGTGCAACATCAGCGCCGCATCCTGCCGGACACTCAGCAGTTGCCCCGACGCGGCGGAGAGCCGTTGCGCCTTTTCCCCGTCGAAAGACAAGCCGAGGTCGGCGTAGATGTCCTGCGCCCACAAACCCCAGTCCGGGCCGACAATCGCTTCCAGCGCCAAATCCGCGAGGCCTTCGGCCATGATGCACTGCGGCGTGTTGACCAGGAACAGTGTCTGCTCGAGCTGGCCCGAACCGACCAGACCGGCTTCCTTACGGCAATGCTCGGTGTGATGGCCGGGGTAGGACTCGTGCGCGATCAGCCGCGGTAGGTTGGCCATGAACTGCGGCAGATCCGAATTGATCGCAACCTTGGAGCGGTAGTCACCGAGGTAGTAGTTGAAGCCGGACCACGGCTTGTCCCCCACCACTTCGTATTCGACGGTTTCCGACGCGGGAAGCCCGAACGTGCCGCGGACCAGATCGCGCAGCGCACTCGACATTGCCTCGACGCACTCGTTCAGTTTCGCCGCGGGGATCTCGTCGGCCTTGCGATGCGCCTGCACCCGCTCGGCCAACGGTCCCGGACCGGGCAGAACTTCACCCATCAACCGGTGAGCGTCGCTGTAGGCGTCCTCGTTTCCCTTCTCGATTCGGACGTCGAAGTACGCCTCGACCTCGTCCACGAAGCCGATGTCCTCACCCGCGAACTTGCGCCCGGAGCATTCCAGAGCGCGAAGGTGTACGTCGACGAAGTGGGAGCGTTCGGCATTCAGACCACTTCCGGCCAACTCGCCCCGCAATTCACGTGCCGTGCGGGCAAGTTCACGCGGATCGGGCTTCGGGGCGCTCTCGATCTGCTTACGCAGCACCGGGTCACCGGTGAACGCGTCGACGAACCCGTCTTCGAGACGGTCGAAACCCAGTCCGAGCAGCAGGTATTGGCGAACAAGTGTGTCTGGATCCATAACCACCGAGCCTAGTCGCTCGCTCCGGAATGCCACCCGGCGAAAGTCCCGGACGTGGCACCGAGCACAATCCGACTATGCACTCGGATCGTGCGCACACGCGCCTGGCTTGCTCGCATAGCTGTTTCGTCCGCCGGGCCCCGGGTTCACTACGTGCCGGTGAGCTGGGCTGATGGCGCGCACCAACGAATCGAGTCCCTACGTCGAGTTCGACCGCAAGCAGTGGCGGACACTGCGTAAGTCGACGCCACTGGTGTTGACCGAGGACGAGTTGTACGGCCTGCGTGGTCTCGGCGAGCAGATCGATCTCGAAGAAGTTGCCGAGGTTTATCTCCCCCTCGCACGTCTGATCCACCTGCAGGTGGCGGCACGCCAACGACTGTTCGCGGCCACCGCGACCTTCCTCGGCGAGAAGCATCCCGATCGTCAGGTGCCCTTCGTCATCGGTGTCGCCGGTTCGGTCGCGGTCGGAAAATCCACGACTGCTCGTGTGCTGCAAGCTCTCCTGGCCCGCTGGGATCACCATCCGCGCGTCGACCTCGTCACCACGGACGGATTCCTCTATCCGACCAGGGAACTCCAGCGTCGGGGCATCATGCACCGCAAGGGTTTTCCCGAAAGCTACGATCGCCGCAAGCTGTTGCGCTTCGTCACCGAAGTCAAGTCCGGGGCGGAAGAGGTAGCGGCGCCGGTCTATTCGCACACGTCGTACGACATCATCCCGGGCCAGTACCACCTGATCCGCCAGCCCGACATCCTCATCATCGAGGGCCTCAACGTCCTGCAGACCGGCCCGCGTCTGATGGTCTCCGATCTGTTCGACTTCTCGATCTACGTCGACGCCCGCATCGAGGACATCGAAGCCTGGTACATCCAGCGGTTCCTCGCGCTACGCAACACGTCGTTCGCCGATCCGAACGCTCACTTTCACCACTACTCCGGCCTCTCCGACCGTGACGCGACCATCGCGGCGAAGGAGATCTGGAACTCGATCAATCACCCGAACCTGGTGGAGAACATTCTCCCCACCCGTCCCCGCGCAACCCTGGTGCTGCGCAAGGACGCCGACCACACGATCAACCGGCTGCGGCTGCGCAAGCTCTGAGACGGCTCAGGCGCCGAACCGGCGGTGGCGCGCCGCGTAATCGCGCAAGGCTCGAAGAAAGTCGACTCGACGGAACTCGGGCCAGTACGCCTCGGTGAACCAGATCTCCGAATAGGCGCTCTGCCACAACAGGAATCCGGAGAGCCGCTGCTCGCCGGAGGTGCGGATCACCAGATCCGGATCGGGCTGTCCCGACGTGTACAGATGCCCGTCGATGCCGTCGACCGTGACGGCCTGGATCAGTTCGTCTCCGCTCAGGCCCGCACCGATCTTGTCGCGCAGGAGCGATTGGACGGCGTCGGCGATCTCCTGACGCCCGCCGTATCCGATCGCGACGTTGACATGTGTCCCGGTTCGGCCGCTCGTCCCCGCCGCCGCTTCCCGCAAGCGCCTGGACTGCTCGGGAGGCAGAAGATCGAGAGCACCGACGATCTGCACACTCCAGTTCTTGCCGGGCCCGGAGATCTCTTCGACGACGTCGGTGATGATTTCGAGGAGGGTGTCGAGCTCTTCCGGCTCGCGGCGCAGGTTCTCGGTCGAGAGCAGGTAGATGGTTGCCATCTCGATTCCGGCGGCGTCGCACCACTCGAGCAATTCGGCAATTTTGAGCGCGCCCATGCGGTGCCCGTGACTGACATCGGTGAAGCCGTTCTCGCGAGCCCATCGCCGATTTCCGTCACACATCACGGCTACGTGCCGTGGGTGCGCGAGACCGTCGAGATGACTGAGGAGTCGTCGCTCGTAGATGCTGTACAGCAGTCCGCGCAGATTCACCGTGACATCACCATGGTGTCAAAGACTACGCCCGGCAGTGACAGCCACATGCGAGCGCCGTCACGCTTTTTGTACGCGTCGAAAACCCGCAGGTAGGTTATGCTACTGATGCGTAACCTACGGTACCGTAGGTTACGCGGTTCGCAACAGTACGGAACGAGAGGGGTTGCACATGACGGCATTCGGGCTCGACGAGCTTCCGGTCAAACCACGCATGCGCGGTTGGATCCATCTGTGGGCGCTCGGTGTCTCCGTCGTCGCGGGCATCGTTCTCGTCTCCGTCGCCGGCGCTCAGGTAGGCGCCAAAGCGGCCTGGGCAACCGCGATCTACAGCATCACGATCTGCGGCCTCTTCGGCATCAGCGCGACGTATCACCGCATCCAGTGGCAGACCGTCAAGGGCCGTACGTGGATGAAGCGTGCGGACCATTCGATGATCTTTCTCTTCATCGCCGGCAGTTACACGCCGTTCGCCATGCTCGGCCTCCCGACTCACAGCGGCAAGATCATTCTCGCGATCGTGTGGGCAGGCGCGCTGGCCGGCGTTGCTCTCAAGATGCTTTGGCCCACCGCCCCCAAATGGGTGGGGGTTCCGCTCTACCTGCTCCTCGGCTGGGCGATCGTCCCTGTCGTCGGTGAACTGACGCACCAGGTCGGTGTGGCGCCGATGGTGCTGCTGCTCGTCGGCGGAATCTTCTACAGCGTCGGTGCGATTTTGTACGCGACGAAATGGCCCAACCCGTGGCCCACGACCTTCGGTCACCACGAGTTCTTCCACGCCGCGACGGTCGTCGCGGCGATCTGCCACTACATCGCGGTATGGCTCGTCGTGTTCAACTGACTCGCCAGTTCAACCACCGTCGTCACCGGCCGATCACACACGAATCCCCGACAGATGTACGCGGCTTCACCACCGTCGACAAGTGGTCGATCCGCAAGCAGCGGTGAAGAATCCGGGGCTCCCCCGACAACCACTGAACCACCCGGCGCAAGCCGACGGGCATCGGCCAACAGCGAACCTTCCCCGACGACGGCCACCTGTATCGGACCACGCGACGACGCTTCCGCCACAGCGAGCCAATGTCCCGCCGAGCGAGGCGCACGCTCGAGCGGCAACGTGGCCCTCGCCAGCGCGTCCGCCGCGGCCTGGGCGTAACGAGAAGAGCGCTCGGCATCGGTCAACGCCGCTGCGGTCAACAGAGCCTCCGCGACGCTCGACGCACCGGACGGCGTCGCGCCGTCCAACGGGTCTCGGGGCCGAGTCACGAGCGACTCCGCGAAATCGGCCGTGTCGAACCAGCTTCCCGGCTCGGCCGGATCAGCGAAGTGGTCGACAGTGACGTCGAGCAACTGCTGCGCCGCATCGAGCCACCGCGCCAATCCCGTTGCCTGGTAGAGAGCCAAGAGGCCGGTGGCCAACATTGCGTAATCCTCGAGCACGCCCGTCGGGGCGCCGACAGCCCCGCCGAGGGAAGCGCGACGCAAGTGACCGTCCACCAGGTGCAGGTCGAGAAGAGCGCCTGCGCACTCGGCCGCCGCGGTGATCCAGTCGGGTCGGTCCAGGGCAAGTCCGGCTTCCGTCAAGGCCGTGACGGTCAGCCCGTTCCAGGCCGTCACCACCTTGTCGTCGCGGCCGGGCTGTGGACGCTGAGCCCGGACGGCGCGTAGAGCGTCGGAGACCGTCTGCCAGCGCGACCAGTCATCGGGGTCACGGAGCAACTGCAGTACCGACGCACCCTCTTCGAAGGTTCCGGTATCGGTGACCCGGAACAACTCCGACGCCCACTGCCCGTCCTCCGCGCCGAGAATCTCGACCAGCTGCGTCGGCGTCCATACGTACGTGAGGCCTTCGACGCCGTCGGTGTCGGCATCGAGAGCCGAAGCGAAGCAACCGTTCTCGGTCAGCAGATCGGAGAGCAGGAACCTTGCGGTCTCCTCGGTGACGCGAGTGGCGAGGTCCGATCCGGTTCGCCGCGCCCAGTGCGCGTAGAACCGCAGGAGCAGCGCATTGTCGTAGAGCATCTTCTCGAAGTGCGGAACCACCCACTCGGCATCGACCGAGTACCGCGAGAAACCGCCACCCAACTGGTCGTAGATCCCGCCACGTGCCATTGCTTCGGCGGTGCGCTCGATGCCGCCGAGGATCTCGCCCGAACCCGTTCGCTCGTACTGTCGGAGCAGCCCCTCCAGTAGTGCCGACGGTGGAAACTTCGGTGCCCCACCGAATCCCCCGCGCGGGACGTCCTCGTCGCCGAGGATCGACCGACCCGCCGCGTTCAGCAGCTCGGCGTCGATGGGTGCTCCCCCGTACGGAATCCCGCCCGACGCGCGCTGAAGTTCCGTGACGATCGACTGTGCCGCGTTGTCGACCTCGTCGCGCCGATTCGTGAAGGTGTCGACTATCGCTTCGAGAAGCTGTGTGAACGAGGGCATTCCGCCGCGAGGCGTCGGCGGGTAGTACGTGCCGCAGTAGAACGGTGAACCGTCGGGAGTCAGGAAACAGGTCATGGGCCAGCCGCCCTGGCCGGTCATCGCAACCGTCGCATTCATGTAGACGGCGTCGATGTCGGGACGTTCTTCTCGGTCCACCTTCACACAGACGAAGTTCGCGTTCATGACGGCCGCGATCTCGTCGTTCTCGAACGACTCGTGCGCCATGACGTGGCACCAGTGGCACGCCGAGTATCCGATCGAGAGGAGAATCGGCACGTTGCGCTCGCGCGCCCACTCCATCGCTTCTTCGCCCCACTGTTGCCAGTGGACCGGATTGTCGGCGTGCTGACGCAGGTAAGGGCTCGAGGACCCACCCAGGTTGTTCCGCATCCGTGGGTCCATCGCCGCTACCTCGTTCGTCTCAGGATTCTTGCTTGGGCTTCTTCTCGGTAGAGACGTTGGGTTCCGCCGGGCTCGGAGCAGTGATAGCTCCCCGGTCGGTGCCTTCGTCTGCCTGCTGATCGAGTTCGGGATGATCCGGTTCGAACGTCTCCGGCAGCTTCTTGAGCTGGCGGTTCATCGACCGAACCAGGAGGATCACACCGATGAGCAGCGCAAGAATCACCAGCAGACCGACCGGAGAGGACTTTCCGAACTCCGGGCCGGATGGGTTACTGGGCGTCTGAGCAAGAAATTGTGTGGTGCCGAGAACTACCTCGGCGGACAGAGCATTCACTTCTGAGCGTCCTCTTCGAGACCTGCGAACAGGTCGGTTTCCGGAATGGACGTGGTGACCCGCGTCTTGGCGAGCTCGAATTCCTCGGTGGGCCAGATCTTCTGCTGAATGTCGAGCGGCACAGCGAAGAACGAACCGTTGGGATCGATCTGCGTCGCGTGTGCGCGCAGAGCATCGTCACGCTGGGGAAAGTAGTCGCCGCACGTGACCTGAGTGGTCACCCGGACCATCATGTCGCCGCGTTCGGTCTTCCACTTCTTGAGCCAGTCCGCCATCGGGAACGGCTCACCGCGACGCTCGTACTCCTCCTGGAAGAGTTCGAGGCGCTTACGGATGAATCCGTGCGAGTAGTAGACCTTCTTGATTTCCCACGGCTGACCGTCCTCGGGGAAGTACTCGGGATCGGCGGCGGCTTCGTAGGCTGCCATCGTCACCTCGTGGCACCGGATGTGATCCGGGTGCGGGTATCCGCCGTTCTCGTCGTACGTCGTGACGACGTGGGGACGGAACTCGCGAATCACCTTCACCAGAGCGCGCGTCGACTCTTCGAGCGGAACGAGGGCGAAGCACCCTTCGGGCAGCGGCGGAAGAGGGTCGCCCTCGGGAAGCCCGGAATCGACGAAACCGAGCCAGCGCTGCTTCACGCCCAGGATGCGAGCGGCCTCGGCCATCTCCTCCTGGCGAACTTCGCTGATTCGATCGCGGACACCGGGAACGTCCATGGCCGGGTTGAGAATGTCGCCACGCTCACCCCCGGTGAGCGTCAGGACCATCACTTCGTGGCCTTCGGCTGCATAACGGGCGGTGGTGGCCGCACCCTTGCTCGACTCGTCGTCGGGATGGGCATGGACGGCTATGAGCCGGAATCCGCTCACGTGTTCGTTCACCTCAACTTCACCTGTAGCCGTTGCCGGCAGTTCACCTGTAGCCGTCACCGGCAGTTCACCTGTAGCCGTCACCGGCAGTCTTCGAATCACACGCTGTGCACCGCTCGGATTACTCCGGGCCGTTGCCGTCAAACGTACCGACTGCCGACAAACCTACCGACGGCGCGACGGGATACGTCCTCTATAGTTCCACCCGAGAGTTCCTGGCGCAGCCGTGACCCCTTCGGTAATCCGGCGGGACACAGTCAGTTGCTGCACGACACGCGAACTCGAGTCTTCGAGAGCAGAGTGATGAGCAAACCGCTTCCCCAAGATCGGTACCCGAGCACAACTCGCACGGGCAGTCCCCGCAAGTGGATGGTGTGGGCTCTGACCGCTCTCGTCATCGTCGTAGGCGGCGGAATCGCGTACTACGCGTACGGAAAATTTGCGGTCAAGGAAATCGAGACCGAGACCATCTCGTTCGACATCGCCAACGACTCCACGGTGAAGATCCGTTTCACCGTCACACGCGACGACTCGTCGCGTGAAGCGATGTGCATCGTGCGCGCACGCTCGAAGGACGGCTCCGAAACCGGTCGACGTGAGGTCTACGTCCCGTCGTCGGAACATCAGACCCTCGAGTTCAACACCGAGGTCAAGACGTCCCAGCCGCCAGGCATGGCCGACGTCTACGGCTGCAGCTTCGACGTTCCGGAGTACCTGACCAAGATCTGACCTCGGGACGCACCCACCCTGCCGGACGTTTGACGCCGGACAGGGCGGGTAGTCATGCGTGATAGAATTGCCCGATACACGGTTCCGGGTGGAACCGTGTATTGCTGCATTGACGCAAGGTTTGACGGCAAGGTTGCATCCCTGGTGGTGCTTCTGCGTCGTTGTTCGCTGCTGTTGCAGCGATCGTCGAGGGAGCCCCCGGCTCCGACTACTAGGGAGTGATCGAGATGACCGAGACCCAGGTGACCTGGCTTACCCAGGAATCACATGACAGGCTCAAGAACGAACTCGACCAGCTCATCGCCAATCGCCCGGTCATCGCCGCCGAGATCAACGAGCGTCGCGAAGAGGGCGACCTGAAAGAGAACGGCGGCTACCACGCTGCCCGCGAAGAGCAGGGTCAGCAGGAAGCCCGCATTCGCCAGCTCCAGGAGCTGCTGAACAGCGCAAAGGTCGGCGAGGCCCCCACTCAGTCCGGTGTCGCACTGCCCGGATCCGTAGTCAAGGTCTACTACGACGGCGACGAGAGTGACACCGAGACGTTCCTGATCGCTACCCGCGAAGAAGGCGCACGTGACGCCAAGCTCGAGGTCTACTCGCCGAACTCACCGCTGGGCGGCGCGCTGCTCGAAGCCAAGGTCGGCGACACGCGTGAGTACAACCTGCCCAACGGCAGCACCATGAAGGTCACGCTGCTGAGCGCGGAGCCTTACCACAGCTGATCGGCTGTACCAGCTCTGAAAAGAAGCGCCACCCGACTCGGTCGGGTGGCGCTTCTTGCTCTGTCGGCGCTCGCAGTTTCCTGCCCACTCACACCACGCGGCGAGCCTTCATGCCTGCGAAGATCGGGCCGACCTTCACCACGTCGCCGAACGTGGGTGCGTGAAGCATCTGACCGTTGCCGACGTAGATCGCCACGTGGCCGGGGCCGCCTGCCTGCCAGTTGCCGAACAACAGGTCACCGGGCTGCGCCTGATCCAGCGGGATCTCGACGCCGACACCCCACTGCGTCTCCGAGGTCCGGGGCAGAGTCACCCCGGTGGCCGCGTGGATCGCGTACGACGTCAGCCCCGAGCAGTCGAACCCGCCCATCGACGGCCCGTTGATGTTTCCGCCACCCCACACGTACGGCAATCCGAGAAACTTCAGACCGGCCTCGACGACGCCGCCCACCGCTGCGGCGAGGTTGTTGTAGTCGAAGGGCGCAAGCATCAGGGCGAACGAGTCCTGCAGCGATTTGATCTGGGCGACAAACGGAGCGGCGACCGCCTGCTCCGCAGGAACCTCGCCCGACTTGTCTGCCGGAACGCCGCCCGCTTCGCGAACTGCGTCCGGCCCGACGTCGTAGGCAGCGAGCGCGAGGTCGACGGTATCGCCCTCGACCTCACCGGACTTCTGCCAGGACTGCGCTTGCTTCACGAGATCGCACAACCGGTATCCGGTTGTCATCACCGGATCGGCAACGCCCAGGATGTCCATCTTTCCGTCGCCGTCACCGTCCTTGCCGTATGCCGTCCACGCTGCGGTGGTGAAGCGGCCAGGCCCGCGCCCACCTTCCGGTGAGATGTCGGTATCGGGTCCGTACTTGAATCCGTTCTCGACCGAGTACAGCGAGGCGATCACCGCGGGCGTGATCTCCGAGCACAGAGCACCGGCCTTTTTGATCCACGGCGCGAACACTGCCACCGCTCCCACGGGCGCCAATGTCGCTCCCGGAAAGTTGGAGGGTACGGAAGGCACGATTCCCTCAGGTGTGTCCTGAGTTCGTGCCGGTCCGTTCCAGGCTGCAAGTGAGACTGCAGCATTCGAAGACTCGTTCTTCTCGACTTGTGCGGGCGCTCCGAGAGTTCCACTCATCACGCCCAGTGCGGTGCCGATCGACACAGCGATCGCCAGGACACCGACTGCCATCCGAACCTCCGATAAACCTCTGAAAATCCATGTACGTGGTCGTACCCGAAACTTGTCGGTGCGAACATCTACTCTTTCGAACATGCATTCGACACGGCTCAGTCTCGCGACTCCTGTAACCAATGTCTCATTTATCTCGGCGGGCGTTACGCAAATGACTACAGACGCCAAGGCTTTTCTCAGGTTCGGCGTGCAAGCTGAGTCCATGAGCGACGATCGGCCACGACCCGCCCGGGGACGCACTACGGTGTATCGACCCGTTCGCCTCGCCCTCGCAGCCACGGCTGTGGCGGGAGCACTCGCAAGCGGCGGACTTTCACTCGTTTCTTCTCCCACTGCCACGGCACTCGCGCCGGACACGTCGGCTTCTCACACCAAGAATCCCGTAGCGAAGCGGCCCGTCGTGGTCGCCGGATTCGGAACCCCGGACGCCGTCTCCAACGGTTCGTGAGTACTCCGCGCTCGGCCTCCGAGTGGCTCACGTGGGGGGTTCAGGCCCGGGTCGTCGTCACCGACCCTGAAGTCCTTCCCTCCGCGGCCAGCCTGGTTCGCGGGTACCTCACCGCTGCCGACGCCGCCACCAATCGAGATCGTGCCGACTCCGAGATTCGTACCTATGTCAGCGCCGCGAGCAACGTCGACGGCGTCGCCGTGACCCCGATGTTCGCGCACTTCCTCGAAGACGCGTTGGCTGTCGCACGACTGACCGACGGCAAACTCACGCCGACGGCCGGGTCGGCAGACCCTCACTCCTGGTGGAAGATTCGCGTCGAGAACAACCGCGTGTACAGCCCGGACGACGTCGTTCTCGATCTGTCCGCGACGGCCCGCGCCAGTTCAGCGGACCACTGTGCCGCGTCCACTGCGACTCTTCTCGGGTGTGGCGTGCTGGTCGGCCTCGGCGGGGACATCGCGGTTGCCGGCCCGGCGCCGGAAGACGGCTGGCAGATTCAGGTGCAAGACCTGCCCGGCGACCCGACCTGCCAGGTAGCACTTCCTTCCGACTGCGGGATCGCCACGGCCAGCACCGTCAAGCCACTGCACCGCGAATCGACGGCGACGCCGATGTGGCGCACGGTGTCGGTGATTGCATCTTCCTGCGCCCAGGCCGCCGCATTCAGTCGGGTTGCGGTCGGCATGGGCGGTTCGGCCATCGACTGGCTACATCAACTCGACGTACCCGCCAGGCTGGTCGACCAGGAGTATCGCGTGACGGTTCTGGGCGGCTGGCCTGACGAGTAACTCGCCTCAGTTCTGCAGTCGTACTGCGTAACCGGCGCGGTCGAAGGCCGTCAGAAGTTCCGCCTTGTTGTCCGGACCACGCGTCTCGACGGTGAGGAAGACTTCCACTTCGTCGAGTGCAAGTTCGCCACCGGTACGGGAATGGATGACATCGACCACGCTGGCGCCGTTCGCTCGAACCACTTCCAGCAACGAGACCAGTGCGCCCGGCCGATCGTCGATGGTGATGTGAACACCGAGGAACCGTCCGGCCGCTCGCAGACCGTGCGAGATGACGTGCGTGAGAAGTAGCGGATCGATGTTGCCGCCGGAAAGCACGGCGCACACCGGCCCTGTCAGTCCCAGCTCCTCCGGAGTACAGGTCATCAAGGCCGCGACGGCCGCGACGCCGGCCGGTTCGACGATGAGCTTGGCGCGTTCGAGGCACAGCAGGAGCGCTTTGGACAGCGCTTCCTCGCTGACCGTCACCACGGCGTCGACATGGGCGGCAACTTCGGCGAACGGAACCTCGCCCGGGCAGCCAACGGCGATACCGTCTGCCATCGTGGACATCGACGCCAAGGCGGTCGGCTTCCCGGCTGCCAACGACGCCGGCCAGGCAGCCGCGGTCTCGGCCTGCACTCCGACGATGCGGACCTGCGGGCGTACAGCTTTGACTGCTGCGGCCACTCCGGCGATCAAACCGCCGCCGCCGGTGGGAACGAGGATCGTGCCGACCTCAGGCAGTTGCTCGAGGATTTCGAGCCCCACAGTCCCCTGCCCCGCCACGACGTCCTCGTGGTCGAACGGGTGGACCAGAACTGCTCCGGTGCGGTCCGCGAATTCGCGAGCGGCCACGAGCGCTTCGTCGACAGTCGAACCGTGCAGGTGGACCTGAGCTCCATATGCCTTGGTGGCCACCAACTTCGGCAGCGGCGCACCCGTCGGCATGAAGACGGTCGACTTGATTCCCAATTCTGTTGCAGACCAGGCAACTCCCTGCGCATGGTTACCGGCACTGGCCGCCACCACGCCCGCTGCCCGTTCCTCTGCGGAAAGATTGGCAATGCGGTTGTACGCACCGCGCGGTTTGAAAGAGCCGGTGCGCTGCAGATTTTCACATTTCAAGCTCACGGCGAAGCCGGTGGTTTCGGACAACACTCGCGAGGCTACGACCGGGGTGCGTCGCATGACCGGGGCGAGCAGTTGCTGTGCAGCCTTTATCTGTTCGAGATTCACGCATGCCTCCAGAAAGTGCGCCTCCACACCCTCGTGAGGTGTGAAGGCGCACTGCAGATTCGAAGTCGAATTACTGTAGAGCGAAGATCAGGACAGCGCTTGCTCGATGTCGCCGACCAGATCGGAGGCGTCTTCGATGCCGACCGACAGGCGAACCAGATCGTCGGGAACCTCGAGAGCGGAACCGGCCGTCGAGGCGTGGGTCATCGCACCGGGGAATTCGATGAGGGATTCGACTCCGCCGAGAGATTCTGCCAGCGTGAAGATCTCGGTGCGCGAGCACAGGTCGAGAGCCGCCGCCTTGCCGCCCTTGAGGCGGACGGAGATCATGCCGCCGAAGCGTCGCATCTGCTTGGCCGCGACCTTGTGCGACGGATGCGAAGCCAGTCCCGGATAGATGACGCTGGCAACCGCGGGGTGACCGTCGAGCAATTCGACGACCTTCTCCGCGTTGTCGCTGTGACGCTCCATGCGCAGCGCCAGTGTCTTGATTCCGCGCAATGTCAGGAACGCGTCGAACGGGCCGGGAACGCCGCCGGATCCGTTCTGCAGGAAGGCAAACGCGGTGTCCAGTTCTTCGTCGTTGCAGACGAGAGCGCCACCGACCACGTCGGAGTGTCCGCCGATGTACTTGGTCGTGGAGTGCAGCGCGATGTCGGCACCGAGCTGCAGCGGCTGCTGCAGGTACGGCGACGCGAAGGTGTTGTCCACCACGATCTTTGCGTTGCCCTCGTGGGCGACCTCGGCAAGGAGCTCGATGTCACCGATATTGAGCAGCGGGTTCGTGGGCGTCTCGACCCAGACCAGCTTGGTGTTGGACTTCATCGCCGCGCGCACCGCATCGACGTCGGACACCGGAGCCGGGGTGTACTCGATCCCCCACTGCGTGAAGACCTTGTCGATGAGACGGAAGGTTCCGCCGTACGCGTCGTCGGGGATGACCAGGTGATCGCCTGGTCGAAGTACCGAACGGAGCAGGCAGTCGGTGGCCGCCATTCCCGAACTGAACGCTCGGCCGTAGGTTCCGGATTCGAGCGCTGCGAGGTTCGCCTCGAGTGGGCGACGGGTGGGGTTACCCGTTCGCGCGTACTCGAAGCCACTGCGCATTCCACCGACGCCGTCCTGGGCGAAGGTGGAACTCGCGTAGATCGGTACGTTGACCGCACCGGTCAGCGGATCGGGTTCGTAACCCGCATGCACCGCTTTCGTGGAGAAACCCTGCCAGCTGATGTTGTCGGCCTTGCTGCGTTGCTCACTCATGGTCCCCAGCCTAATGGCGCCGGTGCCGGCGCAGGAATCCGAACTCAGGAATCCGAACTCAGGAAACCCAGGAGATCGTGGCGCGTGATGACACCGACCGGCTTGCCGTCGTCGACGACCATGAGTGCGTCGGTGTCTCCGAGCGCCTTCGTGGCAGCCGAGACCGGCTCGCCGGAACCGATGAGCGGGAACGGCTTGCTCATGTGCTTCTCGACGGAATCCGCAAGGTGCGCACGGCCTTCGAAGACCGCGCTCAGCAGATCCCGCTCGGACACACTTCCGGCGACCTCGCCCGCCATGACCGGCGGTTCCGCACCCACGACGGG
>NZ_BAAILK010000049.1:218053-272764 GCF_054589475.1 Rhodococcus sp. no. 34
CCGACGGGTGGGTGTGAACGAGGTCCGGCAGCTCGCCCGACTTGCCACGCAGAACGTCGCCGACGGTGGGGACGTTGGTCTTGCCGTCGAGTGGGGTGCGCAGGAATCCGTACGACGCCATCCACTGATCGTTGAAGATCTTGGACAGGTAGCCGCGGCCACCGTCCGGGAGGAGAACGACGATCAGGGCGTCGGGGCCCTCACGCTTGGCTACTTCGAGGGCAGCGACGACGGCCATACCGCAGGAACCGCCGACCAGCAGTCCCTCCTCGCGGGCGAGGCGACGCGTCATCTCGAAGGAATCGGCATCCGAGACGGCGATGATCTCGTCCGGGATGGACGGGTCGTATGCCGACGGCCAGAAGTCTTCGCCGACGCCTTCGACCAGATACGGACGACCGGTGCCGCCGGAGTAGACGGAGCCCTCGGGGTCTGCGCCGATGACCTTGACCTTGCCGCCCGAAACTTCCTTGAGGTAGCGGCCGGTGCCGGTGATGGTGCCACCGGTGCCGACGCCCGCGACGAAGTGCGTGATCTTGCCGTCGGTGTCGGCCCAGATCTCGGGGCCGGTGGTCTCGTAGTGGCTCTCCGGTCCGCCCGGGTTGGAGTACTGGTTGGGCTTCCAGGCACCGGGGATCTCACGGGTGAGGCGGTCGGAGACGCTGTAGTAGCTGTTCGGGTTGTCCGGCGCGACGGCCGTGGGGCACACGACCACCTCGGCGCCGTAGGCGCGCAGGACGTTGCGCTTGTCTTCGCTGACCTTGTCTGGGCAGACGAAAACGCACTTGTATCCACGCTTTTGCGCCACGAGCGCCAAGCCGATTCCGGTGTTGCCCGAGGTCGGCTCGACGATGGTGCCGCCCGGCTTCAGTTCACCCGAAGCCTCGGCTGCGTCGATCATCTTGACGGCGATGCGGTCCTTGGAGCTACCGCCAGGGTTGAGGTATTCGACCTTGGCTGCCACCGTGCCGAAGTTTTCGCCCGTGACGGACGTGAGCTTGACGAGTGGGGTGTTGCCGATGAGGTCGACGACGTGTTCCGCGATGCGCATTCGTCCATGTTCCCAGATGAAAGAAAACGGTGCGCGCGGACGTCGGGCGAAGGTGGTGCAATCCGGCTAGATTGGCAAGTGTGAGTCGAACCGGACTGAAAGCGTCGGTGGCCACGGTGGTGGCCGGATCGAGTGCAGGCACGCTCTCCTGGTTGGGCTACAACTATCTGATGTCGCAGGCGGGGGCGGCCCGCGGGGTGATCGGTCGCAATATCGCCAAGCCACCCGAGGCGGACGGGGTGTACGCACCCGGCGCCGACAACCCGGAACTCTGGTGGCGGGCCGTGCCCTTCGATCTCCACTTGATGATCTTCGGCGATTCGTCTGCGGCCGGCGTCGGCGCGCTGACGGCCTCGGAAGTACCGGGTGTTCAGGTCGCGAAGCTGCTTGCGAGTGAAACCGGGAAGCGAATCCGTTTGAGCACCAAGGCCATCGGGGGCGCCACCTCCCGCGGGTTGAGTGGGCAGGTTGACGCCATGTTCGTCGCCGGTCCTCCCCCGGACGCTGCGGTGATCCTGATCGGCGCCAACGACGTCACCGCCAAGAACGCAATTCATGCTTCGGCTAAACGCCTCGGCGACGCGGTTCGACGCTTACGCGAGAGCGGCGCCGTCGTTGTTGTCGGCACCTGCCCGGATCTGGGGGTGGTCACGGCGATCCCGCAACCTCTGCGCTCCGTGGTGCGTGAATGGGGCCATCGCCTCGCACTCGCCCAGGCGGCCGCGACCAGAAACGCCGGGGGTCATCCCGTTCCACTGGCCGACCTGCTGGCCAAGGAATTCCTGGCCTCGCCCGACACGATGTTCTCGGCCGACCGTTTCCATCCGTCCGCGGCCGGATACGAACTCGCGGCGAAGCAGATCGTCCCGGTTCTCGCGTCGGCTCTGGGTGAATGGCAGGGTGGCCCGCTACCCGAGCTCCCCCACGTTTCAGAGGCGGCGCAAGCCCGCACCGTCGCGGCCCGACTGACGGCGGCGGCAACCCAGTGGAAAGCCTTCGCGAGACGCACCAAACCCGCAGGTCAGCGTCCCGACGTCAACTGAGTGAGACTGCGTGACCACCATCTGGGAGCGGCAACGTAAATTGTAAGTCGAAGCTGCATTCAACTTGCCCTGCTCGACGGCGTTTCAAGCCGCCCTCGAGCAGTACACAAAAGGAGTTTTCATGCCCGAGGCAGTAATCGTCTCAGCAGTACGGTCGCCCATCGGCCGCGCAATGAAGGGTTCGCTCAAGGACATCCGCCCGGATGACCTCGCAACTCAGATGGTTGCCGCCGCGTTGGCAAAGATCCCCGAGCTCGACCCCACCGAGATCGACGACCTCATGCTCGGTTGCGGCCAGCCCGCCGGTCAGTCGGGCTTCAACATCGCCCGCGTCGTCGCCGTCCAGCTCGGCTACGACTTCCTCCCCGGTGTCACGGTCAACCGTTACTGTTCCTCCTCGCTGCAGACCACCCGCATGGCTCTGCACGCCATCCGCGCAGGCGAGGGCGACGTCTTCATCTCCGCCGGCGTCGAGTCCGTCTCCAGCTTCATCACCGGCAACGCCGACGGCCTCCCCAACACCAAGAATCCGCTCTTCGACGCAGCTCAGGCTCGTAGCGCCAAGCTCGCCGAGGGTGGAGTCGCCTGGACCGATCCTCGCGAAGAAGGCCTGATCCCCGACGTGTACCTGGGCATGGGCCAGACCGCCGAGAACGTCGCTTCGGCCACCGGCATCACCCGCGAAGACCAGGACCGCTGGGCAGTGCGCAGCCAGAACCGCGCCGAGGAAGCCATCGCTCGCGGCTTCTTCGAGCGTGAGATCACCCCCGTCACCCTCGCCGACGGCACCGTCGTCTCGAAGGACGACGGCCCCCGCGCCGGCACCACCTACGAAGGCATCAGCGGCCTCAAGCCCGTCTTCCGCCCCGACGGCACCGTCACCGCCGGCAACGCCTGCCCGCTCAACGACGGCGCAGCCGCACTGGTGATCATGTCCGACACCAAGGCGAAGGCACTCGGCCTGACCCCGCTCGCTCGCATCGTCTCCACCGGCGTTTCGGGCCTGTCCCCCGAGATCATGGGCCTCGGCCCGATTCAGGCCGTCAAGAACGCCCTGAAGATCGCCGGCAAGTCGATCTCCGACATCGACCTGTTCGAGATCAACGAGGCATTCGCCGTGCAGGTCCTCGGATCCGCTCGCGAACTGGGTATCGAAGAAGACAAGCTCAACATCTCCGGTGGCGCGATCGCACTGGGCCACCCCTTCGGTATGACCGGTGCCCGCATCACCAACACCCTGATCAACAACCTGCAGGAGCAGGACAAGACCTTCGGCGTCGAGACCATGTGTGTCGGCGGCGGACAGGGCATGGCAATGGTGATCGAGCGCCTCAGCTGATCCCCTGAGCACGTCGAAAGCGGCCGCCCGGCTTCTGCCGGGCGGCCGCTTTCATGTGGTCGGGTTTCAGGTAGTCGTGAACTTTTGAGCAAAACTCCCCAACTCGCGAATCAACTCTCGCGCAGCGTCGTCCTCACGCTGCACGGCAGCGCGAGCTTCGTCCGCCCATCCGTGACGGAGCAGTCGTTTGGCGACAAGGACTGCCGGTCCGACGTTGGCGGCAATCTGCTCGGCGCTCTCCCGAGCACGGATGTGAACCTCTTCGGCCGGTACGGCGGCCGTCGCCAGTCCGTAGGCGGCTGCTTCGACGCCGCTGAGCCACCGCGCCGACAGGATCAGCTCGGCGGCGCGCTGCGTTCCGATCACTTTGGGCAACAACCAACTACTGGCAGCTTCGGGAGCGGTACCCAGCGAGGTGAACGGTGCCCGCAAGCGTGCGTCCTCGGCAACGTAGACGACGTCGCAGTAGAGCATCATGGTCAGCCCGATGCCGACGGCGGCGCCGTGCACCGCGGCGATCAAAGGCTTCGGGAACTCCACCAGCGCAACGATGAGCGGCGCGAATGCGTGGCCGAAGTCGGCATTGTCCGTGCCGGGTTCGGCGAGTGCGCGTAGGTCGACGCCACTGGAAAATGCCTTGCCTGCGCCCTCGACGATCACCACGGCCACGGCATCGTCCGACGCCGCGTCGTCGAGCGCCTTGGTGAACGCTCGAAAACCGGCTGCATCAAATGCGTTCAGGCGACTCGGATTATTGAAGGTCAGCGTTCGCACTGCTCCGGCATCCGCGACCAGGATGGGTTCAGAGGTGTTTGTCGACATTCGCTCCCCTTCGTTCCAAACCAAGCAGTTGCTAGGTATCCAAGCACCGTAACCGCCCACAGACGACAAAAGAAGGGCCCCTCGCGGGGCCCTTCTTCGTGTTACGGAGCGACTCGAGAACTAGTCGTTGTTGAAGTAGCTCAGCAGACGCAGGATCTCGACGTACAGCCAGACCAGGGTGACGGTGAGGCCGAATGCGACGCCCCAGGCTGCCTTCTCGGGCGCCTGTGCGCGGATCAGCTGATCAGCGGCGTCGAAGTCGAGCAGGAAGCTGAAGGCTGCGATGCCGATGCAGACGAGGCTGAAGATGATGGCGAGCGTTCCGCCGTCACGCAGTCCCAGCCCGCCGTCGACGAAGAAGCTCGCGACGAGGTTACCGAGGGCCAGAACGACAACGCCGATCAACGCGCCGATGATCATTCGCGTCAGACGAGGGGTCACCCGAATCGCACCGGTCTTGTAGACGACCAGCATGCCGAAGAACACGCCGAACGTTCCGAGGACTGCTTGCGCGATCAGTGCAGATCCGCCGACGCCACCGAATTGAATATCAGTGAACATGAACGACAGCGCACCGAGGAACAGACCCTCGGCGATGGCGTACGCCAACACGATTGCCGGGTTGTCCATCTTGCGGCCGAACGTAGCGACCAGAACCAGAACGAGGCCGACGAGACCGCCGCCGATTACCAGCGGGGTAGCGAGGTCGACGTTGTTGTTGACCAGGAAGTACGACACCAGTGCCGAGATCGTCAGCACACCGAGCGTGATGCCCGTCTTGGTGACGACGTCGTCGATCGTCATGGCCCGCGAGGTGGGACCGGTCTGGTACGGCTCGGCCGGAGCGTACTGCGGCTGACCGAACTGCTGGGTTGCCTGCGAGGCGCCCGCCGTCGCAGATCCGAACGAGGCGTATCCGTTGCCCTCTTGCTTGGGCAGATTGCGGAACACCGGGTTGCTGGTGGTGCGCACCGTGATCATCCCTTCATCGTGGTGGCCTACGACGGGTGCGTCGCGGGTTCGCCGGACGGATCCGAGTTTCCGACACGGTCCGTGTACCTGACTAAAAGTAAAGCACTCGTAATTTACAACGTCGAAGCTTCGGTTGTAGTTCCCGGCGCATTTCCGGAAGATCAACACTCTTCGACACTCGTCCCTTTTCGATACTAGGACGGTTTGACCGACTTCATCACGATGAACTTCGCGTTCTTCGCCATCGCCTCGCTCGGACCCACCGCGGCTTTCAGCGGTTCGCGATACCCCAGATGCGCGTTGTGAACAGTCCACAACTCGCCACCGGGACGCAGGACACGGCCGGCAGCTTCGAACATCTTGAGTGCTCCGCCGGTGTGCACCGCCGCGCCGACGTGGAACGGCGGGTTCAACAGAACCAGATCCGCGCTCGCACTGGGCAACGAACTCACGGCGTCGTCGCGCAGGCCGCTCACTCGATCGCCGACGCCATTTGCGGACGCGGTCGCCAGGGCCGAAGCGACGGCTGCCGAGGACTGATCTGTTGCGATCACGTGCACGTCCGGGAACTTCCGCGCGATCGCCGCCGCGAGAATGCCGCTGCCACAACCCAGATCGATCACGTCACTCAGCGGATCGACCGCAATCTTTCCGAGGTTCTCCAGGAGCAACCGGGTGCCGATGTCCAGGCTCGCACCGGCAAACACTGCGCCGTGAGCAACGACGTCGAGGTCGAATTCGTCGAGGCGTTCGGTCACCGGGAACGTGATAGCAACATCGGGCTTCGGTTCCGAAGCCTTGAGTACGCGGGACTTCTGCCGTCCACGCGAGGCGCTGACGTCGGAAAACGATTCGCCGAGAACCTTGTTCATCGCCGGGGTGATGTGCTTGTCACGCCCACCGGCGAAGACACGAACCGCCGGGTCGGCGTGGAGCGCGATCAGCTGAGCGATCTCGGCAAGTTCGGCGAGGCTACGCGGCAATTGCATGAGCACGACGCGGGCGCCGCTGAGCAACTCCTCGTCCAGTCCGTGCGAGGTGAAGGCGTCACTGAATCCGAGTTCGCGCGCATTGTTCGCGAGGGCCAACTCTCCGGTGAGCGGATCCTGGTGAACGCGCACGCCGGCGATTCCGTGCACGAGCGCAACACCGGCAGTCAGCGCACCGTAGTGATCGCCGATCACGACGACGGTGCCCGCCGGCGCTGCGGCCAGAGCGTCGGCGGCCTCGTCGAGGATCAGACGATCAGCCGCATCGACGGCAAAGAGATTGGGTGCCTCGACATCGGGGAATCGGCGCAGACGATCGAACAGTTCGGGTGTGTCGGACATGCCACCAGTCTTTCAGGTGGAACTACGCAACACTCAATCCCCCGACCAGCAGGTGATCAGTTCGACATCCCTGTCAGTTCGACATCCACTGCACGACGTTGTCGACGGTTTCGCGTTCGGTGCGGAATCCGTTCACCGGGTGGTCGGCGTCGGGGTATCCGAACGAGATCGCGCAGACAACCTTGCGAGTGTCGTCGATACCGAAATGCTCGTGAATGAACTTGGAGCTGCCCGCGAGCGCCGCCTGCGGGATGGTGGCGACCCCCAGACTCTGGGCCGCGAGCAGGAAGCTGTTCACGTACAACCCGCAGTCGACTGCGCCGTAGGTGCCCAATGCCTCGTCGGTGGTGATGATCGCGACGTGAGGAGCGCCGAAGAGCTCGAAATTCTTCATCGTCTGTGCCGCGGATCCGGCGCGGTCACCGTGCTCGATTCCGACGCTCGAATACAGCGCCATCGCGCAGTCGAACCGACGCGACTTGTAGATGCCCTGGTACGCGCGCGGGAACTCGAAGTCCGACTCCTGGGCGTTGGCCATCACGTACTCACCGAGGCCGGCGCGGAATCGTTCGGTGCCCTCCCCCTCGGTGATCGCGACCTGCCACGGTTGCGTGTTGCACCACGACGGCGTCTTCTGCGCCAGCCGAAGGATCTCCTCGATCACCTCACGTGGCACCTGACGGTCCTCGTAGGCGCGGCAGCTGATCCGGGCGTCGAGCAACGCTTCCAGGCTCGTATCCACGACGATGCTCTCGGTCATGTGTTCTCTCCTCGATCAGGCTGCACTACAACACTTCGCACGATAGAACTACCGCCTCGACGCAATAGTCAGCGGGTCACCTTTGCGAAGGCCGCCACCAGCTCGCCGAACTCTGCCATCGCCGCATCCGGATCCGGATCTACTGCTGCCAGCGCAACCAGCACATCGGTGGCACCGGATTCGAGCAGCTGCTCGGCGCCGATCATCGTCGCCGGGAGGTCGATCGAACCGTCGGACCCGCGTACGACGGTCAGTCGCCCACGGACCTGCAATTCCGCTGGATCGCGTCCGAGATCCGCCATCGCTTTGCCGATGACGTCGATCCCTTCACGTAGGTCGTCGTCCGCGGCACCCATGATCGGAATCCACCCGTCACCCCAGGTTGCGACGCGTCGTACAACGGCCTTGGAGAGCGAACCGGACACCCAGATCGGGATTCCAGCGGCCGGACGGGGCGCGCAGTACACGTCGTCGAACTTCAGACGAGGGGTGTCGATGCTCGCCGGCGCCGAACTCCACAGGGCCCGGCACACTGCGAGAGCGTCGTCGAGCAGTGGTCCCCTTTTACCGAAGTCCATACCTGCCGCCTCGTATTCACGTTCCTGCCAACCTGTTCCGACGCCCAGGTCGAGTCGGCCCCCGGAGAGCAGATCGAGTGTCGCGGCCGTCTTGGCCAGTACCGCTCCCCCGCGCAGCGCCGCGATGACGATTCCGGTCCCCAAGCGAATTGTCTTCGTCTGTCCGGCAACAAAAGCCAGGACGGTCAGCGGCTCGAGCCAGTTGGCGTCGGGCTCGGTGGGGAACGCCGACCACGTGTACGCCGAGTTGTCCGAGCCCATCACCACGTGATCGGTGACGAGGACCCGGTCGAAGCCGGCAGCTTCCGCGTTCTGACAGACCTGCACGAGTTTCGCGTAGGAGTCCTCCGCGAGAGTGGTGCCGAAGTTGGGAACGTTCAGACTGAAAGTTGTCATGTGTCAAGCCTTTCGGGGCCGGTTGGTCCAGCCACCCTCTTCTGTGGGGAACCAGCCTCCGGCAGCGTGCGAGCCGCCGTCGACGTGGATCACGGTTCCGGTGATGTATCTCGCCAGGTCGGAAGCCAGGAACAGTGCGGGGCCGGCAATGTCGACCGGCTGGCCCGGTCCGCCCAACGGTGCCCACCCCGGCCACTTGTCCCAGTCGTCGGCAGGAACGATCTTGCGATACGGCACCTGTATCGACTCGATCAGATCTGGGGCAATGGCGTTGACGCGCACTCCGGTTCGACCGATCTCCACACCAAGGCTTCTGGTGAACTGCGTCAGCGCGGCCTTGTATGCCGAGTACATCGTGTGGCCCGGGATCGCTCGATGCGCCTCCACCGTCGTCAGGTTCACGATCGATCCACCCAAACCGCGATCGATCATGCCGGGAAGCAGGGCATGGGTCAGACGCACGACGTGATCGAAATTGATGCTGCCGGCCTCGGACCAGAAACCTGGATCCGTACCGGTGAACTCTGTCGGCGGGTTCAGGAAATGACCCACATTGTTCACCAGGACGTCCGGCGCGAACTCGGTCAACGCGACGGGGACTTCCCGCGTCCGCACGTCGTACTCGAGATAGTTGATCGAACCACCTGCAGCCGAGTCGAATTCGACGTCGCCAAGAGGAGCCACGTCGACAACCAGAACTGACGCGCCATGCGATGCAAATGCTCGAACAATCGCTGCGCCGATTCCCTGGGAACCGCCTGTGACCACTGCCTTCTTACCCACCAACATCGGCCCTGGGGAGTACGCCGATCCGACCACCACGAAGACACCCTTCTGCAGTTCGATGTGAAGCACTTCGGCGTACCGTCACACATCGATCGGCAAAACGGGCGCAAAGTTCTCACTCAGTGGTAGCCGCGACACCCAACCTGCTCGAACCGCCGAGTCGCCCATTCAAATAGTGCGGAATCTCGGCTGCCCGTATCGGCATTCCCTCGAGGTACCCCTGGATCACGTCACATCCGCACTCGGTCACTATCGCGCGCTGCCTCTCCGTCTCCACGCCCTCGGCGACGGTGTCCAGCCCCAGAGACTTGGCAATCGCGATGACGGCTCGCAAGACAGCGAACCTCGAATTCAAGGGATCCGCGTCCAGCGGTGCGACGAACGCCCGATCGATCTTCAACCGATCGAGCGGCAGCCGGGCCAAGCTGGCAACCGAGGAGAACCCTGTGCCGAAGTCGTCCATCGCAATGGCGATGCCGAGCGCCGAGAGCTGTACCAACACATCTCGGTCGGCGTCGTCGATGACCAACGATTCGGTCACCTCGATCTCGAGTCGGCTGGGGTGGAGGTTCACCTCGATCAGTGTCCGGCGTACCGAGTCGACGTATCGACTCGAACGCAGTTGCACCTGAGAAACATTGACGGCAACCCGAATGTCCTCCGGCCACGTTGTCGCCGCCGTGCAGGCAGCCCTCAGAACACCTGCACCGATCGGCACGATCAAGCCGGTTTCCTCGGCGACCGAAATGAAGTCTCCCGGCGAGACGAGACCTGAAGTCGGATGGTTCCACCGCAGCAGAGCCTCGAACCCGACAACAACTCCCGTCGCGGCCGAGACCTGTGGTTGATAAACCAACTCGAACTCTTCGTCGATCAACGCACGACGAAGATCCAACAATGCCCTGGCCCTACCCGTCGCACGATCCCGCAAAGTCGCATCGAAGGCGCGAATCTGGTTCCGACCGCTCTCCTTTGCGTGGTAAAGCGCGAGGTCCGCGACAATCACCAGGTCTTCGAGGCTGTCGGCGTCGTCGGGCATCGAGCCGTAACCCAGACTGGCACGAATGCGAATCTGGTTGCCGACCAGTGAAAATGGTCGTTCGAATGAGTCGAGAATCGTTTGGAATCTCTTCTCCACCTCATCTGCACTCCCGATGTCGTCGAAGGCTACGTCGTCGAAGGCGATGGCAAACTCGTCACCCCCCAGTCGGCCACAGATCTCGTTCGATCGCAGAACGCTGTGCAGTCTGCTGGCAACATCGCGAAGCACGTCGTCTCCGATGTGGTGTCCCAACCGGTCGTTGATCGACTTGAAGTTGTCCAGATCCAGAATTGCCAGCCACACCCGGTGTCCGTCCCGAATCCGCGAAGACAGTTGAGCGTTGAAGCTGTACCGATTTCTGAGCCCGGTCAACGAATCGATTTCTGCCAATCGCAAGATGTTCTGGCGCTGGTGATACGAGTGCGTGATATCGGATCCGACACCGCGCCACCCGTAGGTCGCCCCATCGCCACTGCCCGGGTGACCTGACATCGACCACCAGCGAGTATCGCCCCGTACGACGACCTGCATGGTGAGGTCCCGAAACGCCGTCCCGGCTTGAAAATTCGCGGCGAGGAGATCAAGGGACTTCCTGCCCACATCTGTTCGGGACGCGCCGATCCCGATCAGGATCTCGTGCATTGTGCGGCCCCGAATCTGCGCTGCCGGCAAACCGACCTGCTCGGCGAATCGATACGACACGGTACTGGCGATACCGCGCGAATCGGTCTCCCAGAGCCAATCCTGTGCTCCGTCTTCGAGATCGTTGAGCAACAATTCGACGAGATCTCGTTCGTCCTCGGCCACGAGCTCGGCGTGTAATCGTTTGTCGAATAGTTTGGCCAACAGCAAAGTTCCGCTGTAGAGCGAAACGAGAAAGATCATGAGCACCCCGACCAGCACATAACGCGAGGGTTCCGGCTCAGTCCAGAATCCCCCCGCCAACCCAAGCCCGACCAGTCCTATCCAAATCAGGGTGAATCCGCGAAACATCAATGTCGGGAAAACGCCGACTGCGATGCCTCCCATCAATGTCGAGGTCAGCACCAATTCGTTACCAGGATCGAGGATCGGGAACAGCACCAGCGCCAGGCACGCGAGCAAGACCCCCCACACGACGACCTGGATTGTGAGTACCCCCAATTCGGTGGTCTGCGACTCCGAAATCCCCAGCCGCGAGCGCCCCAGCCAATAGAGGCTGAACGCGATGCTCGACACGGCCACGACGCTCGGCCATACCCAGCGAAACATCCCGGTATCCGCTGGCAGAAGCACCACGATCGTCGACAGCGCGATAGCAGCGATCAGGAACGCCCACGGCAGTATTCCCGCCGTGAACTCCAGGCGTCGGTTGAGAAGTCGGTGGCGATCGTAGTCCGACAGGTTCTCGTCAGAACCTCGGCGGCTGAGCCTGCGCACCGCAGTTTCGACAAGACGTCTTCGTACCACCGCCGGGTCATCCACGTCGGCCTGCTGTCGCCAGCGCCACTGCCTGGACAGACATGACATCACCGGCAGCATGCCCTTGCACAGTCCGCACCCTCGCAGCCGCAACGGCCTTCAGTTGCTCCTCACTGTCCACTCCTGAGACCACTACCTCCATTCCCAATGCGTCGACCAGATCCACGACAGCTTCGAGGATCGACCGTCCACCAGGCGCTGCACCCGAAATGGAGCGTTCTATCCGGACGCGGGTGAACGGGAGGCCGGACAGTGATGCGAGCGAGGAGAATCCGGCACCGAACTCGTCCACGGTCAGCGCGATTCCCATGCCCGCAATGGCGTGCAATGCAGACTTGGACTCGTCGGTGATCGCCGAGGATTCGTTGAGTTGGAGCTCGAGCTGATGTGCACTGGCACCTGATCGTCGAAGCGAATCCCCTATCGAGTCGACAAAGGAATCCGATTCGAGCTGACGCGTCGATACCGCGACGGCTACCCGCAGGTGATCAGGAAGGCGCGACGCCGCCTCGCACGCCAGCTCGAAGACGGTCGTTCCTAGTGAGTACGCCAAACCGGTGTCGTCTGCGACGCTCATGAATTCCGCGGACGTCACAGCTCCGAGCCGGGCGTTGTGCCAGACCACGCGGACCTCCACGGCCACGATCTCGCGGGAGAGCACGTCGATCCTGGGCAGCAACTCGAGTTCGAGGTCCTTCTCCGCGACGGTGTTTCCCAAATCTTCGAGCAGGCGGGCCCGCCGATCGGCCACGGACTTCATCGAGTCTCGATATTCACGTACGCCCCCGCGCCCGGATTCCTTTGCCGCGAACAACGCGAGGTCCGCAGCGCCCATCATCTCGTCGGCGGAGGACTGTAGCTCGTCGGAGAGGTAGTACCCGATGCTGCATCCGATCTCCAACCGCGTACCGGCCACCGTGATCGGCTCCTGCAGAGTTTCGATGTAGCGGCCGAGCAGAGTACGAACTTGCGAGCTGTCACCTACATCGGTGAAAAGAATTGCGAACTCGTCTCCACCCAAACGTGCGAACAACTGTGACATCCCGCCGGCCTCGGACAGGCGATCCGCGACCTCCCGGAGAACCGCGTCACCAACGGTGTGTCCTAGTGTGTCGTTCACCGATTTGAAATTGTCGAGGTCGAGCATGGCCAGCGCGAGACGGCCTTCACTTGTGTACGGATCGCACAGCAGCCGCTCGAGCTCGGTCCAGAAGCTGTGCCGGTTCGGCATGCCCGTGAGTGCGTCCACCCGGCCCATCCGCACGATCTCGTCGCTCTGCAGTTTCACTTCCGTGACGTCGGAACCGACTCCTCGCCAGACGAACTCGTCGGGTGCCCGGCCAGGGCGCGGCCGTCCGGACACCTGCCACCACCGAATTTCGCCGTGAACGCGGACCGGAACGAGCACGTCGACGAATGCGGTCTTCGTGTGGCGGGCTTGCTGCAACTCCATGAGCGCATCGATTCCGCCGGGGATCCGTAGAGTGCCCAACTCCATGAACAGGTCCTGCCACGCCGTTCCCTGCAACTCGGCGGAGTCCAGCCCCGCTTCGGATGCGAGCCGCGTCGGAATTCGGTTGAACTTCCCCTTGTGATCGGTCTCCCACACGAAGTCCCCGGCGTTGCCTTCGAAGTCTTCGAGAAGCATTTGCACAACCGATCGTTCCGACGCGGCGCGCAGTTCAGCTCGGTAGCGCGATTCCAAGTTGCCCGAGACCACTATCGTGCCGCCGATCAGAGCTGCTCCGTACACGATCAATCCGATGAGAATTCGTTCGAACTCGGGCCCCGGTTGGAGCCAGAACGCCACGCCCAGGATCACGAGATTCGACAGCACCCAGGTGAGTCCGACGATGCGCAACATTGCGGTAGCCACGGCTCCTGCGCCGGTGATAGATGCGGACGCCGCCGTAAGGATCAGATCGCCGGAATCGTCCAGGATCGGGTACAGGACCAGGGCGAGCGAGGAATACAGGATTCCGACTACAGCAAATTCGACGATGAGAAACGCGTAGGACATCCGGTACGTGGGTGCGATCAGGTTGAAATGAATGGCGAGACCCACGCACATCCCCACCAACCCGATCACGCCGGACAGCAATGGCCACACACGCGGCAGCGGTCCGCTGTCCGGCGGAATCACATACAACGTCAGCCCGAGTGTGACGACGAGGTGGACGGCAGCGGCCCATGGCAGCACGCCGAAGGTGACGGCTATCTGCTCACGAGTTACGTCATCACGTTGGGCGGGCGTCAGTCTTTCTCTCTGGCGGGGTTGCAGAAGCGACAGGACTGGCATCACTTACCTCCCGCTCCCACGACGCAATTGAATCGGACGTCCGACTCAGCAATTCTTCCGTAATTGGACTTTGCCGTGTCAACCAGTGCGTCCACCCTATTTCGGAGTCGCGTCTGCCCACAGACACAGTAATCAGCAAACTGCTGGTCTGCCGCAAGTTGGCGCCGCAAGTTTGATGCCCATGGGTTGAAATCAGACATGAGGGACAATGGCCGGAGATCGCCGATCACGTCGGTGGAGATTCCTCGACGGGTAACACGATCGGACTCATTCGAGTTCAGACAAGGACTATCACGATGGCAATCGACTACACCCGACGTTCCGGCGAGTCCACTCCGTCGCAAGCACCGGTCAGCCTGAGCAAGATCACGCTCACAAAATCGGCGCCGACGGTCAACCTCGCGAAGGCGGGTGAACGACAAGGCAATATGCGCGTGAACCTCAACTGGTCACAGGGGGCACCACCGAAGAAGACCGGTTTTCTCGCCAAGCTCGCCGGCGCAGGCTCTGGTGCGGTCGACCTGGACCTCGGATGCCTCTACGAACTTGCCGACGGGTCCAAGGGAGTAGTTCAGGCCTTGGGTAACAGTTTCGGTTCACTGACTTCTCCGCCCTACATCTCCCTCGACGGCGACGACCGCAGTGGTGCGAACACCGGCGGCGAGAACATGCACGTCAATCTTGGTGATCCAAGCGCTTTCCGGCGAATCCTGATCTTCGCGATGATCTACGACGGCGCTCCCAACTGGGCGGCCGTGGACGGCGTCGTCACCTTGTATCCCACCAACGGGCCGGAGGTGGAAGTGCGACTCGACTCCGCGAGCAACCAGGAGCGACTGTGCGCGATCGCGCTCATCCAAAGTTCAGGTCAAGGCGTGACGGTGACGCGCGAAGTGCAGTACATCAACGGCAGTCAGTCCGATCTCGACCGTGCGTACAACTGGGGTATGAAATGGGCTGCCGGACGAAAGTAGGGGCTGCGGACGGGGCCTCCCCCATCCGAATGACAATGTCCGAATCATCCACAATGTCGCAAGTTACTGGATAGTGTCGAGAAGTGGGGTCGGACATGAGGGGTCACGCTCGACACCGATAGTGGGTCGGTGACGCTATGTGCTTGGCGACGCCGACGTTCGACCGGAAAGGCCCTCGATTTCCCCCGAGATCGAGGGCCTTTTCGTATCTTGCGTCACTGTTCGCGCCCTTTCATTAGTTGATCGTTAAACTAAGCGTTCGTCCAACATGCACCGATGGAGAACGTGAATGTCCACGAATTCAGATCGACGCCCGCGCCTGCCCGTGAGAATCGCCTACCTCGCCGCAGGAGTTCTCTTTGTCGCCGCCATGCTCCTGTTGGCAAGCGTCGTCAACCCTGATCGGGACCGCGATTTCTCGATGAACCACGTCCCCGCGGGGACGTCGACGACCGCCTTCGTCACAACGTCCGACCTCGGCTAACGAAGGTACCGGTACGTAAGTGGCGCACGTCACGAACTGTGGGTAGTTTCAACGCCGATGGTTCGCCGTAGGTCGGTATTGAGAGGGACGGCCAACCACTGCCCTGCCTGGTTGCCCCACCCAAGCAGGCAGGGCACCCCCGATCAGGCAGGGCACCCCCGATAATTTAAGCCTCAAGTAACAGTTACTCGGGAAAGACTTGTATCAAACCGGGACGAATCGTACATTTCATCCGGCAGTCGGCCTTCGTCCGACGCCTTTGCCGTCAATGTCGACGGAACTTCTCTGAACACCACCACAAGTCGGCCACTTGTCGTGACCGCATTCGTCCTCGCGAAAGGCTCGCCCATGTTCGATTTCTTCGGCGCAATCTCCGGCTTCTTCGGCCTACTGTTCGGCACCGGCTCGTCGAGCGGGAGCTCGGGAGGAAGCAGCGACGCACCCGTCGCGCCGCCTACCTGATCCACAAGCCTCACCCGGCACCGATCCGCCGGGTGAGGCTCTCGCGAATCTCTTTGAAACACAACGTAACAGCACTTCAACCCCACCGACTTTTCTGCGGATCCACGCCGACGCACTCCGGCGTCCGGACAGTTTCACCACATCGCCTGCAGTAATGGATCCTGTGTCCGCCATTCTCCGTCGAGGCACACCCGCAGACCTCCCAACCGACAAGGCATGTGTTCGCCGTGAGCCGGTGTCCGTTGGGGCAGCAGTCCGGGGATTGCTCGGTCAACCGCATCTCTACATTTTCGCACACATGTTCGACACGCAGGCGAACGCGGGGTTGAACTATGGGTTTCTTCAAGAAGGCGGCTGTGACTGCTCTGGCGGTCGCTGCAGTCGGAGCATCAACAGGGATCGCATCAGCTGATCCGTCGACCGACGTGAATTACGAAGCGAAGGTCGTCGACAAGTCGATCGTCACCACCATCGACGCCGGGCTGTTCAAGGTGTCCGGCGACGGCAAGTCCGTCGTCTTGCAGGACAGCAAGGGAGCCGACCTGGTTTCCCTGCCTCTCGCATACAACCTCGGGGATCTACAGTTCCCCTTCGATCGCACGATCAGTGAAGACGGTAAGACCCTCACGCTGACACCGATCACCGATTCGGCGAAGGCAACACCTCGACCCGAGAGTGCGCCGGCGGCAAAGGAATGGACGCCCGTCGCCTCGCCCGAGGAGAATGATCGGGCGATTGCGCACTTCCAGAGCCAACTCGGACTCGGCACTCAGGTCGGCAGCCTGCTCGGCACCATCGTCGGCGCCGGAATCGGTTGCGCTGTCGGAGCTCCGCTGGGCTTGACCATCGTCGGACTCCCCGTCGCCGCGGCACTGTGCCTGGGTGGCCTCGCAACAGGCGCCGGAATCGGCGGTGTCGCCGGAACGATCCTCGGCGGCGGCGGCGCGGCTGTCGTCGCCGGCATCGATCTCGTCAACACGCTGAATGCTCCTGCCGGAACGACCGTCTGGGCCCAGTAGCCACTTGGTGGTCAGTCGTTGCTCCACGGAAAACCCCGCCCGCCCGAAGAGGACGAGCGGGGTTTTTCGATTCAATGTGCAGGAGGATCTACGTGGTGCCCCCAGTCGGACTCGAACCGACACTTGACGGATTTTAAGTCCGTTGCCTCTGCCAATTGGGCTATGGGGGCCTTGACGCACCCAACTGGTCGGGTGCGTCGGGAATCAGACTATCGGGTGGGTCTGAGCTATCGACATCGCGATGCCGTCGAGGATGTCGTGTTCGCTGACAACCAGTTCGGTGATCCCGGCTTTGGCTTCGAATGTCTGAGCCAGCACCGTGGTGATGATCGCTCCGCCGCCGATGACGTCCACCCGCCCCGGATGCATCGGGCCGAAGGCGGCGCGATCAACCCGAGGCATGGCGGTAAGTCGCTCGCACACCTCGAAAAGTTGCTTGAACGGAATCCTCGACAGGTGCACCTTCTCGGCGTCGTACTCCGGAAGTTCCTGAGCAATCGCGGCCAGCGTCGTCATGGTTCCAGCGACACCCACCCAGGTGTGCGCCTTCTCGACGGGCACGGCCTCGAACGCCTCGGCAAGTTTCGCGGTCGCGAAAGCCGTCGCCTCGGAAACCTGCTCTGCTGTAGGCGGATCCGACGGTAGGCACCGCTCAGTGACGCGCACACAGCCGATGTCTGTGGAGTATGCAGCCTGGACGCCCGACGCGTCGCCGAGGACAACTTCGGTGGATCCGCCGCCGAGATCGACCACCACGAACGGGCCCTCGGACGGATCAAGTTCTCCCACAGCACCGCTGAACGAGAGGCGCGCCTCTTCGTCGCCGGTGATGACCTCTGCTCCGGATCCGGGAATCACCGCGCCGAGCACGTCCCGCGTCATCGTGAAGAATTCTTCCCGATTCGCAGCGTCGCGAGTAGCCGAGGTGGCGACCATGCGAACGGCGGTTGCTCCGGCATCGGCGATCATCGACGCGTACTCGACCAGCGCGACCCGGGTCCGTTCGATGGCCTCGGGCGCGAATGTCCCTGTCGCATCAACACCTTGACCGAGTCGCACGACGCGCATCTCGCGCCGGACATCCACCAGACGACCGTCGGCGCCGACGTCGGCGATCAGCAGTCGAATGGAGTTGGTACCGCAATCGACTGCGGCGACACGGCGAGTCACCGGCCGGTGTTGTCGGCATCGTCGATGCCAGGCCAGTCCGCGGGAATTGCAGTGCCGCGCAGCTTTCCGTGACCGGCCAACGCGACGGACTCGTCACCGAGCGGATTGACGCCGGGCCCCTTGGCAAGCGAATGTGCCATCAGCACGTGCAGGCACTTGACACGATCCGGCATCCCACCGCCGGCAAAGTCGGTTCCCAGAGATTCGATCGCGTCCCGCTCGGCAAGGTACGACTCGTATGCCCGTCGGTAGGCCGCGGCAAGTTCCGGATCCTGGGTCAGACGTTCGGTCATTTCACGCATGACGCCGGCGGATTCCTGCCGGCTCGCTTCGGCAGTCAGTCGCGGGTCCGTGAGGTAGTACAACGTCGGGAACGGTGTTCCGTCCGGAAGTTTGGGGGCGGTCTTGACCACGCCCGGCTGACCGTCCGGGCTGCGGTACGCGATCTCGATCACTCCGCGTGGCTCACGGCCCAATTGAGCGGCAACGGCATCGAGATCCGCTTGTGAAACCTGTGGGGAATTTTCGGACGTGTTGCTCACCCGGTGGGTACTCCTTGTTCTTCTGGCTCTATCGGCGCCAACGGCATCGGGGCCGGTGTCGTCGTCTCGGGAACCACTGGCGGTTCCGAAATCGTTTGCCACAGATCGCGATACCACGGACCTGTCAGCGGTGTTTCCTTTTCCTGCTTCTTCTCGGGCTCCTTGTAGTCGCCGGGAAGCTGAACCTGGAACGGGGTCTCGCCCGGTTTGACGTACCGAAGGCGTTCTCGTGCAAGAGCTTCGATGTACGCAGGGTCGTCGAAGCGCGCGTTCTGCCCTTGCAGCTTTCGCAGTTCTTCCTCGAGTACCTGACGTTCCGCCGCCACCTGCGCGGCATCCGAACGCTGGCTGATGTAAGTACGGAGCGGCACTGCCAGTGTCAGCGCCAGCATGAGCACAACCATCGCGAGCACAACTGCCCGACTGGTGGACAAGCCGAAAATGGTGTTGTCCGATTTCGGAAGCCGAGACCAGAACTTGTTGGTTCCGCTCTTCCCCCGGGCCGACTTCGACCCTCGCGCCGACGCTTTCTCGGCGGAGACCCCCGGTTGCGCGGGGTCTGTCACAGCGGAATCAACTGCTTCCGGATCTACCGAAGGTTCCGACACACGTGGGCGTCGGGCACTGTCCCGACGCGCACGCGACGGTGTGTCCCCACGACGGGAACCACGACCCCCCGGACTTCCGCCGGGGGATCGTGGCTTACCGCGCTGTGCAGACACTACTGAATCTTAGATTTCCGTCAGGCCTCGAAAGCGAAGCGCGGGAACGCAACCTCGCCGGCGTAACGTGCTGCGTCGCCGAGGTTCTCCTCGATGCGCAGCAGCTGGTTGTACTTGGCAACGCGCTCGCTGCGTGCCGGAGCACCGGTCTTGATCTGGCCGCTGCCGACGGCAACCGCGAGGTCGGCGATGGTGGTGTCCTCGGTCTCGCCGGAACGGTGGCTCATCATCGTCTTGTAGCCGTTGCGGTGAGCGAGATCGACGGCGTCGAGGGTCTCGGTCAGGGTGCCGATCTGGTTGACCTTCACCAGGAGTGCGTTGGCCGCACCCTTGACGATGCCTTCTTCGAGGCGCTCGGGGTTGGTGACGAAGAGGTCGTCGCCGACGAGCTGGATCTTGTTGCCGATCTGATCGGTGAGTGCGACCCAGCCGTCCCAGTCGTCTTCGTCGAGCGGATCCTCGATGGAAACGAGCGGGTAGGCGTCGATGAGCTCGGCGTAGAACGCTGCCATCTCGGCCGCGGTGCGGTTCTTGCCCTCGAACTTGTAGCCGGTGCCGTCGGTGTAGAACTCGGTGGCAGCGACGTCGAGAGCGAGCGCCACGTCGGTGCCCAGCTTGAGGCCGGTCTTGTTCACGGCGATCGTGATGAGGTCGAGTGCTTCCTTGGTGCCTGCGACGTCGGGCGCGAATCCGCCTTCGTCACCGAGACCGGTAGAGAGGCCCTTCTCCTTGAGGACAGACTTCAGGGAGTGGTAGACCTCGGCGCCCCAGCGCAGCGATTCCTTGAAGCTCGGTGCGCCGATGGGAGCAACCATGAACTCCTGGACGTCGACGCCGGTGTCTGCGTGCGCGCCACCGTTGAGGATGTTCATCATCGGGACAGGGAGAACGTGAGCGTTGGGGCCACCGACGTAGCGGAACAGCTCGAGGCCCGAGGACTCGGCAGCGGCGCGAGCCACGGCAAGCGAGGCACCGAGCAGAGCGTTTGCGCCGAGACGCGACTTGTCCGGGGTGCCGTCCGCGTCGAGCAGCGCCTGGTCGACCGTGCGCTGCTCGGTTGCGTCGATGCCGATGATGGCAGGAGCGATCTCGCCGAGCACAGCCTCCACGGCCTTCTCGACGCCCTTTCCGCCGTAGCGTGCGCCACCGTCGCGCAGTTCGACGGCTTCGTGCTCACCGGTCGAAGCGCCGGACGGCACCGCAGCCCTGGCGAAACTTCCGTCTTCGAGCAGAACCTCGACCTCAACCGTGGGGTTACCACGGGAATCAAGGATCTCGCGAGCTCCGACCTGCTCAATACTGGCCACTGTGTGGTTCTCCTTCGAATGGGCTTCGCATTGGGGCACGCTCTGCGTGCTTGACACTTGGGCTCCGACCCCTCCGGTCGAAAGAGGACCACGATCGCGGCTGGGCCTCTGCAGTGCCAGCACCTCTGTAGTGCCAGCACACAGCCTAACCGCACGGGCCGAAGGCTTCTTTATCGACGCGCGGTCACCGGTCCGACCTGCGGATCGATCACCGTCAGTCCGGCCGTACCCCGACTGAATACGCCGACGCACGATCACGAACGAGCGCGAGATAGTCGCCCGAGAGGTTGTACGCCATGAGCGCCTGCTGCCACCCGGCAGCGGAAGTGAGGTCTCCCCCGCGTGCACACAGGTAGCGGGCGGCCGTGAGGGCAGCGTCGTCGATGTTGTCGGGGTCCACCCGGCCGTCGCCGTTGGCGTCGACTCCCCATTTGAGCCACGTCTCGGGGATGAACTGCATGGGCCCCATCGCACGGTCGTGCACTGGATCGCCGTCCATCGCCCCGCCGTCGGTGTCGGGGATCTCGGCAACTCCCGGGCCACCGTCGAGAGGGATTCCCCGAATGATCGGAGCAACCTGGCCGAACGCGTCGACCGACGAGCCGTCGTAGGTCCCGTGGCGGCTCTCGACGCTGCCGATACCGGCCAACGTTGTCCACCCGATTCCGCAGCCGGGAAGCGTCTCGGCCATGACCGCAGCGGCGTACCCGTAGGCCTCGAGTGCCGTCGTCCCGATCCCGATGTCGTCCGACAATCCCGCTGCCCAGTCGGCGAGTTGATCAGCACTGCGGCCGGGAGCATTGATGTCGATCGGCGGCGTCGGAGAGCCGGTACCTGGGGGTATGCCCTCCGGAATGGCTACTTTCGGTTCGTTCGATCCGCAAGCCACGACGCCTGCGCCCAGCAAAGCTGTTCCGGCAGCTACTGCTGCTACGGCTCGCCAGAGACGCCGGGGACTTCTGCGGGCTACGGGAGTTCGGTACACCCCTCCATCATCCACATGCGAGTGAACTACTCCCGAATCCATTGGTAAAGAACAGCAAAAGTACAGGTGAGGGCATGGTTCGCCGTCGATGATGGAGTATCTTCTTCTGAGTTAAGGCTGGCCTAGCCTCACGAACTTGTCCGAAGCTGTTACACCCTTCCTGTCAGGAGTCGCCCGTGCCCGTGTCGGTACTCGCTGCCGCGAGCACACCATCAGTTGCCACCCAGTTATTCGGCAGTGGCCTGATCGGTCTGCGCGAAGGCCTCGAAGCGGGCATCGTGGTGATGATTCTCGCCGCCTACCTCGTGAAGGCGCAGCGCAAGGACGCACTGAAATGGGTGTGGCTCGGCGTCGCGATCGCCGTCGCGATGGTGGCGATCATCTTCTTCGCGATCCACTACGGAACGTCGACGGTCGACGGCCTGACCGCAGAGATCATCGCGGGCGTTGCCTCCCTGATCGCCGTCGTCATCGTCACGATCATGGTCCTGTGGATGCGTACGGCAGCGAAGAACATTTCCGGAGATCTCAAGGCGGGGATGGAAAAGGCGCTCATTGCCGGACCCGTCGCCATTTTGTCGCTGGCATTCTTCGCGGTCGGTCGTGAAGGCGTCGAGACAGCGTTGCTCATGGTGGGGTACGCAGAGAACACCGCCGGCAGCTCCTGGCCGCTGGTCGGACTGCTCCTCGGAATTCTCTTGGCCGCCGTCTTGACCGTCGCCATGTACTTCGGCGCCCTCCGTCTCAACCTCACGACGTTCTTCCGGTACACGGCGATCTTCCTCATCGTCGTAGCCGCCGGAATCCTCTCGTACGGTGTTCGCGCTCTGCAGACCGGAAACGTCCTGCCGGGCGGATCCTCTCTCGCGTTCAACCTCACACCCGGCTACGACCCGTCGACCTGGTACGGCACCGTACTCGCCGGAATCTTCAACTTCCGCCCGGACCCGACCGTTCTGCAAGCCGTCGCATGGGTCGTCTACCTCGTAGTCGTCCTCGCACTCTTCCTTCGTCCCCTCCCGTCGAAGCCTTCGGAGCCGACGGCCCCGCCCACGCACGACACACAAGTTCCCGAAAAATCCTGAGAGGCATTGCCGACATGCGCAAATCCACACTCGTACTGGCCACGGTCGCGGTACTTCCCTTCTCCCTCGCCTCGTGCACCGAGAAGACGACGGCGAACGACGGCGACATCACGGTCACCGCCACCGACGACTCGTGTGAGGTCAGCGCCACGACGGGGACGACCGGCACGTCGACCTTCCAGGTGACGAACAACGGCTCCAAGGTCACCGAGTTCTACGTCTTCGCCGAGGGTGATCGAGCGATGGGCGAGGTCGAGAACATCGGCCCAGGACTGACCCGTCAGCTGATCGTCACTCTCCCTGAAGCAGCGACCTACCAGCTCGCCTGCAAACCGGGCATGGTCGGAACCGGCATCCGTCAGGACTTCGTCGTCACCGGCGATTCGCAGGCGGCCACCGACGAGAGCGGCCAGCTCGCCGAAGCCGCCGACGGTTACCGTCGCTACATCCGCAGCCAGTTTGTCGCGCTGCAGGACACCGCAGCTCAGTTCGTCGCCGCAGTCCAGTCCGGCAACGTCGACCAGGCGAAGGCACTGTTCCCGATCGCACGTACCTACTACGAGCGCATCGAGCCCGAAGCCGAGAGCTTCGGCGAACTCGATCCCAAGCTTGACCTGCGCGAAGCGGACCTGGAGCCCGGTCAGGTCTGGACGGGATTCCACCGCCTCGAGAAGGATCTGTGGGTGACCGGGCTTCAGCCGGACACCAACGCGGTCGCAGATCAGCTGCTCGAAGACATCCAGTACCTTGCCGACCAGGTGAACGCGGACGATTACACGATCGATCCCACCAAGATCGCCGGCGACGCTCAAGGGTTGCTCGACGAGATCTCGAAGTCGAAGATCAGCGGAGAAGAAGACATCTTCTCGCATACCGACCTCTGGGATTTCCAGGCCAACGTCGATGGCTCACAAGCGGCGATCGCGGCACTGAACCCGATTCTGCAGGAACGTAATCCCGAGCTCGCCCAGCGCATCGCTGACCGATTCGCCGACCTCGACGCTGCGCTGGCGCAGTTCCGGGTCGGCGACGGATTCGTGTACTACGACACCGTGACCGAGGCGCAGCGTCAGGAACTCTCGCGTAAAATCGATGCTCTGTCCGCCGAGGTCAGCCAGGTCCAGGAAGTAGTCGCGGGACAGTAGATGACTGATTCACCAGAAGGCACACCCGCTGCGGAAAGCGCAGCACCGCAGGCAGTCTCACGGCGCCGACTGTTCGGCGCCGTGGGGGCCGGCGCCGTCCTGGCCGGTGCCGGTGCCGTCATCGGACGGGTGACCGCCGACGAGAGTTCCGGCGCCGATCACGCAGACGTGGTGGCCTTTCGCGGCGAGCATCAGGCAGGCATCATGACGCCGGCCCAGGATCGTATGCACTTCGTCGCTTTCGATGTGACGACGAAGTCGCGCGACGAACTGATCACGCTGCTGCAGACGTGGACGGCGATGGCCGAACGAATGACGGCGGGTCAGGAAGCAACCGAGGACGGAGCGACCGGCGACGGTCCGTATGCACCACCGAGCGATACGGGTGAGGCACTCGATCTCGCGCCGTCGCAACTCACCCTGACCATCGGATTCGGACCGTCACTTTTCGACGACCGTTTCGGGCTCGCAGACAAGAAACCTGCTGCCCTGCTCGATCTCCCCCACTTCCGTGCGGACAACCTCGACCCGAATCGGAGCGGGGGCGACATCGCCATCCAAGCGTGCGCCAACGATCCCCAGGTTGCCGTCCATGCGATCCGCAACCTCGCGCGAGTCGCGTTCGGGACCGCGTCGGTCAAATGGTCACAACTCGGGTTCGGACGAACATCCTCGACCTCGACGACGCAGGCGACACCACGAAATCTGTTCGGGTTCAAGGACGGAACAGCCAACATCAAGGCGGAAGATCCAAACGCACTCGCCCAGCACGTCTGGGTTGAGCCCACTGACGATCAGGCCTGGATGGCGGGCGGATCATTCCTCGTCGCCAGACGAATCCGCATGCTGATCGAACAGTGGGATCGCGCAGTACTCAAGGAACAGGAAGCTGTCATCGGCCGCTCCAAACGGAGCGGAGCGCCGCTCGGTGGCAAGGACGAGTTCGACGAGCTCGATCTCGATTCCAAAATGGGACACGACTTCGTCATCCCGGAGGATTCACACGTGCGCCTGGCCTCTGCCGAGGAACTCGGTGGGATTCAGATCTTGCGCCGCGGATACAACTTCACGGACGGCTCCGACGGCTTCGGCCACCTGGACGCGGGACTGTTCTTCGTTGCGTACTGCCGGAATCCGGTCGAGCAGTTTGTTCCGATGCAGCAAAACCTTTCACGACACGATGCGCTGAACGAATACATCCAGCACGTCGGTTCTGCGGTCTTCGCCTGCCCCGGCGGTCTCGCCGACGGGAGCTACTGGGGCTCCGCGCTGTTCGCGTAGCCGAACACCGGGACACCGGTCCAGGTTGCGATCTCGGAACGAAATCTGCGCACGGAGTACTTCTCGTACGAGCGTGCACCATTCACGTCCACTGCGGCGACATCTCGGATGCACTCGGCCACCGATTCCCAACTGTCGTCGTGGAAATGGAGTCCGTCGACACCAGGTGTCACGGTTTCCGAAGCTCCCCCGATGCTGTTCGTAATCACGCGCGCACCCGCAGCCATTGCCTCCACCGGCATGATTCCGAAGTCTTCGATCGCCGGAAAGACGTATGCGAGTGCCTGCTGATACAGCGCAAAAAGCAACGCATCCGAGGGGCGCCGAACAATTCGAACGGGAACCGACGCAGAGTCAGCCATCGCGCGGAGCCGATCCTCTTCCGGGCCCGACCCTGCGATGACAGCAGCCGTTCCGGCCCGCTCGGCTGCCCGGATCACCCAGTCCAAACGCTTGTACGGAATGAACCTCGAGGCACCGAGAACGAACGGCGAGGGCAAACTGGATAGTAGCTGAATTTCGTTTTCGCTCAATCGGGACCGCCAATCCTCGACGGCGGAGATCCGGTCGACGTCCACAGGGGGGTGGATGACCCGTGATTGCACGCCCCAGGCTCGCTCAACCCGTCGACTGACGAACACACTGTTCGCTGCGAACGAGGCTCCCTCCGACGCTCTTTTGCGGTCGATCTTGCGCAGAATGGGTGATCCCAGCCTCGCGAGTGGCGAGTTTCCACGCTCGTCCAGTTCGGGATTCCACACGTACCTGGCGGGGGTGTGCACGTAGACGAATTTCCGGAATCGCGCAGACTGCTCCCTGAATGTTGCGTGATGGGCAAACACGTGGGAGCTGATCAGCGCGAAGTCATAGCCGCGGTTCTCCAACCCTCGCCAGGTGAACGGCATGACAGGCAATGAGAGCGCTTTGCTACGACGCAATGGCGTTGCAGCGAGCACACTTTCGTTGACATCGGTTGTCGAGTAACGCCCGGGAGCATCGTTCCACAGACAATAGAGGTCAGCATCCGGATAACAGTTGACGAACTCGTCCAGCACCTTCTCTGCGCCGCCCGAACGCTCTATCCATTCATGGACGAGTACACCTGACATTTTCGGACTCCTATGCGCTTTTTTGGCGCTTCACAAACCTAGAGATTGCCGGATCGGCATCAAACAGACTACTGGTATGTTTACTAGCAACATACAGGCAACCGATCTTGACCGGAGTGATCACCATCGAGACTCAACTGGCCACGTGGTTCGGGTCGGCAGACAGGCCGTTGCTCGGATTCGTTCACGTGCCCTCTTCAGGAACTGTCCGAGAAGCCGTGGTCATGTGTCCCCCGCTGGGCAAGGAGCACATCGACACCTATCGCGGCATGCGACTTCTCGGCGAAAAACTCGCGGCACAGGGTATGGCCGCTTTTCGTTTCGAGTACGCGGGAGTCGGCGACTCGGCCGGTGCCGAAGACGATCCTGACGCTCTCACCCTCTGGCTGAAGAGCATCGTCAGCGCTGTGGACTATGTCCGACGAGCGGGCGCGGAATCCGTCAGCATCGTCGGACTGAGAGTTGGGGCCCTCCTGGCAGCGTCGGCATTGCAGGAGTGCGGACACGTCAACTCGATAGTCCTGTGGGACCCAATTCTGACCGGCCGCAACTACCTCAGGGAACAACGTGCGTTCTACGCGATCAGCGTCGGAGAGGACGATCCCGCCGACTCACGTGTGTCGATCATGGGTGGCGTGCTGGCTCCCGAATGCGCCGACCAACTGTCACGTCTCCGCATCACCGGACCATTTCTCGGACGTCCACGCACCCTTCTGGCCGTGAAGTCTTCGGTACTGGACAGCAGAGCTGTCGCCGGGCTCGCAGCAACTCTTGATCCCGAGATGATGATCTTGGAGAACCACGACGCGTTCACGTCGCCTCCCAGTTTCTACGTCGACATCCCCTACACACACATCAGCGAAATCGCACAGTGGTTGGATCGCCACGCGCCCACGAGTTCCTCCGCGTTCACTCCCGCGATCACCACCACAGCTCGCGTCGCGGTCACCGAAGTCGGCGAGGAGGTGTTCGAGACGTTGGAACGATTCGGCGCTCAGGAGCTCTTCGCGATCCGCACGCATCCCGCAACTTCTCCCGAATCCGAGGCAGGCAACATATCGACCACCGATGCGCCTCCCGAGCGCGGACTACTGTTCTTCACTACTGCAATCGAGCATCGAGTCGGGCCTGGCCGCTCGTGGGTGACCATCGCTCGTGAGGCCGCGGCTCTCTCGGTCACGAGTCTCCGATTCGACCGACGAGGGGTCGGCGACTCGGGTCCGATCGACGCCGACAATCCGACGTCGGTCTATTCACACGCGGCAGACGAGGACGCACGCACTGCCGTTGCCGCACTCGGCGCAGATCCGAGAAACCTCGTGATGACCGGATTGTGTTCGGGGGCATGGACCTCAGCGTCCATGGCGCTCCAGATGGGTGCGAGATCGACAATACTCGTAAACATGATCTTGTGGTCGGTGAGGCGCAAGAAGTCCCTAATGGATGCTGTCTTGCCGGAGGCTCCTCGAATCGATCCAGGTGCCGAAACCACGAAACTTCCCCTCCGCGGACGGGTGAAAGGCGTACTGCAGTCCCGTCTCCCCTATCCAGCGTGGAAGCTTCTGGGAATCAGGGGAATCACGCAGGTTCCTGAGGTAATGCTGGAGGCACTCTGCAAGCGTGGGGTGGATACCACCGTCATCCTCTCCCCCGCGGACGCCGCATGGTTCAATCAGCAACGCGGACCCGAAGGCGTTGCCCGGATGACTCACCGAGGACAAACGTTCGACGCGATCATGCCACCGGTCGGCGATCACCCGTCCTACCATCGTGACCTCCGAAATATCGTGCAAACAAAGGCGATTTCTTCGATAGCGAAAGCATTCGGAATTACGACGGTCCCTCGGGCCGACACGGCGAATGCGAACCGGTTCATCGCGTGAACACATCATTCATGTTTGTTGCTGCAATCTTCGCAGTACCCATCGTCGTTGCGATCTACCAGCGACCACAACGCGGCTTGCTGCTTGTTGCACTGTTCGCTCCGCTCCACGGTCTGTTGGCGATCATTCCCGGCGGGACATCGATGGCCGGTTGGAAGGAGGGGTTGCTCCTGCTCACGTTGGGATGCACCTTCGTCAGCCCCAATCGCCTTCGGGTAGTGCGCCCCTCGATGCCTTGGTGGCCGGCTGCCGCGGCCTGGGTAGCTTTCGGTTCCGCGTCAGCACTGCTTCTGTCCGGTATCGCCGGGGTGACATCGATAAAGATCACCTACTTCTACATCTTGATACCCGTCATTCTCTGGCGCGCACCGTTCTCGCGGGACGACCGAGATCATCTCGTGTCCGTCCTGATGGGTATGGGGATACTGACAGCAGTCATCGGACTCCTTCAGCAAGCAGTAGGGCCTGCATACCTGGTGGATCTCGGCTACAGCTACACCGAACAGATTCGAATCACCGGCTCGATCTTGCGAAGCTTCAGCACTTTCACCGGTCCGTTTGCGTTCGGTCTCTTCGTGATGCTGAGTTTGATCGTCGGTATTTCGGTCGCTCTCGCGGATCCGAAACGGCTGCGCAACATTATCTTTCTGGCCGCAACTCCGATCATGGTCGTAGGCATGGGAGTCTCGATTGTGCGGGCCAGCTACATCGGGTTGGCTGTCGGGCTTCTCTGGATTGCCGTATACAAGTATCGGTCTATCTTGATGTTGTTCGGCGCGGCTGCCGCTGCCGTTCCCTTTGTACTTCTGTTGGCACCACCATCAATCGTCAAACCACTGTTCTCGTCGTACAGTCTCGAAGAACGCGGTAGCGGATGGTCGTCGACAATCAGCTCGCTGTTCGTGCATCCACTCGGGCAAGGTCTGGGCGCAACAGGATCCGCGGCAGCAAAGGCGGCGGAAGCAGCGCAACCGATGCTCAACACGATGACGATCAAGGCCGCGACAACACTTGGGCTGATCCCCTATCAGCCCGACAACTACTACATGAAAGTCGCAGTCGAGCTCGGACCGATCGGCTTGTGGATTTTTGTCCTGGTCCTCATATCTTCCGGAGCGTCCGCGCTGAGGGCATCGCGTGTGCTTCCCGGCTCGGACGGCGCTTTGGCTCTCGGTGTCAGCGCCTCGATCGTCGCGGCCGCAGTCGCTTCTGTCGTCTCGACATATTTCGAGATATTTCCCCTCGACCTCTACTTTTGGCTACTGATTGGAACCGTGGGATGCGCACTGACTCAACACCACTCGGAGAAAGAAGCGATATCCGATCACGAATCACCCTCGGAGCCATGGCACTCCGACCTGGTGGGGGCGGCGTCCAAACCTATGCACGCGAACTACTCCGAGAACTCTCCCCACTGATCAGCGAATCGACGAACCTCAGCGCAACAGTGCAAATCGACGCTGTCGATGAGATTCCAACCGGAGTGCGCGCCGTGACGCGCCCTGTTGCCTCCGGAGCACGCAGAGCCGCGTGGGCGATGGTGCCGGTCGCGGGCAGCGACTTGTTCCACAGCCTCGACGTCGACCTCCCGATCGGGCAAGGCGGCCTGAAGATCTCGACGTTTCACGACATGTCGGTATTCGACGTTCCGTGGGCCTTCAGTCGATATCGAGCAGCTGGCGAACGCCGACTCCTGTCCGCGGCGCTACGCAAGGCCGACGTCGTCATTGCAGTATCGGACTTCACCGCCGAACGAATACTCGCACTGAGCGGTCGGCATGCCGTTGTCACGCCGCTGGCACCCGCATCCTGGGCCACGATCCCCACCGAAGCTGCAGTGACCGAAGTTCGGCGGCGATTGAAACTACCGGAGCGATTCGTGCTGCAGGTCGGAACGATCGAACCTCGAAAAGATGTCGCTCTGGTCGCCGAAGCGTGCACGGAGCTGTCGATTCCTTTTCTGCTGGCGGGCTCCGGCTCGACGGGCCCCGACGGGCCCCGTTCCGCCCGAGGATTGGGTTACGTCGCGACAGAAGACCTTCCGGCACTCTATTCCGCCGCAACTGCTGTCGCTTACTCCTCCCACTACGAGGGGTTCGGTCTGCCGCCACTCGAAGCCATGGCGTGCGGCGCGGCAGTGGTTGCGAGTGCGGTCGGAGCACTGACCGAATTCGCCGACAACGCCGCCGTGCTTGTCCGCAAGCACGACAAGGCTTCCTGGTTGGCCGCTCTTCGCTCAGTCGTCCTGGACGACGATGTCAACACCGCACTCCGTATATCTGCGCCACGTGTCGCGGCCCGATCGACGTGGACCCGAACAGCCGAATACACGGTTGACGCGTACCGCACTGCAGGGCTGAGCGTGTGAGTTGCTCATGACGAATCGCAATTCGACGGGCACCGAGCCCGTATCGCCGCGAGAGTTCGCCGAATTGCGCCAGGCCGCTATCGACAAGTTCGAGAAGGAACGTCGCGAGCGAGAGACGAAAATCCACGGGCCGGCCGCTCCGGATTTGACTGCGAACGATGCACGCCGAAGCACTGCGATCATGCTCGGAAGCAGGATCGCAGTGGCAGCGATGGGGTGGACCGGCTCGGTTCTGATCGCGCGTTCGATCAGCCCTGACGAATTCGGTCAGTTCTCCCTCATCTTCGGATTGCTCGGATTGTTGTCCGTCGTCACCGATCTCGGCGTCGGCCGAGTGGTGCTCGCGAAGTTGGTCGAGTGCAATCCGTGGGAAGTTTCGCTGGTCACCACCGCGTTCATATCCCTACGGGTCGCCCTTGGTCTTTTCGGATACATCGTCGCGGTGGGTTATGTCTGGATTCTCCGCTACCCCGCAGAAGTGGTCGAAGCAACGGCGGTCGCTGGTTTGGTCGTTGTCGTTGCCACTCCCAGCCATGCACTTTCCGTCATGTACCAGAGCCGCCTGCGCATGACGTATGTCGCGATCGCCGAGGGCGTCGGGCAACTCGCCCAGCTTGTCGCGACCATCGTCGCGGTTTTGTGGCAGCCGATCCTCCTCGTTCTCGTCATCCCTGCGGTTATCAACGAAGTGGTCGCGGCCGTCGTGAAAGTGCGCGGTGTCCGAAAGGGCGTCGCCGGGCCTAGGCCGTCGTCACGAGCGCAGTTTCGTAGGTGGCGGGAAATGCTGATCGAAGCAATCCCTTTGAGCATCGGCTTCGCTTTGGTCACGCTTCTGTCCAAAGTGGATGTGCTGCTCTTGGGCAAGCTCGATACTTTCGATTCGGTCGGCTTGTACACCATCGGGTACAAATTCGCGGACCTTCTGCAAATCGTCGCAATCACCGTAGTCACCCCGGTAACAACACTTCTCGTGTCCTATTGGCCCGACAGCGTGGCAGTGTTCCGCGAACGAAGCCGCGAAACATTCATCGTCCTGACAGTTCTCGGGAGCGCATCGATCGCCGCGTTCTGGCCTGCTGCCACCGGAGTGCTCACCTTTCTGTACGGAGAACGGTTCGCAATTGCAGGGACCTCGACGCGACTGTTGGTGCTTGGCGCATGCTTCTCGATGCTCACCCAGTTGGGGTTGATGATCCTGGTTGCGAGCGGCCGGCATCGAATATATCCGTGGATTGCATTGGGCGGCTTACTCTTCAATATCGTGGTCAACATCGTGTTGATTCCTCGAATGTCATTCAACGGAGCGGCAGTTGCGACCGTATCGACCGAACTGCTTCTTTTCGTTGCAATTTGGATTGTAGTGCGGCAAAGTCTGCCGGTTCACAGAATGTTTCCGATGCTCCCGCTCGGAGCGGCCGTCGCCCTCTGCGCGGTGGCCACAGTGGCAGGAACGATCTGCGTCGAAAGGTTGGGCGTGCCATGGCCAGTCGTTTCGGTTCTCGCTCCACTTGGGACAGTCGGAATCTATGCACTTGTATCGCTCGCGGGCGGGAAGTCGCCACTCGCAATGGTAAAACCCGACAGGGAAGTAAAATGACACGAACGATCATTTTCGTCAGCCACACTGGAGAGATCTCCGGCGCCGAACTGGTCATGCTCCAACTGATGCGTTTGGCACACGAGCAGGGATTCACGGTAACGTTGGCTTGTCCGGAAGGGCCGCTGAGGGATCGCGCACGCGCGTCAGTCGACTTCGAAACGGTCACGCTACCAACCCTGTCGCTCAGAGGCGAAGGGGGTCTGGCACGCGTCCTGGCGATTCTCGAAGTTGCAAAGAATTGGCGAATTGCCGGGCGCATCATTGCGTCTCGGGCTCAGTCGGCCAGCTCGACCGTGATAGTCAACTCACTGTTCGCATTGCCGGTGATCAGGCTCGGCCGCGTACCGCAACGTGCAACGTGGCTTGTCCACGACACTCTCTCGAGCACAAAACAACGAATCGTCGTACGGATTGCAAAACCCGGGATCCGACGAGCAGTCGCCGTCTCCGGACCGACATCGCTTCCTGTTCTTTCGCTGGGAATTCCCACCTCGGTGTCACGACTTGGTGTTGTAGTTCCCCCTGAGGTAACGGAAGTTCGATCACCGGCACGCCGAGTTGTCGGAATCATCGGGTCACTGACGCCGTGGAAAGGCCACTTGGTGTTGATGGATGCCATCGCCCGCACAGTAGACGTCCAACTCGAAATCGCCGGACTTCCGTTCCCGGGCGATGAAATGTACGCACAAGTACTTCGTGAACGCGCACAGCAGCCGGATCTGGCGGGTCGCGTCACATTTCTCGGATATGTCGATTCACTGGCAACTATCAAAGGATGGGACATCGCGATTTCTGCGAGCACCTCTCCCGAAGCCGGCCCACTCGTGGCACTCGAAGCAATGAGCATCGGAGTGCCAGTCGTCGGAACCGATCTCGGCGGCACCAGCGAGCTGCTGGGGGACGGCGCCGGATCGCTCGTCGAGCCATCTGATTCAGTAGAACTCGCAGCCGAGATAACGAGACTGTTGGAGGACGGGAGTGCACGATCCGAATTGTCACGCATCGGCCGGCGGAAGGTAGAGGACCGATATGACATCCAGAAGAATCTTCCGGCTCTGCTGAAGGAGCTCATCGATGGCTAAGGCACGTCGAGTCGCCGCAGTCGCAGTGGTCTTGTTGATTGTCGGATTGGTAGTCCATTCTTCGATTACCGCAACCGGCGAACCTTGCGCAGTTCAACCTTCGTCAGACAATACTGGCATCGCACTTGGTTCCGGCTATACCGCAATGAGTGACGCCGAAATGGATCGAACGGTGGAAGCTATTCGATCATCGGGTTCGCACTGGGTCAGATTCGACATCGACTGGTCCGCCATCGAAAGTACCGAGGGCACCTTCGACTGGTCCGGAACCGATCGCCTCGTGGACATCGCGAAATCTTCCGGGCTCGAGATTCTCGGTCTCATCACCTACACGCCTGCCTGGGCAAGAGATCCGGCAGCGACGAGTCCTGACACGCATACCCGTCCGGCCGACCCGGACGCGTTCGGTAGGTTCGCGGCGCTTGCCGCTGCCCGCTACTCGAATTCCATTTCGTCATGGGAGATCTGGAACGAGCCCAATCTCCAAACATTCTTCAATCCGACGCCGGATCCTGAGTATTACTCGAAGCTGCTCGCCGCATCGAGCGTAGCAATCGAGGCAGTGCAACCGGGCGCAACAATTGTCTCCGGTGGCTTGTCCCCCGCAACTGACAACGGCGCTGACATAAGCCCCACGACGTTCCTCGCGAACATCTACGAATATGGAGCTGGACAACACTTCGACGTTGTCGGAATGCATCCGTACACCTACCCGGCACTGCCCTCGGACCCGTTGACTCGAAACTGGAACTCTTTCTATCGAATGCGGCTGATGCACGACACAATGGTTGCAAACGGCGACTCGACCAAATCTATTTGGGCGACCGAATTCGGGGCACCAACAGGAACTGGTCTCGACGCTGTGACCGAGTCGATGCAAGCCGAGATACTGCGTGACGGATTCAACGAAGCGCGTAGCCTCGGGTTCGTTCAGAAGGTCTTCGTTTACAGTCTCCAGGACCGCGGCTCCGATCCCGGTGATCGCGAACAAAACTTTGGCCTTCTGGATCTCGACTTCGAACCGAAGCCCGCAATGGCCGTGTTGCAAGATGCAAACGAAACTGGAGGATGCCTCTGAACTATTGATCATTTTCGACCACAGTCACCGAGAAAATCGGACAATACCAACCGGCGCATTTCGCAGTAGCACCCAACCGGACGGAAGTACTGCAGAACCGACTTCGAGACTGGTGCCAAGTGACCCAATTCATGCAATTCTTTGATTTGTCGGATTGGTCATCTAGTTCGGCTTCCAACTTGTCTGTCCCGCACCGGTTTCGAGTCACTGTGGAAAGAAGGTGGTCGGCGTGAGTCGACTTCGATTGTCCCTCGCCTGCGCCCTGTTGACTGTCGGGTCATTGAGCGCGTGTGCACCGAGTCCAGTTCCAACAACAACCCCAACCCCGAACTCGACGTGCAGTTCCGTTGGTTTAGGGATCGCCGCGGGCGCCCCACTCAACGGTCTCTCTCAGAATGATCTCGATGCAGAACTGACCGCAATGAAGAATGCCGGCGCGACCTGGCTCAGGTTCGACGTCGATTGGTCTGCCGTCGAATCAACCAAGGGCCAACAGAATTGGAGCGCAACGGACCGCGTCGTCGATCGAGCACGTCTCCAAGGATTGAGCGTCTTGGGAATCGTTACGTACACGCCGGCTTGGGCTCGCGTCGCCGGGGTCAACGATACCCACGGGTATCCATCCGATCCGGCCGCGTTTGCCAAGTTTGCACAACAAGCAGCACAACGGTACTCGAACAGAATCAGCACTTGGGAGATTTGGAACGAACCGAACCTGACACAATTCTTCCGCCCCAAGCCGAATGTGAACACATACACTGCACTCCTGAAAGCCGCATCTGAAAGTATCCGTGCGGTACAACCGGGTGCAAAGATTCTCAACGGCGGTTTGGCACCGGCCGTCGACAACGGATCCGACATCTCACCGGTCACATATCTCAAGGGTATGTACGCGGCAGGAGCAAAGTCTTCATTCGATGTCTTTTCGATCCATCCGTACAGTTGGCCTGCGCTACCTTCGGATTCGTCCACCCAGAATTGGAACACTTTCTACAGGATCCGACTGATGCGAGAATCGATGGTGCAGAACGGGGACAGCGGAAAGAAAGTCTGGGCAACCGAATTCGGAGCTCCGACAGGTACAGGCCCGACCGCCGTCAGCCCGCAATTACAGGCCAACATCATCTCGGATGGATTCGCGCAAGCAAAGGTGCTCGGTTACATCGAGCGCATTTTCATCTACAGCATGCGTGATCGCGGAACCAACACTTCGGATATCGAACAGAACTTCGGTCTGGTCACGATCAACTACACTCCGAAACCCGCACTCGCAGCGGTGAAACAGGCAGTTGGAGGGTGCAGCACACCCAAGATCTAGTGAAAGCCCGGTCCTTCAGGATTCCGACTGTCCGTCTGCTGAATCCGAACGTATAAGGCTCACGCGAGTTCTTTGCCTCCTCTTTCGAATTTCCGCTATATCTTTGGAGGTCAACATAATTCGTTCGGTCGAGGCTTCGGAGTCGATGCCGTCGGCTTCCCCGGACGCCTTGACACCAGTTGCATCATTGCTGGTCGACTCCGCTCCGGAAATCTCCACTGCGGACGCCTCGACTCCGGCGCCCTCGACATCAACAGCCTGCACGATCTGCGGCTCTTCGAGCTCGACCCCTGCGCTCGGCTTGGGCTTAGCCTTCGGCAGGTACTTCTTCGCAATACTGACCGTTTTCGCATCCACCAGGCTGGCGCGATCCCTCCTCGAATCCAGGGCGGAAGTATCCATTCCGTACGGCACGGCAACGGAAGGCTCGTTCAGCCGCGGCGCACCGGACTTCACCCAGGCGCTGTCGGACGGGGTCTGTGAGTTCGTGGCCGAGTTGGTCGGCTCGGCCGCCAGTTTCACTGAACTTGCGGGCCTGCGTCTGCGACGCAGCACCGCGAGGGTAAGTACGTCGAGGAGAGGCTCGGGAGCAGACGGACCCACGAGTACCAGTGTTCGCGCAACATCGACTTCGGCCAAAGCCCTGAGGCATTCGACGATCTCCCGTTGGTTGGCGTGCTGTGCGGAGACAACAACCAGGGCAAACCCGGTTCCATTGGAGTCAAATCGGCGCCACCAGTCCGACTTCAGCGAATATCGGGAGACCCCGGATCGCACGTGCGCAGGAACATCCCATGATGTGGAGGGGACGCCGTCACCCGAAAGCACCAGGACATGATCACCGAGACTTGCACGCTGGCATATCGTCAGCGCGAGGTTCGGCGGAAACTCAGCGGCTTCGGAGTGCTGCAGGAGTAGTGAGGCTCCGTATTTCCGGGCCGTTCGACGTGCCCACGCGTCGGTCACTCGCGAACTGAATCGACCCCGGCAGGCAGAGAGGATTTCGGCAGCGAGAATGAGGACCACCAAGAACGCAACCGCCGACTCGACGAGTGGCTTCGGCGCAACCGGCAGACCCGTTCCCGCGGGGGCGGAAAGCAACTGCAGTCGGTCGGAACCGGATACGGTCGATCTCAACTGGCGCAACTGCTCCAGCCTCGCGTCGAGATCCGCCTTGATAGTCGGATCGTCGGTGGGCGTCTCGTATTCGTCCAAGCTTTCTCGCCGCGCTGCGTCCAAGTCCCCGTTCAATCGAGCGATGTCGTCGGTGAGAACTCGGGTACGACGATCCAGCGTGTCTGCATTGCGTCGCGCCTGCGCGTCGCTCAAGGTGGCGACGACTATTCGTGCCAGCGCGTCCGCGTCAGCCTGACTGAAGGCAGTCGCCTTGACGAATACCAATGCCGGAGAAGTACCCGGCGTCACCGAGATGTGGCTCGAGACATCCGCTGTCGTCCACCCGTTATTCAACTGGTCGTGGATGGCGGCAACCACATCGCTATCGGTGGCCAGTGCGACATAGGGGGCAACCAACTGGCCGAGGTTCGCGTCCGTCACGACGATCTGAGAGGCAGACTGAACCTCCGCGACGATGTCGGATTGATACACCGGTGTCGCGCTTCCCCGCACAGCGTAGACAATCCCACCGACGAGCAATGCGATGACAAGAGCGGGGAAGAACACTCTTGCAAGGTTTCGTGCATGCCTCACCAGGTCGAAAGTGGGCGGAACGCCGAGTTCGCGACGTATCGCCGCATCCCTGGTACTCGAATCTGCCATCTTGAGTACCCCCGATTGGATCGCGCGTTGAAGCGTAGCTGAAAGAAACCAAAAGTTTGCCGAACGCACACAAACATACCTGACGGCTGATGTCAGCTACCAAGTAGCCATCGCGGTCGCGACCACATCTGCCAGTACTCGACGATTTCGGCTCCGCTCGCGTCGTACAGAGCATTGCCGGCAGCGCTGGCGAGACCACACACGGCGCCGTCGCCGACAGCCTCGAATGCGGCTGCCGACACTTGCCGAAGGACCCGTAACCCATGTCCGCGCCGCTGTCCTTGCGCCCTGGTTCCGGCCGCCCACACAGTGCTGATGGGCTTACCGAACGACAGCATCGCTGCGGTCTGCAGCGTGTCGAGTTCGAACAGGCCGACGACTGAACGCTCACTTGGTCGGTCGGGGGCCGCCTCCTGATACACCAGAGTCGCAGATTCGCGATCGATACCGAAAACATCCTCCGCAAGTTGTCGTGCTGAACGCAGGTCGCCATCTTCCAGGATCCGCACCGCGGCATCCGGCGCTGACGGAGAATTCGGTAGCGCGCGCAGCGAACTCGAACCTACGCACACCCACCCTGCATCCGCGAGGACGGTCGCGGCATCCAGACCCGCCCCGGCGAGCATGACAACGGTGCGCAGTCGCTCTGCGAGCACTCGTTCCACAACGGCGACCGTGTTTTTCCGCACATCACCCCCATGGACCAATGCAAGGTTGTAGCTGGGATCGGGTGCACCCGTGAGAGCGATCCACCAACCGTCGTCGGCGAGATACACACCGGTCTCAGGTACGAGTCCAGACATGTTCTGCCCATAGGCATCCCGTAAGGCGGTCAACCCCGCCACCGTCCGAAGTGGTTGCCATCCGGTCATCGTCGTCTCCTGGGTCCAGGTATTGTGGGGCCATCAAACAGATCAAATCGGCCTTGAAGATTGCGGGCATACCTCTATCACTCCTCGCCCTTGGTGCGGCAGCGGGTTGGCCCGTCTTCGTCTCACCCAAGATCGATGCACCACGAAGTGCTGACGCTATCGTTGTCCTCGGCGGAGCACACGACGGACGCGAGGAGGTCGGAATCCAACTGATGAAAGACGGTTACGCACCACGCCTGATCTTCTCGAATCCTTACGGCGACAACGACAAGAAGATGCGGTCGATCTGCGAGGGTACGTTCGACTTCCCTGTCGACTGTTTCGTCCCGTCACCGTCCACCACCGAGGGCGAGGGGTTCGAAATCGAGAGAATGGCTAATGCCAACGGATGGAAGACTGTCATCGTCGTGACGTTCGTTCCTCATATCTCGCGGGCGCGGCACATCATTTCGCAGTGTTATCAAGGAGAACTGGTCATGGTCGCAAGCCGTCCGGAACTCTCGATCGGGACGTGGGCATTCAACTACGTTTACCAAACTGCCGGCTACGTCAAGAATCTGTTCTCGCATTGTTGAGCTCGACAGCTGACAGGAGGGTGCCCGGCGCGGATATCCGCGCCGGCACCAACCGCGTAGTCAGTACGCTCCGTCGCTTTTCGCGACCGCTGAGACGGTACGAGTAATGATCGAAAGATTTTGCAGGATAGACCAATTCTCCACGTAGGAAGAGTCGAGACGAACAGATTCTTCCCAGGAGAGATCACTGCGACCACTTACCTGCCAGAGACCAGTGATGCCAGGTTTGACCAGCAGGCGCCGGGCAACCTCGTCGTCGTACATCTCGACCTCGCGACGCAATGGCGGCCGCGGGCCGACAACGCTCATCTCTCCGCGAATGACGTTGAAGAACTGTGGTAGCTCGTCGATACTCAATCGACGAAGGATCTTGCCGACGGACGTGATTCGTGGATCCTCACGCATCTTGAACAACACACCTCCGGCGCCTTCGTTGTCCCCCATCAGATCGACAACCTGCTGATCGGCGCCTTCCACCATGGTACGAAACTTCAACATAGGGAACGGTTTCCCGTTGAGGCCGATGCGTTCTGCCTTGTAGAACACCGGGCCTTTCGACGTGAACTTGACCGCAGCGGCGGCGGCGACCATGACCGGCGCCACGAGGAGGATCATCAGCATCGAGAACACCGCGTCGAAAACAGCGGGCGCAACCCGGTTCGCCCCCTGATAGCGCGGCCGCGCAACGTGAATCAACGGGAGTCCCGCCGCAGGGCGAAACATCAAGCGAGCCTTCGACACATCGGCCACGACCGGTGAAACCACCATGTCGACGCCCTCGGCTTCGAGGTCCCACATCAGTTTGCGAATGCCCACCTGTCCGAGGTCTTCGGTCCCGGTTACGATGACGGTGTCTGCGCCACTTGCGCGCATCGCCTCGACTACCTCGAACTCGTTGCCCATTACCGGGACTGCTGCTCCGTCGACAACGATGTGATCGTCCAACGCGGTCGCCCGACGCGGAATGCACGCTCCCACAACGTCGTAGCCTGCCGAGGATTCCCGCACGAAGGCACGCGTAGTAGCAACGACGGACGCATGTCCACCAACCAACAGCACCGAGTTACGGCAATCCCCGATCGCACGCTTCTTTCGAATGTCGCGTCGCCAGAGGTAGCGTCCGAGAAGCAGCGCAGCGAGTCCGACGGGCAGTGCGATCATGAGGTAGCTTCGCGCAATTCCCACGCCCAGAATGATCCCGGCCAATGCGCCTACTCCGAAGACCTGGCCGGTAGCGAGCAGTACCTTCTCGTACTCGTCACTGCCCTCGCCCAGCATCGCCTGATGACGGCTACGCCCCCGTGCGAGGGCGATCATCCACAGTCCGCCCAACGCTGCAGACGCGATCACTTTAAGTGGTGTCAGCCACTCGATGGGATGCGGCCACATACTGCCGATCTGAGCGAGTGCGATCACGAACAGGACCGTGATCGAATCGCTCACTGCGATCCGCTTCCGGTATGCCCGGCGCCAGTCTGTTCCGACATGAGCGGAATCCTGCGATACCGCCGACCGGCTCTCCACCTCAGCATGAACGCTCATTTGCCATCAGTCTTTCTTGTCATACGAACGGCGTCAGCGGATCGAACGGCTTGGGGGATCGCTGATCGGTAGCCACCGCGAGCGTCCAGGTACGGCAACACCCCGCCGGTTGCCGTACCTCGCTGCTCGCAGTGCAGAAATGAACCGTCATCGGACCCCCCTACATAACCGCCGATCAAAGGCCAATTCATGCAAGAAAACGACCCAGTGTTGCTCATTTCGTACGTAAACATACCTTAGGTTTGTTTCAACTGCACTCACCAAGCCCAAGCTATTTTCCGATTGCCAGGTGATTACCGGGCAATTACGTCAAAGTGGGCTAATCCTCCACGTCTTCGAGACGTCTTCCCTCACGAATCCGAATGTCGGCGATCAGCATGTCCAGGGCGCCCAGGAGTGCAGTGTCGGCGCGTCGGCACTGCTCGATCAGAGCTTCCAGATCAGCTTCATCGGCGCTTTCGATCACACCAGCTTTGGCGGCCCTGCTCAGTACTTTTTCGGCGAGGAGCAACGGCGGCTGCGACCGAGCGATGCCGTCCATGGATGACGCGCGAGCCTTCTCGGCAGCCTTCAAAGCGTCCCACGTCCGCTCCTGCTCAGCGATGTCGACCGCCCCGGAACTGACCAGGTGCGGGCTGCGGTGCACGAGTTTCGCGATCAATGCACCGGCCACGTCGTCCAATTCGAAAACACCGTGTGCTTGAGCGATCCGCGAGTGGAACAACACCTGAAGCAACAGGTCTCCGAGTTCCTCCCGAAGATCGCTCTCGTCGTCGCTTCGAATCGCGTCGAGTACCTCGTAGGTCTCCTCGACGAGGTAAACGGAGAGGCTCTCGTGCGTCTGGGTCGACTCCCAACCGCCGCGATTCCACAACCGGTTCATGATCGACGCCGCTTCCACCAGTCGATCGCCGTGAATGGGTTCGGCGCGAATCATCTTTACACCAGCGGCAGACAACGCCTCGGTCTTCGGCTCGGCGGTGTCCATCATCACAGTCACCGCGGCGCCGGGTGTCGTGGCCGGCAGTGCGCCGCGTACCGAGTCGGGAACGTCCGGGTCGATATCGATCGCGCCGGACAAGAACGGGAGCGCCTCCAGCGGAAAGACATGCGGCCGCAAAGGATCGAGCAGTACGACGACGGGCGATTCGTTCACCGTGTGCTCACGCCTCGACCAGGACGGCACCGGCGGCGCGCCCGTCTATCGCCAGGATGAAGTCCGCGATGTACTGGAGCAATTCGACGTCCCGCAGGCGATCCGAGCCGACTCCGCCGGTGCGAGGCAGCGGGAGCTGCACGAGCCCGGTCGTTGCCCGGTACTGCGCGCTCGGATAGATCCTCTTGAGCCTGATCTGTTTGGAATCGGGCAGTGACATAGGCGAGATCTTGAGCTGAGTTCCGGTGACGGCGACTTCCTCCAGTTGATACTCGCGGCAGAGCAGTCGAAGCTTGGCCACCGAGATCAGCCGTCGAACCTCTTCGGGCAGCGGGCCGTAGCGATCGACCAGTTCTTCGACTACGGCAGCGATGCCGTCGGAATCAGTTGCCGCAGCGAGCTTGCGGTACCCCTCCAACCTGAGCCTGTCACTGGTGACGTAGTCGGGCGGGATGTGTGCGTCCACCGGTAGGTCGATCCGGACTTCCTTCGTGCCCTCGTCCATGGTGATCGGTTTGCCGTCGGCTGCAGCCCGGAAGGCTTCGACCGCCTCACCGACCAGCCTGACGTACAGATCGAACCCGACCCCGGCGACGTGGCCGGACTGCTCTGCGCCCAGAACGTTTCCGGCTCCACGGATTTCGAGGTCCTTCATCGCGACTGCCATACCAGCGCCGAGGTCCGAATTCTGCGAAATCGTTGCCAGTCGGTCGTATGCCGTTTCCGTCAAAGGCTTTTCGGCCGGGTACAGGAAATATGCGTATCCACGTTCACGACTACGCCCGACGCGTCCGCGAAGCTGATGCAACTGCGAGAGGCCCAGCGAATCCGCACGTTCGACGATCAGTGTGTTCGCGTTCGAGATGTCCAGACCGGTTTCGATGATCGTGGTACAGACCAACACGTCGAAGTCGCGTTCCCAGAATCCTTGCACGGTCTTTTCGAGAGTGTCCTCGTTCATCTGACCGTGCGCGACGACGACGCGAGCCTCCGGGACGAGTTCACGGATCTTCTTGGCTGCCTTGTCGATCGAGCTGACACGGTTGTGTACGTAGAAGACCTGGCCGTCGCGCAGAAGTTCACGCCGGATGGCCGCGGCAACCTGCTTGTCCGCATACGCGCCGACGTACGTGAGGATCGGATGACGTTCTTCCGGCGGTGTGAGGATCGTGGACATCTCGCGGATCCCGGCCATGCTCATCTCGAGAGTACGAGGAATCGGGGTAGCCGACATCGTCAGGACGTCGACGTGGGTGCGTAACGCCTTGATGTGTTCCTTGTGCTCGACTCCGAATCGCTGTTCCTCGTCGACGATCACAAGCCCGAGGTCCTTCCAGCGAATACCGGTCTGCAGCAACCTGTGAGTACCGACGACGATGTCGATCTCACCTTCCGCCATGCCGGCGATGATTTCCTTCGAGTCCTTGGCGTCGGTGAACCGGGACAGCCCTCGCACCTTCACCGGGAACGACGCCATTCGTTCGGTGAAGGTCTGAAGATGTTGCTGTGCAAGCAGAGTCGTCGGCACCAGCACCGCCACTTGCTTGCCGTCCTGCACTGCCTTGAACGCGGCGCGGACGGCGATCTCCGTCTTGCCGTACCCGACGTCACCGATCACCACCCGGTCCATCGGAACCGGCTTCTCCATGTCGGCCTTGACCTCACTGATGACGGTCAACTGGTCGATGGTCTCGGTGAAGGCGAACGCGTCTTCGAGTTCCTTCTGCCACGGCGTGTCCGGGCCGAACGCATGCCCCGGGGCCGCCTGACGCGCAGCGTAGAGCTGAACCAACTCACCCGCGATCTCACGAACCGCCTTGCGGGCCTTACGCTTGGTGTTCGCCCAGTCGGATCCACCGAGCTTGCTCAGCGCCGGCAACTCTCCACCGACATACCGGGAGAGTTGATCGAGCGATTCCATCGGGACGAACAGACGATCACCCGGGTGACCACGCTTGCTCGGCGCGTACTCGATGACCAGGTATTCACGACGCGCCCCGCCGATGGTGCGTTCGACCATCTCGACGAACCGGCCGATACCGTGCTGATCGTGCACGACCATGTCCCCTGCCGACAGCGCGAGGGGATCGACCTGATTGCGGCGCTTGGCCGGCAAGCGCTTTCCGTCGCCGACCGCAGCAACGCGGTTGCCCGTCAGATCGGACTCGGTGACGATCACCATCCCCGGCGTCGAGTCGTCGCCGGCGAGTACCAGTCCGTCGTGCAGAGACCCGCGGAGCACCGCGACCTGTCCGCGGGCAGGGGTCGCTCCGCCGTCGAGCATCTTTGCGGGCACTTCGGCTTCACCGAGTCGCTCGACGACTCGGCTTGCGGTGCCGGCGCCTGCCACCACGATCGCCGCGCGACCGCCCGTGCTCACGTGTGCCCGGAGGCTGACGAACAGCTCGGCCAACAGGTCGTCGGAACCACGTACCTGCGGTGCCGCCTGAACCGGGATTTCCAGTTCTTCACCATTTCCCGACGCCAGCGGGCTGACCGTCCACCACGGCCGGCCGGCAGCTTCGGCAGATTCGCGAACATGACGAAGCGACCGGTATGCGGAGGCACCGAGATCGACTCCCCCGCCGTTGAGGATCGACGTGTCGAGCGGTGCAGCGCCGCCGATCGACGCCGCCGTCCACGATGCTTCCAAGAATTCCTGGCCGGTGCGCACCAAGTCGGTGGCGCGGGTGCGCACCTTCTCCGGATCGCACAGAAGGATGTGCGCCCCTACCGGAAGGACATCGGAAAGTAGTTGCAGTTCACCGGGTTTGAGAACCGGAAGCAGAGCTTCCATCCCCTCGACGGGGATGCCTGCCGAGATCTTGTCCAGCATCTCGACCAACGACGCGTCAGCCTGGTTCTCAGCAGCGAGTGCGGCAGCTCGATCACGAACATCAGCTGTCAAAATCAGTTCACGACACGGCGGCGCGATCACGGAATCGACGTCGACGTCCGCTAGCGAACGCTGATCGGCAACTGAGAAGTAGCGAAGCTCCGATACCTCGTCACCCCAGAATTCGATACGGACCGGATGATCCGCCGTCGGCGAGAACAGGTCGAGAATGCCACCACGGACCGCGAACTCACCACGCTTTCCCACCATGTCGACGCGGCTGTACGCCATCTCCACCAGACGAACCAGAACGGAATCGAAATCGATCTCGGTGCCGACGCGCAACGTGATCGGTTCTATCTCGCCCAGGCCTGGCGCCATCGGCTGAACGAGAGAGCGCACCGTGGTGACGATCACCCGAAGTGGCGATCCGTACGAGGCGTCGTCTGGTCTGGCGAGTCTGCGCAGTACCTCCACCCGTCGCCCAACGGTATCCGCGCTCGGCGACAGTCGCTCGTGCGGCAATGTTTCCCACGACGGAAACTGCGCCACTCCTCCACCGAGCATCTCGGTGAGTTCCGAAGTCAGATCGTCGGCTTCACGACCGGTGGCTGTCACCAGCAGCACCGGCGTGCGAGCGGCGAGTGCAGCGGCGATGAACGGCCGAGCCGGCTTCGGAGCCACGATGTCCAAGGCGGCCGATCCGATGGATTCGATCACCGGAGTGAACGCGGCATCTGCGAGGGCGACCTCGGCGAGTCCAGCGAGCGCAGTCTGGGCAGAGGACAAGGAAGTCAACGAACGCGCTCCTGAACAGTGATGACGGGTTGCGGACGCACAGCCCGAGCGCAATATCCCCACCTAGGCAGAGTTGTGCGCCGGTTCGATTCTATCGGTGTGCGATCTCGCAGCGCAGTCCGATCCGTTCAGTTTCCCGTAGCACTCGTCTTCTTCGACGTCCGCTTGGACGGCGAGGATTGTGTGACCGGAGTGATCGGCGGCGCCACGGCCACACTCACGTGCGAGTTGAGCGCCCGAACGCGACCGATCACTTTCGTCGCCTGACCGGTTCTCCGTAGGCGTACAGTCCTGCGACCGTTCGGCGCGAGGTGGAACCAGGAGTCTTCGGGCTCGAAGCCCTGCAGTTCGAGGGCAACGTATTGGGCTGAAGCATCCGTCGAGACGTCGACTACCCACTCCGAGTCACCGACGTTGCGCGCTGTGGCAACAAGTCCGACCGATCGCTCGCGAGGCCGCGCCGAGCCACCCAGGAGGTGGACCACTTCGTCCACCATCTCGCCGTCTTCGTCTTCGAGTGTGACGGTGACGGCGTCGTATGTCCGCGCCCCGAAACGAAAGACGTGAGTGAGGTCGGTGAAACGGCCGACAAGGCTGTCCACGGACCAGGTCAGACTTGAATGCGCTTCCACCTTGACCGGTAGCGCGACGTCGACCGGGACGACACCTGACCGACTGTGCGCTCGAAACCTGATCTCGCCGACGACAGGTTCGGCGGTCTCGTTGATCGCGTCGAGCCTCAATCCGTCCATACCGTCGTCCGTGACGAGGAGCGCGATCGGTTTGGCGCTCCTACGGAGCACGAACCACGGAGCTTTGGGGCTGCCGCTCCAATCGAGGACCCCCCATCCCGGTCCGGGCTCCATGTCTCGCAGTGCGAGTGTCAAGGCGCCGTCGCACCGAGAGTCCGGGCGACGCCAGTATCCGAGCGTCGATGCGAACGCCTCACATACAGCTGCTCGCCCCAGGTCGAGATAGCGTTCCGGGTCGGACCACCGGACTTCACGAGCGTCTTCGCCGAAAAGCGCGTAGACGTAGTGGTCCCGAACATCCTCGAAATCCCACGACGATCCGTTGTCCCTAGGCACCGCGGCTTTCCATGCCGGGTGGTGCCCCGCGACGGCGAGTGAACCGAATTCGTTCTCGATCACGGCATTCGACGGTGGAATCGAAAATGCCAATGATTCGGTCGCAAAACGTACTCGCGCGCTGAGCACGTCGGCCAGTGGACGACGATAGGCACCCACCCCGAAGTAGTGAGCGACCCCGCTTCCGACATGCGTTGCCAATTGCTCGCCCCCGCGAGGCGCCGAGGGGGACGACGTCACGTACTCGAGTTCGGGTGCCACCGTCGAGATCAACTCCGGCAGTCTCGAATGAATGAGCGGGATGTGTTGATCGACCAAGCCCAGCATGGTCGGCTGCTGTTCGGTCTCGCTGCCGCCGCAGAAGACTGCCAAAGCGGGATTTCCGCGCACTCTGTGCAAGAACTCGGTGACCTCGGAGGCAACGAGTTCGAAGAATTCGTCGGTGTCGGGCGGATCGAGCGTCGCCAACATCATGTCCTGCCACACGAGAATGCCCAGTCGCGCGCATTCCTCCCAGAAGTGGTCGCTCTCGTAGACCATCGTCCCCGGGATTCGAATCATGTTCAGGCCGGCCTCTGCCAGGCGTTCCAAGACGCGAGTGGTGCCGGCGTCGCCTTGAAGCGAGATCGGGTCGGTCGGCACCCACACCGAACCACGGCAGTACACCCGGATGCCGTTGACATACAAACGGAATCCACCATCGGATCTGTCGACCTCCACCGTCCGGAAGCCAACTGAACCGAGATGCTCGGAGACTCCGACCGCTTCCATCGTCACCCGATAAGTGCGCGGGGTGCCATGAGTGTGCGGCCACCACAACTTCGCTTCCGGCACTTCGACGACGCCGGACACCTCGAGAAATCCATCCGGTCCGGCGGATACAGCCAATTGCCGCGAGTGTTCGCCGACACGCACGGTCACGTACTCCAGCGAGGCCGGCAATCCGGTGAGCCGAGCACTGACGGCAACGCGACCGGTTGTGCCGTCAACACTCGCATGCTTGACAGCAGAGACTACGGCGGCAATCCCCTTGTCCAACAAGCAGATACCCCGCCACGGACCCACCGGTACCGGCACACCACTGAACACGGGAGCCATACCGAGCATCGTGGTTCGGATCCACCGAAGGCCCTGCTCACGGACCATCGACGAGCGCCAACGTCCTCGAGGACGCCTCGATCTCAAAATCGCGGAGAGAGAATGAAAATGAACAGCCACCTGGACACGTTTACCAGCGCCGACTCCGGCCGGAATGCTCACTTCCCCAGGTGCGAACATGGATTCAGTGGACGCGACACGGACACCGCCGATCCAGACATCCGCAAACGCCGTCATACCGTCGAACTGGAGCAGCCACGACCCCTCACCAGTCGTGGCCACGGTAGTCACGAACCACCAGTCCGACGATGAAACGGATGATTCTGAAACAGACGACGACGAAACGGACTTTGTGCGTCCGGCGTCCGTTTGCGCCGCACGTAACGCACCGACGACTGTTCCAGGCACGGACGCTGCGACCCACTCGGTCACGGCTTCGAGGGCATCCGGGTCAGATATGGATCCGGGTTCGGTTGCAGCGCATCGCCATATCGCGCCGGCCAGCAGGTCTGCTGACGAACGAGGCACTGTCAGACCAACCTCAGGTGTCGATGCGAGTCGACGCCGACTGTGTCGGCAACGATTTCCATCGCCCTCTTCCACGACACGGCCATCTCGTCGAGTTGCTCACGCGGGTCCACCGCGCGGCCCCTGGATGCACGCGCCATCTGAAACTGCACGCTCTTTGCACCGGATGCCACTTTGCGGAAATCTGGCGCAGCTTCGCCTGTCCCGGAGAAACCTGCAGTGTCCAAGAACTCGCTGGCGTCGGCAGCCAGCTCCGCGCTGGCCCCGCACTGACGAAGTAGCCCGAAGGACCAGAGGTGAAAGGCATCCATACCCGCCCCCTGCACCCATTCGAGGTCGTCGATCACCTTGCGTCCCAGCTCTCGCACGGGATTACCCACCGCTCGAACCGCTACATTCCGCCGAGCCACTTCGGCGATGTTTCCGGCGTTGGTCGCGTGAACCGGATTCAACCTGATCTGTTCGACGTAGGGCACGAACGAAGGAAGCGAGGAACGATCGAGATCGAAGACGCCGGAGAAATCGTCGCCTCGCAGCAAGTAGTACCCGCTGTTGTGAAAGTACTCGAGCTCGCCGGCAACGCGATCGATCCGATTGGGCACGATCGTGGTCTTGGTGTGCCCCTCGTGATAGCTCGTTCCAAGAGTGTCGGGAAGCCAGTATCCGTCCACTTCAACCGTCGACAGCATTCCAACCGCGAGGTTGTCCTCGACATGGATCAGCGGTGCCCGCCAGACGTTCATCTCTGCGACTTCGATTCCGTACAGCGCGTAGATGTCCTCGGCCTTGAGCTTGAGAAACGTCCACTGAGTCCCGTCGAACCGCGATGAGAAGGCACATGCCAATGCCGGGACGGGGTCCAATCCCAGCGAATGCAAAACTTCGATCCACAGATCCGTATAGCAGTTGGTCTGCGCCCACACGCGATCGTCCTGGTGCAACGAATGGGGCCGGTAGCGATCAGGTGAAATGTCGATCAGCCGTGACATCAGATGCCCATTCGTTCACGAACGGAGGTTGGCCATACAGCCACGTCAAGACCATGAGTCCGCAACAAGGACAACGCGATTCGCTCCATCCCGAAGCCGACGCACGAGCTGTGTGCCACCTCCCCCTCCGCCGTTCGGATGTCGAAGTTGACACCGAAATGGTCGAGATGGTTGTTCGAGGACACGATCGCCGTGCCCTCGTCGAGATCTCCGTAGAGCCGAACCGTCAGTTCCGTCTTGAGATTCTCTTCACGCTGGTTGGCTGCAAGCATCTTTCCGGCGCGCCCGAAGAAAGGATCATTGGCGATCACCGGGGTAGCGTCGAGTTCGAGCCGGCCGAGCACCTCGAGCCCCCGCTCGATCCAGTGCTCGCGATGCGCTCGCGCTGCCGCGGCGTCACCGATCGTCACGAACTCGTGCATCCGAAACGCTTGCATGCGAGCCGGATCGATCGCCGGTTCGTGCCGGAAGCAAAAACCGTAGATGTCCAACAGCACCCCGCCTTCGGGAAGAACTCCGGTGTACCGCGCATAGGCAGGATGGCACGCTGCGGACACGAGCATGGTCTCGGTCGGCTCGAGGTGGCGATCCCACGATTGTCCGTCGGCGCGATCGGCCAGCAGTCGCGCGTGATCGCGATTGGAACCAGCGAAGGTGTTGATGGCGCCGGTGAGGTTGGGAAACGAAGCGATGTAGTCGGTGCGCTCGAAACTGCTACGCGGGAACACCGGCGGGAACCGCAGCCGAGTCGCGGCGTCGCCTGGCCCCGCTGCAACCACCACTCGGTCGATACCGTCGACGATGTCCTCGAATACGCCGGAACGCCCGTAGAGTCCCGGCACCTCCGTCTCGACGAGAAGTCCTTCGACGAGCAGTTCACGTTGAAATGCAGCCCGAGCCCGATCCAGATCGGTCTCGCCTGTCACAGTCTCGGTCGTCACATTCTCGGTCGTCATAGCGTTCCCCGGTATCCGATAGCCATGTGCGCTGAACCTGCCATGATTCGATCGTTGTTCACCATCACCGCTGCGCCGTGCGCGTCACGAAGGTGCCGACCGAGCGAAAATTCGGTGTCCTCGCGATATCCCGAGATGCCACAGATCAACATTGTCTGCCCCACGATTTCCACGACCGCTGTGGAGGCTGTGACTTTCAGGTTGTTCATCGCGAGCGAAAATCCCACCGCTCCTGTCGCCTCAAAATCGGCAGCGCCTTCCTCCGCGTGGACTGCGCGGTCGTACCTGCGTGCAGAGGCGCCGACGAGATCGGCGAATTGTTGTGCCGAAGCGGCAACTTCGGCGAGCCGCAGCGCTCCGGGGGAAGTGACTCCGGGCTGCTTGCGAGCGGCGGCACGCACGTACTTGCGTGCCTTCTCGACTGCAGCGTCGGCAATTCCCAACCACACCGAGCTCCAGACGACGTGCGAGACCGGAAGCATCGTATGGGTGGAGATATCGGAATACGGTACGTCGGCGACCATCTCGGGCGTCGAGGTGGCCCGAAGGATGTAACCAAGACTGCAAGTTCCCCTCAGCCCCAGCGTGTTCCACTCGGTGGTGCGTTCGAGCGTCAGGTCTGGGGTACGACACACCACGAGAACCTGATCGTTCGGCTGACTCTCCGGGGTTCGCCGAGCCGTCACGACTATCGCGTCGGAGTGTTCACCGTACGAAATGACAGGCGCGTTCTTGATCAACAGCAGATGACCGCCCAAGTCTTCCACCGCGCAGTAACTCCGGCTGACGTCACCACCGATTCCCAGCTCAGTGGTTGCCGATGCCAACAGCAATTGCTTGTCGACCGTTTCTTCGACAAACTCGCGTAGTGCTTCGGTGTTGCCGTGCTTGACCAACGAGTATATCTGCGTCTGATGCATCGCGAAAATCATTCCGCTTGCTGCACAGCGTGTTCCGATCACACGGGCGATCTGCGACACTTCCTGCAGCGAGAGCCCTTCGCCGCCTAGTTCCCTCGGCACAGCTACGGACAGCAGCCGTTCGCTTCGCATGGCGTCGACAGCTTCACGCGGAAACCTTGCTTCTGCATCGACTTCGTCGGCCCACACCGCTGCAACTTCGTCGGCCAACCGTGCGGCCCGTTCGAGGGCCGTCCCGGTGGTGCACTGCGATTGCGGAGCGTTCATGCAGCACCCAACTCCGTCAACGCACCCTCGATCGCCTTGACGCTTGCGAAAGTACTCTTCCGCAACAACTCGTCAGGGAACTCGATGTCGAACGAATCCTCCAGCGCCAACATGACATTCACGCTCGCGTGCGACGTCAAACCCAACTCGTAAAGATCGGCCTCTCCGTCGATCGTGCTCACGTCGACTGCCAGCCGACCGTGCTCGACGAGCACTTTCCGAATTGCCTGATCAATCATCAGCGATGTCGTCCTTCTTTTCGATGCGAGCGCCCGAGCGTGTTGCGATCACCATTGCGATGGCCACGTCCGCTTCGTGCGAGATAGATACTTGAAAATCGTGCAGATCCTGGGCCCGCGCGAGTTCCGCGGCATTACCGGACAGCGTCACCCCACAGCCACCCCACTCGGCCCGAGTGATTTCGACGGAACTCCACGGAATGGGAACGTCACCAGGCCGCAGTACCTTCACCACAGCCTCTTTGGCGGCGAAACGTGCAGCCAATCGTTGATCCCGCGCCGGCCCGGCGCACGTCTGCAATTCGTGCGGGGTGAAGGTCCGATCGAGATACCTCCGCCCGAAGAGCTCGATACTTCGAGTGACATCCACGACGTTCACTACGTCACAGCCGATCCGCGGGCCGATGTCGAGCATCGGCGTCGGCGCAGTGTCACCCATCTGTTGACTCCCCATCTGGGGTCGTACACGCCGGGCAGCCCCCTATGCTGCCCGGTGCGCCGACGCCGTCACCCTGCCCTGACAAACCTTCATTCTCAGCAATTCTTCAGCTACCGATAGAACATACCGCAATCCGAAGATTGACGGCAAGATCGGACTTCCAGATTCCCATCAACACTATAAACATACTCTTAGTTTGTTTCGAATGCAGAACAAAGAGAACAATGTCCCTACCAGGACATTTGCAGCAAATTGACCAAAGGAGCAGTGCGGAGAGCCAGTGATTTCAGTGATCACTGGCAAGGCGACGGGCCGCGAATTGCCTGAAGTACTCCACTTTCGATTCCGGGACCACGATCGGAAGTATCAGGTTCCACGATGCCTTCATGGAGTCCGAAAGCTCACGAACGGTCCCGGTCGCGGCTGCCATCAGCCGAACTCCCGACGCAACTTCCAACAGGAAACGAGCAATGTCAGCAGAATCCGCGTCCGAACGCAGATCACCTTCGTCGGCGGCACGGCTGGCAAGTTCACGGTAAATGTCGAGCCACACGTCCAGAGTCGCCGGCCCGGAGCCCCGGTAGTCCCCGATCTCGACCAACAAGCGGAACGTCGCTCTAACCATGGCGTCATGCGCACCGATGTCGACGATGACCGACGAAATACCGATCAGTGACTCGAGTGCGGGAGTTCGACGGTCCAACCAGAGCTCACATTTTGCGTCGAAACGTGCCGAACCCTCGTCTATCACCGCCCGCGCGAGTTCTTCCTTGGACCCGAAATGGAAGTACAGGGCGCCTTTCGTCACCTGCGACTCGGCGATGATCTCGCTCAAGCTGGCATTGGCATAGCCCAGGCGCAAGAACACACCCGCTGCTCCGCGCAGCACCGAATCACGGGTGGCTTCTGCCCGCTCTTGCCTCACCATCGATCCGGCCTCCAATCACCACACATCGAACGAATTCTTGGTCTTACCCGTTCACAGCGTCAAAATGGATGGCACGGTTCGGCATTCAACCCACCCTGCAAACAAATGAGACATTTGCCCATCAAACGATCGTGATACAGCGAACACAGCTTAGACCGCGATCCATCTCTGCGCGGCAGGCGCGCCTGGTTAACCCTCCAATTGTGGATCGGCTTCCAGATTCGTCAGCCCATTCCAACACAAATTCACGAGGTGAGCGGCGACAACTTCCTTCGACGGAGTCCGTTCGTCGAGCCACCAAGTAGCCGTAGTGGACACCATGCCGACAAGCGCCTGTGCGTACATCGTTGCTAGTCCGGGGTCGAAACCGCGTCTGGAGAAGTCCCCCGCCAACAGGTAGCCCACCTGACTGATCGCGTCGTTGAGGAGGCTCGAATATGTCCCACTGGGCGCGACAACGGACGAATCGCGCACGAGTATCCGAAATCCGTCGGTGTGCTCTTCCACGTAGGTGAGCAAAGCCAACGCAACCCGCTCGACTCGAACTCTCGAGCGATTTTGTGAGAGCGAAGACGTGATCATCTCGAGGAGTCGCGACATCTCCCGGTCCACTACGACGGCGTACAGCCCCTCCTTGCCGCCGAAGTGCTCGTACACGACAGGCTTGGACACGTTCGCGCGCTGGGCGATCTCCTCGATCGAGGTCGCTTCGTATCCCCGTTCGGCGAACAATGCCCGCCCGATCTCGATCAGCTGTTGCCGACGTTGGGTGCCGGTCATCCGGATCCGTGTCACTCGTTCGGGAACTGGATCCCCGCCACCCGAACCGGACACCGTCGCCATTGTCTTCCTCTCGCCGACACACAAATCACTGCTGTGGACGCTCAGCCTATCGGGACTTCAGGGGCCCGATCGGAGGAGCGGTTCGACCTACGGCGGGTCGGCATGCGATTATTCTTTCGCGCGTTCGGCCGCAAGGCTCGGCAATGCGTGGCAATCCGCCGTGGTGTAATGGCAGCACCTCTGATTTTGGTTCAGATAGTTCAGGTTCGAGTCCTGGCGGCGGAGCTGGTGAACAACATGCTTTCCCCAGCGGAATGTATGTCTTGATCGACAGTTTGATCGACAGTTTGATCGACAGAGGGAGCTCAAACCAGTGCAGACCGCCGTGATCGTTCTCGCAGCGGGTGCCGGTACACGAATGAAGTCGAAGACTCCCAAGGTCCTCCACACTCTCGCCGGACGCAGCATGCTGGCACATTCGCTTCACGCGGCAACCTCACTGAATCCCACGCACCTGGTGACCGTCGTCGGTCACGATCGTGAGCGTGTCACCGAAGCCGTGAACGCAGTCGCCGGGGAACTGGACCGTTCCGTCACCGTCGCTGTTCAGGACGAGCAGAAGGGCACCGGGCACGCTGTCAGTTGTGGGCTCGAGGGGTTGCCGGCCGACTTCTCCGGGACCGTACTCGTCACAGCCGCCGACGTGCCTCTGCTCGACGGAAAGACCATCGCAGACCTCCTCGCCCAGCACACGGCTGCTCCCGCGGCCGCGGTGACGGTGTTGACGTCGACGGCCGTCGACCCCACCGGCTACGGGCGAATCCTTCGTACGACGGACGGCGAGGTGAACGCCATAGTCGAGGAGAAGGAAGCCACCGATTCGCAGCGCTCGATCACCGAGGTCAATTCAGGGGTCTACGCCTTCGACTTCGAAACTCTGCGCGACGCGCTGGCCTCCCTCGACTCCAACAACGCACAACACGAGTTCTATCTCACCGATGTGATCATGATCGCCCGTCGCGCGGGCAAGCGTGTTCGTGCTCAGCACATCGCGGATTCGGTTCTCGTCGCGGGCGCCAACGATCGCGTGCAGCTCTCGACGCTCGCCCGCGAGATGAACCGTCGGATCCTCGAGAAGTGGATGCGTGCCGGCGTCACCGTCGTCGATCCTGCGAGCACATGGATAGATTGCGACGTGCACGTCGCACAGGACGTGACGCTCCTGCCCGGAGTTCAGTTGACCGGCACAACCTCGGTGGGCGAAGACGCCGTGATCGGCCCGGATACCACCTTGGACAACGTGAGAGTCGGCGAGCGCGCAGTAGTCGTCCGCTCGCACGGGACCGACTCCGTTGTCGGCGCGGACGCGGCTGTGGGCCCCTTCGCCTATCTCCGGCCTGGTACCCGCCTCGGGGCACACGGCA
>NZ_BAAILK010000049.1:272839-282575 GCF_054589475.1 Rhodococcus sp. no. 34
GATCGGCGCCTACGTGGAAACCAAGAACGCGGATATCGGCGAGCATTCGAAGATTCCGCATCTTACCTACGTCGGCGACGCCACCATCGGCCATCACAGCAATATCGGAGCTTCGAGCGTCTTCGTCAATTACGACGGGGTGAACAAGAGCCGTACTGTGGTGGGGTCGCATGTCCGAACAGGCTCCGACACCATGTTCGTCGCCCCTCTCGTCGTGGGAGACGGCGCATACACGGGTGCGGGCACGGTCTTGAAGAACGACGTACCGCCTGGGGCGCTCGCCGTCTCGGGTGGGGTGCAGCGCAACATCGAGGGCTGGGTCCAGAAGAATCGTCCCGGCACACCCGCGGCCGATGCCGCTGCAGCAGCTGCACAACCTGACGGCCCTGCAACAACCTGACGGCCCTGCAACAACCTGACAGCCCTGCACAACAGACAGCACAGATCACCACCAGATCGACCGGCAAGTACAAAAGGATGGCATGAACCAGTGACTGCGAATTGGATCGACAACCAGAAGAACCTGATGTTGTTCTCGGGTCGCGCACATCCCGAGTTGGCGGAGCAGGTGGCGAAGGAACTCGATATCCGCGTCACCCCGCAGACCGCGCGCGACTTCGCGAACGGTGAGATCTTCGTTCGATTCGAAGAGTCGGTTCGCGGCTCCGATGCGTTCGTCCTGCAGAGTCATCCGGCACCGCTGAACACGTGGGTGATGGAGCAGCTCATCATGATCGACGCTCTCAAGCGTGGATCGGCAAAGCGCATCACCGCCGTTCTTCCGTTCTACCCGTACGCCCGCCAGGACAAGAAGCATCGCGGACGCGAGCCGATCTCCGCTCGCCTGATTGCCGACCTGCTCAAGACCGCCGGCGCCGATCGCATCATCACGGTCGACCTGCATACCGATCAGATCCAGGGCTTTTTCGACGGCCCCGTCGATCACATGCACGCACACAGCCAGTTGGCCAACCACATTCGCGCGGGCTACAACCTCGAGAACATCACGGTGGTGTCCCCCGATTCGGGGCGCGTTCGTGTCGCCGAGAAGTGGGCCGACTCGCTCGGCGGAGCACCGCTGGCATTCATTCACAAGACGCGCGACCCGTTGGTACCCAACCAGGTCAAGTCCAACCGCGTCGTCGGTGAGGTCGAAGGTCGCACCTGCATCCTGATCGACGACATGATCGACACCGGCGGAACCATCGCCGGCGCGGTCAAGGTGCTCAAGGAGGCCGGTGCAGGTGACGTCGTCATCGCTGCAACCCACGGCGTCCTCTCCGACCCTGCGGCCGAGCGTCTGTCGACGTGTGGCGCGAAGGAAGTTGTTGTCACCAACACACTTCCGATCGACGAGTCGAAGAAGTTCCCGACGCTGACGGTGCTGTCCATCGCACCGCTGCTCGCTCGCACCATCAAGGAAGTTTTCGAGAACGGTTCTGTGACTTCGCTGTTCAACGGCAGCGCCTAGTCTCGCGCCGCACTACGGGCGCGTACCTGTGACTTCACGGTCACCGGTACGCGTCCGTCGTCGTCTTCGTGAACCCCTCAGAAACAGACCACCCGGTCATCATGAAACCACCTGTGGGACACACGAATACCACCGAATGCGACGATTGACATGATCTTGATCACGCTCCCGTCGAGAAACCCAGGTCGATGTTGGGGCGGTGTTCACCGCGCCGCAATCTTCGCCTAGTGTGGCTCGTCGTGATCGACGCGCAAACCCTGGAATCCCGGCCCGAATCTCATTCCCTGAATTCATCAGTTCCGACGATCCGGCGGTGGCGCCCAGGATCTTGTGTCTGGTGCGGAGACGACAACTCCGTGGACATGTTCCGCAATGAACCCCGCTGCGGAAAATGCCGTGAAAACGAAGGCATCATCGACGACGCCAAACGCTTCCTCGGCATGTACGGTCTGCGCCCGCTCGGCGGCACGCTGCAGTCCGACGACGACGAAGAGCGCGAGTACCGCGTCAACGCACGCGAGGCACGCCGAGTCCTGAACGAGATCCGTATGGACGTCCTTCCTGATGCGGCCGCTGTTCGCAAGGCAATTCGGCCCCGCGCCGCAACGGTTGTCGCCGACACGTCACCCGCACGCGCTTCCCGCCCCGCCAGCACGGGCACAGCGACGCGCGTTGCCGCTCCGGTCAAGACCGACACCGTGGACATCGACACGCTCCAGACGCGCGTCCTAGGGCTTCTCGATCAGCTCGGTTCGATCGACGAGCAGATCAAGGTCGCCGAACTCGCACAAGGGTTGCCGGCTCGCGCACGACTGAGCGATCTGAACAAGCAGAAGGCCACGGTTCTTCGCACGCTGGCCGCTCTCGAGAAGGCCCGCATCGCCGCCTCCAACTAATTCCCCTCGCGTCCGTCCCACGGCCCCGTCTCACTTGCGAGACGGGGCCGTTCTGTATGAGCAGGTACCTTTACGAATCGTGAATGACATCACCATCACTTTCGTCGTGCTTGCACTGGTCGTGGCGCTGTTCGTGATCGGCCGAATCCCGGTCGGCATCATCGCGATCGGCACTGCCCTGGCGCTGTACGCCACCGGTGTGATCACGATGGAGCAGGCGCTCGCCGGATTCGGCGATCCCACGGTGGTGTTCATCGCCGCGCTTTTTGTCGTCAGCGAAGCCCTCGACGCCACCGGTGTCACCACGTGGGCGGGCGAGAAACTGCTGGCGAAAGTCGGCGAATCCCGAGTCCGTCTCGTGAGTGCGATCATGTTGCTGGTTGCCGCGTTGACCGCATTGATCAGCGTCAACGGGGCCGTAGCCGCGTTGGTACCGATGGTGGTCGTCTTGGCGGTACGTCTCGGTAAATCGACGTCACAACTGCTTCTGCCGTTGGCATTTGCCGCCCATGCCGGATCGATGCTCACCTTGACCGGAACACCGGTCAACATCATCGTTTCCGAAGCCGCCGAGGAATCCGGGGCCGGTGCTTTCGGGTTCTTCAGTTTCACCTTGGTCGGTGCGCCGCTCGTATTGGGAACGATTGCGATCGCCGTACTTCTCGGTCCTCACGTCCTCCCCCATCGTGCTGGGACGTCGATGTCGCCTGACCTGAGCCGGCATGCCAAGACCCTCGCGAAGCAGTATCAGCTCATGGGAAAGGATGCGCCGTCCGCAGAGCCCTTGATCACCAAGCACGACGGCGTGGTCGAAGTGATCATCCCGCCGCGCTCGGAAATGATCGGCGACAGGGCTTTTCCGGGCATGGTGACCGACAGTGGAGATCTGGTGATACTCGCAGTCCAGCGCGCCGGTGAGGACTGCGGCCCCAAGGGCGTCAAGTTGGCGGCCGGTGACACGCTTCTCCTGCAAGGAAGCTGGGACGATCTCGACACCCACACCGCCGTCGATCCGAACGTCCTCGTGGTCGACGCACCTGCCCAGATCCGTAAGCAGGCAGCCCCGTTGGGAACCCGCGCGGTCATCGCTCTCGTCGTCGTCGCGGCGATGGTAGTGATGCTGACGTTCGGATTGGTGCCGTCCGCGATAGCCGGACTCCTCGCGGCATGTGCGATGGTGCTGCTACGAGTCATCAGCGTCGAGCAGGCGCATCGGTCCATCTCGTGGACCACGTTGATTCTCGTCGGCGGAATGATCCCGCTGTCGACCGCAATCCAGCAGACCGGCGCGGCCGAAAAGCTCGCTCATGCGTTTGTCGACGTCGTCGGTGGGGCAAGCCCGTATGTCGTCGTCGCTGGACTCTTCGTCGTGACGGCGACTCTGGGCCAGCTGATCAGCAACACTGCAACCGCGTTGATCATCACGCCGATCGCGATCTCGGTCGCCATCGAACTCGACATCTCGGTGCTGCCCCTTCTGATGACGGTCACCGTCGCTGCCGCGGCCTCCTTCCTGACGCCTGTAGCCACTCCCGCGAACATGATGGTGATGGGCCCTGGTGGTTACAAGTTCGGCGACTACTGGAAGCTCGGACTCCCGATGTTGTTGTGGTTCCTGATAGTTGCAACGGTGTTGATCCCAGTGATCTGGAGTTTCTGATGTGCTCACCGAAGGTCTTGTCGGAGGTCTACGAATCGATCGGACGCGAAGGCAGGAAGATCAGCCGTCGATCGATGTTCGCGGCGCTGGGCACCGGTGCCCTCGGCGCGACCGTCATGGCCGGCGCTGTACAGCCCACTGCGTCGGCAACGCCAACAGGTCAGACCATCGTCGATCTGACCCACGTACTGACGCCGGTGTGGCCGGGCGCGCGCTCGTTCGAGATGAGGAACCTGGCGAAGATCGCCGACGCCGGCGGGTCTCTGGGCTCGCTCGGCTCCGCCGAGTCAGGTGGAAACTTCTACCTCAACGAACTCCGCCTCGAAGAACACACTGGTACTCACATCGACGCTCCCGCACACGCCAGTGCGGACGGAATCACCGTCGAGAAGATTCCCGTCGCCGACCTCGTCGTGCCGATTGCGGTCGTCGACATCAGTGCCCGCGCCTCCGTCGACCCCGACACACTGCTCACCCGCCAGGACATCCTCGATTGGGAGTCCCTCCACGGGACCATCGCTCCCCGCAGCCTGGTTGCGATGAACTCGGGTTGGGATACCCGGGCCGGTGCCGGTGGCGCCTTCACGAATCGAGATGCACTCGGCGTGCAACACACACCGGGATTCAACCCCGAGGCGATCGACTTTCTCGTCCGCGAGCGCAACATCGTCGCCGTGGGCTCGGACACCCTCAGCATCGACGCGGGCCGAAGCACCACCCACGGGGCTCACCGAAGCGCTTTGGGCTCAGGAAAGTACGCAGTCGAAGCCCTCGCAAATCTGTCCGCACTTCCGGCCGTCGGCGCCACGGTGATGGTGGGAGCGCCGACGCATGCGGGCGGTTCCGGTGGTCCGTGCCGGGTCATCGCCTGGTACTGAAGATCAGGGCGTGGGCGTCACCCGCAGCACCTTGTCGCCGGCGCCGTTGTCGGTGGTCACCAGGAGCGAGCCGTCGGGCGTCGGGGTCACCGACCGCAAGCGACCGAACTGGTTCTCCAACCCGAAGGTCTGCGCGTCGACCGAGCGTCCGTCGGCACTCAGGCGGAGGAAGATCAGTTCCTTGCTCTTGAGGCCACCCATTACGAGCGCACCGTCCCAGGCACCCCATGCAGCTCCACCGGTGAAGGCAGCGCTGGCGGTAGCCAACGTCGAGCTACCCGAACGCCACACCGCCGCAATCGCTCCCGGCACTCGCACGGGATCGGTCATCGGCACGGATTCGTCGTACGTTCCGGGAAGCCGATCCGGGCGGTAGCCGTAATTTCCGCCGGGGGTAAGCAGGTTGACTTCGTCGTCGACGCTTGTGCCCTGTTCAACCGAGTACACCCGGCCGGTTCCGGGTTGCACGGCCAAGCCTTGGACGTTGCGGTGCCCGAGCGTGTAGACGGGGCTGTCTGCATTCGGATTTCCCGCCGCCGGAGTTCCGTCGGTGTTGATGTGCAAGACTTTGCCGCCCAGCGAATTCGGATCCTGGGGGACGCTCGGCGTCGCGGTGTCACCCGTTCCGACGAACAGCGTTCCGTCCTGGGCGGCAAGAATTCGGCAACCCCCGTGACGCCCGGACGAGACCGGGATTCCTGGCAATACAGTTCCGGTTCGCGTGAGTGCGGTCCATCCGGTGTCGACGGTCCACGAGATCACTCGAACGTCCGTGACTCCCCCCGCGCTGAATCCTTGGCAGGTGTACAGGGTGCGCGATTGCGCGAAGTCGCGGGCAAGCGCGATGCCCATGAGGCCGGTTTCGGACTGAGCGTAGAGATCCGAAAGATCCGCAGCGACTGGACCCGTCGTGTTGTCGCTTCGGCGAACGAAGAATCCGCCGGACCGTTGTCCCGTCAGGATTGCGCCGTCCGGGGCCGCCACGACATCCCAGGGGTGAGCGAGTCCGTCGACGAGTGTGGTGACCGACAGTTGCGGGAGGGTGTTCTCGATGGGAATGTCCGGGTCTTCGCCGCCCAGTGACCCTGTACTTCCGTTGCCGAAACTACCGGGGTCGAAGGGGAATGGTTGGGCCACGCTCTGCGTTACCGGCATCACCAGTACTGCAGTCAGGGCCACGGTCAATGCGGCGAGCTTCGGATGACGCACGCGTTCTCCTCGGGTCGGAAACCGTTCTGCGCCTCACTATAAACAGACAAACACCATTTTTCGGGCCCTCTCGCTATACCCGCAGGCCACAGGAGAAACGAAACCCCTTCAGAAGTCGGCAAACTCCGGCAAAGCGTTCGCCAGTGGGGATGCGTTACGTCTTGATGCAGAACGTGCCTTCCGCCAGCCGGGCACACTCCAGTCCAGGAGGTATTCGAGATCCGCTTCCACTCCCCTGTCCCGAAGTCCGAAACGTCGTTCCAGCGCATCGTCGTCCGTCAAATGCAGTCTCGCCGCGTCGGGCAACCTCAGTTCGGGGTCACACAATGGGCCTACGGGCGCGGTAACCGTTCGTCGTCCTGACGGATCTTTCCACTCCAGAAGACCACCTCCGATTTGCTTCACTGTCCACCTGCCAAACGTCTTCAGTCGGTGATGTTTTCGACACAGACAGGCCAAGTTCCGTTCTGCAGTGGGCCCTCCCTGAGCGGGGTTGCCGTGATCGAACGGCACCGTGTGATCGATATCGCAACTATCAGAACGCACAACACAATTCGGAAAGCGGCACGTACCGTCTCGCGTCCTAACAATCGTCGCCAACGCCGCGGACGGCTGGTACGTGGATTCACCGCGCCGCGAACCACTGTTCCTTCTCGAGCGATTATCCCTTGCCGCAGCGGGCAATATCTCCGGTGAGCGCATCGACCGACCCACGCCGAGCACCGGTCCGACTGCCCCCGCAGTCGAACAATGTTGCACCTCGGACGGTGCAAGGGTGAGGACTCTCTGCCACGTGGCGTCCGCGGCGATCGCGCGCGCAAGGTCGGCATCGATGTGGCCGTACCCCTGCAAATAGCCTGGCAGGTCGTCGAATCCGAGCAGGGTGGAAGCGTTGACACCCACAAGAATTGTCGCAATCGGGAGCGCGGAGGTCTTCGTATCATCCCTACGGGTGCAATCGCCGTCGCACTGACAATCCAACGACGTCTTTCCTTCCGCCAATGCGATCAGTGCATCGGCACGCCGTTGCCCGAAAGTTCTCGGATCGGAACCACAGACCTGCATCGACATCGCACGGAGCCTGGTGGCCAAAGTCTGAGCGCCGACCGCTGGAAGCATTCCGTCCAGAGTCGACATACCGTCGTGCGACGCGCACGTCCGAACGTCCCGATCCGCCTCCGCACGAACTCGCCTGGCACGCACCCCATCAGGGTCGTGCCGAGCAATGAGACCTCGTGCGCGCGCCTTCAACTTGTTACCGGTTACACGGCAGGCACCGTCCACGAGGAGTCGCTCGATGTCATCGAGCGCGTGCTCGGAAACGTTGGCGAGAGCTTCGGACAGTGCCATCGCTTTGGCCAGATCGATGTCACCGCAAGCAAAAGCGGCCGCCACCCGCGGAAGTCGCCAGCGCAGGTCACATCCCAGTGCAATCATTTGCTGCGCGGCGTACTCCGTAATGCTCAGTATCGACGCGATCTCCACGTGCGCGAATTGACCCCGAAAAGCCTCATTGACTCCAACCGCGGCATCCTCCTCACAACGGTCCAAGTACAGCGCAGTGACCGCGTCGATCTCGAGGAAGTGGGCGCGCGCGATTTCCGCATGCTGCCGAAACAGCGCGTCCGCGGAAGTCTTCGATTCGAACATATGAGCGATTCTACGGGCGCCCACCGACAAGTTTTTGCGAAATCCCGGGGTATTCACCGATACCTTTTGCGCTCCGATGTCACTACGTTCAATCGCATGACTCAGCATCCGACACGAGATCAACCGTACTTCGGCATAGCGATATTCGAGTTGGGGAAGAATGACGGGGTCGGGCGCTTCTACCGAGAGGACTGTTATCTCATCTGGGCTGGCGACCCCGCTGAGGCGCAGTCAAAATTCGAGCGCAAGGCCGGCGAGCAGGAGTATCCGCTCGGCGCGAGCGATGACCAGTCCTATGTAAAACTCGCGCATCTCGTGGATCTTGCGCCGGTGTCGGACGCTGTCCATACTGGCACCGCAGATCTCTACTCTCGACACTTCTCAAATATTGCCGCCTACAGAACTTTTGAGACACTTCTAGGAGGAGACAGCATCCTCTGACAAGCGCCCACTTCACGCCTGCTGCGCGCACAACAGCGCGAAGCGCTGATCCTGATCTGTCCACACCTTCCGTACCCCGAAGCCCGCGGACGCGAGTTCCGCGGCAATCCCCTCCTCGGTGAACTTTGCCGAGATCTCGGTGCGCAGCTGCTCGCCCGCTGCGAAGGTGATCTCCAGATTCAGGTCGTCGATATGCACCGGGACTTCACGAAGTGCTTCCAGGCGCATCTCGATCCACTCGTTCTCGGCATCCCAGAGCGCGACGTGACGGAAGTCTTCCAAGGGAAAGTTCGCTCCCAGTTGCTTGTTCAGGACCGAGAGAACATTGAGATTGAACTGAGCAGTCACACCGGCAGCGTCGTCGTAGGCGGGCACGAGGACTGCGGGATCGATCACCAATCCCACGCCCAGGATCAGGTTCTCACCGGGATCGAGCACCGCTGCAATGCCCGAGAGGAACTCGGCGCGTTCTGCCGGAACGAGATTGCCGAGAGTTCCACCGAGAAACGCGACCGCCCGCCGTCCACCACCTGGCAGATGATGCAGCGAACCGGTGAAGTCGCTGACCACCCCTACCACGTCGATTCCGGGAAACTCGGCACCGACTTGCTGCGCCGCACCTTCGAGGGCCGTCACCGAAACATCCTGCGGTACATACGTTCGCAGAGTTCCGCGAGCCGTCATCGCGTCGAGGAGCAACCGCGTCTTCTCAGAGGAACCTGAACCCAGTTCGATCAGGATCTCGGGTTCGGTCAATGCCGCGATCTCGTCGGCGTACCGAGCGAGCAGGCCGCGTTCGGTACGGGTGGGGTAATACTCGGGTAAGGCCGTGATCTCCTCGAACAGTTCACTTCCACGCGCGTCGTAGAACCATTTGGGCGAGAGCCACTTCGGCGTAGCGGTCAAGCCCTCCCTGGCCTCGGCTCGCAATGCGTCGACCGATTCGGCCGGTGTCAGATAAACCTCGAGCGTAGGGGTTTTCATTGTTCTCCCATCGGTATCGGGGTGATGATCAAATGGCCGGGACGCGCGCAGACGATGTGCCGGTCCGGCACCTGCTCCCAGTCCGGCGAACGATCGGACGGTTCGGAAACGATCAGTGCCCGCGACTCGTCGACCCGCGTGTACAACGTGTGGCCCCACGCCGTGGCCCACAGTTCCTGCCCGTCGCCGAACAGGAGGTTCAATCGTGAATCCGGTGCCGCCGCAGCCACATCGTGAACCAGGCTCGTCACGGCGGCTTCCGCGGGCTTCGACTTCAACCGATGCCGAAGCACTGTCCACAACAAGGCAGCATCCGTCGGCGCGGGCATCTTCAGCAATTCGACGGCCGGAACTTCTGCTGCCAAGTCGGCGAGTGAGCCAGGCCAACCGGATACCGCTCCGTTGTGGCTGAAAGCGTAGGTTCCGTCGACGAACGGTGCGCAGGCACCGATCTCGACGGCCATCCCCTCCGTCGCGGAACGTACGGCGGCGAGAACGGATCCGGAAATGATGTGGGACAACGTCTCGTCGACTGTCGGGTCCGACC
>NZ_BAAILK010000049.1:282654-318363 GCF_054589475.1 Rhodococcus sp. no. 34
GATCGGCGAGATACTGCGGTACCGTCCCTGTCTTCCACCGTTCCACCACGCCGCGCCGAATCCGTCGGCATTGATGGTCCCGCCGCCACGCATCTCGCGAGGTGCCCACGACTGTCGCATCAGTGAGTTCTCGCCTTCGTGGAGGAGTTCACGAACCGAACGCGGCGGCCCGAGATACCCGAGGTGCCGACACATCTCAGGATCTACCCGAAATCGTTCTGGCGCAGCGAAAACCCGAGAAGATCTGGCGCCTGATCGGGTGGTCCCAGTTGCGGAACGTCCCCCGGCAGGCAACGCTGTCGGTCCCGAACGATCCCCCTCGCAACACTTTGTAGTCGCCGCCGAAGAACACCTCCGAGTACTCCCGGTAGGGGAAGGCCCGGAAACCCGGATACGGATGGAAACCCGAAGACGTCCACTCCCACACGTCACCGATCAACTGCTCGACACCCGCTGCCGACGCACCCGCCGGGTACGAGCCGACGCCGGCGGGACCGAGATGGCGCTGACCGAGATTGGCATGATTCTCGTCTGCGGACACGTCCCCCCACGGGAATCGTCGCGATCTTCCGGATTCCGGATCCCACCGCGCGGCCTTTTCCCATTCCGCCTCGGTGGGAAGCCGTTTGCCTGCCCAACTCGCGTAGGCCTCGGCTTCGTAGAAGCTCACATGCACGACGGGCTTGTCCGGTGGGACCGGCGCCTCGACGCCGAAAGTCTCGTGCCACCAACCCGAACTGTCGCGTTCCCAGAACAGCGGTGCACGGAGTTTCGCGTCGACGCGATGCCGCCAACCGTCACGGGACCACAGTTCCGGTCGGGAATAGCCGCCGTCCTCGATGAATTCGACGAACTGCCCATTGGTGACCGGGAATCTGTCGATCGCGAAGTCGGTGAGATAGACCTGATGCGCCGTGCGCTCGTTGTCGAGTGCCCACGGTTCGTCGTCGGTCCCCATGACGAAGGGGCCGGCGGGAATCGTGACCTCGTCGAGTTCCGGCATGCGGGCCGCTTGCGGAGCGGGTGTCGCAACGAGTGCCGTGGGTCCCGAACGCAATTGGTGTGTTGCGAGCATGGTTTCGGCGTGTTGCTGCTCGTGCTGCGCGATCATCCCGAAGGCAAAACCGTCCATGTCGAGTTCTGTGCGTCCGAAGGTGCTGGCTTCGAGCACATCCCAGACCTTCCCGCGAACCGTACGTACGTATTCGCGCGCCTCGGCCGGGTTGAGCAGGGGAAGTGTGGGTCTCGACGATCTCGAATGCTTGAACGCGTCGTACAGCTCGTCTATGTCGCTACGCACCGGATCGCGGCCACCGACATCTCGCACCAGCCAGAGTTCCTCTTGATTGCCGATATGCGCCAGGTCCCACACGAGTGGACTCATCAATGGGGAATGCTGAGCGACCAATTCGGTATCGTCGACGCAGTCGGTGAGCAGCGTCGACCGCTCACGCGCTCGCAGAAGTACGGCCTCGACCGCTTCCTTGGTGATCTCCCCCGTCATGTGTCGCTCTCACCGGGCACGATTGCGCGACAACACCGTTCGGCTGCGGCATCGAGAAGACGGACAAACTGCGGCTCCGGCGCGTACGACGCGGCAAGCGACATCAGAGAGGTTGCCGCCGAACGCAGTTCGACGTCGTCCAAACCGTACTCTGCCGCATCCCGCCATCTCCCGGCCGTCGACGCTGCGGCATCACTCGCCTCACGCATCACGGCAGGCCCGGACAGCAACGCGTCGATCGCTGCTACCGGTACTCGCCACAGATCTCCCGGCTGCGCATCGATGTAGCGAACCTCCAGATGGCCGACAGCGCGAACCGGCGGGAACAGCGTGGACAGGTGATAGTCCAAGTCCGCCCAGACGGGTCGGCGTCCGATCTCGGCATCCAAAGCGCCGTCTATCCAGTCCCCGAAAGTGGCACCCCGCGGAGCCGTCCAATCGTCGCCCTCGTTTCGCACACACATCAGCGGAACATCGAGCGCCCAGCCGGCGTAGTCCTGCACTTCCGGGACTGCGACCGTTCGCCAGGAATCGAGTTCGAGCCACGTCCGCATGCGTTGGGACGCCCAATCCCCTCTCGGAACCCCTTGCAAGCGTGGAGAACACGCAAACGCAGCGATGAGCGCCGGCCCCATGTCCCCGAGGAGCCGCCAACGCTGGGCAATGGACTCCGGGCTGCCGCCGGCATCGACACTGACCTGCACTGCTGCTGTATTGCACATCATCAAGGTGCCGTACGGTCCTATCCCGGCGAAGCGGGATTCCATAGCGCAATAGCGTGGCAACCGGAGAATCCGGGAAGGTGGGCGGGCGACGTCGGCCGCGGCAGAACTGATTTCGATGGAGTACGACGCGAGGAGTGTTTCGAGAGTACGACGGTCTTCGTCGAGACAGTCACACAGTTCTCGGGCGGACGTCCGCGGCACTGACGAGAGTTCGATCTGTCCGCCAGGTTCTACGGTGACGAGGCTGCCACGAGGAAGCGGAACCGCTGGTGAATCCGGGTCGATACTGGTGGGCGCGTGTCGCCCGAGTGCCTTTGCCAGAGTCGCTGCTGACGGCCGCTCCCCACCGGGAACCTGGCTGGTCAGCCACTCGAGCTCAGCTCCGACCAAACGGGGTGGCCCCTGTTTGAAGCACACACCACCGACGTAGGCCTCGGCCGCAGGACGTGAATCCACCTGCGTGGTCTGTGCTGCTGTCAACGCTGCTGTCACCATTCGACTTCCCCTTCGGGCGGTCTTCGCGGTCGCTACCGACGATAGAACGCCAACGTCCGAGATGCACCCTTTGTGGTGTTACGTGTCGTTGAATTTCTTCAGTCGTATCCACCGGTACCCACAACCGGCCAGAACCACACCTGCCCCGGAAACAACCGCGATCCACGGAAGTGTGACCACCAGAACGACACAACCAGCCGCGCCGACCGCTTGCAGCCACTTCGGATACAACCGGTCCACACCGCGTTGGCTGTACGCACTCACGTTCGCGACGAAGTAGTAGAGCAGCACTCCGAACGACGAAAAGCCGATCACCCCACGAAGATCGGTTGTCGAGACCAAGGCGATCACAACGGCACCGACCACAAGTTCCGCATGGTGAGGGACCCCGAACCGTGGATGGACTGCAGCGAGGGCCACTGGCAGATCGCGCTCGCGGGCCATCGCCATCGCCGTACGACTCACGCCGGCGATCAGAGCCAGCAGCGCCCCCGCCGACGCCGCCGCGGCACCGATCACCACTACGGGAACCGCCCAACTCCACCCGACTGCGCCCACCGCATCTGCCAGTGGTCGCGCCGAATTCGCCAGCCGATCAGGTCCCAGCGTCACCAACAGCACCACCGCTACCAGCGCATAGAGGATGACGGCGACGGTGAGTGCGATCAGGATCGCCCGCGGAATCGTTCGACGCGGATCACGCACTTCCTCCCCCAGCGTCGCGATCCTGGCGTACCCGGCGAAGGCAAAGAACAGCAGTCCCGCCGATTGCAGAATGCCGTACCACGACCCGAATGCGAGATCCGGGAACTCGCGCACCGCACCAGGACCGACGACGGCAACCACCAGCGCTACACACAGCGCCGTCGTCGACACGGCGACGATCACCCTGGCCATGTGCGCCGTCCGCGTGACTCCGCGGTAGCTGACTGCAACCAGCGCTGCCACCACCAATACCGCGACGGGGACACGCCAGGCCGCAGGCGCAACATACGTCGCGAAAGTCAGAGCCATTGCCGCGCAGCTCGCGGTCTTCCCGATCACGAACGACCAGCCGGCGGCAAACCCCCACCAGGGTCCGAGCTGCTCACGTCCGTAGACGTAGGTCCCACCTGAAGTGGGGTATCTGGCCGCAAGCTGCGCCGACGACGTCGCGTTGCAGAATGCGATGAACGCTGCAATCGCCAGGCCCACAAGCAACCCGGTACCGGCTACTGCGGCAGCGGGCGCGAACACCACGAAGACTCCGGCGCCGATCATCGCGCCGAGGCCGATCACCACGGCATCGGCCGTGCCCAGTCTTCGCTCCATCGGGACAGCTTCGTTCACAGGTAGTTTGAACCACACCGACATGAACGGAAGGTGCCATGTTCGATCTCGACACGATCCGCCGCGACACTCCCGGATGCCTTGACAAGGTGTTCCTCGACAGCGCGGGATCCTCGCTCCCGCCCGAGCCGGTGCCGGCCACGATGATCGAGCACCTGCGACGTGAAGCCGACGTCGGCGGATACGTCGCAGCTGCTCGTCAGAGCGGCGCCCTCGCTGCTGTTCCCCATTCGCTGGCCCGGGTCATCGGTGCTCAGGCAACCGATATCGCTTTGACGGACAGCGCGACCCGCGCGTGGAACGACTTCCTCGCTGCCGTTCCGCTCGGACCTGGTGATCGAATTCTCATCAGCGGAGTCGAATACGCGAGCAACGCCATCGCTGCACTGGGGCGGGCGCGTTCGACCGGTGCCCACGTCGAGATCATCCCGAGCGATCAGTACGGACGCATCGACCTCGACGCACTCGAGAACATGCTCGACGATCGTGTTCGCGTCGTCTCCGTCGTCCACGTCCCCACCAACGGCGGCCTGATCAACCCCGTCCGCGAGGTCGTCGAACTCGCGAGGGCCCACGGCTCGCTCGTTCTGCTCGACGCATGCCAGTCCGTCGGCCAATTGCCCATCGACGTCACCGAACTCGGCGTCGACGCCCTCAGCGCAACCGGCCGCAAGTGGCTCCGCGGGCCACGCGGAACCGGATTCCTGTACGTCCGCCCCGGACTCGTCGACGCACTCGAACCCGCGGCGATGGACCTGCACGGAGCGGAATGGACCGGCGAGAACAGCTTCGTCCCCGCGCCGGATGCAACACGATTCGAGCTCTGGGAAACGAGTGTCGCGGCGCGCCTGGGTCTCGGCGTCGCCGCCGACTATCTGCTCACGATCGGCACCGACACGGCGTGGGAGCAGATCGAATCCCGAGCAGTCACGCTGAGGGAAGGTCTGGCAGCGATTTCCGGAGTCGAAGTCCGCGATCGAGGAACCCAGCTGAGCGGCATCGTTTCCTTCACCGTCGACGGCATTTCCGAGCACCTGGTTCGGGATCAGCTTGCAGCACAGAACATCACCGTCACCGCCAGCGGTCGCGGGTCCACGCTCCTCGACATGGATGCCCGCGGACTCGACGCCGTGGTTCGCGCATCGCCGCACTACTTCGTCGACGAAGCCGACCTGGACACATTTCTGGGCGCGGTCAGGGGATTACAAACCTCCCGTTGACCGGGACCATGCCTGATCTGCGGAAGTCGAAACTGCAACTGTGGGGTGATCAGCAGTTTCGCCTTCCGAGAGGACTATTCGCATGGCCGACCCCACCGTCAGACCGATCTCCGCTGCCGACATCACCACCTGGGACTACGAGGCCGACGTCGTCGTCGCGGGATACGGCATCGCCGGCGTCACCGCTGCGATCGAAGCAGCGCGTGCCGGCGCCGAGGTGCTCGTCTTGGAGCGGACGGGCGGTTGGGGCGGAGCCGCGTCACTGGCTGGTGGATTCATCTACCTGGGCGGTGGAACGCCGTTGCAGAAGGCGTGCGGGTTCGAGGACTCGGTCGAGAACATGCAGACGTTCATGAAGGCAGCGCTCGGCCCCGGAACCGACGATACGAAGATCGACGCGTACTGCGAGGGCAGCGTCGATCACTACAACTGGCTCGTCGACGCCGGGGTCCCGTTCAAGGAATCGTTCTGGGGTCAGCCCGGCTGGGAACCGCCGTACGACGACGGCCTCATGTACTCGGGAGGCGAGAACGCCGCGCCGTTCAACACCCTCGTCGATCCCGCGCCCCGCGGACACGTTCCGCAGATGTCCGAGAAGAACACCGGCGAGAAGGGCGGCGGCTACATGCTGATGAAGCCACTCGTCGAGACGGCCGAAAAGCTCGGTGTCCGAGCAGAATACGATCTGCGCGTCCAAACTCTGGTGGTAGACGGCGATCGGGTTGTCGGCGTCGTCGCCAAGCGTTACGGCAAGGACGTCGCGATTCGCGCACGCAAGGGCGTCGTGCTGGCGATGGGCAGCTTCGCGTACAACAACGAGATGGTGCGCTCGAACGCACCGCGTATCTTCGGCCACCCGGCGGCCTCCATCGAGGCGCACGACGGCCGCGCAATCCAGATCGGTCAGGCACTCGGCGCCGACACCGCACACATGGACGCCACCGAGGTCGCGTTCTTCTGCGACCCGCAGTTGATGGTGCGCGGCATTCTTGTCAACGGCCGCGGTCAGCGATACATCCCCGAGGACACCTACCCCGGCCGCATCGGCCAGGCAACGCTGTTCCAGCAGGACAACCAGGCATTCCTCGTGATCGACGAAGCTGCGTACGAGGAAGGCATGAATGCCGAATCGTCCAGTGCACAGTTGCGGGCGCAGCCGAGCTGGGTGGCGGAGACCGTCGAGGAACTCGAAGGCGAGATGGGATTGCCCTCCGGATCGCTGCAATCCACCGTCGACCTCTACAACCGGCACGCGGCTGAAGGTTCGGATCCGGTGCTCGGCAAGAAGTCCGAGTGGGTGAAGCCGATCGTCGGCCCGTTCGCGGCAATCGATCTCCGTGGCCGCACAGGCGGATTCACGCTGGGAGGATTGAAGACCACCGTCGATTCCGAGGTTCTGCACGTCTCGGGTGCGCCGATCCCCGGACTCTTCGCAGCGGGTCGCTGCACGTCCGGTGTCTGTGCGGGCGGTTACGCCAGCGGGACAAGTCTCGGCGACGGCAGCTTCTTCGGACGTCGTGCCGGAATCAGCGCGGCGCGCTAGATCACCACAACTCGCACGCCCTCGGCAAAGCGGTACGGCTGAGTCTGCAGGACCGCGCCGAGGTGTTTCCTCAGTCTGGACACCTCGGCGCGCACTGCCACGACATGCTCGCGATCACCGAAGAGCACTTCGCTCAGGCCTGCGGCATCCACACCTGCCGAACCGACGGCTGCCAGTGCCCGCAAGATCTGGGCGTGACGCGGCGAAAGCGCGCGCGTCCAGTTGGCGTCACCACGCACCGTCACCTGCGGCGATGCGCCGAGGGCCAGCTCCAGCTCGATCAACGGCCCGCCGACGCCGGTGCGCAACAGCCAGCCGTCTCCGAGCGGCTCAGGCAGACACATCCCCAGACCTGGCACGATGACGGGCTTTCCCGCACTGGGTGCTGCCACGCGGTCAGGCGCGGCAATCCCGCTGGCGCCGGCCACCCAGCCGTACTCGTCGACCACCAGCGCCGGACCTGTTCCTGCCGCGAACAGCGGTGCCGCCCGCGAGCGCAGGCGCTCGAGCGAAGCCGCGTGCTCGCGCCACAGCGTCGCCTCCGCGAGGCGAACCGCGGTGCGCACCAGCGCGACGGTGGTGGGATGCACCGAAGCTGCGGATCCACTGATGTCCACCACGCCCAGTATCTCGCCCGTCCGTGGGTCGTGCACGGGCGAGCCGGTACACGACCAATTGTGATGCGTGGGCGCATAGTGCTCGGCCGAGAAGAGTTGCACCGCAGAGTCTTCGATCAGCGCGGTACCTATCGCGTTGGTCCCCACCGACTGCTCCGACCAGCGTGCGCCTTCCGCGAACCCGAGAGCGTCCGCCGCACGTTTGACGGTCTTCGCCCCTTCGCGCCAGAGCAGGACACCGTCGGCGTCGGCAACGACCACGATGAAGCCCGCGTCCTCGGCGACCTCGGTGAGCGTGGTTCGCAGTTCGGGCAGAACGCTTCGCAGCGCGGTACGCGAACGCCTCGCCTCCAACTCGGAGAAATCGGCAACAGTAGACGCACCGCAGTGATCCGGCGTGAGCCCGCCGGCGGCCACCCTCGACCACGACCGCGCCACGACGGTCCGCGGCTGCGCCGGTGGTTCCTGGCCGGAGAGAACTGCGTCGTGCACCCGACTGAGTAGGCGAGCATGCTGCGACAGGTCGGTACCCGGCACGACGGCACCGAGCCGACTGCCTTCGGGAGCGTTCCCCACGATGGTCACTCCGTCAGGCTACCGCTTTCGATGTGACGCGAACCACGTCCACACGGCCAGGTCCCCACCACCTGCGATTAGCGGCCGGGAGCAAACTCCGGTAACGTATCCGAAGTTGTCTCGGCGAGGGTGAATCGCAGCAGTTCCACACGTTGCAGGTTTACCGTGATCGACGCGGCTACGGCTCAGCTCGAGCGTTTCGCTCCTGGCCGTGTGCGCGCCTGTCCGCCTTGCCGCAGGCAAAACCATACGTCAGTAAACCGAGCACGAACCCCGTGAGTTGTAGGAGCCGTTTCATCATGTCTGAAGAAAACAACCTCGTCGCCGTCGTCCGCACCGAATTCGGCAAGGGCGCAGCTCGCCGCGCACGTCGTGACGGCCAGGTCCCCACGGTTCTGTACGGCCACGGTGAAGATCCCCGCCACCTCAATGTGCCGGCTCGCGACTTCGCCGCCATCCTCCGTGCACACGGCACCAACGCCATCCTCACCCTCGACATCGAGGGCACGGAGCAGGTTGCACTGACCAAGTCGGTCGTCGTGCACCCCATCCGCAACTACATCGAGCACGCCGACCTCCTCGTCATCAAGAAGGGCGAGAAGGTCACGATCGACGTGAACGTCATCGTCGTCGGCGATGCTGCTGCAGGCACGATGGTCGCGCAGGACGCATCCACGATCTCCATCGAGGCCGACGCGCTTCACATCCCCGAGCAGATCGAGGTTTCGGTCGAGGGTCTCGAGATCGGCACCCAGATCCTGGCCAGCCAGCTCGAACTGCCCAAGGGCTCGACCCTGCAGGCTGACGCCGACACCCTGATCGTCAACGTCGTTGCTGCACCCACCGAGGCAGACCTCGAAGAGGGCGCAGAAGCTCCCGCCGCCGACGAGGCTGCAGAAGAGGCCTGATCCTCTCGGTTCCAACAGAACTCACTGCGCGCGGCGCGTCATTCCGATTCGGAGTGACGCGCCGTTCGTGCGTAGCAGGAAAAATCAAGCCAGAAAGTAGCGTCCGTTGAGCACAGATACCGCCCTCGTCATCGGCCTGGGTAATCCCGGCCCCCAGTACGAGAAGACCCGGCACAACGTCGGCTTCATGGTCGCCGGCACCCTTGCCGGGCGCATGGGCGGAAAGTTCAACGTACACAAGAAGAGTGGTGCCGAAATCGTCGAAGGTCGCCTCGCCGGCCGGAGCGTGATTCTCGGAAAACCACGCTCGTACATCAATCTCTCGGGTGGCGCTGTCGCCGGTCTCGCGCGGTTCTTCTCGGTCGACGCCGCGAACATCATCGTCGTCCACGACGAACTGGATCTCGATTTCGGGACGATCAGACTCAAACTCGGCGGCGGCGAAGGCGGCCACAACGGCCTGCGGTCCATTTCGAGTTCGTTGACCACCAAGGACTACCTGCGCACGCGCGTCGGGATCGGTCGTCCGCCGGGCCGCATGGACCCGGCGGACTACGTTCTCAAGCCGTTCTCGTCCACGGAGCGAAAAGAACTCGATCTCGTATGCGAAGAGGCTGCGGATGCAGTGGAGCTACTGCTCGAACTCGGGTTGGAAGCCGCACAGAACCGCCTGCACTGACGGTCAGTTACCCAGCAGTGCAGCCGAATTGGCGCGGCGGAGCTTCCCCGACGACGTCTTCGGGATACTGCCGGGACCCAGGACCGCAACGGCGCGAGGTCGGACACCGACGTCGGCAACCACGGCGTGGACCACTTCGCGTTCGATACGCTTGACCTCTTCCGGATCTTCGAAAGCGTTGGTCTCGACGGCGACTGCAAAGCTCTCACGCTTCTGGCCGGCGTCGAGACGAATCGCGACGGCATTTCCGGGACGCACACCGGCAACGGTTCCGGCCGCCCGCTCGATGTCTGTGGGGTACACGTTCCGGCCGCCCATGATGATGACGTCCTTGACACGCCCGCACACCACGACCAGTCCTTCCTCGGTGAAGTACCCGACGTCACCGGTGTCGAGCCAACCGTCGGCGTCCTGGGCCGGCTTGTGTCCGTCGACCGTGACGTACCCGGGAGTGACTGCCTTGCCGCGAACCTCGATGATTCCGACACCGCGGGCCGGAAGCACCTGACCGTCACGGTCGACGATGCGTCCCTCGAGGTCAGGCACCATCTTGCCGAGTGTGGCGAGGGCACGAGCGTTGGGGCGATTGGACGGCACCGCTCGAGACATCGATTCGAGAAAGTCTGGATCGACGTAGTCGAGGACCTGACCTTGATCGGGATCCGGAATCGACACGGCGAGCGTGGTTTCCGCCATTCCGTACACGGGCGCCAGCGCAGTCGGGTTCAAACCGAAACGCGCACCGGCCTCGGCGAGTGCATCCATCGTGTCGGGATCCACCGGCTCGGCGCCGTTCCACATGTATCGGACGCTGGACAGGTCGACTGCCCCGTCTTCCGCCTGTGCGAGTCGACGAGCCAAGAGCGAGTACGCGAAGTTCGGTGCGGCGGTGACAGTTCCGCCGTACTTGCCCATCAGCTCGGCCCACAGCACCGGGGTGCGCAGGAAATCCATCGGCGTGATGCTGATGACCTCTGCGCCCACCTGCATCGGAACCGTGAGGAAGCCGACCATGCCCATGTCGTGGAAGAGCGGAAGCCAGCTCACCATCACGTCGTCCTCGATGGAGAACTTGATGCGGTTGATCATGGCGTAGGCATTTGTGTAGAAGTTCTCGTGCGTGATCTGCACGGCCTTGGGCGAACCGGTGGAACCGGACGTCAACTGCTGGAGTGCGATATCCGATTCGGCCGTCTCCACGGGACCGATCGACGTTCCGCTGCGAAGCTCGTCCACCGTCACGACGGTGATGCCACGCTCTTCGAGGAGCGGCTTGGCCGCGTCGAAGGGCGCACCCAGAATGACGGCTTTCGCGGAGATCATGTCGATCACAGTCTCGGTGTCCTGAGCCCAGACGCCCAGATCCGTTCGGGGGGTCGGCTGATGCAGCATCGTCACCGACGCACCGCGCATCCACGTCGCCTGGCAGGCAGGTGCGATGTCGACGGGCTGTCCGGCGAGAATGCCGATCGCGACGCCGCGATCGATACCGACCTCGGCCAGGCCGCCGGCCATGCGCCGAGCCTCCTGGTGGATGTCGCCCCAGGTCTGACGGAAAGCGTTGTCCGGCTCTCCCGTCACCAGGCCGCGGTCGGTGACTGCGGCGGTCGCATACATCTCTTCGGTGAACTTGCTCAACGCAACTCCTCGGTCAGTGTCACTCTTCGATCAGTGCAACTCTTCGCAGGACACAAATGGCTGTGTGTTCGAACACACACATACATGGATAATCAGCGATCGTTCGCCGAGTGTTACGCCGCAGTGGCTATTGCATCGTGGTCTGCGAGTATCCTTTCTCTGTTGTGCTGCCGCACTCTCCACCTGTCCGCGCACCGGCACGTCGCCGGCACCGACGCCCACTTCGAGAGGTTCTTCGTTGACTACCCCGTCCGACTCGACCGTCCCTTCCGACTCGACTGTCCAGTCCGACACCGAAGGCCCCGATTCAACCGAGAGCGGGTCGGTCGCGGTCACGACGACGACCAAGGGCCTGTCCGCCGAGGCAGAGCGTCGCCGCACCTTCGCCGTCATCTCGCATCCCGACGCCGGAAAGTCGACGCTGACCGAAGCGCTGGCACTGCACGCGAAGAAGATCTCGGAGGCAGGAGCCGTCCACGGCAAGGCAGGCCGCAAGTCGACGGTCTCGGACTGGATGGAGATGGAGAAGGCCCGCGGCATTTCCGTCAGTTCCACCGCACTGCAGTTCAACTACCACTCGTCCGAGACCCCGGACGAGCAGATCAACGTCATCAACCTCGTCGACACCCCCGGTCACTCCGACTTCTCCGAGGACACGTACCGCGTCCTGACCGCCGTCGACGCGGCGGTCATGCTCATCGACGCTGCCAAGGGCCTCGAACCGCAGACGCTCAAGCTGTTTCAGGTGTGTCGTCACCGCGGCATTCCGGTCATCACCGTCATCAACAAGTGGGACCGTCCCGGTCAGACTCCTCTCGAACTGCTCGACGAGATCAGCGAACGGATCGGCCTCACACCCACCCCCCTGTACTGGCCGGTCGGCATCGCCGGCGACTTCCGCGGACTGCTGCGGCGCGGTGAAGACGGTGAGGCTCGCGAGTACGTCCGCTTCACCCGTACCGCAGGCGGCGCGAAGATCGCCCCCGAAGAGGTCATGGACGCCGACGCGGCGCTCGCCAAGGAAGGCTCCGAGTGGGAGACCGCGGCCGAGGAGAGTGAACTGCTCTCCGCTACCGGCCAGGACCACGATCAGGAGATGTTCCTCGCCGGTCAGACTTCCCCGGTGATCTTCGCGTCCGCGATGCTCAACTTCGGCGTCCGCCAGATCCTCGACACCCTCGTCGAATTGGCGCCGCCGCCGCGTGGGCGCGAAGACCTCAGCGGCAAGCCGCGCGAGGTCACCGATCCGTTCAGTGCGGTCGTCTTCAAGGTGCAGGCCGGTATGGACACCGCGCACCGCGACCGTCTGGCGTTCATGCGCATCGTCTCCGGCGTGTTCGAGCGCGGCATGGTTGTCACACACGCCCAAACCGGCAAGCCCTTCACGACCAAGTACGCCCAGACGGTATTCGGACGTGAACGTTCCACCGTCGAATCCGCGTTCCCCGGCGACGTCGTCGGCCTCGTCAACGCCACCGCACTCGCACCCGGCCACACGCTGTACACCGAGAAGAAGGTGGAGTTCCCGCCGATCCCGTCGTTCGCGCCGGAACACTTCTCGATCCTGCGCGCCGAAAGCGCCGGCAAGTACAAGCAGTTCCGCCGTGCTGTCGACCAACTCGATTCCGAGGGCGTCGTCCAGATTCTCCGCAACGACATCCGCGGCGACGCCTCCCCCGTCATGGCGGCCGTCGGCCCGATGCAGTTCGAGGTCGTCGCAGCACGCATGAAGGCCGAGTTCAACGTCGAGGCCAAGATGGAACCGCTCGGCTACGCATTGGCTCGCCGTACCGACGCCGCGTCCGAGGTCGAACTGAACCGTCAACGAGGTGTGGAGGTCTTCACCCGTTCCGACGGTGTTCTGCTCGCCCTGGTCAGTGACAAGTGGCGCCTGCAGTACATCCAGAAGGAACTCCCGGATCTGACGCTCGAACCCCTCGTCGCTGCTGCGGACTGATGAGCCTGATCGAGGCGCTGTTCGACGCCGAACTGCACATCGGCAGCGCCACGATTCTCTGGCGAGAGATCATCGGAAACGCGTTCGGAATCGGCTCCGCGATCGCGGGCGCGCGACGCTCGGTATGGGCGTGGCCCGTCGGTATAGCCGGAAATGCCTTGTTGTTCACGGTGTTCATGGGCGCACTTTTCCACACGCCGCAAGAGCTCAATCTCTACGGCCAGGCCGGCCGTCAGTTGTTGTTCATCACCGTCAGCGTCTACGGGTGGACTCAGTGGCGACGCGGGGCACGCGACTCCGGTCGCGCAGTCCTGCCCCATTGGGCGACAACTCGCGAGCGCGTCGCCATGATCGCCGTCATGACCAGCGGCACAATCGCTTTCGCCTGGATCTTCGCCCTCCTCGGCTCGTACGGAGCGTGGGCAGAGGCCTGGATCTTCACCGGCTCCATCCTCGCGACATACGGCATGGCGCGCGGCTGGACCGAATTCTGGCTCATCTGGATCGGCGTCGACGCCGTTGGTGTTCCCCTTCTTTTCCGAGCCGGCTATTACCCTTCGGCGATCCTCTATCTGGTCTATGCATTCTTCGTCCTGTGGGGCTTCGCAATGTGGCTGCGCATTCAACGCCGAACTCCACAAGGGGTGTGACCGTAAACCAACTCCTGGTATGTTTGCGTCGATTAAGCAAACCGGCGGTCTGTTTACGGGCATCAGGAGCGAAACAATGGAAGACAAGAATTCTCACGGAATAGCGGGCCCCAACGGTTCCGGCAACGGATCGAGAGCCAATAGTTCCGCAAGTAATGGTTCTGCAAGCAATGGTTCTGCAAGCAATGGTTCTGGGAGCAACCTTTCCACGGGTAACGGTTCCAGCAGTGCCACCGCCACAGCGGATTTTCTGTCGACCGCACCCAAGCAATCCGATGCATTCACGTTTCCGCTTCCTGCCCGAACCACGGCCGCACACAGCAGCGGAGAGGACCTTTCAGTGCCAGCTTCAACACGCGAATCATCGAGGACGCTCGAAACTCGGAGTCGTACCGTCGTACGTCGCGACGCGATGGGCGTAGCCGCCGTTCGAGTGGCCGGTCGACTCACCCACACCGAACTCATCGCAAATCAGGCCTCACCCTCGAGCGCACATTCCTCCGATCCCACGACGGATCTGGACGAGTTGCTCACGATGCTCGGCAGCTACCTGTTGTCCTCGGGGTTCGAACATCCCGAAATCCACGCCAAGCTGGGCGGACAGTCGATCGTCGTCAACCTCGTATCGCCGGAGATCAGCGCGAGCTGATCTGGGCCCAGCTGCCCCTTAGGGCCACAGCACTGCTCGTGTCCATGCTCGGTCCGAGCCGCGCCGGTACAACCACCGCTGATGCCGACGCCCGGAGTCTGCCTGCCAGAACTCGACAGACTCCGGCTCGAGGCACCACGCACGCCAGTCCTTCGACACGAACCCTGGGTCGTCGCTGATTCTTGCTTCCGCAGCGGCCACCGACGTGTCGTACGCCCCTAAGTCTTCGAGCACCTCGCTCTGCTCACTTGCCGTCGCCACCGCTCGCGCGGTGACGGAGCGTTCGACGAAGTCTCGGCGTCGAAGTGCGTCGTCGCCCTCGCGAACCGTTCCGCGAATCCGGACCTGTTGGCCTGTTTCGCGCCAGTAGAAGGCGAGCGATGCTCGCGGATTTTCTTTCAACTCAACACCTTTCGGCGAAGCAGCTGAACCAGAGAACCAGAACCCTCCCTCGGTCACGTCCTTGAGGATGAGGAAGCGAGAATCAGGCATACCGTCGCCGTCCACGGTCGAGAGCGCACACACGTGTGGCTCGACGACGCCGAAGGCCACGGCCGCACGGAGCCAGTCGAGGAACAACTCCCCCGGCTTTTCCGGAAAACACTCGGGCGCGGGCGGCGGAGTTCCGGTCAGCGCGGCAATACCGCGAATCCACGTCCGTACGTCAGGCAGCGAAAAATCTGCATCAACCATGAGCCGACTCTAATCGCGGGCGACGTCAGGAGACGTTGCGAACTACCGAGTCGCCGAACGACGGTTGCTGCAGCAGCGCCCACTTGTTGGACGTCAATCGGAAACTCGGCATGTCGGCGAGCGCCACCACCGATTCCCAGGTCCGCTCGTAGCTCGTGTGGGAGATTCGCCATTCACCGTCGCTGCAGCGGGTGTATCTGTCGTGATAGAAGGCCGATCCGCGAAGCAGCATGCCGTCTTCGGGGATTACCACTGTGTCCGCGAGGCACCAGATCCCGGTTGCGGTGTCTCCGTCGACGTCGATCTCGGGTTGCCCGCACTGATGTTCGGTGATGATGTGTGATCCGAGAGTGTTCTCGAGGAAGGAGACGAACGAATCTCGGGAATCGAAACTGAGTTGTTCTCCGTAGATCGCGGTGGCGTCGACGGTCAGAGTGTCGGCGAATTCGACCCACGATTTGGTGTCCAAGGCGCGTGCGTATCGGTACTTGAGTCTTTGGATGAGAACAATCGCTTCGAGATCCATGATCCCCGCCTCCCGGTGCAGCAACCACCCGTCCTATGTGTGCACATTAGCCTGTATCACGCCGAAACGGGCATTACTCTCAAAGCTAGTAGAAATGTCAGCCGATAACACGCTTTTCCAGGCCGTCGAGCATGATCGTGATCTTCTCGTCCAACCAACCTCGCCCGTGCCACGTCGATTCGTCGCCGATTCCCTCGATCAACGACTCCGATGCATTCCAACTTTCCTGATACGCCTGTCGCGCGGAACGTGAATCGGCGGAGCTGACGGTCTTGTCCATCGCCGCCATCATTGCGAACTGCGTCATCGTCACCTCGGAGATGAAGTCCACCGCCAATATCGCATCGTGGGGTGTGAAGCCTTGCGCAGTCAACGAACCGACCAGTTTCTCCACGATCTCGATTATCGCCGGCGGCGTGCCCGGAACTGCGAGACCGACCTGGGCCAGACCTGGATAGCGCTCGAACGAGGACCACAGAACGTCGCAGAAATCCTTCAGGAATTCGCGCCACGGACGATTCGTATCGGGCCATACAGTCTGACGCACAACATGATCCGAGCAGGCACGCAGCAGCGCTTCGCGGTCTGCGAAGTAGCGATAAAGTGCAGAATGACTGACGCCCAGCCGCTTTGCCACGCTCGGCATGGTCAGTTCACTCAGATCACCGGCGAGGGCGGCCTCGACGATGTCCACTGTCGACAACGTCGGCGGCCGCCCCGTCTTCTTTCCGGTCTGCATTCTGCTCAGCTTGCCACCAACCGCCATCCCGACGCACGGTGGCGCTGATTCCAGAACGCGGCGTAGTTCCCACCGGCTGCGAGCAGGACTTCGTGGGTGCCCACTTCGACGATCAAACCGTCGTCACCGAGCACGATGATCTGATCTGCGGCCACGACGGTCGACAGTTTGTGAGCGATCACGAGCAGTGTGCTTTCCCTGGCGAGTTCTTGCATCGCACGTTGAACGTGTGCCTCGTTCTCGGGATCGAGCGCGGCCGTCGCCTCGTCGAGCAGAACTACAGGTGCGCGTTTGAGGAGTGCGCGTGCAATGGAGACCCGCTGCCGCTCTCCACCGGACAGTGCCGTCCCGCCCTCACCGACACGGGTGTCCCAACCCCGCGGAAGCCGCTCGACGATTTCCGCGACGCCCGCGATCCGAGCCACGTCGAAGACTTCTTCGTCCGTGGCTTCGGGGCGGCCGAGGCGGATGTTCGCGATCAACGTGTCGTCGAAGAGGTACACGTCCTGGAAGACCAGAGACAGCTGCGACATCAGGTCGGCACTCGTGAGGTCCCGCACGTCGACGCCGCCGACACGCACCACACCGGAGTCGACGTCGTAGAAGCGCGAGATCAACCGAGTGACGGTGGTTTTGCCGGACCCTGACGGACCGACCAACGCCGTCAACGACTTCCGTGGCACGTCGAAGGAGATGTTTCGCAGAACCTGCCCACCGTCCGCGTATCCGAAGTCGACGGCGTCGAACTGCACTGCCGTCTCCCCCCTCGCCGCCCCGCTGGTATCGGGTTCGACCATCGGTTCAACTTCGAGGATCTCGGACATTCGCCGGATTTCATTGCGTGCCATTCTGATTGCACCGCCGAACTCGCCGATCTCACCCAGCGGCTGGATGAACCGTGCGGTCAGTCCGAGTAGCGCGATCAACGTGACCGGATCGATGTCGCCGCCGAGCGCGAGGAACGCGCCCAAGATGATCACGGCAGAGAACACGAATTGCAGGGCGATCCCGTTGACCACGGACCCGATCACCACGAACCACAGTTGTGAACGACCCGCAGTGTGTTGCGCTTCGATCGCGTCGTCGAGCGGTTCGTACACCCCGTGGGTGCGTCCGAAAGCACGCAGGACCGGTTGGCAACGCGCGTATTCGAGCACTCGATTGTTCGATTCGACGGCCGCTGCATGAGCCCGATCGTCGGCCTTGGCAGTCATCGTCGAGGCAAATCGTGCTGCCGCGAAGAGAATCGGAACGCTGATTACCAGCGCGAGCCCGAGCCGCCAGTCGAAGAACAACATGCACACGACAATGGTTGCCGGGCTGGCAATTCCGGAGATGATCGGTGTCATCAGGTGCGCAGCGGCCCCCATCACCGAGATGGTGCCCTTGCTGGCAACCTGCGATACCTGCCCGAGTCGGCCGGCGCCGAACCAGCCGAGCGGCAGAGTGACGAGATGATCTCCCAGGCGCAGATGCATCGTCCGCAGCAGAGTGAGGGCCGACTCGAAACCCTTCATCGCCTGCAGGTAGTGCGCAATCGAACTGATCACAGCGCATACGGCCATGGCGGCGAGCCACCGAACGAAACTGCCCCAATTCTGATCGAACAGTGCCTGCACCGCCGGGACCAGAAGCGCCACTGCCAAACCCTGCATCACGCCGTACAACACTGCCCACACCAGGAACTCGCGATATCGGCCCTGATTCTGCGGGCCGAGTATCCGGAAGAGGTCGCGAATCATGAGTTGGCCTTTCCTGCTGCGTCAGACGTACCTGCGATGCTGTCGGCCCGACTGTGCTCAATCGAGTCGGCCCGACTGTGTTCAATCGAGTCGGCCCGACTGTGACTCGCCCACATCCGGGCATAGGTTGAACCACTCGCCACGAGCTGATCGTGCGTGCCCTTCTCCACGATCCGTCCGGCGTCGAGGACCACGATCTGATCGGCACACACAATCGAAGCCAACCGGTGCGCGATCACCAGCACCGTGCGGCCGACCGTCAAACGCGACAGCGCTTCTTGGATATCGGCTTCGGACTCCGGGTCGGCGAACGCGGTTGCCTCGTCGAGCACGAGAACAGGAGTGTCCGCGAGAATCGCACGCGCGATGGAGACTCTTTGGGCTTCACCACCCGAGAATCTGGCGTCGACCCCGACCACCGAGTCGTACCCCCTCGGGAGCGCTTCGATTCGGGTGTCGATCTGCGCGGCTGCGGCAGCGGCCTTCACCTCGGCCGAAGTCGCCTGCGGTCGGGCAAGCCGAATGTTGTCGAGCACGGTCGCTTCGACCAGCTGCACGTCCTGCAGAACGAATCCGACGTGGCGGTACAGCTCGTCGGTAGCGACTTCCCTGACGTCGACACCACCGATGGCCACGGATCCGGCACGCACGTCGTGGAACCTCGGAACCAGCGTTGCCAGCGTCGACTTACCCGAACCCGAAGGTCCGACCAACGCCGTCACCGTGCCCTCCGGCAGCGTCAGATCGATGTCGGACAGGACGTCGGCGCCGTCGTCGTATGCAAAGGAGACTCCGGAGAATCGAACTTCGTTCCCCACAGGCTTTTTCGGATGATCGGTTTCCGGCAGAGCGTCGGTTGCGAATAGCGCAATCAGTCGCGCCGCAGCGGCGGCTGCCTCACGGCGAGCCTGCATACCGAAACCGATGGTCGTCACCGACACCGGAATCACCATCGCGACAAGAGAACTGGTCAGCACATCGATGGGTGACACCCATCCGGAGTGAACGAACCACGAGCCGAGGCCAAGGTTGACCACCAGCACAACCGGTGCGCTCAACGCAATCGAGGCCAGCGCCTCGGTCCGGAGCATCGGGCGAACCCAGCCCTCGTACGAGACGGCAAACGCCTTGGCAGCGTCGCGGTATCGAGAATGTGACTGCTTGTCCTGACCGAAGGTCTTGACCACTGCGATGCCGGTGACGAACTCGACGATGGTGTTGCTGATGGCCGCGATGCCCTCATTCATCCGGCTCATCTTGACGGCCATGTCCTTGGTCATCATCGCGTAGGCGATCATGTAGATCGGGAGGGTGGCAATCGCGACCAGTCCCAGACGCCAGTCGATCGAGATCACGTAGCCGAGCCCGACGAGCGGCACCGCAATGGCGCCGGTGGTCTCGACGGCGCTGTGCGCAACCAGGTAGTGGAGATCGGAGATGTCGTTCTGCGCGGCTTTTCGCACGGTTCCGGACGAGTGGGAGGTGAACCAGCCCAGTGGAAGTCGACCGAGTGTCGCTGCGATTCGACGCCGAAGCACAGCTTGAAGATTGACATCGGCGAAGTGCGTCACGATCAATGCACCGCCTCCGAAGAACGCGCGCATACCCAGACCGAAGACGACCACCCACACTATCGTCCAGACGCGAGACGAGTCGATGTCGCCGCCCACGATCAGCGTCTTACCCAACTCGGCGATGGCCACGTACGGCACGATGGCCGCGACCGCGGCGATCACCTGCATCACCATCGCGATGGTGGTCCGTGTACGAACTGGCGCAAGGAGTTCGCGAAGCGCGCTCTTGTGCGCCGCCGCTTCAGCTTTGGCTTGCGAGGCTTCGGCCGTCGCTCCTTGTGATGCGTCGGCCTCTTCAGATGAAATGTCTGCTTTCGTAGCCTGTGTCGTCGTCATTTCGAGAACGCCTTCCATCGGGTTACTGCGTCGGCGTCGGATGCGATGCGGCCTTGGAGTTCCGCGCCGGTGAGAGTGAGATCGGCAAGAGCCTCGAGGTCTTCGAGGATCCAGTAGACCGCGAAAGGATAACTGCCGAACCAAAGTTCACCGCTCACGTCCACTGTGCGTCCGGCCTTCACTGCGGAGATCTCGTTGAACAGTGGATTTGCGTGAACTAGAGCGCCGTCGTAGATGTTGCCCGAGGTCACGACCATCGCGTCCGCCGCGTGCTGTCCGACCTCCTCGCCGGACACCGAAGACGTGGCAACACCTGTGTTGGGGCCGATCTTCGCGTCGAGTTCGGCTTGCGGGCGCCCGAAACCGGCTTCCTCGATGATCGAGGACATCGGCGACTCCGGGATGACGGTGTACATGCCGCCGGAGAATCCCACCAGCACTGACAGCGTCTGCGGTTGCGCCTCGACCGTTCCGGATACTTCGGCAAATTTGGTCTCGAGCCTCGACACGATTTCGCGAGCTTCGGACTCTCGACCCAGTGCAGTCGCCGCGGTATTCAGAACTTCGCGCCACGGCGCCGCATAGGCGAGCACCGTCGTCGGGGCAATCTCGTTGGCCTGCGCGGTGATCGACGTCAACGAGCCGACATCACTGAGCAGGATTCGGTCAGGATGAACGGCCGCGATCTGCTCCACATCTGGTGATTGGAAGAACGTCGGTTTGGCGACGACCTCGATCCCCTCGCTCTGCAATATCTCCTTCGCCGCCTGCGATTGCAGCGTGGCGAAGACCGTATCGGGCTTGACCCCGAGCGTGAGCGCGTTGAGCGCTGCGAACTCGTCCAGTGCGAGCAGTTTCTGAGGTGCAGGTACGGCCGACGACTCGCCTGTTTCCGATGCGTCTGCGTCATCGCCGCCCACGGAGCAACCGACAAGCGCCGTTGCTGTCGCTGCGAGTGCCGTTGCTCGCAGGCCCCACTGCTGCCACATCCTTCTCTCCCCGCTTTAGTTACATGCTGTCTCGATTAGGGGAGCCTACAATAAGTCACGCCTTTTGTGCAGTCCTCGTCGCTGGAAGTGCAATCGCCGGCAGACAGGCGACAACACTGATGACGGCACCCATCACGAACGCCAGCGCGAACGAGTCGCCGGAAATGCCGATCGCCAGGACCGCTGTGGTCACCGGGGCGCCCACCGCCGAACCGACTGTTCTGATCACACTGTTGACTCCACTGGCTGCTGCCATTTCCGATGGCGGGACGATCGAGGCAACCAACAGAGCACAGACCGCGAACCCCACGCCGTTCCCCAATCCGACGAGGGAAAAGAACGCCACGATCGCAACCACCGAACTCGGCCAGATCGCGAGTCCGACTGCGCCCGCCGCCATGAGGGCCAGCGCTATGACAGCGGGCACCCGCGGCCCGAATCGCCGCGCGAGAGCCGGCGTCAAGCGGCCACCGAGAAAGACGAGGACAGCGGCGGGCAAGAGCGCCAAGCCGGTCTGCACAACGGTGAATCCGCTTCCATACGTAGACGTTTCCGGCGCCTGGAGGATCCGCGGCAGACAGAGGTAGAAAATGTACGGCACGAACCCGAACACCAGGGTGAGTGCGCTGGTGATCATCATCGGCTTGTCCCGAAAAACTCGCATGTCGACGATCGGCGCGTCGTGGCGGGAATCGACGGCAATCAGTGTCGCGAACGAAACGAATGCGACTACCACCAGACCCCAGAATCCGAGCGACAAAACTCCCCAGTCGGAGGCTTTCGTGATCGCCAAGAGCAGGCTCACCAATCCGAACGCCAGAGCGCCGGCACCGGCCCAGTCCGTCGGCATACCCGGGCGGCGATGCGAACCCGGAACCACGGCCACCACTGCGACCAATGAGAGCACGATCAAGATCCCGGTGATCACGAACAACCACTGCCAACTGAGATACTCGAGGATGACACCGCCGATCACCAGCGCACTTCCGGCACCGATTCCCAAAGTCCCAGCGAGCCAACCTATCCCTGAAGACAACTCGGGACCTACTACCGTTCTCCGCAGTACTGCCATCGCAAGCGGGAAGCTCGCCATACTCACTCCCTGGACAGCTCGAACGACAAGCAGCACCCCGATATTCGGGGCGGCCGCCGCGGCAAATGTCGCGAGAGCGAAGATGATCAGGACGATCACCAGGACTCGCTTGTCACCGAATCGGTCACCCATCGCGCCGACTATCGGAGCCATCACCGCGGCCGCCAACAGGTACGCCGTCAGGATCCAGCCGGTCACCGCCACAGACGTGTCGAAATGCTCACCCAACACCGGCAACGCCGGTACCAGCATGGTCTGCATGAGCGAGTAGACGAGTACCGCCCCCGCAAGCGCGGCGATCACCCGGCTCCCGGATCGCGTGGGCGCCTCCGCCAAGGTTGTCATCGACACCTTCCTCCAATCATGAATCGAATCGGAACGGAACACTCCGTTCCGATTGAGTAAACCATGCATTGCTAGCCTGTGGGAATGGCGAAAGAGAATGCGAGCCTCCCCGGACGCGCCCGAGAAGCCGCAGACAACGACGTCACCGTACTGCGAGCAGCGCGCGAGATTTTTGCCGAACAGGGTTGGAATGCACCGGTATCGGCAATTGCCACCCGGGCCGGAGTGGGAGTAGGCAGCATCTATCGCCGATACCGAGGCAAGGAGGAACTGGCGCAATCCCTGCGTGTCTGGGCGATCGACCACCTCGCCACCCTCGCCCGAGAGTGCATGAGCACCGCGAAAACCGATGAAGCCGTATTGAAGACGTTCTTCTCGCGATATCTCACCGAATCAGTGGGACCGCTCATTCCGGTCCTCGGCGGCAAGTTACCGGAACACGCCGAAGTCACTCGTGCCGCCGAAGAATTGGAGGCCGCACTGCAATCGATGGTCGACGTCTGCATCGACGCTCGCGAAGTCCCGCCCGACTTCACTGCTGCAGACGTCATGCTCATGACAGTGCATCTGCGGCCGACTCTGCCGATCGAGGGTGATCGAGCCACCGAAATACACACGCGCTATCTCGACTTCATGCTCGACGGACTTCGTGGCGAAACACCTCGACCAACGATCACTCCCCCATCCTGGAGCGAATGGCTTCAGATGTGGCAGGGCAACTGACCCCGAGAACGCCCGAACGACATGTCAGGTTAGGCTTACCTAGCCTAGTTCGCCATGTTCGGAAGGTTCTCATGAAAATCAATCGCCGGCTCGCCGGCTTCGCCGCACTACCCGCCGTCGCCACATTCCTACTCGCCGGTTGCGGAAGTAGCGACGCAGCGCCCTCTACCGAGACCAGGTCTGCCGACCAGTCCTGGAGTTACACAACGGGATACGGAAACACGATCACCCTCGACCACGCCCCGGAGCGGATCGTCGTCGACGCGTACTCCGCTGCGGCTCTGTGGGACTACGGCATTCGGCCGGTCGGCATCTTCGGTTACGGCGTCGGCAATCCAGACGTCACCGATCGCGCTGACGAGTCGACGATGACCGTCGTCGGCCGTGAAGGTGAACTCAGCGCGGAAGCTCTTGCGGCGCTGGACCCAGACCTGGTCATCGGGTACGGCAACAGCGACGACCCCACACGATGGACCTGGTGGGACGAGCCGATGGGCAAGACCGTCAACAATGTTGCACCGTTTGTCGGCGTCAAGTTCTCCGGAGCCTCGACACCGGACGTGTTGAGCGAATACGCCTCACTCGCCGAAGCACTCGGCGGGAACACCGACACAGCCGCAGCACGCGAAGACAAGGAAGCATTCGAATCCGGCGCAGAGCGCATCCGAACTGCTGCGGCCAAGGTCGACGACATCGAAGTCCTCGCCCTGAACGGTGACAGCTCCGAGTTGTACGCAGGCACAACGGCGCTCGCTCAGTTCGGTTACCTGAAGGAACTGGGCGTGAAGTTCACCGGTCCGGGAGGTGACAAGGGCTGGGCCGATCTCAGCTGGGAACAGGTACCGGACTATCCGGCGGACATCGTGTTCCAGTTCGCGAAGTCGGCAGAGGCATTCGCGGCATCACCCGTCTTCGTCAAGCTGCCCGCGGTGACCGCGAACCAGGTGATCGACTTCGACGACAAGCGTCCCAACACCTACGCCAATTACGGCGCCTGGTTCGAGCAGGTTGCACAACTACTCGACCAGGCCCGCAACGTCGCCTGAATTACTGCCCAGCAGTGATTCGTCCGGCCGCTTCCTCGAGAACGTCGAGGAAGATGGCCGCGGTGAGCGCAAATCCTTGGTTGTATCGCGCGTCGCTGGTCAACACGTTGCCCGCTTGAACTGCAGGCAACCGCTGCCACGTCGGCTGCGACTTGATCGCGTCGAGCGCTTCCTGATCGCGTGCTTGGGCGATGATCACATCCGCCGGAGCCAAGGTGTCGAGTTGCTCGAACGACAACTCGAACGAGTTCTCTGCATTGTCGTCGTCACGGAAAAGCACGTCCAGGCCGGCATCGAGTGCAACACTGATTCGCAGATTCCGCTGATGCACAAGGAAGCCCGTCGGCGTCTGAACGCCGAACACGATCTTCTTTCCGCCCAGCTTCTCCTGCAACATCGGTCGCAGTCTCGCGAGCTTGTCGTCGTACTCCGCAATGGAAGCCTCGGCGATCGTCACCCGGTCGAGCTGGCTCGCCTGCGCCATCAGAGCACCTCGCCAGTCGACCGGGTGCCCGGCAATCGGTTCGACGTCGTCGCCGACGACCAACAGCGGCGCGATGGAAGACAAGCGCTCGGTGCCGTACCAGTCACTGGTGTATCCGATCGCAGTGATGACGATCAGATCGGGCTCGAGAGCGAGCAGAGCCTCGAAGTTGGTGGAGAAGTCGCCGGCGACGTTGACGAAGCTCGCGTCCTCGATGGTGCGGCCGGGAAACTGGAATCCTGCCTTGGCGTCGGGGAACCAGAAGTTGCCCGATCCGACGATCGGGTAGTCCATCATCATCGCGAATTCGAGGTCGACGCGGCCGTCGAGCACCACCACACGCTTCGGGTCGCGCGGAACGTCGCCGCTGAACTCGGCCCACGTGTACGGGAGAGTGTCACTGGCAGAGTCGGATTCGCCATCGGAGCTTCCGCAGGCGCTCAGCGCCAATGCTGCAGCCACACCAGCTGCGCCACCGAAGAATCGGCGTCGCGAAATGCGGTCGACGATCTGAGCCCACTCCGTGTCGGTAACCTGCGCATCCAGGACGAGTGTCATACCTTTGCTCCTTCGATGTTTCGCTGACGCTCGCGTCCCAGCGGAATGACCAGCGGTGTGTGGGAAACCGGATCGTCGATGATGCGGCACGCCATGCCGAACACCTCCTGCACCAGTTCTTCGGTGATGATCTCCGCGGGCGGACCCTCGGCGACCACCGCGCCGTCCTTCATCGCGATGATGTGAGTTCCGTAGCGGCACGCGTGATTGAGATCGTGAAGCACCGCCACCAGCGTGTGTCCGTCGTTCTCGTTCAGATCGCGGCAGAGCTCCAACAGCTCGATCTGGTGCGCGATGTCGAGGAACGTCGTCGGCTCGTCCAGCAGCACCAACGGAGTCTGCTGCGCGAGAACCATAGCTACCCAGACACGTTGGCGCTGACCACCGGACAGTTCGTCGACCGGCCTGGCCGACAGATCCGTGACCTTGGTTGCCTCCATCGCCTTGATGACGGCGGCCTCGTCCTCTCGGGACCACTGGCGGATCAGCTTCTGGTGCGGATAACGCCCTCGCGCAACCAGATCGGCGACTTTGATTCCGTCCGGCGCGATCGACGTCTGCGGCAGAAGCCCGAGTCGCCTCGCAACTTCCTTTGCCGGGTACGACGTGATCGCCTTACCGTCGAGAAGGACCTTGCCGGTGGTCGGCTTGAGCAACCGGGACAGCGCACGCAGAAGCGTCGACTTGCCGCAGGCATTGGGACCGACGATGACGGTGAAGCCACCGTCGGGGATTTCGACGTCGAGGTGTTCCGAGATGACGCGCTTGTCGTAACCGATCGTGACGTCCTCGGCGCGAAGCCGATTCGTCCTTTCGACCACGACGGCGGCCGTACTTGTCTCGTTCACGCTGTTCCTCGTTCCTTCACCGATCACTGCTTACGTGCCTCTCGCGCGAGAAGCCATACGAAATAGATGCCACCGATGGAGACGGTGACGACGCCGACCGGCAACTGTGTCGGCGCGAAAGCTCGCTGCGCCACCCAGTCGCTGACCATCAGCAACGCGCCACCCATTGCTGCCGACGGCAGCAGGGTCACTCCGGCACTACCGGTCAATCGCCTTACCAACTGCGGAGCCGCAAGAGAGACGAACCCGATGGGACCGGCCGCTGCTGTCACCATGGCCGTCAGGGCGACGCCGAGAACAACCAGGGAAAGCCGCGTGGGTTCGGCCCGGACGCCGAGCGCCTTGGCGGCGTCGTCGCCCATCTCGAGCATCTGCATCCGCCTGCCCAACACCAGGATCAGCGGAACGAGGATGGCCAGCACGACGACCACCGGCCACACCTGAGTCCAGCCGAGGCCGTTCAACGAACCGGCACCCCACACTGCGGCAGCCATGGCGTCGTCAAGTTTCGCCTTGAGGATCATCCAGGTGTTGACCGAGCCCAACATCGCGCTGATGGCGATACCGACGATGATCAACCGGAATCCCTGCACACCTCGCTTGTACGCAAGGAGATAAACAACTGCTGCGGTGGCGATTCCGCCCACCAGAGCACCGACTGCAATCTCGTAGTAAGTACCACCGATGAGGAGGATGACCACCAGAGCGCCCGTGTACGCACCGGAGTTGAAGCCGATGATGTCCGGGCTACCCAACGGGTTCCTGGTCAGCGATTGGAAGATCGCACCGCTCATACCGAGCGCCGCACCGAGCATCAGCGCCAACAGAACTCGGGGCAGACGCCATTCCACGACGACCATGTGGATACGCGCGGGGGCTTCGCCGAACAGTGCACCGAGGACGTCCCCGATCGGCACTTGGTAGTCACCACTACCGAGCGCGATGACACCGATGGCCAATGCAAGCGCAACGAGGACGAGGCAGACTGTGACCGTGCGGACGTCGATCCGCGCGGACCAGCCTTCTTTGGGTGAGCGCACCACCGTGGTGGCGCGCCCGAAATCGATGCTCACAGACCGCTCACCTTGCTTCGACGCACCAGCATGATCAGCACCGGAGCGCCGATGAAGGCCGTGACGATGCCGACCTGAAGTTCACCCGGGCGCAGCACGATTCGGCCGACGACGTCGGAGAAGAGAAGAAGAATCGGCGAGCACACCAACGTGTACGGGAGAATCCATCGCTGATCCGGTCCGACGAACCATCTCGCGACGTGCGGAACCATCAAACCGACGAATCCGATCGGCCCGGCCGCAGCTGTCGCCGCGCCGCACAGCAATGTCACCGCGATGACACCGAGGATGCGAGTACGAGTGATGTTGGCACCGAGCGAACGTGCCAGATCGTCACCCAGGGCCACCGCGTTGAGTTGGCGCGCCAACGCGAGCGCCAGGAAGAGCCCGATGAGAATGAATGGGGCAACGGCCAGAACGATTTCCAACGAACGCCCGCTGAGTGAGCCGGCATTCCACTGGCGCATCTGGTCGAAGGCGGTCGGGTTGAGCAAGGTGATCCCGGACGAGATGCCGCCGAGCACGGAGCCGATGGCAACACCGGCAAGCGTCAGCCGAATGGGCGTCGCACCACCTCGACCGATCGAGCCCAGCGTGTAGACGATCGCCGTCGCTATCACCGCTCCGAGGAAAGCGAACCAGATGTACGACCAGATGCTGGTCAAGCCGAAGACCGCGACGGCAACGACCATCGCGAAGCCTGCTCCGGCATTGACACCGAGAATTCCGGGATCAGCCAAGGGATTTCGTGTCATCGCCTGGATGAGGCCACCGGCCACACCCAGTGCCATACCGACTATCAGACCGAGCAGAGTACGCGGTAGTCGCAGGTCACGGATGATCACGTGATCGTTCGAGTCGTCGTAGTTCACCAGCGCGTCGATCACGGTCCCGAACGGAATGGTCTTCGATCCCACCGCGATACTCAGAAGGAGCACGGCGGCGAGCACCACCAGGCACACCAGAAGACCCGCCATACGACGAGAGTTGGTCGATACCAGGCCGTCCGGTTGCTTCTGCTTCTCGTGCAGCGACTCGTCGATCAGTTCTTCGGTGTGTTTGTCGACTGCACTCTTGTCCGCCGCACCGCTGTCGACAGCACTCTTGTCGAATCCAACGGTCACAAGCCGGCGCTCTCTAGAGTCTTCTCGACCTCGTCGCGGATCTCTTCCTCGTCGCGGTCCGATTCCCAGGCCGCATCGAGTGCCGCGCGGACACTTTCGTCGAGCGCCTCGTACTTCGCGTTCCACACCTCGGCTTTGTACGTCCAGTAGCCGATGACCTTGTACTGCTCACCCGGCAACTTCAGTTCGTGGCGAAGGTACTTGCGGATGTCACGGAGCATCGTGCTCTCGCCTGCAACCCACACGTATCCGAGTTCGGTGGGCAGGTTCATCGCACGAACCGCGTCCGGCAACTTCGACGGTGCAACACCGTTGCCACTGCCGACCAGCCAGATGAACTCGACGTCGGCGTCCGAGGTGATCTGCTGCTTGTGAGACTCGTCCACCACCTCGACGATCGCCTTGGCCGACATCCCGGCGGGCAACTGTTCGATCAAGCGCCCGAGTGCGGGGAGTCCAGTCGCGTCGGCGACGAACACCTGCCAGCGTGCGTCGGCCGGGGGCTCGTAGAGGCCACGAGACTCGCCGATCGCCAACTTGTCACCGATCTCGGCCTTCTGCGCCCAGTCGCTGGCGATACCGCCCTCGTGAACGACGAAGTCGATCGTCATGCGGCTGGTTTCGGAATCGAACCGTCGCACGGTGTACGGCTGGCACGGGGACGGTTCCTCTCCCTCCGGGTATCGCCAACCGCGCGGTGCATCCGGATCTTCCGCCGGAAGAACGAACTTGCCTGTAGCCGGGACCGGGAAGTGGAGGCGCAGGTATTCGTCACCGGTACCGGTGGTTTCGAAGGCGGTCAGCTCCTCCCCACCGAACACGATACGAACCATTCCCGGGGTCACGTACTCCTTGTGAAGTACCTCGCCGAACACAAGACTCACAACAATCTCCAACATCGATGGAACATGAACCGGACCCGAACACGAGGATCTATCCGACTTCCGGACATAGTTAACCCGTGCTAAGTAAGGTAGACCTTAATTTATTGCAGTGTCGTCGATGAGTCGATGCCTTCTCCGCTGCAACGGGGCCAACTACTATCGCAATTCGGCCAACGCAATACGTATGGCCTGTTCACGACAAGTATTGGCACCGGTGTGACTTCTGACTACCGCCCACGATCCCTAGCGTGGACCCAGTGCCTTCGACACCACTTCTTTCGGCCGAGACAAACGGTCCCCCAACCAGCCCGGCGATCACGCCGCGTCAGGTAATCACACGCGCGATCGCTTCCGAAGGTCGCGGAGCCAAGCTGGCGGCCGCGGCCGTCGGCTTCACCGGCCACCAGGTCGCGGAAGCGTTGGTGCCGGTGGTGATCGGTGCGGTCATCGACCGTGCTGTGGCGACCAACGATGCCGCCGCACTCGGAAAGTGGATCCTCGTTCTCGGAATTCTCTTCACCGGCTTGTTGCTCAGTTGGCGCTTCGCGGCGCGCATCTCCGATTCCGTCACCGAGCACGGAGCACATCGCTTGCGGATGGACATCGCGCGCCGAGGCCTCGATCCGCACGGCATGTCGCCGCGGCGTATGCCGGGCGAGGTCTACTCGATTGCAACATCCGACGCGGGTTCGGTGGCCGGATTCACGCACACGCTGAGCACCAAACTTGCGGCCGCCTGCGGAGTGCTGACCGCCGCGATTTCGCTACTGGTGATCTCGGTGCCACTCGGCCTGCTCGTCATCCTCGGCACTCCCCCGGTGCTGGCTCTCATGCAGGTGGTCAGTCGGCCGCTCGAACGCCGAGCCGAAACCGATCAGTGGCAGGGCGCCAAGGCCGGCGCGCTAGCCGCGGATCTACTCTCCGGACTCCGAATCCTTTCCGGAATCGGCGCCGGAGATGCTGCAGCGCAGCGGTATCGGGGAGCCAGCCGGACTTCGTTGGAAGCAACCCTTCGCGCACAGAGATACCAAGCGATGTACTCCGCCGCCAACGTTGCGATCGCCGGCGCTTTCCTCGCTGTCATCGCGTACGTGGGCGGACGGATGGCAGCGTCCGGGAGCATCTCGGTCGGTGAATTCGTTGCCGTGGTTGGTCTGGCACAGTTCCTTCGGGGTCCGTTGATCGACATCATCTACTTCGGCGCCGGTCTGGCACGGGCGCGTGCTTCCGCCAACCGCGTCGCAGCACTTCTCGGGACCACCGAGGCTGTGACTCCCGCGGGTGAACCTGTGTCCCTGAATCACTCCGAGTTCCTGACGCTGCGCGACGTCGTGTTGGCCGGAGCGTCACCAGTCGATCTCGACGTCAAACGCGGCGAGATCATCGGCATCGTCACCGAGAATGCCGCCTGGGCGGATGCGTTGGTCGACGCACTGGCGCGTCGAATCGAGCCTTCGAGCGGAACAATTCATCTCGGCGACAACGCCATTCACGAGCTGCACATCGACGAACTTCGCACTCACGTTCTGGCAGCACCGCACGACGCGGCACTGTTCATCGGCACAGTCGGCGACAACATCGACGCCCTCGCACCGATCGGCAGCCGCAACGACGAGGCCATCGCCGCTGCTGCGGCAGATCAAGTGATCTCGGCACTGCCGCTCGGCCTCGCAACCCGAGTCACCGAGCAAGGGAATTCTTTGTCCGGCGGTCAGCGTCAGCGCATCGCGTTGGCGAGGGCACTGGCGAGCGAAGCTCCCGTCCTGGTCCTGCACGATCCCACCACTGCCGTCGACTCCGTCACCGAAGCGCGCATTGCTCGCGGGATCGCCGAGGTACGCGGGGCACACGCCACAATACTTCTGACCAGCAGCCCCGTGCTGCTCGATATCTGCGATCGGGTGATCGAGCTGTGAACGAACTACTCCCCACCGCAACACCGAAACAAGCGCGCCGCGCGGCACTTCGGTTGATGGGACCCCACCGGATTTCCGCGATCGCAGCAGTCGTCACCCTGACCGCCGCGACCGCGATCGGTCTGCTCACGCCGCTGGTCCTCGGCGCCATGGTCGACGCCGTGACCGACGCAGACGGCGACGCTGTCTCTCGCATCGGCACACTGACTCTCGCGTTGGTCGGTATCGCGGTTGCCTCATCCCTTCTCGTCGGAGTGAGCAACTACCTGCTCGCCGGCGTCGGCGAGCGCGTTGTCGCCGACCTTCGCGAAGAAGTCGTCGTCCGGGTTCTCGACCTTCCGCAGAGCGACGTCGAACGCGCCGGGCGCGGAGATCTCGTCTCCCGCATCACCGGCGACGTGCGGTTGGTGACCCGGGCTGTATCCGAAGCACTTCCGGTTTTTGCCACCGCGGCACTGACCATCGTGTTGACGCTGATTGGCTTGGGTAGCCTCGATTGGAGATTCGCCGTCGCCGCGGTGATCGCGGCACCCATCCAGATCCAGGCGCTGCGTTGGTACCTCTCGAGGTCGGCACCGGTCTACCGCGAGGAGCGGGAGGCAGAAGGTGCACGTGCGCAACAGCTCCTGGACTCGCTGAGCAACTCCGACACCGTCGGATCGCTTCGCCTGGCCCAGCCGCATCTCGAACAGATCGAATCTCGATCGATGGCCGCCGTCCGCCTGAGCTTGTTGACCACGCGTCTACGCACCAGGTTCTTCGGCCGGCTCAACATCGCGGAGTTCATCGGCCTCTCCGCCGTGCTGATCACAGGCTTCTGGCTGGTGAAGGACGGTCAGATCAGCATCGGCGCCGCCACCGCCGCAGCCCTGTTCTTCCACCGCCTCTTCGATCCGGTGGGCGCAGTTCTCAGCGTGTTCGACGAATTGCAGGAAGGCACAATAGCGTTGGCTCGGCTGGTCGGAGTCACCCTTGCGCCCGTGCCATCCGCACCGACCGATCCGCAGGAACCTGTCGACAGCTCAGCATCTTTGGAACGCGTCACGTTCTCGTACCGAAGCGGCGACGCTCCTGTTCTGCGAGACATCGACATCACCGTTCCGGCAGGAAGCGTCACCGCACTGGTGGGCGCTACCGGAGCCGGAAAATCTACAGTCGCAAAGCTGATCGCGGGAACCTACGAACCGACCGAAGGCGTCGTGAAGATCGGGACGGTGCCCCGGAACGAACTGCCACCGTCGACATCTCGGAGCGCGGTGGCCCTCGTGACTCAGGAGGTCCACGTCTTCGCCGGTACGTTGGCCGAGGATCTGCGGCTGGCCGACCCGTCGGCAACCGACAACGACATCACCGCGGCTCTCGATACCGTCGGCGCGTCGGATTGGCTGCGGGCTCTCCCAGACGGACTCGAAACCGTGGTCGGAGACGGTGGACACCGGCTGACCGCAACACAGGCCCAACAACTTGCGTTGGCAAGAATCGAATTACTGGATCCGCCGCTGCTGATTCTCGACGAGGCGACCGCCGAAGCGGGCAGCGCCGGAGCCAGGGTCCTCGACGATGCCGCTCTCGCCCTGACCCGGGGTCGCACTGCTGTCACAGTGGCACACCGACTCTCACAGGCCGTCGACGCCGATCAGATCCTGGTGATGGACGACGGCCGCGTCGTCGAGCACGGCTCTCACGACGAGTTGGTCAACCTCGGGGGTCGGTACGCGGAGCTGTGGGAAGCGTGGTCCGCGCCGCGGAGTTGACCGCGACGGTTGCACCGAGCACTTCCGCCCGGTGCAACCCAACTCAAGCGTGCAGAAGGTACGGCACCGATTCGGGCGCCACACTCCCCTTGTTCATCATGCTGCCGGGTGTGCGGCCGGTGACCCGGCGGAACACTGCGACAAAAGCACTCGGAGTTTCGTATCCGACCCGCCTACTGACAACCGAAACCGGCACTCCAGCAGCTAAATACGTCAATGCTGCGCGGACACGTACCTGAATTCGCCACTGCGCAAAAGTCATTCCAGTGCCCTGCGCGAACACACGCGTCAGCGTACGGACGCTACCGCCAGCCGTCAGCGCCCATTCGGACAGCGACCGCTGGTCTGCCGGATTGGCGACCAACGCTTCGGCGACGAACAACGCTCGCGGATCGGTCGGCATCGGAACCTCCACCGCAGCAACTTCGAGCGGCTGCAACATGTCGAAGGCCACCCGCTCGGCGCGACTGCGCGCCTCGTCGGGCATGTTCCGCCGATGCATGTGCAGGAGTACCTCACGCAGGAGAGCGCTGACACCGAACAAGCCCGGAACACCCGACGGCGCGGCGTGAGCCTCGGGCCGGAAGTAGGTGCAGAAGAACTCCGTACCCGGACCTGCCTTCACGGCATGCAACGCCCCGGCAGGCAGCCACAGTCCGGCCGAAGGCGGCACCTCCCAGGTGATGCCGTCAGCGACAACCGTGAGCATTCCACCGGAGTTTCCCCAGATCAGCTCATGTTCAGGATGACGATGCGGGGCCCACTGCCGCTGATGAGAGAGCTTCAGAGTCACCGTTGTCATCGAGTAGGGGTGATCGATGGAACGCGGCCCCACGGGCACCGAAATTCTCTCTGCCACAGCTGTCATGAAGACGAGTATAGGACTTTCGTTAGGCATACCTAAATAGGAACCCGAAAATTGTTGACTGTGACCCCAGAGTTACACATACCAGGGTCCCCGATATCGTGACTGCAACTCCCGGCTACGGGTCGGCAACGAGAGGTACATGATGGTTGACGCATCACGAATCCCGGTCATCGTCGGCGTCGGCGATCTGCGCTGGAATCCTGCCGACGGGCACCGCGAACCCCTCGATCTGATTCACGACGCCACCGTCGCCGCGTTGAACGACAGTGGACACGCTGAACTGGGAACACAGATCGATTCCGTGTTCGCGATCAAGACAGTCAGCTGGTCGTACGACGATCTCCCCGGGCTACTCGCCTCACGATTAGGCGCGACCCCCACGGTCACCTCTACCTCGCCGATCGGTGGCCACTGGCCCGCGGCGCTCCTCGATCGGATCGGCGCGGCCATCGCTCGCGGTGAATCCTCGGCTGCTCTGCTCGTGGGCGGCGAATCGCACGCCAGCAGTACCGCCCTGCGAAAGTCCGGAGTCGCCCCCGACTCGATCGGGTGGACAGCCGCGCCCGGTGGGCCTCCCGGATTCGATCCGACCGACCTGGGAAGCCCCGAAATGCAGCGCGCCGGTTTCATCGTGCCGACTCGTGTCTACCCGCTCTTCGAGAACTGTTTCAGTGCTGCCGAGGGCCACGACGCCCGTGAATCGCTCGACTGGTCCGCGCGGATGTACGCCGCGTTCTCGGAACTGGCTTCGAAGAATCCCGCCTCCTGGACGTCGGAGATCCGATCGGCAGACGAGATCGGCACCGTCGGCCCCGGCAATCGGATGGTCTCCGAGCCGTACCCGCTGATGCTCAACGCCATGCCTTTCGTCAATCAGGCTGCGGCCGTTGTCGTCTGCTCGTTGTCGACGGCCCGCGAGTTCGGGATCGATGAAAACAAGCTGGTGCACCTCTGGGGCGGCGCAGGTGCGAGTGATCCGTTGGACATACTCAGCCGCAACAGCTTCGACAGCTCGGCCGCGATGCATGACGCCGTACATCGCACACTCGACGGTGCCGGAGTCGGCGCCGACGCACTCGACATCGTCGATGCCTACAGCTGCTTCCCGATCGTGCCCAAGCTGTTGATCCGCGAACTCGGACTTCCCGATACCGCGATCCCAAGCGTCACCGGAGGACACTCGTTCTTCGGCGGACCGCTCAACAGCTACACCCTGCATTCCGTCGCTGAAGTCACCAGGCGAATTCGCGACGGCGCGAACCTTGCCCTCGTCCACGGCAACGGTGGATTCCTCACCTACCAGCACTGCGTACTGCTGTCGTCCACCGCTCATGCCGACGGGTACGTCGGTGATCCCGACGCACGCGCTTTGACCGCGGAGGCTCCGGAACTGATCACCGATTACCAGGGCACTGCAGAAATTGTCACTGCCTCTGTCGAATACGGTCGCACCGGGGAGCCTGAGATCGGGTTCGTGATCGCGGCAACGCCGGACGGCCGCCGCGTCGCCGGTCACACCGGTCCCGAGAATGCCTCCGAACTGACCCAGCTTCGCGGTGACAACCCTCCGTCGATCGGGCGAACTGTTCACATCAGCGACGAGAACGGGCGACTCACGCTCACGTTCTGACAGTAGCGTTCTGACAGTAGACAGCCGTGAGCACCGGGGCATGGTGATGCCCCGGTGCTCACGTCTTCAGTTGTCGCGGTTCACGCCGCTGTGGGTGGGCCGTTCCCGCCGATCGGCTGTTGATACGGGTCGATCGACATCGGTGGATAGAACACTGTTTTCCGATCCGGCCCGATCTCCACCCGCCATTCGGTGTGGTGCATCGTCCGATGATGATGACCGCACAACAAGATCAGGTTGTCGAGATCTGTTGGGCCGCCATCGTTCCAGTGAA
>NZ_BAAILK010000050.1:0-220 GCF_054589475.1 Rhodococcus sp. no. 34
CCGAAAAACCAGACACATCAACAACATCAACCTCGACCACCGGCACCACACCAGCATCGAAACCAACATCAGAAGTACTGACCACACACACCGGCGACGCCGCCGCCAACACATACCCATTACGCTCCGCAGGCTGATCCGGATCCACCGGAACATACCCACCACCAGCCCTGAGCACACCGTAAACCGCAACCAACAAATCAACCGACCGACGAACCGC
>NZ_BAAILK010000051.1:0-310 GCF_054589475.1 Rhodococcus sp. no. 34
GTGGGTTCGCGGATGTATCGCACGGGGGATGTGGTGCGGTGGATCGGTGTGTCGGGTGAGCTCGAGTATGTCGGTCGTAGTGATTTTCAGGTGAAGTTGCGTGGTCAGCGGATCGAGTTGGGGGAGATCGAGTCTGCGGTTCGGGATCAGGTGGGTGTGGGTTCTGTGGTGGTGGTGGTGTGGCGTGATCAGTTGGTTGCGTATGTCACTGCTGCGGTGGGGTCTTCGGTTGATGTTGATGTGGTGAAGGTGGGTGTGGGGGAGCGGTTGGCGTCGTATATGGTGCCGTCGCAGTTTGTGGTGTTGGATG